>DASTYC010000019.1:0-298890 GCA_035765195.1 Streptosporangiaceae bacterium
GCGCCGTACCCGCAGCCGTACTCGGACTCACCGCACACCTACACGCCCTCCAAAGCCGCACCGACCCCGACCCGCCACAAGCAAGCCCGACCCCGGACCGGACCCAGGACGGGACCAAGCACCGTACCCGCCCACACCCAGGCCACCGTTCTCAACCCGGCCCCGCCCGGCCGCCCGCGGGCCGCACGCCCAAACGCCCGCGGTACCGGACCGAGGACGAACTCATGACCGCGGCCCGCGAAGCGAACGAACGGCACCAGGCCGCGCACGGCCGCCCGATCACCCGCGACGCGCTCCGTAAGACGCTGCGTATCAGCGGCGCCCGCGCGACCGAACTACGGCGCCAGCTCGCCGACGAAGCCAACGGCCACGAAACCCCCAAGTCCCCTGGAGACGAGCAAGCCACGGGACATCGCCGATCCCCGGTTCGGACCACTCAACCCGGCACGGAAAGGAGCTGACCCCGCTTGACCATCTCGGTTCCCCTGGTCGCGCTCCTCGCCGCAGTGATGTGGCTGGCCTGGCGTTACATGGGCCTGCGCGCCTGGCACGCCGTCGTCTGCCTGCTGTTCGGATTCTTCCTTGCCGCCACATCCGCCGCGCCCAAAGTCCGCCGACTCGTAGCCGCCATCGTCCACGCCTTCACCACCACCAACTGAACAACGAAATCCACCGAGCCCAAGGAGGGATGCCTCAGTGACAAACACCTCGCACCACAACGAAATCGACCTCCAGGAGGTCACCACCAGAAACGACATCGCCCGCGACATCGTCACCGGATTTGGCGCCGCAGCCCCGACGCTTGCCGATATCTGGACCTACGTCGAAACCGCCCTCGCCGACACCCCCGCCCTCGTCACCGAAATCACCCACCTACGCGCCGAACTATCCGGCGCCCGCCTGAACCGCGCGAATCTCGTAGCCGCCATCCGCGCCACCATCGCCGCCCACCACGACGGCGAAAACGACCCGCTGGCCTACCTACGCGACGAACTCCACGCCCAGGGCTACACCATTCGGGGCCGCTCATGAGGCCCCACCACATGCGACGCCACGCCCGCAGAATGCGCCGCTACGGCCTCCAACCCATGGTGGTCATCAACAGCGGCGACCAACTCCCCGACGTCGCCGCAACCCTCGTCGCCCGCGCCGTGTGGCGGTACCGCTCCGAACTCGCGCCCTTCGTCACCGCTGCCGTACTCGCCCTCACCGGGCTATGGCTCCACGCCACCCGCCCCCTGTGGTGGCCCATCGTCCTCCTCGTTACCGTCGCCGGCGCGGCGCTCGTCCTCGCGCGCGGCCACCGATGGCTGGACCGCCGCACCGAACGCCTCTACGCAGCCGCGGTCCTCACTACCGGGGGCGGATGGCTCACCGCCGCCACGGTGCACGGGCTCGCCGGACCCCTGCGCAGCGCCCTCCTCATCGCCACACTCACCGGTGCCATTCCGTGGTGGTTCCACCGACGTCGCCGCGCCCGCGTCCGCGTGGAACGCACCGTACGCGCGTGGCCCGACATCGCCGACACAGTCGGGCTCCCCGGGTCGCGTCTGCTGTCCGCCGTGGTCGGGATCTGGGGCTGGCGCGCCCGCCTGGCCCTCAAGCGCGGGCAGACCGTCACCGAGGTGATCAACAAGATCCCCGCCATCGAGTCCGGTCTGGGCACCCGCCCCGGAGCCGTCCGCGTCGAACCCGATCCCAGCCGCGCCGACCACTGCACCCTCCACGTCCTCGACGTCGACCCGCACGCCAAACCGATCCCCTGGCCCGGCCCCACCGCCACCACTATCACCGACCCCGTCGAACTCGGCGTGTTCGAAGACGCCACCCCCGTACGCGTCGCCCTCGCGCACCGTCACGCCCTCATCGGCGGCATCGCCGGCTCCGGCAAAAGCGGACTCCTCAATGACATCCTCGCCGCACTGACCGCCTGCCCCGACGTCGTCATCTGGGGCATCGACCTCAAAGGCGGCATGGAACTCCAGCCCTGGGCATCCTGCCTCGACACGATCGCCACCACCCCGACCGACGCCGCAGCCCTCCTCGCCGACGCAGTGAAGATCCTCAACGCCCGCGCCGACGCCCTCACCCGCAACGGCGCACGACTCTGGGCACCCGAACCCGCCGCGCCTGCGCTCGTCATCGTGATCGACGAATACGCCGAACTCGCCGACGAAGCACCCGACGCCGCAACCTCCGCCGACTCCATCGCCCGACGAGGCCGCGCCGTTGCCGTCACCCTCCTCGCCGCGACCCAACGCCCCACCCAAGACGCCATGGGCAAAGGCGCCGTCCGCTCCCAAATGGACATCCGCATCTGCCTACGCGTCCGGGAGCGCCGCGACACCGACCTCATCCTCGGCCAAGGCGCCCACGCCGCAGGCTGGCACCCCCACACCCTCGACGCACCCGGCAAATTCCTCATCTCCGCCCCCGGCCACACCACACCCAAACGCGCCCGCGCCTACCACCTCACCGACGAACGCATACGCGCCATCACCCGCCGACACGCTCCCCGCCGACCGCCCCTCGACCCCGTATCCGCAGACGCCATCACCCCCGCCGACAACCAACCCGACCCCGCACCGATCACCGACCCCGAACAAGCCCTATTGACCGCGCTCCGCCAAGCGTCGCCCGAAGGACTCCCCGTCTCCCTCCTCATCAAGATCACCGGAATGCGCCGCACATGGATCTACCAACGACTCCAACAACACGCCGCAGACGGCACCGTCACCCAAGTCACCCGAGGCCGCTGGCGAGCCACCACCAACGACACCGACCACTGCGCATAGGCCCGTCCGTGCGGACGTCCGCCACGCGCGCCTGCGCGCGTAACCACACAACGGCCGCGGACGTCCGCGCGGACAAACCCCCGAACAACCCACCCCGAAGGAGGGATCACCACGCAAACACGCCCAACCCCGCTCCTCTACACCATCCCCGAGGCCGCCCATGCACTCCGCATCAGCCGCACCAAGCTCTACGAACTCCTCGACACCGGCCAAATCGAATCCATCCACATCGGCCGCAGCCGCAAGATCCCCGCCGACGCCCTCCACACCTACATCGACCGCCTCAGACGAGAGCAGGAGTAAGGAGCAAAGAGCTTCATGCCCACCACAAACGAAGGCGGGCGTAAGCCCAACCTTCGCAGCTCGATCTACTTCAGCGATGCGGACGGCCTCTGGCACGGCTGGGTCACCATGGGGATCAAAGACGACGGGTCTTCCGACCGGCGACACCGAAAGGCCAAGACCGAAGCCGAGATCACCAGCAAGGTTCGCAAGCTCGAAGCCGAACGCGACGCGGGCCGCGTCAGCAAGGCCGGCCGCGCCCCGACCGTCGCCGAGTGGATGACGACGTACCTCGACACCGTCTGCGAGCGCCTCGTCTCCTCGGGCAAGATGGCGCCCCGTACGCTCGACGACTACCGCAGCAAGACTCGGCTATGGGTCATCCCTCTCCTCGGCAGGCACCGCCTTGACCGCCTGCTCCCCGAACACCTTGACGCCGCGTACCAGAAGATGTGCGAGGCTGGCCTCTCATCCAGCACCGTCCTCAAAATCCATCGCATCCTGTCTCGCTCCCTCAAGGTTGCCGTCCGCCGTGACAAGGTGGCCCGCAACGTGGCGACACTGATCGACGCGCCAACTCCTGCCGACACGGAGATGGAGCCGTTCAATCGAGAGGAGGCGCGCCGAATCCTCGACGCGGCGGCCAAGCTGCCGCGCAACGGTGCGCGCTGGTCGGTCGCGCTGGCCTTGGGTATCCGCCAAGGCGAGGCGCTGGGGCTGCGCTGGTCATATGTCGATCTCACGACCGGCACCATCAAAGCGTGGTTCCAGATCCAGCGCGCCGAATGGCGGCACGGCTGCGACGATCCCCACACGTGCGGCGCTAAGCACCATCGGACGACCTGCCCTAATAATTGCCGAAGCCACCGTCACAAACCCAGCTGCGAACCGGGCTGCGCAGCACGCGGACACATCTGCGTCAAACGACCCTGCCCGAAGGACTGCGCCGGGCACGCCCATCTTTGCCCGCGACGCAGGGGCGGAGAGTGGGTGTTCCGACGCCGGAAGGGCAAGAGCGAGCTGACCCTCCGATGTCCGCCCGAACTGCTACCCATGCTCGAAACCCATCGGAGAGCGCAGTACGCCGAACGGCTCCGCGCTAAGCACTGGGAGGACAACGACCTCGTGTTCTGCCAACCAAACGGCAGGCCGTACACCCGTACCGAGGACTGGAAGGCATGGAAAGCCCTCCTCAAGGCCGCCGGAGTACGCGATGGGAGGCTCCACGACGCACGCCACACGGCCGGCTCGCTACTCGTCGAGCAAGGCGTACATATCCGCGTCGTACAGGAGATACTCGGCCACTCCAGGGTCACGACCACGGAGAAGTACTCCCACGTGGCCTCGCCCCAGGTCGAGGACGCCAGCAAGCGCATAGGATCGGCCCTCTGGGGCTGAAGAACACTCGCCCGGAGACGGTCGGCCCGATGAAATTCGGCGAACCGGCCAAGCTGCACATCTCGCGGAGCGGACTGGTGGCGAGCTATATCAAGGCTGAACCACTGAGCTCATATTCAATCTCGCTCTGGTCGGTCCGAAACTCCGTCGAGATCGTTAAGAAACTCGGCAAACTGGTGAAGAGATCGAGTCGTGGGATGCTCGACTCCTAGAGTTCTGACGGCGCACTGTTCAGCCTGAGTAATCGCCGAAATGGCCTCCGCGGGCTGCCCCAGATCGCGATAGGTGGCGGCCAGGTTCCCCAGCCAGATCGCGACGTCGGGGTGGTCGGGGCCGTAGACCGCCTCGGTGATGGCCAGCGCCCGCTCGAACCGCGGTTTCGCCTCCGCGGGCTGCCCCAGAGCGCGATAGGTGGCGGCCAGGTTCCCCAGCCAGATCGCGACGGTGGGGTGGTCGGGGCCGTAGACCGCCTCGGTGATGGCCAGCGCCCGATCCTCCAACGGTTTCGCCTCCGCGGGCTGCCCCAGAGCGCGATAGGTGGCGGCCAGGTTCCCCAGCCTGATGGCGACGTCGGGGTGGTCGGGGCCGTAGAAGGCCTCCGCGATATCGACGGCTTTGGTGAGGAACTGTTGTGCGCGTCGGGTTTGACCTTGGACCTGGAGGAAGAGCGCTGTTTGGTTGAGCAGGGTTCCCAGGTCGGCGGACTGCTGGTCGGCAGGGTAGTGGCAGAAAATCCGGTCGATGTGCGGCAGAAGGCTCTGCCATAGCGGCCAGCCGTCGATGTTGTGTTGCGGATCGGGCGGCAGCGTATTCAGAAGGCTGCCCAGGGCGGTGTTACGCGGCTGGGTGCCGGGGGTGTTGTGGAGGATGACGGCTTGGGTGAGTCGGTGGATGCTGATCAGTTCATCGGTCAGGGTGATCATGTTGTGGGACGCCAGCACGCCCAGCGCTCGGTCGATCGCCACCGGGTTGGGCTTCTGTGCCGGGTAGGCCAGCGCGCGCGGGATGTCGTCGGGGTGGAAACACGCCAGCATCTGGATCAACGCGATACTGTCCGGTGCGGTGTCGGCGAGTGCCTGCAGGGTGATGTCCCACTGTCGGGCAATAGTCGTTTGCGACTTGTCCCCGTCCGCGGCGGCGTCGTAGACCTGGGCGGGCTGGTCCCGCAACAACCGCAGATAGCGGTCCAGGGGGGTGCGGGTCTGCTGGATGTAGGCTCCGGCCTGGTCCAGGGCCAGCGGCAGGTAACCGAGCTCCTCGGCGATCCGCGCGGCCAGACCACGTTCGGCAGGGTCGGTGTGACCACTCACCTGGGTCAACAGCGCCACGGCCGCATCCGGCTCGAGGAGATCCAGCCGCAGCGTGGCGGTAGTGCCGGGCCAGCGGACGTCACGCCGGCTGGTGATCAGCATGTGCCCACCGGTCAGCCTCGCCAGCCAGGGCTCGACGTGCGCAGGATCGGTCACATTATCGAAGATGAGCAGCCAACCTGGGTGGGCGTTCAGCCAGTCCACCGCCCACCGAGCGGCCTCCTGGGCCGTGGCCTCTCGCGCGGCCTCAGGCACGAGCTTGCGTGTTAAACCCGCCAGACCTGCCTCTATCGACTGCGGACCGTCGGCGAAGACCCACCACACCACCGGGTAGCGCACCCGCTGCCGATAGGCATACTGCAAAGCCAGCTCCGACTTGCCCACCCCGCCCAGCCCGTGCACCGCCTGCGAGATCACCACATCGCCGCCCGCATCCAGCTCCCCCATAAACCGATCAAGCCAGCGGAACTGGTCGTCACGGCCTACAAACACCCGAGTAGGGTCCCGCGGGATCTCCATCACCCGGCCAGACGGCTGGACCTCCTCCGGAGTCGGAAACGCCACCGAGCGCGGCGCCTGGACCGTGGTGATCTGGTTGTTGTCCCCCGTCACGATCGGCGCAGCGCTATCGCCACCGACTGCGACCGATCGGTCCCCGGGCCGGTGCCTCCCGCCTGCGTTCGACGAATCAGCCGATGAAGTGGTCGTCATCGCACCTCGTTGCTATCCCCCGTCACGATCGGCGCCGAGTTGTCGCCACCGATCACGACTGATCGCTCTCCCGAGGCGGTTGCTTGTCCCGGAGCGGACGGCCCGGACGGCGCAGCAGGTGCAGGCTGCTGCGGAAGGGGCACAGCTCTGCGGGCGAGGATCACGCCGTACACCGAAACCACCAGCCCGGCCACCCCGACGAAGAACCCGGCACTACTGGATATCTTGTCGGCCTTGTCCAGGCCGACAAAGCCGAATACCACCCCAACTCCAGCCAGCAGCAGACCACCGGCCAGCACCCCCACCCGCCGAACCCATCTCGAAGCCGTCATACCACCCATGATGAACCGCCAATTCGGATCACACACCGTGATCGGCGAGAGACTCACGGAACTCCCGCATGGGATCGGCCTCCGGGGCGGAAGATCAACGAGGGAACTGCAACCCGAACTGCAACCGGGGCCCATGAGCAGGGGTTCCCCGCGACGGTGGGTGTCACGGGGAAGTCCCTGGTCAGATGGGCGGAGGCTCGGGGATTTGAACCCCGGATGGGCGGTAAACCCAAACCGCATTAGCAGTGCGGCGCCATAGACCTGACTAGGCGAAGCCTCCTGAGCCAACAGGCCGGACTTAGGTTACCGGTCGATGTACACGCCAGCAACGCGCAGTGCCTGGTGCCGGGTGCGGCGAAAGCTTTCGGACCAACGGATAACTTTGTGAATCTTCTGCGGGTTTACTCCCCAGTGGGCCACACCCTGCTGGCGGGGGGTGGGAGGCGGTTCCAGGCGCCGCGAAACCGGGCTTACGCTGGCTTCTCTCTCCGCGGCCATGCCCCCGGGACGTGGAGGCTCAGGGAGGGGGCAAGAGGCGGTCAGGCGTTCCTCGACAACACGGGCTCCCCGAATGCCAGAGCCTGCCAAGCCTGGCCGCCTCTCCAATTTGGGGGGAAGGGTCTGCGCCGCCGCGGCCGCCGCCAGACGTTCCGCGCGAACTTCGGCGGCGCAGACCGCAATCGCGTCAAGACAGCTTCTGGACCTCGAGGTCGCCCGCCGCGTACATGTCGCGCAGCGTTCGTTTCGAGAACTTGCCCACGGAGGTCTTGGGCACCTCGGTGATGAACGTCCACCGCTCCGGGACCTGCCATTTGGCCACCCGGGACGACAGGAACTCGCGCAGCTCGGCGGCCGTCGTGGTGGCGTCCGAGCGCAGCACCACCGTGGCCAGCGGACGTTCCTGCCACCGATCGTCCGGAACGCCGATGACGGCGGCCTCCAGCACGTCGGGGTGGGACATGAGGTGGTTCTCCAGCTCGACGGAGGAGATCCACTCGCCGCCCGACTTGATGACGTCCTTGGCCCGGTCGGTCAGCACCAGGAAGCCGTCGGGTGAGATCGTCCCCACGTCTCCGGTCCGCAGCCAGCCGTCGTGGAAACGCGCCGGGTCCTCGTCCTTGTAGTACGACCCGGTGATCCAGGCGCCGCGGATCTCGATCTCGCCCACGGCCTCGCCGTCCGACGGGAGAACGACGTCGCCGTCGCCGACGATGCGCACCTCGAGGCCGCACATGTAGCGGCCCTGGGTCATGCGGTAGTACCACGCCTCCTCGCCCGCGGCCCGCACCGGTGGATGCGCCACCGAGGCCAGCGGCGAGGTCTCGGTCATGCCCCAGGCGTGCAGGATGCGGACGCCGAGCTCGTCGAAGCCGCGCATCAGCGACTCGGGCACCGCGGAACCGCCGCAGGGCACGAGCCGCAGCGACGTGAGATCCGAGGCGTGCTCTCGGGCGTACCGCAGCACGTCGTTCCAGATCGACGGGACGGCGCCGGAGACCGTCGGGCGCTCCGACTCGATGGCCTTGACCAGCGGCTCGGCCTGCAGGAAGCGGTCCGGCATGAGGAGCGACGCGCCGGCCATGACGGCGGCGTAGGGCAGGCCCCAGGCGTTGGCGTGGAACATCGGCACCACCGGCAGGACCTTGTCGGCCTGGTTCATCCCCATCCCGTTGCCGGCGCAGACGGCCATCGAGTGCAGGAACATCGACCGGTGCGAGTAGACGACGCCCTTGGGGTTGCCCGTCGTCCCGCTCGTGTAGCACATGGCCGCGGCCTGCCGCTCGTCGATGTCCTCGGGCCAGTCGAAGGTGTCGGGGACGGCGGCGAGGAGGTCCTCGTACGAATGCAGTTCCTTGCCCGCGTCGACCAGCGGGGCGATGTCGCCTGGACCGGACACGACCACATGCCGAACGGTCTTCATCTCGCGCAGCACCTGTGCCAGCAACGGGATGAGAGAGCCGTCCACCAGCACGATCTCGTCTTCCGCGTGGTTGGCGATGTAGATCAACTGGTCGGGGAAGAGCCGGATGTTGAGCGTATGCAGGACCGCGCCCATGGACGGCACGGCCAGGTAGGCCTCCAGGTGCTCGGCGTTGTTCCACATGAACGTGGCCACGCGCTGGTCGCCGTCGACGCCCAGCCGGCGCAGCGCGTTGGCCAGCCGGGCGGCGCGCCGGCCCACCTCGCCGTACGACCGGCGCCGCATACCGTCGGCGGTGACGGTGACGACCTCGGCCGTCTCGTAGGCAGTGGTCCCGTAGCGCATGATCGAGGTAATCGTGAGCGGAAAGTCCTGCATCGTGCTGAACATGAGGCGCTCCTCCTGACACATCCGCTTTAGAACGGGATTCTTGTTGAGATGCCGAAGATTGTCAGTATGTACGTGCCCCGACGTCTCAGCGGGGACCGGGCCTCTCACCTGGGGCTCGGCCCGTACGCGCCGACTTCTTCACGGTACGCGCAGTTTGCGCCACCTTGCGTGCAGAGCCGCAAGAGCGGTAGACCTGCAGGCCGCGGTTCCCGCGGCCGCGCCTCTCACACCGCGCGGACGCGGCAGCGGGGGACGAGGCGGCTATCTCACGGTGTCCGGGGAGACGTCCTGCTCCAGTTCGGAGTCGTCTCGTAGTTTGGCCACGGCCCGGGAGACAGTGCTCTTCACCGTGCCCACGCTCACCCCAAGCGCCTCAGCGATCTCCGTTTCGGACATGTCCTCGTAATAACGCATGATCACGGCCAACCGCTGCCTCTTCGGCAGCCGTTCCAAAGCCCGGCTGAGTGCGTCATGCAACTCACTGCGTCCGGAGTGATCGTCGTCAACGGGCAGATCGGGCAGCTCGTCCGTGGGATAGATGTCTAGTTTGCGCCGACGCCACCAAGAGATCTGCGTATTGACCATGGCCCGGCGCACATATCCATCAACGGCGGCGCGATCATTGATACGGTCCCAGGCAAGATAAGTTTTGGCCAACGCCGCCTGTAGGAGGTCCTCCGCCTCCACCTGGTCGCCTGCGAGTACGACCGCGGTCCGCAGCAACGCCGATCCGCGAGCCGCGACGTAGTCGCGGAAATCCTCATGCTGAATATTGTTCATGTCTTCACCCGACCCCAGGGGATTCCGGCCGGCACGCTGGACGGAAACAAGCCGACGATCAGACAGTCGCACGAAGATCGTAATTATGGATCAACATAAAAACCATATTCGGGTCAACCGGGAGGCAAGATCCTCTACCAGGTACATGAACCTTCAACCGCATAGGCCGTTTATGCGGACAAAACTCGACAGCCCCCTCTTAGGGGATAACCCTTGACAACACGGAGCTGACCAGCCGCATTGGTTAACAAGTGAAGTGGTCTGGAGCACCCCTATGCAACAGTCCCCCATCGATACCTCCTACCGGCGCCGCCTACGGCAGGCGGTGTTTCCGGATGCGGAAAGCTCCGCGCCGGACCCGATCCGGCCCGCCGTCGTGGCCGGGCTCATCCTGGAGGCCCGCCCGCACGAGCTGGTGCTCGCCACTCACGACGGCAACGAGGTGCGACAGCCGATATCCGAGCAGACCGTGGTGTGGTACGCCGGGAAGGCCGACCATGCCGCCCTGCAGCCCGCCCGGCGGGCAATCGTCCGGCTCACCCCCGACGGCTCGGTCGCCGAGCGCATCTGGCTGGACATCGTCCGCGCCAACGGCATCATCGTGGCGCGCGACCGCACCACCGTGGAGATCGACGAAGGCCCGCATCGCGGCCGCACCCACGTGGTGATCCCGGCCCGTGCGCTGAGCCACATCCTCGTCCGGCATCCCTACCTCGAACCCGGGTACCTCTTCGACGTGATCGGGGTCCGGTCCGAAGGCGGCCTGGTGGCCGTCCGGCCCGGCGCGCCGCAGCCCGCCTACCCTGCCGACCAGGTGCCCAAGCCGCGCCCTGCCTGGCCCGTATCCCATGTGCTGGCCGGCACCGCGACGTGGTTCGGCGGCCTCGGAGCCTGCAGGCAGGCGGCGTACCCGGCGTTGGATCCCAGCAGCGGCGGCTGCGCGGCCGCGCACGGCGGTTGCGCGAGCCTGCCCTATCTTTCGCTGGGCAGCGAGTTGCTCGTCCGCAACGAGTGCACCGGCCGTTCGGCCACCGTGCCCGTGACGGAATGCGGGTGTGTGGCGGCCCGCTTCTGTGATCGGTGTGTTCAGTGTGGTACGTCCCCGCGCGGGCGAATTGTCGAGCTTAGCCCCGCGAGCTTTGTCGATCTGGGTGGTGACCTCGACGAAGGCTGCTTCAATGTCACAGTCAGAGTGGGGTGAGTCATGGTCGAGACATTGCAGGAGGTCCAGCTTCCCCTGTTGGCCTGTGTGCTCATCTCGGCCTGTATAGCCAAGATCGCCTTCCGTGAGCAGAGTGCCGCGACCGACCCCGGCCCGCTCACCACGTTGCGCCGACATCGATTCGCCGTCGTGACGGTGGCGCTCATCGAGGGCTGCCTTGGCGTCGCGATCCTGCTGACCGCCCACCCGGTGGCCCGGCTCGCGACCATCGTGGTGTTCTTCGTCGCGACATCGGTGGTCTTCGAGCTGCGCGGCCGCAAGGCCGACGAAGGCTGCGGCTGCTTCGGCGGGCTGAGCATAACTCCCGTACGGTTCCGCGCGGTGGTGCGGGCCTGCCTGCTGCTGGCGGCCGCGATCGCCGTCGTCGCCGTGCCCGCGACCGGGCTGGACGTCATCCGCGAGGCCACGCGCTGGCATACGGCCATCGCGGTCGCCGAACTCGCCGTGTTCGCCGCGCTGTCGCCGGAAATCGGCGTGCTGGTCGCCAGGCGCAGGGAGCGGGTTCCGTGTGAGCACCGTACGGTCCCGCTGTCGGAGACCTTCGCGATCCTGCACGCGAGCGACCAGTGGCGCGAGTACGCGCCGCTGATCGTCACCGCCGACCCGGTCGACGTGTGGCGCGAGCTGTGCTGGCGCTTCCTGGCGTACGGCGGCCGGCAGGACGATGAGGACGTCGAGATCGTCTTCGCGGTCTCCACCGAGGAGCGCCACCCGGTGGTGCGCGGCGCGATCGTCCGGCCGGACGATGACGACAGCGACACCGGCCCCAACCACATGTACGCGCTGTCTGTGTGATCGGGACTCGCCTGCCGGCCGCCACCCGCCGGCCTGCGGCCTGGCGCCTGCCCCTTGCGACCCTGCGGTTATCTAACCGTTTCTAGGCGCGTGACTAGACGCCCTTAGACGGCCACAGATTCCATGCTTCCGGAACTCACCCGCGGTACGGCCCGTTGGGCTCGGCATGAGCGCCTTGACCTGCCCAAAGTGCCATGGGCAAATGCGGCAATACGAGCGGCACGGTGTTTATGTAGATCAGTGCACCGAATGTCGCGGGATCTTCCTCGACCGCGGCGAGCTGGAGCAGCTCATCGACGCCGAGGCGCGCTGGGGCGCCGGCCCTCCGGCACCTCTCGTCGGCGGCGACTGGGACGACGATCCGCGGCGTCATCAGGGCCTCGGCGGCCACCAGACATCACAGCACAAGAAGCGCAAGAGGAGCTTCCTGGAAGGGCTCTTCGATGACTGAGCGCCCCCACATCGCGGATACGGGACGGCCCCTGCCGCTTTCCATGTGGAAATCTATCGCTGTCTAGCGGGCAACCTAGAAACCGTTATACGGCTATCGAGAGGCCACCTGGCCCCGGGAGTCGTCGTGCGGTGTAGACCGGGGTCGCGCGGCGTCTAGACCGGCTGGGCGCGGAGGAACTGGCCGAAGTGCGGGACGGTGAAGGCCACCAGCCCGCGTTCGGCGCTGTAGATGAGCCCTTTCTTGATCAGGCCGTCTCGGGCGGGCGACAGGCTGGAGGGTTTGCGCCCCAGCTCCTCGGCCACCTCGGCCGTCGGCACGGGTTCGTCGCCGAGCATCGCCATGGCGCGCATGTAGTCGCGTTCGGCCGGAGTCGCGCGCTCGTAACGGCTGCCGAAGAAGCCGACGGCCAGCTCGCTTTCGGCCTCGGGGGCGGCGACCTTGATGTCTCCCTCGGTGATCGGCGACTCCGGAGCGACGTCCCAGGCGACCTTGCCGTATGCCTGGACGAAGTAGGGGTAGCCGTCGGCCGCGGCGTACAGCGCGTCGAGGGCGTCGCGGGTGAACGTCACCTGCTCGCGCTCGGCCGGCGCGAGCAGCGCGAAGTCGGCGGCCTCGCGATCGAGCCGATCGATGCGGGCGTAGCGAAAAAGCCGCTCGGAATAGGACTTGCTGGCCGACAGCACGGCGGGCAGGTGCGGCAACCCCGCCCCCACCACGATCAGCGGCCCGCCGACCTGAGACAGCTCGTGACAGGCGGCGCACAGCGCGGAGACGTCTTCGGCCGGGACGTCTTGCATCTCGTCGACGAACAGCGCGATCCCGACGCCGAGGTCGGTGGCGACGGAGGCCGCGTCGACGAACAACTCGGTCAGGTCGATCTCCAGGTCGCCGGAGTCGGCGCGGCCCCGGGCGGCCGGCACCTCGATGCCCGGCTGCCAGCGATGCGCCGTGGCCTTCTTCGCCGACTGCGGGCTGGCCTGGGCGAACGCCTTGAGCACGCCGAGGAAGTCGGTGATCCGGTCGGGGGCGCGATGGCGCGGCGCGAGCTCACGGATCGCCATGTGCAGGGCCGCGGCGACCGGTCGCCGGATCGACTGCTCGGGCCGCGCCTCGATCTTGCCCGTGCCCCACAGCCGCTGGATGGCCATCGAGCGGAACGTGTTGAGCAGGACCGTCTTGCCGACGCCCCGCAGCCCGGTGAGGATCATGCTGCGCTCCGGGCGGCCGCGGGCCACCCGCTCGAGCACCACCTCGAACTGCTGCACCTCACGGTCGCGTCCGGCGAGCTCGGGGGGTCGCTGCCCGGCACCGGGCGCGTAGGGGTTGCGAACGGGATCCACGCTCTCGGACTTTATGAGGCGATATAGCTGTGGCCGTAGATTTGGATAGAAAGTCGTACGGCGTGTCGCGGGCCGGGGCCGCTGCCGCCCTCGACACCGTGCCGGCGATGCCGCGCCGAGCGTCGCCACCATGCCGCCTCCCCCTGCCCACGCCCGAGCCGGGACCCGAGGCCGAGCCCGAGGCCGAGCCCACGCCGAGCGCCGTCACGCGCACCTCGTTGAAACCTCGAACTAACGTTCGATGTATTCGAACACACTAGCGCACACCCGCCCGCGCGGCGCAACCCCTTCGCCCCGGCCTATGGCTAGGTGATCGGGTCGTCGGCGCTGCTTTGGTGCGGCACCCGCTCGGCCGGGATCGTGCCCATCCGCCCGGCCTGGAAGTCCTCGAACGCCTGGACGATCTCGGCCCGCGTGTTCATGACGAACGGCCCGTACCGCGCGATCGGCTCACGGATCGGCAGCCCGCCGAGCACCAGGATCTCCCAGCCGGCCTGGGCGGCCAGCGGCTGCGTGTCGGCGGCCTGGACGCGGATCGCGGCGCCGTCGCCGAACACCGCCAGTTGTCCCTCGTCGAGCGGCCGTTCCGCGGCGCCGGCCATGCCTCGTCCGGACAGGACGTACACCAGCGCGTTGAAGTCGCGCGGCCACGGCAAGGTGAGCCGGGCGCCGGGCGCGACGGTCGCGTGCAGGTAGGTGATCGGCGTGTAGGTGATGCCGGGCCCGTCGTGGCCGGCCAGCGAGCCCGCGATGAGCCGAATGAGCGAAGCGCCGTCGTCGGTCGCCAGCAGCTTCACATCGCGCGCCTCGATGTCCTGGTAGCGGGGCGGGGACCACTTTTGCGCGCGCGGCAGATTGACCCACAGCTGCACGCCATGGAACAGCCCGCCCGTGGCCACGAGTTCGGGCGGCGGCTGCTCGATGTGCTGGATGCCCGCGCCCGCGGTCATCCACTGAGTGTCGCCGTCGGAGATGAGGCCGCCGCCGCCCGTGGTGTCCTGGTGCTGGAAGGCGCCGTCGACGATGTAGGTGACGGTCTCGAAGCCGCGATGCGGATGCCACGGGGTGCCCTTGGCCTCACCCGGGCCGTACTCGACGGCCCCCATGTGGTCGAGCAGCAGGAAGGGGTCGGCCAGTTCCAGATCCGGTCCGGGGAAGGGACGCCGGACCTGGAAGCCTTCGCCCTCGAGGTGGCGCTGCCCGGTGACGATCCGGGTCACGGGCCGCCAGTCGGTCTCGGTGTCCGGCAGGCGCGGCAGCCGGGGCAGGGTGAGCGTGTCCGCGGTAACGGCAGGCATCAGATCTCCTTCGTCGTTCTGTATGCGAGGAACGAGATTGAAGGTTCAACTATTCCTGTCCACGAACTCGCCGAACCCCATAAGAATTCCACCCTAAATGATCGGTAGTTGAAGGTTCAACCCTCGGTTACACTGGGATATGTGCCCGAGACCCGCTGGCTCAGTCCCTCACAGCAACGCGACTGGCGCGCCTTCGTGGACGGGAGCGTGCGCCTGCTCGACGCGCTCGATCAATCGCTCAAGGCCGGACACGGGTTGTCCATGGCAGAGTACGAAATTCTGGTGCGGCTGTCCGAGGCCCCCGAAAGGAAGCTGCGGATGGCCCAGCTGGCGGCCGAGGCCAGCCAGTCGCGCAGCAGGCTCTCCCACACCTGCACCCGCCTGGAGTCCAAGGGCCTGGTGCGGCGCGAGACCTGCCCAAGCGACAAGCGCGGCGTGCTGGCCCGCCTCACCGACGAGGGGTTTCACGCCCTGGAGCGGGCCGCCCACGATCACGTGATCGCCGTACGCGACCTCTTCGTCGACGTCGTGGACCCCGGCGACCTCGCGGCCATCGGCCGGGCGCTGTCCGCGGTCATCGTCCGGGTGGACAAGAGCCGCTGACGCGGCGCCGGGCCGGCGGCGCGGCACCAGGCCGGCGGTGCCGGCGGCGCCGCACGGGGATGGCTCACGGGTTGAGGCCGGTGAAGTAGCCCGCCGAGATCAGCGTCATGAACACCCAGCCCAGCATCATCCCGACGCCGATCGGGCGGAACGCGCCGCGAATGCTCCAGATCATCAGCGCGCCGAGACCGAAGGCGAGCAGCGCCAGCGTGATCGCCTGGGGCAGCAGGTTGGGCGCGTTGTGGGTACGGAACGGCACGTACATCATGATGCTGTCGACGATCATGAAGATCACGAACCCGGTGATGGTCAGGCCGATCTCACGACAGCCCGGCGCCGTCGATGGGCCCGCGCCCACGCGGGCCCACATGGCGTCCTGCCCCGCCGACCCGGGCCCGAGCCCGGGCTCCGCCAGCCCCGGCTCGGCCAGCGCCACGGGCTCGGGTGCGGCTGCCGCCGGAGCGGGCGCGGGCGAAACGTACGCGCCCAGGTCATCGGCCGGCTCATCTGCCACTTCATCGCCATCGACGGCGTCGCCCTCGGCGTCCTCAGCGGCCTCGGCGTCCTCAGCGGCGCCGAACAGCTCGTCGAGAAGGGTTGTATCGCTCTGCTGCCGCAGGTCGTCGTGGTCGTCCGGGTCCTTCATGTCCCGGCCCTTTGTGTCGAGGGCCGCTCGGGAGAGGCGGCCGTTAGGGGGCACCGTAGCCGAGATACGTTCTTCGGTCATCAGAGCACGTGCCCATCCATGTAATCTCATTGTGATGCAGGTGAGAGGCTTGATCACGTTGGCCGTCGCGGCCGCGGTCGCGACCGTCGCAGGGTGCGGCTCTGACGGCTCCGACGGCGCGGCGCCGCCCACCGCCTCGGCCACCGCTCCGGCCGGCACGCCCGCGGCCTCGGGCCCGGCCACCACCGCGTCCCCGCCCGCCAATGCCAGGCCCAAGTCCAAGCCCAGGCCGGCGGCCTTCCGGGCGCGGATCCAGCGCATCCCGTCCCGCTCGACGCTGAAGTACTCCTGGCGTCCGGGCTGTCCGGTCCCGATCTCCGGCCTCCGGCTCATCACCATGACGTACTGGGGGTTCGACAAGCGGCCGCATCAAGGGCAGCTGGTGGTCAACGCCAGGGTCGCCGACAAGGTCGTCAAGGTCTTCAAACGGCTCTATGCCGCCCATTACCCGATCCGCCGGATGGAGCTCGTCGACAAATACAGGGGCAGCGACTTCGACTCGATCGAGGCCGATAACACCTCGGCGTTCAACTGCCGCAACGCGACGGGCTCGAGCTCGTGGTCGCAGCACGCCTTCGGCCTCGCGATCGACCTCAACCCGTGCGAGAACCCCTACGTCACGGCCGCCGGCGGCGTGGCGCACAAGCACTGCGTGAAGTACCGCAACCGCTCCCGCCGTCACCCGGCTGTGATCCACAAGGGCGACGTCGTGTACCGCGCCTTCACCTCGATCGGCTGGGGCTGGGGCGGGCTTTGGAGCGGCGCCCGCGACTATCAGCACTTCTCCGGCAGCGGCCGTTAGCCGACCGGCCGCCCGGGCCCGGCCAGCGCCACCGATCGTTCCGGCGCTACAGCACCGTGACCGCGAGACCGATCACGGCGACCGCGATCACGACGGCCACCGCGACCCCGATCATGAGTCCGGCGTTGCCGCTCTTGGCCGCCGAATCGCGCGCGCCGTGCTGGACGAAGGCGCGGAATTGCTGTGTGTTCCCAGCCGGATCAATCTCGTTGTCGGGCATGCCGAGCACTGTAACGGATCGATCTCGATCCATTCTCGCATTTGGCAACAGAAGACCCGACATGACAAACACGTCCCGTCAAACCACGTCGGTTTCGCCCGCCTCAGGCGTGACTGTGCCGCCCCGGGGTCAGCGCCGCGACGACGCCGAGGCCGATGAACGTGCCGCCCACGACGTACCGCTCCCCGCGCAGGAACCGGGTGCTGCGCCGCAGCCACGGCCCGACCGTGCCGGCGAGCAGAGCGTACGTGCCGTCGGTGACCAGGCCGATGAGCACGAAGGTCAGCCCGAAGATCGCGGTCTGCACCGGGATCGCGCCTCGCGACGGATCGACGAACTGCGGCAGGAAGGCGAGGAAGAACAGCGCCAGCTTCGGGTTGAGCACGTTGACCAGGGCGCCCTCGCGGAACAGCCGCGCCGTCGACTTGGCCGGACTCGCCGCGACGAGCTTCGCCTCGTCGCGGCTCAGCAGCTTGCGGATGCCCAGATAGATCAGGTACGCCGCGCCCGCGTACTTCACCACCGTGAACGCCACCGACGACGAGACGAGCAGCCAGGACAGCCCCGCGACCGCGCCCAGCACCTGGATGAGGCTGCCCATGTGCACGCCCAGGACCGCGGTGATCCCGACCCGCCGGCCGTGCCGGACGCCCTGCGACACGATATAGAGCACGGCAGGACCCGGAATTACCAGCACGATCGTGGCAGTCGCCACATACAGCGCGAGCGTCGGAATCGTCGGCATGGCGCCACGTTAGTCACGAATCATCGCGACCGGCCACACAATTAACCCCGGCCGTCCGTCCCCGGCCAACGGCACTGGAACCGCGCTCGCTGGGCAGGATGTCCCCGTGAAGATCGTCGCGATCTCCGACACACACGCGCCCCGGCGGTGGCGTTCCTGCCCTCCGGCGGTGGCCGAGCACCTGCGTACCGCGGATCTGATCCTGCACGCCGGCGACGTGTGCACCGCCGATGTGCTCGACGAGCTCGCCGGCTACGCGCCCGTACGGGCGGTGATCGGCAACAACGACGGCCCGGACGTCGCCGCCTGGGGCGCGCCTGAACGACTCGAATTCGACCTCGACGGCCTGCCCGTCGCCATGGTCCACGACAGCGGCCCCGCCAAGGGGCGGATCGCCCGGATGCGCCGCTGGTTCCCGGCCGCCGAACTGGTGGTCTTCGGCCATTCGCACATCCCGCTGGACGAGACGGGCGACGGCGTCCGCATCTTCAACCCTGGCTCCCCCACCGACCGCCGCCGCCAGCCGCACGGCACCATCGGCCTGCTTACCATCGAGGCGGGCCGGCTGGTCCGCGCCGACATCGTCCCCGTGACCTGATCGCTCCCGCGCCGCCCCGCATCCGATCGTCTCGCTGGAGGCCCCAGATTGAACGCCACCGCCGCCGACGACGCGCCGCTCGACCGCATCCGTGTCGTGAGCCTGAACATCTTGGATCCCGTCCACGCGGACTGGCCGCGGCGCCGCGAGGTGCTCCGTACGGGGCTGCAGGCCCTCGACGCGGACGTCGTCGCCCTCCAGGAGGTCGTCCGCGACGACGATCACGACACGGTGCGCGATCTGCTCGGCGAGGGTTGGCAGGTCGTCTGGAACTCGCGGCACGCGCCCGGCGGGACCGGCGCCGCGCTCGCGAGCCGATGGCCGATCGGCGACATCCGAGAGGTCGACGAGCCGGTGAGCGCACGCGCGACCCGCTCGTGCGTCTGGTGCACCAGCACACTGGTGGTGGTCGAGGCGCCGGCGCCGTTCGGGCCCGTGGTGGTGGTCCATCACAAGCCGACCTGGCCCTACACGTTCGAGTACGAGCGGGAACTGCAGGCCGTCGCCACCGCGCGGGCGGCCGAGGAGGTGCTCACCGGCGGCGGCATCCGGCACGCGATCTTGCTCGGCGACCTCGACGCCACACCTGACTCCGCGAGCATCCGATTTCTCACCGGCCGCCAATCGCTGCACGGCATGAGCGTGTGCTACCGGGACGCGTGGGAGGCCGTCCATCCGCACGACCCCGGCCATACGTTCACCCCGCGCAACCGGCTCGTCCGGGCCGGCGACATGCCCGCTGATCCGGGCCGGCGCATCGACTACGTGATGGTCCGCTGCGGACACCACGGGCCCACGCTCGATGTCGTCGACTGCCGGCGCCTGTTCGTCGACGAGATCGGCGGTGTACAGGCCAGCGACCATTACGGCGTGCTGGCCGACCTGACGCCGCCCGCGCGCCCGCCGGCCTCCTGAAGCGGATCCGGGGCCTCCTCCGTCTGTTCGCGTCGAGGCAGCAGCAACGGGGTCGCCAGCAGCAGCACTCCAGCCGCCGCGATCGCCGCGCGCGGGCTGGTCAGGCCGGCCAGCAGCCCCCACGCGGCGGTCATGGCCGCGATCGTGAGATTGCCGGTGACCGACCACGCGGACAGGGTGCGGGCGACGCGATCACTCGCCGTTCGCTCGAGCCGGAAGGTGGCGAACACCGGGTTGAACACGCCCACGCAGGTGACCAGCCCGAGCTGGACGACGATGACGAGCGCGAGCCCGTCGGCCCCGGGGCCGACGAAAGCCGTACCGAGCGACCAGCACGCGCGCAGGGCCCCCGCGGTGAACATGACCCGGTGCGGCCCGAAGCGCGCGACGAGCCGGCGGGACAGCCGCGCGCCGACGAGACCGCCGAGGCACGGCGCGCCGAACGCGAGACCGTACTGCCAGGGCGCGAACCCGAGGTGGCCGAGCATGAGCACGGCGAGCAGCGGCGCGTCGCCATGATCAGCCCGTTGACCAGGATCGTGTTGAAGAACAGCCGCCGCAGCGCCGGGTGGCCCAGGATGTACCGCCACCCTTCGAGCAGGTCGCCGGCCCGCAACCCCGGCGCCTCCGCGCGTACGGGACGCGCCTCGCCCCCGCCGATCGCGCGGATCCCCGCCGCCGACAGCAGATAGCTGAGGCCATCGGCCACCACGGTCGCCAGCGGGCCGAACAGCCCGATCGCGGCTCCGCCGAGCGGTGGCCCGAGCGCGGTCGCGGTCCACGTCGTCGACTCCAACCGCCCGTTCGCGACGAGTAGGTCCTCCGGTCGCACCAGCGCCTTCAGGCACGCGCCGCTCGCCGCCCGGAAGGCGATGCCGGCGGCGGCCACGATGACCGACACGACCAGAAGTTGTATGAAGGTGAGCCGGCCCAGCGCGAACGCGACGACGACGCTCATCAACGCCGTGAACCGGAGCAGATCGGCCCCGATCATCACCGGTCGCTTGCGGCGGAACTCCAGCCACGGACCGAACGGCACCGCGACGGCGGCCCCCACCACCAGCCCGGCCGCCGCCAGCCCCGACACCGCCGCCGGTCCGGCATCCAGCACCAGGATCGCGATCAGCGGGAACGCGTCGAACGCGAACCATGTGCCGAAGGTGCTGACCGTGTACGCCGCCCACAGCCACCCGAACTGCCGCCCCAGCGACCGCCGCCCCGCCATGGCCTCGTATGCTGCCGGTCGAGCCGAGGATCGGTGGCAAGAACGCGGAGAACCGGCGCCCGTGCCCGCCGAGTCGGCCGGCCTACTGCTCGAGCAGCCAGTGCGGGATCGACCGGGTCTCGTAAGCGGGGCCGACGACCGCGTGGTAGTCGGGCTGGCTGTACGCCTCGTCCGGGAACTCGGTGAAACGGACCAGGTCGGCGGCCTGGGCGGGAGCCACGCCGGCGGCGACGTAGGCGTCCCGCAGCCGCTGAGCGGAGGTGCGGCCGTTGGTCACCGGCAGGATCGGGTCACTTGTGCCATGCGTGATCCAGATCGGAGTCCTGGTCGCGGCGATCCGTGCCGCCTGACCGTCGGTGACGGTGAACCCGGCGTTGATCAACGCTGCCGCGAACAGGCCGGGGTGGGCGGCCATCGCCTCGTACGCGAGGGTGGTCCCCCAGGAGAACCCGGACACGTAGACCCGGTCGCGGTCGACGCCGTACCTGCTCGTGAAGGAGCCGAGCAGGTCGACCAGCGCGGCGACCTCGGCCTGCGTGCCGATCCGCTCGGTCTGCGGTGCCAGGATGATGACGTCCTCACGGCTGCCGGTCCACGCCGGCTGCGCCCACGCGACCGCGGTGATGTCGACCGCGACCTGCACGCCCTCGTTC
Source organism: Streptosporangiaceae bacterium (assembly GCA_035765195.1). GTDB lineage: Bacteria > Actinomycetota > Actinomycetes > Streptosporangiales > Streptosporangiaceae > CALAED01. The sequence continues at coordinate 21,517 of DASTYC010000019.1, forward strand.
TGCCCGTCAAACCCGGAGCCCCAGCCGGGCAGCACGACCACCAGCGGGTACCTGCGCCACGGCCGGTAGTGCTCCGGCAGGTGGAACGCGTACGGCACCGCCATGTCCGGGCGCTCGAACCTCTCGTACCGGAACTCGTCCGCGAGCACGTTGACCGGCTTGGCGGTCAGCGGATAGCGGGTCGGCCCGGCGGCGCCGAGCGGCTCGCGCCGGTCGCCGCCCCGCCCGGGCCGGGCATAGACGTTCTCGTTCTGGACGACCTCGGTCGGCAGGTCCGGGGTGATCTTCTCCGAGCACAGGAAGCCCGAGCACAGGGATCTGATGACCGTGTTGCCGCCCGGGTCGGCCGGGTCGAGCTCCACGATGACGAACCGGCCGCGATCCGATCGGCCACGCGGGTCGAGCGCGGGCTCGTCGTTGGTGTAGATCCGTGTGACCGTACGGTCCGCCCGCTTCGCCAGATCCTCGGGCGGGTTGAAGCGGAAGTTGTAGATGCTGTCGGAGACGGTGAACGTGTTCTGATCCAAGGTCCGCGGGTCGACGACGCCCTTGTACTCGATGGCCACCGCGGCGACCTTCTGCCCGAACGTATAGACCTTGGTGATCGCCATGACGCTCTGGATGCCCGCCTTTGGGCCGCGCCGGGCCGGCGGTGCGGCCGAGGCGGGCGCGGCCAGCCCCGCCACCAGTCCGGTCGCCGCCACAACGGTGGAGGTGAGATGGCGGATCGTCATGAGGTGCCCTCCACGACGTCGCGGGTACTCCGGGCCGGCGTTATCGCTGGTGCTAAATCGGATTAGCCAGTACTCTATGGTCGGCTCTGCTCATGTCAAGACTCCGCCGCCGAGGCGGTGGCCCGCCATATCACTACGAAAGGGCGGAGCATCATGAGGACTGTCCGATGGCTGCTCGCCACCACGATGACGGCCTCGCTGGCCCTGCTGGGACTGGTGCCCACCACGGCGCAGGCCGCTCCCGCGACCAGGTACGACGGGGCCCTGCCGAACGGCGCGACCTGGATCGCCGACGTGCCGGCGAACTGGAACGGCACGCTGCTGCTCTACAGCCACGGCTACAACCCCTCCCCGATAAACCCGCCTGTCAACAGCCCTGATCCGGCCACCGCCGAGGCCTTGCTGGCGCGCGGCTACGCGCTGGCCGGCTCGTCGTACTCCCGCTCGGGGTGGGTCGCCGACACCGCGGCCCGCGACCAGCTCGACACGCTGCGGGCGGTCAGTGCGTTGATCGGCCGGCCCCACCGCGCCATCGCGCTCGGTACGTCGTTCGGCGGCATGATCACCGGACAGCTCGCCGAACGCGACGGCGAACGGCTCGACGGCGCGGTCGCCACCTGCGGCCTGATGGGCGGCGGGATCGACCTGCACAACTACCAGTTGGATGGGTCGCACGCGATCGCGCGACTGCTGCTCGCGGGGCAGGATGTGAAACTCGTCCACTTCACCGACCCCGCCGAGGCCGGCGCGACCGCGGACCGGATGGTGGCCGCTCTGGATCAGGCGCAGGCCACCCCGGAGGGCCGCGCCCGGGTCGCCTTGATCACGGCCTTGTTCCAGGAGCCGACGTGGGTTCGCGGGCAGCCGAAGCCGGCACCGACCGACATCGAGGCGCAGCAGGTGGGCCGGTATCAAAACCTGCGCACGATCTTGCCGTTCATCCTGTTCGGCCGCTTCGACACGGAGCAGAGCGCCGGCGGCAACCCCTCGTGGAACAAGGGCGTGAACTACGCGCGGCAGCTCACCGAATCGGGTCTCCTGCCTCAGGTGGCGCGGTTGTACCGGCGGGCCGGTGTCGATCTGCGCGCGGACCTCAACCTGCTGACGCGTACGGCGAACGTGTCGGCCGACCCCGCCGCGTACGGCTGGATGCGCAGGACCTCCGCGCTGACCGGACGGTTGGACATGCCGGTCCTCACGCTGCACACGACCAACGACGACCTCGTGCCTGTGCAGCATGAGGAGGAGTACGCCGATGACGTTCGCGGCAGCGGTTCCGCCGCGCTGCTCCGCCAGGCGTACACCGATCGGCCGGGGCACTGCGCCTTCACGACCGCCGAACTGGTCGCGGCGGTGGCCACCATGGACGAGCGCATCGAGACCGGGCGCTGGGACGGACTCGCCGATCCGCAACGGATGCAGGCTCTCGCCGACTCGCTCGGACTCGGCTCGGCCGCCTTCGTCGGATTCCGTGCACCGGAGTTCCTCGGCGACCGCCCCGCGCCACGGCTGCTGCCTGAGCGCCCGCGCGAATCACCGTGACCGCCGGCCCGTCATGAGTCCCCTCGTCGCGCGTTCAGGCGTCGTCCCCTGAGCCCTGCTCCACACGTCTCCGGCGACGAATCGCGGCCTCCGCCACGACCGCGCCTATCGCGCCCGCGCCGGCCATGAACCCGCCGATCGACGTGACCCAGGTCGGGACGGCACTCGAGCCGCCGTCATCCACCGTGACCGCGACATTGCTCGGCAGCACCACGGTCACGGGAGGGCCGACCGTGACCGTCACCGTCGCGGTCGGACGTACGGGGGCGGGAGTCGGCGTCGGGCTCGGGGTCGGCGTCGATGTCGGCGTCGGCGTCTGCGGCTGCGCGCCCGACAGGCCTGTCCTGCCGAAGAGGGCGTCGGCCGCGTAGTTGGCCATCACGGTGCCCACGACGCCGGTGACGGCGGTCGCGACAGCCGTCACCAGCCATGTGCGGAGTCGGCGCTCCGTCGGCCGGTCCGGCGACCGCCCGCCGGTTCGCCGCGGTGAGGGAGGTTGGCTCATAGCGCCACCAACATATGCGCAAGCCGACGACCCTAACGCGCAGACCGCGGATCGCTACGCCTTCATGTAGCCGTATTCGACGATGCGTGTCGCCGCCGCGGCGTAGGGTTCTGGGTCTTGCGGCGCCAGCGTGCCCAGTCCGTCGACATAGCGGTTGTACATGCAGAACGCGGCCGCGATGAGCACGGTGTCGTGGATCTCCACATCGGTGGCTCCCTCGGCGCGGGCCGCGTCGATCATGGCGCTGGTGACCTTGCGGCCGTCGGCCCGCACCGTCCCGGCGATGCGCAGCAACGCGCGGAGCTTCGCCGAGATCGGCGCGGAGTCGAGGTCGGCATGGACCTGGTCGACCACGGACATGCCGCTGTCGAGCTGCGCGGCGGCGAACGCCGAATGGCTGGAACAGCAGAAGGTGCACTCGTTCAGCCCGGAGACGTACGCGGCGATCAGCTCCCGCTCTCCCGCCGTCAGCGAGTGCGGACCGCGCAGCAAGACCTCGGCCAGCTCGGACAGCGGCTTCGCCGTCTCCTGCCGGTACATCAGCAGGCCGTTGATCCCCGGATGCTGATTCTCATCTACGCCGAGATCGATGTGTGCCATCTACCTCACCTTTGCCAGGTTGCGGGCGGGCATCCCACTGATGCGGGATTCCAGCGCGAGCGCTCACCTTGAGATGTTACATAACAAGGCTATGTTAAATACAGTCTCGTTACGCACGAGCCGGCGTCCGCACCTGGTCTTTCCGCTCGCGCGACCATCACCGCGGCCACGGCGTCCGGCCTCCGGCTCCGTAGGCCGGACGGTTCCCATCCCCTGAAAGATCACAAAAGCGGAGGGTGTGGGATTCGAACCCACGAGACCGGTCACCCGGCCTAGCGGTTTTCAAGAGCGCTAGCGATCCCTAGCCGCCATGCCGTCTACCTCGGCCAAGAGCGCTTACCGGTCCGTTCGGTCACTTGATCATCCCGCACATATCCCGCGAGGTATGGATCACGACTCCGCGATCTGGCACGGATGGATCGCTGGGTGATGAGGCACACGACGGCCGTCTCCGCAACTCCCCACCGCCATTGCAGAACCCCGCAGCTGATCAAACGCGAGCAACTTGGGAGGAACGCTCGTGGAGTGACCGGAGTCGGCGTGGTTGTCCGCCCAAGGGGCTGACGATCGATCAGCGGATGGGCGTGCGGACATCTCAGAGAGTCATGCCTCACACACGGGGTGCGGCCGTTAGACTCTCTTCCACTAAGGGGGAGATGCATATGTTTGCTATCGATTTCTTTCAAGGCAAACCTTTCAATATTGCGACGCTTATTCTGGGACTAGTCGGCATAGGGGGCACGCTTCTAGGAGTCTTTCTGGCCCGTGCCACACTATTTCCTCCACGCAAACAATTGAATATTCTAATTAAGCATCCAACGTCACTCCTCTCTGATGCCTTTGCCTCCATATCCGGGGTTGAGGTTAAACACCAGGACCAACCACTAGGCAACCCGTACATCGCTGAAATGTTGATAGAAGTGACCGGGCGGCATGACATAAGTAGTGTGGATTTCGACCAGGACCGACCGCTCAAAATATCGATGGGTTCCGCCGCCTTGGTGGAAGTTCTAAAAGTGTCGATGCAGCCATCAAGCATGACCGTGCCTTCCTGTGTTGTAGGCGGTCCCGCGATGCTGAATGTCGGGCCGGATCTCCTAAAGCGACAAAGTAAAATAGAGATCCAGATGCTCGTAGACGGCAAGCCTGACATTCAATGTGACGCGCCCCTAATAAATGTAGGAATACAGGTTCATAGAGGCATGTCGCCACAACAACGGCAGACTTCCGAGCGGCGGGCACGGCGAATAATTGTCGGCGGTCTATGTGCAACGGCCGTCCTCAGTTTGTCGCTGGCCGGATATAGCGCTTATGTTCTAGACCAGTCGCTCAACGGATATTTGGACCGTACTTTTGCGGGGACTGTGGCTATAAGAGGTGAGGGCGGCGCGAAGGGTGCAGACCTAACCATAACTGGCGCCGGATTCTCTAAGAGTGCATCTCTCTTGCTAACTCTTCATTGCGAAACATTGCCGCCAATCCCAACGTTCCTCGGGAAAACCAACAGTCGTGGAGAGTTCATCATGACCAAGCATGTTGATCGCCTACCCGAGCGGACTTCTTGTGGGGTAATTGTGATACAATCCGAACCCAAGGCTGGCGTGGCTGCAGCAAGTACTCAAATTGATTAACGTAAAGTCTCCGGACCAAACCCTTCGGCGTTTAGTTACGGAGAACGTCTCGTTCGCCGAGCGGGTACCTTCGAACGTCACGTAGGTGAGAGAATGTCATCCGGCGAGAGCGATATGCCTTTGTGGCCAGCCGTAGTTGGCAATATGGCCGGGGCGATAGTGGGGATAATGTTTGCGGGTCCCATCGGTGCTGTACTAGCAAATGGGACTGGACCCGCAGCTCAGTGGTACCTTGAGCAAATTCGCAGAGAATGGGTTCATAGGGGCGATGTCGTCCTATCAGCGGCTGAACAGACAGGCGGCGTGGATCGCGAAGTGCTCTTCGAGAGGATCATTAAGGATCCTGAACTAGGTAGCCTCATGGCTCGTGTTATTGCCGCGAGCGGTTCAACCAACCTTGAGGAGAAACTTCGCGGTCTTGGACGAACCCTCGGTCGAGCGATTGCCAATGAGGATCGGGTGGATGAAGCCTTGTGTTTGGCTTCTGCCCTTAATGATATGGAGGCTCCGCATTTTCGATTGCTGAGGCTGGTCCAAGAACCACAGCAAGGAACCTCTCCAGGCGAGTCTGGGGAGAGAACAATTGGATGGACTCGCGGCAACATGGAGCACGTTCCCGGCCTTGAGATAGTTATTGACTCTATCCTTGGTGTTTTGATACGCCATGGCCTGGTTCGCGAGGTCCGTTACGCCGGAATGCGTATCACAGCCGATGGGCCTCGGTATGCTCCTAGCAGTCTCGGAGAACTTTGTCTCGCACTCGTAGCAGTAACTGTGCAAGGTGAGGCAGCGGGTTAAACAACGCTGTCGGGCTCAGCCCGGCGCTGCTGCGGCAGCCAAGTTGACCGACAGATCAGCGACAACCAACACAGCAGAGCTGAGAACGATGTGCAAGTTGACCATACGCCTCACATTCCTCTCCTTGCTCCGCGCGGACAGATGTCCTGCAACGCACACGGTGAGGTAAGCCAGGAGCAGCCAAAGCAGCACCGGGACCCGGTGTATCACCGGGCTCAACCCAACAACTCATCTGAGTTTCTCATAACTAACAAATGAATGGGCGGACTTGACCGGTCACGGACTCGCCCTGCCTGATCATCCCGTCTGCCGTCGTCCCACCCTTCGGGGAGCGGGGCAGGGCCTGGGGGTGAAGGTGGAGCGCCCTACTGGACGTACGACCTTCGCCCCCAGGCCCTGGTCTGCTCGGCTTGTCCTGGGGCGATGGCAGGCGGGGTGATCAGGCTTCCAGCCCAGCCCACTGACCTCCTGCACGTGGCTTCCCTCCCCATCCCGGAACCCGGAGTCCCCCGCCGGAGGCGCAAAAGACATCAGCGTGACCGGCTGGGCGCGGCGGCGCGGACTCGGCCGGGGTGGGTCGTGCGGGCAACGGCGGTGGTTGGCGCGGTCGGGCGGCCGGCCGGGGCGACGCGTAGGGACCGGCCCCCAGGCCGCATGCCCGGAGCGGCGGTTTCCGGGCGGCCGTGGCGGCGGCGCGACGCGCCGCCGCTCTTGATCTAGTACGGGCTAATTCGGCAGGCGATCACGGCGCCACAATCACGACGTCACGCCGGACAGTTCGCCGTGTTCGAGGTAGCGGGTGGTCCCGTCTTGGCGGGCTGCTTGCCCGTGGACGATGCGGCGGGCGAGGCGGGCGATGGTCAGGTCGTGGATGTCCGCGGTGTCGTGGAAGTCGTAGCTGGTGAGCTCGTCGAGGTCGAGCCGGATTCTGCTGAGGTAGTCGGTGGTGAGTGTCTCACCGTCGAAGATGAACAGCAGTTTGTCGCCTTCGGTCTGGTTGGGTGCCCAGTCCACCACGATGAGGCGGCCGATCGGTGGTGTGATGGCGAGTTCTTCTTCGACTTCGCGGATGGCCGCTTCCCTGGGCGTCTCGCCGTGTTCGACGTAGCCGCCGGGGATGTCGCGGTAGTCCTTGTAGGACGGCACGACCAAGAGCACCCGGTCGTGTTCGTCGAAGAACAGGACTCCGGCGGCGACTCGTGGGCGCGCGAAGCTGTCGGCGGGGTTGGTTGTCACGGGAGGACTCTATGAGCGTGTCCGTAGGCTGGGTGGCATGATCCGTGCGGTGGTGTTCGATGTCGGCGAGTGCCTGGTGGATGAGTCCCGGGAGTATGGGACGTGGGCGGATTGGCTGGGTGTGCCGCGTCATACGTTCTCGGCGATGTTCGGTGCGGTCATTGCGCGGGGTTTGGATTATCGGGAGACGTTCCAGGTGTTCGCGCCTGGGTTTGATCTGACCGAACAACGGGAGAAGCGGGCAGCGGAGGGCCGGGCGGAGTGGTTCGGGGAGGATGATCTGTATCCAGATGCGCGGCCCACCTTGGCGCGGCTGCAGTCGGATGGCCTGTGGGTGGGGGTCGCGGGGAATCAGACGGTGCGTGCTGGGGGGATTCTTCGGGGGTTGGAGTTGCCGTGCGACATGGTGGGCACGTCGGATGACTGGGGGGTGTCCAAACCCGATCCGGCGTTTTTTGAGGCGGTGGTGAGGGAGGCTCCGTGCGCGGCGGCGGAGGTGTTGTATGTCGGGGATCGGCTGGACAATGACATTCGGCCGGCGGTTGCGGCGGGGTTGATGGCGGCGCTGATCCGGCGGGGGCCGTGGGGGATCATTCAGCAGGACGATCCGGAGGCGGATCGGCTGGCGACGATGCGGATTGATTCGCTGGCGGAGTTGCCGGGCAGGATCGCGGCGTTTTAACGCTTCAGTGCGCTGAGGGTGGTTTGCCAGCCGTAGAGGCGGTCGTCGAGGCGGCGTACGCATTGGTGGTCGGCCCAGGGTTGGAGTTCGCGGCGAACGTCGGCGATGCGGTCCATACCGGTGGCGTACCAGGTGAGGGTGAGTTGGTCGAGGGCCTGTTCGGCGCGGGCGCATGCGGCCTCGGGGTTGCCCGCGGCGGCTTCGACTGATGCGAGATCGCCCAGTACGACGGTGCGTTGTTTCGCTGCTTCTGCGGGGAGCGCGTCGAGTACCTGGGTGAGGGTTTCGCGGGCCTGGATGGTGTGGCCGGCTTTGAGCTGGGTGTTGCCTTTGAACGCGGCGAGTCGTACGGGTGAGAACCAGTCGAACCAGTCGGGGTCGGTGTGGTCGTTGGCGGTGGCCAGGACGTCTTCGCCGTGGGTGAGGAGCCGGAGGGCTTCGCGTGGGTGCCCGCATCGGGTTTCGCATTCGGCTTCGACCGCGTCCAGCCAGGCGAGGAACTGGGCGGAGGCGGGCGCGCGGCGGGCGTAGGTGCGGGCCGCGCGCATGCGTTCGGCGGACTCTTCGCGTCGGCCGGCCCAGCCGGGTACGAACGCGGCGTGAGCGAGGATGGCGGCGCCCAGTAGCGTTTCGTCGGCTTCCCCGGCTGCTTGCAGGGCGCGTACGAAGGTCTGATCGGCTTCGTCGGGCTGCCGGAGGTCGAAGAACTCGATGCGGCCGGTGAGTAGGAGAGATTCGGCCAAAGCGGCGGCCAGGACCCGGCGGGCGACACCGGTGGTCTCATAGAGCAGCTGGTTGCCTAGGCGCGTGTGCTCGGCGACGGCGGGGTGCAGCTGGGCGGGCTGGACACTCCAGTACAGGCGCCGGTAGGCCACGGTGATGGCGGCGTAGTCGGCGCCGACGGTGTCGGGCTGGACCGGAACGGTGGCTTTGGGCAGGGGAAGGGTGGCACCGCTCGGGGGCTGAATCTGTTGCACCGGCGGCGCGCCTGCGGGAGCGGTGTCGCCCGGTGCGCTGTCCCAGGGCGGAGTGAATCCCAGCTGCTCGATCGGCATCTGCAACACGTGAACGATGAGCCGTTGATGGTCCCCGCGTGGCCATGGCGGGGTGGCGGATTCCCAGCGGCGGACTTGCCGTGCGCTGACCTCGATGTGGCCGAGTCCGAGCGCGCTCGCGGCTCGGGTGAGGGCGTCGGCAAAGTCCTGTTGGGATGCATATCCGGCGTGCTGACGGGCGGCCTTGAGCCGTGTGTTCCCCGCTGGTCGAGGCATGGAAACAGTCCTCCGTAGGACGTTCATGTGCGTCCTCAGGCTAACCTGTGAGGGCGTTCGAGAGGACGCCCGGCCAAGATCCTGCACTTTAAGGCCTCTAAAAGTCCTCTTAGAGTCCTCACTTTGACCTTCAATCGGCCTTTGCTGGGCGGCCATGCTTGACCCGTTCGTGAGGCTCGACGTACCGGGCGGGGTCTGATGGAGAACGACCAGGCAGGGAGCGTAGGCGACTCAACACCTGAGCCGTGTCCTGCGTGTGAGGGGCGCGGGGTGAAGGTGGTGCTTCCTCTGCGGGGGTTGGTGGTGGCTCCGGCGGGTGAGTCGGGGGTGTTGGAGCCGGAGCCGGATGTGTGTTCGTGGTGTGCGGGGCGGGGGCGGCTGTGTGAGCCGGGTGGTGGGCCGGTGTCGGGGTCGGTGGCGTGATGGGGCTGCGGGGCCGGTGGCGTGGTGTGGGTGGGTCGTGGGCGCGGTGATGCCCTCGTTTGCCGTGTGGGTGGGGGGCGCGGCCTGTCCCAATCACGTCGCTGGCCTCGCTTTATTTGCTCGATAGGTCCACGCGGGTCAGGGCGGTCGCGAATCGGTGTTTGCTGGGTGCCTTGTTTAATTCAGGGTTTGTTTACGGGGTTTGTGGTCGGGAGATTGGTATGGAGCTTGCGTTGTCGGTGGTTTTGCCTCGTCCGGTGATGGATGTTGAGGTGAGGTTGGAGCCGACGATGTTGGCGCCGAAGCTGGCGCGGCAGTTTGTGGCGCGGGAATTGGAGAGGTTGGGTTATTCGGAGTTGGTTGAGGATGCCCGGCTGGTGGTGAGTGAGCTGGTGACTAATAGCATCACCAATGTTTCGGGTATGCCGGTGTGGGTTGATCTTCGTCGGGCGGGGCGGTATGTGGTGCTTGAGGTGTGGGATTGTTCGACGGTGCCGCCGGCGGCTCAAGACCCCGATTGTTTGGATGAGGGTGGGCGGGGGTTGCAGGTGGTTCGGGAGTTGGGTGTCCGGTGGGGTTATGACATTTTTTGTGGCGGCAAAGTGGTGTGGATTTTGTTGGGGTGAGGTGTATGACTGTGCGGCGCGCAGGTGTGAAGGTTGATCCTTCGGTGGACCGGCCGTTGTATAAGCAGCTCGCGGATGTGGTGCGTAGCCAGATCCGGAACGGTGAGTTGGTTGCTGGGCAGCGTCTTCCGGGTCCGAAGGATTACATGGATGAGTATTACCTTTCTCGTGGTACGGTCCGCCGCGCGATGCTCACTTTGTGCAATGAAGGTTTGATTGTGATGGACGGTCCGGGGACTCGCGTTCGGGGGCAGACGGTCCGGTCGGCGGTGCCGCTGGGCGGTGGTGAGATCCATGCCCGGCTGGCCACTGAGGAAGAGCGGCTTCAATTTGGGATTGATGAGGGTGTTCCCGTCCTTGTCGTTAAGCGTGATGGCCAGGACGAGGAGGAGATTTATCCGGCTGATCAGGTCCAAATCCAGGTCGAAATCGAGGTCCGGACCTGAGAGTTCGTCTCATGGGTGAGTCGCCGGGCTCACCGAAATGTTGTTCACAGTGCCGGTGCTGAAAGGCAGGCGGAAAATATCGTGGTTGATGAAGCGTTGCGGTCCAAGGCACGAGACATGACAGATCTGATTTCGTTGATTCAGCGGTATCCGGAGGAGACGCGCCGTGTTTTGTCGGCGGTCGAGGATGGGTTGACGCTCGGCCCGGCACAGATCATGCCGGGTGAGCCGGAATGCGAGCCGTTGAGCCACCTATAGATGCGTTGAATCCGGGTCTTTCCGGAACCGAGAACCCCTGGGGGGAGGCGTAGAAGTGGTGAGCCGTGATCGAGTGTCCAGGCGGGGCCGTGGCGAGGTGCCGGAGCTGCCCCCACCCGACCCGGAGGTAACACAGACCAGAAGGCCGCTGGATCGAAGAGGGCTGTCGGGGGTTGCCCGTCCTGCGTTGACGGGCAGTATCGCGGTGGATGTTGAGGTGTGCGCTACCGGTGAGCCGTGTGCCCAGGCGGCGCGGTGCGGCAGGACGGCGCATGTGAAGGTCTTCGTGCATGAAGGCGAACAAAGGACACGGGCGTTGTGCGCCGATCATTGGCTGGCCACCCGCGAGGTCTACGTCGCTGTATCGGGCGGTCGTGTGAACTACGGCCCGGGGGCCATGAACTTCATCGCCATGCGCCGCACGCCCCGCCCGTGTGGCGCGGGTCAGGCCGGGCGTTACTAAGGGTGCCGGGCCGTCCGTGCGGGATGCGCGGTCGTGGGGTGAAGGTGCGGGTCCCCGAACAGGTTCGCCCGTTGTATCCCTTGGCTCAAAGCCAGCGTGTCGGCCCCTGAGGTGGCAGAGCGGGCCGGGCACGGTGTTGACGTCCTGCTGCGGGTCTATGCCAAGTGCATCGATGGCGGCGAAGCGATCGCGAACGAGCGGATCGACGGTGCTCTCGCTGCCTGACCGGAGGTACGTGAGGAGGGTCTCGATTCGTCCCGGGACCCTCATCTGTTTGCCGTCTCGACCTGGGCAAACGCCAGGATTTTCATCCCGCGTATATCCCGCGACCAGCGGCCCATGGCGGCGTTCCGTGGCATCCGGCTGCATAGGCGCTTGCACTGCATGACCGATCAATGTGGCTGTTTCGCCTGGTCAGGGGGCGAATGTGGGGGTGAGCGGAGGGTGTGGGATTCGAACCCACGAGACCGGTCACCCGGCCTAGCGGTTTTCAAGACCGCCGCCATCGTCCACTAGGCGAACCCTCCTGGTCGCGCCCACCCTATCGGGCGGGCCCGAACGGATCGTCAGCGTGGAAGGGTAAAGCCGTCGCCGACCGTGGCGGCGAGCTGGAGGTAGGCGTCGCGGGTGGCCGAGGCGAGCTGGTCGAGCTCGACCTCGGCGCCCTCCTCGAGGTGGGCGTCGTAGGGGATGCGGACGACCGCGCGGCAGCGCATCTCGAAGTGCTCCTGCAGGCGGTCGAGGTCGACCGAGCTCTTGCTGCGCGGGCGGACCATCGACAAGACGACCACGCCGCCGCGCACGAGCTCGTCGTAGCCGTGGGCCTGCAGCCAGTCGAGGGTGGCGCTGGCCGACCTGGCGCCGTCGACCGACGGCGAGCTGACCAGCACGAGCTGGTCGGCCAGGCTGAGCACGCCGGCCATCGCCGAGTGCAGCAGGCCGGTGCCGCAGTCGGTCAGGCAGATGGAGTAGTAGTGCTCGAGGACCCGGGTGACCGTGCGGTAGTCGTCCTCGCTGAAGGCCTCCGAGACCGCGGGGTCCTGGTCGGAGGCGAGCACTTCGAGGCGGGACGAGGCCTGGGACGTGTAGGCGCGCACGTCCGCGTAGCGCTGGATCTGCTCGCGCTCGTTGACCAGGTCGCGGACGGTGGCGCGGGTCTCGAGCCGCACCTTGTCAGACAACGTGCCGCGGTCGGGGTTGGCGTCGACGGCGATCACCCGGTCGCCGCGCAGCGCGGCGAGGGTGGAGCCGAGCCCCACCGTCGTGGTCGTCTTGCCCACACCGCCCTTGAGGCTCATCACGGCGACGCGGTGGTGGCCGCCCGTCACCGGGGTGCAGGCTCGGGCGATCAGCTCTCGGCGGCGCAGCTCCGCCGGGGACTCACCGGGATCGATCGTGCCGACGGTCGCCTTGTAGACCAGCCTGCGCCAGCCCCCGGCCGGCGCCTGCCGGCGGTCGCGTAGGAGGTTTTCCGAGCTCAGGCTGTCCCAGGCGGGCTGTTGCGGCGGCTGCTGGGTCAGCGGCTGCGGGGGCGCCATGTTGGCCGGCGGCATCGGCAGCGCCGCCTGCGTCCCCTGGTAGGACTCGGGCGGATAGCCGCCCTGCTGGGGTGGATGCGCCTGCCCGCGGGGGTACGGGGGCGGGCCCTGGTAGGCCTGCCGCTCGCCGTAGGGGGGCGGACCCGGGTAGGGCGGCGGATCGGCGTACGGCTGAGGTCCGCCGAGGGGCGGCGGTCCGCCGTAGGGAGGCGGGGCCTCGCCCCACTGCGTCTCGGGCGGCGAAGGTTGCGCCGGCGGCTCCCCGCGAGGTGCGCGCGTCTCGTCGGCCGGCCCGTACGGCGCGACCGGCGCGGGACCGTAGGGGACGAACCCCTGCGGCGAGAACGGCGGAGGACCGCCCGGGTCAGGCGCCGACGGCGCGGGCGGGACCGGAGGCGGCGGCGGTGGGGGCGGCGGCGCCATCTGCTCGGGCGGCGCGGGCGGCACTGGCGGCGCCGGCGGGGCGGGGGCGACCGGCGGCGGCCCTGGCGGCGCGACCGTGGGGACCTGCGCGGTGACTTCGGCGTCGGGGCCCGCGGCGGGCTCGGCCGGCCCGGCCGGCTCGGCGGAGTCCGCGGGACGGTTCAGCCAGGGGTTCGGCGGCACCGAGGGCTCACGGTCGGCCGGCTCGTCTTGCTCGTTGCTCATCGCGTCCAGCGAGGCGAGCTGCTCCTCGAGCGAGCGGCCCTTCTGCTGATCGTTCTTGGCCACCGTTATCCCCCTTGCGGGCCAGGTTTTACGCGACTAACGAGTAACGCGCAAAGAAAGACTAAGACACATCCCATGCGGACCAATACCGACCGCAGGTGCGTGCGGCCGGCGCGGCACCAGTAGCGTGATCGACATGTTCGCGATCGTGATCCGCAAGCCGGGTGGACCGGAGGCCTTGGAGTGGATGGAGGTCGATGACCCCGTCGTGTCGGGCGGCCAGGTGATTTTGGACGTCGTGGCGAGCGGCGTCAACAGGGCCGATACCATGCAGCGCCGCGGCCTTTATCCCCCGCCGAAGGGCGCGCCCCCCTACCCCGGTCTTGAGGTGTCGGGCCGCGTCAGCGAGGTCGGTCCCGGCGTGCACGGCTGGCAGGTCGGCGACGAGGCGTGCGCGTTGCTGGCGGGCGGCGGCTACGCGGAACGCGTGGTGGTCCCGGCGGGGCAGCTGCTGCCGATCCCGCGCGGGGTGAGCATCGTCGAGGCGGCCGGGCTGCCCGAGATCGCCTGCACGGTCTGGTCGAACGTCTTCATGCGGGCCCGGTTGACGGCCGGCGAGACGTTCTTGGTCCATGGCGGCGGCAGCGGTATCGGCACCATGGCGATCCAGCTCGCGCACGCGAAGGGCGCCAGGGTGCTGTGTACCGTGGGGAGTGCGGAGAAGGCGGCGCGCTGCCGCGAGCTGGGCGCCGACCTCGCCATCAACTACAACGAAGAAGACTTCGTCGAGGCGGCGCCCGTTGACGTCATCCTCGACAACATGGGGGCGAAGTACTTGCCGCGGAACACCCAGGCCCTGGCGGTCGGCGGCCGGCTGATGGTGATCGGTTTGCAGGGGGGCGCCCGCGGCGAACTGGACCTCGGCATGCTGCTCGCCAAGCGGGCGGAGGTGCACGCGACGTCACTGCGGGCCCGCCCTCCGGACGAGAAGGCCGCCATCGTCAGCGCGGTGCGCGAGAATGTCTGGCCGCTGATCGAGTCGGGCGAGGTCCGGCCGATCACGGACCGGGAGATTCCCATGGCCGATGCCCCGCAAGCCCATCAGGTCATGGAGGAAAGCCGTCATTTCGGCAAGATCCTACTGAGGGTGTGAGACTGGAAATATGAACGAGCCGCGGAACCCCGATCAGGAGCAGGACCCGCAAGTCGTCATCGTCGGCCCGGACGGCATGGCCGTCGAGGGCGGCGGCGGCAGTGGCGAGGGTAACGGCGACGAGCGTCCCATCACGGAGATGGTCGAGCAGCCCGCGAAGGTCATGCGGATCGGCAGCATGATCCGGCAGTTGCTCGACGAGGTGAAGGCGGCGCCGCTCGACGAGGCCAGCCGGGCCCGGCTCAAGGACATTCACGCTTCGTCGATCAAGGAACTGGAGGACGGGCTGGCCCCCGAGCTCGTCGACGAGTTGGAACGGCTGTCGCTGCCGTTCACCGAAGACACCGTGCCCAGCGAGGCGGAGCTCCGCATCGCCCAGGCCCAGCTGGTCGGCTGGCTCGAGGGGCTGTTCCACGGCATCCAGACGACGCTGTTCGCCCAGCAGATGGCGGCCAGGGCTCAGCTGGAGCAGATGCGCAGGGCGCTGCCGGCCGGCATGATCCCGCCCGGCGCCGAACAGCAGCAGCAACAGCAGCACCCCGGGCGCACGTCGGGCCCGTATCTCTAGCACCGCGGAGCGCCGTCACGGCGCCGGGAAGAGCTCTTCCAGCACGTGGGCGACGCCGTCGTCGTCGTTGCTCGGGGCGTGCAGCATGACCGCGGCGAGCACGTCGGGATGGGCGTTCGCGACGGCGTACGCCCGCCCCGCCCACGCCAGCATCGGCAGGTCGTTGGGCATGTCGCCGAAGGCCACGACGTCGGCGGCCGCGATGTCGCGCTCGGCGCACAGCCGGGCGAGCGTCGTCGCCTTGCTCACCCCGCGCGCGCTCATCTCCAGCAGCCGCGTGCCGTTGGAGTGGGTCGGCGTCACGATGTCCCCGACCGCGCGTACGGCGTGTCTCAGCAGCTCGTCGGCGTTCGCCGTGGGGTGGCGGGCCAGCAGCTTGGCGCAGGGCCGATCGAGCCACGCGTCGCCGTCGGCCAGCTCGCCGACCGTCGCCATGCGGTCCCAGCCGACGCGGTCGTAGCAGGGCTCGTACACGATCCCATCGCGATACTCCACGGCGAACCCGAGCTCGGGCAGCGCCGCCCGCAGCCGGTCGACCGTCTCGCGCAACGCCGCGACGGGGATCAGGTGCTGCTCGATGACCGATTCGGTGTGCAGGTCGTACACGAGCGCGCCGTTGGCGCAGATGGCCAGCCCCTGGTGGGCGACGTCGTCGGCGATGCCGCCCACCCAGCGCGGCGGGCGGCCGGTCACCAGGACGAGCGTCGCGCCCGCGCGCTCGACCCGGCTCAACGCGGCGATCGTACGCGCGGACACCGTGCCGTCGGAACGGACGATCGTGCCGTCGAGATCGGTGGCGACGAGCCGGGGCGCGGCCCGGCGGGAGGGCTCGGGAGCCGCTCGATCGACGCCCCGCGGGTCGCGCCGCGGGTCGCGCCGCGGAGAGGGCTGTGGGATGGACTGTGACATATCACCCCCAGTCTCCCTTATGACCCACCCTTCATCGCCCCTTCGCCTCGCGGCGCCATGGGATCGCGCTCATCCTCACACCCGCGATCCGCCCGCGTGAGCGGGCCGCAGCAGAACCCTTACACCATGCTCGTCGCCGCGTAATCCGTTGCCGGTGTGCTGAACGCGACCGCGACGGACGACAGCGAGCACGAAAGGAGCACCGGATGAACGAGGCCAGCATCTCCGAGGCGAGCATCTACGAGGCGATAGGCGGCGAGGCGGCGCTCATCGCCGTGGTCGACGACCTCTACGACCGCATTCTGGCCGATCCGCGGCTCAGCGGGTTCTTCGCCGGCGCTCCCATGCCCCGCCTCAAGGGCAGGCAGGTCGAGTTCTTCGGGCAGGTGCTCGGCGGGCCGATGACCTACCAGGGCGCGCCCATGCGGCAGGCGCACGTCGGCCGCGGCATCCGGCCGGAGCATTTCGAACTGGTCGCCGGCCACCTCACCGACTCGCTGCGCGCCGCGGGGGTGCCCGAGGCGACGATCACCGAGATCATCGGCCTGGTGGCCCCGCTCGCCGACGAGATCGTCTCCTCCAGCCCGGTGCCGGGCGACTGATCCGCTACGACGCGGGGCGCGACGCCGGACGCTCCGCGGCCACCGGGGTGAGGACATCGCGGCCGACGAACTTCCGCAGCGCCGCGGGAACGCGCACGGAGCCGTCGGGCTGCTGGTGGTTTTCCAGGATCGCGACGATCCAGCGGGTGGTGGCGAGCGTGCCGTTGAGCGTCGCCACCGGGCGGTTCCGGCCGCCCGAGGCCTCGTCCTTGAACCGTACGTTCAGCCGTCGCGCCTGGAACTCGGTGCAGTTCGAGGTCGAGGTCAGCTCGCGGTAGGTGTCCTGCGTGGGCAGCCATGCCTCGCAGTCGTACTTGCGCGCCGCGCTGGAGCCGAGGTCGCCGGCCGCCACGTCGATCACCCGGTACGGCAGCTCGACCTTCGCGAGCATCTCCTTCTCCCACGCCAGCAGCCGCAGGTGCTCGTCGTGCGACTCATCGGGATGGCAGTAGGAGAACATCTCGACCTTGTCGAACTGATGGACCCGGATGATGCCGCGAGTGTCCTTGCCGTACGACCCGGCCTCGCGCCGGAAACACGACGACCAGCCGACGTACCGCCGCGGCAGCTCGGTCACGATCTCGTTCATGTGGTACGCGGCGAGCGGCACCTCGGACGTGCCGACGAGATAGAGCTCATCTTGGGGCAGGTGATAGACCTCGGGCGCGTGCGCGCCGAGGAAACCGGTGCCCTCCATCGCCTCGGGCTTGACCAGCACGGGCGGGTACATCGGGGTGAACCCGGCCGCGATCGCCTGCTCCATGGCGAGATTGAGCAGGGCCAGGTGCAGCTGCACCCCCACCCCGGTGAGGAAGTAGAACCGCGCGCCGGAGACCTTGGCGCCGCGTTCGGTGTCGATCGCGCCGAGCATCTCGCCCAGTTCCAGGTGATCGCGCGGCGTGAAGTCGAAGGCGGGCCGCTCGCCGACGTGCTCCAGCACGACGTAGTCCTGCTCGCCACCGGGCGGCGCGCCGGCCTCGATGACGTTGGGGACGGTCTTGAGGAGCGTCTGCATCTCCTCCTCGAGCCGCGAAGCCTCGGCGTCGGCGTTCTTGACCTGCTGGGCGAGGTCCTTCGCGCGGTCGAGCAGCGCCTGCCGTTCGTCGCCGGTGGCCTTGGAGACCGACTTGCCGAAGCTCTTTTGCTCGGCGCGTAGCCGCTCGAAGGCGGTCAGCGCGGTGCGACGCCGCTCGTCGAGGTCGAGCAGCGCGTCGACGACAGCCTCGTCCTCGCCGCGGGCCCGCTGGGAGGCGCGCAGCCGGTCAGGGTCGTCTCGAAGAGCTCGCAGGTCGATCACAGAGTCGAGGCTACCGGTGCGGACCGGTCGGCCGCGCCATCATTTCCCCGCGCCACGCCTTCGCGTCAGGGCGAGGCAGGGGCCGGCGTCAGGGCGAGGCAGGGGCCGCGTCAGGTTCCGGCGGGCCGGAACGGATGGTGCGGAGCCAGGTGTCGGCCGCGGTGAAGTCTTCGTCGCGGGTGCCCCGCCGGATCCGCGGGCGCACCGCGTCGGCCCGCTGGTAGCTGCCGAGAAAGCGCACGCCGGTGCAGACGCGGCGCAGCCCGGTGAGCGCCTCGCCCACGCGGGCCTCGCTGACATGGCCCTCGCAGTCGATCCAGAACAGGTAGCGGCCCAGCCCGTCGCCCGTGGGCCGGGACTGGATGAACGTCAGGTTGACGCCGCGAACCGCGAACTCGGTCAAGATCTCCAGCAGCGCGCCCGGATGGTCGTCGGCGATGAACGCCACGATCGTCGTCTTGTCGGCGCCGGTCGGCGGGGGCGGCGCACATGGCCGGCGCAGCACCACGAAGCGGGTCACGGCGTCGGGCACGTCGTGAATGTCGGACGCGAGCACGGCCAGCCCGTAGCGCTCGGCGGCGAACGCGCCCGCCAGGGCCGCGTCGTAGTGCCCGTCGGCCACGTGCTGGGCGGCCTCCGCGTTGGAGGTGGCCGCGCGCCACTCGGCGTCCGGCACGTGGGCGGCGAGCCAGCGCCGGCACTGCGGCTGAGCGTGCGGATGGCTGGCCACGGTCTTGACGTCGTCGAGCGCCATGCCGGGCCGTACGAGCAGCGCGAACGACACGGGGAGGTGGACCTCGTCGACGATCTGGAGCGGCGGCTGTCCGGTGGCCAGCTCGTCGAGCGTCGTGGGCACCGAGCCCTCGACAGAGTTCTCCAGCGCGACGAGGGCGACGTCGGCATCGCCCTGGCGGACCGCGTCCAGCGCCGCGGAGACCGTGGAGAAGGGCAGGTAGTCGCCGTCGGCGGCGTACGGCAGCGTACGCAGGGCGGCCTCGGTGAAGGTGCCCTGGGGGCCGAGGAAGGCGTAGCGGTCCGGCATAGGCATTCAGCGTACGCGGTGCGCGATCATGCCGGCGCCGTTGTCGGGTCGCTGTGCCCGAAGTCGCGATAGCCGAAGTCGGGCAGCGGGTCGTCCATGGTCACCGCCGGGCCCTTGCCGAGCCGCGCCGCCCGCAGCGCCTGCTCCTCCTCCGGGGACAGGTGGACGCCGTGCCCGGCTCGGACGATCTTGGCGTAGGTCCGGGTCTCGGACCGCCCGTTGATGGAGGTGAGGACGACGCCGTCGCCTTCGCCGTTGATCAAGGCCATCGAGAACGACAGCCGGCCGGACATCTCCTTCAGCGCGTCGTAGTGCACGATGGCCAGGTCGCGCATGGCCTGGCCATCGGCCGTGCCGTTGGCCACCTGGAGCTGCCGGCGCAGTATGTCGGCGCACTCCTGGACGACCTGGCCGACCCGGTTGTGTGCGGCCAGGGCGATCGCGAATCCGGCCACCCCCGCGATGGCGCCGGCGAGGGCCAGCGTCATGAGAATCACGGATCGAGAGTACCGACCCGAGGGGGCCGATGGCGTTCTTCACCCTGGTCATGAGCAGAACTGATCTTCAGACGCGCGGTCAACCAGCCACCCAACACCAGAATCAGGGCGACTGCGCCGAGTCCATATGAACTCTGGACGATCCGCCCAATAATTCTGGAGATAACGTCATGCTCCGGGCCGATGAGGCGTGTCCCCCACCAAGGGAGCGGCAGCACATAAGCCAGCCATACCCCGCACGCGATGATCACCCGGCGGACGTCGCGCCCGTCCCCCACCAGCGCCCCGATGACCACGACGATCCATGCCAGGTGGTGGATCCACGCGACCGGGGAGAGCGCGACCGCGAGCAGCCCGGTGATCGCGATCCCGATCAGCTCGGCGTTGTACGAGCCGGGGGCGGCATCCCGGGCCAGCCGGGCCCAGCGGAACCCGGCGTAGGCCACCGCCGCCACGCACAGCACCCACAGCAGCGTGGTCACGGGGCTCGGCAGGTACATCCGCAGCAGCACGGCCCGCAGCGCCTGGTTGGCGGTGCCGTTGTTGGCGCCCACCCGGTCGCTGTCGAGGAGCGCGCCGAACCAGTAGTCGGCCGAGTCGCTGGGCAGCACGACGGCCGCGGCGAGCGTGGCCGCGGCCGCGGCCACGGTCGCCGTCACGGCCGACCGGCGCCGCCCCGTCAGCCACAGGTAGATGATGAACACCCCGGGAACCAGCTTGATCGCGGTGGCCAGCCCGATAAGCAGCCCGCGGGGCCAGCGCGGCGAACGCGTGGCGCAGTCGGCGACGCACAGCGCGACGAGAAAGAGGTCCACCTGGCCGAACCGGATCTGATCGCGCACCGGCATCAGGTAGGCCATCGCCCCGATCAGCGCCCCCGCCAGCAGCCCGGCCCGCGCCCCGGTCAGCAGCCCGGCCCGCGCTCCGGTCAGCAGGCCGGCCCGGGCCAGCGGCTCGCGGAACGCGTAGCAGACGGTGGCGGCGAGCGCCCCGTACACCAGCACCACCCACGCCCACTGCGCCGCCGGCCACGACATCAGGGCCAGCGGCCCGGCCAGCAACGCGGCGAACGGCGGATAGGTGAACGGCAGCAGTTGCGGCGGCTGGGTCAAGAAGTCGTACAGCGGCGCCCCCCGGAGCACCGCGTCCCCGCCCGAACGGTAGACATCGAGATCGACGAGCCGCTGGTCGGGCGGGTTGGTCAGCCAGTGCGCGACGATCGGAGCGACCGCCGCCGCCACGACGGCGAGACCCACGGCGACCGCCACGGCGCCGACCCGAACCGCGCGCCCGCGCGGCCGCGGCGCGGGCGTGGCATCCGCCCGCTCGCGAGCGGCGCGCCTTGATCGGCTGGGACCCATGCGACCATCCTGGCGTACGCGCCCTCTAACCTGAGACCGACGTATCGCATGGAGGTGTGTTCAGGGTGCCGCGTCCGGGGGTGGGCAACGTCCTCCGTGTTCCCGCGGCCGTGCTCATCGCGGCCCTGGCCTCGCTGACCGTGCTCATCTCGCTGGTGGCCCTCGTCGCGCCGCTCGCGCCCGCGGCCCAGGCGCGGTCGGCCACGGCGCCCTCGGCTCCCGCTCCGGCTCCGTCCGGCCGCGTCGTGATCATCGGCGTGCCGGCGCTGCGGTGGAGCGACCTCGACGCGGCCGGTACGCCCGCGCTGTGGGCGCTCGCCGGGCGCGGCGCGGCCGGCGCGCTCAGCGTGCGCACGACCACGGCGGCCACCTGCCCGGTCGATGGCTGGCTGACCCTTTCCGCCGGGCAACGGGCCCGGCTCGCGCACGGCTCCTGCGCGCTGCCCCCGGCACCGACCCCGGCCGGCGCCGCCGTCTACGTGCCCGGCTTCGAGGCCATGCGGCGCGACAACGCGAACACCGCCTACGAGGCAAGGCTGGGGCTGCTCGGCGACGCGGTCCAGCGCGGCGGCGGCTGCACGCTGGCGGTAGGCCCCGGCGGGGTGTTCGGCGCGGCCGACACGGCGGGGCGCGTCGACCGCTACGTCGCCTCCGTCGACCGGGTGACCGACTGGTCCCAGTGCGCCCTGACCATCGTCGACGTCGATTCGGTCTTCCGCGCGTACATCAACGCGGGCGTCGACGCGCGGGGCGCCCAGGTGCCGCTGTCCAATGACGAACGGGCCGCCGCGGCGACGCGCGCCGATCAGCAGGTCGGCCGGGTGCTGTCCAGGCTGCCGGCGGGCACGACCGTGCTGGTGGCGGGGCTGTCCGACACCGGTGGCACGGCGCACCTGCGCGTCGCGCTGGCCGCCACGGCCCCCGCCTCTCCCGCGGCGGGCGCCGCGTCCGGTGCCCCGCCTCGCACCGCGGCCGGCACCACGTGGAGCGGTTACCTGACCTCGAACGCCACCCGCAGGTCCGGCCTGGTGACGCTCACCGATCTCACCTCGACCGCGCTGCGCGAGCTCGGTCTCAGGCGGCCGGACGCGGCCATCGGAGCGCCATGGCGGGCGCGGCCGGCGGGCGCGACGACGGCGGAGAAGCGAGAGGCCCTCGACGACGAGGACGTCGCCGCCCGCTCGGTGAGCAAGCTGCAGGCCCCGTTCTTCATCTTGCTGTTCGGGGCGCAACTGCTGTTGTACGGCTTCGCCTCAGTGGTGCTGCGCCGCCGCCGCGCGAACGGCCGGAGCCGCGTGCTGGCCGCGACGCGGATGGTGGCGCTGGCCGCCGCCGCCGCGCCCGTGGCGTCCTACCTGGCCAACGTGGTGCCCTGGTGGCGGTCGGCGCATCCGGCCCCCACCTTGATGATGTGCGTGCTCACCGCGATGGCGTCCGTCACCGCGCTCGCGCTGGCCGGCCCGTGGCGCCGGTCCCCGATCGCGCCCGCGCTGGTGATCGCCGGCGTGACCGCGCTGGTGCTCGGCCTCGATGTGCTGACCGGGTCGCACCTGCAGCTCAACAGCCTTATGGGGTACACCGCGCTGGTCGGCGGCCGCTACTACGGCTTCGGCAACATCGCGTTCGCCGTCTTCGCGACGAGCGCGATCCTGGCCGCCGCCTGGCTGGCCGAATGGCCGCTGCGCGCCGGCCGGCGCGCAGCGGCCGTCGCCCTTGTGATCGCGGCGGGGCTGGCGACCGCGGCGCTCGACGGCTGGCCGGCATGGGGCAGCGACTTCGGCGGGGTGCTGGCGATCGTGCCCGGCACGGCGGTGCTCGCCTTCCTGCTCGCCGGCAGGCGGATCTCGCCGCTCACCATGGGCGCGATCGCGGTGGTCGCGGTGGGGGCCGTGCTCGCCATCGCGTTCGCCGACTCGCTGCGGGGCGCCACGGAACAGACGCATCTCGGGCGATTCTGGGATCAACTGCTCGACGGTACGGCATGGGGTGTCATCGGACGAAAAGTCGTGGCGATGCTGTACAGCCTGCGCTACTGGCAGTTCACCGTGATCGCCGTCGGCGCCCTCTGCTTCCTGTTCTTGGTGCTGGCCAGGCCGCTGCGGTGGCGCGCCGCCGTGCTCGCCGACGCATACGCCCGCGTGCCGACGCTGCGTCCGGCGCTGATCTCGGCGTTGACGACGGCGGTGGTGGGGATGCTCGTGAACGACTCCGGCGTCGTGGTCGCCGCGATCGCTCTGGGGCTCGCCGTCCCGCTCACGCTCGCGGCCGGGATACAGGCGCTGCCGCGGCCGGCCGGTCCGCCGGCCGCCGCGGCCGCCGCACCGCCGCCAGGGCGACCAGAACACCCAAAATCACGGTCAGCGCCCACGGGATTATCGTCGGCCGCACCACAGTGAACAGCCACGACAACCCCTCGGGAAGCCTGACGACCTGGGGGTCGCGGGCGGGCAGGTAGGCCAGGCTCAGCGCGACCGTCCTCGCCAGCAGCAGCGCGTCGACCGCCGACCAGGGCAACAGCGCGAGCAGCGCCCAGCCGAACGCGTCGTACCACGGCAGCGCGTACGGGGCGGCGAACAGCCAGGCCAGCACGAGCGCGGCGGCGATCCGGTGGCTCTCGTCGCCGCGCGGCAGCAACCGCACGAGCAGCCAGGCGAGCACGACGAGCAGGACGAGCGACCCGATCTGGATGATCGGACGATGCGCCCCCCGGCCGAGCGCGATGTCGACCAGATGCCACGGCGTGGCCAGCGACACCGACCGCGACGCCCGTTGCACCTGGTCGAACGCGTGCGTTCCGGCCGGCACGTAGGCCAGCACGGCCACGATCGCCGCGGCACCGCCCAGCAGGGCGACCGCGAGCAGCCGGGCCGGCCGCGGCCACGGGGCGCGCCGTCCGGCCGCCGCCGCGACCGGCACCGTGCTCAACAGCACCCAGGCCGGACCGCCGCCCGCCAGCGCGGCGGGCAGCTTGATCGCGGCACCCGCGCCGAGCAGCCCTCCGGTGGCCAGGATCCGGGGCACCGGACGCGGTCCCCGTGCCCCTGACGAAACTCTCGCGCCGCCCGAGAAGACCGCGAGCGCGCAGACGGCCGCGGCGATCGCGAGGACGTCGTTGTGCCCGCCGGACACCAGGTGGAACAGCAGCAGCGGATTGCCGGTCCACAGCAGCACCGCACGCAGCCGCCCGGCGCCGTCGCCTCCGGCCAGGCGGTAGAGCAGGACCCCGACCAGGGCGAACGCGAGCGCGTTGGTGAGCGACAGCACGAAGACGGTGAGCCGCACGGAGTCCCCGCCGAGCCACGACGCGAACGCCTCCTGCGCCGTGGCGATCGGCCCGTAGATCGACGGTTCCTCCCGCCACGGCGGCTCCACCACCGCCGCGATCGGGTCGCCGGGCAGGTCGCGCGCGGCGGTGCTGTAGGGGTCGTGGCCGGTGACGGCCATGCGGCCGTACACCGCGTAGTTCAGATGGTCGCCGGAGCCGACCGGAGGCATGAACACGAACGCGGCGGCGATGAGCAATCCGGCGATCAGCAGCGGCCGCGGCGGGAACGTCCAGCCGCGCCGGATCGCATGCAGGCACAGCCCGAGTCCGCCGGCGCCCGCCAGCACGCCGGCGACGACGAGGGCGATGACGAGGTACGGCCCGGGGTGGGCGTCGAGGGAGTACGGCGGCGAGCCGGCGGGCCCGGGCAACGCCGGCTGCATCGCGGACGGGCCCAGCAACGCCGTCGCCGAGAACGCCGCCAGCCCGGCCCCGATGGCGGCGAGACCCGTGACGCCCAGTCGCCCGCCGGGCGGCGTCACCTGGAGCGGAAGAATCGGCCCACGCCGCGGGTCAGCGCCGGATCGCGGGTGGCGAGCGCGCGGGCCACATCGCGGAACTGCTTCGCGCGATGCACCTGCGCCCGCCAGTCGGTACCGGTGGCGCGGTGCGCGAGCGGCACCTCGACCTCTGTGACGCGCAGGCCCTTGCGCAGCAGGTCGATCGTGAGCGCGGTCTCGACCCCGAAGCCGGGGGCGAGCGGCAGGCCCGCCTCGAACGCCGCGCGCGTCAGGCAGCGCTGGCCGTTGAGCGGCTGCGTCGCGTCCCAGCCGGTGGCCCGCTTGATGCCGTCGCGCGACAGTCGTACCACGAAGCCGTGGCCGCCGAGCTTCACCGTGGTGGCGAACACGGCGATCGACATGTCGGCCGTGCCCGCCCGTACAGGGTCGACGAGTGGCGCGGCGGCCTTGGCGGTCTCGGCGAGATCGGCGTCGAGGAACAGCAGGTGGCGCGGCACGGCGCGGCCCTCGTGCCGCTCTAGCACCCGCACGGCCTCGGCGCCGCTTTCCATCGCCGCGCCCTTGCCGCGGTTGCGGGCGTGTCGCACGACCGTCGCGCCCGCACCCTCGGCGAGTCGCGCGGTCGCGTCGGCCGAACCGTCGTCGACGACGAAGACCAGATCGACCCCGGGCAGTTGCTGGGCGGCCTGCACGGTCGCGGCGATGCGATCTTGCTCGTCCTTGGCCGCGATGATGACCGCCACGTCCCCGCCGACGGGGGGCAGCAGCTCCCGCTTGTCCTGCGAGCTGGTGTCCTCAGGCATGGGGCCGATCGTAACGAGTGACGGCCGGCGGCGGGGGACAACCCGGCCCTGTCAGGTCACATCGACCGGCATCGCGTCGAGCACGGTGAACACCGTGTCCAGCCCCGTGACCTGCAGGATGCGCTTGACGGCGGGGCGCGGCGCGGCGAGCTCCAGCACGCCGCCCTTCTCTTTGAGCCGCTTCATCGCGGCGAGGAGAACGTTCATGCCGGTCGAGTCACAGAACTCGACGCCGCTGAGGTCGACGATGACGCGGTCGACGTTTTCGCGTAGCAATGCCGCCAGCTCGGTCTGAAGGCGCGGTGCGGTGTACAGGTCCAGCTCGCCGTTCGCGGTGACGACGGCGTGACCTCCCCGAGATGCAGTCGAGACCTTTAGCTCCACGAGCCGCACACTATCGGGCCGAGGCGTCGTGAGCCAGTACGTTCATCGGACTAGGTAAATCGACTGTCAGATCACGGTGCCCTGCGCGAAGCTGGGTGGGTGCGAGAAGGGCTCGGCATTCGTGGGGGTGAGCTCGCGTGATGGGCGAACGCTCCGGAGACGCGCAGCGCCGGCTGTGGCTCCGCGAGCGGCTCGAAGCGATCCGAGCGCGGGCGGAGAAGTCGTCGTCCTGGCGCGGCGTGACCCAATACTTCTCCCGGCTGATCAACCGGGAGGGATTTGTCCCGATCAAAACCAGGCTGTCCCGAGAAGACCTCGCCTTCCTGGCCGGCGCCCGCGACGACGCGATCGCCTTCGCCAACCTGGGACTGCGATTGCTCGAGCTGCACCAGCCACGCGACGCCGGCGGCATCTCCAGCGATCCCGACAACCCGATCCGGCGGTGCCGTGCCTGCATGTGGCGCTGGCCGTGCCCGACGTACCGCGCCATCGAAGACGCCCTGGACGCTTAGCCCCGGACGCTTGGCGCCTGGACGCTCGCCCTGGCCGGGCGCATGATCACGACGGGGAAGGTGCCCTCATGGGTTGGCATCTCCGTCGGTCCCGCCGTGATCATGCACGTTCCGAGCCGCTCAGCCGAGCCGGCCGAGGCGGCGGCCGATCTCGGCCTTCTTGCCCTTCACCCCGAACGTGCCGGCGTCTGCCCACACGGCGCCGGCGGTGCTGAGAACGGTCGCGGTCCCCTTGAGCCAGACGATCATGCCGTCCCCGACGTTCTCGGCGGGTGCGCCCGCCGTGAGGTCGGCGAGACCGTCGTTGTTATCGTCCAGCAGCGTCACCTGGGTGCCGAACTTGTCGCCCTTTTCCGAGGCGCCGGGGACGCCGGCGGTGTTCTGCGTGAACATCTGCGAGCCCGCCCCGGTGAGCCCGTCGGCGGAACCGTACAGCGCGAAGGCCGCACCGGCGTCCGCGCCCGCGCCGAGGTCCTCGCCGGGCGCGCCGACGGCCAGGTCGGCCTTGCCGTCCTTGTTGACGTCGCCCGCGGCGACGGAGGCGCCGAGCGCGTCACCGGCCTCCCCGGCTCCCGGTACGGAGGCGGTGTCCTGGTTGACGGGATAGACCGAGCCGGGCTGCGCGGCCACGTTGTTCACCGATCCCTTGAACACCAAGACCTGCCCGCCCGGATGCGCGGAGTCCGGCGTCTGCCCCACGGCGACGTCGGCGAAGCCGTCCGCCTCGAAGTCGCCGGCCGTCACGGAGTTGACCTGGGTCAAGACCGTCTCCGCCGTCGCCGGGTCCAGGTCGCCCTGGGTGCCGCCCTCCGGGACGACGCCGGGGAGCACGACGAACCCGTGGCGCTCCTCCGGGACCGCGCCGTCGGCGTCGTTCCACGCGTAGACCACGTCGTCGTGCCCGTCGCCCGTCACGTCACCGGTCGCCAGCCAGGAGTTGTTGACGTCCGTCGCGGACAGGGTGCCGGCCTGCCCCTCGGCGCCCTCGGCGGTCTTGGTCGCGGACCGGTTCACCACCTTGCCCGGACGCGCCGCGCGGCTCGTGGCCGTGGTCTGGGCCTTGGCCGTGACCTCGGGGCCGAAGAAGAACCACGCGAAGTTGCTGGTCCCCGGAATTGTCATGAACAGCTCCGGCCAGCCGTCGTGCTCGATGTCGCCGGTCGCCAGCGACTCGCCCCAGCGGTGCGCGGCGCCGGGCGCGCCGAACTCGTCGGCCGCACTGGCCTGAGCCGCGCTGAGACCGGACGGCGACCCCCACAGGAAGTCGATCGTGCCGGCGTTGGCGCCGTTCGTCGTGTCCTCGTCGGGGACCCCGATCGCGAGGTCGGCGTATCCGTCATGGTCGAAGTCGCCCGAGGCGAGCGAGTAGCCAAAGTGGTCGCTGGTCTCGGCACCGCCGGGAACCCCGGCGGTGTTCTGGCTGAAGACCTGGCGCTTGCTCTTGTTGAGCCCTGCGCTCGACCCGTAGATGATGTTGACGAAGCCGGCGAACTTCTTGGTGCCGACCGTCCCGTACGGGCTGCCGATGGCTTCGTCGACGAAGCCGTCGCCATTGAAGTCGTAGGGCTTCGCGGGAATCGTCACCGCGGCCGACGCGGGCGTCCCGAGCCCGATGACGCTCAATCCGCTGAACGCCGTGACGGCAGCAACCGCCAACCCCCCGAGCTTGACGCGAGACTGCACAAAGACCTCCTGCTGATGCCGCGCTGTTTGCGCAGTTGTCAGGGAGACGTCCCGAACTGGTAGGGGGTTTACCGGTTCGTCGCCCCCGCACCGGGCCTTGCCAACCCTTACGAGACGCGGAACAACCGCGCGGATGAACACGGACGAGGCCCATCGGCGACTAGCGTGCCGGTCATGCGTGTACTGGTGACAGGCGCGGCCGGGTTTATCGGCTCCCACGTCGTCGAAGCCCTGTCCGGCACCGGCCATGACGTCCGCGGCCTCGACCTGCGCCCGGCGGACGTGGTGGGCGACGTGCGCGACCCCGCGACGGTGGCGGCCTGCCTGGCCGACGTCGACGCGGTGTGCCATCAGGCCGCGATGGTCGGGCTCGGCGTCGACGTGTCGGACCTGCCGGCGTACGCCTCCACGAACGTCCTCGGCACCTCGGTGCTGCTCGCCGAGATGGCCAGGGCGAAGGTGACCCGTCTGATCCTCGCCTCCTCGATGGTCGTCTACGGCGAGGGCGCCTACAGCTGCCCCGAGCACGGCCCGGTGCGGCCCGGCCCGCGAGCGGAGGCCGACCTGGCGGCGGGCCGGTTCGACCCGCCCTGCCCGCGCTGCGGCTCGCCGTTGACCGCGGGCCTCGTCGACGAGTCGGCCCGGCCCGATCCGCGCAACGCCTACGCCGACACCAAGCTGGCCCAAGAGCACCTCGCCGGCTCGTGGGCCAGGGCGACCGGCGGCTCGGTCGTCGCGCTGCGCTACCACAACGTGTACGGTCCGCGGATGCCGCGCGACACGCCGTACGCCGGCGTGGCCGCGATCTTCCGGTCCTGCCTGGAGCGGGGGGAGCCGCCGCAGGTGTACGAGGACGGCGGTCAGCGCCGCGACTTCGTGCACGTACGGGACGTGGCGCGGGCGAACGTGCTGGCCCTGGAGGCCGCCGCCGAGCCCGGCGCGCTGACCGCGTACAACGTGGCGAGCGGCGAGCCGCGCGGCGTGGGCGAGCTGGCGCGCGCCCTGGCCGCCGTCTACGGCGGCCCGGAGCCGGTGGTCACGGGCGCCTTCCGGCTCGGCGACGTCCGCCACATCGTCGCCTCACCGGCTCGGGCCCGCGCCGAGCTCGGCTTCGTGGCGGCCGTGCCGTTCGCCGCCGGCATGGCCGAGTTCGCCGGTGCGGCCGTCCCGCTCACGCCCCAAGGGGCAGCCGGATGACGAAGCGGCAGCCGGGGCCGGTGTTGATGACGCCGATCTGACCGGAGTGCGCCTCGACGATGCCGCGCGCGATGGCCAGGCCGAGGCCGGCGCCGCCGCCTGGCGTACGGGCGGCCTCGCCGCGGAACGCCACATCGAAGACGCGCGGCAGGTCGTGCTCGGGGATGCCGCCGCAGCCGTCCGCCACCGTCACGCACGCCATGCCGTCCTCGACCCCGCCGACGATCTCGATCGCGCCGTCGCTCGGCGTGTGCCGGATCGCGTTGACCACGAGGTTGCGCAGCGCCCGGCTCAGCTCGGCGGCGTCGACGTGCAGCGGCAGGCCGGGCTGGGCGTCGCCGCGCAACCGCACCCCCTTGGCGCGAGCCAGCGGCTCGGCGCCGGCGACCGCCTCGGCGACCAGGTCGGCCAGGCCGACCCGCTGCCTGGACAGCCGGAGCGCCCCCGCGTGGATGCGGGACAGCTCGAACAGGTCGTCCACCATCTCCGACAGCCGGTCGACCTCGGCGCGGATCCGCCCGTGGTAGCGGCGCGTGGTGACGGGGTCGGCCACCACGCCGTCCTCGAGCGCCTCGGCCATCGCGCGCAACCCGGCGAGCGGCGTGCGCAGGTCGTGGCTCACCCAGGCGACCAGCTCGCGGCGGCTGGCCTCCAGTGCCTTCTCGCGTTCGCGCGCGGCCGCCAGCCGGCCGTACGCCGCCTCCAGCTCCCGCGCCAGCTCGGCCAGCTCGGCGGGCAGCAGGCGCTGGTCGGGAACGCGATGCCGTCCCGATCGGACGGCCTCGACGAGGACGCGATTCGCGGTGATCAGGCGGCGGCCGAGCAGGAGCGACACGCCGAGCCCGACGAGCCCGGCGACGATCACGACGGTGAGGGCCACCACCCGGTCGTGCTCGGAGATCATCATCTTCAGCGTGATCGCGATGATGCCGGCGACGATGGCGGCGACGGTGGCCGCCGCGACGACGGCGAGCTGGA
This sequence comes from Streptosporangiaceae bacterium, assembly GCA_035765195.1. Lineage (GTDB taxonomy): Bacteria > Actinomycetota > Actinomycetes > Streptosporangiales > Streptosporangiaceae > CALAED01. The sequence continues at coordinate 51,690 of DASTYC010000019.1, forward strand.
CCGCGACCGACCGCGTGCGCGTCAGGTGCAAGACCCCGAGGCCGGCCGCGGCGACCACGAGCGCGGCTCCGGCGGCGTACGCGGCGACTTCGAGCAGGCCGGAGAACGGAATCACGAGCCGGGCTCCGGACCCGCCTCGTCGGCCTCGTCGTCCGGGGTCTGCCGGCCGTCCGCCGGTGCGGGCGCGTCACGGGTCTCGTAGCGGTAGCCGACGCCCCACACGGTCAGGATCCGGCGCGGCGTGGTGGGATCGTCCTCGATCTTCTCCCGGAGTCTGCGCACGTGCACGGTGACTGTCGACGAGTCGCCGAACGACCAGCCCCAGACCCGTTCGAGCAGCTCGTCGCGCGTGAAGGCGCGCCGCGGATACCGCATCAAGAACGCGAGCAGGTCGAACTCGCGCGCGGTGAGCGCCAGGTCGTCGCCGCGCAGCTTGGCCTCGTGCGCGGCGACGTCGACGACGAGGTCGCCGTCGCGCAGCGGCTCGGCGGTCAGGAGGTCGACGGTGCCGGCGGCGCCCGGCGGGCCGACCGTGCCGCGCGCCCGCCGCAGCACGGAGCGCACCCGCAACGCCAGCTCACGCGGGCTGAACGGCTTGGTCACGTAGTCGTCGGCGCCGGTTTCGAGCCCGACCAGCCGGTCGGTCTCCTCGCCAAGCGCGGTGAGCATGACCACCGGCACGGGCGAGACCCGCCGCAGCCGCCGGCAGACCTCCAGGCCGTCCATGCCGGGCAGCATCAGGTCGAGGACGACCAGGTCGGGCGGGCGTTCCGCGGCCTTCGTGAGGGCCAGCCTGCCGTCGGCCACGCATTCCACCTCGTGGCCGTCGCGCAGCAGGTACCGGGCCACCACGTCGGCGACGGTGGGGTCGTCGTCGACGACCAGGATGCGGCCCGTCACCGCACTCTCGGGTCTTGTCACGCTTCCACGGTAGGCCGCGCGCGCCCGCCTGGCTCCCGACGCCGATGCCGTCATCACTCCGTAAGGGTTGCGGGTGGTTACCGGGCGTAGTGTGACCCGCGTGATTGATGTTGTGCTTCCGTGCCTCGACGAGGCGGCGGCGCTGCCGTGGGTGCTGGGCCGGATGCCGGCCGGCTACCGGGCGATCGTGGTCGACAACGGCTCGACCGACGGCTCCGCCGAGATCGCCGCGCGCGCCGGCGCGACCGTCGTGACCGAGCCGCGGCGCGGCTTCGGCGCCGCCTGCGACGCCGGCCTGCGCGCCGCCACCGGCGAGATCGTGTGCTTCATGGACGCCGACGCCTCGCTCGACCCGGCGGAGCTGCCGTCGGTGGTCGAGGCGCTGGCCGCGGCCGACCTGGTGCTGGGCCGGCGCCGCCCCACGGCGCGCGGCGCCTGGCCATGGCACGCCAGGCTGGGCAACGTCGTGCTCGCCCGTACGCTCAACCGCAGGGCCGGCACGCGGCTGCACGACATCGGCCCGATGCGGGCGGCCAGGCGGGCGGAGCTGGCCGGGCTCGGGCTCGCGGACCGCCGGTTCGGCTACCCGATGGAGATGGTGCTGCGCGCCGCCGAACGAGGCTGGCGGATCGCCGAGGTCGACGTCGCCTACCGCCCGCGGACCGGGCGGTCGAAGGTGACGGGCACCGTCCGCGGCACCGTCCGCGCCGTCGCCGACATCCGTGGCGTGCTCAAGACGGCCAACACCGCGCGAACCGCGCAGCCCGCCCACGACACGGGACGGGCATGACTCAGGCGACCACGGCGAATCGGGCCGGTGCCGGAGAGCCCGCGGTGGGGACGGCGACGGCGGACATCGTGGTCATCGCGAAGGAGCCGGTGCCGGGCCGGGTCAAGACCCGGCTGACCCCGCCCTACCCGCCCGGCCGGGCGGCGGCGCTCGCCGCGGCGGCCCTCGCCGACACCCTGGAGACGGTCGTCCGCACCCCGGCGTCCGGGCGGACCCTGGCCCTGGCCGGCACGCCGGGGCCCTGGCTGCCCGCCGCCGTCCGGGTGGTGCCGCAGCGCGGCGGCGGCCTGGACGAACGGCTGGCGCACGCCTTCGAGGACGTGTACGAAGGGCGGCCGGTGATCCTCATCGGCATGGACACCCCTCAGGTGACGCCCGCGCTGCTCACCCGGGCGGCGGTCGAGCTCGAGCGGCACGACGCGGTGTTCGGGCCGGCCACCGACGGCGGGTTCTGGCTGCTCGGCCTGCGCAGGCCCGATCCGGATCTGATTTTGGACGTCCCGATGAGCCGTCCCGACACCGGCCGGATCCAGCTCGCCCGGCTGGCCGACGCCGGGCTCAGCGTCGCCGTGCTGCCCACCCTGACCGACGTCGACACGGCTGCCGACGTCGAGCGCGTGGCGCGCCGTACCCCGCCCGGCAGCCGGTTCGCCTCGGCCGTACGGGCACATGTTGGGATAAGCGGGATGGGCGTACCGTAAGGGGTATGGGTCGAACAGTCCTTGGCATTGTCGGCATCTTGCTCGCGATCTGGCTGGCCTTCATGGTCATCGGAGCGGTCATCGCCGCGGTGAAGTTCCTCTTCTTCGTGGGCCTGCTCGCACTGATCGTCACGCTCGCCGTCGTGTTCGTCGGCAAGCTGTCGCGCAGCCGATAACACGATAAGCAGCCGATAACCGGCGGCTCGGCACTTGCCCCCGGCCGGCGACCAGCGGATGATTCCCGCATAAGTCGGCCGGCGGGGAGGTATTTTGCCGTGACGTCTGATCAGCGCACGCTCACCCAGGCGCTGCGGGAACGCGCCCGCGCGCACCCTGACCGGCTCGCCTTCATCTGCGGCGAGCGGCGAGTCACCTACCGAGAGTTCGACCGGCGAGTCGATCAAGCCGCCCAGGCCCTGCACGCGGCGGGCGTCGGCCGCGGCGACCGGGTGGCGGTCCTCGACAAGAACTCCATCGAGTACGTCGAGCAGATGTACGCCGCAGCCCGGCTGGGCGCCGTCCAGGTGCCCGTCAACTACCGGCTGGCCCCCGACGAGGTCGCCTTCATCGTCAACAACGCCCAGGCCGCGGTGCTCATCGCGGGCCCCGAGTTCGTCCCGATCCTCAACGCCATCGCCGGGAAGCTGGAGCACACCAGGCACCTCATCGTGATCGGCGACGCCGCGACACGGGACGACTCCTACACCGGCTACGAGCGCTGGCTCGGCGCGCACGCGGCCGAGCCGGTCGACTCCGGCCCCGAGCCCGCCACCTCCGACGTCTTCGTCCAGCTGTATTCGTCGGGCACGACGGGACTCCCCAAGGGCGTCATGCTGACCCACGACAACTTCAACGCCACGCTGCCCCTGTTCGAGGAGGAGTGGTCGCTCGACCCCGAGACCGTGCTGATGGTCGCCATGCCGATGTACCACATCGCCGGCTGCGCGCTCGGCGCCGGCGTGCTCTACCACGGCATCACGGGCGTGATCATGCGGGAGCCCGACCCGGTCGCGATCGTCGAGGCCATCGAGACGCACCGCGTGTCGGTGACGTTCCTGGTGCCGGTGCTGCTGCTGTTCCTGCAGCAGTTGCCCCAGGCCAAGGCGGCCGACCTGTCGAGCCTGAAGCTGCTGGTGTACGGCGCCTCGCCGATCAGCGACGACGTGCTGCGGGGCGCCATGCGGCTGCTTCCGCACACCGCGTTCATGCAGGTGTACGGCATGACCGAGACGACCGGCGCGATCACCAGGCTGCCACCGGAAGACCATGAGCCCGACGGTCCGCGCGGGCATCGGCTGCGCAGCGCCGGGCTGCCCAACCGGCTCACCGAGCTCAAGATCGTCGATCCGGCCACCGGGACCGAGCTGCCGCGCGGCGAGGTCGGGGAGATCATGGCCCGTACGACGCAGAACATGAAGGGCTACTGGGGCCTGCACCAGGCGACCGCCGACACGCTGCTGCCCGACGGCTGGCTGCGCACGGGCGACGCCGGCTATCTCGACGAGGACGGCTACCTCTACATCAACGACCGCGTGAAAGACATGATCATCTCGGGTGGGGAGAACATCTACCCGGCCGAGGTCGAGAACGTCCTGATGGGCCATCCGGCCGTCGCCGACTGCGCGGTCATCGGCGTGCCGGACGAGAAATGGGGCGAGACGCCGAAGGCTCTGGTCGTCAAGTCCGGCGAGATCACCGAGCAGGAGCTCATCTCGTTCTGCCGCGACCGACTCGCCCACTTCAAGTGCCCCAGCTCGGTCGAGTGGCGCGAGGAGATCCCCCGCAACCCCACCGGCAAGGTGCTCAAGCGAGAGCTGCGCCGCCCCTACTGGGAAGGCCGCGACCGAGCCGTCCACTGAGCGGTCACCCATGGGAGTCGCCGGGGGAGGCCACAGACCTCGATGTCTGACTGCTCGCATGGCTGCGGTGACGCTCTGACGTCGGCAAACGATCAACTTACGTATCTTGTTACGCGAAAAGAGATTCGTTAAAATCCGTTCCTGAATTCGTGCTCGTGGGAGATCGTGCAGCCGTGAGGTGATCAAGTGTGGTCGGCGGAAGCCCGCTCGAACGGCAAGGCTTGGACCTTCTTGACCAACCATGCTCGTGTGCTGATCTGTATCGCTCGAGCACCCGAGGCCAGGGTCCGTGACATCGCGAACAAGATCGGCATCACCGAGCGGGCGACCCAGATCATCATCAGCGATCTGGAAGAGGCCCGCTACCTGACCCGGTCCCGGATCGGCCGCCGCAACGTCTACACCATCAACCCCGAGCGGCCCTTTCGCCACCCCGCCGAAGCCGACCATGAGGTGCAGGGGTTGATCACGATGTTCAATGGCCATGATGAGGCACGTCTGTCCAGCCCCGCTGTCACACTGCCAGTGGTACGCGAGGAGGCGCCCCCCATGTCTACCGATCCGGCCCTCTCGGTGCGGGTTTCCGAGCTTGCGGGCTACGCGGTGGTGACCGCGGCCGGGTCCATCGACTTCACCACGCGTGCCACGCTGGAAGAGCACCTGGAACAGGCGCTCGAGCTGACCCGGCTGGCCGTGATCGTGGACTTGACCGACGTCGAGTTCTGCGACTCCACCGGGCTGAACACCTTCGCCCGAATCCGCCGCCAGGCCACCGCGCGAGGCGTTGTCGTGGTCACCGCCGGGCTGCGCGACCGGGTCAAGGACGTCTTCACCATGACGCGCCTCACCCAGGCCTTCTACGCTCAGCCCGACCTGGAGACCGCCATCCGGTGGCTGGAGAACGGCTCGACTTCGCGTGACCGTTACGATCCGCTGCCCGCCCCCGGCGGGGACACGCCGGGGACGTGAGGCGTGCGTTTGTCCTATTTCACCCTTGCCCAGGCGACCCCTCTGGGTTTTGTCCGTCCATGACCGGGTATTTTGTCGCTCTTAGAATGTGGTTCGCCCCACCAAACCACAGACCTGTACCTCGAGATGCTGCTCGAAAGATGTCGGAATCACAGGTGCCGAGCCCATGACCGCCCAGAGCGCCCTCCGCCCGGAGCGCGACCCGGAGGCCGAGCCCTTCAGGCATCCGGCCTTGTTCTACTCCGGGGAGCGCGACTACCTGGACGGCACGCTGTCGTTCGTGCGGGCGGGTCTGCGGGCCGGTGATCCCGTGGCGGTCGCCGTTCCCGGCCCCAACCTCGCGCTGCTGCGCGACGCGCTCGGCCCCGACGCGGCCGCGGTGCACATGGTCGACATGCGTCTGCGGGGCCGCAATCCCGGCCGGATCATCGCCGGGGTGCTGGCGCCCTTCGCCGACGCCCACCCGGGCGCGCGACGCGTGTGGATCATCGGCGAGCCGATCTGGCCCGGCCGGTCGCGCCACGAGTATCCGGCCTGCGTCCAGCACGAGGCGCTGATCAACCTGGCCTTCGCCGGCCGGCCCCTCAGCATCCTGTGTCCCTACGACGTCGACAACCTCGACCCCGCCGTCGTGGCCGACGCGAAGGTGACCCATCCCGTCTGGCGCCGAGCGGGCCAGGAGCAATCCAGCCGGGCCTACGCTCCCGGCGACATCTTCGACAACTACAACAAGCCCTTTCCGCCTCCCGGCCCGGAATCCGGCGCCGTGACGGTGCTGGACTTCACCGCGGCCAACCTCCTCCAGGCCCGCCGCGCGGCGGCCGATCACGCCGCCGGGCACGCGCTGCCGCCCGACCGGGTGGACGCCGTCGAGATCGTCGTCAACGAGCTGGCGGTGAACTCCGTGCGCCACGGCGGCGGGGCCGGAACCCTCCGCCTGTGGGCCGAAGAGGGCCTGCTCATCTGCGAGATCGTCGACCGGGGGCACCTCACCGACCCCCTCGCCGGCCGCCGGAACGCCGGGCTCAGCACCGAAGGCAAACGCGGGCTGCTCCTCGCCCACCACGCCAGCGATCTGCTGCGCCTGCACACCAGGCCGGACGCGACGGTCGTCCGCGCCTACTTCACCCTGCCGTCCGCACCGCGGGCGGTCCCGGACGGCTCAGGGCCGTGACGTTGGCGCTCGGGTGCCGCCGACGGGGGCGCGGCGGCACCCGAGCTGGGACGACTCTAGCGGGTGCCGCGCAGGAGGTTCGCGGTGGGGTGTCCTACCTTGCCCATCACCGGGGCGCCCGGCGCGTAGTGCCCGCCGTCCTCGGCCGGCCTGGTGACCCGCAGCAGCGCCCACACCGTGGTGGCGCCGTCCTCGCGGCGCACCCCCCAGCAGTCGGACAGCGACTCGACGATGCCGAGCCCGCGACCGCCGAGCGAGGAGAGGGTCGGCCGGCGGCGGCGCGGTTCGGTCGAGGCGCCGCCGTCGCTCACTGAGATCTCGATGACGTCGCCGAGACGGTTCCACGCGACCCGGACCTCACCCGAGGGGAGGGGCCTCGCGTGTCGCAGCGCGTTGCTGAGGAGCTCGCTGACGATGACGGCCACGTCGGTGACCGTGGATTGACCGACACCGGCGGCGAGAAGCTGCGTGCACAGACGCTTACGCGCCACCGCGACGCTCGACGGTGCATGCGGCAGCATCAGCACGCTCGACGCCCTCACCTCCCGCGGGAGCCCTTCCAGTTCGTGGCTCGCGTCACACTCCTGGTACGACCGAAATGCCCAGTAAGGTCGGTCTGGAAACCAAAGCAGAGGAATCGAGGCTCGATACCCGGAGTAATCACTCCTGCAAACAACCCCATCCCCTCCTAAAGCGGCACGTATCAGGCGTACTCCCGCAAGGCCCAGGATCAAAGGGAATATGTCCACTCCGAGGCGGACTTACGCTTTCCAACGCATGTTTCGTTTGTCACATTCCGTGCAAGACAGCTTCAATGCGCTTGCGGAAGCACGAGGCGCATGCACGTGCCGCCACACGTGCGCGAAACAGCGGTGATGTCGCCCCCCTGCGCGAGGGCCAGCGTCTTGACGATGTAGAGGCCAAGCCCGATGCCGCCGAACCGGCGCCGGTCGCCCGCCTCGCCCTGGACGAACCGCTCGAAGATGCGGTCATGATCGCCGGGAGCGATGCCCACGCCCTCGTCCCGCACGGTCACGACCACGTTCGCCCCCTCAGCCCGCGCGCCGACCGTCACGACACCGCCGTCCGGCGAGTACTTGATCGCGTTCTCCAGCAGCTGGCCGACGATGATGTCGGTGGCCATCGCGTCGCCGCGGACCGCGGGCAGCTCCTCGGGCTCCTCGGGAAGATCGAGCTCCACGACGTGCCGCTCGGACAGCGACCGGAACGCCAGCACCGCCGCGCGCAGCAGCCCGGCCAGGTCGAACCGCTCGATCGTCACCGGCAGTTCGTCCGCGCCCGCCCGGGAGCCGAGCAGGAGGTTCTCCACCAACCGGCCGAGCGACCGCGCACGCTCGGCGATGGTCTCCACCGCCTGCCGGCGCTCGGCGTCGCCCAGCTTGTCCCAGCGGGCGACCAGCGTGCTGGCGAACCCCTGGACAACGGTGATCGGCGTGCGCAGCTCATGGCTCGTCGTGGCGAGGAACAGGTCCTTGGCCTCTTCGAGCGCCTTCGTCGCGGTCACGTCGCGGAAGTCGACGACGAGTTCGTCCGTCTCGTCGATCTCGGCGCACAGCACGTCGATCCAGGTGCCGGACTCCAGTTGATGGCTGAGAACTTCGCCCGGCGGCCCTGGCGCGGGCTGCGGGAAGGGCAGCTTGTGGCCGATCGCCGCGGCCGCCGCGATCCCGGTGATCTGGTGCGCGGCCGGGTTCCACTGCCGGACGATCCCCTCGCGGTCGAGCACCGCGATGCCGTCCGCGCTCGCGTCGATCACGGCCCGCTCGTGCGCCCGCTGCCGCACCACCCCGGCGTACGCCACGGCGTTGCCGACCACGACCCCCGCGTGCCCGGCGAGCAGCTCCAGCAGCTCGAGCTCGATGTGGCCGGCCTTGCGCCCGGAGAACAGCGCGTAGAGGGCCCCGTACGGCCGGTTGTGCAGGTTGGACACGCCCACCGCGACCGTGTGCAGACCGGGCAGCTCGGACCAGATCAGGTCGCCGAGCCGGCGGGCGCCGCGGGCCAGCAGGATCGTCTTGCCTGAGCGGAGCAGCTCGCCGACGAGACTGGTGCGCAGGGGTGCGGTCGTGCCGCGCAGGTGTTCGGGCAGCCCGCTGATGCTGACCAGCCGCAGCGTGTCGGTGGTCTCCTCGATGCGGACGAACCCGGCGGCGTCGGCTCCGGTCAGTTCGATCAGGGCCGCGGTGATGCGGTCGAGCACGGCGGCCAGGTCGAGCTCGGCGTTGATGTCGGCGATCACGTCGTTGAGCCGGCGCACCAGACGGGCCCGCTCGGCCACATGGTGCTGCGCGACCTGGTCCTCCTCGACCGGGTGGTAGACCCCGACCCAGCCCGCCGGCGCACCGTCGTCATCGCGCAGCACGCTCGTGTCGATCCGTACGTCGATCAGCCTGCCGTCACGATGGAGCCGGCGGGTGGCGATGGAGATCCGCCCGCCCGCCCGCACCCGCTCCAGCACCGCGTGGTGCTCGGCCTGGAGCTCGTCCGGCACGATCCGCGGCACCTTGCCGATGACCTCATCGGCCCGCCAGCCGAACATGCGCTCCGCCGCGGGGTTCCAGACCGTCGCGGCGGAGTCGCGGTCGACGGCCACGATCGCGTCGGCGGCGCACTCCAGCACCGCCCGGGCCGTCGCACCGACGACGTCCTGAGCGTCCCCGGCCTCTCGAACGTCCTGACGCACACAGGTCATGGTGCCATCGGAACATCCGCCGCACCTGGACAAAAACCGGCTCTTGCCTGGGAACTTTTACACTGACGCCACGGATCACACAGAAGATTCCGCCGGGTCAGGCGACCTCGCGGTGATCGTGCCCACGGCGTACGCCGCCAGCCCGGCGACCGCGAACGACAGCACCGACGCGCTCATCCACGACGCCGGGGTGAAGTGCAGCCAGCCCTGGACGTCGGTCCAAAAGCCGGTCCACCGCCCCGCGTCGCCCGGGTTGATCAGCTGGTAGACGACGAACCCGGCGCCCCACGCGGCGATCATCCCCCATCGCGACGGCGCGGCCGACGAGACGTTCCAGTCGCGGCCCCGCCCGAGTACGAAGAAGTCGACCACCAGGACCCCGAGCATCGGCACGAACACCGACCCGATCAGCCCGAGGAACCCGAAGTAGTTGTCGATGTTGAGGATCAGCGCGAGCCCGGCGGTCAGCGCGCCGAGCAGGACGGTGAGCACCCGCCGGTCCGCCCGCGGAATGAGGTTCTGGATCGAGACGGCCGTGGAGTAGTTGTCGGCGAACGACTGATCCACCTCACGCAGCACCAGGACGCCGAAGAACAACGCCCCCAGCGCGACGCTCTGGAACGGCTGATAGGCGTTGTTCGGGTCGCCGCCGACCGCCCCGCCGGCCGCCAGCGCCAGCGCGAACAGGCCGAGGACGTAGGCCACGATCTGGGTCGCCGCGTACGACACGCTCGCCGCGCCGAAGGCCGCCTTGGCGGTACGGGAGTGCCGCGTGTAGTCGGCGGCCAGCGGCACCCACGAGATCGACACCGCCAGCGCCGCGTCCGCGCCGATCCAGAACTTGCTCCACGAGCCTTGACCCAGATCGGGGATCCCGACCCGGACGAACTGCACATAGAAGTAGACGAGGGCGATCGCGACAGCGCCGGTGACGAACCGGCGCAACATCCGCACCGAGCCGAGCGGCCAGATCGTCAGCAGCGTCGTGATCACGGCGGCGATGACGACGTACAGCCAGCGTGGGCCGCCGTCCAGCAGCGTCTTCGTCGCGTCCGCGATCACAATGAGCTCGAACGTGCCCCAGCCGACGAGCTGGGCGATGTTGAGGGCGGTCGGCACGTACGACAGGCGGGTGCCGAACAGGCCGCGCAACAGCACCATCGCGGGCGCGCCCGTGCGCGCGCCCGGCACCGCGGCGAGACCCAGCATCAGCCCGCCGATCAAGGTCCCCACCGCCATCGCGACGATGCCGGCCAGGATGGACAGCTGGGGGTTGTTGTTGGCGTCCGGCGCGAGCACGGTGTACGCGCCGGAGAAGGCGAGGAGGCTGACGCCCAGATTGGCCCAGAACGCGCTTTGGTCCCAGAAGCTGAGAACCCTGGGCGCGGGCCGATCGAGGGTGTAAGGCGCCTCGTCACGGGGCTGATCCAGAGCGGTGGTCATCGCACGCTCCCTACGCCGGCATTACCCGGTCAGGTTCATGCGGTCGGCGGCGCGAATATCGCCGCCCTCTCAGCCCGAGTACGCCCGAGCTCCCGCGGGGATTCGACTTATCGGCCGAAATGCTACCCCGATGCCGTGCGTTTCACTCCTTATCGGTTTATGCGACGAATGGCGGCTCTCCGGTCTCGCTGACCATCGGCCGGGCCACCTCCGCCCAGCGCTGCATGCCGCCGTCGACGTTCTTGGCCTGCCAGCCGCCGTTGTTGAGCGCGACAGTCACCTGCGCCGAACGCGCCCCGGACCGGCAGACGACGTAGACGTCGGCGTCTCGCGGGATCTCCGTCGCGCGCTCGCTGAGCTGCCCCATCGGGATATGCACGGCGTCCGGGATGTGCCCGGCCCGCCATTCGTCAGGCTCTCGCACGTCGAGCAGGTACACGTCATCGGGCACGGCGGCCGCGTCGACCGCGGGCACCTCTTCGCCGAAAATCATCACAGCACCCATGGAACCGCGTAACCCACCGTTCCGTCGAACCTCGTATGAGGTATCGGATGCACATTTTGACGATACCGGGTCTGGCCGCCGCGCTCGCGCTGGCCGGATGCGGCTCCCAGCAGTCAGGTGACTCCGGCGGCTCCGCCGCGACGCCCTCGGGCTCCGGCGCCGTTCGCCCGAGCACCCCGGCCCAGACCGAGCTGACCGTCTCGGTCAAAGGCGCGCCGACGGCGGCGGCCACGACCTGGAAGCTCAGCTGCGACCCCGTGGGCGGCGATCATCCCGACGCCAAGGCGGCGTGCGCCGCCCTCGCGGCGGCCGCGAAGCAGCACAAGGATCCGTTCGCGCCCACCCCCAAGGGCCAGATGTGCACTCAGATCTACGGCGGCCCGCAGGTCGCCACGATCAAGGGCACCTGGCAGGGCAAGCCGGTCGACGCCACGTTCACCCGCAAGAACGGCTGCGAGCTCACGCGCTGGTCGAACCTCGGCCCGATGTTCGGCAACGTGCCGCCCGGCCGCTGACGGGCGGCACCCGTGGCCGGCTCCGCGCGGCTTACTTGAGCAGACGCGACAGGCGGCGGTCGGCGAGCGGCTTGCCGCCTGTCTGGCAGGTCGGGCAGTACTGCAGGGCCGAGTCGGCGAACGACACCTCTCTTATGGTGTCGCCGCAGACGGGGCACTTTTGCCCGGCGCGCCCGTGCACCCGCAAGCCGAGCTTCTTTTCGGCCTTGAGGTCGCCGGCCGCCAGCCCGCTCGACCGCTTCACGGCGTCGCGCAACGTCGTCACGATCGCGTCGTGCAACAGCGCGATATCGTCATCGGTGAGAGTGGCGGCGATCTTGAACGGCGACATCTTGGCCACGTGCAGCACCTCGTCGGAGTAGGCGTTGCCGATGCCGCCGATCACCTTCTGGTCGCGCAGCAGCCCCTTGATCTGGGTGCGCCGCCCGCCCACGATCCGCCGCAACGCCGCCGGCGTGAAGTCCGCGGCGAGCGGGTCGGGCCCGAGGGCGGCCACCCCCGGCACCTCGGCCGGATCGCGCACCACATAGACGGCGAGGCCCTTCTTCGTGCCGGCCTCGGTGAGGTCGAAGCCCGAGCCGTCGTCGAGGTGCAGGCGCAGCGCGAGCGGCCCCTTGCCCGGCCGCGCCGGCTTGACCGGGATCTCGTCCTTCCACCGCAGCCAGCCCGCCCGCGCCAGATGGATGACCATGTGCAGACCATCGACGTCGAGGTCGAGGAACTTGCCGTGGCGCCCCACCTCGGTGATCGTCAACCCGCCCAGCGCCGTCACCGGCGGGTCGTAGGTCTTCAGCGCGGAGATCGCGAGCACGTCGACCCGCGCGACCGCGTGGCCCACCGCCCGGTCCCGCAGAAACGCCGCCAGCGCTTCAACCTCAGGTAGCTCAGGCATGCCAACCAGTATGCGGCAATCTCCCCAGATCGCCGCCCTGTGGATAACCCCTGTGGAAATCTCTGGTCCTGTGGATAACCAGGACTGGTATCACACGACATCCCAGAAGGCCAGCTCGTGTCGCATGCCCTCTCGGAAGAGCCCCTCCGCCCGCCCCGGATCCGGGGCGGCCTCGTCCAGCATCTGGGCGCACCGGCGGGTCAGCTCGGCGAAGCCCGGATCGGAGTACGTCTCGACCCACCTGCGGTAACGCGGCTCCGCCGGCGGGCTTTCCGCCAGGATCGCGCCGAGCGTCGAATACCCCCACATGCAGGGGTACAACGCCGCCAGGCCCTCCCCGTACGCCGCGGCCGCGTCGAGCAGGAACGCCGTGTACGCCGCGCACGGCGCCCCCTTGACGGCGCCCTCCAGGTCGGCGTCGAACTCGGCGGCCAGCGACCGATGCAGCGACAGCTCCTCATGGAACGTCGAGTGGGCCAGATCGACCAGATCACCCAGATGCTCCGCCGGCGCCTGCCACGCCAGCCGCGAGAACACCCGCACATAGTCGAGAAGGAAGAGGTAGTCCTGCTCCAGCCAGGCCCGGAACACCGCGGGATCCAGGTCGCCGCGCCGTATCCCCGCCACGGTCGGATGCCGCAACTGCTCCTCGACCAGGGGCCGCCCGATCTCCTCCAACCGCGCCGCAAGCCGCATAGTTCTCCCCAACCACTCGCCATGACCTGTCCAGGCGCCCGCCGCCGGCCGCTCGCTTCCGCCAGGATTACCCGTTGGTACCGACGTAAGTCTTATGTCGCGCATAGTAAAGACGTGGAACACTAAGAGGTCTGCGTAACCCAGGACTTCGAGGGCATGAACCCCAAGGTCCCCTGAGGGGCCGGGGGTGTGGGGGCGGAGCCCCCACATCGGGGGGTCCGGGGGGTCGCCCCCCCCGGATAAATGACGAGGAGCCGCGGCGAGGGAGTTCCGCTCCCGAGCACACGGCCCCAGCTCCGAGTGGGCGAGGAGGGATTTGAACCCTCACGTCCTTGCGGACACACGGACCTGAACCGTGCGCGTCTGCCGTTCCGCCACCCGCCCTGGGCGCGTGGCAAGGTTAGCACGGGTCAGGTGGCGGCCAGGAACGAGAATGCGTCCGCGAACCTGTTCGCGGATACGATCGTCTAGGCAGTGGAGAAGGGAGGTGCCCGTGGGTGTTCTACAGCGCTTCGAGCGACGCCTCGAAGGCATGGTCGAGGGTGCCTTCGCCCGGACGTTCAAGTCCGATCTTCAGCCACTGGAGGTCGGCGGCGCTGTCCAACGCGAGATGAACGAGCGGGCCGCGATCGTCGCACAGGGCCGCACGCTCGTCCCCAACGACTTCGTCGTCGAGATCTCCGAGGCCGACGGTCAGCGGCTGGCGGTCTATGCCGACCAGCTCGGTCAGGAGCTGGCGATTCTCGCGCGGGATTACGCGAAGGAGCAGGGGTATTCGTTCGTCGGTCCCGTGCGGGTGCGGTTCGAGAACGCGCCCGATCTCGCGGTCGGCATGTTCCGGATCCGCTCCGGTGTGATCCGCGGGTCCACGGTCGAGGGCGGCGAGATTCGCCAGCCGACCAGCGACGTGCCGCCGGGGCGGGGTGGCGCGTTCGGGGGTTCGCCGCGGCTGGTGGTGACGTCGTCCGCGGAGGGCGCGGGCGGCATGCAGCGGCCGTACGACATCACCACGCCGGTGACGTTGCTCGGCCGGGGCACCGACTGCGATCTGCGGCTGGTCGATCCGGGGGTCTCGCGGCATCATGCCGAGATCCGCATCGAGGGCGCTGAGATCGTCCTGGTTGATCTAGGGTCGACAAACGGCACTTTCGTGAACGGGCAGCCCATTCGGCGCGTCACACTTGCTGACGGCGCCCGCATTTCGCTGGGCCGTACGACCTTGGTGTTCCGACGCGACAGGGAGTAGCCCCAACTCCATGAATCCATTCACCCTGACGCTGATCAAGCTGGCGTTCCTCGCCATGCTGTGGCTCTTCGTCATCGCGGCCGTGGGGGTGATCCGAGCTGATCTGTTCGGATCCAAGGCGGCGGTGCGGGCGGCGCAGCGGTCGCGCTCCGCGCGCCCGAAGCCGGCGCGTCAGGCCCAGCGGCAGGCGAAGGCTCCGGCCCGCGTCAGGCGGAACGAGCCCACCAAGCTCGTCGTCACCCAGGGGCCCACAGCGGGTACCACACTCGATCTCGCGGCCGCCCAGGTCATCACCATCGGCCGCGCCAATGACGCCACGCTCGTCGTGACCGACGACTACGCTTCTAGCCGGCATGCCCGAATCTTCGCGCAGGACGGTCAGTGGATCGTGGAAGACCTCGGCTCGACCAATGGCACCTACCTCGGACGCACGAAAGTGACCAGGCCGACGCCGGTTCCTGTCGGCGTTCCCATCCGTATCGGCAAGACCGTGTTTGAGCTGCGCAAATGACAATCGGTATCAGATACGCCGCGCGTTCCGACGTCGGCATGCTCCGCGAGGGCAACGAGGACTCGGCGTACGCGGGCGCGCGCCTCCTCGTCGTCGCCGACGGCATGGGCGGCCATGTCGGCGGTGAGATCGCGAGCGCCGCCGCCGTCAACGCCTTGCGGCCGCTCGACACCGACGTACCCCAAAGCGAGCTGCTCAGCGTGCTGCAGCACGCCGTGAAACAGGCCAACGAAAACCTGCACGGCATCGTCGAATCCGATCCGTCCCTCCAGGGGATGGGCACCACGCTCACCGCAATGCTGTGGGCCGGGCCGCACGTGGCCCTGATCCACATCGGCGACTCGCGAGCCTACCTGCTGCGCAACGGCGAGCTCTTCCAGATCACCCACGACCACACCCTGGTGCAGTCGCTGGTCGACGAGGGGCGCATCACCCTGGACGAGGCCGCGTCCCACCCGCAGCGCTCGCTGCTGCTGCGGGCCCTTGACGGGCGCGGCGAGGTCGAGCCCGACATCTCGCTGCGCGAGGCCCACCTCGGCGACCGCTACCTGCTCTGCTCGGACGGCCTGTCCAGCGTCGTGAGCGCCGAGACGATCCACCAGGTGCTCACCCAGATCGAAGATCCGCAGGCGGCGGTGCGGCAGCTCATCGACCTGGCCAATCGCGGCGGCGGCCCCGACAACATCACCTGCGTCATCGCCGATGTGGTCGAGCTCGTCCGCCAGCAGCCGGCGGGCACCCACGCCATCGTGGCCGGCGCCGCCGCCAACGCGACACGCGACCGCATTCCGCGAGGCGGCGCGGCGGGCGGGCCCGGCGGGCCGGGTTCGTCCGGCCCCGGCAACCCCGGCGGACCTGGCCGTCCCGGTGGTCCAGGCCGGGCCGGCCCCGGGCCGGGCGGTCCCGCGATGGGCGAGGACACGCCGGCCCAGCGCGCGGCCGCGCTGCGCGACACCATGCCGCAGCCGCCCATCGCGGTCGACGACGGCCCGCCCCCGGCCGCCGCGCTCGGCGCCGCGGGCCAGCGGATGCGGCCCGCCGAGGTGCGCTCTCGACGCGGCTGGACATGGCTCGTCGTGGCATTGGTGATCTTCGTGCTGCTCGTCGGCGGCGGCGGGTACGCCGGCTGGCGCTACCTGCAGAGCGGCTATTACATCGGCGACGACCACGGCAACGTGGCGATCTTCCAGGGTTCGCCGGACGGCATCTTCGGGCTCGAGACCTCAAAGATCAAGGAGCGGGCGAACCCGCCGATCCTGATCGCCGATCTGCCGCCCGCCGACCAAGACTCCGTACGGCAGAACATCGACGGCCTCGACAACATCACCAGGGCCCGCGCGACCGTCAACTCGCTGCGCGCCGAGCTGTGCACCTACACCATCGGCGTGAACTCCGGCCAGGTCGTCATCTTCAAGGGCCGGAACAAGCCCCGTTGCGGCAGCGGCCAGGGCGGCCAGATCGTCTCCACCACGCAACGGCTCGAGTTCAAAACCCTTCCCACGGACATGCAGGCCCTGGTCCGCAAGACGATGACCCTGCCGAGCCGGCAGGCCGCCGACACCCGCTTCAACCAGTTGGTCATCGCCGCCCGCGCCTGCGAGGCCAACCCCGGCTCCGACCCTGACTGCCCGCAAAAGAAGTCATCATGACGGCGATGGCCGACTTCATCCCGACGCGGCCGCGGCGAAGCGCATCGCTCGCGCTGCTCATTTTCGCCATGATCGTGTCCATCGCGGCGTTCGCCCAGGTCGGGCTCGCTCGCGACGGGCGGCTGCCGGCGGGCATGGTCGGCTATGGCGCCGGGCTGGCGGCGCTGTCGGCGGGCGCCTACTTCGTGGTGGCCAGGTTCGCCCCCTACGCCGACCCGATGCTGCTGCCCCTCGCGGTGTTCCTGAACGGCATCGGGCTCGCCATGCTCTACCGTCTCGACCTCGAGACGAGCCGTGACGTGCAGGTCGCCCGGGCGCGCGGCGAGAAGTTCAACGCCGTGGTGGGGGCGTCGACGCCCAACCAGCTGATGTGGACGTTCGTCGCCATCGTGCTGTTCGTCGTGGCGATCCTCGTGCTGCGCGACGTCAAGGCCCTGCAGAAGTACATCTACACGCTGGGCGCGATCGGGCTGTTCCTGCTGGCGTTGCCGGGCTTCCTGCCCGCCTCCATCAGCGGCGCGCTGGGCGCGAAGATCTGGATCAGGATCGGGCCGCTGTCGTTCCAGCCGGGCGAGTTCGCCAAGATCCTCCTGGTCATCTTCTTCGCGGGCTACCTGGTGAACAAGCGTCAGGCGCTGGCCCAGGTCGGCCGGCGGATCGCCTTCCTGCAGGTGCCGCGGGCCAGGGACATGATGCCGATCCTCGTCATCTGGCTGGTCTGCCTGGGCGTGCTGGTGCTGGAGAAGGACCTCGGCTCGGCGCTGTTGTTCTTCGGGCTGTTCGTCTCGATGCTCTACATCGCCACGCAGCGGGTGTCGTGGGTGATCATCGGCGTCGGCCTGCTGCTCGTCGGCGGCTACCTCGCCACGCTGCTGCCGTTCCTCGGTCACGTGAACCAGCGCATCGACACCTGGCTGAACCCCGAGCCTTACTTCGACGGCGGCTGCGCCGTCGGCGGGAAGGTCGTCCACATGACCGTCGCCCAGTGCGCCGAAGCGGGCGGCCAGTACGCCGACAGCGGCCAGCTGCTGCGCGGGCTGTTCAGCATGGGCGAGGGCGGCGTGCTCGGCACGGGCCTGGGGCAGGGCGAGCCGTGGCGCACTCCGCTGGCGTTCAGCGACTTCATCATCACTTCCTTCGGCGAGGAGCTCGGGCTCGCCGGGCTCATGGTGATCCTGCTGGTGTACGCCCTGGTCGTGGAGCGGGGGATGAAGACGGCCGTGATCGCCCGCGAGCCGTTCCTCAAGCTGTTCGCCGGCGGCATCTCCTTCGTCTTGGCCCTGCAGGTGTTCGTCATCGTCGGCGGGGTCACCCGCCTCATCCCGCTCACCGGTCTGACCACGCCTTTCCTTTCCCAGGGGGGGTCGTCGCTGCTCGCCAACTGGATCTTGATCGCGATCCTCATCAGGATCAGCGACCTCGCCAGGCGGCCGGCGCCGCAGTCGATTCAGGAAGAGGGCCTGACGCAGGTGGTGCGCGTCTGATGACGAACCAACCGACGAACCGACCGACGAACCGACGAGCCATACGATTCGGCGCGCTAGGGGGCACGCCATGAATCTCGACAAGCCGCTGCGGCGGGTATCGATCTTCGCGCTGGTCCTCATCCTGGCGCTGATGATCAACGTCAACTACATCCAGGGCAGCCAGGCGGAGAAGCTGAAGAAGGATCCGCTGAACGCCCGGCAGTACCTCGACATCCTCAACCGCGACCGCGGCAAGATCATGGCCGGCGGCACGGAGCTCGCGCTCTCGGAGCGCACCGAACGCAGCGACCAGAAGTACCAGCGCAAGTACATCAGCCCGGAGATCTTCGCGCCCGTCACCGGCTACTTCGCGGCCAGCGGCGGCACGACGTTCGTCGAGCACTCCGCGAACAGCCTGCTCGACGGCACCGACGACCGCCTGGCGGTGCGCCGCTGGTTCGACCAGTTCGTCGGCAAGCCGGTCAAGGGCGCCAACGTCGAGACGACCATCAACCCGCAGGCGCAGCGGGTCGCCTACAACGCCCTCAAGAACAGCACCAACCGCCGCGGCGCCGCCGTCGTCATGGACGTCAAGACCGGCGCGATAGTGGTCATGGCCACCTACCCGTCGTACGACACCAACGACGTCGCCACGAACAACACCAAGCGGGCCGACCAGGCGTTCCGGCGGCTGGCCAAGGCCGATTTCCAGCCCATGGTCAACAAGGCCATGAACGACACCTTCCCACCGGGCTCGTCCTTCAAGATCGTCATCGCGGCCACCGCGCTGGAGTCGGGACTCAACAAGGAGTCCCAGGTCGACACCCCGTCCGTCTACGTGCTGCCGGGCGGCCACCCGCTGCCGAACAGCCACGAGGGCGGCGCCTGCGGGGCCGGCGCCGCGTCCCTCATCGCCGCGTTCGCCGAGTCCTGCAACACGACGTTCGCCAAGCTGGGTGCCGAGCAGTTGGGCGGCTCGAAGGTCGACGCGCAGGCGGCGAAGTTCGGCTACGGCACGAAGACCGAGGTCGAGACCGGCGTGCGGAGCGCGGCGAGCGCCCTGCCGCCCGACCACGACAAGGGCACCGTGGCGCTGGCGTCCATCGGGCAGGGTGACAACCGGGCGACCCCGCTGCAGATGGCCATGGTCGCCGCCGCGGTCGCGAACGACGGCAAGATCATGAAGCCGTACCTCGTCGACAAGGTGAGGTCGGCCGACCAGTCGGTGCTGGAGGAGGCCGAGCCCCAGGAGCTGGCGCAGCCGATCAGCGCCGACAACGCCGGCCAGCTCCAGGACATGATGCGCCAGGTCGTCACCACCGGCACCGCGAACAACCTGTCCGGCAAGAACGTCGCCGGCAAGACCGGCACCGCCGAGACCGGCCGGGGCTTCAACGACCGCTGGTTCGTCGGGTTCAGCCCGTTCAACAACCCCCGGTACGCCTTCGCCGTGGTCACCGAAGGCCCGGGCGCCGGCGCCACCAGCGCCGGCGAGCTGTCCGCCACCATCATGCGGGCGGTGCTCTCGAAGTGATCATCGACCAGGCAGACGCGGGAGCACCATGAGCCAAGAGGAACTGGTGCTCAGCAACCGGTATCGGCTGGAGCGACAGATCGCCGCCGGCGGGATGGGCGAGGTCTGGGAGGCGACCGACGAGCTGCTGATCCGCCCGGTGGCGGTGAAGCTGCTGCGCCGCGAGTACATCTCCGACGAGGCGGCGCGCAGCCGGTTCCGCGCCGAGGCGCGCTTCGCGGCGGCCCTGCAGCACGGCGGCATCGCCCAGGTGTACGACTACGGCGAGCAGGACGACCTGGCCTACCTGGTGATGGAGCTCGTCCCGGGCGAGCCGCTGTCCAAGATCCTCATCCGCAACAAGGCGCTCAGCACCGAGGCCGCGCTCGACCTCGTCAGCCAGGCGGCCCGGGCGCTGCAGGTCGCGCACAGCGCCGGGATCATCCACCGGGACATCAAGCCGGGCAACCTGATGGTGACCGGCGACGGCACGGTGAAGATCACCGACTTCGGCATCGCGCGCAACGGCCAGGTGAGCGAGCTCACCCAGGCCGGCATGGTCATGGGCACCGCCCACTACGTCTCCCCCGAGCAGGCGTCCGGCAAGGACATCACGCCGGCGACCGACCTTTACTCGCTCGGCGTCGTCGCCTACGAGTGCCTGGCAGGACGGCCGCCGTTCGACGCCGACTCGGCGGTGGCGATCGCCCTCAAGCACGTCCGCGAGACCCCTCCGGAGCTGCCGCCCGAGGTGCCGGCGCCGGTGCGGGAGCTGGTGCGGCAGCTGCTGTCCAAGGACCCGGCGGCCCGCCCCGGCGGCGCCCAGGAGGTCGCCGACCGCGCGTACATGATCCGCGAGTCGCTCACCCTGGGCACCGCGATCGCGGAGTTCGAGGAGCAGCTCGCCCGCCCGGGGCCGGAGACGGAGCGGATTCCCGGCGCCCCCGACGGCGGCGGGACCGCCGACACGCTCGCGGGCTTCGCGGCCGCCGGCGACGCGCCGGGGGCGGGGGCGGGCGAAAGCGGCCCACACCGTCGCAATGTGCTGTTGCTCACGTCGGTCGCGGTCGGGCTCCTGGTTCTGGGACTCATCGTGATGGGCTCGCTGCTCAAGGGTGGACGTGCCGGTAACCTCGTGGATGGAAACGGCGAACACCCCGCGTCATCGCCAACCGCGGTGGGCGATGAGCAGGTCACCCAGCCGACAGGAGGTCCGACGGAGACGGTCCAGCCGAGTCAGCCGGTGGCGCCCGAGCCCGCCGGCGCGGCGGATTCGCCGACACCGACAGCAAGTCCATCGACACCCACCAGGGGACCGACAGGATCAAAGTCCCCTAAGCCCACACCAACCGCGACGGTGACCATCACCCCGACAACTCCGACCCCGGAGCCCTCCGAAAGCGCCGGGCAGAGGCTAGGTTCGGACAGCAGCTAGGTGTAGACGAGGGAAAGTGCGAGACATGACTCAGCCGCGGCTTCTCGGTGGCCGATACGAGCTCGACGGCGTCATCGGCCGTGGCGGCATGGCCGAGGTCTACCGCGCCCGTGACCTGCGCCTTGACCGCACGGTCGCGATCAAGACGTTGCGGTCCGATCTGGCGCGCGACGCGACCTTCCAGGCCCGGTTCCGCCGCGAGGCGCAGTCCGCGGCCTCGCTCAACCATCCGTCGGTCATCGCCGTGTACGACACCGGCGAGGACACCATGGGCAACGCCCCGGTGCCGTACATCGTCATGGAGTACGTCGAGGGCATGACGCTGCGCGACCTCCTGCACGCCGACCGGCGGTTGCTGCCCGAGCGGGCGCTGGAGATCGTCGACGGCATCCTGCAGGCGCTCGACTACAGCCACCGCGGCGGGATCATCCACCGGGACATCAAGCCCGCGAACGTGATGCTCACCCCGACCGGCGAGGTCAAGGTCATGGACTTCGGCATCGCCCGGGCCATGGCCGATTCGGCCGCCACGATGACGCAGACCGCGCAGGTGATCGGCACCGCGCAGTACCTCTCGCCCGAGCAGGCCCGCGGCGAGCGGGTCGACGCCCGCAGCGACCTCTACTCCACCGGATGTGTCCTGTATGAGCTGCTGACCGGCCGGCCGCCGTTCTCCGGCGACTCCCCGGTCGCGATCGCCTACCAGCACGTACGCGAGGACCCGATCCCGCCGTCGCGGGTGGACCCGGAGATCCCGCGCTGGGCCGACGCGATCGTGCTGAAGGCCATGGCCAAGGACGCCGCGATGCGCTACCAGAGCGCCGCGGAGATGCGCTCCGACATCCAGCGCGCGCTGCAGGGAATGCCGGTGGCGGCGCCCACGATGGCGATGGGCCGGACTCAGGTGATGGGCGCCGGGCCCGCCGCCACACAGGTGCAGCGCGCCCCGACCGGCTACGACCTGCCGCCCGTCCGGTACGACGACGAGCCGCGAGGCGGCGGCGACGGCAAGAAGGTCGCGCTGTGGGTGCTGCTGGCGCTGCTGTTCATCGGCGGCGCGGCGGCGATCGGCTTCGCGCTGTCCGGCCAGGGCGGGGGCGGCGGCCCCGAGCAGGTCAAGGTGCCCAACGTCGTCGGGCAGACGCAGGAGCAGGCCACCAAGGCCATCACCGATCAGGGGCTCGTGCTCGGCGACGTGCGGGAAGAGTTCAGCGACAGCGTCAAGAAGGGCGTCGTGATCAGCTCCGAGCCCGGGGCCAACGAGGAGGTCGACCAGGGTTCCACGGTCGACCTCGTCGTCTCCAAGGGCAAGGAGACGGTCAAGGTCGAGGTGCCCGACGTGGTCGGCCAGCCCTATCGCGCGGCACAAAGCGAGCTGGAACAGGCGGGCTTCAAGGTCAACAGACGCACAGCGCCCGATAACGAGGTCCCGCGAGGCAGTGTCATCAGGACCACCCCGGAGGCCGGCGAGAAGGCCGATCAAGGGTCGGTCGTGGTGATGTACGTGTCCACCGGCCGGGAGACCGTCGAGGTCCCCAATGTGGTGAACCTGTCGGAGAAGGACGCGAAGGAAACGTTGCGGCAGGCCGGCCTGAAGGTGAGCGTGCAGCGGGGCTCGCCGGAGGGCGACGTCCCCGAGGGCTCGGTGTTCCGGCAGTTCCCGCCGGCCGGTCAAGAGGTCGCCCGGGGCACGACGGTGACCATCTTCGTGGCCGAGAACCAGGGCCCGACCGGTGAGCCGTCCTTGCCCTTCCCCGGTGGCGGTGGTGGCGGCGGCGGAGGCAACGGCTGACGCCCGCCCGCGTCCCGTCCGCCCACCCGTGACATAAGAGGAGGGCTTCCGCCACTCGGGGGCAATGGCGGAAGCCCTCATTGGAAGCTTCGTATGTGCGCTTCGCCGCGTTACGCCGAATCGCGAAATTTATTCATTGTGATCATCATGGCCCGGGAGATGGCGACGCGGGCGCCGACGTCCCGCCCCCATCGACCGTCCCGTGATCGAACCGGATCTTCGGCTCGGCCCAGGGGAAGACGACGTACCACAGCAGCGCGGCCACGCCCACCACGATGGCCAAGGCGAACAGCGCCTTGGAGACGCGGTCGCCCGGCAACACCTTCCAGATCGCTCCGTACACGCGGGCTCACCCATTTCCCTTGACCCGTGGCAGCGCCTCGACGAGCCGGCCGAAGACGATGAGCCGCCGCGCGGCCGAGTACTTCGGATGGCACGTCGTCAGCGTGATGAGCCGCTCGGTCGGCCGCCGCTTGGGGTGAAACGGCACCGGCGCCGTCACCTCCACCTCGCTCGGCAGCACGATCCGCTGGCCGGTGACGCGGTAGACGTACTGCTTGGTGCGGGTGTCGATGAGGATCGTGTCGCCGCCCCGCAGCCGGTCGATGCGGTTGAACGGCGCCTGATAGGTCGTACGGTGCCCCGAGACGACGAAGTTGCCCATCTGGCCGGGCAGCGCGGTGCCGGGGTAGTGACCGGGTCCCTTGCGCAGGTCGGCGACGCTCACACCCTCGATGACCACGAAGCGGTAGCTCTTGCCGAGCCGGGGAATGCGAATCAGCGCCATGCCGTGGCCGAGCCGGACGCGCTCGGTCGTCACCTTGTCGTTCGTCCAGTCCTTGTTGAGCTCTTGGCTGAGCTTGTTCTGCTGACCTTCGGTGTAGCGGCCGGTCCCCCACAACTCGTAGGCAACGAACAGCAGCAGGATCAGGCCGGCGGTGATGCACAGCTCGCCAAGGCTACGGATGATGGTCCGCACCCGATAATTCCTCCGGGCCAGTCGCGTAGGTCATCGAAACGTTGCCGGTGAACGCCGGCAAGGTGACCTTATCGAGGGTTTTCACGGCGTAGCCAAGGCCGAACTCGGCTACGTACTGCTGATAGATCTTGATCTCGGGTGCGGCGTCCAGCGCGGCCCGCAGCCGGGCCGGATCGCCGACGGCGGTGATCCGGAACGGCGGCGAGTAGACGACGCCTTGAAGGATCAGGGTATTGCCCACGCAGCGGACGGCGCTCGTGGAGACCAGACGTTGGTCCATAATTTGCAGTCCGCGCGCGCCGCCCGCCCACAGCGCGTTGACCACCGCCTGCACGTCCTGCTGGTGCACCACGAGGTCGTCCGCGCTCGCGCCGAGGCGCCGCCGGTCGAGTTCGGAGCGGCGGGGCGCATCATCGAGCGTCACGCGCACGCCGCCGCCGCTCAGGGGCGTGAAGCCCGCCCGGCCGGCGATCGCGTCCGCCCGCGCCCCGGCCTGCCGTACGCGGGCGTCCCGTCGCCCCGCGCGCCTCGACAGCGCGTCCACCTGACTCCGCAGCCGCTGGTAGTCGGCCCGGTCGTGGCGGGTCTGGCGCTGCGCGTCCGCGATCAGCTCGGTGATCTTCTTGGTGTCGCCGCCCCGCAGGTCGGTGCCGCGCGCCGTGTTCGCACTCGCCGCGAACAGGGTCCCCGCACCGAGGGTCAGAAGCGGAATAATGTAGTGCCAGGTGCCGAGTTTCGCCCTCATGGGTTGACCCCGCCGCCCCCAAGAAAGTCCTACGCTGCTCGCCAGCGACTACGCTAACCGACAAAAGCACCCATGCGACGCGGCCGCCTGCCGTGTTCGCCCGAGGAGATCCACTGTGGCCAAGTCCAAAGTCCGCAAGAAGGCCGTTTACACGCCGCCGCAGCGATCGCAGAAGATCCAGGTCAGCCCGCGCTGGCTGGCACCGGCGATGGTGGGATCCTGGCTGGTCGGCCTCGCATGGATCGCGACCTTCTACGTGACGGCGAGCACCAACACCAACGTGCCGTTGCTCACCACGCTCGGCAACTGGAACCTGCTGATCGGCTTCGCGCTGATCATCGTGGGCGTCGTCCTGTCGACCAAGTGGCGCTGACGTCTTCGCTGGCGTCTTCACTGACGTCTTCGTTGACGTCTTCATCGCTGACGTTTTCATCGTTTTCACGCTCACGCGGCTCCGTGACCCTGATCGCGCCGGTTGATCGCTAGAGGGTCAGCTCCGCCGTACGGAACATGACCAGGGCAACCACGGCCACGGCCACGGCGAGGCTCGCGCCCACGTGGACCAGCGTCCGGCTCTGCCGCGGCGCGTAAGCGTACGCGAAGGCCAGCGCCGACCCGGTGATGAGCCCGCCGATGTGCCCCTGCCAGCTGATGCCGTGGAACGTGAACGTGATGACCAGGTTGAGCACGATCAGCATCGCGATGCCGCGCACGTCGTAGTTCAACCGCTTGGACACCACGAAGATCGCCCCGAACAGGCCGAAGATGGCGCCTGAGGCGCCGGCCGTCAGACTGTTCGGGGCGGCGAACAGATAGACCATCACCGAGCCGCCGAGCGCGCTCAGCCCGTACAGCGCCGTGAAGCGCACGCGACCCAGCCACTGTTCGAGCGGCTGCCCCACGATGTAAAGCGCCCACATGTTGAGCAGCAGGTGTGCGATCCCGTAGTGCATGAAGGCCGAGGTCAGCATGCGTTCGTACTGCCCGTCGAGGGCGACGGCCGACGCGGCCAGCGCGTACCGCCGCTCGAGGCCGCGGTCGGCGCTCTGCAACAGGAATACCACGACATTGATGGCGATAAGGGTGTATGTCACCACTGGTGTCGAGGAGACCCGGCCGCCGAAGACCGTACGGGGGCGCCGCACGGTGCGCCCGCCCTCGCGCACGCATTCCACGCACTGGTGCCCGACGGCGGCGCTGCGCATGCAGTCGGGGCAGATGTAGCGATCACAGCGGGTACACCTGACGTAGCTCTCCCGTGAGGGATGCCGGTAGCACGTCGGGACCTCGGCCTGCTGGTCCGGCGCAGGCTCGGTAGTGCTCATATCTGTACTTACGATTGACGGCGTTCGATTGTCACCGAGTCGATGGCGATCGGCTTGACCGGACGGTCGCGCCGGTCGGTTTCGGTCGTGCTGATCTGGTCGACCACCTCGCGACCCTCGATGACCTCACCAAATATGGTATGCCGGTTGTTGAGGTGCGGCGTCGGCCCCACGGTGATGAAGAACTGCGACCCATTGGTGCCCGGCCCGGCGTTGGCCATGGCCAGCAGATAGGGCCGATCGAAGCGCAGGCCGGGGTCGAACTCATCGGCGAACTCATACCCCGGGCCGCCGGTGCCGGTGCCCAGCGGATCACCGCCCTGGATCATGAATCCGTCGATCACCCGGTGGAAAACCGTGCCGTTGTAGAGCGGCTCCGTGGTGGTGCGACCAGAACGGGGGTCACGCCACTCCCTGGTGCCTTCGGCGAGACCGACGAAGTTCTCCACGGTCTGCGGAGCCTGCTCGGGGAACAGCCGGATCCCGATCGCACCGCGGGTCGTATGCAGCGTCGCAATGAGTTGTTCAGCCATGATGGCCGCCTCCTCGTTATCTCGTGTCCAGCTCGCGTCATCGACGAGAACTCGCTTGTGAGCCATCGAAACATGCCCTGCGCGTAAACAGCGCGTGAGCGCATCCTGTCACGGACAGGATTGGTCGTGCGCTCTTTGGGAACGCTGGGGGCAGGACCTCACAGATGGGGAGGTTGTCCAGTGTCCCTGCAACTCAAAATCCGCCGGAAGCCGCTGGCGGCAGGCAAATACCAGCAGCGGCTGCATCGCGCCCAGGCGGCGGCCCAGACGGGCACCGCACGCGCGGCGGAGCGGATCGGTCCGGCCGCTCGGCGCGCGCGTGAGGCCGCCGCACAGGGCATTTCCGATGCCAGGACGTGGACGGCGCCGCGGCTCGAGCGGTCAGCACGTTATGTGGAAAGCGAGCTAGGCCCGCGGGTCGGCTCCATGCTCCACACCACGGCGCACAAGGTCAGGCCCGCCAAGACCCGAAGCAAGGGGCGAATCGTCGCGCTCGTCCTGCTGGTGGCCGGCGGCGTGGCCAGCACGGTCGGTGCGCTCGCCCGGCGCCGTAACAACGTCGCCTCCTCCGGTGTGGAAGATCAAGATGTTCCCGCCGACGCCGAGGCGATGAGCGACAACGGGCAGGTCCGTACGTCCTGACGGACGTCGGACAACCCTGGTGGGCTCGGCCGACAGGCCGGGCCCACGCGTCATGAGGGCCCGTTCGTCCGTCCCGGCGCGTGGCCGATTTCAGGTGACCTGCCCGATATGCCACATCTGTCCAACCGATACCGTTGCGCCATGTCGCTGAGGGATGTTGTGGCATCACCGGTCCGTCGCGCGCTTGCCACCGCCATCCACTATGGCTGGGAATGGGTGTGCCGACATGGGGAGATCACCCCGGACACACCCGCCGGCCTCCGGTTCCGTCTGCTCGGCGAGGGCGCCTGCATCGGCTTTCCGGTCGGCACCATCTACGGCGAGCGGTGGATCGAGGTGGGCGCCCACACGCTCATCGCCCCGCACGTCACGCTGTCCGCCGGCTTCGTGCCGGGCCTCGACCTGGGGCCCGACCCGATCATCCGGATCGGTGCGGGGTGTTCCATCGGCCGGGGCAACGGGATCATCGGTCACCAGTCGATCGTGATCGGTGATGACGTATTTACCGGGCCGAACGTCTACATCACCGACCAAAACCACACGTATCGCGACCTTGCCCAGCCGATCGGGCGGCAGTGGCCGGAGAACAACCCGGTGACGATCGGCGACGGCTGCTGGATCGGCACCGGCGCGATCGTGCTGCCGGGCACGCGGCTCGGCCGCAACGTCGCGGTCGCGGGCGGCGCGGTGGTCCGCGGCGAGTTCCCCGACCACTGCGTCATCGCCGGGGTGCCCGCCAAAATCGTCCGCAGCTTCGACGCCGGCACCGGCTGGCAGCCGCCGCTGGCGGCCCACCCGCCCCTGGTCTCGATCGACGAGCTCCGCAGGCTGGCCGAGATGTCCCCCGCGGACCTCGAGGCCCTCCAGCGCCTCGCCGACCCCGTCACCAAGGAAACCGGCTGACCCGAACCCGAACCCGAGGCCGGCCCTTCGGCCCCTGACCGCCTGGCCTATCGATGCTTGGCGGTGTGGCGGCCGCGCGCGTGCCGAGGGTGGTGGCGTGCCCCGGTACGCCGCCCGTCCTTATGCCCGTCCTTGTGCCCGCCGTCCTTGCGCCCGTCCTTGTGAGTGCCCTTGTGAGTGCCCTTGCGCGCGTCCTTGTGCCCGGCGGGAATCGGGTGGCCGCTGGGCGGGCGCGCCCCGGTGAGGCGGACGAGTTCGGCGTCTCCCGCTCTGACCTTCGTCGGAGCGGTCTTGACGCCTGCCTTGCGGATCACCGACGAGGCCGACTTGACCTGGTCGGGCAGCGCGAGGGTGACCACGGTGCCCTCTCCGCCGGCCCGAGCGGTCCGTCCGGCGCGGTGCAGGTAGCCCTTGTGGTCGGTCGGCGGGTCGACGTGGACGACCAGGCTGACGTCGTCGACGTGGATGCCGCGGGCGGCCACGTCGGTGGCGATGAGCACCCCGAACGAGCCGTCGCGGAAGCCCGCGAGGGTCTGGGTCCGCAGGTTCTGGCGCTTGCCGCCATGCAGCGTGCCGGCGTATACGCCCACCTTGGCCAGTTGCTTGGCCAGCCGGTCCACACCCCGCTTGGTCCGGGCGAACATGATCGTACGGCCGGCGCGGTTCGCGATTTCGGCCATGACGACGGCCTTGTCCTCGGAGGCGATCAAGAGCAGGTGGTGGTCCATGGTCTCGACCGGCTCGTCGATCGGACCGACGGCGTGCGTGACCGGGTTCTTCAGATAGCGCGACACCAGCACATCGACGTCTTCGTCGAGCGTGGCGGAGAACAGCAGCCGCTGCGCCCCCCGGGGTGTCTTGTCCAGAATGCCGGTCACGTCTGGCAGGAAGCCCATGTCGGCCATGTGGTCGGCCTCATCCAGCACGGTGATCTCGACGGCGCGCAGGTCACAGGCGCCCTGCCGGATCAGATCGCTGAGCCGCCCCGGCGTCGCGACCAGCACGTGCACGCCCTGGCGCAGTTCGGTCACCTGCTTCGCCATGGACGCCTGCCCGATGACGATCGCCGTACGCAGGCCCAAGGCGCGGCCGAGCGGTTCGAGGTCGTCGTTGACCTGCATGGCCAGTTCGCGGGTCGGTACGAGGACGAGGGCGAGCGGCCGCTTGGGAGCCGCGGCGGAACCGGCGAGCCGGGCCAGCGTGGGCAGCCCGAAGGCCAGCGTCTTGCCCGAACCGGTCTTGCCCCGGCCCAGTACGTGCCGGCCGGCGAGGACGTCGGGGATGCACGCGGCCTGGATCGGGAACGGTGAGTCGATCCCGCGGCGTGCGAGCGTCTCAACCAGGCGTCCGGGGAGGCCGAGGCCGGCGAACGTGGGCGAGGCGAACGCGGGCGAGTTGGCGGGTCCGGGGGACATCCCCGGATCGAGGGCAACGGGCACTGAGAACCTTCCGAGAGGGGGCGCGTCTCGGGAGGCGTCACGGGGAAGTGCGCTGCAAGGACGAGCCGGGAGCGCACGGTGAAGCGCGATGCGCGCGGAGACTGATCACCTCATCCTACGCGACCCATGGTGCGCTCGAGCCGTCCGGGTGCTCAGGGCGGGCAGATCACTACGCGTTGGCCGAGCAGGTTCACCCTCACGAGGCAGTCGGCGTCGGGGGTCGGCCCGGCGGGAGGCCGCGGGCTCGCCGGGGGTGACGCCGGCGGTGACGCCGGGGGTGACGCCGGGGGTGACGCCGGGGGTGACGCCGGCTGTGACGGCGACATCGACGGCGACGTCGGCCGGTCCGGCGCGGTCCCCTCGCTCCCGCCGCCCGTCGCGGCACCCGTCGCGGCGCCCGAACGGGGCGGCGGCTTGGCGACGTCGTCTTGCGGCGGGACGGTGGTCGCAGGGGGCGCGAGAGGCTGGGCGGGTGCGGCGATCGGCGGTCGCGTGGCCGCCAGGTTTTCATGGTCGGCGGTCACGGCGACGTAGGCGCCCGCCACCATGATCGCTGCGCCCGCGATGCCGGCCGCTACGCTGGGATGCCTCCGCACGGTCCAGTCGAAGCCGCGCAGAACGCGCGCTCGTCCGGACGAAAAGTTCTCGTGGCTCATGTCCATGTCCTGAAGCCGGGGGGGCGAGACG
Organism: Streptosporangiaceae bacterium; assembly: GCA_035765195.1. Taxonomy (GTDB): domain Bacteria; phylum Actinomycetota; class Actinomycetes; order Streptosporangiales; family Streptosporangiaceae; genus CALAED01. The sequence goes on from DASTYC010000019.1 coordinate 81,733, forward strand.
CCGCTTGGGACTCTCGCGGGGCGGACCGATCCGCGTCCCATCATGCCCAGAACCGTCGCCTCATCACGCGATCACCGGCAGCATCCTGCACAAAACCCGTCGAGCCGGACGAGCGCTAATGCTTGACGGTCCAAGCGACATGTGTAGCATAAAGTGTCACGCTCTGTTTTCGCTGATCCCGCGCCCGATGGTCGCGACTGGCGCGTGCCGGTTGCGCGGAACACGCGCCGAGGAGTCGCGCACCATGAGCAACTTCGTGACCTACGTCTTTTCGGGTCTCGCGCTCGGATGCTCGTTCGCGCTTCTTGGGTGCGGGTTCGTCGCAATCCATCGCGTGACGGGCGTAGTCAATTTTGCCCAGGGTGCGTTCGCCGTCGTGGCCGGGATGGCCACGAGCTCGTTCCTCGCCCACGGCCTCCCGCACGGGCTCGCCGAGGCGCTCGCGGTGCTCATCGCCGGCCTAACCGGGCTCTTCGTGGGCATCGTCGCCATCGGCCGGCCCGGCACCCCGGTGATGGCCTCGCTCCTGGTCACGCTCGGCCTCGGCATCGCCGCGTACGCCGCCGAGATCCTGATCTTCGGCGACCAGCCGCGCTCGTTCGCCATGGTGGACGGCTCGGTGGTGCTCGGCGGCGCCCGGCTGCAGACCCAGTTCTTCGTCGTGATCGCCGCGACGCTCGTCATCTTCGCCGGGCTGATCGCCTTCTTCGGCCGAACATACGTGGGCAAGGCGCTCACGGCGTGCTTCGCCAACCCGTACGCCGCGCGACTCGTCGGCATCAACGTCACCCGGATGGGCCTGCTCGCCTTCGTCCTCGGCGGGCTGCTCGGCGGCGTCGCCGGGGTGCTGCTGACCCCGTTGCAGGCGGTGACGTTCGACTCGGACGTCTCGTTCGCGGTGTACGGTTTCGCCGCCGCCGTCTTCGGCGGCCTGGTCCGGATCACGGCTACGCTGGCCGGCGGCCTGATCCTCGGCCTCGCGGAGGCACTGATAGGCGGCTACGTGAACACCCGGTATCAGATCGCGTCGGCCCTGGTGGTCATGCTCGTGATCATGGTGTGGCAGGCCGGTCGCCGCACGGCCGTAACGGAGGAGGCCGTCTGATGCGCTCGTCAAGCCGTGGTGACCGCGTGACCTCGACCGCTGGGAGTCCGGCATGACCGCGCGGCAGCGGGCGGTGGCGCTGGCGGTCGCGGGGATCGTGACGGCCCTGCTGCCGCTGGTATTGAACCGGGCCCAGCTCACCGTCTACATCCTGCTGGGGCTGTACGCGATCGTGGCGACGGGCATATCGCTGCTGATGGGGTACGCCGGGCAGGTCTCGCTCGGCCAGATGGCGTTCTACGCGGTCGGCGCGTACACGGCCGCGGTGATGTCGCTGCACGGCCTGCCGCCGTTGCTGGGCCTGGCCGCCGCGCCGGTCTGCGCGTTCATCGTCGCCGTGATCGTCGGGATTCCGCTGCTGCGGCTGCGCGGCCACTACCTGGCCTTCGCCACCTTGGCCTTTCTGCTCATCTTCGTCGCCGTCGCCGGGCAGCAGGACTTCCTCGGCGGGGCCATCGGCCTGCAGGACATCCCGCCGCTCGGCATCGGCTCGCTGGAGCTCGTCAGCTTCCAGTCGTACGCGTGGTTGACCTGGATCGCCGTCGTCCTCGTCATGCTCGTCTCGCACAACATCATCGCCTCCCGCCCCGGCCGGGGGCTGCGGGCGCTGGCGACCAGCGAGGTCGCCGCGGAGTCGTCGGGCGTCGACGTCGGCCGCTACAAGCTGATCGTCTTCGCGCTCTCCGCCGCCTTCGCCGGGCTGGCCGGCGCGATCTACGCCTTCTTCATCGCGTCCATCTCGCCGGCGGTGTTCTCGGTGGAGCTGTCGCTGCAGTTCGTGGTGATCGCCGTGGTGGGCGGCCTCGGCACGATCACCGGCCCGGTGGTCGGGTCCGCGATCGTCACCCTGCTGATCCAGGCGCTGAACGACCTGGCCACGCGGCCGGGCATGCCGGAGCACGCGGCGGTCGTGTCGAACTACGCCGCGTATGCCGTCCTCCTGATCATCATCGTGCTGGCGATGCCCAGGGGCATCGTCCCCACGTTCGGTTCGGTGCTGCGGCGCCGGCTGCGGCCGGACGCCCGCCCCGAGCCCAGCGGCATCGACCTGTCTCGGCGCGACGACGACGCCGAGACGACGGTGACGTCATGACACACGTTCGGGGGAGTCTCGGATCACTTTCTTCAGTTAGAGGAGCTCCAATGCGACGAATAGCGCTCGCGGTGGCGACCGCCGCGACCTTGGTGGCGACGGCGTGCGGTGGTGGCGACTCGGGCTCGACGAGATCCGCTCCCACGCAGGGCGAGCTCAAGCCCGGCGAGCCGATCAAGATCGGCATGATCGCGACGTTGACCGGCCGGTACGCCGCGCTCGGCGCGGGCGACCGGCAGGGCGTTCAGGTCGTCACCGACCGGATCAACGCGGCCGGCGGCATCAAGGGCCACAAGATCGAGCTGATCATCAAGGACGACAGGACCGAGCCGAACCAGTCCGTCGTCGCCTTCAACCAGCTGCTGTCGGAGAACGTCATCGCCGTGTACGGCTCGGCGAACGCCAACGCGGCCCTCGCGGTGGGACCGCTCGCCCAGCGCGCCAAGATCCCGTACATGTCGCTGACGCCGAGCCGGCAGCTCGTCCAGCCGGTGAAGCGCTACCTGTTCTCGCTGCCCCCGACGAGCACCCTGTGGGCCAAGAAGGACATGGAGTGGATGCAGGCCGAGGGCATCAAGAAGGTCGCCGTCGTCTACGCGTCCGACGACACCTTCCATGTCGACGGCAACAACGACGTGAAGAAGTACGCCAAGGACTACGGTCTCGAGGTCGTGGCGTCCGAGCCGATCCAGACCACGGCGACGGACTTCACGTCCGTGCTCGCCAAGGTCCGCAGCTCCGGCGCCCAGGCGATGTTCCTGTGGGTCGCCGGCCCGGCCGCGGTGATCATGACGAAGCAGTTCGCGGCCGCCAAGCTCGGTGACACCAAGCTGGTCATGACCGGCGCCCAGGCCTCCACGCTCTACACCCAGCCGGCGGGGGCCGCGGCGAACGGCGCGGTCGTCAACGGCTACAACGCCGTCATCGGCGACTACCTGCCGCCCGGGCCGCAAAAGACCTCCTACGACCGGCTGGCCGCGGAGATCAAGGCGAAGTACAACACGACGCCGGCGCAGTTCACCTGCGACGCCGCCAGCGGCGCCGAGCTGCTGTACGAGGCGATGAAGCGGGCGCCTAAGCTCACCCGTGAATCCATCACCGACGCGCTCAACAACCTGTCCTTGCTGGTGCCGAGCGGCAGGTACACCTACACGCCGACCAACCACGAGGGCGCCGTGATCCAGAACATCGCGGTGTTCGAGGTCCGGAACGGCAAGTTCGTCCCGACCAAGTGGCAAGAGAAGCAGTGGGGGTCGCTGCCGACCTGACGTCCCAATCCCCTAGGCGTGTTGGATGACCCTATGGGCGGGGGGAAGGCCCGGTCATCCAACACGCCCCCCGGGTCGGGGAAAGGGACATCTCTAGGTACGCCGCGCCCCTCGCCGGGGTTCAGCCTGTTTCGCGGTTCGATGATCGGCAGGCCGCACGCCTTGACTTCCATATGCCTAGCTGGTTATATAGCTGGCGTGGCAACTGCGTTTCATGTCCTCGCCGAGCCCGCGCGCCGGCGCATCTTGGACCTCCTCCTCGAGCGGCCCCGGCCGGTCGGCGAGCTGGTCGAGCAGCTCGGGCTGAGCCAGCCCGGCACGTCGAAGCATCTGCGCGTGCTCCGCGAGGCGGGGCTGGTCCGGGTGCGCCAGGACGCCCAGCGGCGGTGGTACGAGCTGCGCCCCGAGCCGCTCGCCGAGATCGACGAATGGCTGCGGCCCTACCGCAAGTTGTGGGCCGACCGACTGGACGCCCTCGAACGGCACCTCGACGCCATGCCCGACGCCATGCCCGACGCCATGCCCGGCGAGGACCCCGGCGAAGGGAGACGACGATGAACGGCACCTTTCAGATCGTGGCCGGCCGGCCGACGCTGCGCTTCGAGCGCCGGCTGAAGCATCCGGTGGAGAAGGTCTGGCGCGCCCTCACCGATCCCGCCGAGCTCGAGCACTGGTTTCCGCAACGGGTCGAGGGGGTCACTTCCGTGGACGGCGGACCCTTCGTCCCCGGCGGCAAGCTCCGCTTCCCGTTCCGCGAGGCCAAGGTGCTCGACGGTGAGGTCGTCCCGGATTTCGAGGGCGAGGTCATCGATGTCGAGCCGCCGCGGCTGCTTTCGTACACGTGGGCCGGCGACGTCTTGCGCTTCGAGCTGATCCCCGACGGCGACGGCTGCCTCCTCGTGTTCACCGACACGTTCGCCGAGCACGGCAAGGCGGCCAGGGACGGCGCCGGCTGGCACGTCTGCCTCGACGGCCTGGAGGCGAGCCTCGACGGGGCCGCGCCGCCAGAGGCCGACCGCTGGCGCGGGCTGTATGACGGCTACGCGGCCGCCTTCGGCCCGGCCGCGGCCACGGCGCCCGTCCCCAAGGACGCATGATGGCGGCGCGGCCGCCCGCCGGGCGGCCGCGCCGTCAGCCCTTGGTCGCGCCGTCAGCCCTTGGTCGCGCCCGACGTGAGTCCGCCGATGAGCTGGCGCTCGGCGACCGCGTAGAAGGCGAGCGCCGGGACCATCGCCATCACTGTGTAGGCGAGCACGCGGGCGTAGTCGGTGGAGTACTCCGTCTTGAACTGCTGCACGCCCACCGGGATCGTCCACCAGTCGGGGTTGTTGAAGACGACCAGCGGCAGGAAGAAGTTGTTCCAGCTCGTCACGATCGCCAGCACGCCGACCGTGGCGAGCGCGGGCCGGGCCATCGGCAACAGGATCGACCAGAAGAAGCGGAACGTGCTGCAGCCGTCCATCGTCGCCGCCTCCTCGACCTCCCGAGGGATGACCCGGAAGAAGGCGCGCAGGATGATGATGGTCACCGGCAGGGCGAACGCCGCCTGCGGCAAGATGACCCCGAGCGGGTTGTCCAGCAGGCCGAACGACCGCAGCAGCACGAACAGCGGCAGGATCGCCACGGCGGGCGGGAACATCAGCCCGACCATGAAGAGCATCGCCAGCGCCTCCCGCCCTCGGAAGGCGAACCGGGCGAACACGAAGGCCGCGCACGCGCCCAGGGCGACGACGATGAGCGCGGTGCCGAGGGCGATGAGCGTGCTGTTGCCGACCTGGCGCCAGAACAGACTCGTCTTGACGATGCCGGAGTAGTTCGACCACACCCATGGTTCCGGCAGGCCGAGCGCGTTGTTCGACAGCTGGCCGGAGTCCTTGAACCCGCCCAGCACGCCGTAGATGACGGGCAGGACGATGGTCAGGCCGAGCAAGGTGACCGCGACGTAGATGAGGGCGGTGCGCCCGGGACGCGGCCGCCGGCCGGCGTGCACGTGGCTCATCGTTGATCTCCCATCACGGTCATCGCGCCCTGGATGTCACGCCGCATGACGAGGCGCTGGTAGAAGAGCGCGAAGATGAGGCTGATCATGAACATCGCCATGCTGATCGCGCTCGCGTAGCCGACCTCGAAGCGCCTGAAGCCGAAGTTGAACATCGTGACCGCCATCGTTTCCGACTCGTGCACGGGCCCGCCGGTGGTGAGCACCCAGACCATGTCGAACAGCTGGATTACGCCGATGACGGACAGGAACACGCTGATCCGGATGGTCGGCCCGAGCAGCGGCAAGGTGACGTGGCGGAACTGCTGCCACGGGGTCGCGCCGTCGGTCGCCGCGGCGTCGAGCAACTCTTGCGGGATGTTCTGCCGTCCGGCCAGATACAAGATCATGTGGAAGCCGAAGTACTTCCATGTCAAGACGATGAACAAGGCGTACAGCACGGTCGAGGTGTCCGCCAGCCAGCCCTGCGCGAAACCCACGCCGGTCTCGGGCGAGAACAAGATCGTGAACAGGACGCCCGTGATCACCTCGGACAGCACGTAGGGCGCGAAGAACACCACGCGAAAGAACGCCCGGCCACGGAAACGCTGGTTGAGCAGCAGAGCGATGCCGAGCGCGAGCGGCAGCTGCACCACCAGTGAGAGCACGACCAGGACCACGCCGTGCCACAGATCCTTATGGAACACCTCGTCGTCGAACAGCCTGCGGAAGTTGCCCAGCCCCACGTAGTCGGTGGGCGGCCCGCCGAGCCCGTTCCACTTGAAGAAGCTCGCGTACGCGGCGATCAGGATCGGCGCCAGCACCAAAAAGACGAACAGGACCAGCGCCGGCAGCAGGAACAAAGTGATCGACACCCAGACACGGCGCCGCCGGCGGCGGCGGGCATGCCCGCCGACCGCCGACCGCTCCGTGCGGGACATCGTCGTCATGTCCCGCGATCGCTCATCTGTCAGGCCCGAGCGTGCCATCAGGCGTGCTCCGCGCGGACGGCCCGGTGCAGATGAGTCATGTGACTCCTCCTATGCATGAGGTGACGGCTACTGGGACTTCGCCGTCTGGGTGATGGCCTTGGCAACCTGATCCGGGCTTGCCTTGCCCGCGATCAGCGCGGCCACCTGGTCGTTCACTTCCTGGCCGACCGCGGGCGGGAAGGCCTGGTCGAGGTAGAGCTGGAGACCGGAGGCGCCGGACACGGTCTTGAGCACCTCGAGCTGGCGCGGGTCCTTCAGCGCGGCCTCGGCGCCCTTGACCGTGGGCAGAACCGCCCCGGTCGCCGTCGCCGTCTTCTGGTTCTCCACGGACAGGAAGAACTTCAGGAAGTCGACGGTCTCGGCCGGCGCGTCCCTGCCGACGGCGAATCCGTTGCCGCCGCCGAACGCGTCGGTGAGCTGGCCCTTGCCGCCCTCGACGGTGGGGAAGGAGAAGAAGCCGAGGTCATCGCCGAGCTTCTTTCCAGACTGCTGCTCCTCCACCGACGGCGCCCACTGGCCCATCAGCTCCATGGCGGCCTTCGAGCCGCCCACCGTCGCGGCCTGGCCGTCCGGGGTCTCGAACTTCGCGCCGAGGAAGCCCTTCTGGAACGGCTGCAGGTCCACGAGTTCCTTGAGGCGCTGGCCCGCGGCGATGAAGTCAGGACCGGTGAAGTCGTTGTTCGCCCGGGTGAACACGTCCGCGCCGCCGATGCGCATGGCCAGGTACGACCAGTAGTACATGCCGGGCCACTTGTCCTGGCCGGCGAGCGCGATCGGGGTGATGTTGGCGGCCTTGAGCTTCTTGACGGCGTCAAGGAAGGCCGTCCAGGTGGTCGGCGGTCCGTCGATGCCGGCCTTCTTGAACAGCGCCTTGTTGTACCAGAAGCCCACCATGCCGCTGTCCCACGGGACGCCGTAGAGCTTTCCGTCGATCTTGTACGGCGTGAGGGCGATCTGCTGCAGGTTGCCGATCCACGGCTGCACGTCCGCGGTGAGGTCCTTCACCAGGCTCGCGTCGGCCTGCTGCTTGAGGACGCCGCCTCCCCAGGTCTGGAAGAGGTCCGGAGCCTTGCCCGACTGTGTGGTCGTGGTCAGCTTGGCCTTGAACGCCTCGTTCTCGATCGGCTGGATCTTGATGGTGACGTTGGGATGCTGCGCCATGTACTGCTTCGCGATCTGATCCCACACCGGCCGCAGAGGCGGTTGGTTCTGGATGTGCCACCACTCGATGGTCACTTTCTTCGCGCTTCCGCCCGAAGAGCTGCTGTTGTCCCCATCTCCGCCGCCGCAGCCCGCGAGGAGCAGCGCGGCCGCCGCACCGAGGGCCACGCTTCGCCGTGTCAACGACAACACGGTGGTCTCCCTTCCTGTGTCACCGAGCCTCCGCGCAGCCGAGGGCCGTTTCTCCGGTTCAGCGGCACCCGGTGGGGCAATCTCCTTTCGCGACTTCGGGTCGATCACCGCTCGACGCTGGAGACTCGATCTCTAGAAACTTTCAGATAATTTCCGAGAGTTCCGATATGCCGCTGACGCTACAGCGACGTTTCACCCACATCAACGCCTGTTGCCGAACTGGTACGTGGACCGGCCAGAACGGCCCTGACCTCGGCCCTCGCGGAAGCGGCCGCGATCGGCCGAAAAAGTTTCGGCCTCACTTAATTGATGTAACGGATGACCACAAATTCTAGAGCTGGCCAGGGGTCAGCAAACCGCGCTCGAACGCGGTGGCGACCGCGGCGGCGCGGTCGTTGACCCCCAACTTGGCGTAGATGTGCAGCAGGTGCGTCTTGACCGTGGCCTCGCTGATGAACAGGCGGGCGGCGGCCTCGCGGTTCGTGGAGCCGCGGGCGACCAGGCCGAGCACCTCGAGCTCACGCTGGCTCAGCGGCTCCTTGGCCGGCGTCCGCACCTGGCTCAACAGCCGGCTGGCCACCGTCGGGGACAGCACGGCCTCACCCCGGGCGGCGGCCAGCACCGCACGGAACAGCTCCTCGCGAGGCGCGTCCTTGAGGAGGTAACCCGTCGCGCCGGCCTCGATCGCGGGGAGCACGTCGCTGTCGGTGTCGTACGTCGTCAGCACCAGCACCCGGGCCGGCAGCCCGCGCTCGGCCATGCCCGTGATCGCGCTGACGCCATCGGTGCCGGGCATCCGCAGGTCCATCAAGACGACGTCCGGCCGCAGCGTCTCGGCCAAGGCGATCGCCCGCGCGCCGTCGGCGGCCTCGCCGGCCACCTCGAACCGCGGGTCGCTCGCGAACATGCCGCGCAGGCCGTCGCGTACGACCGGATGGTCGTCGACGATGAGCAGCCGGATCACGTCGCTCACCGATCACTCACCGTCCGCTCCCCGTCATCCCGGCCTCGGCCGGAATGGCGGGGACGCTGGCCGATATGGCGGTCCCCTCACCCGGCTCGGACTCGATCTCCAGGGTGCCGGCGAGCCGGTCCACGCGCTGCCGCATGGCGGTCAGGCCGAAGCCCCCTCCGGCGCCGGCCCGGGTGCCGGCTCGGGCGCCGCCGACGCCGTCGTCGCGTACGTCCAAGGTCACCACGTCCTCCATGTAGGAGAGGGTGAGACCGACGCGGGACGCGGCCGCGTGCTTCGCCGCGTTGGCGAGGGCCTCCTGGGCGGTACGCAGCAGCGTCACCTCGATCTCCGGATGCAAGGGCCGTGCCGTGCCGGTCGTGATGATCTCGGCGGGTACGCCGTTGATCGCCGACCAGCGCTCCACGATCTCGGCCAGCGCCTCGGGCAGCCGCGCCCGTTCCAGCGCCTCAGGACCGACGGCCTGTACCGAGCGGCGCGCCTCGGCGAGGCTCTCGCGGGCCAGCCCGACCGCGGTGTCGAGATGGCGCCGCCACTCCTCGGGCCGGTCCGTGGCGAGTTCGAGCGCCTGCAGTTGGGTGACGACGCCGGTCAGCCCCTGGGCCAGGGTGTCGTGGATCTCGCGCGCCATCCGCTGGCGCTCCTCGGCCACCCCCGCCTCCCGTGCCTGGGTGAGAAGTTGCGCCTGCAGCCCGGCGTTCTCCTCCATGGTCGCCTCGAGCCTGCGGTTGGCCTCGGCCAGCTCGGCGATCATGTGCTTGCGCGTCTCGTTCTGCCGATCGGTGATCTCGCTGAAGAACGTGAACGCCCCGGCGACCGCCACGTTGAACGCCGCGATCACCACGTACGGCGCCACGCTGCCCCAGCCGAAGTTGGCCGCTCCCCCGACCTGCGAAAGGGCCGTGGACATGGCGGTCGCGCCGACGCCCGCGTACTTCCACCTGCCGGGCAGCAGGAACGCGTGGACGTAGCCGGCGAACGCGAAGAACCCAAAGATCGGATTCCTGATGACCAACGCCGCGAGGAGGATCTGCAGCCCGACGTAGTAGACGACGCGGGGCAGCGGGCGCCGGGGCCACTCCGGATGCAGGGTGACCATCCACAGCATCCAGGCCGCCGCCAGGCCGGCGAGCAGGAGCGTCCCCGCCGTACCCGGCCAGGGACCGTAGTCGTCGACCAGCGGCGCGAGGCTCGTCGAGATCGCCAGCGCGACGTAGGGAACGACGCGAAGCGCCTTGTCTTCGCGTCGTTTCCAGACGTCGAACCCGCTGTCGGGTCGGGTCACCGTCATGCGCGAGCTCATTCCCAGCGGAAGAACCTGGCCGCCGCCGTTCCGGCGACCACGGCGTACGCGGCCATTATCGCCAGGTGCAGCGGCCGCGGCTCCAGGCCCAGCCAGGCGTCCCGCATGGCCTTGAGTCCCGCGCCGAGCGGCGTGTAGTCGCCGATCTGCCGCAACACGCTCGGCATCACCTCGCGCGGGATGTAGACGCCGCCGAAGAACAGGCTCGGGAAGAACAAGGTCAGGCCGATCCCTTGCGCCCCGCGCCCGCTCGGCGCCACCGCGGCGACGAACAGGCCGATGGCGAACAGCGACGCCATCGTCAAGATCGCGGCGGCGAAGAACTCGGGGAAGCGCTGCGGCACGGGGGTGCCGAAGGCGAGGTTGCCGACGACGATCAGCACCGCGATCACGATGACCGCCGAGATCAGGTTGAGGATCACCTGGGCGACCAGCAGCGCCGCCGGCGGGACGGGCGTCACGCCCAGCCTGCGCAGGATGCCGCGCTCCCGGTACGCGGCAAGCACGCTCGGAAGCATCTGCAGGCCGAGGGCCGTCAACGCGACCCCGGCCCCGATCGCCGCGATGTACCCGGCGCCGCTCTGGCCGCCGAGGTCGGCGTTGGGTTTGTCGCTGCCCGGCTGCGCCCCGAAACCCAGCAGCAGGCCGAGGGGCAGCGCGAACACGAAGAGCAGCGGCCATTTCTCCCGGAGGAGCAGCTTGGACTCCACGAGAAGGATCTTGGGAAGTGCGTTCATGTCTGATGTCCTCAAAGCTCGAAGGTACGGCCGGTCAGCGCGACGTAGGCGTCGTCGAGGCTGCGTTCCTCGAGACGCAGGTCGGCGACGAGGACGTGCTGCCGCGCCAGCGCGGCGGTCACGGCGCCGGCGAAGTCGCCGGTCCCGGTGACGGTGATGTGGTCACCGGATCGGTAGATCTCCTGGACGCCGGGCAGCGCCGACAGGACTCCGACGTCGAACTCCGCCATCGGGCGGAACCGCATCCGTTGCTCGGGCACGACCTGGTTGATCAGGCCCGCCGGCGTGTCCATGGCGGCGATCTTGCCCCCCTCGAAGATCGCCACCCGGTCGCAAAGCTCCTCGACCTCGTCCATGAAGTGACTGACCAGCACGACGGTCACGCCGCCCGCCCGGATCTTCTTGATGAGCTCCCAGGTGGCCCGGCGGGCCTGCGGGTCGAGCCCGGCCGTCAGCTCGTCGAGAAAGGCCACCCGCGGGTTCCCGACGAGAGCCAGCGCGATGAACAGCCGCTGCTTTTGCCCGCCGGACAGCTTGCTGAACTTGGCGTCGCGTTTTTCCGCGAGACCCCACTCGTCGAGCACCTCCCGCCAGTCGCGGGGGTCGCGGTAGAACGACGCGTGCAGCTCCAGCGCCTCCCAGACCTTGATCTGGTCCGGCAGGTGGGTCTCCTGGAGCTGGACGCCGATGCGCTGCCGCAGCTCGGGGCCGTCGGCGCGCGGGTCGAGTCCGAGCACCCGCACCGCGCCCGCGTCGGGCCGCCGCAGGCCCTCGACGCACTCGACCGCGGTCGTCTTGCCCGCCCCGTTGGGCCCGAGGATCCCGAAGATCTCGCCCTCGCCGACCGTGAAGGACACCCCGTCCACGGCGACCTGCCGCCCGTAACGTTTGACCAGCCCGTCCACCTCGATGACCGGCATTGCCCGTCACCACCCCTCGGTCCATGTGCTTTCAACTGAACCGAGCATCGCCCCCGGGCCACGTCCGGCGGATCGCCCGCCCGGCCACGATGAGCGGCGAATGCGGCTGACCCCGGCATCCACCGATCGGTTGATGCGCATCCGCCATGATCACGACTTGAAAACGATCGCGTCCGCGATGCCATAATTCGCCGCGTTTACCCATGCCGGAGCTGTTCGAAAGTCCCGCCTGACCGTCTAATCTGACTGTCAACGAAAAGACCGCGCACGGATGATGCGGAGCCATGTCCATGAGCGATCGTCACAAGATCTCCCCACGGTGGTTTCTGGCAAAAACGGTGCGTCGGCTCCGTGAGGCCAATGGAATGTCCCGCGAGCGACTGGCCCAGGCGGTCTTTGTGTCGGAGAGTCTCGTCCGAGGCTGGGAGCGGGGCACCCGCGTCCCGCAACCCGACCACCTGAAGCAGATCGACGCGATGTTCCGCACCCAGGGCATCCTCGCCGATCTTCGCCAGGATCTGATCAACGCATCGGAGCCACTCGAGTGGATGAACGAGTGGCGCGACATCGAGCGGCGGGCCACGGTCTTCCTGTGGTTCGAAACGATTGTCGTCCCCGGACTGCTCCAGATTCCGGAGTACGCCGCCGCCACCTTCCTGATGTCCGACCACCTAGGCGACACCGAGAAGCTGGTCGAAGAACGCCTGCAACGCCAGCAGATCCTCGAAAGAGAAGATGACCCGCCGACCCTGGTCGTGGTGGTCTCCGAAGCCGTACTGCTGAACAACGTGGGCGGCGCGGACGTGATGCGGCGCCAGCTGTCACGTCTCATCGAGATGGCGCAGCGCAACAACGTTTTCCTCCATGTCGTCCCGCTGATGACTGAAATCGGCGCCGACTTCCTCGCCCATTTCATCGTCGCGGGCCTCGATGGCGGTGAAGTCGCCTATCTCGACAACCAGCTCAATGGGGAAGTGATCGAGGAGCCAGAAAATCTAGCGATCCTCCGACGGAAGTTCGAGCGATTCAGAGCGCACGCGCTCAGCCAACCCGACTCAATCGACCTGATCAAGAAGATCATGGAGGAACGATGGACACCATGAATTGGCGCAAATCATCCCACAGCGGATCAAATGGCGGCACCTGCGTGGAGCTGGCGCGCGTCCCCGGGTCACGCCAGATCGCCACCCGAGACTCCAAACAGCCGAACGGACCCCAGCACCGGTTCAGCACCACCGAGATGGCGGCCCTCTTCACCGCCATCCGCCAGGGCCGCTACAACCTTCGCTGAGCGCTCCCGGGGGAGCTGCTCATGTTTGATAGTGCGATTCAATCAACCACCACGCGCATACCCGCTATGCGGGTTTACGGGGAGCACTGACCATAGAAGGCCAGTCAGCGGCCCTGTCAAGTGCGGCCAGGTGAGCGACCCTGGAACCAAGGCACGTTTGTTCCAAGGGGGACACCTCCGCGGAGGTGCGACAAATGAAAAATCGTTCATGTGCGCTGCTGCTCATCCTCGCGCTCGCCGGGGCGCTCGCGGCATGCCAAGGCCAAGACCAGAAGGCCACGCGGCCGCCCGCGACCGCGGCGCCGCCCGGCTCATCCGCGCCGGTCAGTACCGGCGACGACCGCGCCACCGCGCAACGACTCGTTCTCACCAAGGCCGACTTCCCCGCCGGCTGGAAGCCGGTCCGCTTCGGAGGCGCACCGATATCCCTGGAAGACGTCTCGGGCACGACCCACGCGTTCACCGCCAAGGTGACGGGCAAGGCGTTCGGGAAGGGCAGCCAGGTCGCGGGGTCGGGAGCGTCGATCGTTCGGCCGGGTGAAGACCTGGCCCTGGACGCGGCGGCATTTCGTAGCCCCGAGTTCACCCGGACGCTCAAGAACGAGCTGGGGAAGGCCATCATCGAAGGGAATCCCGGAGCCGGCCGCGGCGCGGTGACCGTCAAGAAGCTCCCCATCGCCGAGTACGGCCAATACTCGATCGGATACAGGATCACGGCGAAGATGACGATGCGCGGCATCGGCATCGCGGTTTACGAAGACTGGGTATGGCTGGCGAGCGGCCGCATGGAAGTCGGGGCCTCCTTCGCCAACGTGGACCGGCCCTTCGACCCCGCCCTGCAGCGCAAGCTCATCGCCGCGCTCGGAACGCGGTTGACGTCGGTCGCCCGCTGACCCGGCCCGGGCCGCGCTCAGCAGGGGGCGTCGGCGCCGGACATCAGCTTGGTGTAGTTGTCGATCTTGTAGTCGAGGACCTTGAGGTCCTGCTGGAGACCGGCGATGCGGTCGGCGACCCGGGCGCGGTGGGCCTCCAGCAGTTCCTTGCGCGCGGCGGCGGTCTGGTCGCCCGCCCGGCGTAGCTCGGCGTACCGGCACATGTCGCGGATCGGCATGCCGGTCGAGCGGAGCCGAGTGAGAAACTCCAGCCACACGAGGTCATCGGCGTCGTAGCGACGGTGGCCGTCGGCGCCGCGCCGCACCTCATGGATCAGACCGATCCGCTCGTAGTAGCGCAGTGTGTGCGCGCTCAGCCCGGTGCGGGTGGCGGCCTGCTGGATCGTGATGCCCTGCGGGGTGACGGTTCGTACCATTGCCTCGATCTCCATGACGGCGCAACTAAGTAAACCAGGAGCGGCAGATGCCCGATGAGGGGCGCATCAGGGAGGTGCGACGCCGGCTGCGCGACGAGCAGGGCGCCTTCAGGCCGAAGCCGCGGTTGCCGATCATCGACGAGCTCGTGGCGACCGTGCTGTCGCAGGCCACCTCCGATGTCAACTCCGAGCGGGCGTTCGCCGAGCTGAAGGAGCGCTTCCCGAGTTGGGAGCAGGTCGCGGAGGCGCCGTGGCAGGACATCGCGGACGCCATCCGTTCCGGGGGCATCGCCGACCAGAAGGCGCAACGGATCCAGCGGATCCTGCGGGCGATCGAGGAACGCGAGAGCAAGATCGACCTCGATCGACTGAACGAGCTGGACGATCAAAAGGTCGAGGACTACCTCACGTCGCTGCCGGGCGTGGGGCCGAAGACGGCGGCGTGCGTCCTCGTGTTCTCGATGGGGCGGGCGGCGTTCCCGATCGACACTCACGTGCTGCGGGTGGCCACGCGGCTGGGCTGGATCCCGCCGAAGACGACGGCCGACAAGGCGCATCGCCTGCTCGCCCCACGGGTGCCGGCCGAGATCCGGTACGACCTGCACATCGCGTTCATCACCCACGGCCGTACGGTGTGCAAGGCCCAGCGGCCGCGGTGCGACGCGTGCGTGCTGCTCGACCTGTGCCCGTACGGCTCGGGACGTAAGGATCTTTGAGCCGGGCGGGCGCGGCCGCCCCGAGGTTGTCTAGCCGGGCGAGGCCACTGGGCCGACGATGCCGCCGCCGTGTTCGAGGATCTCCGCGGCGCCGCGCAGGACGCAGCGCAGCGGATCGTCCACGACGACCGCCGGGATGCCGGCGGTCGACTCGATCCGCTCCACCAGGCCCAGCAGGAGGGCGCCGCCGCCGGCGAGCCGGATCTTTCCGCGCACCATGTCTTCGGCCAGGTCCGGCGGGATGTCGGACTGCATGTCCTGGATCGCCGCGACGATCGTGGCGATCGGATGCTCGAGTGCCGCGGCCACGAGGTCACCAGGTACTTTCTCGACGCGGGGCGCCCGGCGGGCGGCGTCGACGCCGACCGCCTCCGCGTAGCCGGTGTCGCCTCCGGTGAGGCCGAGCGTGGTCTTGAGGCGGTTGGCCGCCTTGTGACCGAGGACGAGGCCGAGTTCGGCCTTGGCGGCCTGCACGATCGCCTCGTCCATGGCGATCCCGGCGACCCGCAGCGACTTCGACCGTACGACTCGGCCGCCGGCCACGACGGCGACCTCGGTGGTGCCGCCGCCGATGTCGACGACGAAGGCGCCCTCCCCGCCGGCGAGGTCGACGCCCGCGCCCGCCGCGACGGCGACAGGCTCGTCGACGAGCGTCACGGCGCAGCGCGGGTTGCGCGCGGTCAGCGCGGCAGGAATCGACCGGCGTTCCACCGCGGTGGCGCCGGTGGGGACGCACACCAGAGCGTGCGGGCGAAACGGCCAGCCCCGCACCCGCGCGCGGCGCAGGAACGCGTGCAGCATGGCGGTGGCGGCTTCCAGGTCGGCGATCACGCCGTCGCGCAGGGGGTGGATGACCTCGACGTCGATGGGTTCCTTCCCGGCCAGCGCCTCCGCGCGTACGCCCACCGCGGCGACTTTGCCGGATGACCGGTCGAGGGCCACGGCTGAGGGTTCTTCGACGACGAGACCCCGGCCGATGACGCCGACGAGTGTGTTGACCGTACCGAGATCGATCGCTACGCCCGGCCGGAAGCGCACCATATCTAACCCTTTTCCGGATTTATCTGTATTGCCCGATGAGAGGCCTCACCAGTATGGCGGCAGCGATCGGGAAGCAAGGGGGTGACGGGATGTTTCGTCCGGCGTGGCTCGTACGCTCCCGCGAGCTCGGCCGAACCTGGCCAATCCGGCGCGGCGGGTCAGCTGTCGTCGAGGATGCGATACAGGATGGACCTGGTCGCGGACGCGGGCTCGGCCTGCACCGCCACGCGGTTCATGATGTCCCAGTGATGCTCGACGTCGGTGGGCTTGTCGAGATACAGCGCCCGGCTGATGTGCTCCAGGTAGACGACGTCGGGAAGCTGCTCCTCGGGAAACCGCAAGATGGTGATCGATCCGCCGGCCGCGACGTCGTCGGCGACATGCGAGGGCATCACCTGGACGGTGACGTGTGGAAGCTCGATGACCTCGATGAGATGCCGCAGCTGGGCCCGGTGGGTCGCCCGGCCGCCGACGGGCCGGCGCACCGCCGCCTCGTCGATCACCGCCCACAGCAGGGGCGGGTCGGCCCGCTCGAGGATCTGCCGGCGGCGCATTCGCAGGCGGACCCGGCGCTCGATCTGATCGGCGGAGTCATCGTCGTGGGCGAGGCGGATGACGGCCTCGGCATAGCGCTCGGTCTGCAGCAGGCCGGGAATGAACTCGACCTCGTAGCAACGGATCACGCTGGCGGCCAACTCCAAGCCGAGGAACGGCTCGAACCGGCCGGGCACGACGTCGGAGTAGTCGGCCCACCACCCTGGCATGCTGTCCTGTTTGACCAGGTCAAGCAGCGCCTCGCGGTCGGTCTCGTCGTAGATGCCGTAGAGCGTGAGCAACGCGGCCACGTCGCGCTGCTTGAACCCGCTCCGGCCGCGCTCGAGGTGCCCCATCTTGGAGGCGGAGGCGCCGATCGCCTTGCCCGCGTCCGCGCGGCTGATCCCGCACGCCTCCCTGAGCCGGCGCAACTGCACGCCGACCAGCATCCGTACGGCTGTCGGCCCACGTTGTGAGAGGCCGCGTGACCGGCCGTCCTGGCGGGTGGCGGCCCGGCCCGTACCCTTCATCGCGCCCACTTCCCCCTTTGGGTGAGGGAGTCCATGCGGGGACACATTGAGCTTCTCACAACATTCCGGATATGGCACTGTTAGCACAAGAACAGGCATGCCAATCCGGAGATGCCCGTCAGATGTTGCGGCGCGTACGGACCGGAGTTTCCCCGTGGCAGATAATCCGACCGCGCCGCGGCGGTCGTCCGAGCCCATGATTCGACGTTCTCCTGGGATGACGCGGCAAAAGACCTAAAGTCGCCAAACGACACGTCCGTACCGCACTCCCGCCCGCGTGTGGAACTACCTGCTGGACGGAAAAGACAATTGCCGGGCCGGCCAAGAGAGGCCAAGAGGGGCCAAGCCGCCGGTGACAGGAACCGTGAAAATCCGCGGCCCCTCGCCTACAGGTGGGCGATGGTCGTGAGGGCGGCGCTGAGCTGGAGCGCGACGAGGTCGCGCATCGGGACGGGCTCGAAGGCGCCCTCGAGCGCCCTGGCGCACCCGCGCGCGAACCGCTCCTCGGTGGCCGCCAGCTCGGCGCGCAGCACCGGCCGATGGTTGCCGGACTCACACTCGACGCACAGCAGCCGGCGCAGCATGGCGGCGGCGCGCAGCGGGATGCGCCAGGAGGTGAGCTTGGCGCCGGCGAGCTCCGCGGCGACCAGCGACCGGCCCGCCTCGCCTGTGTACGCGGCGGCCGTCTCCCAGCGTTTGACGTAGGCCCGCCCGACCACCAGAGCGTCGGCCACGGCCCGGTAGAAGACCAATGACGTCCGGATCTCCGGCGTCACGCGCCGCAGCGTCCCTTCCAGCTCGTCGAGGTCGCGGCGCAGCCCGGCGGCCATCGTCGGCAGCATGTGCGCGTTCGGCGGGTGCTGTCCCCAGTCTGGGTGCGCCTCCCGCCACATCGGCGCCTCGGTGATCAGCGTGAACGTGCCGTGCCGTTCGGCGTAATGCAGGCTGGACGCGCCGTGGAAATGCGGCCCCGACTTGTCGCCGTTGTCGTTGTTGGTGAACATTTCGTGCGCCGGGGGCATGACGAACACCGCCGGGCCGGCGACCCCCCAGCCGACGGCCTCGGACGGCGCCAGTTCCAGCGGGATCTGGCAGGCACGGGCCGCGTCGGCGAGCCTGCCGGCCAGCCCGGGAATGTCGCGGTTGAGGACGAAGTAAGCGGCCCCGAAATCGGCGTTGTGCAGCGAATATTGGAATCGCGGGCGCAGTTCGTCGATCACCCGCATCAGCGCCTGGGTCTCCGGTAGCGGCCGGTCGAAGAAGGCGCTCCCGTTGGACATCGGAAATGTCCACTCGGGCTGGTTTCTCAGGGCCGGCCGGTAGAAGTGCCGGTGATAGTGCTCAATGGTCAGCGGCCCGCGGTACCAGCCCTCGTTGAGCCGCGCCCCATCGGGATCGATGCACGGAACGAGATTCCACGTGTAGTCCATGCCGTCGCGCAGATCGGCGTCGTCGGCGAGCCGCCGCGCGAGGTGCAGCAACGTCAGGAAGCCGACCGGCTCGTTGGGATGTGGACCGCCCACCAGCAGCGCCTGCCGGGACCCGTGCCCCGCGGTCAGCATGAGCAGCGGCTCGCCGAGCCGCGAGGCGCCGATGCGACGCAGCCGGAACAGGTGCGGGTGCCGGCTCGCCAGGTCGCGGAAGGCGCCGATCAGCTCATCTATCGACGGAATCCGATCGATCTGGGGTACGCGGTCCACGAGCACGGCGGCATCAAGCATTTCCCTACCCCTCACGTGGCGGGCTGCGACCGGAGAAGACCACCCGATCTTCCATCGTGACTGTGTATCGGTCAATGAGTTTCAACATAAGTCAGATATGACTATAAGAGGTGACCAACCCTGCACGATCTTGGTCGGATGGTGTGATCCCGGCGACGATGACCGCTGGTCAGGAGCACGGCAAACGCGGGAGCCGCGGCGCCCGCTCCGCGCCCCGCCGCGCCGGAGCCGAGGTCACGGCTCGACAAGCGTCACCGGATCGACACGTTCGGAGTTTCCGACGACACCAGCGTCGAACGAGACACTCCTGATGCTCCCGGCACCGCCGGGCTCACGACTCGACGAGCGTCACTTGATCGGCACGTCCGGGATTTTTCCGAAAGGACCGGCGTCGAACGTGACGCTCGTGACGCCCCGCGGGGGCGCGGGGACGTACATGTACGTCCGTCCCGGCACGTCCGGCTGCTTCAGGATGATGCTCCCGCTGAGGAACCTGGCGGAGCCGGCCGACGCGACGGCGTCCGGGGGCGGGGCGCCCTGGCGGACGGTCCGATAGACGGTGCCGTCGGCCGCGAGCACCCGGAACGAGCCGAAGTCTCCGCCGAGGAAGTCGTCCGCGCTGAAGTACCCGCGAAACCCCGACGGCCGGCGCAGGTCATGACCCCCGACATTGGTGAGCTCGAAGACGGTGGTCAGGTAGGCCCCGTCTCGATAGAACGGACGCACGCGGAGCAAGAAGCGCTCGCCGCCCGACGCGTTGGCGGTGTCGACCGTGACCGTGCGCTCGGCGACCACTGCTCCGTCCCCGTCGCGGACCGGCGCGGGCGGGCCGGGCTCACCGCGCCTGACGGCACCGGACGCGGCCGGCCCGGGTGCGGGCGAGCCGATGTCGGTCGGCGGGCGGAGCGTGTAGGAGATCTCGACGCGCCGGTTGCGCGCCCGGCCCCGGGGGTTGTCGGCCCCCGTCGCGGTCGTCTCCGGCGCGACCGGCTCGGTGTCGGCCTTGCCCGTCACCCGAAAGTCGTACGACTGGCCGGTCAGCGCCTGGCGCAGCGCGTCGCGTACGGCGGCGGCGCGCCGCTCCGACAGCGGCCGGTTGTGCGACGGCAGCCCTTTGCCGTCGGTATGGCCCTCGACGCCGATCGGTCTGGCCGGGTCGGCGCGGTTCTTCAGGTTCGTGGCCGCGTCGGCGATCACCTGCCGGGCTTTGCCGGTCAGCGCGGCGGAGTCGAAGGCGAACAGGATGTCGGCGGGGAACGCGATCGTCTCGCCGCCGCCACCGCTCGTCGTGTTGGCGTCCTTGCCTTCGACGATGTCGTACAGGTCCTCGACCTTGCGCCAGATCGTGCCGCTCGGCACAGACGTCTTGAGCGTCACCGACTGGCCGGGCGCGGGCGTCGACCTGGACTGCTCCGTGGGCGCGGCCGGCGGGGCGCCGGCGACGACCGGGACCCCGGGGATCTCGGCCGTCGTGCCGGGCGTGAGCACCGTGACCTGGCGGACGCCGTCCGGCAACGCGGGGAAGTACGCCTGCGCCACGTAGCGCACCCGCGGCTGCAGCCGGATCCCGAAGGTGGAGCTGCCGAAGGCCGACCCGATGACGCTGTCTCGGCGAAGCGTGAAGTAGAGCCTGCGGCCGGTGGTGTCCAGCAGCCGAAAGCCGCTGAAGCTGCTGTCGACCCGGCTCGCGCCGAAGATGGAGGACCCGAACGCGGGCTCCGGGTCGAGGTTGGTCACCGAGAAACGGAGCACCGCATACTCGCCGGTGCGCCGGACGTCTGTGATCTCCAACCGCATCCGGGCCGCTCGGGAGTCGGCATCGAAGTAGCCCTCTTTGACGATGGCGCCGCCGGTGGGCACGGGCGCCGACGGCCCGCCCGCGGCCTTGCCCGGCGACGGCGGCGGCCCGTCCGGCGGGCCGACGGTCTGGCACGCGCCGCTCCCCAATGTCAACGCGCACCCGAGCACGAACGCCAGCCGGCGCCTGAGCATGCAACCTCCCCCGTACGGGTCGGACGACCAAGCAACCAGGGTCGGCGGCGGTGCGGCGCCGGCCAATGGCATAGCGCGCAGATCGTTTGCCGTTGCGTGCACACCCGGGGATCTGCCGGGGATCTGCTGGCGTTCAGCGGGGGTCCGCACGGGTTGCCAGTGACCGTGCGCCGACCGCCAAAGCCGGCTCGGCGCGATGGGCGGCAGGGTGAGGGCATGGAGACCGCCGAACGCTCCGCTTCCGCGCCGCCGGCGCGGATGATGGAGCTCACCACGGGGACCTGGGTGTCCCAGGCCATCAGCGCCGCCGCCGAGCTCGGCGTGGCCGACGCGCTGGCCGACGGCCCGCGCCACGTGGACGACATCGCGACGACCGTCGGGGCGGACCCGGCCGGCCTGTACCGCCTCCTTCGCGCGCTCGCCGACATCGAGGTGTTCGCTGAGCTCGATGGGCGGCGGTTCGCGTCGACGCCGCTCGGTGATCTGCTGCGGGACGAGGCGCCCGGTTCGCTGCGCCATTGGGCGATCATGGTCGGCCGGCCGTTCCACCGGGCGGCGTGGACGGGACTGCTGGACGGTGTGCGGACCGGCGCATCCGCCTTCGAACGGACCCACGGCGCCCGTGCGTGGGACTACCTCCAGGCGAACCCGGCGGACGGACGGGTGATGGACGCCGCCATGACCACGGTGTCGAGCCAGATCATCGCGCCCGCCTTCACGAGCCACGACTTCGGGTCGGCCCGCACCGTCGTGGACGTGGGGGGCGGTCAGGGGGCACTGCTCGCGGCGATCCTGACGGCCAACCCGCACATCCGCGGCGTGCTGTTCGACCTGCCGCACGTCGTGGCCGGTCGCGTGGCCGGCTTCGGGGAACGCTGCGTCAGCGTGGCCGGAGACTTCTTCGAATCGGTGCCGGCGGGCGGGGACGTCCACGTGCTGTCGAACATCATCCACGATTGGGACGACGATGCCGCCGTGCGGATCCTGCGGAACTGCCGGGCCGCGCTGAACCCGGGCGGTCGCGTGCTGCTGGGCGAGTCGGTGCTGCCGGATGAGATTCGGCCGTCGCGGGCCAAGTGGATGGATCTGGAGATGCTCGTCATGAACGTCCGGGGCGCCCGGCAGCGGACGAGGCGCGAGTACCGCGACCTGTTCGCGCGCGCCGGGCTGCGCCTGACGCGGATCATGGGCGACGGCGAGGTGTTCGCGCTCGTCGAGGGCGTCCCCGAACGCGACGCACCCGAACACGGTGCCGTGGAGCGGACTGGCCGGCGCCCTTGAGACGCCGCCTTTTCGGAGGTTATCGTCGGCCGCGTAGCCAGATCGGCGGGGAGGCGAAGGAGGCGGCCGCGGTGGGCGTGCGGTTCTCCACCGACGATGTGCCGGAGCGGGAACGATACGACTACTGGCGATACATGCACCGGGAGACCTTCGCCATCGACTACCGGTTCCCGTACGGCCGGCACGACTGGTTCCGCGGCCGCTGCGTCAGCGCCGATCTCGGTGCGGTGCGGGCGGCCGTCATCTCCGCCGCCGGCGGCGCGTCTGCGAGCGCCGGGCAGGCGCACCGCGGCCGTGGTGCGGCCACCGACGCCGGCACGAACACCGACGCGTACGACATCAAGTTCTCGATCGCGTGTGAACGGTTCGTCGTCGAGCAGGACGGCCGGCAGGCCGAGCTGCGTCCGGGCGACTTCGCCATCACCGACCTGACGCGGACGTCCACGGCGACGGGCGTCGGCCGGCTCCCCAAGCGCGTGGTCTCGCTGATCGTGCCCCGCACGCTGCTGCCGCTGCCGCCGCGCGAGGTCGCCCGGCTGACAGCCGTGCGCGTATCGGGGCGGGACGGTGCCGGCGAACTGGCGTCCACGCTGCTGCGGCGCGTGGTGCGCGACCTCGACGCCTACGGCCCCGCCGAGGCCGCCCGCGTCTCCACCGCCCTGCTGGACCTGATCACCGCCGCCTTGGCCGGGCGGCTCGACCTGCCCGCCGCGCCGCCGCCCGATGCCCGCCGCGCCGCACTGCTGCGACGGGTCTATGCCTTCGTCGACCGGCACCTGGACGACCCCGGCCTGTCGCCCGCCACGATCGCCGCGGCCCATCACATCTCCGTCCGCCAGCTGCACAAGCTGTTCGAGGCCGAGAGCCACACGGCCGCCGAATGGATCCGCCGGCGGCGGCTGGACCGCTGCATGCGCGACCTCGCCGACCCGGCCCTGGCCGCCCGCTCCGTCGGCGCGATCGCCGCCCGGTGGGGGTTCGCCGACCAGAGCGGCTTCTACCGGCTGTTCCGGAGAGTTCACGGCGCCCCGCCCGGGGAGTACCGGCAACGCAGCCTGGCAGGGTCCCTTCCCGCCGGCGGGACGCCTCCCCGCTGATGGTGCTCCGCTGACCGGAAAAATCGTTGGCGTCGGCGAGATCGCGCACGGTACGGTCCGCCGGGTGAACGATCCTGATGGTCATTTCGGGGAGGCCGTCGCGGCCCGCTACGACGAGTCGTCGGCGGAGATGTTCGAACCCCAGGTCGTCGAGCCCGCTGTCGATGTGCTGGCGGAGCTCGCCGGCGCCGGCCGCGCCTTGGAGTTGGGCGTGGGGACGGGACGCATCGCGCTGCCGCTGGCGGCCCGGGGCGTCCCGGTGCACGGCATCGACATGTCGCGGGCGATGGTCGCCCGGCTGCGCGCCAAGCCGGGCGGCGACGCGATCGGGGTGACGATCGGCGATTTCGCGACGACGCGGGTGGACGGGACGTTCTCCGTCGCCTACCTGGTCTTCAACACCATCTCGAACCTCACGACGCAGGCGGATCAGGTGGCGTGCTTCCAGAACGTCGCGGCGCACCTCGAGCCGGGCGGCTGCTTTGTGATCGAGGTCGGGGTGCCGGATCTGCGCCTCCTGCCGCCCGGTCAGGACGTCGTGATGTTCCACGTGAGCCCCACGCGGTGGGCGTTCGACCGCTACGACGTGGCGACGCAGTCGATGAGCTCGAACTACGTCGAGGTGGTCGATGGGCGCGGCAGCTTCCGCTCGATTCCGTTCAGGTACGTGTGGCCGGCCGAGCTCGACCTGATGGCGCGGTTGGCCGGGCTGCGGCCGCGTGACAGGTGGGCGGACTGGGATCGGGCGCCCTTCACGAGCGAGAGCGGCAAGCATGTCTCCGTCTGGGAAAAGCCCGCCGCCACCCCATTCCTCGACGCGTAGGGAGACCCCCATGCGACATTCGTTCTGGGTCCGGCGAGCCGGCGGCGCCGCGCTCGGCGTGCTCTTAATCGCGACGCTCGGCGCGGTGGGCACGGGAACCGCCCCGGCGGCCGTCACCCCCCGCTCGTCCGCCGCCGTTCCCGCACTGACCTGGCAGGCCTGCGCCGGTGAGTTCGAGTGCGCCACGGCCGCGGTGCCGCTCGACTACGACGCTCCTCGCGGCCGTGCGATCGACATCGCGGTGATCAGGCACCGGGCCGCCGACCCCGCTCGCCGGATCGGGTCGCTCTTCTTCAACCCCGGTGGGCCGGGCGGCTCCGGCACCCAGGCGCTGCCGTTGTTCTTCTCGTTGTTCCCCCAGCAGGTCAAAGAGCGCTTCGACATCGTCAGCTTCGACCCCAGGGGCATCGGCGAGAGCACCTCCGTGCAGTGTTACCCCAACGCGGCGGCCGAGCAGGAGGCGCTCGCCGGCCTGCCCGCGGGGTTTCCGGTCGGCCGGGCCGAGCAGCGGACCTGGATCCGCCTGTACGCGGACTTCGCCCGGTCCTGCGGCGCGCGCGCCGCCGAACTCATCCCGCACGTGTCGACCGCGAACGTCGCCCGCGACATGGATCTGCTCCGGCAGGCGGTCGGCGACCAGGGGATGAACTACCTCGGCATCTCCTACGGCAGCTACCTCGGCGCCACCTACGCCAACCTGTTCCCCGGCAGGGTCCGCGCGCTGATCCTGGACGGCAACATCGATCCGGTGGCCGCGGCGACGGGCCGCGGCGAGGCGCGCAGGCTCGCCGTCACGTTGCGGTTCGGCCAAGACCAAGGCATGGCCGCCACGGTCCGGGCCTTCTTGGACCTATGCGGCGCGGCGGACCCGGCGGCGTGCGCGTTCTCCGCGGGGAGTCCGGCGGCGACGCGCGGCAAGTACGCGACGCTGCTGCGGCGGCTGCGCGCGAACCCGGTGACCATCGGCGGCCAGGTGTTCACCTACCCCTTGGTCGTGGGACTCTCCGGCGTCCTTGTGTACGCGACGCACCCGCGGCCCGGCCTCCCCGGCTGGTCGGGAACGGGCGCGTTGCTGCAGCAGCTGTGGGCCGCCACCGAGGGCGCCCCGGCGGGCGCCGCCGCGGTCTCCCCCGAGGTGGCGCGGGCGACGGTCGCCCCGCCCGCCCCCCTGCCGGCGCTCCGGCCCGCCATCAGGCAGGACGACGCGACCGAGAAGTACACGGGGCCCGAGCAGCAGATCGCGCCCGTATGCGCCGATACGCCCAACCCACGCGATCCGCGGAGTTACGCGGCGCAGGCGGCGTTCGCGTTCGCCCGATCCGGCCCCTTCGGCCCGTTCCGCGCGTGGGCGATCGAGCCGTGCGCCACCTGGCCGGTCATGGACGCCGACCGGTACACCGGTCCGTGGGACCGGCCGACGGCCCGCCCGGTCCTGGTGGTCAACATCACCACCGACCCGGGCACTCCGTACGCGAACGGGGTCGCGATGGCGCGCGAGCTGCACTCGGCACGGCTGCTGACCGTCAACGGGTACGGCCACACCGCCTTGTTCAACAAGAGCGCGTGCGCCGACGCCATCGAGTCCGCCTATCTCATCGACGGCACGCTCCCGCCGGCCGGGGCCACCTGCGAGCAGGATCGGCAGCCGTTCAGCTGAGCCGCCTCAGGCCACGGTCGTTCGCGCCGGCGCCTCCTGTTCGTCGTACTCGGCGCCGTAGTCCTGGTGGGACCGCTCCTTGAGCAGGAGCGCCGCGACGAGGCTGACCAGCGCGCACAGGGCCATGTAGGCGGCGATCGTCGCTGAGCTGTCGAAGGTGTTGAGCAGCCAGACCGCGATGAGCGGCGCCGGCCCGCCGGCGGTGACGGACGCGAGCTGATAGCCGAGTGAGGCCCCGCTGTAGCGCAGCCGGCCCGTGAAGCTCTCCGCGATGAACGCCGCCTGCGGGCCGTACTGCATGTCATGGATGGGCCAGGCGAGCACGATGGCCAGCATCACCAGCCCGGTCGACCGGGTGTCCAGCAGCGCCCAGTACGGATAGGACCACACCAGCATCGCTATCGTGCCCGCGACGTAGATCCGCTTGCGGCCCACGCGATCGGAGACGTACCCCCAGAACGGCACCGTGATCATCGAGACCAGGGCGCCGATGATGACCCACGTATAGACCTGGTCGGACTCGAAGCCGAGGGTCTTGGTGGTGTAGGTGAGGACGAAGACCGTGAAGATGTAGAACGGCGCCTGCTGCCCGGTGCGCAGCAGCGCGCTGAGGACGATCTCCCGCCAGTTCCGGGTGATCACTTCGAGAACGGGGACCCGCTCCACCCGGTTCTCCTCGAGCACCTTGGAGAAGACCGGGGTCTCGAGGATCCCGAGCCGGATGTAGAGGCCAACGCCGACGAGCAGGATGCTGAGCAGGAACGGGATGCGCCAGCCCCAGTACGGGTCGAGCGGCTGGAAGACCTTCAGCGCCGTGTACCCGAGCACCAGCCCGACCGGTACGCCGAACTGCGGCCAGCTGCCGAGCAGACCGCGATGGCCGCCGACCCGCTTGCCCCACTCGGTGGACAGCAGCACCGAGCCGCCCCACTCGCCGCCGACCGCGATGCCCTGCAGCAGCCGGAGGACGGTGAGCATGATCCCGCCCCAGATCCCGATCTGGTCGTACGTCGGGACCAGTCCGACCAGCGTGGTGGCCAGGCCCATGCACAGCAACGTGATGATCAGCGTGGCCTTGCGGCCGATGCGGTCGCCGTAGTGACCGAAGATCGCCGCTCCGATCGGCCGCGCGGCGAAGCCGCCGAAGTAGGTGGCCAGCGAGAGCAGCAGCCCGGTGGACGGGTCGTTGCCGGGGAAGTAGAGCTCGGCGAAGATCGTCGTGGCCGCGAACCCGTACAGGAAGAAGTCGTACCACTCGATCGAGGTTCCGACGGCGGACGCGATGACCGCCCGGACCATGGGCCGATTGCTGGTGGAGGATGAGGCGACGCGGGGGTTTTCCGCCATCTTGGCTCCATGCAGTTTGCCTCAATATCTAATCCAACTCCCCGCCCGGCACAAGGGGGCAGGGCCCCGGGAACAGATCGGCGGCCGCGCCGGTTACGGTATATGCAAACGCATGAAGTTGGCGGAGTCGATCGAGGCGGCGGAGTCGTCGGAGGAGGCGTTCATGCAGATCGGGGTTTTCTCGGTCAGCGATATCACTCGGGACCCGGTCTCGGGTGAGACCCCGAGCGAGGCGGAGCGGATCGAGGCGATCGTGCGGATCGCGCAGAAGACCGAAGAGGTGGGGCTCGATGTGTTCGCCATCGGTGAGCACCACAACCCGCCGTTCTTCTCCTCCTCGCCGACGACGCTGCTCGCCCACATCGCGGCGATGACCAAGCGGCTGATCCTGACCACGGCGACGACGCTGATCACGACGAACGACCCGGTGCGCATCGCCGAGGAGTACGCCATGCTGCAGCACCTGTCGCAGGGCCGGGCGGACCTCATGCTGGGGCGCGGCAACACGGCCCCGGTGTACCCGTGGTTCGGCCAGGACATCCGCGAGGGGCTGCCGCTGGCGCTGGAGCACTACAACCTGCTGCACCGGCTGTGGCGGGAGGACGTGGTCGACTGGGAGGGGCGGTACCGCACCCCGCTGCAGGGCTTCACGTCGATCCCGCGGCCGCTGGACGATGTGCCGCCGTTCGTGTGGCACGGCTCGATTCGCACGCCGGAGATCGCCGAGCAGGCCGCGTACTACGGCGACGGCTTCTTCGCCAACCACATCTTCTGGCCGAAGGAGCACTTCATGCGCCTGATCGGCTTCTACCGGCAGCGCTACGCGCACCACGGCCACGGCACCGAGAAGGAGGCGATCGTCGGCCTGGGCGGCCAGGCGTACATCGCCCGAAGGTCGCAGGACGCGATCCGGGAATTCCGGCCCTACTTCAACGAGGCGCCGGTCTATGGGCACGGCCCGTCGCTGGAGGAGTTCATGCGGATGACGCCGTTGTCCGTGGGCAGCCCGCAGGAGGTCATCGACAAGACGCTGACCTTCCGCGAACACTTCGGCGACTACCAGCGCCAGCTGTTCCTGATCGACCACGCCGGGCTGCCGCTGAAGACCGTGCTGAACCAGCTCGACCTGCTCGGCGAGGAGGTCGTCCCCACGCTGCGCAAGGAACTGGCGGCCCGCCGCGACCCGGAGGCCGCCGAAGCGCCCACGCACGCCGGCCGGGTCAAGGCGAAGTACGGCGACGCGGCGCCGCGCCGGCCGCGCCCCAACGCCAACCGCGGCGACAACGTGACGGGCTCCTCGCCCTACCAGGACAGCGACCCCGAGCTGCGGGTCAACTACCCGAGCATGTGATCTCCGATGTCCAGAACGACCGACATCTCCGAGAAGCCGAGTCGGACCCGGCTCGCCAACGACGCGTGGGAGGCACTGCTGTCCACGCATGCCCGGTTGATGAAACAGTTCGCGGCCGAGGACATCTGGCGTGACCTGTCCATGCGGGAATACGACGTGCTCTACACGCTGTCCAAGTGCGGTGAGCCACTGCGCATCGGTGAACTGCACCGGCACGTCCTGCTGAGCCAGCCGGCGCTGTCCCGCATGGTGGACCGCCTGGTCGAGCGCGGGTTCGTCGAACGGTGCGCGGACCTCGCGGACGGACGCGGCGTACGCCTGTCGCTCACCGCCGCCGGACGGGACAAACAGCGGGAGATCGGACGCCGGCACGCCCGTTCCGTGGCCCGTGCGCTCACCGCCGAGTTGTCCCCTGACGAGCTGCGGCAGCTGGCGACCATCTGCTGGAAGCTGGCCGTCCCACCGGCCGGCACGGGAACGGGAAATACGCGAAATGACGGGAGGCACCTGAGATGACCAGAGAGACGGGCACCGACGCGCCTAGGAACGCGAGCACCAACGCGTCTGGCGAGCAGGCGCGCAGCGTCGCGGTCGTCAGCGCCGGCACCAGCGACCCCTCGTCGACCCGGATGCTGGCCGATCGCATCGCGCAACGCGTCACCGAGCTGGCAGGCCGGCGCGGAGGCACGGTGACCGTCCACGTCATCGGCCTGCGCGAGATGGCCACCGAGATCACCACCGCGATGGTCTCCCAGTTGACCGGACCGAGGCTGCGGGAGGCGATCGACGTCCTCGCCGCGGCCGACGGCATCGTCGCCGCCACTCCCGTCTACAAGGCGGGCGCCAGTGGGCTGTTCACCTCGTTCTTCCAGGTCCTCGACAACGACCTGCTCATCGCCAAGCCCGCCGTGCTGGCCGCCACCGCGGGAACGGCCCGGCACGCTCTCGTCGTCGACGAGCAACTGCGGTCGCTGTTCGCCTACCTGCGGACCACCGTGGTGCCGACCTCGCTGTTCGCCGCCCCGGAGGACTGGAACGACCCGGCGCTCAACAAGCGCGTCGACCGGGCCGCGCTCGAGCTGGTGCTCCTCATGGAGAGCGGCTTCGCCCAGCGGGTCAGGGAGGAGTCCTGGCACGGCTACCGGCACGAGTTCGGCAGCGCCAGCGGCACCGAGACCTCCATCGACCTCGACACGGACCTCATGCGCCTCGCGACAGGCGGCTCTGCTCTCTGACACGCTCTGCCCACTGACACGCTCTGCCCTCTGAATCCTCCCGAATTTCGAAATTTGTAGGCTTAGTGCCGATTTAGGGCATTATTTTTGGGTGGTCGCGGCGACCGTATTCGCCGGACTCCGCGGAAGGCAATTTCGCCGTTAGGTCCTAGGACTCGGGGACTCAGTCAAGATAGGACCAGACAGCCGCGAGTCGGGACTTTGGGCCTCTTTACCGCCTGCGTGCGCCTAAGCATTCTTCCTAATTGTGCCTCGAGTTGGTCTCGAGTTCGGGCCTCTAGATCGGCCCGCAAGATTGCGCACAGCACGATCGCCACCTGGGAGGACTTGGGATGAAAAAAGCGCGCCGCACGGCGGGGGCCGTGCTCGTCGCCGCGCTCACATTGCTGGCGGTACAGCTTCCCGCCGCATCCGCGCGGGCCGTCGGGCCGCGCATCGACCTCAGAGTGCTCGTGCTCACCGACGACGGTCCACAGGTGTCCGCGATCGAGAACCAGCTCACGATCGAGGGTGTTCCGCATACGACCATCCGCATCAATGACACGAGCCGGCCGCAAATCACCGCCGACACCCTGTCCGACACCGTCGACGGGGTCCCGCGGGCCAAGTACCAGGCGGTCGTGCTCCCCCGCCGGGACTTCATACTGGGTCCCGAGCTCGAAGCGATCGACGCCTTCGAGGAGCAGTTCGGCATCCGGCAGCTGACCACGAGCGACTTCGCCGGCAGCTTCACCTCGGGGTTGCCCGCCCCGTTCTACACAGGTTCACTCGACGGCATCGCGGCGAACGTCGCCGCCGACGGGCTGGCCGGTCCGTTCGGCTATCTCCAGGGCCCGATGCGCTTCGAGGACAACGCGCCAGGCGTGATGGAGACCTTCGGCAGCCTGGCGGCCGCGCCGGATCCCACGCCCACGCACAGTTTCGTGCCCTACCTCACCGGGACGATGAACGGGCAGACCGGCGTCCTCGCCGGCATCCACAACTGGCCCGGCCACTCCGAGATGGTGACGATCTTCACGTACAACTCCGAGCAGTGGCAGTTCCGGCTCCTTGGGCACGGGATCATCAGCTGGCTCACCAAGGGCGTGCACCTCGGCTACGACCGCAGCTACTTCTCCGTCCACATCGACGATGTGTTCCTGCCCGACGAGCGGTGGAGCACCGAGCACAACTGCACGCCGGGCGAGGACTGCGCGGCCGGGGTCGCCACCACGCCGATCCGGATGACGCCCGACGACGTCACCCAGGCGGTGAACTGGCAGACCCAGAACAACTTCACCTTCGACATGTACTTCAACGGGTCCGGCAGCGTGGACGCGATCGAGGAGTCAGGGTCCGACGCGCTCACCATCGCGCTCGCGGACGGCTCGAGCGGTTTCCGGTGGGGGAACCATACGTACGACCACATGAACGTCGGGTGCCAGCAGGACTTCACGGTGGTGCCGTGGCGGTGCCTGACCGACGCGTCGGGCAACACGTTGTGGGTGAGCCAGGCCGACATCGAAGCTCAGATCAACCAGAACCTCACCTGGGCGAGCGGCAAGGGCATCAGCACCCAGGCCAACGAACTGGTCACGGGCGAGCACTCCGGGCTGAGGATCCTGCCGCAGCAGCCGGCGGACAACCCCAACTTCGCGCCGGCCCTGAACGCGGCCGGCGTGGCATGGATCGGGGGCGACGCCTCCCGTGAGAAGGCCCAGCGCGCGGTGGGGAACGCGCTGACCGTGCCGCGTTACCCGATGAGCAACTACTTCAACGTCGGGACCAAGGCCGAAATGGTCGACGAGTACAACTGGATCTACACCAGCCGGGCCAACGGCGGCAGCGGCATCTGCGAGGACAACCCGGCCACCGTCACCTGCATCCAGCCCCTCGACACCGCCACCGGCTACGAGGACTACATCATCCCCGTCGACTCCCAGATCACGTTGTCGCACGTGGTCGCCAACGACCCGCGCCCGCACTACGTGCACCAGTCCAACCTCGCCGAAGACCGCATCCTCTACCCGATGCTCAACAAGATCCTCGGCGACTACCGCGCGGCCTTCGCCGCCAACGCGCCCCTCGTCAACGACCGCATGGCCGACCTCGGCGCCGAACTGCGGCGGCAGAGCCTGTGGCGTGCGGCGATGAACAACGTCACCGCCTACGTCCAGGACGGCAAGGTCGTCGTCGAGCCGCCGAGCGGCGTGGCCGTGCCGGTCACCACGCCGGAAGGCACCCAGGACACCACGGGCCTGCCCGAGGGGCAGACCGGTGATCCGTTCGGCGACCAGTACGCGGGAGAACGGTCCGGATACAAGACCACCGCGACCACGCTGACGCTCCCGTCCGGGACCCTGCCGTAGGAACGGTGCATGACGAGCCGCCCGCCTGATCGCGGGCGGCTCGTCATGATTCGCAGTTCTGCCCGGAGAATGCGGCAACTTCCGACAGATTCCGACAGAACGGCGACAGAGTGCGGCTCCGCCCTTACGTCGCGCCCCTCGCCGTGCGATCGTGATGCTCGGTGACGCAAACTACCGAAGTTCTCCCGCGGGATCGGCCCTTCACCTGGTTCCGCGATCTCGGCCCGCGCGGGCGGCGCGCCTTCGCCGGGGCCTTCGGCGGATGGGGCCTCGACTCCTACGACTTCCAGGTTCTGCCGCTCGGCCTGGCCGCGATCACGGCGTATTTCGGGATCTCCAAGGGCCAGGCCGGGCTGCTGACCACCGTCACGCTCGTGATGTCCGCGCTCGGCGGGATGCTGGCCGGAATGCTGGCCGATCGAATCGGACGCACCCGCACGCTCATCATCACCGTGCTGATGTACGCCATCTTCACGGTGCTGTGCGGCTTCGCGCCCAACTACGAGACGCTGCTCGTCCTGCGCGGACTGCAGGGCATCGGGTTCGGCGGCGAGTGGGCGACCGGCGCGATCCTGGTCGCCGAGTACACCTCGGCCCGGCACCGCGGCCGCACCGTCGGATTCATGCACAGCGCGTGGGCGGTCGGCTGGGGTCTCGCCGTCGTGTCGTACACGGTGATCTTCAGCGTCTTCGACGACGACACCGCCTGGCGCGTGCTGTTCTGGACCGGCGCCCTGCCCGCGGTGCTGGTGCTCTACCTGCGACGCAAGGTCTCCGACGCGCCGATCGCCCAGCGGCTCGTGCGGGCCGAGCGCGCGCCGCTGCGGAGCATCTTCGCCCCCGGCCTGCTGCGCGTCACGATCTTCAGCGCATTGCTCGGCACCGGCGTCCAGGGCGGCTACTACTCCCTCATGACCTGGCTGCCGACCTACCTCAAGACCGAGCGCGAGCTCAGCGTCGTGGGCACCGGCGGCTATCTGTTCTTCCTCATCTCCGGCGCCTTCCTCGGCTATGTGACCGGGGCGTACGCCACCGACCTGCTCGGCCGTCGCAAGGCGTTCGCGGTCTTCGCGCTGGCCTCCGCGGCGCTGCTCATCGCCTACACCCAGATCCCCGAAGGCGCGAACACCCTGGTCCTGCTGCTCGGCTTCCCTCTCGGCTTTTGCGCCTCCGGCATCTTCAGCGGGTTCGGGTCCTTCCTGGCCGAGCTCTACCCGACCGCCGTGCGCGGCACCGGGCAGGGCTTCACCTACAACCTGGGCCGGGCGCTCGGGGCCTTCTTCCCGACCGTCGTCGGCTTCCTGTCCGACGTCATGGGTCTCGGCGGCGCCATGCTGTTCGGCGCGGTCGGTTACGCGCTCGCTCTCGTCGCCCTGCTCGGCCTCCCCGAGACCCGTGGTCGCGAGCTCACTTAGTTAATGAGTCGGGTTTCGCCGGATTCGGTGCGAGGCTGGGCTCGTGAGCGACAAGCACACCGTGGTTCTGGTCGAGGGAGTCAGCGACAAGTCGGCCGTCGAAGCGCTGGCCGAGCGCCGTGGCCGGAACCTCGCGGCCGAGGGCATCTCCGTGGTGGCGATGGGCGGTGCCACGAACATCGGGACGTACATCCGCGAGTTGGGCCCTCCCGGTCGCGATCTCCGGCTGGCCGGGCTGTGCGATCTCGGCGAGGAAGGCGACTACCGGAGGAGTCTCGAGCGCGCCGGCCTTGCCGACGGTCTCGGCCGAAGCGACCTGGAGGCGCTCGGATTCTTCGTCTGCGTCGCCGACCTGGAGGACGAGCTGATCCGGGCCCTCGGCACGGCCGCGGTCGAGCGGGTGGTCGAAGCCGAGGGCGAGCTCGGCTCGTTTCGCACGCTCCAGCGGCAACCCGCATGGCGCGGGCGGACCGCTCACGACCAACTGCACCGGTTCATGGGATCAGCCGGCGGCCGCAAGATCCGCTATTCCGGCCGGCTCGTCGCGGCGCTCGATCTCGATCGCGTGCCGCGGCCGCTGGACGCGCTGCTGGCCCACCTCGCGAGCAGCCGGACAACGTGATCGTGTTCACATCGACCCCAACACACAGAACTCATGGCCGTCGGGGTCGGCCATGACCTCCCAGCCGACCTCGCCCTGGCCGATGTCGACGCGAGTCGCCCCGAGGGAGATGAGACGGTCGACCTCCGATTGCCGATCGCCGTGGGCGGACGGAGCGAGGTCGAAACGCAGCCGGTCCTTGCCGGTCTTCGGCAGCAGCGGCGGACCGCCCCAGGTGATCTTCGGACCGCCGTGCGGCGAGCGGATCGCGGTCTCCTGGTCCTGATCCCAGACCAACGGCCAGCCCAGCGCTTCGCTCCAGAAGTACCCGGCCTCCTGCGAACCGTCGCACGCGAGCGCTCCGATGAATCCGCAGTCGGCGAGGAAGGCGTTGCCCGGCCCGATGACGCAGAACTCGTTGCCTTCGGGGTCGGCGAGCACGACATGACCCTCCTCGGGGCGTTGGCCGATGTCGATGTGCCGGGCGCCGAGGCGGAGCGACCTCGCCACGGTCTGCCGCTGGTCCTCGAGGGACGTACTCGTGAGATCGAAGTGCATGTGGTTCTGCCCGGCCTTCTGCTCTCGAGTCGGCAAGAACCGGATCCGAAAGCCGGTGTCATCGTTCGGCAGCAGCGCGACGCCGTCGTGAGGATCGGCGGCCGGCGCCCAGCCAAGAACGCCGGACCAAAAGCGCGCGAGACGGAGCGGGTCGTTCGCGTCGAAGCAGAGCGCGAAAAGGTTACACGTCATTCCGCTCCAGGATCACGTTAGGCCGCAAGGGGTGCGCCTCGCAGAGGAAATTTTCGACTCGCACGATCGACTCGCACGATCGACTCGCACGATGAGTTGCACGATAACTCGGACGATAACTCGCCGGTCGCCGGTATGCCCAAGATCGCTGACAGCGCCTCGCTGGCCTGACGGAACTCGTGGCGGAGACGGTCCAGCGCGTCGGGAGCGGACTCCGGCCGGCGCTGTTTGCCGATGTTCTCGACCTCCCGGGCCGCCGCCGACATGGCCGTGGCGCCGATGTTGGCCGCCGCTCCCTTGATCCGATGGGCGCACCGCTGGATGGCCGCGCTGTCCTGCCGGGCGACGGCCCCGGCGAGTTCTTCGATGTCCGCCCCTTCCCGGGTGATGAACATCGACGCGATCCGCGTGAGCGCCTCGCGGCCCTGATCCGAATCGGAGCCGCCGAGCTCGTCGAGCCGCTCGCGGATCGATTCCGAGGCGGGCTGGACGGATTCGCCGGCCTCGGGGCCGGGGGCCTCAGGGCCGGGGGCCTCAGGGCCGGGGGCCTCGGGGCCGGGGGCGGGTGCCGCAGCGCCCGGGGGGCTCGGGGGACCGTTGGGGCCGGTGTGCGGCATCCAGCGGCTCAGCGCCGTGGCCAGGGCGTCCTGGCCGATC
The DNA here is from genome assembly GCA_035765195.1 of Streptosporangiaceae bacterium. Lineage (GTDB taxonomy): Bacteria > Actinomycetota > Actinomycetes > Streptosporangiales > Streptosporangiaceae > CALAED01. The sequence goes on from DASTYC010000019.1 coordinate 117,151, forward strand.
GGCTTGGGGATGAAGTCGTCCATGCCGGCGGCGAGGCACCGGTCGCGGTTCTCGGCCAGGGCACCCGCGGTCATCGCGATGACCGGCGTATGCCGGGCCGGCCCCTCTCGCCTGCGCAGTTCGGTGGTGGCCGTGTAGCCGTCCATGATGGGCATCTGGCAGTCCATCAGCACCGCGCCGTACCGGTTCTTGGCGATCTTGTCGAGCGCCTGCCGCCCGTTCGCCGCGACGTCGGCGCGATAGCCGAGCCTCGCCAAGAACCCCATGGCCACCGCCTGGTTGATCTCGTTGTCCTCGACCACCAGCACGTTGCCCTGGGTGGGCGGGCGGAACTCGGGTTCGGTCGCCGCGGGGGGCCGCGCCGGCGCCGGGCGCTCGCCCGGTCGGCCGGTCGTCGTGACCTCGGCGAGGATCTCATGCAGTCGTGATCGACGTACGGGCTTGGGGAGGGTCGCCACGAAACCGGCGTCCCTCGCGGCCTCCGGGTCCGGGGCGTTGACGGAGGTGAGCAGGACAAGGTCGAGCGGAGGGATCCGGGAGTCGGTGGTGATCGTCTCGCCGAGTTCGATGCCGTCCATGCCCGGCATGGTCATGTCGATGACCGCCAACGCGAACGGGGCATCGTGGTCGGCGGCGGCGCGCAGCGCCTCCAGCGCGTCCCGGCCGTCGCCCACCGACGTGGGGCGCATCGTCCAGCCTCGTAGCTGTCCCTCCAGGACGTGCCGGTTGCTCTCGTTGTCGTCGACGACCAGCACCCGCAGATCCCGCGGTCCCGGCGGCGGCATGGCGGCGGCGTGCTCGGGCGCGCGCCGCAGCGGAATGACGCACCAGAAGGTGCTGCCCTCGCCGGGTGTGCTGTCCACGCCGATGAGCCCGCCCATCGCCTCGGTGAGCCGGTAGCAGATCGCCAGGCCGAGGCCGGAGCCGCCGAACTCGCGGGTGGTCGAGACATCGGCCTGAGTGAAGGGCTCGAACAATTGCTCGCGCTTTTCGGCGGGGATGCCGATGCCCGTGTCGACGACCTCCAACCGGACGGGGACGGTGTCCGCGTCGGGCGACGGCTCCCGGTCTGGGTACACGCGGACGATGATTTCGCCTTGGTTGGTGAACTTCAGTGCGTTCGAGGTGAAGTTCAGCATGATCTGACGCAGCCGCGTGGGGTCGCCGACGAACCTTTCCGGCATCGTGGGATCGCAGTCGGCGATCAGCTCCAGCCCCTTTTCTTCGGCTCCATTGGCGAATACCTCGGTGACCTCTTCCACCAGAAGGCTCAGATCAAAAGTGGTCTGCTCGATCGTGATCTTGCCGGCCTCGAGTTTGGAGAAGTCGAGGATGTCATTGATGATGCTCAACAGTGCCGCCCCCGCGGTCTGGATGCCGTCGGCGTAGCGGCGCTGCGACTGGTTCAACGGCGTTTCGAGCAGGAGGTCGGTGAGACCGATGACGCCGTTCATCGGCGTCCGGATCTCGTGACTCATGGTGGCGAGGAAACGCGACTTGGCCTGGGCGGCTTCGACGGCCTCGTCACGAGCGGCGACCAGCGCGCGTTCCAGCGCCTTGCGCTGGGAGATATCGGTCAAGAAGGCGTTGTAGGTGGATGCTCTGCTGTCTTCCAGCCGCCACAATTCCAGCTCGACCGCGAACTCGCTGCCGTCCTTGCGGCGCGCCGTCACCTCCCGGCGCTGACCGAGGATGCCCCGGTCCGTGCCCTGAAGCATCGCATCCAAGATCCAGTGGTGGCGTTCCGGAATGAACAACTCGGCGACCGGCCGGCCGAGTGCCTCCTGCCGGGACCAGCCGAACATCTCCTCGGCGCGCCGGTTCCACCGCGTGACCCTGCCGATCTCGTCCGATCCCACGAACGCGTCGGGGGCGCTGTCGATGATCGTCTGCGCCTCCCGTTCCATGCGACGCACGTCTGCCCGGGTGGACTCGATCGTCCGTTGCGCGATGCGACGCTCCAAGGTGCCCCGCTCGAGCGACCGGGCGAAGCTCCAGACGAGCGTCCCCAGCAACAGCACGGTGAGCGCCGTGACGACGAGACCGCGCTGGTTGCGGGGGATGTCGATCCGGGTCGCCTGCGCGCTGAACAGCCCGAGCAGAACCGAGATCGTGATCACCAGGGGCAGCAGCCGGCGCACCAGCACGCCGCCCGGCCCTTCGCCCACCAACAGCTGCGCGGTCCACCTCTCGTACGGGACCAGCACGAGCGCGATGCCCAGCAACGTGGCGCACAGCGCGGTGCCGAGCGCCATCCCGGCATACGAGCCCGTCCAGTAGATCCTGGAGGCCGGAATCATGTAGCTGATCAGCTCGTACAGGCCGAACGTCAAGGGCACGAGCGCGAGCAGCCGCCCGGGCTGCCACCGCCGCAGGCCGACGTGGTAAAAGGCGAGCGCGAACCCGCTACACAGCAGCACGATGCCCGTTTCGGGGGAGCGGAAATCGGCGTTGCCGGAGGTGGGGACCCCTTCGACGCCCCCGAAGAGGGAGTGGGTCTCGCGGAGCCCGTGGTTGATCCAGTCGTACAGGTCCTGCCAGCCACCGACCACGACGACCGCCGCCAGGACGAGGCCGGCGACCCGGAACACCACGTGCCGAGTTCCGGGCCAGAGCAGGCCGAAGGAGACGGCGGCGGCCAGGAACGTGCCCGTGGTCGCGGGCTTTATCGCCTCCGCGCCGGGCACCAGGGTGCGCGCCGACGCCCAGCCCAGCCACCATCCGGCGATCCACATCCAGAGCAACACGGCCGCCATCGCGACGATCGCGAGCCAGGAGACCAGCCGGAACACCGGGAGAAAACGCCCCATGGGATCAGCGAGCGCGCCCCCGCTCACGGTGGACATCGTTAGATCCCGGGCATATTCCGCAACCGAACCCGCGTGACCGCGGGCGTGCCGTCCTCGTCGAACCGTCCCTCGTCGAACAGGACGACGCTCATACTCTCGCGGGTGACCGCGTCGTCGCCGGCCATCGGAACACGCGCCATCGGGACACCTCGCTTCGCGTGCACGGCATTCCAAGCCCGACCTTAGTATGGTGCGTACAAAATTCGCTGCACGAGTCAATAAGGAATTCTTTACTATCATCCGGGCATATGGCCGAGTATGTGCGAGCAGAATCGGGAAAATGGACAGCAGGCACATGGCCCGAAAGCGTAGCTCAGGCGGTGCTTGATGAACGAGCACATCGACCCCAGTTTGCTGCGCGGGCTGACACACCGCCGGATCGGCAGACGTGACCTTTTCAAGCTGATCGGCGCGGCCGGCGCGGGGACGGCTCTGTCGGCCTGCGAAATCCAGAGCGAGAAGGCGCCCCCGGCCGACCAGGCCCGGGTGCGCAAATTCTGGGCGGGCAAGAAGGCGAACGGCCACCTCAGCTTCGCCAGCTGGCCGCTCTACATGGACCCCAAGCGTCCCGAGTTGAAGAAGTTCACCGCGAGCACGAGCATCACGGTGAATTACCAGGAGGTCATCGAGGACGACGCGCCGTGGTTGGCCAAGATCCGGCCACGGCTCGCCGCGGGGAAATCCATTGGCTACGACCTCATGATCATGGGGAACGGCATCCAGTTCAACGAAATGGTCGCGCAAGACTTCCTCGCGCCCCTCGACCACGCGCGGCTGCCCAATTTCGCGGAATATGCCGCACAGAGGTTCAAGCAGGAGCCGTTCGACCCGGGAAACCTATTCAGTGTCCCCTATGCGTCTGGCATGACCGGGATCGGTTACAACCCGCGGTACGTGAGGAACCCGCCCACCGCGATCGCCGACCTATGGGATCCGCAGTACAAAGGCCGGGTCGGCATGATGGCCGACACTCAGGAAATCGGCAACTTCGCCATGTTGCTCGACGGAATCGAACCGGTGTACTCGGGTCCCGACGAGTGGGAGAAGGCGGCGGACAGGCTCCGCAGCCAACGCGAAAAGGGCATCGTTCGCAAGTACTTCGACCAGGACTACATCGAACCACTGAGCAGAGGCGAAGTCTGGCTCTCCATGGCCTGGTCGGGCGACATCTTCCAGCAGAACGTCTCGGCGGGGACCGACCTGCGATTCGTGCTCCCCGAGGAGGGCGCGACGCTCTGGACCGACAACATGTTGATCCCCATAACGGCGCGGAATCCGGTCGACGCGATCATGTTGATGGACTTCTTCTACAATCCGGAGATCGCGGCCACCCTCACCGAGTACATCAACTTCGTCACCCCGGTGCCCAGCACCCAGAACATCATCCGGTCCCACGCCGCCAAGGCCTCGGGCGAAGAAAAGCAGACGCTGACAGAGGTCGCCAATAGCCTGTTGGTGTATCCGTCCGATGACGACTACGCCAATCTGCACGGCTACCGGCCGTTCGAGAACTCCCGGGAAAAGCAGCAGTACCAGTCCATCTTCGAACCCATCGTCCAGCAGTGACCCGTCATCCAGGCCGAGCCGGCGACCTTGGGGCCGGGCGTGCCGCCGTCAGCGGGTCCACAAGACCGCGTGTGTTTCCTGCCCTTCAGCGGTGAGGATGTCGGCGGAGCCGACGATCTGGCCGCGATCATTGATGGCGAACGCCGCTGATCCTGTCGGCAGGCCCCCGGGCGGAAGCGGGAGCTTGACGAATGCGCCGCGCTGCCAGAGGACGGCACCAATGGTGCTGTTGCCCACGACCTGGGACCGGTTGTTGACGTCCTGCGCCTCGAAGGCTGTGGCGCCTTCGGGTGCTCCGAGGTCGGTGACCTCGCCGCGGCTCCACAGGAGGCTCCCGGACGCGTATCCGACGACCTGATGCCGCTCGTTCATGGCCCTCGCCGTGCCGGAGTACAAGACGGTGGGGACTCCGCGCCGCCATACCGTGGCCTGGCCGCCCGATTCTCCGATGATCCAGCCGTTGTTGGTGATGTCACGGGCGAGCGACCAGGTGCCCGATGGGTCTAGGTCGATCGGCCGGCCAGCCTGCCAGATGAGGGCGTGCGGCCCGTCCCTGGCCGTGGTGGTGCCCGATCCGACGACCTGACCGGCGTTGTTGATGCCAAAGGCGACGGTGCTATCGCCTCCGGGCAGCACCTCCAGAGCCGTCAGCCGACCGTTGCGCCAGAGGAACGGGCGCGCGATATCGGCGTCCGTGCCGAACCCGACGACCTCGTCCCGGTCGTTCAGGTCCGTCACGACGCTGGACAGGCTTTCCGACAGCACCCCGAGGTCGATGATCTTGCCGTCCCGCCAGAGCACGGAACGGTTGCCGCTCACCACGGCGACGTGGCCGCGTTCGTTGATTGCGACAGCGGAGGAGTGGAAGCCCGCGCCCAGATCTATGGCGCGATAGCCCGTTGCCGACGCGTTGGACACAGCCGCGAATGCGCCCGGCGCGGCGGGCGGCGCGGCGGGCAGTAGCGTGGCGATACCGAGCGTCACCGCACCCAGTAAGCCGCGTCCCCATGTGGTGTTCATGATTCGCCTCCATCGGCCGTGTTCCTGGCAAGTCCAGGTCCCCCATCCGGCCATCAAGCGGACGATAAGGGCAAAGCCTCCGCGCGCACGAGGGGCGAATGTCCTCCTATTTCAAATCACTTTGTCCATTTTGTGACGGTCGAATTCGAGAAGTGCCGACCGTGGTCTCCGTTATCCACAACGTCGTGGATGACGGCGGTGGCCGATGGTTGTCTGATTAGGTGGTGCGTCAGGAAACGATCGGGGCGGGAGTGGGCTGAGTGGGCAAGGCCAACCGAGACCGGCGGCGCGCCAAGGAGAAGCGGCGCAGGCAGCGGCAGCGACACCAGGGGCCAGGGGGCGGCGATCCCTTCGCCGACCTCTTCGGCCAGTGGCGGACGCCCGCCGCTGACCCCCCTGCCGAGTCGCAGGCCGACCAGTTGTTCGCCGAGGCGATGAACTCATGGATCCGCGGTGACGAGGAAACCGTGCGGCGCTGTACGGCCCGGCTGACCGAGGGTTCGGGCATGGGGCGGAAGGCCGTCGATCGGCTGTTGCTGCCGGGTCTCGGCCACGCGGTGACCCGGGCATGGCGCGCCGGCTGGCAGCCGGCCGAGGTCGTCCGCCACGTCGGCCGTGAGCTGGGCAGGCGAGAAGCGGCGATGGCGACGGACGCCATCGCCGCCGAGATGCGCGGTTACGCTCCGGCCACGGTCGACGGGCGGTGGGCGGCGCAACTCCAGGCGATAGCCGCCCAGGTGTGGTGGGAGCGGGACGATCGGTATGCCGACGCCTGGTGCGAGCGGGAAAAGGCCGACCGCCAAGCCCTGCTCCTTTGCGCGGTCGTGGCCGGCGCCTGCCTGCACTGTCTCCCGCCGTTGGAGGAGCTGTGCCCGCGTCCTGGCACCGCACGCGTTTCGGCGCCGGGTGGGTTTGCGGCGGACGAGGTTGACGAGAAGGTGTTGCGCAAGGTCCGGGCTCTGCTCGGCAAGGCCGAGTCCACCGATTTCCCCGAGGAGGCCGAAGCACTGACCGCCCGGGCTCAGGAGCTCATCGCGCGCCACAGCATCGACGCGGCTTTGCTCCATGCGAGTCACGCGGACAAAGCGGAACCGATGGGCCGCCGGTTGTTCGTCGATGCCCCGTACGAGCCGCCCAAGGCACTCTTGCTCCAGGTGATCGCCGAAGCGAACCGTTGCCGGTACGGTCTGGCACAAGACGCTCGGGCTCTCCACCGTTGTCGGGTTCCCCGCAGACCTGCGGGCCGCTGAGCTGCTGTTCACGTCGTTGCTCGTGCAGGCCACCACCGCCATGGTGCAGACGGGCTCACGTCAGGACCGCCATGGCAGGTCCCGGACCCGATCATTCCGGCAGGCTTTCCTGTCCTCCTTCACCGACCGCATCGGCGAACGGCTGCGCGGCGCTGTCGATGACGCCGTGCGCGACGCGGCGACTGAGACCGGCCGCGCCGACCTCCTTCCCGTGCTCGCCGAGCGCGACGCTCAGGTCGACCATGTCGTGGAGTCGATGTTCGGTCATGTCACCCAACATTCGGTGAGCCGAGGCTGGGACACCGAAGGATGGGCCGAAGGCCGCGCGGCCGCCGACCGAGCCAGCCTCACGGCTTATGCCGAAGTCCCCCGCGCATCCTCACGCTGACCAGGCCCGGGTCAGCGGCTCATGAGGGCGAAGACGCCCCACCCGAGGTATTCGCGCTGGTATCTGGTGTGGCGCACCGGAGAGGCGGTCAGCTCCGCCCGCAGCTCGGCGGCGAGTTCGTCGTCGGGGTTGGCGTCCAGCCAGCGGCGGATGTTGAGCCATTGCGCCGCGACATACCTGTCCCAGCTGTCCTGATCGGCCAGCACCATCTCCACGACATCCCAGCCGAGTCCGTGAAACCGCTCGATCAGCTCCGGCAGGGGCAGGAAATCGTCCTTGTCCGCGGCCTCGCAGGCCTCGACGGTGGCCTGATCGGGAGGATCACGCCGCCAGTACGGCTCGCCGATCAACATGATGCCGCCGGGGCGCAGGCTACGCCGCAGCAACTCGATGGTGCCGGGCACGCCATCACCGATCCAGGTCGCGCCGATACAGCAGGCCACGTCGACCGGTTCGTCGGCGACGTAACCGGACGCGTCGCCATGCACAAAAGCGACGTTGTCCGCTACGCCCAGTTCGACCGCCCGCGCCCGGGCGTCGGCGATGAACACGCTGCTGAGGTCGACCCCCGTGCCGGACACATGGTGATCGCGGGCCCAGGTGCACAGCATCTCACCCGATCCGCAGGCCAGGTCGAGGATCCGCCACCCCGCTTCCAGCGCCAGCGCCTGACCCAAGGTCGCCAACTTCTCGCTGCTAAACGGGTTGTGGATACGGTGACTGCTCTCGCAGATGGTGAAAATACGTGGAATGTCCACCTCTGAGACTCCAGACGTTTCACGATGCGTGTTGCGACCAAAATCGTGGCCGATCTGCACCGGACGGCCAAGGCCGACGACACTGGCGCCGTAGGCGGCGCGCCGCGCCGCGCCGCGCGAGAAGCTCGTGAGTTCGAGCGGACGGGCCCAAAAAAGAAAGGCAAGGAAACGTCTCCCTGCCACTTCTAATGTATAGCGCATTGGGGGGCTTGCGGCAAGACCCGGGTCATGGCGCACAATCGTCGGCCGAGGCCACGACCCGCGGAATTTGGGGAACGACGGGCGTGCGATGTTGACGGGGAGGCGCCGGTGATTCGATCGGCCTGTGCGATGCGGCGAAGCGTGGCCGCGTCGGAGGTAGCGCGGTGACCGAGCAGCAGTACGTGTTGGGACTTCAAGAGGTCGACGAGACGCGGGTCGCGCTCGCGGGCGGCAAGGGCGCGCACCTGGGCGGGCTGTCGCGGATCGAGGGCATCCGCGTGCCGGCCGGCTTTTGCGTGACGACGGACGCCTTCCGGCGGATCATGGCCGAAGCGCCGTCGATCGACGATCGGCTCGATCGGCTGTCCCGCCTGAACCCAGGCGACCGGGAGGCGATCCGCACGCTCAGCGCGGAGATCCGCCGGACCATCGAAGGGATAGCCGTCCCGGACGATCTGGCCGCGACGATCACCCGCGCGCTCGCCCGGCTCGGGGATCAAGCCCCCTGCGCCGTCCGATCCAGCGCGACGGCCGAGGACCTGCCGACGGCCTCCTTCGCCGGCCAGCAGGACACCTACCTCAACGTCGTGGGGCCCACGGCGATCCTCCGGCACGTCAGCCGGTGCTGGGCCTCGCTGTTCACCGAGCGGGCCGTGACCTACCGGCGGCGGAACGGCATCGACCACCGTACGGTCCACATGGCCGTGGTCGTGCAGCAGATGGTCTTCCCGCATGCGGCCGGCGTCCTGTTCACGGCCGACCCCACCACGGGCAACCGGAAGGTCGCCACCGTGGAGGCCGGATTCGGCCTGGGCGAGGCCCTGGTCTCCGGCCTGGTGAACCCGGACGTCTTCAAGGTGCGCGACGGCGGGATCGTTGCCAGGACGGTCGCCGCCAAGCGGCGTGCCGTTCAGCCCCTGCCGACGCTGACGGACGCGCAGGTCATACGCCTCGTACAGCTCGGGCGGCGGATCGAAGCGCACTTCGGCCGCCCGCAGGACATCGAATGGTGCCTGGTCGATGGCGACTTCCAGTTCGTTCAGAGCCGGCCGATCACCACGCTGTTCCCCATCCCCGAAACCGGCGACGAGGACAACCACGTCTACGTCTCCGTCGGCCACCAGCAGATGATGACCGACCCCATGAAGCCCCTCGGGATCTCCATGTGGCAGCTGACGGCCCTGGCACCGATGCACGAGGCCGGCGGGAGGCTGTTCGTCGACGTCACCCGGCACCTGGCCGCGCCGGCGAGCCGCGCCGGCCTCCTGGACGTCGCGGGCAGGTCCGACCCGCTGATGCGGGACGCGCTGGAGACCGTCCTCGACCGCGGGGACTTCGTCCCGTCGTTCCCGGACGCGGGTCCCGCCGTTCCGCCGGGCGCCGGCGCCCCAGCCTCGATCGAGACCGACCCGGCCATCGTCACCGAGCTGATCGAGCGCAGCGAGGCGTCCATCGCCGCACTGCGGCGCGACATCCGGACGAAAACCGGGCCGGCGCTGTTCGACTTCCTGCTCGAGGCCTTCGCCGAGCACAAGCGGGTCCTCAAGGATCCGCTGAACCTTCCGGCGATCATGGCGGGGATGGAGGCCACGTGGTGGCTCAACGACAAGCTGCGGGAGTGGCTGGGCGAGAAGAACGCGGCCGACACGCTCACCCTGTCCGCCCCCAACAACGTCACGTCGGAGATGGGACTGGCGCTGCTCGACGTCGCCGACGTGATACGCCCGCACCCGGAAGTGGTGGCGTTCCTGCGGGGCGTCGAGAACGATGACTTCCTGGACGAGCTGCCCAAGCTCCCGGGCGGGACCGAAGCGCGCGACGCCATCGAGGCCTACCTCGACCGGTACGGCATGCGCTGCGTCGGCGAGATCGACATCACGAGGCCGCGGTGGCGCGAACGCCCCACCACGCTCGTGCCCGTGATCCTCGACAACGTCAGGAACTTCGAGCCGGGCGAAGCCGAGCGGCGCTTCGAGCAGGGGCGGCGGCAGGCGCAGAAGAAGGAACAGGACGTACTGTCACGCTTGCGGACCCTGCCGGACGGCGAGCAGAAGGCCCGCGAGACCAAGCGGATGATCGACCGGGTCCGGACCTTCATCGGGTACCGGGAGTACCCGAAGTACGACATCGTGGGCCGTTACTTCGTTTACAAGCAGGCCTTGCTGGAAGAGGCCGAGCGCCTCGTGCGGACCGGCGTGCTTCGTGACAAGGAAGACATCTTCTACCTCACGTTCCATGAACTCCACGACGTCGTGCGCTCGAACCAGGTGGACGACCAGCTCATCCAGCGGCGCAAGGACGCGTTCCGGTCCTACCACGCGCTCACCCCGCCCCGGGTGCTCACATCGGATGGCGAGGCCATCGCCGGAGCGTACCGGCGCGACGACGTGCCGGCCGGTGCCCTGACGGGGCTGGCGGTCTCCGCCGGAACCATCGAGGGCAGGGCCCGCGTCATCCTTGACATGGCGCAGGCCGATCTCGAGGCGGGCGACATCCTGGTCACGGCCTACACCGACCCCAGCTGGTCGCCTCTGTTCGTCGGAGCAGCGGGCCTGGTTACGGAGGTGGGCGGCCTGATGACCCATGGCGCGGTGATCGCCCGGGAGTACGGCTTGCCGGCCGTCGTGGGCGTGGACCAGGCCACCCGGCTGATCCGGGACGGGCAGCGGATCCGCGTGCACGGCACCGACGGGTACGTCGAGATCCTGCCCTGAACAGGTCCCGGCCGAGCTCACCCTCGGCCGGGACAAACCCGTGTTATGCGGCGTTCGCCGCCACACCACGTGCGCGTAGATGAGTGGGACGGTGGATAGGACCGGTGGAACGGGTGGCGATCTCTGCCGGAACGTGGTGGTCTACTCAACGTTTCTCAACAGACCGCCCAAAGTAGGCGAGGAGACATCGTGCAGCCGCGCTCGTGGTTTGGTTCCGCGTTCGATCCTTTGCTGCCGGAGGACCCACGTGAGGTCGGCGGCTACCGGCTTCTGGCGCGGTTGGGCGCGGGCGGCATGGGGCGGGTGTATCTGGGGAGTACGCAGAGCGGGCGGCGACTCGCGATCAAGCTGGTTCGACCCGAGTTGGCCGATGACGCGGAGTTCCGCCGCCGCTTTCAGCAGGAGATCGTGGCGGCCCAGCGGGTGCAGAGCCTGTACACCGCGCCGGTCATCGACGCTGACCCGAACGCCGAGGTGCCCTGGTTAGCCACTGCGCATATCCCGGGGCCTTCGATGGCCCAGGCCGTGGCTGAGCTTGGCCCGCTCCCGATGGAGACCGTACGGATCCTCACGGCGGGAGTGGCCGAGGCGTTGGAGGCGATCCACGCGGCGGGGGTGATCCATCGGGACCTGAAGCCGTCCAATGTGCTGTTGGCCGTGGACGGCCCGCGGGTGATCGATTTCGGCATCGCGCGGGCCGCCGACGCGACGCCGCTCACCCGTACCGGGGTAAGGATCGGCTCGCCGCAGTTCATGTCCCCCGAGCAGGCCCTGGGACAGCCGTCGACGCCGGCCATCGACGTGTTCGCCCTGGGCTGCCTGGCGTTCTTCGCCGCCACCGGCACGAGCCCGTTCGGGGAGGGCCCGGATGCGGCGGTGCTGTTTCGGATCGCACACGAGGAGCCGTCCCTGGAGGGCTGTCCCGACGAGCTGAGATCGCTCATCGCGACCTGCCTGGCGAAGGACCCCGTCCACCGCCCGCGGCTGCGGCAGATCATCGACGACCTGCGGCCAGAACGCACCCTTCCCGCCGCCTGGTTGCCGTCGGCCATCACCGAAAGGTTGCCCGCCTACACCGCGGCACCGCCGCCCGCTCCTCCCACTCCAGGACCTGCCGCCTCCGCCGCCGCCATGTCCGCCGCACGTCGACCCGCCAACCACACCAAGATCGCGGCAGGCATCGGTGGCGGGCTGTTCCTGATCCTTCTCATCACGCTGATCGCGATGCTCCCCAACGACCAGTCCCCCGCGGATCAGGCCGGCTCGTCGAACACACAGCCGGCGAATGCCGGACCAGTCGGCTCACCGCCAGCCAATGAATCCTCACCGGCGGCACCGGACACGCCACAGGACACGCCGACAACGCAATACCTGGCCGACCTGGAGCCGATCGGCGGTGACGACGTCGATATATCGGATAATCCCTGGAGCACATCGCCGGTCCAAGTGAAGTCCACGACCTATTCCAAATCGCTTAGCGCCACCGGAGAGTGGTGTGACTCGATACAGGTGGACTATGTGATCAGCGCGAAATACAGCCGCTTCCACGCCAAGGTCGGCATGGCCATCGACTCTCGCCATACCAACTCTCTGAATTTCTTCGTCCTGGCTGACGAAAAACGTGTCAAGACGATATCCGGCGTGGGAATCAATAACCCGCAAACGATCGACATCTCGGTCGCCGGCGTCAGCCGCCTCGCCCTTGGCATCAAAGCCTCGGACCCAGAGCTATCCGCCTGCCCAGGTCCGGAGCAAGTGGGCGTGTGGATCGACCCGCGACTCATCGGCTAGTCGACGAAGATGCCTTGGCCGGGGGTCAGGATGTGCCGCGGGTCGAATCGTTCCTTGGCCGCCTGGAACGCCTCCCAGCGTTCGCCGAAGTGTGCGCGCCAGCCGTTGGGTCCGAGCGCGAATCCGCTGACGGGGTAGAGCGTGCCGCCGGCCACTCGCACGCGCTCGTAGATCTCGCGGTTCTGGGTCACCAGCCGGTCGGCCTGCCGCCGGTCGGCCGCGGGGAAACGGACGAGGTTGAACGGGAACACGATGTCTTCCGCGGGCATGCGGAGGAACGGCGTCGTGATCGGGCGGGTGCGGATCGGGTAGAACACCACGCGGCCGTGCTCACCCAGGTCGCTCGCGGTGAGCGAATCGAGGACGTTCCGGGCGATCAGTTCGGCGGTGGAGCCGGGCAGGAAGGACAGCAGCCAGGGGTGTGGGGTCGCCCAGGCGCCGGCCGAGCGGAGGGTCGCCTCGAACTCGTCGAAGGACTCCACGTACTGGGCGTAGGTCACCTCGTCGATCTGGGCCCGGTCGCGGTCGTCGGCGAGGCCGGCGATGGCCTCATCCCCGGTCGGCGACGTACGACCGGCGGCGAAGGCGACCATCTCCAACTGGTACTGCCGGCCCGCTTCGCCAAGGAGGATCGTGCCCTGGAGATGGTCCGCTCGCCCGTCCTTCAGGATCATGCGCTGGTCTCTTGCCAGGTCCGCCAGGTCGCGGTAGCCGAGGACGTACCGGCGGACCCGTTCGGGCGCGGGCACGAGCGAAAGGGTCGCGCGGGTGATGATCCCGAACTGGCTCAGCCCGGCGCGGACCGCGTCGAATAGGTCGGCTCGCTCATGGGGCGAGCAGTTCAGGCGCTGCCCGTCGCCGGTGACGACCTCCAGTTCGAGCACATTGTCGGTCTGCATGCCGTACCGATGGGTCGTGCCGCCGATCCCGCCGGCCGACAGCGTGCCGCCCACAGAAAGGTCGAGGTAGTTGGTCAGGACGGGCGGTGTCAGTCCGCGCGGCAGGCTTTCGGCCAGGACAGAGCGCCACGTCGCGCCCGCGTCCACGACCACGTGATCGGCGGCCACCTGATGGACGTGATTCAGGGCGCTCATGTCGACGACGATGCCGCCGTCCACCTGCGAACGCCCGTACAGCGCGTGTCCCTGGCCCCGGGGCGCGATCTTCCATCCGCCCTCGGCCGCCCAGCGGATCGCGGCCACGACGTCTTCGGCGCTGCGCGGCCGGACCACCGCGCGCGGGACCCGCCGGACAAGGTGCCCGAAGTCGTCCGCGGCGGCATTGAGCGCAGGACCCTCGACGCTCAATTCACCGTCGAACAGCGGAGGAGAGACCGGCGGAAATGGGAACTTCATGGTGCACTTCTGCTTCCTGCTTTGTGATGACGACGAGCCGCCGCTCGCCGTTTCCGGTTCGCGGGGCCGATCAAGAACCTAAAGCGAAGCCGCCGGCTTGTCTTGAACGAATTTCACCTGGTCAGGTGCGGCGCTGATGCCGGCTTTCCCGCGCGGGTGGTGTCCCACAAGGCCGCGGGCGTGCTTCCGGTGAACTCGCGGAAGTCGCGAACCAGGTGCGCCTGGTCGGCGTAGCCGCCGTCGGCCGCGACCTGTTCCCAGCGCGGTGACGGCTGCTGGTCCAGCCGCCCAAGGGCCTGCTGGAAACGTACGAGCCGGGCCGCCGTCTTGGGCGCCAGCCCGATCTCCCGCTTGAACTTGGTGATCAGATGCTTGTGACTCCAGCCCACCTCGGCGGCGAGCTGCCGGATCGCGACGGTGCCGCCCGACCCGACGAGGCGCCGCCACGCCCACACCATCTCGGGCGTCGGCCGCGGCCCCGTATCGAGGCGGCGCAGCAAGAACTCATCCATGATGTCGAAGCGGCGCCGCCAGGTGGATTCCGCCCGAACTCGTTCCCCGAGCCGCCGCCCGGAGGGGCCGAACAACTCCGTCAGGTCCACGAATTGTCCGCTCAATTCGTCCATTGGCCGGCCCAGCAGCACATAGGCTCCCAGCGGCGCCAGTCGTACTTCGAGATATTCCGGGGCGCAGTCGCCGTCCACCACCGAATACGAGCCGTGCACGCCGTGCACGAAGCCGGGTGGGCGCCACGCCGAGTCGCGGATCTTCACCACCAACGGAACTGACGCGGTAGCGACCAGCCGCAGCCGCCGCGGCTCGGTTGCGCTGGAAAACCCCGTGTAACCACCCGCCAACAGCGATCTCAGCTCACGACGCGGCGTGCCGTCGACGCGCGGCCATCTGCCCCACTCCGGCCTGCCGTCGATCGCCTGCCCGCCCACCGAAACCCCCAGCCCCGTGCCACAGAACCCCTACAGGCACTCGAACACGACCTCCCACGCCACAATTCCGCCGCGGCAGGTCCGGCACACTTCCGACAAGTAGGACATTCGTCGCGCTACTTCAGGAGGCGTGCCAGGTGGGCCGCCAGGTCTCGTTTGCCGTTCTGCGCCGCCATGGTGCGCAGCGTGGGTAGATCGATGGTGCCGAGTTCGAGCTGCCGCGCGATCTGGCCGAGCCGCACGCCCGCGACGGCGGGATCGACGCGTCTCCTGGCGCTGAGGTAGGCGTCGGCGCGTTCCAGCAGCGCGCGGCAGCGTACTCGCTTGTCCGTACACCACACATGGAAGAAGTCGCCGCACAAGACCACGAACGAGCCGAGCTTGCTCATCGACACTTGACCCCGGCCATCGAAGGCCGAGCCGGGGAGGGTGATGCGCCACATCCCGTCGGGCGTCTGTTCCGGCCGGTATCTGCCCAGGCCCCGATCGGCCAGCCACGCCGTCGCCCGGGTCAGCTCGTCCGGACGTGCTCCCGCGTCGCGTTCGGTCGCGACCGTACGCGCGACTTCGTCCCGCGAGGCCCGCCCCATCCCTGACCGTCCGTTTATTTGCCGGAACCTACAGTTATCAGGAGCCTACGGATCACGCCCCCACAAACCCCTGACTTTGGGCCAATCTCACTCGGCGACGGTGCCGGTCCACGGTAGTGATCAGCATTAGCCTGGTGCTCCACCACCAGGGGGAGTGCGATCCCACGTGCGGACCTATATGTCGTGTCTATGTCGCGTTGCTCCGTCGGCCGTCCCGATGTCAGCGGTTTGTAATGCTCGGGCCCGTTGATCGGTTGCTTGAGTTTCGGTTTCGTTGCCTTCCATGGAGGGGGTACCGATGACCGGAGGCGCATCGGCGGCGCGGAGTGCGAAGCCGCGGCTCGGCCACGGGTTGCTCGCGCTGGCCAGGGTCGGTGTCGCGTACATGTGGATCCAGAATCTGGCGTGGAAGGACCCGTCCAACAGCTTCGGCGCGCTACGGGGCTGGATCCAAATGGCCGTGGACCACCCGGTCTTCCCGCCATATTCGTGGCTGGTGGAGCACTTCGTGCTGCCGAACATGTCGCTGTTCGGCTGGATCGTCCTGCTGGTCGAAGGCGGCATCGGTGCGTTCCTGCTGGTGGGGCTCGCCACCCGGCTGTGGGCGCTGATCGGTGCCGCCGAGTCGGCGGCCATCGCCCTGTCCGTGCTGAACGCGCCGCACGAGTGGCCATGGGCGTACTACCTCATGATTCTCATCCACCTGGTGTTTTTCGGCACCAGGGCAGGCCGCGCCTACGGAGTCGACGGCGTACTGCGGCCCAGCTGGCAAGCGTCGTCACACCCGCTGGCTCGTGCGTTGGTGAAGATGTCATGAGCCGCTCCCGATTTGACACCGCCACCATCGCACTTGGCGCGGGGGCGATCGTCGCGGCGCTGTTGAGGTTCGTGCCGTTGCGGTCGGACACGCTCGACGCCGACACTCCGGACCGGTACTCCACGCCGGCGTTCGTGAGCGTGCCCATGATGGTGCTTTTGCTGGGTCTGGGGGCGGTCGCGGTCGCGGGAGGACTGCTCGGCGCTTCGACGGGCCGCCTACTGGCCATACTGGCCGGCCTGGGTCTGACCGGTGTGGCGGCATTGCTGCTCGTGCAGAACATCGCCGAGGCCCATTGGCTGAACGGTTCCCGCTCCGCGATGGCGCTGTTCGGCGGCCTTGGTCTCGGTCTGCTCGCGGTGGGTCTCACTCCAAGAGTCGGTCCGCCGTTCGAAGGGAGTGCGGATGGCGACATCCGAGACGATTGACGCAGACGGGGGCCCTGATGGGCATGGTGGGCGCGGGCCTGCCGATGGTGTTGTCATGACCCCGGCGGCCGTGTGCGACGGAGGCCCGCTCGACTGCAACGGAGGGCTTTTGATCGCCATCCGGCGGGCCCTGAAGGGAATCGAGGTCGGTGAGATCCTCGAGATCCGCAGTCAGGCCGCGTCGGTCGCCATCGACCTGCCCGCCTGGTGTGATCTGGCCGGTCACCCGCTCAAGCAGGTGGCTCCCCGCGGCGACACGGTGAGCTACTACGTGCTACGGGGGCGCTGACCATGGTGCGACCGGATGCGGTGCTGGATGCGCATGGCGCCGACTTTGGCAGTGGCCTGCTGCTCAGGCTCCACGCGGCGGTGGAAGCGCTCAACCCGGAGGAGGTCTTGGAGGTGCGGGGCGGCGCCAGGTCGGTGCCGGAGGACCTGGCAGCGTGGTGCGTGCTCACCGGAAACGCCCTGGTAGGGCCGCTGCAGGTGCGGAAAGGGTCGGTGGAGGTCGAGCCGGAGCCGCCGAGACTGGGCTCGCGTCTTTGGCTGTACAGCAACTTCAACTGCAACCTGGCCTGCGACTACTGCTGTGCCGAGTCCGCGCCGCGCGCACCCGCCCGCCGCCTGTCGGTCGAGCTGGTGCGGGCTGCGGTGGCGGAGTTCGTCTCCGACGGCGGCATCGAGGTAATGATCACCGGCGGCGAGCCATTTCTCCACCCCGACCTCGGCGAGATCATCGGCGCGGTCGTCGAGCACATCCCGGTCACCGTTCTCACCAACGGCATGGTGTTCCACCGGGGCAGTCGCCGCCGCACCCTGGAGGCACTGGATCGCGAACGAGTCACGCTACAGATCTCACTGGACTCGGCCACGCCGGAGCTGCACGACCGGCACCGGTCCGCGGGCTCCTTCGCCCGCGCCCGCGCCGGCATCAATCTGGCCCGATCGCTGGGCTTCCGGGTCAGGATCGCCGCGACCGTCGGCGCCGACGACGCGGAGGAAGTGGCTGCGCTGTACGAACTGCTCCACACCGAAGGGGTTCCGGCCGAAGACCAGGTGATCCGCCGCATCGCCCGGCA
This sequence comes from Streptosporangiaceae bacterium, assembly GCA_035765195.1. Lineage (GTDB taxonomy): Bacteria > Actinomycetota > Actinomycetes > Streptosporangiales > Streptosporangiaceae > CALAED01. The sequence goes on from DASTYC010000019.1 coordinate 134,901, forward strand.
GGGCTTCGCCGATTCGGGTGTGGTGCTGACCCGCGACGACCTGTACCCCGAACCCGCGGTGGCCGCCGACGGCATCTGGTGGCATCCGGTGGGCATCACCGACCCCGATTTGCGGGTCACCGATTCCCCTCTGCCGATCCGCGCCGCGATCGACGAGATGAACCGCGTTCTCGAGGCCACCGCGGAGCGTCGGGACAACACCAGAAGAGCATTCCGATGCGCGTAGGCCGACCGACGACAACCGCCGACCGTGCCGCTCACTGGAACACGGTCTACGACACCAAGGGCGAGGACGGCGTCAGCTGGTATCAGGCGGTGCCCACCGTCACCCTCGAGCTGCTGGACACCCTGGACGTCGGCCGTAACGAGTCGATCATCGACCTGGGCGGCGGAGCCTCGGTCGTCGTCGATCACCTACTGGCCCGGAAGTTCACCGATATATCGGTTCTCGACGTTTCCAAGGTCGCCCTGGACAACGCCGGGGCGCGGCTTGGCTCCGGCGCGGAGCGGGTGCACTGGCTGCACCGCGACATCTTCGACTGGATACCCGAGCGACGGTTCGACGTCTGGCACGATCGCGCCGTGTTCCACTTCCTCATCGAGGAGGAGGAACGTGAGTCTTACGTACGGGTGCTGCGTTCCGCCATCGCCCCCGGCGGCCGGGTCATCATCGCCACCTTCGATGCCCATGGGCCCACGCACTGTTCCGGCCTTCCAGTGGTGCGGTACGGCGCGACCGGGCTGGCCCAGATCTTCGCCCCGTACTTCGACCTGGTCGAAGCCCGCGGCGAAGAACACCTCACCCCGGCCGGACTCGTGCAGCCGTTCACCTGGGTCGCCCTCCGTTTAGCCTTCGCGGTTAGCGCCGATGAGGACGTAGCACATGAGTGCTGATTTGTCGCTCTTGTTGTGCCACGCATGGCGGGTGCCTTGCTGGACTACAAGTGCGCCGGGGGTGAGTTTGACTTCCTTTCCGTTGTCGAGTTCGAGGTGAAGCTCTCCTTCGAGACAGATGCCGTAGTCGATGCTGTCGGTGGTGTGCATGCCGGGGTTGTCGGCCTCGAATACGTCGAGCAGGCCGGGGAGTTTCTCGGCTCCCTCAGCGGCGATCGCGTCGGGGTCACCGGCGGGCTCGGGTTCGGAGGAGTGGGGAGCGAAGCGGAGGAACAGGGCACGGGTGCCGCCGGGGCCCGGGAAGAAGGGGAAGATCTTCGGTTCGCGAGGTTTGGTGCCGACGACGGGGGCGCCGTCGTCCGTGCCCCACATCATGTAGAAGGTGCCGGGGAACGCGGCGATGGTGGTGGGGTCGGCGGGTTTGTCGGTGACGAACACGGACGCGCCGTCGGCTTCACGGCCGGTGACCACCAGACGGGGTTCGATTGTCATGGCGTTGCGCTCCTTTGCCGTGCGGACTACGGGTTGTCGGTGTTGTGGAGGGACCGGAGTTGTTGTTTGGAGAATTTCCCGGTGGCGGTTTTGGGGATTTCGTCGACGAAGAACACCTGGTCGGGGAGCCACCAGGAGGCCACGCGGGTGCGGAGGTGGTCGCGGATGGTCTCGGTGGTGGGGGTGGCCGCGGGGTGGGCGACAACGTAGGCGACGGGTCGTTCGCCCCAGGTCTCGTCGGCGACGCCGATGACGGCGGCTTCGGCGACGTCGGGGTGGTCCATGATGGCGTTTTCCAGTTCGACCGAGGAGATCCATTCGCCTCCGGATTTCACGAGGTCTTTGGTGCGGTCGACGATGCGGAGGTAACCGTGCGGGTCGATGGTGGCCACGTCGCCGGTGCGTAGCCATCCGTCGGGGGTGAAGGCGTCGGTGGCGGGGTGCGGGCCGAAGTAGCGGGCGGCGATGGTGGGACCGCTGGCTTGTAGTTCGCCGGGGGTGCGGCCGTCCCAGGGTGCTTGGCGGCCGTCGTCGCCGATGATGCGGATCTCGGTGAGCGGGATGGCCGGGCCGGGGGTGCCCAGCAGCGCGCGTTGCTGGTCGCGGGTGTAGCGGTCGTGGGTGGTGGCGATGCGGGAGGTGGTGACCACGGGGCTGGTTTCGGTCATGCCCCAGGCGTTGGTCAGCGGCACGCCGATGGCCTCCTGGTAGGCGCGGGTGAGCGCCTCGTCGACCGCGCCGCCGCCGGAAACGATCTGGCGCACGGCGGACAGGTCGTGCCGGTCGAGCAGGGGCAACAACCCGCGCCAGACGGTGGCGACCGCGGCACCGAAAGTGACCTTGTGGCGGGCGAGCATGCCCGCCAGTTCCGGTGCGGACATCGCCGGCCCGGGCAGCACCAGGTCCGCGCCGCAGAGCATGGCGGCATAGGGCAGACCCCAGGCGTTGACGTGGAACATCGGCACGATCGGCATGACCACGTCGCGTTCGCTGATGCCGAAGGTGTCGACCATCAACAACAGGCACGCGTGCAAAACCATGGAACGGTGACTGTAGAGCACCCCCTTGGGGTTGCCGGTGGTGCCCGAGGTGTAACACAGCGCCGCGGCGGTGTTCTCGTCGGCGACGACAAAGTCCCGCCCGGTCTCCCCCGCCCGGGCCAGCACGTCCTCGTAGTCGAGGACACGCGGATCGTCGGGGATCTCGACCTCACCGCCGTCGTCCATCACCACCACCGCCCGCACGGTGGTGAAGCCATCGACCAGAGGCCAGATCACCGGCAGGATGGAACGATCGATGAACAACACCTCATCGGCGGCGTCTTCGACGATATAGGTGATCTGCTCACCGAAAAGCCGATGATTGATCGTGTGCAACACCCGCCCACTGCACGGCACCGCCAAATACAACTCGGCGTGCCGGTGACTGTTCCACGCGAACGTCCCCACCCGGGCGCCCGCCGGCACACCAAGCTCATCAAGAACAGCCGCCAAGCGCCGCACCCGCTCGCACACCTGCCCCCACGTCATGCTCACCTCCCCACCCACCCGGCCCGACACCACACTCTTATGCCCGAAATAACGTTCGACCCGCCCGAACACATGCGGCAACGCCAGCGGCCGATCCTGCATCAAACCAAGCATCTCCCCGACACCTCCTCGCTCGCACACACCCCGCGACCAGGCCAGGCCGGGTCTCCGACGTCAACGCGTCCACACAAACTCGATGCACAATTCCCCGCTCAGGCGGATGATGGCGGTCATATTAGGACGACCGTTACTGTGTGGTTGAGGTGTGCATCACCCATACCTCGCATCGATTCGGTAGGTCCTTCACCCACCTGATGCCGAGGAGGGACGCACCATGGCGGGAAACACAGGCCGCTCCGCCCGCTACGCATGAGCTTCGACACCGAACGGGCCACGTAGGCCGGACCGACCCCCACTCGGGCGTGTCTTCCCTCGCTTCGCCACCACACCTGGTGTGGGACCCATTCATCACGGGCCCGTCGAAGGTGTATGCCCCTCACCTTGTCCAGCTCACCCGCCGCCACCTAGCGTTCACGGTCACAGTGCGCACCGCGCCCGATCCCGGCCGACGAAACACGCTCCACCGAGCCTCCCGGACCGTTTTTCCAACCAAAGACCGCGACCTGGTCGTCCTGTCAGCAGTCCCGTCACCCGTGGATGAGCCGAAGGTGATCGGCACCGCGAGGAGCCGAGTCAGCGCGGCGCGGCGATGGCCGAGCCCGCCTAGCCGACGGCCTGACAGACCCCCCACGTGGTGGCGCATATCAATTCGAAGGAGACCTCATGGTCCGCATACGAATCTTTCGCTCCGGCATCGCCGCCGGGGTACTTGGGTTGTCCCTGGTGCTCGCAGGCTGCGGCGGCTCGAAAAGCGGCTCTTCCGGCTCTGGCGCGTCCGGCGCCACGGGCGGGGAATCACTGAAGGGCAAGACGATCGCCCTGGTCGGATACGGCAGCACCAACCCGTGGGGAGCCGCGTTCAACAAGGAGTTCCAAAGCAAGCTGAGCACCAGCGGCGTGAAGATCAGAGACCTCACCACGATGGATGCGGGCACGCAGGTCCAGAACTTCAACCAGGCCGTGGCGCAAAAGCCGGACCTGATCGTGCTGGCCGTGCTGGACACGAAGGCGATGGTGGTGCCGATTCAGAAGGCCAAGCAGGCCGGGATACCGGTGCTGGCCTTCGACGGCAAGACGGACCCGGCGGTGGAGGGCGACGTGATGTCGGTGCTCTCGAACAATGAGCAGCTCGGCGAGTTCGCGGCGCAGAACATCATCGACGGTCTCAAGGCGCAGGGCCGCAAGTCCGGCAAGATCATCGTCTTGACCGGCACCAAGTCGATGCTCGTCACCCAGGACCGCATGGTCGGCTTCAAGAAGGTGCTGAGCACCAGCCCGCAGTACCAGATCGTCAGCGAGCAGGACGCGAACTGGGACCCGACCCTGTCAGGGAAGATCGCACAGCAGCTGCTGGCGAAGTACGGCTGTAACGGCGTGCAGGCCGGGTACGGCATGGCCGACTACATGGCTTTGCCGATCATCCAGGCGGCGAAGCAAGCCGGATGCGCGGTCGGTGGCAAGAAGGGCCTGGTGGTCACCAGCAGCAACTGCTTCAAGGCCGGTATCGAGGCGATCAAGGCCGGCGAGCTGTACGGATCGGCCACCGAGGACCCGATCACCATCGCCGATCAGACCGCGGCCTACGTGACGAAGTACCTCTCCGGGCAGAACCCGCCTAAGCACGAGATCGTTCAGGAACACCGCATCACCTCGGCGAACGTAGACCAGTTCGCCGCGCAGTGCAGCCACGCATGAGCGTTCCGGCGAGGGCGCCCGCCCTCGGCGACGACCGTCCTCAGGTCGCCGTCGAGGGCCTGGTCCGCGGCTTCGGCGGGCTGCCGGCGGTCCAAGACGTTTCGTTCAGCGTCGCCCAGGGGGAGATCCACGCGCTGTGCGGACACAACGGCGCCGGCAAGAGCACGATCGTGAAGATGCTGTCGGGACAGCTCGCCCCCGACAAGGGGCGGATCCTCCTCGGCGGCGAACCCGTCGATGTGCGCAGCCGCCAGGTCGCCCAACGCCTCGGGATCGCGCTCGTCGACCAGGAACTGAGTGTCGTTCCTGCTTTGACGGTCCTGGACAACCTCCTCCTGGGCGACATCGCGACGCCTCTGGTCAACCGGCGGCGCGCCGCGACGGCGCGCTGCCGGCAGGTGCTGAACGACCTGTTCCTCGATCGGATCAGCCCGGATCAGCCTCTGTCGTCGCTGAGCATCGGCGAACGCCAACTGGTCGAGATCGCCCGGGCGCTGAGCCAGAACGCCCGGTTGCTCATCTTGGACGAGCCGACCGCCACCTTGAGCGATGTCGAGAGCGAGCACGTCTTCGCGGCGATCCGCCGGGTCGCCGCGAGGGGATGCTCGGTCATTTATGTGTCGCACCGCCTCGCGGAAGTGCTCGACCTGTGCGACACCGTGACCGTGCTGCGTGACGGGCGCCGCATCGCCACCACACCGGCCGAACGGCTGACCGTCGATGAGCTGATCGTTCAGATGCTCGGCGAGGCGCCGCATCGACTGGGGGCGGCCCGTGCGCCCGATCCGCAGCTCACCCACGCGTTGCGGATCGAGCATCTCCACGTTCCCGGCCGGCTCGTGGACTTCAACCTCACCGCCCAGGCCGGCCGCGTCTACGCGCTGGCCGGGCAGTTGGGCAGCGGCGCCTCCGACGTGCTGCGCGCGCTGGCCGGGCTGCACCCGAAAGCGACCGGTCGGGTGACGCTGCGGGACCGGCCCGTACCGTTTCGCAGCCCCGTCGGCGCGGCCCGGGCCGGGGTGGCGTTCACGTCGAACGACCGAAAGTCCGAGGGGCTGTTCCTGGACAAGACGACCGCCGAGAACCTCGTGGCGACCCGTCTGCCGGCGCTCAGCCGAGCCGGCGTCGTTCAAAAGCATCGCGTCCGGCACGCGTCCGGCACGCTGGCCGAGGCGGCCGGCCTGCCCACCCGCCGGCTGAACGAGCCGGTGGCCGCGCTCAGCGGCGGGAACCAGCAGAAGGTCTTTGTCGGCCGGTGCCTCGGCCGCGACGACATGTTCGCGTTGCTGCTGGACGAGCCCACCCGCGGGGTCGACATCGGCGGCCGTGTCGCGATCCACCGGCTGTTGCGGGCGGCCGCCGATGAGGGCTTGATCGTCATCTTCGCCTCGACCGAGCTCGAGGAGCTGCTGGAGCTGGGCGACGTCATCGTCACCATGCGGGAAGGCCGAATAATCCACCGCTACGAAGGCGGTACAGACGGCGCCGTCCTGATGCGGGACATGACTCACGGATCGCGTACAGCATGACCACTGCCAACAGCGAACATCGTCACGCGACATCCGCGGCGGGGACGGGATCGGCGCGACGGAAAGCCGGGAGCGCGACCGAGGCGAAGGGCCGCATCAGGTGGCGCCGACCAGGCCCGCTCGACATCGGCATCGGCATCGGCATCCTTGCCGTCGTGCTCGTGGGCGCCATGACGAGCCGGTTCTTCAGCCTGGACAACGCCCGCGCCATCCTCGCCTCGACCGCGGCGGTGGGGATCACAGCCATCGGCGCGACTTTCGTGATGATCGTAGGGTCCGCGGTGTCGCTGGCGGTGTCGCAGACCGCCACCGTCGCAGCGATGATCTTCCTTTCGACCCAGCAGCTCGGCCTCGGTGTGGCGATCTTGCTCGCGCTGGCGTGCGGCGTGGCCGTCACCGCCGCGCAGGGCGCCGTCATCGGGTTCTGGACCGCGAACCCGATCGTGCTGACCATCGCCGCCGGCTTCGCGATCGGCGGCGTCGCGATCTGGATCAGTGGCGGCGCCACCGTCTACCCGAAGGCCACCGCGTTCAGGACACTCGACTCCACGCCCCTGGGACTGCCCCTCGCGGTCTACGTCCTGATAGGACTCGCGCTGCTCGCCCAATGGATGCTGCACCGCACCACCGCGGGCCGGCAGCTGTACCTGATCGGGGAGAACCCGGCCGCGGCGCGGGCGGCGGGGCTGCCCGTCGGCCGGGTCACCGTGATCGCCTGGGCGTTCTTCGGCGCCTGCATCGCTCTGACCGGCATCTTCCTCGCCTCGTTCAACACCAGTGCCAATGCCGACCTCGGCGGGACCCTCAGCCTGGACGCGATCGCCGCCGTGCTCGTCGGCGGCACCGCCATCGGCGGGGGGAGAGGCTCAGCGCTGCGTACGCTCGGCGGCGCGCTGCTGATCTCGGTCATCTCCGACCTTCTCCTGCTGCGAGGGTTCTCGACCGGCGTGCAACTGCTCGCGAAGGGACTCCTCGTGCTCCTCGTCGTCGTCACCGTCCACCTGCGTTCGACCCGGGGCCGACGATGATCCGGGGGCTGGTCTCACGGCCAGAACGTCTCGTACCGGCCGTATCGCTGCCGGTGGTCGTCGTCGCGTTCGCCTGCACGCCGTTGATCAGCGGGGAAGGCCTGACGACGTTCGACATCCGCAACGCCCTGCAGGGGTTCGCCCAGCTGGGCCTGCTCGCCCTCGGCCTGGGTCTCACCATGATCGCCCGCGAATTCGATCTCTCCGTCGTCGGCACCTACGCCCTCGGCGGGATGCTCGCGGTGCAGACGGGGAAGTCCTCGGCGATCCTCGGCGTGGTCGTCGCCGTGGCCGCGGGCGCGGCGATCGGCGCCGTGCAGGGCGGCCTCGTCGCCTGGCTGCGCATTCCGTCGCTGCCCGTGACCCTCGCGACGTACATCGCCCTGCTCGGGCTCACCAGCGCCATCTCCGGCGGGCTCAGCAAGACCTATACGAACAGCGCCGCGACGCTATGGGTCGACCGGACCATCCTCGTCATCTTCTCCCCGCGCAGTCTCGTCACGCTCGCGGCATTCCTCATCGCGGCGCTTATGCTCGGCTTCACGAAGCGGGGGCGTGAGTTGCGCGCGATCGGCGGAGACCGCCGGGCCTCCCGCGTCGCCGGCGTCCGCGTGGAACGCGCTTTGATCGGGCTGTTCACGGTCTCCGGCACCCTCGCCGCGCTCGGCGGCGCGTTGCTCAGCTACAGCTACGCCTCCGCGAACCCCAATCCCGGCCTGCAGCCGCTGATCCTCGGCGCCGTCGCCGTCCTGCTCGGCGGCGTGTCGCTGGCGGGCGGCCGTGGGCTGCCCCTCGGCCTGCTCGCGGGGACCCTCTCGGTCGCGCTCATCGCGCAGATCGTCGCCATGACGGCGCTGCCCGACTACTCCACCGAGCTGCTCTACGCGGCACTACTCGTGATCATTGTGGCGATCGACGCCCCTGGACTGCGCCAGACGCTCGACCGCCTCAAAGCCCGTAGGAATTCCAAGGCCACCTCCACGATCACCTTGGCGTCCCACGACCAGTACGGAGCTGAAAGCCCATGACCGAAGCGGTAATCGTCGCGGCCGTCAGGTCCCCGATCGGCCGGGCGCGCAAAGGCTCGCTCGCCGGGATGCGTCCCGACGACCTGACCGTGCGGATGGTCCGGGCCGCCCTCGACCAGGTCCCCGCCCTCGATCCGGCGGAGATCGACGACCTGATGCTGGGCTGCGGCCTGCCCGGCGGCGAGCAGGGCTACAACATGGCCCGAGTCGTCTGCGTCCTGCTCGGCCTCGACACCGTGCCCGGAACCACGGTCACGAGGTACTGCGCGTCGTCGCTCCAGACCACCCGAATGGCCCTCCACGCGATCAAGTCCGGTGAAGGCGACGTGTTCGTTTCCGCCGGCGTCGAAACCGTCTCCCGGTTCGACAAGGGCTCGTCCGACTCCTGGCCGGACACCCGCAATCCGCTGTTCGCCGAGGCCGAGGCCCGTACCATCGCGACCGCCGAGTCGGGCACGGACACCTGGGCCGACCCGCGAGACGCCGGGTGGCTTCCGGACGTCTACATCGCGATGGGCCAGACGGCGGAGAACGTGGCCAGGGCACGAGGGATAAGCCGCGAGGAGATGGACCGGTTCGGCGTCCGCTCGCAGAACCTCGCCGAAGAATCGATGCAGAACGGGTTCTTCGCACGCGAGATCACCCCGGTCACGCTGGCCGACGGGACGGTTGTCGATACCGACGACGGGCCCCGGCCCGGCACCACCTATGAGGCGGTCTCACGGCTCAAACCGGCCTTCCGCCCGGACGGGCTGGTCACCGCCGGGAACTGCTGTCCCCTCAATGACGGCGCCGCCGCGCTCGTCATCATGTCCGACGCCAAGGCGCGCGACCTCGGGATCACGCCGCTCGCCCGGATCGTGTCCACCGGCGTCACCGGCCTGTCCCCCGAGATCATGGGGCTCGGGCCCGTCGAGGCATCGAAGCAGGCACTGACCCGGGCCGGCATGACCATCGACGACGTGGACCTCGTCGAGATCAACGAGGCCTTCGCCGCACAGGTCATCCCGTCCGCCCGCGAACTCGGGATCGATCCGTTCGGCGACAGGCTGAACGTGCACGGCGGCGCGATCGCGGTCGGCCACCCGTACGGCATGACCGGCGCTCGGATCGCGACCACCCTGCTCAACGGCCTGCGCGCCGAGGACAAGGCGATCGGGCTCGAAACCATGTGCGTCGGGGGCGGCCAGGGCATGGCGATGATCCTGGAGAGGCTTTCCTGATGACCGACCTGAGCTTCCACCTCACCGGCCGCCACGTTCAGAGGAGGACAAGATGACCGATAAGGCAACCACCGTGGTCAGCGGCTTCTCGTTCCTCGAGGCGCCTCGGTGGCGAGACGACCGGATCTGGATGTCCGACTTCTACACCCACCAGGTGGTGTCCGTCCGCGAGGACGGCTCGGACATCCGTGTCGAGGCGCACGTCCCGGAGCAGCCGTCCGGGCTCGGGTGGCTTCCCGACGGTCGGCTGCTGATCGTGTCCATGCGCGACCGCAAAATCCTGCGCCGCGAGGCCGACGGCACCCTCGTCACCCATGCCGACCTCGGCGGACACGCGACCGGTCACCTCAACGACATGGTCGTCGATGCCATCGGCCGGGCTTACGTGGGCAACTTCGGCTTCGATCTCATGAGCGGCGCTCCGCTGGAGCCCGCCGCGCTGCACCGAGTGGATCCCGACGGCGAAGTGACGGAAGCGGCCGCCGACCTGTGGTTCCCCAACGGGAGCGTGATCACCGGCGACAATGTCCTCCTCGTCAACGAGACCTTCGGCAACCGCGTCTCCGCCTTCGATCTGACCGACGACGGGCGGCTCGTGAATCGGCGCGTGTGGGCGCGGTTCGGCCCCCTGCCCACCGAACGGGACGTCGAAAAGGTCCTGACACAGCAAACCAAGGTCGCCGCCGACGGTGGCTGCCTCGACGCGGAAGGCGCCATGTGGATCGCCGACGCCACCGGGGGCCGTCTGCTGCGGGTGACCGAAGGCGGCACCGTCACCGACGAGATACGGCCGGGAATCAACGTGTACGCCTGCGCGCTCGGCGGCGCCGAGGGTAAAACGCTCTTCGCCTGTGCCGCGCCCGACTTCCACGAAGGCGCACGGAGGGCCGCGCGGGAGGCCAGCCTGCTCGCCATCCCCGTCGCCGTGGGCACCGCCTGATCAGCCCGGTGCCCGGGAAGCCCGCCCACACCGGATCCGACGTGCTCGATGTCAATGCGTTCGCCGAACCTACTGCCCCGTCAGTCGCGCGGGCTGACGATCTCGAAGCCGGCGTCCCTGGCCGCTGCGGCGAGCCGGTCGTCGTAGGTGGCCAGGCCCGTCAGGTCAGGCCCCAGGACCCGGGCGGTGGCCAGGTGGATCGCGTCCAACGAACGCAGCATGCGGTCCGGTTCGTTCATCGCCGTATCCACGATGTCGTCGTCGATACTGACGAAGTCGATGGCGGTCAGCAGGTCCCGCGCATCAGGCAGCAAAGCGGGAAACACCCTCGTGACCGCCCGCGTCACCTCGATACGCAGGAGCGCCGAACTCGCCCACGTCGCCGCCGAAGCGTCGTCGTAGAACGCCGCGAACGCCTTGGAATGGCTCTCCTCGACCAGCAGCTTGAGCGCGGCGGAGGTGTCGAGGTAGTAGAGACTCACCAGGACTCTTCCGCACGCAAAGCCGCCAGCGCCTCTCCCAGACGATCACTACCGTCTCCGGCCCGCATACGCGGCCGGTACCCGGGGCGCACCGCACGCCGGACCTTGCCCTCAGCCGCGAGTCGATCCAGTATCGGTGTCGCTTCCCGCTCCTCCACGGGTACGATCCGCGCCACCAAGCGGCCGTACTCGGTCACGTCGATCGTCTCGCCGCGCCGGACCCGAGCCAGCACCTCGCTCGTCTTGTGGCGCAGCTCCCGTAGCCCTACGGCGTGTTCGTTGGCCATCGCCATACACCATTTGTATCACAACTTTGTGGCCACAAGCCGCGCTGCGGGACCAGCGAACACGAGCAGCCCGCACCGATCCCCTTGATCACAACCCGATTAAGGGGTGTCGCTCTCGTGCCGCTGGTCCCATGCGCGCGCCGATTGGCGCGTGTGTGGTTGTCGATCGGTGGTGTTGCCTGCGTGCCGTCGGTGCTCAGCTCTAGTGCCGATGACGTCTGCGCGGGATGTCTTGCGCGAGCTCCACGACAAAGCCGTCCGGGTCGGCGACATGCAGCGTCCGGTGTCCCCACGCCCGGTCGGCAGAGCCGCTGAGAATTGCGGCCCCCAGCTCCCCGAGCCGGCGAGCCTCGGCGTCGACATCATCGACCAAGAAGACGACCTCGCCGGCCGGGCCGGGCGCGGTCCGGCTGCTGGTCAGCCAGTCCGCGCGACGCCGCTCATACAACGCGAACCTGGTCACCCCGGTGGCGTACCCCGCATATCCCGCATCCTCGAACTTCAACTCCAGCCCGACCACATCCCGGTAGAAGACGATCGAGACGGCGAGGTCGCCGACATACACGATCACATAGCCAACGCTGCGCGCCATGCCAACCTAGATTCCGAACCGGCGCCCAGCTCACGACCCGAAAGCCGACGATCGTCGCCAGGGCCCATGCGGGACATGCCGAGCATCACGTACCGGTTGGGAGTTCGCGAAACGTCACACTTACTCCACCCCGATCGGCATGATCGACGAGGGCAAACGAGCTGATCAGGCCGCATAGAGGGTATACCGATGATCAAGGTCGGTGGACCCAACGTGCCACCATGCGAACCCTTCAGTCCTCATCGAGGGTTCGGTTGTAGGCGTGGACTCCGACCCGTTCGGGCGAGCGTGATACAGGGCCTGGCTTCGATGCCGACCCAAAGGTCGAGCATGGTCGCTCGTGTCTTCATGGCCTCAAATCTGCCCCGGCAGGCGGTCGTTCGCGTCGGCAAGAATCGCCTATGTGGTAGGCGGTCATTCCTGTGCGTTGTACGCTAGCCGCTCCCACTGCTTCCATTCCGCGAGCCGCCGCTCGTAGATGCCGGTGACGATCTGCGGTGCGGCGGCCCCGAACAGCACCCGCAGCGGCGGTTCTTCCGCGTCCACCACCTCCAGCAGGGCTCGGGCCGCGGCGTCCGGGTGGCCCGGTGGTTGGGCGCCGCGGCGTGCGGCGGCCGCTTCGCGTACGCCGTCGTAGTCCGGCAGCGCCGGGGAGCGGCGGGCCGACGTGCCTGCCCAGTCGGTGGCGAACCCGCCCGGCTCGACCAGGGTGACCTTGATGCCGAAGGCGGCCACTTCGAGGGCGAGCGATTCGCTGATCCCTTCGAGTGCCCACTTGGAGGCGTGGTAGGCACCCAGGTTCGTGAAAGCTCCCACGCCGCCGATGGAGGAGACCTGCACGATGTGGCCGCTTCCCTGGGCCCGCATCAGCGGCACTGCCGCCTGACTCACCCAGACCGCACCGAACAAATTGGCCTCCACCTGATCGCGAAGATCGTCTTCGGAGAGCTCCTCCACCATGCCGAAATGGCCGTATCCGGCGTTGTTGACGACCACGTCGAGCCGGCCGAACTGCGCGTGGGCGCGCCGGACCGCTGCGGTGACATTGGCGCGGTCGGTCACGTCGAGCCGGAGCGGCAGCAGGTCCGCCTCGTACTTCACCGCCAGGTCGTCGAGGGCCGCGAGGTTCCGTACGGTCGCCGCCACACGGTCGCCGCGTTCCAGTGCGGCGACTGTGAACGCGCGTCCGAACCCGCGGGAGGCGCCGGTGATGAACCAGGTCTTACGCATCTTTCCGTCCTTAGGGAGAAGTCCGTCAGCGCTGGGCGGACGGACGGAGAATGATCTCGTTGACGTCGACGCCGGAGGGCTGGGCGACGGCGTAGGCGATGGCGTTCGCGACGTCCTCGGGGCGGATCGAGACGGCTCGGTACGTACGCATGGCCTCGACGGCGAGCGGATCGGTGATGTGGTCGGCCAGCTCGGTATCAACGACGCCTGGCGAAATGGTGGTCACCCGAATGCCCGGCTCCGATTCCAGCCGCAGTCCCTCGGTAAGCGCCCACGCGGCGTACTTGGTCGCGGAGTAGACCGCGGAGGTCTCCACGACCTGGTGGGCGCCGATCGAGGCGACCGTGACGAAATGGCCGCCTTCTTGACGGCGGAAGATCGGCAAGGTCGCGGCGATGCCGTTGAGGAGGCCACGGACGTTGACATCCAGCATCCGGTCCCACTCCTCGACCAGCAGCGCGTCCAGCCGGGACAACAGCATGACCCCGGCGTTGCCGACCAGCACATCCAGTCGGCCATAGGAGCCCACCACCTCCTCGGCCACCCCGTGGAAACCGGCACGGTCGGTGACGTCGAGCGGGCGGGCTTCGGCGACGTGCCCGTCCGCGGTCAACTCCGCGGCGAGCGCCTTGATTCGGTCGGTGCGGCGGGCGGTGAGGATCACGTGATGCCCAGCGGCAGCGAGCGTGCGGGCGGTGGCCGCGCCGATGCCGCTGCTCGCGCCGGTCACCAACACGACCTTCTGTTCCGGTGTCGCTGTCATGCCTCGAGACTCGGGCAGCTGCTTGTTACGCTCCAGGCCGCCGTGTGCATGGGAGTACCGCACCCACCATTGGCCGCCGGTTCCCCGCCTACCCTGAAAGCATGACCGAGCGACCCCTCGGGGACTTCCTGCGTAGCAGGCGGGCGCGAGTACGCCCCGAAGACGTCGACCTGCCCGCCGGGCTGCGGCGGCGGGTGCCGGGGCTGCGGCGTGAGGAGGTCGCGCTGCTGGCCGGCGTGAGCGTGGACTACTACGTGCGGCTCGAGCAAGGGCGGGAACGGAACCCCTCACCACAAGTGCTGAACGCGCTGGGCACCGTGCTCCGCCTCGACGACGACGCCCGCTCGCATCTCTTCCGGCTCGCCGGGCTGACCCCCCGCCCCGCCATGCCTTCCCCCGAGCGCGCCGATCCCGAGCTGCTGCAGCTACTGGACGGCTGGCCGAACAACCCGGCACTGGTGCTCGGGCAGGCTTACGACGTCCTCGCCGGCAACCGGCTCGGCTACGCACTCTTCGAAGAATTCCGCGGCGGGGCGAACCTGCTGGTCAAACTGTTCCTCGACCCGGACGCGCGCACGTTCTACAACGACTGGCGGGCCGCCGCGGTCAACACCGTTGCCGGCTTCCGGCTGCTGTACGGACACGACCCGCACCATCCACGCGTACGCGAGGTGCTCGATTCGATGCTGGAAAACAGCCCGGAGTTCACCGAACTATGGCGCGGAAACGACGCCCGGGGCAAACAAGCCGAGGTGAAGACCTTCCGCCACCGCGATGTCGGCGAACTCACGCTGCGCATGCACGCCTTCGACGTACGGGCCGCACCCGGGCAGCAACTCGTCGTCTACCACGCCGAACGAGGCTCCGCGAGCGCGGACGCACTCGCGCTGCTCGGCACCCTCGCCGCCACCGCCGACCGATAGCTCCGTCGCGACCGCCGACCGATGGCGTACCCTCGCAGCGCGCTGAGCCATCTCCTCCTGGACGGCAAGATCTTCGAGGCCGACCGGTGCCGCCTCAAGATCGAAAGCGTGAAAGGCGAGACCATCGATGAGTGGTACTCGGGGAAGACCGCCGACTTCGGCGGCAAGGTCCAAGCCTTGTGCGAACCACACGCGCGTCCTGCCCGCCGTATACCCGCACGCCAAGACTATGCCCGTCCTGGCCAACCCGGGCTATCAAGGCGGGGGTCACGGCGTCGTCGTGCCCTTCAAGCAGCCCGCCGACGGCGCCGTCTTGTCCGTCGACAACCGCACCCACAACGCCCCTGCAACGCGCCCTGCGCAGTCTCGGCGAACGCGGCTTCGCCCTGCTGACCGAACGCTGGAGGGCACTCCAACACACCACTCTCAGCCCCAGCAAATTCGGCAGCGGGATAGCGCCGACCCAGTCGCTCGCACGTCCTCATATAGCCGGTCGTCCTTACGTGATGAGGGGGGTTGAGGCGCAGACGCCGAACGAGCAGACATCGACGTGGACACCAGATATCTCATTGTGTGGGTGCCCGTCGAACGTGAAACGTTCGCCTCGGTGCTCGAACTGGCGCCCCATGACGTCGGCTGGTCAACGCGGGAGTGTTCGGAGTCCTTCCAGGAGCAGGTTGATCAGTCGGCTGGGATCGTACTGGTCGTCGTGAGCGCCGATGCAGAGGTTGCCGATACCCCGCATAAGTTCGTACGCGTCGATGGCCGGCCTGATCTCCCCGGCGGCTGCGGCGGCGTCGAGTAGTTGTGCGCACACGGGGACGAGCCGCTCCAGGAAGTATGCGTGCAGGGAGTTGAAGCCTGCCGCGTCTGACTGCAACATGTCGGCGAGCCCGTGCTTGGTCGCCAGGAACCGGACGAACTGCTCCACCCACTCGCGGAGGGCTGCGAACGGGGAGTCGGAGTCAAGGAGGACAGACGTACCCGCTTCGGCGCACGCCTCGACCTGGTGCCGGTAGACAGCCACCACGAGGTCGGTCCTAGTTGGGAAGTGTCGGTAGATCGTGCCTATCCCCAGGCCTGCCTTGTCGGCGATCTGACGGACTGGCGCGTCCACGCCGGCGGCGCTGAACACCTCCGCTGCCGCCGCGAGCACTAGTTCTTGGTTCCGTTGGGCGTCCGCGCGCTTGGGCGCGGGCTTGTCACGGGGTTGTCCCGTAGGCACTGCCCCTCGTACCCCCTACTTTGCAAACCGGAACACAGTTCCGTATTATCTGGAACGTTGTTCCGCTAGTTTAGGCCACGCGAGAGGTTGCAATCAGCATGAGTACTGCGATCATTCCCGCGCCGCACGAGGTCGGAGTCACCCCGCCGACGCTGTCATTCGTCCCCGTCGTGGTGCCGTCCCCCGACCGCCCGGTCGTCCTGGCCGTGCGCGTGACCGCGCCGGCGACCGGCGAGCAGCTGCCGATCATCCTTCTCGCGCACGGCCACGGCCCGTCGAACTACGTGTCCTCGTACTACGGGTACGGGCCCCTCGTCGACTATTACGCGGCGCACGGTTTCGTGGTCATCCAACCGACTTTCCTGGACTCTGCGATGCTCGGCTTGCGCGAGGTCGATGACCCCGACGCGCCGCTGTACTGGCGCCAGCGCGCCCTCGACATGAGCCTGATCATCGACAACCTTGACGCCATCGAGTCCGCAGTCCCGCTCCTGGCGGGGCGACCCGACCGAGACAAGGTCGCCGTGGTCGGGCACTCGATGGGCGGCCACACCGCCGGCCTGCTGCTCGGCGCCAGGCTCACCGACCCCGCTGACGGATCGGTCGTCGACCTCCGCGAACCTCGGATCAAGGCCGGCGTACTCATGTCGGCCCCCGGCCGCGGCGGTGACGCCCTCAGCGAGTACGCAGCCGAGCACTACCCGTTCCTCGACAAGCCGGACTTCTCGACGATGACGACGCCCGCGCTCGTGGTCGCCGGCGAAAACGACGACGTCGAGTACCTCAGCACGGCCGGCCCCAGCTGGTTCGTCGATCCGTACACACTGTCCCCTGCCAAGTCGCTGCTCACCGTCCTCGGCGCAAAGCACGGCCTAGGCGGCGTCGCCGGCTTTGACCTCGACGAGACCACCGACGAGCACCCTGGCAAGGTCGACATGGTCCGCCGGATCACCGCTGCCTTCCTTCGCGCGCAGCTCTCGGCCGACGACAAAGATTGGCAGGAGGCGGTCGACGCCTTGACCGCCGTCGCGGAGCCCCTCGGGCGTATCGAGTCCAAATAGCCGGGCCTCCCAGTCCACCACCGGGACGCCTCGGCGAGGGGCAGGCGACGCCCAACTCGCCACCGGCCCCAAAACTCGGTCGTGAGCAGCGGACCGCCCCAGATTCCACCGGGTGAGACATCATGCGCGGACGTCCGCGGATCTGCCGCGGTCGTGTGCCCGCGCCGGGATCTTGGCGTACGGCACCAGGATTGGGTAATTCTGCTCACTTGGGCGACTGTCTGCCGGCCGGATCCCGCAGACGCCGATCTTCCTAGCCACGCCGACCACAGACCGGTCGCCGCCTAGCCTGAAGCGTAGGTTGAGGGTTCGCGAGCTGTTCCGTTCGCCCCGCTTCCAACCGATGTGATCAACAAGGGCAAGTGCCCTGTTCAGTGCCAAATTAGGCATGCCGATGATCAAGGTCGGTGGACCTAATCGTTCACTACTCGAACACCTTCGACCAGGTAGAGCGCCTACGTCAGCGGCTGGACTCCCTAGAGTCGGCTGACGAAGAGCCGGACATACCAGAGCCCCAAGCGAACACCCACCCGAAGTCCCGCCCTGCCAGGCCACCCGTAAGAGATCGGCTAAAACCCCAGGAGATCGAGACGCTAGTGGAGAGCTTCCGGGCTGGCGAGACCCAGACGAAGCTCGCCCTCCGCTACGGCATTAGTGTCAGCAGTGTGAAGAGACTACTCCGCACAGGTTGAAAGAGGTCAGAAACTTGCGGAGCGGTCAGGCCCTCAACAACGGTCGTTTGGAGAAGGCGACACTTCCTGACACATGACATGCTGAAACCCCTGATACGCTTTAGTGAACGCTTCCTCTTGGATTGGTATTACTGAAAACTCGCCATTCATAGGGGCCAAGGAAGGTGGCAGTGTGCTAGTCAAGATTCTAAGGGCATCAACTGCGCGGTTGCTTCCATAGACGTAAACGTCGTTGATGGCACCTTGGAAGTTGAATCTTGCACGTTGAAATTCTGAAACTCCTTTCGGTGGGAGAGTACATTTGGTTCCCCTCGGGCAAGATTGTAGAAGCTTCGTCGTCTCTACTGCATAGCTGTTAGCGTGCTCAAGGAATCTATGATAGACACTCGCGCGATGTTGCCTAATCTCTGCTGTGCGCTTTTCATCAAGATCAGCAGAGGCCGCCAGGTACGCAGAGCCTCCGCCGATCAACGCTCCGATCAGGCCCGAGACCGCGGGAACGAGCACTTCCAACCAGCGCGACCGTTGCGCAGCTTTCCCATGATCATGCGCAAACTGCTCGCGATCGGGTCTCGGACGAACTTCTCTCGGGTCTCCTATAGCCATAAGAGACTAGCGTATCCAATACATCGTCTCTCGTGTGTACACTTCCGTACCTGTACGACGCTATGATTGGATCATGCATCATAGCCGCCTGTGTCACTTTGTCATCGATGTGTCGGATCTCGATGAGGGTGTATCGTTCTGGTCGAGGGCACTTAATGCTGTCGAGGAGCCTTTGCCACCTCAGAGCAGTCATATATATCGGCGTCTTCGTCTTCCGGATGCGGACATTAGGATTCTTCTCCAGAAGACCACCGATTCGAAGGTTTCGAAGGAACGGATGCATCTGGATCTTGAGACGGATGATATCGACGCTGAGGTTCAGCGCCTTGAGGCGCTTGGGGCCACGCGTTGGGATCATCAGCAAGAGCGTGGGTATGATTTTTGGGTGCTCAAGGATCCGTGGGGAAATGAGTTTTGTGTGCTCTTTCCGCATTTCCCTAAGCTGCTGGCTCAGCGAGAGCCATGGGATTAGGAACGCTCGCCCTGTCGGCGCCGCATTAGCGTCGAGTCGAGGTGAACTGGCGTTTCGTCGTGGCGAGGTCTTCGAGATAGGCGCGTATTTGTGGTTGGCGTTGCCATGGTTTGAGTGCTTGGCCGATTGCTTCGAATCTGGGGAGCCACATCGCGAATTCGGTTTCTCGGACGATGGCGAGGCCGGTTTTGGCGAGTCGGCATGCTTCGCCTACGGCTCCTTGTGAGAGTCGGGCGACGGCGATGTCTTCGAGTATGATGGCGGCTTTCTTGCGGTCGGCGTCTTTTGCAAGGCGGGCAAGGACGGCTTCGGCGATTGTTTCGGCTTCGTTGATTTTGCCGGGTAGTTTTGTGTAGGTGGCGATGCGGTAGGAGTCGAATCTGTTTTGATCGAGGAATCTTGTCCAGACGCGGTCTTCGTCGGGGTCGGCTACGCTGAACGCTTCTTCGGCTTTGACCCATGATTTGAGGGCTTGTCTGGCGTCGCCGAGTGCGGCGCTTTCTTCTGCGTGGCGCGCTGCGACCCAGGAGAGGGTTCCGGCCGACGAAGAGTTTGAAAGGGCTTCCAGGGCGTCTTTGAGTAGGGCGCGGGCGCGGCCGTGTGCTCTTTTGGTACTGGGGATGTAGCTGCGGTATGCGAGGGCGCAGGCGAGGATGTCGGGGTCGTCGATCTCTTTTGCTGCTCGTTCCGCGGTGCTGTAGAAGTTTCGGGCCGTGACCGTTTCGCCCATGTCGCTGGCGGCCCAGCCTGCGAGTACAGCGCTTTCTCCCGCGACGATGATGAGTCGGTTTCTCAGTTCGTCTTTGGAGTCGGCGTATAGGCCGTTGAGTAGCGTGCTCAATTCCCGAAGATGCGCGGTGAGCCCCTTGAAGAGTGCCGGCGCTGGTATGAGTTCTTCGAGTTGGTGGAAGCCGGCGGATCGGTTCTCAAGTGCGCGGACTGTTTGTTCGTCTAGGGCAGTGGGTTTTGTTAGAGCGTAGGTGAGACGTTCCCATACGTCGGTCTGAGCGACTGCCGTTGTGGTCCCGAGGCTTGCTGCGAGGGACAGCATGTCGCGGCGTTTCACACTGTCTCCCCTCCTCCCGAGTGTCTCGGCGAGTATCTGAAGGTCGAACGTGTCGGCTAGTACGTCCGGCCCGCTGTGCTGGGAGGTAGGGGAGTCTGCTGTGGGGGCGAGCCCTAACGCGAGGCGTAGAGGTGCGGGCATTCGGAGACCGTCAGCGAACGTCTCAAAGGTAGATGACGCTGTGGGGACCCGTTTGCCGGTCTTGTACTCACTGAGGCGCCCCTGGGAGATACCTGTCAAAGACGCGATCTGTCCTTGGGTGATCCCGTACTTGTTGAGGATGCGGATGATCGCTCCGAGGTCGCGGCGCTCGCATGCCTCGTGTACGTCTTGACGTGCGAACACAACCTCAAGCTTGTCATGGACGTTCCGGTGATCTGCCGCCATGCCGCGCCGTGCTTCCGTTCCTGGGTCAGGAGTCAACTTCTCCAGTGTCCATCACACGGTGAGATAGCACAGTGAGATTAGGCAAGCGGCTTGTTTTGGGACTCTTTCTTCGGTCCGGACCTGTCCGGCGCTGGTTAACGGGAGCGCTGTACTACGGACGATCTTGACCGTGATGGCTACCCCGCAGACGTGCGCCTGCATCCGTACGGCCTGCAGCCTCTGGAATGGTTGCCCATCGGGCAGGCATCTACGCCAACTAGACCAAGCCGGGAGAAAACCAACCATGTCTCACTGCCTAATCGGGAAGGGAGACGGACCCTCAAAGAGACGTGAAATTAGACTCTGTCCGTTGCCTGAGTCCGTACGGAGAGCGCGGGACTTTGTATATAAGGGGTTCGCAGAACTCGGCTTTTCTAGGCAGGCAGAGGATGCGTCGCTAATCGCTGACGAGTTGGCGAGCAATGCAATCGCTGCGGCGCCCAATACTCCCTTTTGGGTGACGATCAGCGCTTCGGCCGGATGGCCAATTATAGAGGTAGGAGATTGTTCTCCAGCCCGGCCTGTTGTACAAGTTCCCGATCCGCTGGCGGAGCGCGGACGTGGCCTGCATATCGTGAATGCGCTGTGCGTTACCTGGGAGTGCTACTCCGTCGCCCGGGGAAAGGTCGTCTGGGTCTTGCTGCCGAGAGAGCAGGACCCGTAACACCCGATTACTGCTACGCACCGTCGAGGAGACAATTTCATGAGTACATCACCTGACACGCCAGAACTTCTCACTCCGGCGGAAGTCGCACACCTTTTCCGAGTCGATCCGAAGACAGTTACGCGATGGGCGCAGGCCGGACGTATTCGTTCTGTTCGCACAGTCGGTGGCCACCGCCGTTTCTACAAGAACGAAGTTGAGGATTTGCTATACGGATCATCGTCCACGCAAGACGGAAGATGATGATGGCCAGCGCATACCTGCCGCCGAATGGCGGTAGGTAATCGTTCGATATAGACGGGTCGTCCCCCCGGATGGTGGTCTGCCCACGTGAGTAGAAAGAGCTGATCGTGGCCCGTTCACGCAATCCGCCCAAGGACCCTCTTGATCACGAACCGGATGCGGTCAGATATGCCCGCGAGCAGGCCGGGCTGACAAGAACCCAACTCGCTCGCGCCTGCGATGTCTCTCTCAGCTTGATCAGTGAAATTGAGGCAGGTACTCGTAACGCCACTCCGACAATGCTCAACAAGCTTGCGGAGGCGTTGAACTGCCCGCGCGTCGTGCTAGAACGCAAGCGGACCAACTGAAGGGTCCAGAGGCCCAGGTACTCGACTATACCTTCATAGAAACAGATCAACACGAGGCTCCGCAGGCTCACGCCTGCCGGAGCCTCCTCTGTCTCCGCGCTTTATCTCACCGCAGGATCTCACCATGTAATGGGGATCGCCTTCGGCTGGCCCTATCTTCGCAGATGTTCGCAGACGCGAGCCTTACCGAAGGGATGTGATCCGAAATGGTGTGGACCATCGTTATCGCCACCTTCCTCGCTGGTGGTGCCCTCGGTGTATTCGTGACGCTGGTGATCGGCATACACGCCGAGGAAAGGCGCATGAGCCTCAAGAGCGATCCTCAAACAACAGCGAGCGCCTCGACACGTCAAATCTTGGCGCACGTACGCCGACCGGACGACGACATCACGAAATTCGCGATCTAAGGAGACCTTTTAATCCGTGCGTATTCCCCTGACCATGAACTGTTTGTGCGGCGCCATGGCCGAAGCCGGCAAACGACGCTGCCCCAAGTGTCGGTACCGTTCCCGCTGGATTCGCCGCAAGTCTGTTCACGATGGGCTGTGAATTCCGAGCTCTACATCTCGCACGGGAAAGCGAGGGGAGGTGATGCGTGCCTTGATGGTCTCGGTTCCGTTGGTGGTGGTCCTTGGCCTGATCGTATTCATCGCGTGGCGTTTTATGGGACTCCGCGCGTGGATGGCGATTGTGTGCCTACTGTTCGGGTTCTTTCTCGCCGCTACGTCTGCCGCTCCGGACATCCGGAGATTGGTCGCCGCCATCGTGGAGGCTATGACGGGTTCCTAATCCGTGAGCCTCAGAGCTTCTGTCGCCTATCCGAAAGGAAGTGATGCTTAATGACCAATAAGCCACACCACACCAGCATCGATCTACAGGAGGTCACCACGAGAAACAACGACGCCCGTGCCATCGTCGCGGGATTTGCTCAAGCGACACCCACCCTCGCCGATATCTGGCGCTACGTCCAAACCGCGCTCGCCGACACCCCTCCGCTCGTAGAGGAAGTCATCGGCCTACGGGCCGAACTGACAAGCACCCGTCTCAACCGCGCGAATCTGGTAGCCGCGATTCGCGCCACCATCAACGCTCACCATGATGGGGAAGACGATCCTCTGTCCTACCTGCGAGACGAACTCCTCACTCAGGGATACGGAGACGACCCGTGGGGGCGCATTTGATGCGGCCCCACCATATGCGGCGTCACGCCCGCCGGATGCGGCGCTACGGACTACAGCCCATGGTGGTCATCAACTCGGGCGACCAATTGCCTGATCTGGTCGTGGTGCTGTTCTTCCGTGCGCTGTGGCGGTATCGCTCCGAACTCGCACCGGTCACCATTACATGCGTAATGACGCTCGCCGCGTTCATCTTCCACCTCACACACCCACAGTGGTGGCCCCATGTGCTCGCGGCGGCCGTAGTGGGCGCATGCATGATGCTGGCGTTCGGGCGCCGATTCGGACTGTCCCTGCCTCCGGAACGGATCTACGCCGCAACCGTGACGCTCACGGCGGGGAGCTGGTTCGCTGCGGGTATCGCCATCGGCCCCACTCATGCTCCGCTGCCCACCCTGCTGTTGTCCGGCGGAATAGTGCTGGCAATACCCTGGTGGGCCCATCGCAGGCGACGCGCCCGCGTCCGGGTAGAACGCACACTCGCCGCGTGGCCCGACATCGCCAAAGCGCTAGAACTGGCAGGGTCCCGCGTCCAATCCGCCGTCATCGACGTATGGGGATGGCGCGCCCGCTTCGGCCTGGCTCGCGGGCAAACGATCCACGACGTCATCCGGAAACTACCGGTCATCGAATCCGCATTCGGCACATTCCGCGGAGCGGTCCGTGTCTACCCCACACCAGACGACAAAGCGAACCGTTTCGAGTTGCGGGTCCTCAACATCGATCCGCACTCCGACGCCATCACTTGGCCGGGCCCATCGGTCACCACGATCACACAGGCAATCGACCTTGGGCCATTCGAAGACGCCGCACCCGCGCAAGTGCTCCTACTGCGCCGACATGCGTTGATCGGCGGCGCCACGGGATCGGGCAAAAGCGGCGGCATCAACGTACTGTTGGGAAATCTTGTCGCCTGCCGTGACGTGGTCGTCTGGGGAATCGACCTCAAACGCGGCATGGAATTGGGGCCATGGGCCTCCTGCATCGACCGCCTCGCCACAACTCCCGACCAAGCACGCGCACTGCTACGAGACGCCGTGACGGTCCTCGAAACGCGTGCCGCTTTGCTGGCCACCGAAGGAAAACGCGTCTGGGAACCAAGCCCCCAACGGCCGGCACTCGTCATCATCATCGACGAATACGCCGAACTCGCCGACGACGCACCCGACGCGATCGCGAACGCCGATTCCATCGCCCGACTCGGCCGCGCCATCGCCGTAACCCTCATCGCAGCAACCCAGCGCCCCACCCAAAAAGCGATGGGCAAGGGCGCCGTACGTTCCCAAATGGACATCCGCATCAGCTTCCGAGTACGAGAACGCGCGGACGTCGATCTCATCCTCGGGCAAGGAATGCGCGAGGCCGGATGGCACGCCCACACACTCAACGCACCCGGCAAATTCCTGCTCTCCGCACCAGAACACGACACCCCCCGCCGCGCCCGCGCCTATCTGCTCACCGACGACGCCGTAACCGAAACAGCGCGACGCTACGCCCATACCCGCCCAACACTCGACAACGTCTCACAACACGCCATCACCGAAGCGAACACCACACACACCCGGCCGACGCCCGAGACGCCTTCACAGCGCCCGGCACACGCCTCCGACCCCAATCAAGGGCTCGGCGCTGAACGCGACCCCGAAGCCATCCTGTGGACCATGCTGACCGCAGCACCCGCAGAGGGCATCCCGGTCTCTCATCTCATCAATGCCACCGGCATGGGCCGCTCCTGGGTGTACTACCGGCTACAAGAAATGGCAGAAGACGGGCGAGCCGAACGCACCAACCGGGGACGGTGGCGCGCCCGCCCAGCTCCCCGCACCGCACACGGCCACGGTCACGATTCGTAACCGTCCACTCATCGTCCACGTCCACGCGTTCTCACGCGCGCCTGCACGCGTAGAGCACACAACGACCCGTGGACGTGGACGTGGACAACCACCAACCGTCACCACCACCAGCAGCGAGGGGAGGTGAATGCCAGCGACCAAACCCGCACCCACGCGGCGTATCCGTATCCACGGAAAACCCCGCAACCCGATCAATGAGGACCTGATCGCCCAAGCTCTCCTGATCATCGCCCGCGACCTTACGAACGAGCACACCCACCACGTTCGCCCCCGTGAACGTGACGAGGAACCCTGACACGGTGTTCCGGAAACGAAACGCGACGCGTAGGCTTGGCACCGCCACGGCGTGCCGAGCCTACGCGGGAGGGAGGTGACCACATGCCGACCAACAGGCGCCCGGACACAACGACACTCGGGCAATACCTCGAAGACGCCCGACAACAAAGAGGATTCAGCCTACGCAAACTCGCCGCGATCACCGGATACCCCATGTCGAGAATCAACCGCCTCCTCAAAGACGAAGTGGACCGGCCCTCACCGGCAACCCTTATGCAGCTTGCCGACGCCTTGAACCTCTCCGCATGTGACCTATTCACACTCGCGGACCATCCCTACCCGAATCTTGCTGACATCCTGCGAGCCCACTACCACCTTCCCGATGAAGCCATCACAAAAATCAACGCCATCATCAGCGACTACGCCGCTCCGGAGAGGAACCGTTGATGCCTCCCCACCCCACCCAAACTCACGACAAGCGGCCAAAGCTGGCCGTGCTCTATCTTCGCGTGTCCACGCTCGGGCAGGTCAATACCGACTACGACCCCGAAGGGAACTCGATACCCGCCCAACGCAAAGCAGGCCGACGCAAAGCATCCGGTCTCGGCGCCAAAATAGTCAAAGAATTCGTAGAGCCCGGGAAGACCGCGACGAGCATCGACAAGCGGCCCGAATTCCAAAAGATGCTGGCCTGGATCAAAGATCACGCTGACACCATCGACTACATCATCGTCTACCACTTCAATCGGATCTTCCGAAACAGCATCGACGCCGCGATAACCAAACGGGAACTCAGCAAATACGGCATCCGCGTAGTCTCCACAATCCTGGACCTAGGCGAAACACCAGAAAGCAATCTGGTTGAGTCGATCATCCATGCCGTAGACCAATACCAGTCCGAAGCCAGCGGCGCGGACATCGCATACAAGATGGCCCAGAAAGCCGAACGCGGCGGATCGATCAGCCGCGCCAAACTCGGCTACCTCAACGTCCGAGAGAAATTCGACGGACGCGAGATCCGAACCATTGCCGTTGATCCGAAGCGCAGCCCGTTTATCCGCATGGGCTTCGAACTGTACGCCACCGGCACCTACAGCGAAAAAGACATCGCCGACGCGCTCACCGATGCCGGACTACGCACCCTCCCCACCAAACGCCACCCCGCCGGCGCCCGTGTCTCCGTCCACAAAGTCGGACAGATGCTCCGCGACCGCTACTACCTCGGATACGTCACCTACAAGGGCGTCGAATACAAAGGCCGTCACGAACCCATCATCGACCAAGAACTCTTCGACCGCGTCCAAAAAGTCCTGGGTGACCGGGCGCGTGACACCCGCAAACGCACACACGACCAATACCTGAAAGGCGTCCTATGGTGCCGCCGCTGCAAACGCCGCTTCATCCTCATGCCCGGAACCAGCAAAAACGGCGCCCAGTATTTCTATTTCATCTGTCGCGGACGGCAAGACCACATCTGCGACCTGCCCTACCTACCGGTCGCCACCGTCGAAGACGCCATTGAACGCTACTACGCCACCATCGCGATACCCGCCGAGATCCGCACCCGCATCGCCCAATCAATCGACAACGTCATCGCAGACAACAACACGGTCAACGACGAACGCCGCACTCACCTCAAGAAACAACTCGCCGAACTCGACCGGAAAGAAAACCAATACCTCGACCTCGTCGGAGACCCCGACTGGCCCAAAGATAAACTCACCGAACGAATCCGCAAACTCCGCGACGAGCAAAACCGCCTACAACGACAACTCGACCACATCGAAAACTCAGACTTCGACAACGGCCGCGCCGCCCTCCACATAGTGCTCGACCTACTCGCACACCCCGACCAGCTCTACCAACTCGCCAGCACACGCGCCCGCCGCGTACTCAACCAAGCCCTCTTCACACGGCTCTACATCGACGCAGACGACACCGGACCCACCGTCGCGGGCAACGAGCCCACAGAGCCGTTCGCGCCGCTCCTGAGCGCCTACACGCCCACGGGACACGAAAGCGGCGACCCCGCCCTACCGGACGATGCAGCCGCTGATCAACAACCCTCGGCCCTACTCCAGACTGCCTTGAAGGGTCAGTGTTCGAGTAACGCCCCTTGGGTGGAGCCTAGGGGATTCGAACCCCTGACACCTGGCTTGCAAAGCCAGTGCTCTGCCAACTGAGCTAAGGCCCCGTCCTTCGCGTGGCGGCTGCCAGTGGGGGTCGCGGCGGCACGCCGGTGTCTCAGCATAGGCTTTCCCGCCCGGTGCGGCGACCGACGATGGCTGGGTCCGGCTAAAGCGCAGGTCAGGAGGCTTTACCCGGTTCGCATGGGGGCGTTTGACTGCGCTCGCGGAGGGGAGGGTACGGGGCTTGGAAAGGGAGGAGACGGTTCAGATGCAGCATGACGAGTTCATCGGCCTGGTGCAGAACCGGGCCCGCCTGTCCAGCCGCGGTGAGGCCGAGCGCGCCTGCCGCGCCACGTTGGAGACGCTCGGGGAGCGGGTGCCGGAAGGGTTGGCGGACAACCTCGCGGCACAGCTGCCCCACGAGATCGGCGAGCACCTGCGGCGCACGGAGGTGTACGGCGGAGTCGGCACCGGCGAGCGGTTCGACCGGACCGACTTCATCGAACGCATCGCCTTCCGCGCCGGCGTGGACGAGCCGCAGGCCGCCTACCTGAGCCGGATGGTGCTCGAGGTGGTCAACGAGGCGACCGAGGGTTCCATCACCATGAAGGTGGCCGAGAGCCTGCCGCCCGACATCAGATCGCTCGTCACGGCGGGAAGCACCGATTGAGATGCGAGAGATGAACGTACGTAGCGCCGCCTTCAGCGAGCACGCGACGATCCCGCCCGACTACTCTCACCAGGCCGGCGACGTCTCGCCGCCGCTGGAGTGGTCCGGCGTGCCCGACGAGGCGGCCGAGCTCGTGCTGGCGTGCGAGGACCCCGACGCTCCGGCCGGTTCGTTCGTGCACTGGCTGCTGGCCGGGATCCCGCCGGAGACCGAGGGCATCGGCTCCGGCGAAGAAATCGCGGTCGCGGGGCGCAATGACTACGGCCGGCTCGGGTACGGCGGCCCGCATCCTCCGGTCGGCGACGAGCCGCACCGGTACTTCTTCCGGCTGTACGGTCTGTCCGAACCGTCCGGGCTGCGGTCCGGCTTCACCGCGGAGGACCTGCGGGTCGCGCTCCAGGAGCGGGTGGTCGCGACGGGCACCCTGGTCGGCACGTACGGCAGGTGAGCCCGTGCCGGAACACCATCGTCAGCCGTCCGGCACCGAGCCGCTCACGGCGCGCAGCCCGTTGCGGCTGCGCGCCGTGCTGTCCGTGCTGGCGTTGATCGGCGGCACGGCGCTGGCCGTGGTGTTCGGGATTTCGGGCGACGGCGCCGCCCGCTGGGTCATGGTGGTGCTCGGCGCCGGGATCGCGCTCATCGCCGCGATCGACCTGGGTGTGATCGCCCGTCGCGTCAGTCGTTATCCGTAGTAGCCGAGAATAGGAGTATGAAGCTGCAGGCCGACGGACCCTACCGGTACCGGCTCGACCCCACCGGGGAGATGCGGGTGCCGGGTGTGGTGTTCGCCTCCGAGGCGTTGCTGCGCACAGCGGACAAGGCGATCGACCAGGTCGCGAACGTCGCCACGCTGCCGGGCGTCGTGGGCGCCTCGTACGCGATGCCGGACGTGCACTGGGGGTACGGCTTCGCCATCGGCGGGGTGGCCGCCACCGATCCGGCCGACGGCGGGGTGGTCTCCCCCGGCGGCGTCGGCTTCGACATCTCCTGTGGCGTGCGGCTGCTCGCCGCTGACGTCGACGCCGACGAACTCCGGCCCGTGCTGGAGCGGCTGATGGACGGTCTCGACCCGGCCATACCGCGGGGCGCGGGCCCGGGCGGCGTATGGTCGCTGAC
The DNA here is from genome assembly GCA_035765195.1 of Streptosporangiaceae bacterium. Lineage (GTDB taxonomy): Bacteria > Actinomycetota > Actinomycetes > Streptosporangiales > Streptosporangiaceae > CALAED01. The sequence goes on from DASTYC010000019.1 coordinate 163,680, forward strand.
CGGCAAGAACGAGCTGATCGGCATCTTGACCCGCGGCTCGGCCTACGCCGTCGAACACGGACACGGCGACGAGCGCGATCTGCTGCGCTGCGAAGACCGGGGGGCCGTCGCCGACGCGGACCCCGGCCAGGTCAGCGCCCGCGCCATCGAGCGCGGGCTGGGCCAGGTCGGCAGCCTCGGCTCCGGCAACCATTTCCTCGAGGTGCAGCGCGTCGCCGAGGTGTACGACACCAAAGCCGCCGAGGCGTTCGGGCTGCACGCCGGCCAGGTCTGCGTCATGATCCACTGCGGGTCCAGGGGGCTCGGACACCAGATCTGCACCGACCACGTGCGGACGATGGACAAGGGGATGTCCCGGTACGGCATCCGGGTGCCCGACCGCCAGCTCGCCTGCGCCCCGGTCGAGTCCGCCGCGGGCCGGGCGTATCTCGGGGCGATGGCGGCGGCGGCCAACTACGGGCGGGCCAACCGCCAGTTGCTCGCCCAGGCCGCCCGCCGCGTCTTCGAACGTGAAGCCGGCGCCCGCCTCGACCTCGTCTACGACGTGTCGCACAATCTGGCCAAGCTGGAGGAGCACGTGGTCGACGGGGAACGGCGGCGGTTGTGCGTCCATCGCAAGGGGGCGACCAGGGCGTTCCCGCCCGGACATCCCGAGCTGCCGGCCGACCTGCGCGCGGTCGGTCAGCCGGTGCTGATCCCGGGGACGATGGGCACGTCGTCGTACGTGCTCACCGGCGTGCCGGGCGGCCAGGCCTTTCACTCCACCTGCCACGGCGCCGGCCGTGCACAGAGCCGTCACCAGGCGGCCCGCGGCGTCAGCGGCAGGTTGCTGCGGGACGCGTTGGAGGCCGACGGCATCGCGGTGCGCGCCTCGTCCTGGCGCGGCCTCGCCGAGGAGCACCCCGACGCCTACAAGGACGTCACCGCCGTGGTCGAGGCCAGCGAGGGCGCCGGCCTGTGCCGCAAGGTGGCCCGGCTGACGCCGATCGGCGTCGTGAAGGGCTGACCTGGCCGGGGCCGTGTCAGTGTCAGACGTCGACGGTGACGTGGCACCGCCAAAGGTCGCCGGACCGGCCGAACCGCAGCTCGTGCAGCGAGACGGCCTTGGGGATCGCGCCGACGATCCGGACGTCGTCGAGCGGCACGGTCTCGAACCGCACGCCGGCTCGCTCGTCGAACGACACACCGACCGGGACCCTGCCGTGCACCTCGACCTGGTAGATCGCCTCGTCGAGCACCGAGACGAGCAGGTCGTCCGGATCGGCGGCCGGCTCGCGGTCGATCGCCACGCTCTCGCGGCCGGGCGCACCGCCGTCCACGCCGTCGTGCAGTTCGACGAAGCTGCCCACCAGCGCGTGGACCGCCTGCGCGACGCACTCGTGCATCGTCGGCGCCCACGCCTCCAGGGCCACGTCCGCGGTGTGCGGGACCATCCGGTGCCCGGCGGCCGCCGGCGCCGTGGACACCGGCGCCGTGGACACCGGGCGCCGTCGGCGCGGCACCGCGACGCGGTCGAGGTCCTGCGCGATGACGATGTCGCCCTCGTACGCGGCGCCCGCCTCTTCGGCGAACCGCGGCCGGTCCTCCGGGCGGTACCGCTCGGAGAAATGGGTGAGCACCAGCCGCCGGACCCCGCACTCCGCGGCGATCCGGCCGGCCTGCGCGGCCGTCAGGTGCCCGTAGTCCGCCGCGAGCTTCGCGTGCTCGGTCAGGAACGTCGCCTCGATCACCAGCAGGTCGACGCCGCCGGCCAGCTCGCCGACGGCGTCGCACACCCGCGTGTCCATGACGAACGCGGCCGTCTGCCCCGGCCGGGGCACGCTGCAGTCGGCCAGCCCGACCGTGCGGCCGTCCGGAGCGACCACGCGCCCGGTCCGGAGCAGCTCCCCGGCGAGCGGCCCGCCGATCCCGTACGCGGCCAGCCGCTCGGGCACCATCGTGACCCCGTCGGGCTCGGCGAGCCGGTAGCCGTAGGACTCGACTCGATGTGACAGGCGCCGCGCGGTCAGCGTGAACGGCGCGCCGGCGGCGTCGATCCGCGCCTCCGCGCCGGCGATCGGCTGCTCTGCGATGACCTCAGTGTCGGTGAAGATCGCCGCGTGCCGGAGCCGGCGCCAGTAGTCCGCGCCGCTGGCCGGGTAGACGGCCCGCACCGGGTGCGCGACCCCGTCTCTGGCGATCCGCTGGATCACTCCGGGCACGCCGAGGCAGTGGTCGCCGTGGAAGTGGGTAAGGCAGATCCACGCGATGTCATGCGCGCTCAGCCCGGCGCGCAGCAGCTGGCGCTGGGTGCCCTCGCCGGGGTCGAACAGGATGCCGTGCCCGTCCCACCGCAGCAGGTAGCCGTTGTGGTTGCGCTCCTTGGTCGGGACAGCGCTGGAGGTCCCGAGCACGATGAGATCGCGGGTCGACATGGTCCCATCATGCTCGGGCCGCCGGAGTCCCTGTTCAGCCGCTCAGTCGAATTCGAAGTTCGGCGGCAGCGGCCCCCGCTGGAACACCTTCGCCGGTACCGCGTCGGCCAGCGCCTTGTAGCCCACCGGGTTCATGTGCAGGTGGTCGCCGACGTCGAAGGCCGGCGCCAGCTGCCGCGGGTTGGCGGGGTCGCGCACCGTCTGGTCGAAGTCGACCACGCCGTCGAAACGGTTGCTGGTCCTGATCCATTCGTTCACGGCCTGCCGCGACGCCTCGCGGAGCCCCGCCGGGTCGTCGTACGCGGTGAAGCCGCCGAACGGCGTGATGGTCGCCCCGTACACGCGGATGCCGTGCGCGTGGGCACGCAGGATCATCTGGTCGAACGCGGTGATCAGGTCATCGACCGTCTGCTTCTGGGCGGCCTCGGTGGCCTCGGCGGTGCCGATGTCGTTGACGCCCTCGAAGACGAGCAGCCATTTCACCCCGCTCTGCGCCAGCACGTCCCTGTCCACGCGGGCCAGCGCGTTCGGGCCGAGCCCGTCGTTCAGCACGCGGTTGCCGCCGGCCGCCTGGTTCAAGATCGCGATGTTGGACGTGCCCGGCCGGGTCTGCAGCCGGTCGAGCAGCTGGTCGGGCCAGCGGTCGTTCATGTTCGTGGTGGAGCCGCGGCCGTCGGTGAGGGAGTCGCCGATGATGGCGGCGGCCGCGGTGGCGGGCCTCGACCACATCTCCACGCCGCTGATGAAGTACCAGTGGGCGACCGAGGTCGAGCCCGGCAGGTCCGCGTCGTCGACGTGGTCGCCGGCCACCATGTAGGAGTTGGTGCGCGAGCCCGGGTGGGAGGTGACGTTGTTCGAGGCCTGCCCCTGCGCCAGGTACATCGTCACCGTGAGGTTGGTACGGGCCGCCAGGTCGAAGTTGAGCGGGTCGGAGACGACCTGCGCGCCGACCGGCACCACGATCGACGCCTTGCCGTGGAAGGTCACCGGCTGCGACGTGCCGGGCTGAATCGCGCTGACGCCGGCCTGGCCACCGGCCGGAAGCGCCACCGACACCCTCGTGATCGGCAGGGCCGCGCCGCCGAACGCGTTGGAAAACCGCAGCCGGAACTGCTGCCCGCCGACCGTGACGCGCAGGGTCTGCCGGAGCGTGGCGTCGGCGAAGACGAGGTTCTCCTGGGTGAACGGCGCCGGCGGCAGGTTGCCGGGCTCGGTCAGCTGCGGCATCGCCGTCCAAGTGTTCACCCAGTGGCCGTGCGTCTTCGGCTGGACCTGGCCGTTCGGCGCCACGCCCGGCGCGCTCTCGGCGCCGCTGGCCCCCATCGCGAACGAGGTCACCGCGAGGCCGGTCGCGAGCGCCGCCGCGGCGACCAGGCGGAGGAACGACGGCATTCGGGTCGCTCGCCCCTGTCCGGGCGCTCGACCGGGCTCGTTATGAGCCGCGGAACGGAAGCGTTTCATCACACTTCTCCATTCGGTCAAAATTCGGGCTCAGCGAAAGATGCGGAGCCGCACGGCGTCCGCGAGTGCCGCGGCGCCCGCGTCGTTGGGGTGGAGGTGGTCGCCGCTGTCGTAGGCGGGGAGCAACTGGTCGGGCCGGGCCGGGTCGCGCAGGGCGGCGTCGAAGTCGATGACCGCGTCGTACTCGCCTCCGGTGCGGATCCACGCGTTGACCGCCTGGCGCGCCGCCTCGCGCTCCGGCGTGAAGAAGCCGAACGTGTCGTTGCGGAACGGCAGGATCGTCGCACCGAAGACCTTCAGCCCGCGGTCATGGGCGCGGGCGATGAGCTGCCGGAATCCGCCGATGATGTCAGCGGCGGAGACCTCTTCCGAGGGGGGCGCGACGGTCCCCGGGTGGCCGAGGTCGTTGACGCCGAGAAAGACGATGACGTACTTGGCGCCCGGCTGGGCGCCGACATCGCGGTCGAACCGCCGCAGCGCGCTCTCGCCGAAGAAGGCGGCGAAGCCCTCTGCGTCCGAGCCGGGCGGCGGATTCGGGTCGTGCAGCAGCCGGTTGCCGCTGATGCCCTCGTTGAGCACGCCCAGATTCCGCAGGTGGCGGGTGGCCCGCAGCCGCGCCGCGAGCAGGTCGGGCCAGCGCCGGTCGGCGCCCACCGTGGTGTTCGCGCCGTCCGTGATCGAGTCGCCCAGCGCCACGATCGACGCGGCATGCCCTCGGCGGGCGCGCACGCTCACGCCGGTGAGGAAGTACCACTGGTCGATCACCGACGTCGGGGTCACCTTGGTCTCCCCGGTGACGTCGCCGGCGGCGACGACGTTGTGCCGGAACGCGAACGCGTGGATCGTGCGGCCTTCGGTGCGTTCGGGCAGGTAGACGCTCACGACGAGGTCGGACCCGGCCGGCACGGGCAGGGCGACCGGGTCGCTGAGCATCGGCGCGCCCGCGGGCACGGTCACCGTGCGGCGGCCGCCGAAGGTGAGCGTCCGGTCGGTGCCTTCGGCGATCTGATCCGGACTCTCGCCGGCGACGCCATGGGCGACGTGCGCGGCGCCGATGACCAGCGGCCGGTCGCCGAACTCGTTCGACAGCCGGACGCGCAGCAGGTCGCCGCCGACGCTGACGTGGACGGCCTGGCGAAGCGTCTGGTCCTCGAAGACCGCCACGTTCCCGGCGGCGCTCGCGGCCGACGGCACGGCGGTGGGCACGGTCGCCCACGTCCCGGTCCAGCCGCCGCCGGCCGACGCGGCGGCTGGACCGACGGCGGGCCCCGTGACGGATCCGGCGAGCATGGCCAGCGCTACAACCCAGGTCGGACGGAACCTGGTCACGGCCGGACGGCGACGGCGTGGAAGAAGGTGTTCGAGTACGGGACGTCCTCGGGGGTGAACACGATCTTGCCCGGGCACAGCCCGCGTTGCCGCAGCCGCTCGACGATGATCGGGACGGCGTCGATCGAGTTCTGGGCCCAGTCGTGCTCGAGCATGATGCCGCCGGGCTGGAGGGTGTCCGCGGCCGCCACGATCTCATCCACCGTCGCCCCCGCCCAGTCTCTGGAGTCGACCGTCCACAGCACCTCCAGCAGCCCCAGGCGCTTCAGGTCGGCCCTGACCTCGTCGCTGACCTCACCGAACGGCTCGCGGAACAGCGTCGGCCGCCGGCCCGTGATGCCCTGCAGGATGTACTGCGTGCCCGAGATCTCGCCGAACGCCGCCGGCTCGCCGATCTGGGGCAGGTGCGGGTGGGTGATCGTGTGGTTGCCCACCCAGTGCCCGGCGCGCAGCTCGGCGCGGACCAGGTCGGGGCGCTCCGCCGCGCGGTTCCCCTGGTTGAAGAACGTGGCCCGCGCGCCGGCCTTCCGCAGCGCCTCCAGCAGCGACGGCAGCGTCGCGGCGGTGGGTCCGTCGTCGTAGGTCAGCCCGACGTACCCGTTCCGGCAGGCGCCGGCGCCCGCGCCGGGGTGCGACGCCGTGGCCCCCTGCGCCGCCAGCGCCGACGCGGCGGGGGCGGCGAAGGCCATCGCCGCCACGGTGGCCAGCGACGTGGCCAGGGCGCCTGTCCGCAGGGTCAGCCGACCCAGTTGCTTGATCATCTTCGCTCCCTAGATGACTTCGGCGGCGCCCGGCGCCCCCGTGAGGGGACGCCGGGCGCCGTGGTGACCCGGATATTCAGCTGATGGCGCAGGCGGCGCCGTTCAAGGCGAACGAGGCCGGTCTGCCGGTGTTGCCTGTGTGGTTGGCCTGGAAGCCGATACCGATCGACTGGCCGGGGTTGATGGTGCCGTTGTAGGAGACGTTGCGTGCGGTCACCTGGCCGCTGGTCGGCGAGTAGGTCGCGTTCCAGCCCGAGGTGATGGTCTGGCCGCCGGGCAACGTGAACGCCAGCGTCCAGCCGTTGACCGCCGAGCTGCCGGTGTTGGCGATCGTGATGTTGGCGGTCAGGCCCGTGTTCCATGTGTTCGTCGCGTACGTCACCCGGCAGCCGCCGGCGGGCGGCGGAGACGTCGGCGGCGGGCTGGTGGGGGGTGGGCTGGTCGGCGGCGGGCTGGTCGGCGGCGGCGAGGTGGGTCCGCCGCCCAGCCCGAAGAACGCGATGGCCATCGACGCCATGCCGCTGAGCGGGAGGCTGTGCCCGACGCCCTGGACGCTGATGCCCTCCACCGGGGCCATGGTCCCGGTGCCGCCGTAGCGGGTCCGGGTCCAGCCCGACTGCGGCGAGTCAGTAGAGGACGGCGTCTGGCTCACCCCGAGCACGTTCGTCCACTGCTTGATCTCTTCGTTGAAGTTGGGGAACGCCAGCGTGGTGTCGGTGGTGCCGTGGAAGACCTGCATCCGCGGCCGCAGCCCGGTGTACCCAGGGAACGCGCCGCGCACCAGGTCGCCCCACTGCTGCGGGGTGCGGCTGATCTGGCCGTTGGCGCAGGCGGTGTTCCACATCGAGCCGTCGGTGGTGGCGAAGCAGCCGAACGGCACGCCCATGAACGCCGCGCCCGCCTTGAACACGTCGGGGTAGTCGCCGAGCAGGACGTTGGTCATCATGCCGCCGGACGAGGCGCCGGTGACATAGACCCTGCCCGGGTCACCGTTCATGTTCTGCTGCACCCACCGGACCATGGAGATGATCCCGACCGGGTCGCTGCCGCCGTCGTGCCGCAACGCCTGCGGCGACGACACGTCGAAGCAGCTGCCGCTCCTGGTCGCGGACGGGTAGACGACGATGAAACCGAACTGGTCGGCCAGCCTGGCGAAGTCGGTGCCAGAGAAGAAGGCCGGCCCCGAGCCGGTGCAGTAGTGCACGGCCACCAAGATCGCCGGCCGGGCCGACACGTTGTCCGGCCGGTACACGTACATCCGGAGGTTGCTCGGGTTGGTGCCGAAGTTGGTGATCTCCTGCAGGGAGGCCGCCGGCGCGGCCGGCGCGAACATGAACCACGAGGCGACCAGCATCACCGCGGCGAACGCGCCGCCGAGAATTTTCGCCAACACTGTCATCAGTTTCTTCTCCTCGAAGTGAGGCGCGCGCAGGACAATGTCCTGCGCTGCTGACCCGAGGTAGGCGTCAAACCGGCGACCACCGCGGGCGTTGCAGTAGAAGGCGTACCGGCACCCGTCTCCGAAACATTTCGTAACACGGCCCGAATGTTTCAGGGGGTAACGTACGTCGCCCCCGGCAGCCGGTCAATGGCGGAATGAAAGGGCGTGAAAGGCGTCAGGTCCGCGGCGGCGCGGTGCTTTCTCTCACGATCAGCGTGGTGGCCAGCTCGGTGCGGAGCTGTTGCGGCTGCTCACCCGCCGCCAGGTCCACGACCAGCCGAGCCGCGGCCGCGCCCATCTGGACGAGCGGCTGGCGCACCGTCGTCATGGGCGGGCCCGACCATTGTGTGAACGACAGGTCGTCGAACCCGACCACGCTGAGGTCGTCCGGAATCCGCACCCCGGCCCGCCGGGCCGCCTCGTAGACGCCCAGCGCCTGCAGATCGTTGGCGGTGAAGATCGCGGTCGGCGGGTCGGGCAGCCGCAGCAACTCGGTGCCGTCGCGCAGCCCGCCCTCGACGTACAAGGTGCTGACCCGTACCAGCTCGGGGTCGACGGCGACGCCCCCGGCGTCCATGGCGGCGTGGAAGCCGTCGAGCCGGGCGCGGCAGCACGGCCACTCGGTCGGTCCGCTGATCATCGCGATGCGGCGGTGTCCCAGGTCGAGCAGGTGCCTGGTCGCGGCGAGGCCGCCGTTCCAGTTGGTCGCGCCCACCGAGGGCGTCTCGTGCAGCGGCTCGCCGGTCGGGTCCAGCACGACCAGCGGAATCGACCGCGTGGACAGCTGCGTCTGCTGCTGCACCGTGAGCTCGGAGAACACCGCGATCACACCGGTCGGGCGGCGGGCCAGCACCTGCTCGGTCCATGCCTTTCCGGGAGTCAGCCGGCCCTGCATCTCGGTCAGCACGACGGCCAACTCGTGCTCGCGCGCCACTCGCTCCACGCCCTGCATGATCTCCAGCGCCCACAGACTCTCCAGCGCGTGGAAGACCAGCTCGATGATGGCGAGCGACTCGCTGCTCTCGGGGCGCCGGTATCCGTGTTCTTTGATGACCGCCTCGACCCGCTGCCGGGTGCTGAGCGCCACCCCCGACTGGCCGTTGATCACCCTGGACACTGTCGGGGCCGAGACCCCTGCCAACCGTGCGATCCTGGCTACGGTCATCTCGCGGCGCCGGCGTCCGGATCCCGGTCGTGGCACGTCGGGCACCTCACGCCCACCTGCCGTCATGCCCGCAGTGTACGCGCGGAGCCGGAACGCCCCGCTTTGCCGGCGCCCCTCCACCAGGTTGATTCGACAACGGCTCGTCCGCATCCGAGTGACGTTGGTCTATGGGGTAGATGCGGGCGGCCCGCGACCACTGACAGGCCGGCGACCAAATCCCGCGTTGGCGGGACCAACTATGGCCATCTGTGTCAGGCAACTCACTTTCCGTTTTCCGCCGCCGCTACCATACGCGGGGTACGCGATCTCGGCGCACCGGGGTGCGAGCGGGGCGTCTCGGGCGCCGGCGGACAGACAGTCGGCGACATGGAGCTGGATCTGTGAGTACGCCTCACGCTCTGCACCGGGCCATCGTCTGTGTCGATATCGAGCGCTTCACCGACGCGCGGATCGCCGACTGGCAGCGGGCCGACATGCGCACGGCTCTGTACCGCGCACTCGAGCGCGCCTTCGTCGACTCCCGGATCCCGTGGGATGAGTCCTATAGCGAGGACCGGGGCGACGGCGCGTTCTTCCTCGTCCATCCCGACGTGCCCACGGCGCTGCTCGTCGAGCGGCTGCCGTTCGAGCTCGCCGCCGAGCTGGCCCGCCACAACAAGGGCGCCGGGGACGGGCAGGTCCGCCTCCGGCTGCGGGTCTCGGTGAACGCCGGTGAGGTGCGGATCGAGAAGAAGGGCCGGCGCGGGGTCGTCGGCACCCCGCTCAACCTCGCGTTCCGGCTGCTGGACGCCCCCGAGCTGAAAGCGGCGCTGCGCACGGCCGAGGGCGATGTCGTGTTCATCGCGTCGAACTGGTTCTACCACGAGGTCATCCGGAATCGCCGCTCCATCGGTCCGGCCGCGTACCAGCAGGTACAGGTCACGCTCAAGGAGGGCACGGTCGACGCCTGGATCTGCGCGTCCGACGTCCAGCTGACCGCGGGGCGGGCCTACGGCGAACGGCTGCCCGCCATCGAGACGGCGCTCGACTCCGTCGCGGCCACGCTGGCCGAGGCGTCCCGGCACCGAGCGGTGATCGTACGGAAGATCGCGTCCTCGGTGCCGGAAGTCCCCGAGCTGGACGACGAGCTGACCGAACGCCTCGCGACGCTGCGCGAGCTACGCGGCAAGAGCCGCTGGACGGAGCTACTCGACGAGCTGACCGAGCTCGAGAAGGCCGTCGACGCCGCCGCCGAACAGGCCCAGGCCGTTCACCGCGCCGTCGTCGAACCGCTGGACCGGCGCGATGAGCTGCGCGGCCGGCTCGGGGCCTACCAGGCGATGGCCGGCAAGCACGGGCACGCCGAGGACCCGGAGCTGGACGAGCTGTACCGGCGCGCCTACGACCTGCTGTGGACGGCGCCGTGCGATCTGGTCGAGGCCGAGGCGGCGACTATGCGCTACGTACAAGCGAGCCAGAGGAGTTAGCGCGTGAGCGAGCCGGCGCGGGGCGACGCCGCCGGGGGGCCGCCATGAGCCGGCGGTGCACCCGGCCCAACTGCCCCGGCACCATCTGGGGCGGGCACTGCGACTACTGCGGGTTCGCGCCGCCCAGGGACTCGGCGCCGGTGGGCAATCCGGGGGAGCGCTCCAGCACGATCGCCCTGGCGAGCCCCGTGCAGTCGGGCGATTCGGGGCGTACCGGTCCTGGGGGCACCTCGCCGTACGGCCCGCTCGAGATGGCCGGCGTCCCGCCCATCCCCTACCGCGACCCGGAGGCGGCCGTCCTGCCCGTCCCCGAGGTGGCCGAAAGCCGGCGCTACTGCAGCGGCTGCAACGAGCCGGTGGGGCGCCGCCACGGCAACCTGCCGGCGCAGACCGAGGGCGTGTGCCCGAACTGTCGCACCAGGTTCTCCTTCACCCCGAAGCTGCGGCAGGGCGAACTGGTGAGCGGGCAGTACGAAGTGCGCGGCTGCCTGGCGCACGGCGGCCTCGGCTGGATCTACCTCGCCCACGACAACAACGTCGGCCACTGGGTGGTGCTGAAGGGCCTGCTCGACACCGGCGGCGAGGCATCCAACCTGCCGACCGCCGAGCGCGCCGCACTGGCCCAGGTCAACCACCCGAACATCGTCAAGATCCACAACTTCGTCCACCATCCGGCGCCCGCGACCGCCACGCGCCCCGGCGAGCCGCAAAGCTACATCGTGATGGAGTACGTCGGCGGCCGGTCGCTGAAGGAACTGCTTGAGGAACGGCAGCGGGCCGAGGGTCCCGCGGCGATGCTCGAGGTCGACCACGTCATCGCCTACGGGATCGAGATGCTGCGGGCGCTCGGCTATCTCCACGAGAAGGGCCTGCTCTACTGCGACCTCAAGCCCGCCAACGTCATGCAGTGCGAGCAGCGGCTCACCCTCATCGACATGGGCGCCGCCTGGCGGATGACCGGCACCGTCACCAACGCCCCGGTCTGGGGGACGTTCGGCTACCGGGCGCCGGAGGTCGCCGAGGCGGGCCCGACGATCAGCTCCGATCTCTACACGGTGGGCCGCACGATGGCCGTGCTGAGTTTTCCGTTCGACTTCACCGGCACCTACGCCAACAGCCTCCCGCCACGCGACGAAGTTCCGGTGCTCGACCGATTCGAGTCCTACTACCGGCTGCTGTGCCGGGCCACGCATCCCGACCCGGCGCGCCGGTTCGCCAGCGCGGCCGAGATGGTGGAGCAGCTCCGCGGGGTGCTGCGCGAGGTGGTGTCCGTCCCGCGCAACTCCGAGCCCTGGCCGATGCCCTCCACGCTGTTCGGCCGGGAACGCCGCGCGGTCGGCACCGAGATCGCCGGCGCTGGCGGCACCGAGTCCGCCGGTCCTGGCGGCACCGAGCTCGCCGACGCCGACCCCGCCCGGCCGGTGCTGGGCACGCTCGACGTGCGGGCCGCCGTCGCCGCGTTGCCCGTGCCCGTCGTCACCGAACCCGACGAGGCGGCCGGCGGGCTGCTCGCCGACCTGTTCGCGCGCGATCCGGCGGAGATCGTCGAGACGCTGTCGACGTCGGACGAGCCGCCCGCGACCGCGCCGGAGGCACGGCTCGTCCTGGCCGGCGCACTGCTGGACCTGGACCGGCAGGCCGAGGCCGAGCGAGTGCTCGACGAGCTCGCTGAGTCGCTGCCCGGCGACTGGCGGGTCAGCTGGTATCGCGGCCTCGCCGCCCTCGCCGCGGACCGCTGCGACGCGGCCATGGAGCTGTTCGACGAGCTCTACACCCGAATGCCCGGCGAGGCGGCGCCCAAGCTGGCGCTGGCGTTCTGCTGCGAGCGGGTCGGCGACCGGGCGGAGGCGGCGCGGCGGTACGAGAGCGTCTGGCGCACCGACCACGGCTACGTCAGCGCGGCCTTCGGGCTGGCCCGGGTGCGTCTCGGGCTCGATCAGCGGGTCGCCGCGGTGACGGCACTGGACGATGTGTCCGCGCTGTCCAGCTACTACGGCGCCGCGCAGCTGGCCGCGATGGCGGCCGCGGTCCGCGGCAGGCCACCGGCCGAGCTGACAGAGGAGGACCTGCTCGCGGCGGAGAAACGGCTGGCGGAGTCGCGGATCGTCGACGGTGAGCGGCGGGCCCGGCTCGCCGCCGAGCTGCTGGAGGCCGCGCTCGCCCGGCTGCTCGCCGGCGGCACGACGCGCCCGGACGTACGGCTGCTCGACGCCCCGCTCACCGAGGACGGCCTGCGCCGGGCGCTCGAGGGCACCTACCGGACGCTGGCCCGATTCGCGGAGGACGGTGACGCCAGGCACGCGTTGGTGACGAAGGCCAACAAGGTGCGCCCAAGAACATGGGTTTGAGCGTGAACGCCACGACCTCGGCCGGGGGACTAACGGTCATGGCGACCCCACTTCCGCCTCCACCGTGCAGGAGCCGAAGCCATGAGCGACTCCATCAGTGACCGGCCCGACTTCCGGATAGAGATCCACCAGAACAAATACCTCGCCGCCGGCGAGACACAGGTCCACGCCATCGTGATGGTCGAGGCCGAAGGCGGTCCGGAGGCCATGACGGCCCGGCCCACCGGAGCGGCCGAGGTCATCATCGTCGACACGTCCGGTTCGATGACCGGCGAGCGGCTGGTCGCGGCCAAGCGGGCGGCCAAGGCGGCGGTCGACGCGCTGCGCGACGGCGTCGACTTCGCGATCATCTCGGGGTCCGACCGGGCCTCCATGGTCTACCCGCGCGACATGCTGATGGCGCCGGCGACCGACCGCAACCGGGCCCAGGCCAAGAGCGCCATCGCCAGGCTGACGGCGTCCGGCGGCACCCGGATGGGGCGCTGGGTTGAGCTGGCAAGCACGCTGTTCGCCGATCGCCAAAGCGGGATCCGGCACGCCATCTTGCTGACCGACGGCAAGAACGAGCACGAGAGCGCCGAGCGGCTCGACGCCGCGCTGGCCGCCTGTTCCGGTCGCTTCGTGTGCGACTGCCGGGGCGTCGGCACCGACTGGGAGGTGAGCACGTTGCGCCGGGTGGCCGACGCGCTGCTCGGCGACGTCGATCTGGTGGCCGACCCGCGCGATCTGGCCGCCGACTTCCGGGCGATGATCGAATCGGCCATGGGCAAGGCGGTCGCCGACGTGGCGCTGCGGATCTGGACGCCGAACGGCGCCACCCCGCGCTTCGTCAAGCAGGTGCTGCCGTCGGTGCAGGACCTGACCGACCGGCGCACCGAGATCGGCGTACCTGGCGTCCGGCCCGGCCAGGGGCCGACGACCGGCGACTACCCGACCGGGATCTGGGGCAAGGAGCGCCGCGACTACCACGTGTGCGTCACGGTGCCCGCCGGGCGGCCGTACGAGGAGATCTTGGCCGCACGCGTCTCGCTGGTGCTGCCCGCCCCCGGCGACGCGCCCGACGAGGTGCTGACCGAGGGGAACGTCCTGGCCGAATGGACCGACGACGAAATGCCGTCCACCGGACTGCACCCCTGGGTGGAGCACTACTCCGAACAGGAGCGGCTCGCCGACTCCATCCGGGTCGGGCTCGGCGCGTACAAGCAGGGCGACCTCGAAGCGGCGAGCAGGGCGCTCGGCCGCGCCGTCAACCTGGCCAAGGAGACGGGAAACAAGGAGACCTCGGTGCGGCTTGACGGCGTCGTCGACGTCGACCCCGCGACCGGAGTCACCCACGTCAAGCGGGGCGTCGAAAAGGTCGCCGAGATGCAGCTCGACGTCAAGTCGACCGGAGCGGTGCCGCCTCCGGAGCCGGCGACGCCGCGGCCGCCGAGGGAGGATGAGGACTAGCCATGGCCCGCCGGCTTTTCCGGCTCCGCACCGTGCCGGGCCGCGTCCGGATGCTGACCGCGTGCGCGTTGCTCGCGGTCGGCGGCCTGATCTCGGTCACCGCCGTGGGCCTTTGGCAGGCCAGGGACGGGCTGCGGACGCTCGGCACCGCCGACGGCCGGACGGTGATCGCCGGCGCCGGCCTGTACGGCGCGCTCACCGACATGGACCTCCAGGTGACCAACGTGCTGCTGACCGGCCAGGAGGCCGGCTGGCTGTGCGAACCCGAGGCGGCCGACCAGGATCAGGCCGCGCCGGCCGACGAGACCGGGCAGGCTCCCCAGGACGACGCCGCGTGCGACCGGGCACCCGCCCGGGTGCTGTATGAGATCCGGCGCGAGACCGCGCAGCAGGCGGCGCTGGCGGCCGCGCGGCTGGCAGACGGCGATCCGGTGCGGCTGGGCACCGTGCGGGCCGTGCTCGACGGACTGCATCAATACGACCAGCGGGTGCGGGCGGCGATGGAGCTCGGCCAGCAGGCCGAGCATCCGCTCGGGATGCCGCCCGCCGCCGCGGTCGCGCGCTATCGGTTCGCGACGGCGCTGATGACGGAGGAACTGCTGCCGGGCGCCTACAACCTCACGCTGGATGGCCAGGCGAGCGTGCACGCGGCCTACGAGGACCGGCGGGCGGCGGCACGGGCCGGCATGGTGCAGGCGGTCGTGGCCGGCGGCCTGGCCATCGCGATCCTGGCGGGGCTGCAGATCTATCTCGGCTTCCGGTTCCGGCGGGTGCTCAACCCCGCCCTGGCCGTCGCGACGCTGGGCGTGCTCGCGCTGACCTTGACGAGCGGCGTGCTGCTGTCGGCCGAGGCGCGGGACATGCGCGTCGCCAAGGTCGGGTTCGACCAGGCGCTGGCGCTGTCGCGGGCGCAGTCCATCGGCACGAGCATGGACGCCGATCGCGGCCGTTTCCTGCTAGATCCCGGCAACGCCGACAGGTACGACCAGCTCTACCTCGACAAGGCACAGTCGATCCTCTACCTGCCCGTCACGAAACTGGCGGCCTACCACGCGCTGCTGGGCGGCCGGCTCGACCGCTACGGCGACGATTCGCGCGTCGCGGACTTCGGGGGCTTCTACGGGGCGGAGGCCCGGACGGTCGCCGATCGGGCGAACGGCGCCCAGGCGGCGCGGGAGCCGTTCGCCGCGTTGCTGTCGCGGTACGGGCGGTATCAGCGCACCGACCGCCAGGTCCGCGAGTTGGCCGCCGCCGGCCGGCGCACCGACGCGGCCATAGCGCACATGGACCCTGACGATCCGACGCTGGCGCACCGGGATCTGCGGGCGTACAACGACGGGCTGTCCACCCTCATCACCCACCATCAGTACCTGACCGACCGCACCGTCCAGGACGCGCAGCGGGCGATGACGGCGTGGACTTGGCTGCTGCCGGCCGCGTTCCTGGTCATCGCCGCCCTGATCGTCGCCGGGGTCGGGCCGCGGCTGAAGGAGTACCGCTAGCCAGACCGGCGCCGAGGAACGAAAGAGAGGGACCGACCATGCGGGCCACCAGGGACGCCGCGATCGTGGTCATCGCCGCCCTTGCCGTGCTGGTGGCCGTCGTCGCCTACCGTGCCGGCGACGCCGCCGTGTCCTCGGTGGCCGACAAGGACACGCTGGTGATCGGGGTCGAGGACGACAAGCCGGGGTTGGGCACCAGAACGCCCGCCGGCACGTTCACCGGCTTCGAGGTGGACGTGGCGACGTACGTCGCGGGCCGGCTGGGAGTTTCGGAGGGCGCCCTCAGGTTCGTGGCGATCCACCCGGGCGACTGGGAACGGGCGCTGCGGAGGGGCGAGGTGGACCTGGTGTTCGCCGGCTATCCGATCACGCCGCAGCTCGCGGACCGCGTCACGGTCGCGGGGCCGTACTACGTCGCCCACCAGAGCATCCTCGTCCGCGCGGACGACAAATCGATCCAGAACGTGCGCGACCTGCGCGGCAAGCGGCTGTGCCAGGTCGCCGGCACCCGCGCCGCGGACCACATCATCGAGGACCTCGACGTCGCCGCCGTCCCGGTGCCCGCCCCTTCCTACGCCGACTGCGCCCAGCGGCTGGCTGGGAAGGATCTCGACGCCGTGTCCGCCGACGACCTGATCCTCGCCGGCATCGCCGCCACGGTGAGCGACTCCGCCGTCGTGATCGTCAACGCCCCCTTCACGGACGAGCGGTACGGCGTCGGGCTCCAGAAGGGCGACATCAGGGGCTGCGCGGCCGTCAACAGGGCGATCACGGAGATGTACCAGAGCGGTGCCGCCAACACCATGCTCACCCAGGGCTTCGGATCACCCGGGCTCAGCCGCGTCACCGGCACCGCGCCGAGCTTCGAGGGCTGCGCCTAGGGCCTAGGAGGCGGCCGAACGACAGGTGCCTAGCACGTGGGGGCGCGCAGGAGCAGTTCGGGCAGGTCGGCGACGCTGTCGAGGATGTGGGTCGCGCCGGCGGCGCGCAGCCGATCGGGATCGTGCGCGCCGGTGCGGACGCCGGCGACGACCGAGGCCCCGGCGCGGCGGCCGCAGCACATGTCGCTTTCGGTGTCGCCGCAGACGGCGATGTGGCGTACGTCGTCGACGCCCAGCCGCAGCGCGGCGGTCAGCACGAGGTCGGGCCATGGGCGGCCGCGGGGCACGTCGGCGGGGCACAGCGCGAGGTCGACGCGCTGCCACCAGCCGAGCGCGTCGATGAGGCGGCCCAAGGTGGTGCGGCTGAACCCGGTCAGCAGGCACACGCCGACCCCCGAGCCGGCGAGTTTGTCGATGGCGGCCTCGGCACCGGGGATCGGGCGCACCCCGACCCGGTCGAGCACGGCGCCGTAGGAACGTTCGAAGGCCAGGTTCGCGGTCCGCGCGCGGGCCTCGTCGCCGGGAAACAGGTCACGGAATATGTCGATCTTGGGTCGTCCCCGGAAGTCGCGGATGCGCGCCATCGCGCGCTCGTACGCGCCGGTACCGGAGACGACCCCCAGCATCGCGATCGCCTCGGCGAACGCGGTCTCGACGGTGTCGTCGTCGGCGACGGTCGTCCCGGCGAGATCGAGACAGGCCAGCGTGATCTTTTCCGCTGCTGCTCCGCTCACGCCGGGCCCTCCTCCCGACACCGCCCCCGACTCCCTCGTCACCGCGCCGCCAGAACGCGGCTCAGCGGCTCAGCTGTCGGCGGACGTCGCCTCTGTCCACAGGTCCAGCTCGGCGCGGTCCTGCTGCAGCCGACGGTAAACAGCGAAGCCACCGAGGGCGACCAACGCCAGAACAATCAACTTCTTCACGGTGGAGACCCCTTCACCTCGACTATGAAGCAGTCCGGGGTGCACGGGTCTTTGGCGGCGGATCCCCGGACCCCCGCAGCCTAGCAATCACGCTGACCATTCCCGCACTCACTTGGCACCTTTGGAATCACTCGGGCCTTTGGTCGATCCGGAACGCTCCCCTTCGCGGGCATTTGTCGATTTTTGCGCCGGGCACGCGTGCGACCGCGGCCCGCCGGGCACATCCCATGCGACCGGAAAGCTGCCGCCGAGAGACTCCGATGGGGACTTCCGATGGGGACGGCCGACGACTTCGCGATGTGGGAAGCCGAGGTGGATCCGCCCGCCGAGTCCAGCAACGGGCGGGGCATGCTCGTCGTCAGCCTGATCCTCATGGCGGGCTCCGGCGCCTTGATCGCGCTCGGCATCACCCTCCTGGGCATCGCGGCCCTGGTCATCCTCGCCGCCATCCTCATCTTGTGGCGAGCCGGGATGTAGCCGAGCCCGCGGAGGCCGGGTTGTCCACAGCCTGTGGAAACAGATCGCCGCCCCCTCCTTTCGAACCGGTGCCGCACCCCGGACGTCGTAACCGCCAGATGGCCGAACGTCCGAGAGGCCGGAGCCGGAGATGGAGACGACGTCTGATCAGGGTCGCGGCCACGACGCGACCGGCGCCGACCCGGAGATGCCCACGCCGGGACCCGCCGTCCTGCAGATCGGCCCCGCCCGGCTGACCGACGGTTTCGACCGGCACGACCGCATCGATCACGCGGCGCACGCACAGATCCACGGGCGGCCCCGTCCGCTCGACCTCGGCGACCTGACCGCGCTTGCCGCCGCCGGCTCGCTGTGCGAACGCGACGCGACGGCCTACCCATTCGACCGCAAGCTGCGCGCGGTCGCGGACTCCGCCGCGCGGCGCGCGACCCGTCCCGTGGTCGTGGTCGACGGCACCGAACGCGAGCCGGGCAGCGCCAAGGACACGGTGCTGCTGACCCGGGCCCCGCACCTCGTCCTCGACGGCGCCGTACTCGCCGCCGCGGCGCTGGGCGCCCGGGAGATCGTCGTCGGCGTCGGCGACGGCGCGGCCGCCGCGTCGGTCCGGCAGGCGATCGAGGAACGCGATATGACCGCGACGTCGCGGGTGGTCCGCGTGTCCGAGGCGTTCCTCACCGAAGAGAGCGGCGAGCACGTTCGTCCCGGCTACGGCGCCCGCCCCGGCCGCGCGACCCCGGACACCGGCGCTCCCACGCTCCGGCGAGGCGGTGACATGCCCGGTGGCGGTCCGGGTGGCGGTCCGGGTGGCGGTCCCGGTGGCGTCCGGCCGACGCCGCCGGGGCGCGCGCCCGCTGAGTCCGGCGGCCGCGAGCTGCCCGCGCTGTTGTCCAACGCGGAGACCCTCGCCCAGCTGGCCGTGCTGGCCTCGATCGGCGTACGGGAGTACCGCGACGTCGGCCTCGCCGCCGAGCCGGGCACGGTGCTGCTCACCGTCACCGGGTCGGCCCGCTTCCCCGCCGTCGTGGAGATCCCCAGCGGCGCGCCACTGATCCACCTGCTCGACCTGTGCGGGGCGGGCGCCACCGGCGAGGGGGTGCTGGTCGGCGGTTACCACGGGGCCTGGCTCGGCCGAGCGGCCGCGACGGGCGCCGAGGTCTCCAGGGAGAGCATGGCCGCGGCCGGGGGCGTGCTCGGATCCGGGATCATCATGCCCATCGGCCGGCGCACCTGTCCGCTGGGCGAGTGCGCCCGGGTGGCACGGCAGCTGGCTGCCGACGCCGACCGCTGCGTGCCCTGCCGGTCCGGGCTCGCGGACATCGCGGCCGCGCTGGGCGCGCTGGCCGCCGGCCGCGCCGGGCCGACGGTCCTGCGGCCGCTGAGCGAGGCCGGCCGGCTCGCCGCCGCCCGGCCCGCGTGCCGTCATCTCGGCGGGCTGGCACGCTTCGCCGCGTCGGCCTGCGACGTCTTCGCCGCCGACGTGGCCCGGCATCTCGCCCACGGCACGTGCGGGCGTCCCGTGCTCGGCATGCTGCCGCCTCGGCGCACCGCGGCCCGCCGCTGACGTTGGGCCGGCGGTCGGCGCCCGGCCGGGTTTTCGTACACGACCCCCGAGGCGACGCGCGTACGAGCGGCGCGTGCCGGTGGCTTCTTCGGGCTTGCCGGTCCACGCGACATACCGCCGAGCGGCCGGGGACAATGCAGTGCGAGCCAACGGACGCAACCGGACAGGGCGGATCAGAACGTGACTATGGCGGTGAGTCAGTCGATCAATCAGCGGATCGCCGACGAACTCGGCGTGCGGGAGCGGCAGGTGGCGGCGGCCGTCGAGCTGCTCGACGGGGGCGCGACCGTGCCGTTCATCGCCCGGTACCGGAAAGAGGCGACGGGCGCGCTCGACGACGCCCAGCTGCGCACGCTCGAAGAACGGCTGCGCTACCTGCGCGAGCTCGAGGAACGGCGGGCGGCGATCCTGGAGTCGATCCGGTCGCAGGGCAAGCTCGACGACGAGCTGGAGGCGCGCATCCTGGCCGCCGATTCCAAGGCGCGGCTGGAGGACATCTACCTTCCGTTCAAGCCCAAGCGCCGCACCAAGGCGCAGATCGCCAGGGAGGCGGGCCTCGAGCCGCTCGCCGACCGGCTGCTCGCCGACCCGACGTGCGACCCGCGGGCGACCGCCGCCGAGTTCGTCGACGCCGACAAGGGCGTCGCGGACGCCGCGGCGGCGCTCGAGGGGGCCCGCGCCATCTTGGTCGAACGCTTCGCCGAGGACGCCGACCTCATCGGCGAGCTGCGCGAGCGGATGTGGTCGCGCGGCCGCCTCGTCTCACGGGTCAGGCCCGGCAAGGAAGAGGAGGGCGCGAAGTTCGCCGACTACTTCGAGTTCGCCGAGCCGTTCACCCGCCTGCCCTCGCATCGCGTGCTGGCCATCTTCCGCGGCGAGAAGGAAGAGATCCTCGACGTCACGCCCGAGCCCGATCAAGAGCCGGAGCCGGCGCGGGCCGATGATTACGAGGCGCGCATCGCCCGCCGCTTCGGCATCGCCGATCGCGGCCGCCCGGCCGACGGCTGGCTGACCGAGACCGTGCGCTGGGCCTGGCGCACCCGCATCCTCGTCCATCTCGGCATCGACATCCGGATGCGGCTGCGCGAGGCGGCCGAGGACGAGGCCGTACGGGTGTTCGCCGCGAACCTGCGCGACCTGCTGCTCGCCGCGCCCGCCGGCGCTCGCGCGACGATGGGCCTGGACCCCGGGTTCCGTACGGGGGTCAAGGTCGCCGTCGTCGACTCGACCGGCAAGGTGGTGGCGACGGAGACGATCTATCCGCACGTGCCGCAGCGCAAGTGGGACGAGTCGATCGCCGTGCTCGAACGGCTGGTCCGCGCGCACGGCGTCGACCTGATCTCGATCGGCAACGGCACCGCCTCGCGCGAGACCGACAAGCTCGTCGCCGACCTGATCAAGCGGCACCCCGATCTCGACGTGACCAAGGCCGTGGTGTCCGAGGCCGGCGCCTCGGTCTACTCCGCCTCGGCCTATGCCTCCCAGGAACTGCCGGGGCTCGACGTGTCGCTCCGCGGCGCGGTCTCGATCGCCCGGCGCCTGCAGGACCCGCTCGCCGAGCTGGTCAAGATCGACCCCAAGTCGATCGGCGTCGGCCAGTACCAGCACGACGTGTCGGAGACCAAGCTGTCACGCTCGCTGGACGCCGTCGTCGAAGACTGCGTGAACGGCGTCGGCGTCGACGTCAACACCGCCTCGGCGCCGCTGCTGACCCGCGTGTCCGGCATCGGCGACGGGCTGGCCAAGACCATCGTGGCGCACCGCGACGCCAACGGACCGTTCCGCTCCCGCCGCGCGCTCAAGGAGGTGCCGCGGCTCGGCCCGAAGGCGTTCGAGCAGTGCGCGGGCTTCCTGCGCATCAGGGGCGGCGACGACCCGCTCGACGCCTCCAGCGTGCACCCGGAGGCCTACCCGGTCGTTCGCCGCATCCTGACCGCCACCGGCGGCGACATCGCGGGGCTCATCGGCAACACGGGGCGGCTGCGCGCGCTCGACCCGCGCGAGTTCGTCGACGACACGTTCGGGCTGCCGACCGTCACCGACATCCTCGCCGAGCTCGACAAGCCGGGCCGCGATCCGCGTCCCGCCTTCAAGACCGCCACCTTCAAGGAGGGTGTGGACACCCTCGCCGACCTCCAGCCGGGGATGGTGCTCGAAGGCGTCGTCACGAACGTGGCCGCGTTCGGCGCGTTCGTCGACGTCGGCGTCCACCAGGACGGCCTGGTGCACGTCTCGGCCATGTCGAAGAGCTTCGTCAAGGACCCGCGCGAGGTGGCGAAACCGGGCGACATCGTGCGGGTGAAGGTGCTCGAGGTGGACGTCCCGCGCAAGCGGATCTCGCTCACCCTCCGCCTCGACGACGAGGTCGGCGGCGGCCGCGGCCAGCGGGGCGAGGGCCGGCGAGGCGAGGCCAAGCGAGGCGGCGGGCAGCGGAGTGAGAACCCGCGGGGCGGCGGTCGGCGAGGCGGCGGGCAACGGGGCGATGGACAACGGGGCGATGGGCAGCGGGGCGGCGACCAGCGGGGCGGGCGGGGCAAGCAGGATCGCGGCGGCTCCGCCGACACCGCGCTCGCCGACGCCCTGCGCCGCGCCGGCCTCGACAAGGGGCTGCCCGGCCGGTGACGCTGGCGCCCCCCACGGGCGCACCGCCACGGGCGCACCGCGTCGCGCGTCAGGAGGGCAGCCAGGCGGGCCACCAGGGCGGCACGTTGTCGGGGGTGCAGAGTCCGGAGCCTCCGGGGTAACCGGAAAGCGTACCGATGTGCGCGAAGTCGAAGACGACCAGGGCGCCGACGGCGGCCGCGCCGGCCGCGACAGCGAGGAGCCTGATCAACGCGCGGGACGGCGCGAACCGCCACAGCGGCGTGATGCTCCGGCCGACGAAGATCATCAGCAGGTACGGGCCGTACGCCAAGGGCCGGGCCGATCAGCAGGCGCGGGAGCATCTCGAGGTTGAGCGCGAACACGTCGCCGGCTTGGTCGCCCGCGCCACAGTAGACCCGGGACGCCAGCACCAGGCGGTAGTCGACGAGCGCCGCGCCGATGCCGATCCAGATCATCAGGACGCTCAGCGCGCACCCGGTGCCCGCGTCGCGGCGCAGGCGCCATGCCCACCGGGGCTCCGGCCGGTCGTCGGTGCCGCGGCCGATGTCTTTCGCTTCTGCTGACATCCCGCCGGCCTCCGTCTCCTCGCCGGGACCCACCGGACTCACCGACTCACTCGCCTCGGCCTCACTCGATTCGCGGACGGAGTCGGAGGATCTGACGTGTCCGCCCCATCGTGGCACCGAATGCGCTGTTCGTCGCCGTGGAGCCCCGAACACGCCCGGAGGGTCGGCGACTTATCCACAGGTTGTGAGTGAGCCGGTCAGCCTGACCGGTACCCAACTCGATCTCGCCGCGCAACTTTTCCACAGGTTGGGGGCATGGCATGGACCCACGTTCCCCGGCCCGCCGTTGTCCACAACCTGTGGACAACGGCGCGGCGGCCGCCCGGATTCGAGGAGCGAAAAACCCGTCGACACGAGGCGATCATGCGCCGCAGAGTCGTGCGCATGACCTTGCGAATTCAGTGCGTCGTCATCGATTGTCATGATCCCGCGGCGGTGGCCGCCTTCTGGGAGGGCGCGCTCGGCTGGCGGCGTACCCATGACAGCGCCGACGAGATCGTCCTCGAACCCCCCGCCGGGAGCGCCGCCGACGGAGTCGCGCCCGACCTGCTCTTCGTTCGTGTCCCCGATCCCAATCACGGCAAGAACCGGCTCCATCTCGACCTGCGACCAGACGACCAGGACGCCGAAGTGGCCCGCCTGATCGGGCTCGGCGCGCGGCGCGCGGCGGTGGGCCAGGGCCCCGACGTCTCGTGGGTCGTGCTGGCCGACCCCGAGGGCAACGAGTTCTGCGTGCTGCGCGCGCTGGACGGCGGGGTGTGACCGGCGATGGGCTCGGCGTCAGGCCCGTTCGGTGACGGCGACGTCGAGTTCGTCGCGGTGCGGCGGGTCTGCGCCGGGACGGCTCACGGTGACGGCGGCGACCTCGGCCGCGAAGTCGAGCGCCGCCGCCACCTCGCCGGGCGTGATCGCCGCGAGCGCCTGGCGGGAGAGCCGATCATGGCGGGCCAGCCAGTCCAGCAGGGCGCCCGACACCGCGTCGCCCGCGCCCACAGAGTCGGCGACCGCGGTCGGGTGGGCGGGACGGCGGACGATCTGGCCGTCGACGACGGCGTCGATGCCTTCCGCGCCATGGGTGACGACGACGAGCGCGGGGCCGCGCGCGG
This sequence comes from Streptosporangiaceae bacterium, assembly GCA_035765195.1. Classification (GTDB taxonomy): domain Bacteria; phylum Actinomycetota; class Actinomycetes; order Streptosporangiales; family Streptosporangiaceae; genus CALAED01. Next base: position 187,134 of record DASTYC010000019.1, read on the forward strand.
ACCAGCGCAGCGCGATCCCGTCCGGGTCCTCGCCCGGGTAGATCCAGGCGAGGTCCTCGATGCTGACCTTGACGATGTCGCTGCGCGACACCCACGACTCCAGCCGCGGCCGGTAGGGCCGCGGGTCGCCAAGCACGGCCGGGCGGACGTTGGGATCGATGCTGATCACTCGCTGCGCGCGCCGCTGCTCGGCCAGCCAGACCGTGATCGCGGGGCCGCCCGGCGGGAGCGCGAGCGCCAGCGACCCGGTGTGGATCGCGAGCGTCTCGGCGCCGAGCCCGTACGGCAGCTCCGCGGTCTTCCACTGCCAGTCGGCGGCACCGGTGACGTGGAAGGCGTACTCCGTGCGCCCCAAGGAGTCCATCGTCACCACCGCGAGCCCGGAGGGCTCGGTCGCCTCGACGCACAGCGACAGGTCCACGCCGTTGTCCGACAGGTGCCGGCGCAGCAGCCGGCCGAAGCCGTCACGGGCCAGCCGGCCGACGAACCGTACGGGCGTGCCGAGCCGGGCCAGCGTGACCGCCACGTTCGCCGGGCTCCCGCCGGGATGGGCGGTGAACCGGGTGGGGTCGCCTTCGTCGGCCGTCAGATCCACCAGGGCCTCGCCCACCACGACCACGCTCATCACAGACCTTCTTCGCTGGAGTGCCGGAACCGCCAAAAGCTCGACGTGTAGCTCTCAACGTGTGAATAACGGAATATCTCCCCCCACCGCCGAGGAAAAGTCGTTTCCGGTCGTCACGTCAGGACGACGACCCGGGATCATTCGTACGGCCGCCGGGTCAGTCCCGGCGCGGGTCGCCGCGCGGATCGCCGCGCGGATCGCGGCGCGACCCGCGGGCCAAGACGAGGGCGACGATAACGTACGGGACGGCGACCAGCGCGAACAGCGGCCCGGGGCCCAGCCACAGCGACCCCGCCGCGTAGCCGGCGAAGACCGCGATCCCGACGAGCTCGGTGCCGAGTCCGGCCAGCGAGGTGACCGTCGCCCGCGCGTCGTCGGAGATCTGGTCCTGCAGCCTGGCCTCGGCGGCGGCGTGCGCCCACTGGAAGACCCCGAACGCGACGGCGACGAGCGGGATGCCGATGGGCGAGCCGCTGAGCGCCCCGGCGGCCAGGCAGCCGGCGGCGGCCGCCAGCGCGGGGGCGAGCAGGCGCGTGCCGCGGCCCGCGAACAGTCCGCCCACCGCGAAGCCGACCGTCATCAACCCCACCAACAGCGTCAACGCGGTGGGACCGACGCCGGTCGATCGGACGAGCAGCGGTACGTACTCGTCGATCGCGCTGACGCCCATGAGCACCGCGGCCAGCACCAGCACGCGCAGGACCGAGCGGCTGCGCCGCACCTCCGCCAGCCCGCGGCGCAGCACCCTGCCATGAGTGCCTCGGGAGCGACGGGCGCGACGGGTGCCTCGGCCGGCGCGGGGCCGACGGGTCGCCCGGGCCTCGGGCAGCGTCCGGCCGACCGCCGCGGCCAGCAGGGTGGTCGCCACGCTCGCGACGCCCACGGCCTCGTAGCCGCCCGCGGCCAGCACCGGTCCGGTGAGCGCCGTCGCGATCAGCTGGCCTGCGGTGCTCGCCGCCTCGGCCCGCCCGGTGAGACGCGCGTACGCGCCGGCGGCGCCCACCCGCTTCAGCTCCTCGTACACAAGGGCCTGCTGGGTGCCGGACTGCATGGCGCTGCCCGCCCCCCACAGCACGAAGCCGACGGCGAAGGCGAGGTAGGACGGGACGAACGTCCACAGCGCGAAGCCCACGCCCCCGAGGGCGGGGGCGATCGTCAACAGCCATCGACGGGAGAAGACGTCCGCCCAGACACCGGACGGCACTTCCAGCACAAAGCCGGTTACCGACCAGATGGCGAACAGGGAGGAGATTTCAGCGGCGGACAGCCCGGTCTCGATGAACAACACCGCGTAGACCGGGTACAGCGGCACGAAGTCGTTCAGGAACGCGTAGGCGTACAGCCGGCGCGCGAGCCTGGACTCAGGTGAAGATCAATGTCGCCACGTCATACGACAAATTCTACGCCAGGGGCCGCCGAAACGCTCATGGGTTCAACGCCGGCGGCTCACAGGAAGCGGGCCCCGATCGGCTGGTGGTGGCCTTCGGTGACGTGCCAGTAGTCGCGCACCTCGGTGACCAGCCCTTGGTCGTTGAACCTGACGAAGGCGCAACCGGCCAGCGTCACCGGCCGCTCGGTCGCCGCCTCGACCGCCGTGACCAGATACTCCATCACCGCCCGGTCGCCATCCACGATGGGATCGCCGAACCGCACCTCCACGGCGGGCTCGTCGGCGAACGACCAGCGGATGTAGTCGACCACGGCGGTGCGGCCCACGTGCGGCGGCCGGAACGGCATCGAGCGATGGACGCAGTCCGCGGCGTACAGCTTGGCGATGCCGTCCACCTCTCGGCGTGCCCAGCCTGACTCCCACGTACGGGCGAATCGCTTTGCCGCCTCACGCAGATCCACACCCATTCGCGCGTCTCCTTCCGCCACTTTTCCACAGGCTGTGGATATGTCAGGGGACATAGTTTCACCCGCCCCATGATCACGGGCAGCCCGCCCGCGCGGGAAGACGCATTACGGTCAGGCCATGGTGACGATGCGGTCGGGCGGCCAAGAGGTTATGGCCCGGCCTATCGGGGATCTTGCGTGGCTCCGTGGCCCGCGGATTACTCTCGCCAGTTATGTACGACGCGATGATGGCCGAGACGATCACGCTCATCGGCCACGACGACGACGCTATCGAGGCGTATTCCGCCCGCCCTCTGGGCCCCGGGCCGTACGGCGGGGTGGTGGTCCTCCATCACCTCCCGGGCTACGACGAGCCCACCAAGGAGATCGTGCGCACGTTCGCCGCGCACGGTTACCTGGCGATCTGCCCGAACCTGCACTATCGGGAGGCTCCGGGGGCGAGCCCCGACGACGCCTCGGCGGCGGTCCGGAACTCCGGCGGGGTGCCCGACGACCGCCTTGTCGGCGATGTCGACGCCGCCGCCCGCTACCTGCGGACGCAGACGTCGTCCAACGGCAAGGTCGGCACGATCGGTTACTGCTCGGGCGGCCGGCAGTCCTTCCTGGCGGCGTGCTCGCTGCGCCTGGACGCGGCGGTCGACTGCTACGGCGGCTTCGTCGTACGCGAGGTGCCGCCGGATGTCCCCATCCCCGCGGTGCGGCCGATCGTGGACCTCGCGCCGCGGCTGTCCTGCCCGCTGCTCGGGCTGTTCGGCGCCGAGGACCAGAACCCGTCGCCGGAGGAGACCGCGGAGCTGGAGGAGGTGCTGACCAAACTGGGCAAGCCGTACGAGTTCCACACCTATCCGAATGCCGGGCACGCGTTCTTCTCCGTCGACCGCCCCGCCTACCGCTATGACGCGGCGAAGGACGGCTGGCGACGCGTGTTCGACTTCTTCGGCCGGCACCTGGGAGCGTGACCGCCGTGTGCACCCACCAGACCCATCGCGCCGAGTTGGCGGGCAGCGGCAAGGGCGCGGACGGATGGTTCGCGCTCACGCAGGCCAACGTGTACGTCGATCACCCCTTCGACGCGCCGTACGAACACACCCTCAACATCGACTTCGCCGATCCGGCCAAGGGGCCGGCGGCGCGGGTCGCCGTCGAACTGACCGAGGAGTCGGCGCTGGCGCTGATCGACGCGATCAAGGCCGCGCTGGCGGCAGCGCCTCCGGGCCTCGCCGCCGCGGCCTCGACGTGACGCGACGCCCGGCGGTCTGACCGGCTTGGCCGCCCCGCGAGGTCTCGCGATCTCGCGGGGCGTCCGTCAGCGCGTCATCACGTCAGCACGTCAGCGGGCCGCGCCGTACGGCGATCGCGGCGCGGCCGTACTTCCCGTCCCCGCGGCGTTCGAGGTGGCCGCCGCGGAGCCCGTGACGCCGGTCGTGCCGGTGGAGCCGGTGGCGGCCGCCGGGGCGCGGCCGGGCGGCCACGGGTGGATGCCGTCGGTCGCCGGCGTCGACCGCAGGAAGCGCGGCGGCTTGCGCGCGTGCGTGGCCTGCTCGAAGGCGAACGCGTACGCGAGCAGCTTCGGCTCCGACCAGCGGGCGCCCATGAACGACAGGCCGAGCGGCAGCTCGAACGCCGCCCCGTCCGGCACCGTGATGTTCGGGTAGCCGGACACGGCCGCAAGGCTGGAGCTGCCGAACAGGAAGTGGTCGCCGTTGATCATGTCGGTCGGCCAGGCCGGACTTCCGGTCGGCGCGATGATCGCGTCGAGCCGGTTCGCCGCGAGTGTCTGGTCGATCGCCTGCCGGGCCAGCGACGTGGCGGTCCGGCGCGGCTCGGCGCACGCGGGATCGTTCAGGTCGCCGCTGGTCGCCTGGGACGCCTCGAAGATCTCCTGGTTGAAGAACGGCATCTCGCGGGCGGCGTTCGCCCGGTTGAAGGCGATGAGCCCGGCGAGATCGCGCGGGTGCTCGCCCGGCGTGGCCGCCAGGTAGGCGTTGAGGTCGTGCTTGAACTCGCACATCAGCGCGGTGAACTCGGGGCCGCCGATGTCGTTCAGGTTCGGCGGGTCGGCCGGGTCCACGACGGTGGCGCCGAGGCCGCGCAGCTTGGCGATCGCCTGCTCGAACACCGCGTCGCTTTCGTTGCTGACCCCGGTGTTCCCCGCCCGCCATACGCCGATGCGGGCCCCGCGCAGCGTCCCGGCCCGCAGGAACCTCGTGTAGTCGGACGGGTTGTCCGCGCCCTGCGTCGGCGGGTCGGCCGGGTCGGCGCCCTGGATGGCCGCGAGCACCACTGCCGTGTCGGTGACGTTGCGGGTCATCGGCCCGGCGGTGTCCTGCTGGGCGGAGATCGGCACGATGCCGCCGCGGCTCACCCGCCCCAGCGTGGGCTTGAGCCCGACCAGGCCGTTGGCGCCGCTCGGGCAGACGATCGAGCCGTCCGTCTCGGTGCCGATCGCCACCGTGGCCAGGTTGGCGGCGGCGCCAGCGCCCGACCCCGAGCTCGAGCCGCACGGGTTGTGGTCGAGCGCGTAGGGGTTGTTGGTCTGCCCGCCGACGCCGCTCCAGCCGCTGGCCGACTGGGTGGACCGGAAGTTCGCCCACTCCGACAGGTTCGCCTTGCCGATGAGCACGGCGCCGCCGGCCTGGAGGCGGTCGACGATGAAGGCGTCGTCGGGCGTGGCCTTCGCCAGCGCGAGCGAACCCGCGGTGGTGGGCTGAGCCGCCGTGTCGATGTTGTCCTTGAGCAGCACCGGGATGCCGTCCATCGGGCCGCGCAGCGTGCCGTTGGCGCGCCGCGCGTCGCTGGCGCGGGCCTCGTCGAGGGCCTTGGGGCTCACCGCGATGACCGCGTGCAGCAGCGGCCGGTCGATCCGCTGGATCCGGTCGAGGTAGAACCTGGTGAGGCTCAGCGACGTCAGCCTCCCGGCGTTCATCGCCCGCTGCAGGTCGGGGATGGTCGCCTTCTCGACGTCGACGCCGCCGGGCCCGATGCCGGCGGCCGACCCCGGCGGCCCACCGGAGACCACCAGTCCGGCCACCATGAGGAGCGCCGCTCCCACGGATGCCCATCGGATGCCGTACCGTCGCATGGCCGTCACCGCCCGCAAGAGATTCACTTGAGCCCCTTTACGGAACAGCGGCCACGGTCCGGCGTCAATAGGAACGTCAACAGCCGGTCAACCGCCGCCCCCGCCTCCGGGCGTCGGGATGAGCTGGACGCGTACGTTCCCGTCGTAGGGCACCACCAGCGTGCGGCCGCGCTCGGTCCAGCGCTTGGGCACCAGGAACAGGTTGCCGCCGGACGACAGCGGCAGCCGCAGCCCCCTAACGCGAACAGCGCGGCGATCCCGGCACCGTCGAACGTGCCTTCGCCCAGATCAGTCTCGGGTGGTTGATCAAAAAGGCCATGGCGGCGGAAAAGCGTGGGATATGGTTTGAGCCGATTAGAGCCCTTGGCTCTACCTCGGGACATTCACTGGAGCTCCTTCTCGGGAGGCGCTGTGGACGTGCGGACGGCGACCCTGATCGATCACTTAGCACTGATCAGGCAATGGCCACTCGACTGCGGACATGTCGGCGGGTCGGGTTTCTTCGGCGGCAACTCGTCAGGTAGACATGTGACATGAGTCCTGCGGAGCCCGGAAGGTTCTTGTCGGATTAGCCTTGGGCCCGCCACTAATTTTCGCTGGTCTTCTCGTTACACCACCCCACCACGTCGCCTGCGCGAAGAGGGGTGATCCATGTCTGCTGACGGCGTTTGGACGGCTATCCCATTAATCATGTTCCTACGAAATATGGCGGCCAAAGTGGCGTGTGGCAGATCGCGTGACAGGTCAAACCGGTCTGACCTGCGCTCGGCCGAGCTCGTGGTCGACGACTGCATATTCTGTCAACGCGACGACAAGCAGCTCAATACCATAGTGCGAGAGAACGCCACGTTTTATGCCCGATATGACAACTTCCCGGCAACCGACGGGCACCTCGAGGTGGTGCCGAAACGGCATGTCGAGTCCCTCTTCGACCTCACGCAAGAGGAGGTATTCGAGGCGTATTCGCTGCTTTGCGAAGTCCGGAAGATCGTGACGAATAAATACCAGCCGGACGGCTACACCATCGGGGTCAACGAGGGTCCCGCGGCAGGGCAGAGCATCGCCCATCTCCACATCCACCTGATCCCGCGGCGGCACGGCGACGTTCCCGACCCCCGGGGCGGGATCCGCCAGGCCGTCCCTAACTGGGATCCGGACAGCTGGACGACGGGCGGCGGCCCAGGGCGATAAACCAGTCGCGTCGTCCGGCGAACTGGATTTCGACATCGCAAAAACCCAAGCGCGTCAGCTCGGCGGCGAAGCCCGGCGGGTCGACGAACGTGAACCACCGCCGCCCCGGCAGCGTCCCGCCGTCGCGCCAGCCTTCGCCTTCGCCGGCGCGCATGCTGAGCGCCACCCTGCCTCCGGGCACGAGCGTCCGGCGGATATCGGACAGCGCACGCGGGATGTCCTGCGAGGGCAGGTGAAGCAAGCTGGCGCAGGCCCAGACGCCGCCGAAACTCATATCGGCGAAGGGCAGGTCCAGCATGTTCAGCCGTACGTACCCGATGAGAGGACGCAGCGGGGCGGCCGTGTGGTCCCTCGCGCAGGTCAGCATGGACGCGCTGATATCGCACGCGACGACCCGCCTGCCGCGCCCGGCCAGCAGCCGAGCGTCGCGTCCGCCGCCGCAGCCGATGTCGAGGACCGGCGACCCGGCGACGACCTCGTCCGCGAAGCCGGCCAGCGCGGCTCGTAGCCCCGGATAGCCCTCGAATCCCTTCGTGGCGTCCGCATAAGCCGCCGCATTTCGCTCGTAGGCCGCGCGCGTGCCCTCGACCGCCGCCACGGTTTGCGACACCGCCCGCGTGGCACCTGAGCTAGACATTTTCGAACCCGTCTTGTCCGACGACTATGCACAATGTGTTGAGCTCGTGCCACATCCGGCGTTGATCCAGCTCAGTGTAGCCATGCGCGGCGTCGAAGCTGATACAGCCGATGAAGGTCGATCGGCCATTGCGCACGGGACTGGCAAAGACCGCACCACGGTGTCTGAATCGCCGGAATTCCTCCCACGAGAATCCCATCACCGACCTCGAACCGTGCTCTCGGCGATAGGTGTCGAAGGTCCTGTCGGTCGTCCGGTATCCGCGTGAACTGTCAGACGCCGATTTCGAGGCGGTCATGCAGGGGATTCACGCCGCCTGCACCGACGTCGGCGCACCGAACGTGGGCGGTGACATCGGCACGGCCGAACGACTGATACTGTCCGCCGCCGCAGTCGGCGTGGTGGAGTCGGGCCGTTCGCTGCTGAGGAGCGGAGCCCGTCCCGGGGATCGGCTGTGCGTGAGCGGGCACACCGGCATCGCGGCGTCCGCGCAGCAGTACTTCGGACACCTCGACGTCGCCGGCGCCCGCGTGTCCGCGGCGAAAGAGGCGGCGCTGCTCGCGGCCTGGAAGAGACCGCAGGCGCTGGTCGACTATGGCCGGTGCCTGAGCACCAGCGCCCGCGTTACCAGTTGCCAGGACTCGTCGGATGGGCTGAAGGCGGGGATCCAGTCGATCGCGGCGTTGAGCGACGTGGGCTTCGTCGTGGACGAAGGCGCGCTGCCGGTGGCCGACATCGTCGCCGAGATAGCCGAGCTCAGCGGCTCCGACCTGACGAGCCTGATCCTCGGCGACTCGGTCGATTTCGAACTCGTCTTCACCGCCGCCCCCGAAGACGTCCCCGCCCTTCGCGAGATGGTTCAGGCGCGGGGCCTCGACCTGTTCGAGATCGGAACGGCCACCGAAGCCCTCGACGTTGTCTTGAGGCGCAGGGACGGGAGCTTGAGCGAGTTGCCCGGGCGAGCGTGGCGCCACGCGAGCTAGCGGGGATCAGAGATGCGAAGATGATCCGGAAAGGATCGGAGGCGGGTCTTGTGACGGATATCCCCGCGGCGGCGAGCGCGTCGTACGACGTGTTGACCGCCGGTTATGTCGGCGATCGGGTGGCGTCGACGGTGTGTCTGGTGCGTGATGGCGACCTGTGCCTGGTGATCGACCCGGGGATGGTGGCCGACCGGGGCTTGATCCTCGACCCGCTGGCCGCGCTCGGCGTCGAGCCCGGTGACGTGACCGATGTGGTGTTCAGTCACCATCACCCGGACCACACCATCAACGCCGCACTGTTCCCGCGGGCCCGCTACCACGATCACTGGGCGGTTTACGAAGGCGACCTGTGGACCAGCAGGCCGGCCGAGGGCTTTGAGCTGTCGCCGTCCGTACGGCTCATCGAAACCCCCGGCCACACCCCGCAAGACATCACGACCTTGATCGGTACGCCCGACGGTGTCGTCGCCGCGACGCACCTGTGGTGGCACGCCGACGGGCCGGTCGAAGACCCGTACGCGACCGACCCGGCGGCGCTGCACGCGGGACGCGAACGCGTCGCGGCGCTCGCGACCGTGATCGTGCCCGGGCACGGCGCCCCCTTCCCGCTCGACAACGCCGTTCCTCGCTGATGGCCGACTACGCGTTGTCCGCGGGGCGGTAACACAGCAGGGCGATCCCGGATCGGAACGTCGTCGTGCTGATGAGTCGCAGCGGGACGGGCGCCTGGCCGTGGAAGGGGCGGGCACCGGAGCCGAAGACCGAGGGATGGATCCAGAACCGGACCTCGTCGGCGAGGCCGAGCCGGACCAGGTGGTAGGCCAGCTCCCCGCAGCCGTAGGACACCAGGTTGCCGTGATGCCGCCGCTTGAGCTCGGGGACGGTTTCGGTGAGGTCGCCCTTGATCAGGGTCGCGTTCCACTCCAGCGGCTCTTCGAGTGTCGTCGAGGCGACGTACTTCGGCATGGCGTTGACCTTGTCCGCGAACCCGCGATCATCGGTGGCGGTCGGCCAGAAGGCCGCGAGGCCCTCATACGTCTTGCGTCCAAGCAGCATCGCGTCGGCCGCGAACAGCTGATCGAAGCTGCCGTGCTCCTCGTGTTCGCCCTCCCGCTGGAACCACTCGCCGACCTCGATGAGGCCGTCGACCGTCATCTGCGTCGAGACGATGAGCCGGCCCATCACATGCTCCGCACGATCTCGTTGAGCCGGTCGTAGCCTTCGCCGGCGCCTTCCTCCATGCCGGACTTGACCATGCCGTCGCGGTCCTCGACCGACTGGAAGACGGACACGCCCACGAATTGCGTCCGTCCGTCGATTTCCTCGAAGGTGGCCGTCTCGAGCGAGACGTGACCCGGCCAGCCTTCGTACTCGAAGGTCCGGACGAGCCGGCTGGGTGCCACGACGTCGTGGAAGACGCCCTTGAACGCGTATTCGGTGCCGTCGTCGGAGTCGCGGTGGATGAACCGCCAGCCGCCGCCGGGTGAGGCGTCCCAATGCTCGACCTTGGCCTCGTACTTCGCGGGGCCCATCCACCTCGCGACGATCGCCGGGTCGGTGAAGGCCGTGAAGACGACGTCGGGCGGGGCGTCGAAGACGCGCCTGATGATGATGTCCTGCCTGCCCGGCTCGATGACGAACTCGGTCTTACCCATGGTCGTTTCCTTTCCGTGTGCGTTGCTGGAGGTGCTGGATCTCCTGGTCGAGCCGGTCGAATCGCTCGCGCCAGATCTGCCGGTAACGCTCGATCCAGTCGGACGCGCTCTCCAGGGGCGCGGTCTCGAGGCGGCAGGGCCGCCACTGAGCCTCGCGCCCCCGGCTGATCAACCCGGCGCGCTCGAGCACCTTCAGGTGTTTGGAAATCGCTTGGAGGCTGACGGAGAACGGCTCGGCCAGCTGATTGACCGTCGCCTCGCCGTCGGCCAGCCGGGCCAGGATGGCCCGCCGGGTCGGGTCGGCCAGTGCGGCAAAGGTCTGGCTCAGCTGATCGTCCGTCATAATCAACCTCTAAGTTGATAAACCGTTAGGTTGAGTATGCACGCCAAGGGAGTGACCGTCAAGATCCACGGAGGGTGACAGCGTCACGGTAGTGCGCTGCGAGGAGAGCCGCCGACGATCGGTATAGGGGCTGACCGCCCGCACGTGCCATTCGCCAGGAGGTCTGGTCATGATCGAGTCCGCGTCCGACGTCGCCGAACTGGGCACGATCCTGGGGATCTGGGCACATCCGGACGACGAGGCGTACCTGTCCGGCGGGTTGATGGCGATCGCCCGCGATCTCGGCGCGCGGGTGGTGTGCGTGACCGCGACCCGCGGCGAGCTCGGCACGGCCGATCCTGAGGCGTGGCCGCCGGGACGGCTGGCCGCGGCCCGCGCCGACGAGCTGGCGCGCTGCCTGGAGATCCTCGGGGTCGATGAGCATCAGTGGCTGGACTACTCAGACGGGCAATGTGCGGCGGCGGACATGACGGACGCGGTCGCGCGGCTGTGCCGCGTCATCGAACGGGTACGGCCCGACACCGTGCTCACCTTCGGCCCGGACGGCATCACCGGTCATCCGGACCACCAGGCCGTGTCGGCCTGGGTCGGTGCGGCGTTCGACCGCGCCGCACCGCCGCGGGCACGGCTGCTGCACGCGACGTTCTCGGATCTCCGGGCGCCGCGGTCGAGGGATCTCAACGAGAGCCTGGGCATCTTCGCGCCGGGATACCCGATCACGACCCCCGCCGGTCAACTGGCCGTCGATCTCGTGCTGGACGACGAGACGGCGGACCGTAAGGTCCGTGCCCTTGCGGCGCAGGAGACTCAGACCGGACAGCTCATCGCGGCCATGGGCGTCGACCGCTTCACCGCGTGGGTCGGGGCGGAGTCGTTCGTCGCGGCGGTCACGACCGAGTGAGGTTGCGTTCGATCGCCTGTCGTGCGATATCGAGGACGGCGACCCGGCTGGGTATCGCCCGCTTCGGCCCGGCGCCGGGGGCCGGCCCGCCGGTGGCTGAGGCGCCTTCCACGGCCGGCGCGTCGGGGGCCTGGTCGGCCGCGGCGTCGATCAGCGCCGCAGGTTCCTCGTCTCCGAGCCGGCGCAGCAGGTCGGCCAGGTTGCGGAGGGTGGTCCACAGGTGGGTCCAGTTGCCGCCGCGCGCGAAGTAGTCGATGACGTCGCGGTAGCCGCCCAGTGCCTCGTGGACGCGGCCCGCCGAGCTGCGCACCGACAACAGCCCGACAGTCGCGACGGCGACGAGAAAGGTCGCGCCCGCGCCGCGGGCCAGATCGATCGCGCTCTCGTAGTGTCCCTCGGCGGACTCGCTGTGCCCCGCCAGGCTCTCGATCTCCCCGGCGACGTAGGCGGCCCATGAGCGCAACGAGGGTGACACGGCCCCGGCCATGCTCCGCTCGTTCAGTCGCCGCGCCTCGTCAAGATCGCCCGCATAGGCCGTCGCGAGCGCGGCGATCCCGAGGTTCTCCCGGTGCGGGCCGCCGGCGGCGGCCGCGGCGAGGGAATGCTCCACCACGTCCGCGTACGCGCCCCGGGCCAGGGCCGCCACCGACAACGGCGACAGGCAGTACCAGGACTCGACGCCGCCGGTCGCCCGCTCCAGCCCGGCGCGGGCGAGCCGGTCGGCCCGGCGGTAGTCGCCGCGGTGATAGACGGCCTCCGCCGCGGTGCCGAGCACGGCGGCGGCTCGCGGGTGGGCGGCGATCGCGGGGTCGCCGGCCAGCTCTTCGGCCCAGTCGCGGAGCTCGATGAGGTCGCGGTAGGCGACCGATTGATACAGCGCGATGATCATCGCGGCGGCGTCGTCCACGGATCCCCGGCTTCGAGCCAGCCGCCACGCGGTCCGCAGGTTCGGCAGCTCCCGCCGCAGCACGGCGTCGGCCTCGGGCTCCCGCTCGCAGGCCATGGCGTCCTCGATCCAGGAGGTCAGCTCGACGGCCCACCGCAGCAGGCGCCGGGTCGCGTCCTTGTCCTCGCCGGCCGCCGCGAGCCGGTCCAGGCCGTACGCCCGCAGCGTCTCCAGCATGCGGTAGCGGGTGGCGCCCTCGAACGAGGCGTCCAGCATGGAGGCGTCGACCAGGCGCGCGAGGACGCTTCCGGGGTCGCTTTCCAGGCCCAGGTCGGCGGCGACCTGCTCGGCGGTGCCGGGGTCGACGCCGTCGGGGAAGACCGACAGGTGCCGGAACAGGCGCCGTTCGTCCTCGGTGAGGAGCTGGTAGGACCACTCGATGGTCGCGCGCAGCGTCCGGTGGCGCGAATCCTGGCTGGGCCTGCCGCCGCCGAGCAGGTCAAGCGATCGGTCGAGCCGGACGCGCAGGTCGGCGAGCGAGAAGGCCGACAGGCGGCCGGCGGCGAGCTCGATGGCCAGCGGCATCCCGTCGAGCCTGCGCACGATCTCGGCGACCGTACGCAGTTCATCAGGCGTAGGCGGCGGACCCGGGCGAACGCGGCGGGCCCGGTCCAAGAAGAGCGCCACCGACGGAGCCTCCGCGAGATCCTCGTCGGGGCTGGGCAGCGGGAGCGGCGCCAGCCGCGAGACGTACTCGGGCGTCAGGCCGAGGGGTTCGCGGCTGGTGGTCAGCAGGTGGACGCCGGGACATGAGGACAAGATCGCCTCCGCCATGTCCCGTACACCGTCGAGCAGGTGCTCACAGTTGTCGATCACGAGCAGGCCGGGATCGTCGCCCAGCAGGGCGATGCAGGCGGACAGGACATCGCCCTGCTCGACCCTCAGGTTCAGGGCCGCGGCCAGGGCGTGCGGAATGGCGGCCGGATCGGTGACCGGCGCGAGCGGCAGCACCGCGGCGATGCGGTCGTGCCCGTCGCTTTGCCGCGCGATCTCCAAGGCGACCCGGGTCTTGCCGACGCCGCCGGGACCGGCGATCGTGACCAGCCGTTCGGCCGCCAGCAGCCGGCGCAGCCGCGCGATCAGCGCCTCGCGGCCGATCAACCGGGTGGCTGGCCCCGCGACATTGGCGGCACCCACAGCCTGGGCGGGCGCCAGGGTATTGGCGGGCGCCATGGCCTGCGCGGCTTCCGCGGACTCGGACGACGGCGGGCCTGCGGCGCCGCGGAGGATGTCGCGCTCCAGGTCGTTCAGCCCTGATGTGGGATCGAGGCCGGTCTCCTCGACCAGCCGACGCCGGTACTCCCGGCCGATGCGCAGCGCCTCCGGCGCCTGCCCGGTCGCCGCGAGCGCCCGCATCCGCAGCAGCACCGCGGGCTCCCGCAGCGGGTCGGCGGCCGCCGACGCGGCCGCCAGTCCCAGGATCGTCGCCGCGCGTCCCGCCGCCACGGCGCTGTCGATCAACGCGTCGGTCACCTCGCGGCGCAGTTGCGCGAACTCCTCGACCATGGCGGCGATGGGCTCGATGTCGACCAGATCGGGCAGGACCGGCCCGCGCCACAGTCCGTACGCCTCCTCCAGCAGGGCGAACGCGGCGGCCGGATCCGTCCCCGCCGCCGTACGAGCCGTCGCGAGCGACGCGCGCGCCTGTGCCACATCCAACTCATCGCGGCCGAGCGCGAGCCGGTAGCCGTCATGCCGGGTCTCCAGCCGGTCAGCCGCCGGGCCGAGGTGTCCGCGCAGCCGGGAGACGTGGTTGTGCAGGGCCTGGCGCCCTGATTCGGGGAGCTGCGCCGGCCACAGCGCGTCCAGCAGGCGATCGACCGTCACGATCCGGCCCTGGGCGAGGGCGAGCAGCGCCAGCACCGCGCGCCGTTTCGGGCCGGGCACGTCCACAGGGGCGCCGCCGACGACAAGCCGCAGCGGCCCGAGGACCTCGACCCGAAGAGACGGCCGACCCCCCTCGACTGCCATGGCCCCCACCGTATCCAGCCCGACTCTGACCAGGACAAACCCGGCCTTGTTAGCACGACGATAGCCCGTGCGAGGGCCATGACAGAGCCCGCGGCGAACCTTTCCCTACGACCGGCACCCGCCGGTACGACAGGAAGGAGAGAAAGATGAACCCGGACAAGGTGAACGAGTTCCTCGGCCAGTTCGTGGCGGACCTGGGGGCCACCGGCTCGGCCGGCCAGGTGGTGATCGGCCACCGGCTCGGCCTCTACCGCGCGCTCGCCGAGGGCGGCCCCGCGACGCCAGAACGGTTCGCCGAGCGCACCGGCTGCCACCAGCGCTACCTCACCGAGTGGCTGCGCGGTCAGGCGGCCGGCGGGTACGTGAGCTACGACCCGGCGACCGGCGAGTTCTTCCTGACCGAGGAGCAGGCGTTCTGCCTCGCCGACCCGGACGGGCCCAACCTCCCCGCCGCGTGCCTCACCGTGCTGGGGTACCTGCGCGCCGAACCGCGGCTCACCGAGGCGTTCCGCACCGGCGAGGGCGTCGCCTGGCACGAGCACCACGAGGACGTCTTCGTCGGCGTCGACGCGTTCTACCGGCACGGCTATGTGACCGAGCTGATCCCGAACTGGATCCCGGCGCTGGACGGAGTCGAGGCGAAACTCGCCGCCGGGGCCCGCGTGGCCGACGTCGGCTGCGGTCTCGGCTCCTCCTCCGTGCTCATCGCCGAGGCCTACCCGCGCACCACCATCGCCGGTTCGGACTACCACCCCGAGTCGATCGAGCTGGCGCGCAAGAAGGCCGCCGGTGCGGGGGTCGGCGACCGCGTCACCTTCGAGGTCGCCACCGCGCAGACCTTCACCGGCAGCGGCTACGACCTGGTGACGACGTTCGACGCCCTGCACGACATGGGCGACCCGCTCGCCGCCGCCCGTCGGGTGCGCGAGGCGCTCGCCCCGGACGGCACCTGGCTGCTGGTCGAGCCGAACGCCTCCGACAAGCTCGAGGAGAACTTCAACCCGGTCGGCCGGCTCTACTACGCGGGCTCGACGTTCCTGTGCGTGCCCAACGGCCTGTCCCAGCCGGGTGGCTACGCGCTGGGCGCCCAGGCCGGTGAGTCCGCGATCCGCCGACTGGCCGCCGACGCGGGCTTCACCCGGTTCCGGCGGGCCGCGCAGACCCCGTTCAACCTCATCTACGAGATCCGTCCATGACGCGCTCTCGCGAGATCGATCGTCACCGGTCGCGGTCGGCCGGTCGTATTCCCGTTATCTTTCCGTGACTCGGTGGCGATCACTCGGTGCGTTGCCTAGCATCGCCCGAGATCGGTTGCGTGCGTCCTCAACCAGGGGACGGCAACCGGCCCGCCGAGTCCACGGGCGTGCGCCATGCGCCCGCGGAGCCGGGGACCCACAACGTTCCCGGGGTGAATCCGAAGCGCCCAGCCGGCGCTCCGGTAGGGCGGCTCCTCGCCCGAACCCGTCAGCTAACCCGGTAGGCGGACAGGAGAGGAGTGTTGGTGGGTGCTACTGCCCCGCGCGCCGGTTCGCTGTTCTCAATCCGCGTGATCATTGGTGTGCTGCTGGCCGTCGGCGGCCTCCTCGTTGCGTCGGCGCCGCCAGCCGGCGCCGACCCGGAGCCGTCCATCACAGAGCTCAAGGCCGAGGCCGACAAGCTCAACAACCGGCTCGAGGTGCTCACCGAGCAGTACAACGGTCTGCGCGTCCGGCTGGCGCACGCCCAGTCGGCCGCTCGGGCGGCCGAGCAGGCCGCCGGTGAGCAGCGCCTCGCCTTGCGGCAGGTACAGGACAGGGTCCGCGAGCTCGCCGCCCGAACCTACATGAGCGGCGGCGTCGACCAGGCGACCGCGGCCTTCGCCGCCGCGCCGGATCCGCAGGCCTTCCTCGACCAGGCCTCGGCGATCGGCTACTTCGCCCGGCAGGACGGCGACCGGATCAAGGAACTCGCCGCCGCCACCGAGGCGGCCGACCGGGCCACGAAGGCCAAGGACACGAAGGTCAACGAGGTCCGGGCCCTCACCGACCAGATCGGCGGGAAGAAGCGCCGCATCGAGTCGCTGCTCGCCGAGAACAAGGACAAGCTCGCCGCGGCGGTCAAGGCCGAGCGCGCGGAGGAGGCCAAGAGACTGGCGGCCGCGGCCAGGCAGCGTGCCGCGGCGAACGCCGCGCCGAGCACGGGCACGGGTGGTTCCGTCGGCGCGTCGACGAAGGCGCTCCGCGCGGTGGCGGCCGCCAAGTCCAAGCTCGGCGCGCCCTACGTCTGGGGCGGCTCCGGCCCGAGCACCTTCGACTGCTCAGGCCTGACGATGTGGGCGTACAAGCAGGTCGGCATCAGCCTCCCCCACTTCACCGGCGCCCAATGGAACGCCGGACGGCACGTGTCGAGGAGCGCGCTCCGCCCGGGTGACCTCGTCTTCTTCTATTCCGACCTGCACCATATGGGCATGTACGTCGGCGCCGGCAAGATGATCCACGCGCCACGCACCGGCGACGTCGTCCGGATCGCAACGCTCGACGGGCGCCCCTACGCGGGCGCCGTCCGCGTCACCTGATCCCATATCGCGGAGCGGACCCCTAGGATCGCCGGCATGGCGCTGCGGCCTGTTCAGGTGAACATCAAGGCTCTTGATCACTCGGCGGTCGGCCGGTTCTGGGCGGAGGCGCTTGGCTGGAGTGTCTACAAACCTGGCGTGACCACCTACGTGGGACCCGGCGGCGGCCTTGTTTGGCCGCACCCGGTCGCCGTCGGCATCGACGTCGTCACCGTTCCAGAACCCAAGACAACGACAAAGAACCGCGTGCACCTCGATCTCGCCACCACCTCCGCGGCCCATCAGGCGGAGTTGGTCGCGCGCCTGCGGCATCTCGGCGCGACGCTCGCCGACGTGGGCCAGGGCGACGTGCCGTGGACGGTCCTCGCCGACCCCGAGGGAAACGAGTTCTGCGTGCTGGAGCCTCGGCAGATCTACCTGGACACCGGGCCAATCGCCGCGGTGGTGGTCGACTGCGCGGATCCGCGGGCCATGGCCAGGTTCTGGGGCGAGGCGTTGGACTGGACCCCGCACGAGGTGACCGACGATTATGCGGCGTTGCGCTCCGCCAAGGCTGTCGGCCCGTATCTCGAGTTCATCCGCACGCCCGACGTGAAGACCGTGCCCGACCGCGTCCATCTTGACCTGCTGCCCTGCCCCGGTGACGACAAAGCAGCGGAGGTGGCCCGGCTGCGGGCCCTCGGCGCCACCGACCTCGACATCGGCCAGGGTGATGTCCCGTGGACGGTCCTCGCCGACCCCGAGGGCCACGAGTTCTGCGTCCTCGCCCATCCTGACGCGGAGCCTTAGCGACACCGCGACACGTGAGCCTTGTGCTCTTGGGCCCTGGCCCTCGGGTGGCTCAGGAGACGATGAAGGTGATTGCCTATCCCCGTTGTCAGAGGTGCGAAGGATGTTCCGGCACTCGCAGGTAACGGCCAAGCTGAGCCATTCGATGAAGTAACTTGTAGCCCTCGTCCCGTGAGCAACACCCTTCCGCAACGGCCTCGGAGACGAGGTCCATTGTGTCGCGCGTCGTAATGCCCTGCCCGCGTGCATACTCCTGAGCATCACGATCATCGGTGATCCAGTATGAACCTTCGAACTCCTACCTGTTCAGAATGACAAAACATGTTTGGGCTTCGCCAAGATGCTTCAGCGGCTCGTTCGGCGAACCACCAAAAACGGCGCGCCTCGTGCGTTCGATCTGTTCCACTTCCGCAAGAGCAGTGATCTCGATCGGGTCACCGAGCCATCCCGCCCGCGCGATACCGGCGAGATCGGGGTAGAACCGGGCTGATGCCGCGGCCTCGGACTCGATCGCCTCCACCCAGCGTCCGCGTCCCCGCAGCACCGTCTCCAGCAGACAAAGCGCTGAGACGGAGGCAAAATTGCACAGCACGGTGTTGTCGGGGAACCAGTACAGACTCATGGTGTGAGCCGAGGCTCCTCCCACACTTCATCCAGCGTCTGCCGAAGAGTGTCGGTATCGATACCGAGCAACTTCGCGAATGGCCGGAGCGTGGACTTTCCGTCGGCGTAGGCACGATAGGTGTCTCGTACGAGCGCCAGTGGAACAGAGGGGCTGGACGCCTTCCCAATCCATTCCGCGAATGCGTCCATCTGCCCCGCGCGTTCAGCGGCCTGAGCATAACTCATCTGCCGGAATCCGGTGCATTGCCTGGCATTGATCAACCCCAGGTTCAGCAGCCGCCAAGCGAGGGTGCTCGGTGATACCCATAGCCGACAGACCAGCTTGGCAAATGCTTCCGGTGACCAGTCGATCCCCGTCACCTCGGTTTGGAGGCAGCCCTCTGGCAGCAGGAATGCCGATGCGAACGCGTTGGCCCGGATCTCCGAAGGCTTCTTCCGGTGCTCTTCCGCATAGAGATCGGTGTCGACATGAATTTGCTGGTCGTCGCCTGCCAGCAAATGGCCAAGCTCGTGGGCGATCGTGAAGCGTTGTCTGGCCGCGACCCGCGAAGTCCCTACCAGGATGAGCTGGGTATTCGCGTCTGTCCACGCGAGTCCATCGAAACCATCGGGCAGTTCGGCGGCCGCCACATCGATCCCGAAAACCTTCTCGACGAGATCGCCAAGATCTCGGTTGTGGCAGGGGTCGTGTCCTTGGCCCTGAGCGAAGGCCACCGCCTCGGCGGCGAGCCTCGCACCCTGATCGATCAACCGACCCGTCTTCGGGCGTGCCCCCACAGAGCGTCGGCTCTGGGGGTAACCCAAGAACGCCAGATCTGAGCGGAGTTGAGCAAGCTCCCTTGCCTTGTCCACGGCGACATCGGCCGAGCAGGCAACAACCGACCGAGCGGCCGCTGTGGGCGCTGGGACTTCACTGCCCAGCAGGTAATCGACGGTAACCCCACCGACCTCTGCGATGCGGGCCAGGTCGAGGGAGGTGAAACGCCGAACCCCGGACAGCGACTTGGACATCTTCGGCCCGTCCAAGCCGGCCTTGGCGGCGAACTCGGCCTGCGACAAACCGCTCTCGGTGATCACCTGGCGGACACGCTGCGCCACCACCTGCTCCCCGGACATATGTCCACCCTACGAACCGATTGCGAAAATCGCAAGAACACGTGGCCGGAGATGGTCACGGTCACGATGGCTAGTCAGGTCTCGGTGGTGCCCGTTAGTGCGGTGTCCACCGAGGTTCACCAGATGCGCGGCCCGGCCACGGTTCGTGAGAAGCCACACTGTCTCGCCTCCACGTGACCTGGGGGCCTGGTCCTATGCGATCTCGGGTGGGAGCAGTGTGCTCTCGTCTGCGCGGGCGAAGGCGATCTGGTCACGAGTCAGCCCACGCGCACTCGACAAGTCGACCCCGACAAGTAGTGCGCCCGTGAGATCGGCACCTCGAAGATTCGTCTCGGTCATTATGGTTCTTCCGTGACGTGCTCCGCCGGCAAGAAGCGCCCCGGTCAGGTTGGCGTTTTCGAGATTCGCCTGTGTCAGATCGGCCTCGACGAGCAGAGCGCCTGGTAGAACCGCCCCGGTCAGATCTGCTCGGCGAAGGTTCGCCCCCATCACAGGAGTCCGCACGAGGCGCGCGCCAGTCAGGTCGGCACCCTCGAGATTCGCTCCGGTCAGGATGCAGTCCATGAAACGGGTGTCCCGCAGTTGGGCGTCCCGGAACTCCGCGTTGATCATGCTGATATCCACGAAAGTCGCGCCGGACAGGTTGGCGCCACGGAGGTTCGCGGGGAGAACCCCCTTCCGCCGGAGGGGTGAGCCGGCTCGGTTGGTGTCGCCGAGGTACGCCCGGTCCACCGCAGGCCCCATGAGCACCACTCCGGCCAGGTGGACGCCGCTGAAACCAATGTCTGTCGCGCCGACTCGATAAGGACGGCGGATGAGCGCCGCCAGCGCGGCCTGTACCTCCCTCTCGGGCTCATCGGGCAAAGGCCCTGTCTCCGATGTCGCGGGTGCGCGGTGGTGCACAAAAGCGGTCAGCACTTCGGACACATCGTTGTGATGCTCAGGGGAATCTCGCAACACGTGTTCGAGGGCGTAGACGGCGCCGATGCGTGCGTGAGGTTTCTCGGAGCCAAGATGCTCCAGCGCTTTGATGAACCGATCGGTCACTTGTCCCCGATGAGCAAGCTTGTAGTTGCGAGCGGTGTACAGCAGACCGGTGATGATCACAATGGCGCCGCCGACCGAGATCACCAACAGACGGGCATTGTGCCGGTCTTGCTGAGTCTCCACGTGCGGCATGAGGTCGGGTATCCGCCACAACGCCAGGCTGTAGACGATGACGGCGATGACGCCGGCCAAGAATGCCAGCGGCGTCTTGAGCCGTGGCCACCGCTGCTCGAATCTAACTCTTGTGATAGCGAGAGTCGTGAGGATCTCGACCAGCCGCCGATGGCGCGCCACCAGTCTCCACAGACCTGTCATAGCCATCCATAGTGGGCCTTCGTTGCCTCAAAGGGGGCCGATCTATCTGCTCCTGTTCGCGGTTTTCGAGATGGGCGCATCCGGCTCGGCAATGCGCCGTGGCGTCGGCGTCGGGGCTTACTGGACGGTGCGGTTGACGGTCCGTTCCAGGCCGGCCTGCATGTAGCCGACCTCGACCACCTGGCCGTGCGGCGGGAGGTCGGTCTGGCGGACGACGTTGATCTCGTGGGAGCCGACCCGCAGCAGGACCTTGTTGACGATCTGCGCGGTGTGCGCCCCGGTGAGGTCCGCGGTCACCTTGAACTTGTGCTCGCCGATGTGGTCGTTGAAGGTGTAGGCCGCCTGCAGCCCGAGCCGGCCGATGACCTGCTGGATCTCCGCGACGTTGACGGCGGGCGCCGGGATCGGCAGGGACAGCGCCGCTTGCGCGCACACCGACCCGTTGACGCCCGGCATGTTCGCATACACGGCCTGTGGGTTGCGCAGAGCGTACAGGTCCACCCGCAGGAGAGGTGGTTCGGTCGTCTTCATCGGGGACGGGTCGCTGGGCTTGAAGGGCAGCTGGGGCCAGGCGGGTGCCCCGGCGTGGGTGGCGGTGAAGCCGTGCTGCACCACCGCCGCCAGGATCGGCACGAGGTTGCCGTAGAGTCCGGCGATGTTGGCCCGGTTGCCCCACTGGGGCCGCAGGTTGGCGACGTCGGACAGGTCGGAGTCGGGGTAGGTCGGCTCGTACAGGCCGTCGCTGACCCACCACGGCGCCGAGTAGGAGTCTCGGTCCCCGGAGCTTTGGTCCTGGCACTGATACCCCTGGACCAGGTAACGGTCGCCGTTACTGTGCACCTCGATCAGGAAGTTGTGCGCCCCCTGCAGGTCGCAGTCCAGGATGAAGATCTCCTGCGCCCCGGGCGGCACCCGCATCAGCGCCCCGTTCAGCCCTGCCATGTGGGTGCTGGTGAAATCATCCCTCGCCACGAAGGAGATCGTGGCGCCGTAGTTGGCGCGCAACCGGGTGATCACGTTCTTGGCGGTCTCCCCGCAGTTGGCCCACGCCTTGGAGATCTCCCCCTTGGCGGCGGCCATGGACCCGGTTAAGGCACCCGCCTGCCAGTTCGCCAGTACGTGCAGCTCGGCCGGCAGGACCGCGTTGAACATCGAGATGGTCATCAGCCGCTTGGCGGCCTGCGCGAGGTCGTCCCACGTGGCGAAGGTGTAGATGGTGTTCGTCCCGTCGTTGATGAGGTTCTCGACCAGTGTGACGAGGCGCTGCGGGGCGTGCTGTTCGATATGCGCGATCGCCTGCTGCCCCGGGGCGGGCAGCGGCGTGGTGAGCGCGTTGCCCGAGTAAGCCTGGACGTTGAGCCGCATGACTGCCCCCATAAGTGACGACCCGTGTACACCGGGTGGTCGGCACAGCGTAGGACTCTGTGTTGACGGCGGCCATGGTCCGGCGACGGCCACTACCGGCCCTGTCCACTGCCGGTGGCGGATCAGGCGAACAGGGCGGTGACGGTGCGGCCGGAGGCGTCGCCGCACCAGCGCCAGCGGGTGGCGGTGGCGGCGACCAGGTGCAGGCCGCGTCCGCGTCCGGCCAGCAGGTTCGGCTCGACGACACGGGGCTCGTTCGGACCGCCTTGGTCGGTGACGGAGACGGCGACGTGGCCAGGGCACCGGCGCACCTCGACGACGAACAGCCCGCCGGGCGCCGCGGACCGCGTGTGCTGCATCGCGTTCGCGGCCAGTTCGGCGACGGCCTGTACGGCGTCGCCGGCCTTGGCATGGTCGGCCAGGAGGAAGGCGACGAATCGCCGGACGTGCGCGGCCTGTTCCGCGCGGCCGGGAAAGGAGCGGCGCCAGCACATCGCCTCGGTGGAGTGCGCAGCGACGTGGTTCAGCGTTGGAGTGGCCATCGATGACCTGTCTTCGTCGGTGGTGCTTCGTCGGTAGTTCGTACGGAACGGCGTCGCGGCCCAAAGCCGTCACACCTTTGTGTCTTTCGTGCCAGATCGCGGTGATAGTCGCTCAGAGTCCCATTGACGGAGACGGAGCCTCGCCGATGTCCGTCACCTGCAGGGGACCGAGCCGCAGCCCGTCTTCGAGCGCCGCCATGACGAGTTGCGCCTCGGCCGGATATTTCTCGATGAGATGGACCATGGTCTGCAGCTCCGCGGCCATGGCGAGCAGTTCTTCCCGGTTGCTGAGGTCGGCGTTGACGGTCACCGCTTCTCGTTCCTCTCGTTCGGCTGGATGCGATTAGCCTGGCGTCGAGCGACCATGCTGCGTAGTGTTGTTTATGGACGACCGTTCAACGTCGATATCGGCCGTTGTCCGGAACGGCGCGGCGGGCGGCGGCAACGCACACCAGCACCGGGTCGCCCTCCCGTACCAGCACACCCAGCCGGGAGATTCCCGCCGAGTGAGCGCACGGACGCGGCTCGTGCTTGGTGATCGGCGCGTCGGGTTTCGACCGAAATGTGCATGGTCATGGCTCGCCCATCGGTTCGTCCGCGGGACGCGGTTTGTTCGATGGGTTTAGTCTGTCGCCGGACGACCACGCTGCGTATTGGCTTTACCGGACACCCTTCCACCGTCGATATCGGAGGTCATCATGGGCCGCCGCCCCCGAAAGCTCGACCCGACCGCCTCTGCCGCCGCCCTCTTCGGCGCCAAGGTACGCAAGCACCGCGAGGCACAAGGCTGGTCGCAAGAACAGCTCGGCGAGAAGGTCTTCTGCACCGGCGACTTGATCAGCAAGATCGAGCTCGCCGTCCGCAGCCCCTCCCAGCAGATGGCCGCCGCGTTCGACCGCCTCTTCGGCACCGGCGAGTACTTCCAGGAGCTCTGGCACCTGGTCAACAAGGAGACGCTGCCCGACTGGTTCCGCCCCTACCCCGACCTGGAGGCCGAGGCGAGCTCCATCCGCACGTTCGGCTTCGGCCTCATCGACGGCCTGCTCCAGACCGAGGATTACGCCCGCGAGATCTTCCTCACCGGCCAGACGCCGGAGAAGCTCGACCAACTCCTCGCAACCCGCATGAAGCGCCAGGAGATTCTGACGCGCAGTGCGCCGCCCCGGCTGTGGGGAGTGCTCGACGAGCGGGCGCTCTGCACCGGCGTCGGCGGACCCGAGGTGATGAAGGCACAGATCGTCCACCTCATCGAGCTCGCCCAGCGGCCGAACATCACCGTTCAGATCGTCCCCGACGGCCGCGGGGCCTATCTTGGGCTCAACGGGCCGATCACCATCCTGAGCTTCGACGAAGGTCCCGACGTCGCGTACTTCGACAATCAGGCCGGCGGTCAGTTGGTCGAAGAGGCCGCGACGGTGGAGGGTTGCGCAGTGCGGTTCGAGCTGATCAGGGCGTCGGCCCTATCCCAGGAAGAGTCCCTGGAACTGCTCGAGACGATCTTGGAGAGTCTGTGACCGAATTCCCCCCGCCGCGGTGGCGCAAGAGCAGCCGCAGCAGTGACCAAGGCGCGTGCGTCGAGGTCGCCGCCCTCCCGGCCGGCGCCGTCGCCGTCCGCGACAGCAAGCACCCCGACGGCCCCCGCCTGACCCTCAGCCCCCGCGCCTTCCGCGACTTGCTCGACCGAGCCGCTATGGCTTCACCCAGCCTCTACCGGTAAGCCGGGATGAACGCGAACGTGCCAGACGAGTTCTGAAATTCACCTATGAAGAGCGGTCGCCGCGACCTGGCGTAGCAGCATCGTCAAAGGCCTCGATCCAGCGCCTCCCACGAGACGACGAAAGAAAAAGGGTCGATGACATCGATGGCCTGCTGGGACTTGCCACGAAGGGCTATCCCCTCGGAGACGTAATTTCCGTCGGCGGTGAGCCGCAGCCGCTCGACGGAGATCGCCGGGCCGTCGTTCTGCCGACCGCCGGCATGAATCAGAGCCATCTGCGTGGTTCATCGCCGCTGCCCGCCGGTCGGAGGCTAGCGTGCTGACTGTAGGGACAGTACGCTGTTGTTCGAATACCCGTTCGACTAGGGGGCCTCGGGTGGCGGTTTCGCTGCGGGAGCAGGCCGCGGTGCTCGCGCTGGTAGAGGCGTCTCCCAGGGAGTGGTTCCGAACGGCCGCCGTCATCGCCGACAACGGCAGCGCCGTCCGGCTGCTCGAGGGCGAGCTCGCGCCGATGGATGTCAAGCAACGTGACTACGCCGAGCAGCTTGTCGCCGGGGTCCGGCCGGGGAGTGTCGAGCGGGCTCAGGCATTGATCGAGCGCGTGTTGGCGCAGGGCGTTGAGTTGATCACCGTTCTGGACGAGCACTATCCGCTGAACCTGCAGTTGGTCTACAACCGGCCGCCGTTCATCTGGGTGCGCGGGCGGCTGGAGTCGGCGAGCATGCGGGCGATCGCAGTGGTGGGCACCCGGCAGGCCAGCACGGAGGGGCGGGCAACGGCCGCACGACTCGCACGAGAGCTTTCCGGCGTCGGCGTGACGGTCATCTCCGGCCTCGCCCGCGGCATCGATACCGCCGCACACACCGCCGCGCTTGACTCCGGGGGACGCACGGTCGCCGTGATCGGCACCGGCATCCTCGCCCCCACCTACCCCGCGGAGAACGCCGACCTCGCCGGCCGGATCAGCGAGCACGGCGCGGTGGTGTCGCAGTTTTGGCCCGATGCCCCCCCGCGCCGCACCAACTTCCCTCTCCGCAACGTCGTGATGAGCGGATTGGCCGCCGGAACCGTTGTGGTCGAGGCGTCGGCGACCAGCGGAGCCAAGATGCAGGCGCGCCTCGCGCTGGAGCACGGCAAGCAGCTCTTTCTCCACGAGCAATTGCTGAAGGACCAGGATTGGGCGAAGCGCTATGCGCAGAAGCCGGGCGTCAAGGTGGTGCGCACCTTCGACGACGTCCTGAGCTCCCTGGCCACATTGGTGGATGTTCCGCAGCAGTTGCCGCTCGCTCTGTAGCCATGTCCGTCCGTCGGGGTGGCTGAATAATCTGAGCTCATGGCCGACGCCGCCGACTACACCGACCCTCACCTGCATACCTATCGCCCCGTACCGGCGGCAGGCACCGGGGTGTGCCGGGTGTGTCATTCCGGGCCGAATCCGGGCTTCGACATCTGCCGTAGCTGCGCCAAGACCGTGGGTCAGGTCGGCCGTGCGACCCTCCAGGTCGTGCCGATCACGCTATATGAGGTGCCGAGCCAGCTCTGGCACGTGCTTCGGCATTACAAAGATGCTCCCCCGCAGCCGAGCCGGCTGCTGGCCACCCAGGTGGCCGCCATCATCGCCCGCTTTCTCGAGCGGCATTCCCGATGCCTGGCCACGCTCGGCGGTGCCCATACTCTCGTCACCGCCGTCCCCAGCACCCAGCCCGGCCGCGGCGGCGAGCACCCGTTGGTCCGGGTCGTCAGGCGAGTGCGAAGGTTAGACAAGCTCTACGTCCCCGCCCTTGTTCGAGGGCCCGGCCAGGTCGGTCACAACATGGCGGGAGATGACGTGTTCCGGCCGGTGCGCCGTGTCGACGGCCACCGCGTCCTACTCATCGACGACACCTTCACCACAGGCGCCCGCGTGCAAAGCGCCACCTCCGCACTCTTCGCCGCAGGGGCCGCGGACGTGGTCGCCCTCGTGGTCGGCCGGGTCATCGATCCCGACTGGAATGACAACTGCCGGCGCATCTGGGACCACGCCGCCCGGACGCAGTTCACCTTCGACCGCTGCTGCCTGTGCGATATCTCCCCGGACCGGTAGAACACGAGGCGGGAGTTAGCGCTCCACGTAGGCGGCGAGATTCGCCAGTGACGAGGCGAGCCCGGCGGCGTGATCCTCCGGGCGTATGCCGGCGGGTACGTCGTCGGCGCGCATCTCGACGCGCGTCCCGGCGGCGGCCATGGCGATTTCCCAGGCCATGGTCATGGTGCCCGCAAAGGCGGGATCGTCGGAGACGAAGTCCACAGCCAGTACGACCCGTGCGCCGGGGACGATGTCCACGAAGCGTGCATCGACCACGTCGGAATCCGCGGTGGCCTTGCCCTGCGCGGCCGAGGCGTCGGCGTAGGTCAGGATCATCCGAAATGCCCCGCCGGGCCGTGCATCGAATCGTTCGAATCTGCCGGTCATCCCGTCAGGGGGGAGCCACACCGTAAGCGCGTCCGGGTCGATGAGGGCGGCATAGACGCGCTCGGCGGGGGCGGAGATCACGCGGGAGGCGGTGTCCGTCCGTGTCATAGCGGCGCATCGTACTTGACCGGCCGCAGTCTGCCGCGGGTGTTGGCGGATCGCGGTTGTCGCCCGCTTGAGCCGGTCATTTCGGCCGCAAGCCATGGCGGTTCACCCAGTACACGATCATGCTGGCGGCGTGCACCGCCATCTCGGCGGCCTCGACGGAGACCTTCATGGCGGTGGGCGTGCCCGCATGGCGGTCTCGGTGCCCCTTCCATATGAGGCCGACGAGCCCGACGAGCGCCGAAATTTCAGCCGACTCGCCGTGTTCGTCGAGGATCGCCAATTCCCACTGTGGGGCGGTCTTCTTCCACGTTTGGAGCACCCTTCCGAGTGTTGCCTTGGGCTCATCGGGCAACACCAGAGGGATCAGCGCGGCTTCGATCGATTTCACCGCCTCGGCGTAGGCGAGCGTTGGTTCTGGTCTGATCCCGTAGGCTGCCTGCCAGGCCGCCTTGAGATGCCTACCGGCCTGGCCGGATCGAGCCATGACGTGACGATTCAGCTCGGTGGTGGTCTCGTCCACGCGCCACTCGAGCCCGTTGCCAGCGTCATTGACACAGTACGCCGAGCCGCCATCTCTCAAGAGACCATCGAGATCGGACGGC
Source organism: Streptosporangiaceae bacterium (assembly GCA_035765195.1). Classification (GTDB taxonomy): domain Bacteria; phylum Actinomycetota; class Actinomycetes; order Streptosporangiales; family Streptosporangiaceae; genus CALAED01. The sequence continues at coordinate 214,556 of DASTYC010000019.1, forward strand.
TTATTCGGCACTGCGCTGGCATTTGTGACGGAATACACATTCACTATGACGGGGTAGTAGTTTTCCGCCAGCGCGGCATCAAGGATGTCGAGCAAGAGGACATCGTCGATGTTGACGATTTCCTGCAGAAAAGTCTCGGCGAAGCCGGCGTTTTTTCGGTTTCGCGCTTCGTACTTGTCCTGCGCTCTTGGCAGGGTGACGCGAGCCCGGTTGGCGATCCTTAACGCCAGAGCATCGGAGTCCTTTGTGGAAAGGTATTCCCTTATATTTCCATGGTGATCAAGCTCGGTCGTCAGCATTCTGCATTCCAGCCAGTGGAGAACCGGATCACGCAGATGATCAGGCACACCCTGGTAGAGGGTCTCTCCGTCCGAGCCTTCGGGATTCCGCTGACTAAACGGCCTCCAAGCTGTCACCATATCTCCATTCAGGCTGTACGCTCTCCGGCAGTATGGGCGCGGCGCAGCATGCGCCTCAACCGAGCGGTGGCTCCGGTCGGCGTGCGCGAGGCGATCTCACGGTCAAAGTAGACCAGTAGATCTGCCCCATTTCGAACAGCCGGGCCACAGGTCGGTCAGCTCAGGGAAGCGGGCGAGCACTCGGGCGCGCAGCTTGTCCGGCTCGATGCCGGGCGGACCCAGGGGGTCAGGAGCGAAGGTGCGGCGACGAGGGCAACCCGCCCTGCGCCTGAGTCGGTGATCTTTCGAGCACGCCCCCCTGTCGTCAAGCGCCGCGCTCACGCCGTGCCCGCATCGTGCGAGGTCACGTTCTCGCGCGCCGCCACCGGGCGGTACCTCCAGCATCCGGCTGCCCGACGGAGGCGGTACGTGGCGGCCGATTTCCTATGACACCGCCGGCGGTCGCAGACTGCGGCGGTTGACTCGGTCGATCGTTGTCGTTTCGCATTCCGAGCGTGGCATGTGGCATTGGCCGGGCACGCTGAGCGGCGTAGTGTCGCTAGCACCGATGGGCCGTGGAAATGGACGAAACTCGGCCTGTTGACAGGGGGAGCGGCCGATGAGCGATGAGAATCGGATCTCCGAGCTGATCAACGGGCCGCCCCCGCCCGAGCCTCCACCCGCCCCTTCACCGCCGTCGTCGCCGTCGACGCCGGCGCCCTCTCCCTCGCCGTCGCCGGGGGGTGGGAGCGGCACCGCCGAGGTCGTCCCCGAGGAGATCTGCCGGCTCGGTCAGAACCTCGAAGCGCAGGTCGGGCCGCATTTCGATCAGGTCACGGCGAAAGTGCAGGGCGTACGCGGGATAGGACACGGCCTCTACACCCAGACCTGCTATGAGTTCGCCGCCGCCTATACGGCGGCGGTCGAATACATGGAAGAGGCGATGAAGACCAAGCGCGAGCAGTTGGCGGGCATTCACGAAAGGCTCTGCCACGACGCGACCGGCTGGGCGATGGCCGAGGATAAGAGCACGCTGAAATTCTGAGATGGGAGCCGCGCGATGAGCGCGAGTTCGATTGCGGCGGCCGGCGCGCTGTCCGCGACCTCGGCGGCCGCGTTCGTCATCCCGGCCGCGTGGCCGCTGGTCGCCGAGATGTTCGAGGACCAATGCGATCCCGAAGCCGTCTTGCAGGCCGGGCTCCAATGGATCGAGATGGCCGGCGACCTGGGCAACGCCGACTCCACCGCCAAGGATCTGATCCACGCGTTGCCCCCGGAACACTGGACGGGCGAGGACCGCCAGGCGTTCGAAGCGAAGATGAACGAGTACTCCTGGCAGATCACGTTCGAGCAGGCCTACGCCTACGTCGTCGGTGCGGCGATGATCTGCCTGGCGGTCATGTTGTTCCTTCTCATCGCGGCGATGGTCATCATCGCGGCCATCATGGCGTGGCACGCCGTCGTGGTGGGCGCGGCGATGGTCGGGCTGATCACGGCTCCGGCCGCGGTCGCGGAGGCCAACGCGGTGGCGGTGCAGTGCTTCAACACGCTCGACAAAATCGACAATGTCGAGGAGGCCGTCGCCCGCGGCCTTGCCGGGGCCATCGCCGCCATGATGGCTGTCGAGGTCGGGGCCGAGATGTGGAACGGCAACAGCGCTGCGCTCGGCGACCTCGGCGGGTCGCTCGTGGACGCCTCCGACAACATCATGTGGGGCACGCTCTCGCGGCTCGAGCGCGACTTCAACAAGAGCCTGATGAACGGCGGCAAGTGGCCATCCAACCGGCTCGGTTTCCAGACGCCGCAGCCGGCCCGGACGGCCGGCACGTGGGGCAACGCGACGACCTGGGGCAGCGCGACCGGAACCACGCCGGGCAACATCACCGACACCGTGCATGCGCAGGTCCCGGACTTCAACGGGTGAGGTAGACGACCGCCGCGTAGCCGAGCACGAGAACCCGGAACGGGGCCGGGGCCTCGGTGAAGGTGACCTCACCGACCATCCGGTCGTGGTGATAGCCGTAGCGCAGGCGGGCCAGCCGGCGCCCCGCCCCGTCGAGCCCCACCGCGTCGAACGTGACCCCTCGGCGGAGGGTGCCGAGGACGGAGCCGTCGTCGCCCACGAGCCGGAGCCCGCCCACCAGGGGGATATTTCGGATCCGCTCCACCCGGCCGAGCGGCAGGCCCTCCGGCCCGTACACCCAGATCCGGACCCGCCGGAAGGCCCGGTCGCGGAGCTTTTCGATCTGGAACAGCGGCTCGCCGGCGGGCGTCAGCACCGCGAAGTGATGGGCGAGATGGCGGAGCCCGCGCCTGCGGTACGACGTCCAGCGATAGATCTCCCGCAGCATCGTCCTCGTCCTGCCGATGCCGCGGGTCGCGACGACGGCGAGCGGCTCGCCGTTCGCGGCGCACATCTTGTCGTCGTAGAAGGTGACGACATCGGCCTGGAGCAGGTCGGTCATGTGCCGAGCCGGCGGCGCAGCTGCTCCATCAGGGCCGTGATGTTCTGTCCGGCGGACTCGACCGTCTCGCTCATGCCCTTGAGGGCGCCTTCCATCGTTTTCGCGTCCATGGTGAGCGCCGCCGGATCGAAGTCGTCGCCCAGCGTCTCGCGAGCGGCCTCCTGTTTTTGCCGATCCAGATCGGCCCTCGCCCGGCCGAACAGGTCAAGGATCATCCGAGCGAGATTGTCGGACCCCATCCGCATCGCCCGCGGGTCGATGCTCAACTCGGTCAGCCCGCCGGCCGACGAGACGCCGAGCCGCACCTGCCCGTCGTCGCTTTCGGCGTGGCCGACCAGGCCGGCGACCTGCCGCCGCAGCTCCTCGGCCTGTGCGGTCTGCTCACGCATCTGCCGCGCCAGCTGGTTGACGTCGATCCCCAGCGCCTTCTCCAGATCGGGGAATTCCACCGTGACTCCTTCTCGCCGCTTACCGCTATTTTGACGAACGACACTGACTCTTCGATCCGATGTGCTCGCGACCGCCGTTTCCGGTCTCCGCCATGTCGTACGGGCCGTCCGGGGTCCAGGATGGGCACGTGGATCAGGATGATCTCAGCGAGGCGGAACGGTCGCTGTGGCAGGCGTTTCCGCGCGGCGCGTGGGTGGACCTGCGCACCGGCGATCCCGGCGCGGACGACCTGGCGAAGGCCGACGCCTGGGGCGAGGAGCGATCTGTACGGGCCGAGGTGATCGCCGCGCTGCTGCTCGGCGCCGGGACCGCCGAGCCCGGGTACCGGCCGGCACTGCGGCTGCGCGGCGCGCGGATCACGGGACGACTCGATCTGATGGGCGCGACCGTCGAGCACCCGCTCGTCTGCGAGCACTGCCGCTTCGATGAACCGCTGCGATTCGTGGAGTCGGTGACCCGGACCGTACGGATCGTCGCGAGCGTGCTGCCGGCGTTCAACGGCGCCCGAATGCGTACGGAAGGGATCATCAACTTCCGCGACTGCGAGGTCGAGGCCGGGGTTCGGCTCGACCGGGCCAAGATCGTTGGCGAGGTCACGTTCTGGGGAGCGAGCCTCGGCCCTGATGCGGACGGCGTTGCGCTCGCGGCGGACGGCATGGCCGTGGAAGGCCCGGTGCAGTGCAGCGCCGGTTTCGCGGCGCGCGGCTCCGTGCTGCTGCACGGGTCTCGGGTCGAAGGCGAACTGAACTTCACCGACGCGACCCTGGTCAACCCCGGCGGCACCGCGCTGGGCGCCAACCGCCTGGTCGTCAGCGGTCCGCTGCGGGCCGACAATCTGGTCACGGAGGGGGAGACCCGGCTGATCAACGCCGACATCGCCGGCGACCTGCTGCTGAACGGAGCGCGCCTCCGCGATCCCGGCGGCTTCGCGCTGAGCTGCGGCGGGATGGTGATCCACGGCGGGGTCTGGTGCGGCAAGGGGTTCGCCGCCGAGGGCGAGATGCGCTTCATCGGCGCGCAACTGCGGGCGACGCTGTCGCTGCGGGGCGCGGAGCTGAGCAACCCCGGCGGTGACGCGCTCAAGCTGGACCGGGCGAGCCTGGGCGAGTTGCACGGCGCCGGCCTTACGGTGCGGGGCGGCCAGGTCAGCCTCATCGGCACCAACGTCACCGGCCACCTCAACCTCGAACGGGCCCGGCTGGGCGCGGACGGCGACCACGACAGCAAGGGCGAGGGCGAACGCGAGGGCGACTGTGTGGACGATGAGACCGCGATCTGGCTGGAAGGCGTCACCATCGGCGGCATCTTGCGGTTGACCTGGCTGCGGACGGTCGGCGAGGTGCGCATCCGGGGCTGCGTCATCCACGGGCGGGTGCTCCTCATGCACTCGTGGCTGGAGGGCACCGACGAGGTCGCGCTCCGGTTCACCCGCAACGAGGTCGACACGGACGTGGTCTGCGACGACCTGGTGACGATCGGCGAGGCGCGGTTCGTCGACTCCCGCATCGGCCGGCATCTCGATCTAGACCAGGTGTGCCTCGTCAACCCCGGCGGAGTCGCGCTCGACGCCCGGATGGTGCGGGCGACGGAGATGTCGCTGCTGCCCGGGCAGCCCATCCAGGGATTGGTGATCTTGGAGCACGCGCGGATCGGGCTGCTTCGCGACGATCCGGCCGCCTGGCCGGCGCAGATGCGGCTCGACGGGCTCATGTACGAGTCGTTGCAGCCGGCGCTGCCCGCGCGGCGTCGCCTCGACTGGCTGGCCCGTGACGCCCACGGCTATCAGCCGCAGCCCTACGAGCAGCTCGCCGCGCACTACACGAGGACGGGGCAGCCGGTCGAGGCCCGCCGGGTGCTGTACGCGAGGGAACACCGGCAGCGGCAGACCAAGCCGTTCCTCGGGCGGCTGTGGGGCGTGCTGCAAGACGTCACGGTGGCCTACGGCTACCAGCCGTGGCGGCCGCTGATGTGGCTGGCGCTGCTGCTGGCCGTCGGCACGGTGACGTACGGGATCTCGCCGCCGTCGGCGCTGACCGACGGCGACGCGCCCCACTTCAACCCGATGATCTATACGCTCGACCTGCTGTTGCCGATCGTGGACCTCGGGCAGGAGCACGCCTTCAATCCGGCGGGGGCCGCGCAGTGGTTCTCGTACTTCCTCATCGCCGCGGGCTGGATCCTCGCCACCACCATCGCCGCGGGCGTCGCCCGTACCCTCAGTCGCCGCTGAGGGACCGCCACCACAACGTAGGGGAAACCATGACCGAGGAGCAGCCCGACCGTACGGACCCGGCGGAGCTGGCGGCCGTCGCCAGGGCCATCATCGACGCCAACGTCTACATGACGCTGGGCACCGCCGACGCGGCCGGCCGACCGTGGGCCTCGCCCGTGTTCTACGCGGCGCGGGACTATCGCGAGTTCTACTGGATGTCCTCGCCCGAGGCGACGCAGTGCCGCAACATCGCCGAGCGTCCGGAGATCAGCATCGTCGTCTTCGATTCGCGGATACCGGTCGGCAGCGGTCAGGCCGTCTACATGTCCGCCGTCGCCGGTCAGGTGCCGGACGACGAGATCGACCGCGTCCTTGAGGTCTATCCGGGCCCGGCCGATCGCGGCGCGCGCATCAGTCCCGACCAGGTGCGGCCGCCGGGTCGTTACCGGCTCTACCGCGCGACGGTCGCCCAGCACTCGGTGCTGTGCCCGCTGAGCGCCGCCCGCCCCTGCCCGGAGCACGGCCGTGTCTCCGACCATCGCACCATCGTGACGTTGTGACCTTGTGACCCGATGGGGCCGGACGGGCCGGGCCGGCGCCGGGTCAGCTGGTGGGGAGCGCGGTGGCGAGGAGGATGACGCCGACGGAGCCGATGAGGGAGCTGATCGCCATGGCTCGGGCGAGGCCGGCGCGGCCACGGGAGCTGGCCATGCCGTGCAGTGCGGCCGCGAGCATGACGGCGGCGAACAGCGCCAGCTTGGCCGAGAGGGTACGGCCGTACCCCGGCTCGGCGAGCGAGCTCCACGTCACCTGGTGGTGCCGGGCGAGCGCGATGCCGGTGGAGATCTGGACGGGTAGGAAGACGGCCGCGGTGATGATGCCGAAGCGCATGCCGATCTCCCGCAGCACCAGGGCGCGCTGGTCCGTCTCGAGGCGGCGGCGGGCGATCGGCAACACGACGAGCGAGACCGCGAGCTGCCCACCCACCCACAACGCGGCGGAGAGCACGTGCAGAAACAGGACGAACGACCACCAGCTCACCGCGCGTCACCCCGCTGACTCGGCGCGGCCGTACGGCCGGCGTGGGCGAACGCGATGACGTGGCCGTCCGGGTCGAGGCTGTAGGCGGCATCGTCGCCCCACGAGCGCCGCGACAGGGGCGACAGCTCCACCGCGCCCGCCGCCAGCGCCCTGCCGTGAAACGCGGCCGGATCATCCACCGTGAGGTACAGCTCGGCGCGCGGATGACCGCGCGCGGCCGCGGGGTCGGGCAGCGCCGGGCCGAGCAGCGCCCGGATGCCGGCCTCGGGCATCAACCCGAGCACCGCGCCCGAGCCAAGCGAGAACTCGGTCATGCCCGGCACATCCAGAGTGGGTGTCGCTTCGAGAACGGTCCGCCAGAACCGGGTCGCCGCGTCCTGATCGGCGACGTAAAGGATGAAGTTGGCCTGGGCGGTCATAACGCGAACCCTACGGCGACCGCGGGCCGATGCGATCAGCGGCCCGGTCAAAGCGGCGGAAACGGGGGATCGCCGTTGAAGAACGCCAGCACCAGGGCGACCAGGGACACGGCGGTGACGGCGATGGTGATCAGCAGCAGCGACCGGGACGTGTGTCCGAGCACGAAAATCAACACGCTGATCGCGAGGATGATCAGCCCGATCGAGGGAGTCGTCTTGATCATCGCGCCGCCGAGGGCGGCGAAGGCTATCCCGGTGCGGTGCCAGGCCAGTTCGGTCCGCTCCCGGAACAGGGCGAGATCGATGTCCTCCGGATCCGCGTCCGCGTCGGGCGCGTCGCCGCGTCGCCCGGTCATTCCAGCGCCAACGACAGCAGCACGAGAAGCACCGCCACGACCCCGACAACCGCGATCATGACCGCCAGGGCGCGGGGCAGCGGCGAGCGCGGCAGCGGTTCGCCGCGGCGCAGCGCCCGCTGGTTGCGGCCCCACTCCACGAAGCTGCCCACCGCGAGGACGGCGCCGAAGGCGATCAGCGGTACGGCGAGCAGATGACGCCCCCACGGGAGGCCAGGGAACGGCGGCAGCAGCTGCACGATCGCCAGCCCCGCCACGACGAAGGCCAGTGCCGTGCGGTTCCAGGCCAGAAACGTCCGTTCGTTGGCGAGGGTAAACCGAGCGTCGGGCTCACGGTCCGGTGCCGCGTCGTCCGCCCCGTCCCCGGGCCGGGATTGATCGGACGACATCTTGGCCACTCGACTACCGCCCTTTCGCGCGGAGAAGCGGAGAACTCGGAGAGAGCGGAGGCGGCGAACCCCCGTTGGCCGAGGCGGGAGAAAAACGCCAGGGCCCGATCCCAATTCTAGGAGCCGGGGGACGTCGGCACCGGTGGCACACCCCGCCGGCCCGCGCCCGCGGGGTCTGGTCACGGGTCTCGGACGGGGCCACGATTGGGGCCACGAGACGGCAGTGGGGAGCATGGTGTGGGCATTCGCACGAGGCACTATGACGGCTTCAATCCCTATGACCCTGAGGTCTACCGGGACCCGTACCCGATCTATTCGTGGCTCCGCGACGAGCGGCCGGCCTACCACAACGAGGAGCTGGACATCTGGGTGTTGTCCCGGCACGCCGACGTGGCCGCCGGGCTGCGCGACCACACCCGGTTCTCCAGCTCCTACGGGGTGCTGATCGAGCCCTCCGGCTGGGGTCCGGACGCGCACAAGCGCCTGTCGTTCGTCGCGATGGATCCACCGCGGCACACCCACGTCCGCGGCCTGGTCTCCCGCGGGTTCACCCCGCGCCGCGTGGCCGAGCTCGAGCCGCACATCCGGCGGATCGCCCGCGGGCACATAGAGACGGCGCTGGAGCAGGACGGACTCGACCTGATCAGCGACATCGCGGCCAAGGTCCCCATGGACGTCATCTCCGAGCTGGCCGGGGTCCCCGTCGCCGACCGGCGGCGGGTCCGCGAGCTGGGCAATCTGCTGGCGCGGCGGCCGCCGGGGGCGACCGACATCCCGCCGGAGTCGATGGAGGCGATCGCCTCCCTGATCGGCTACTACGTCGAATTGATCGCCGAGCGCCGGCGCGCACCACAGGACGATCTCATCTCGGCGCTGATCGCGGTGACGGCCGAGGACGAGGACTTCGGCGACGACGACATCGCCGCGTTCCTCACGCTGCTGGTCGGGGCGGGCAACGAGACCACCACGTACCTGCTCGGCAACGCCTGGTACTGGGCGTGGCGCAACCCCGCCCAGCGCGCCGCGGCGTTCGGCGGCCGCATCGCGGGCTGGATCGAAGAGACGCTGCGCTATGACAGCGTCGCCCAGTACATGGCGCGCCGGCTGGTCGAAGACACCGACCTGCACGGCGTCACCGTGCCGGGCGGGGCCTGCGTGATGCTCCTCATCGGCTCGGCCAACCGCGACCCGCGCGTCTTCCCCGACGCCGACAGCTACGACCTGAGCCGTGACACCTCGTCGATGATCGCCTTCAGCACCGGGCATCACTACTGCCTCGGCGCGGCGCTGGCCCGCTTGGAGGCCAGGGTGGTGCTTGAGGAGTTCGTCGCCCGGGTCGCCGACTACGACATCGACCCAGGCGCCGTCGTACGCGCCCACGCCGCCACCGCCCGCGGCTTCGCCGCGCTGCCCGCGATGGTCAAGGCCCGCTGATCCGTCGGCCGGCCGGGCACCCGGTCACCCCGCGCGGTCGGGTGCCCGGGTGCCCCGCTCGGTCGGCTTCGGGACGCGGTCCTTACGCGCATTTAACCGTGCGGCAACGCAAGGTAGGGAGGCTCGACACGACGACGAGACCCGGCCGAGACGGCTCTTACCCATGCTCGCAGGAACCTCCCGTTCGCCGCTCAGTCCGGTCCGCACCGGGCCGGACGCGACGACCGGCGCGGAGCGCGCTTGATGCGCCGCCATCGCCCCCGCCCCCGCTCCCGCCCACGCGCCGCCGGCGCCGGCGGCGGCGGCGGAGTCGCCGCCGCGTGGACCGTGTCCGTCCTGCTGGCGCTGGGCGTCGTGGCGACATGGCCGCGGTCGACGCCCGCCGCGCCGCTCGCCCGGGGGTCCGCCGCCCCGTCCCCATCCGCTCCCGCGGCCGCCGCCGCGACGCCCTCCGCCGCGGCGAGCACGCCCGCGCCGACCTCCACCTCCGCCCCTGCGATCTCGGCCCGGCGGATGCGTGAAAGGCTGACCCGGGCGCTCGACCGTTACCTGCGCGGCCGGCCCGGGCACCTGTCGCTGTCGTTTCGCGACCAGGCCACGGGCTTCACCTTCACCTACCGCCCCGAGGCGAGGATCGTCACGGCGAGCATCGTCAAGGTCGACATCCTGGTCGCGCTGCTGCTGAAGGCCCAGCGTGAACGTCGCCGGCTCACCTCGTCCGAACGGTCCCTGGCCAGGCAGATGATCGAGTTCAGCGACAACAAGGCCGCCAACGCGCTGTGGCAGGCCGCCGGCGGTGCCGCCGGGCTGGCGGCCGCCAACAGGAGGTTGCGGCTGCGCGACACCAGCCCTGGCGCCGGTGGGGTGTGGGGCGTGACCACGACCAGCGCCGCCGACCAGATCCGCGTCCTGCGGGCGCTCACCTCCGCCGGCAGCCCGCTGTCGGAGCGGCACCGCGGCTACGTCCTCGACCTGATGTCGCGGGTGACCCCGGAGCAGGCGTGGGGGGTCAGCGCGGCCGCGACCGCGACCGCGGCCGGCACCGCGACAGCGGCCGGCACCAAGGCCGGGGCGGACGCGTCGGTCGCGCTCAAGAACGGCTGGCTCCCCCGCCCCGTCGACGGCGGCCAGTGGACGATCAACAGCATCGGGCGGGTCCGCGAGAACGGAGCGACCGGCCACGACCGGCCCGACGGCCACGACTATCTGATCGCGGTGCTGTCCAAGCAACACCCGTCCATGGGCGCCGGGGTCGAGACGGTCGAACACGCCGTCCGCCTGGTCATCTCGACGCTGCGCGCGGCGGGTCGCGGGTGAGGTGGACGAGGGCGCTGGCGTAGTCGCCGGGAGCCAGGTCGGGGACCAGACCGTGGCTGAGCAGGATGACGCCGTGGTGGACGTGCCCGGTCGCGGCGTCGCGGTAGCGGGCGGCGGGATCGAGGCCGCGCAGCCGGATGCCCGGGTCGGGGCGGCCGTAGTGCCGGGCCTTGCGGTAGACGAGCACGGCCGTCTCCGCGCCGTCGTCCGCCACGAACTGCACGGCGCTGAGCTCCTCGCCCGGCGCTCCCAGCCGGTACTGCCGGCCGCGCTGGACGAGCGGCCGCACCCGTTTGTAGGCGGCGATCAGCTCGGCGGCGCGGTCCAGCTCCGCCGGGCTCCAGTCGGTCAGCGTGCCGCCGATCGCCAGCGCCCCGGCCATGGCCACGTGGAAACGGAACTCCAGCGGAACGGCCCGGCCCGTGTAGGGGTTGGGGCTGTCGGTCACCCAGGCGCCCATCACCATCGGCGGGTAGAGCTGCGTGAAGCCGTACTGGATCTCCAGCCGGTCGACGGCGTCGGTGTTGTCGGAGGTCCACACTTGGTCGGTGCGGCGGAGGATGCCGAGGTCGACCCGGCCGCCACCGCCGGAGCACGACTCGATCCGTACGTGGGGATGGTCGGCGCGCAGCCGGTCGAGCACGTCGTAGAGGTTGCGTACGTAGTCGATCCACAGCTCGTCGTCGCCGGGGCCGGCCTCGGTGACGGGCCGGTTCATGTCCCACTTGAGGAAGTCGATGGCGTTGCGGGCGAGCAGGCCGTCGATGGTCTCGTGCAGCCAGGCGGTCACGTCCGACCGGGCCAGGTTGAGCACCAGCTGGTTGCGCTGCCGCGTGCGGCGGCGGTGCGGCCGGTGGATCACCCAGTCCGGGTGGGCGCGGTGCAGGTCGCTGTGGGGGTTGACCATCTCCGGCTCCACCCACAGCCCGAACCGCATCCCCAGGTCGTGTACGTGCCCGATCAGTGGGCCGAGCCCCTCGGGGAAGCGCGCCGGGTTGGGCCACCAGTCGCCGAGCCCGGCGGCGTCGTGGCTGCGCGTCCCGAACCAGCCATCGTCGACGACGAACAGCTCCACGCCAAGCGCGGCCGCCCGCTTGGCGAGCGTGCGCTGCCGCGCCTCGTCGACGTCGAAGCCGACGGCCTCCCAGGAGTTGTACAGCACCGGGCGCGGCTCGTCGGGGTGCGCAAGCACCTGCCGCAGCTGGTAGGAATGCCAGGCCCGGCTGGCCGCGCCGAACCCGCCCTCGGTGTACAGGCCGGCGCAGACGGGCGTGACCAGCCGCCGCCCCGCCGCCAGCTCCCAGGCGAGCGGTTCGTGCCCGAAGCCCGCCGAGATCGTGACGCGTTCGGTGGGCAGCCGTTGGGCCGTCAGCCGCCAGCTGCCGCTCCACGCCAGCGCGCACCCGTACACCGCGCCGTGCTCCTCGGTCGCGGCGCCGTCGTCGATCATCGCCCACGGGTTGGCGTGGTGCCCGGTGATGCCGCGCCGGCTGGTCAGCACGGTCTCGCCGTACGGAAGGTCGCCGCGATGCAGGCGGGTCTCGGCGGCCCACTGCCCGCGCACCTGGCTGAGCCGGTAGCCGGGGAGCCGCGGCAGCACCCACGTCGCCGAGTCGGCCTGGACGATCGTGATCGGCTCGGCGCCGTCGTTGCGGACGACGAGATGCCGTTCGATCACGTCGCCGCCGCCGGGCAGCCGATAGTGCGCCCGCAGCGTCAGCGGGTAGTGCCGGTCGGTGAACTCCAGCGCCAGCTCGTCCTCCGTACGGTCGGCGCCGGCGAAGACCGGCTCGAGGTCGCGGGTGCCGTCGGCGAAGCGCACCCGCACGCCGGCGTGCCCGAACCACATCGCGCCGGCGGCCGCCAGGTCCACGGTCCCCTCGGCGGCGTCCTCGAATCCGCGCTCCGGCGGCATCGGTCGATCCAGCAGGCCGCGCGCCTGCTCCACCGTCAGCCGAACTCCCCAGTGCAGGGCTCGCGGGCGATCCCGCTCATCCAGGTGGAGCACGTAGGAGGAAGACGGCCCGGACAGCACCCACAGCCGGGCCACCGCGTCGTGAACGATCATCCGCCCGCTCCGATCCGGGTCGTCAGGGGACGGTGATGTTCTGCCCTGCCGCGGCACGGCGCAGGCGTCCGGTGTGTGTCAGTGCGACGCGATTACAGGCGGCGGCGGTAGGCCGCGCCCCGCCGCAGGCGGGCCATGGCCATCTGGGTCGCGGCCTCGCGCGGGAGCAGGTCGGAGCCCTTCATGCGGTCGAGCAGCTCGGCGGTGTTCGCTCGGATCTTCTCCTCGATCTGCTGGAAAGCCTGGGTCCGGGCGCCGCCGCGGTACTCGACGGACGCGCAGATCACGCCTCCGGCGTTGGCGATGATGTCGGGCACGCTGAGGATGCCCATGCGGTGGAACTCGGCCTCCGCCTCCGGCGAGGCGGGGATGTTGGCCCCCTGCAGGATCACCTTGGCCCGGGTCCGCCGGGCGGTGGCGGCGGTGAACACATCGGGCTGTGCCGCCGGGACGATGATGTCGCACGCGAGCGTGAGTATGTCGTCGCGAGGCACCCGGACGCCGCCGGGGAAGCCGCCCACCGGCTGTCCCGAACGCTTGAACTCCAGCAACTCGGCCACGTCGAGCCCATCGGGGGCGTACGTCGCGCCCTCGATGTCGGACACGGCGACGACGATCGCGCCGCGCTCCCGCAGCCGGAGGGCGGCGTGCGAGCCGACCGCGCCGAAGCCCTGCACCACCACCGTGGCGCCGGCGAGCGTGAGGACCTTCGCGTCCTCGAGCGCGTCGGCGCAGACCGCCACGCCGTATCCGGTGGCGCCCAGTTCGTCGAGCGGGATCCCGCCGAGCACGGCCGGCAGCCCCACGCACCGGCCGATCTCGTCGTGGACGACCGCCATCGACGTCTCGTCGGTTCCCATGTCGGGTCCGGGGATGTAGTCCACGAGGTCCTTGATCGCCAGGGCGAACGCGCGCATCACCCGTTCGCGTCCATCGGAGTCGAGGTCGGTGTGGACGGCGATGCCCGACTTGCCGCCGCCGTGCGGGAGTCCGGCGGCCGCGTTCTTGAGCGTCATCGCCCGAGCCAGCCGGGCCACCTCGGTGGCGGGGAGGTCGGCGCGCCGGGTCATGCGTACGCCGCCGATCGCCGGCCCGAGCACCACGTTGTCGAGGACGACGACGGCGTCCACGCCCTCGATCAACCGCAGGAACACCACCCGTGCCGGGCCGAGATCATCCTGCGGCCAACTCATCGTCAGTTGTGTCATCGCCATCCCCTTCGTCGATGGGCGTGGACCATTGCGCCTTCGCTTTTCACGCTGCGCGCGCGGCGCGGCGGACAGTAGGGCCGTTGGCCCCTGCGACCATGACGTTTGGGCACGTCACCTGCTGTGATTCGCGGTCACGTACCTCGCTCGCCCGGGCCCCGCCCCGAGCCCCGGCGGCCCGATGACGGGCCCGCGGACCTCCTCGACGATCCGAATCAATGACGAACGCTCGCGGGAATCGGTCGCCGGCACGCGTAATGCCCTCGCCGAGTTGCGATTTCGCACTGTCCTATCGTCAAGGGGCGCTGTCATAATCAACGCCGAGGGGGTGGCCCTGCCGCCGTGGCACCTGCTGGAGGGACTCCATGACCATGCACGATTTCTCACCGGATGATCCGCTACTGGACGACCCCTTCGAGATCGACACATCGGTGGCCCATCCGGCCCGGCGCTACAATTATTGGCTCGGCGGTAAAGACAACTTCGAGGCCGACCGAATTTCGGGAGACGCCGGGGCGGCCATCTTCCCCACCGCGAAGATCGCTGTGATGGAGAATCGCCGGTTCCTGCGCCGTGCGGTGACGTTCCTGGTCAAGGAGGCGGGCATCCGCCAGTTCCTCGACATCGGCACCGGCATCCCGTCGGCCGACAATGTGCACGAGGTGGCCCAGTCGATCGCTCCCGAGGCGCGCGTCGTCTACGTCGACAACGACCCGATCGTGCTCGCGCACGCTCGCCGCCTGCTCTCGCGCGGCGGCGCCGGCGCCACCTCCTACCTCCACGCCGACCTGCGCGAGCCGGACGCGATCTTGACCAACCCCATCCTCCACAAGACCATCGACCTCGGTCAGCCGGTGGCGCTCATGGTGGTCGCGGTCATGCACTTCATCGAGGACGGCGACGACCCCTACGGCCACGTCGCGAAGCTGGTGGCCGCGCTCCCGCCGGGCAGCTACCTCGCCATGTCGCACGGCACCCGCGACTTCATGTCCGAGGAGACCCGGGCGAACTTCGACACGTGGACCAAGCGCGAGAAGGATCGCAACCGCGACCCCGCCCGCCCGCGCAGCCGCGACGAGTTCGCCCGCTTCTTCGAGGGCATGGAGCTGGTTCCGCCCGGCATTGTCGCGCTGCCCGACTGGCGCAGTGAGACTCCGCCCGCCGACCGGCCCAGCGCCGCCGACACCGCCTTCTACGCCGCGGTCGCCCGCATCTCCTGACCGCGACCCCGTCGCGGTGTCATCGGCATACCCGGCACGGCCGACGAGGGGGCCATTCAGATCGGCGCATTGCTCAGGTATACGCGGCGCGAGTTAGGACAGCTTGAAGCACACGCCTTTGCTTTTCGCGAGTTCACGCTATGATTAGAAGCGAGAGACCGGCACTGGAAGGGCGTGCGCAAAAATGTGGGATCGCCCAGCAGGCCGCTGGACGATCCCGGTCGGCGCGGCGAGTTACATGAAGAGACCGATGACTGACCAGGCCTTGTCCGCGAAACCGGCGATCAGACCCATAATCGCCAGGGCACGGCGGAACTTTCGGGGCGTGATCTCAATCACCAAGTCGATCTTGATCGCGATTCCCGAGGGGCCGGTTCTCGGTGCCGGTCGTCTCACCACGGCTCACCTCCTCAGTGGGGGTGGGGGGCCCGGCGGGATTTGACAGGTTCGCGGCCAGATAATTCCGCTGGGCCTTTTACTTTCCCCAGCGTAGCCCGCGAATTTGAGCAGGGCAAACATTTCACGCGCCCTCGATTATGCAGATTACGCACCTTCGGAATAGCGAATATGCATTATTTGATTTGCATCTTTACCACCCGGCAGACGCGTCCGGATCATGCGATGTACAGCGATCAGATCGTCAGGACCGTCACGTAATCACCGAGGTCGGCATCACCGGGGAGCCTGACGAGACGGCCGTCGCTTTCGACCCACGCGTGGAAGCGGTACGGGTCGGGCCGCGCACCCAGGCACCAGTCGAGCCGGCGCCGCCGTACCGCCGCCAGCAGCACGGTCGCCAGCGACAACTCCAGGCACGCGGCCCGTCCGGGAAACCAGGCGGCCGACCGCACCACCGCCGTCGCGAGCAGGTCGGCACCCGTCCCGGTGAGTGGCCGCCGGGCCCACCGGCGCGTCCAGCGGATCAGCCGCGAGAGCCTGCCGAACGGCAGCCGAACCAACACGACGGCGATCAGGAGGATGAGCGCAGCGGCGATGCGGAGCCAGATCTCGCGCCCGGCGCCATGCGCGACGGCCGGAGCCGCGGCCGCGATGACGGGATCTGATCGATGCGGCGCGGGCGCACGAGGAGACGATGGGGCCGACTTGGGAAGAATCAAGCCCAGCCTGACCAACTCGGCTCGCAACGCATGGGCATCCGCATGCAGCCGGGCCTGCGGAACGCCCGCGTGGCGGGTGGCGACGACCGCCACGCTTTCGGCGAGGCCGTGCCCCCGCGACAAGCTTCGCCACAGTTCCGCGCCCACCGCGTTGAGCACGTACCACCGGCCGGTACGGGCGTCGAGCAGGACGATCCCGCCGTCCGCGCCGACGTTGTAATGCACGTGTCCGGAGACCTTCATGACCGCTCCCCGCCGCGCAGCCACACCTCGGTCGCCAGCGCCTGCCGCAGCGGGCCGAGCGCGACCGCGCACCCGGCGATCAGCCTGTCGATGCTGCGCAGCACCGCCGCCGGCTCCAGGACGCCAAGGTCGGCCAACCGCGAGTCGATCACCAACCGGCGCAGCGCCGCAGCCGCCCGCCTGGCGCCGAGGTACTCCTCACGCGTGTAGTCGCCCTTCGTCCCCCTCACGAACAGCGCGTCAGGGAGCACGCCGCGCAGGGCCGCGGCCAGCAGCGGCTTGCTCGCCTCCGGATCCATCCGGGCGGCCGGCCGTACCCGTAGGCAGGCGCGCACCACGAGATCGTCGAGGTAGGGGGCGTGCACGTCAACGCCGATGCGGTGCCCCAGCTCGCGCAGGTGGCGCTGGGCATCGCCGGAGTGCCGCAACTCGGTCAGCGTGGCCTGCTCGGCGGCCGTGCGACCGGCCGGGATCGTGGCGGCCGTCGCCGGATCGGCCGCGAGCTCCGCCAGCGTCCGGCGCGTAGACGGGGTCAGCCACCCGACGGCCTCGCCGGACACGGGCCACCATGCCACGCCATCAGACCAGTCCAGCGTGTGCCCGCCGGAGCGAGGCAGCCCCCGGCTCAGCCGGATGAGCGCGGGGCGGGCGCCGGTGGCGGCCACCCGGGCCGCCCTGGCGCCGAGCCGGAGGGCGGAGAAGTCGTGGCGTCGTCCCCGCAGCAGGCAGTGCCTGACGAAGGCGCGAGCCGTACGCGGCCGGGCCAGATCGGCGAGATAGGCCGGGGCGGCGCTCAGCACGGCGTCACCGCCCTCGCCGGTGAGATAGCGGCGGGTTCCCTTGGCCCGTTCCAATCGCAGCAGCGACCGCCGCCAGGCGATGGCGCCCGCGGCCGGCTCCGGGTCGCGAGGGGCGCCGAGCATGTCCTGGTACGGCAGCGTGTCGGCGGTGCCGTGGACGACGACGTGGCGAAGCCGTTGATCGAGGCCCGCGAAGTACAGCGCGTCGTCGAGGTCACCGGCGGGCGCCCGCGGGTGATGATAGGTCACCGCGAGAACCGGTGACGCGCTGAACCTGGCGCCGAGCAACGCCACGGTGCTGGAGTCGAGACCGCCGCTGAGATCCACGCCGGTGCCCGGCCCGGATTCGTCGCCGGCCTGGCAGCGCAGCCCGACCGCCTCGCCCAGCAGGCCGCGCAGGGCGGCGCCGCCCTCGGCGAGGGAGACGGGGCCGGGCGTCGGCCGGGCGGGGGGCGCCGCCTCGATGCCATCGGGTCGCAGCCGTACGAACGCGGCACCGGGCAGGCGCCGGACTCCCGCGTAGGCCGACCTGTGCTCCCACATGGGCAGCACATGCGAGCAGGCGATGCGCGCGGCCGCTGTGACCGGGTCCGGTGCCCGGCGGTGCAGGCCCGCGATCACGTCGGGGTGCGTGCCGACGAGCGTCTCGCCTGGCGCCGCCGACACATAGACCGGGAACTGGCAGGCGAGATCGGTGCGCACCAGGAGCTCCCGCCCAATCGCGGGCGCGGTGGACGCGGTGGACGCGGTGGATGCGATGGACGCGGTGGGCGCGGTGGGCGCGGTGGTGCCGCGCGCGAGGAGAACGATGTAAGCGCCGGGCCACTCGGCCAGCCCATCGAGCGAACCGCCGTCGACCACGGCGCGCAGCTGCTCCTCCATCCGGTGGGCGCCGGCCAGGCAGTGGCCGAGCACGAGCAGGCGATGCCCGCGAAACTCGGCGGTGCGAAGCTGCTCCGGCCGCCACCGGCCGTACACCCGCAGCCATGGCAGGTCCGGCCAGATCGGCCTGCCTGGCAGGGCGTCCCGCCGACCGGACAAGGACGCGATAAACCCTGGGAGGCCTTGAACGTCTTCCAGCTCGTTCGGCTCGGCGCGCCGGTCACCAGTAGTACTGGGAATTCGCATCTGCGTGGCCGCTGGCCGAGCTGCCCTTGGTCACATCACGCACGTGGCCGGCGTTTATCAGCAGGGGTGGAACATAGTCGGCGAGATAATCCTCTGGGTCCGGGAGTTCCGCGGCCGGGCCTGGCTGCTCTCGGCTGGTGCTCACAATTTCCGCCTTAGCTCGCTCGTATGATCCGCAGGCCGGACCGACCGTGGCACAGCCCGGAAATGCAATTCCCGAACGCCCACCGGCCCGCGTCCATGGATGCTAACAAATAGTCGAGATCATCGAGGACAAATCCACCCGAGATTTCAGAAGGTTTCACCAAGCCCGGCGACCCGAAATATCCTTCGAAATAAAGGTTCTCGTCGCCTGCACCCGCCCATTTGGCGGAAACTGAACGGTCGCGCTCTTCAGACTCGCCTGCCGAACGTGCCCTGGATGCCCATGATCAGGGCGCCCAGTGCCGCGGGATGGTCGAGGCGGCTGGCCCTCAGCTCGAACGCTCCGCTGTCGACCGCCGCGGCCAGCGCGGTGCGCCGGATCGACGCCCTGCAGTTATCGAGCACGAGGTCGCCGGCGGCCGCCAGCCCGCCGCCGAGCACGATGACGTTGGGATTGAGCAGGTTGCACACGCTGCCGAGAGCCAGGCCGAGCGCCATCGCGGCCTCGGAGAGCACCCGGCGGCAGAGCTGATCTCCCGCCAGGGCCTGTCTGACCAGTTCGTCCAGGTCACGCGGCTTCGCCGGCGGCGACTTGCCGAGCGCCGTCTCGACGTTCCGCAGCAGCGCGTCGGCTCCGATCACCGTCTCGAGGCAGCCGCGCCCGCCGCATTGGCAGTAGTCGCCGTGCCGCTCCACCACCAGATGGCCGAGTTCGGCCGCCACCCCGCTTGCGCCGCGGATGACCTTGCCGCCCACCACGAGCCCGGCACCCACCCCGGTGGACGACTTGACGAACAGCAGGATCTCCGCGCCGGGGCTGGCGTGCACGCTCTCCGCGAGTGCGCCCAGGTTGGCATCGTTGTCGAGCTTCACCTCGACGTCCGCGCGCAGCGAACCGTCCGGGGCGCCCGCCCGCAGCCTGTCGCGCAGCATCCGCGCCGGGTCGGCGTCCTGGGTCCATGGCGGAAGCATGGGCGGAGTCAGCCGCCCGGTGATCGGATGCACCATCCGCGGGATGGCGAGCCCGACCGTCGCCACGTCGTCGAACGACTCGTTGAGCTGATCGACGACGTAACGGATCTCTTCGACGATCTTGGTCGACCAGCTCTCGCTGCCGTCCTTGGCGCCGAACTTGAGCATCTCGCGAGCGGGGTTCTCCTGCGGTGAGTCGATCCGCCGAGCGACCACGGCGGATCGCTGGCGGCCGAGCTCCACGCCGACGGCCACGCCGTTGGCCCGCTCGAGTCGGCTGAGCTTCTCGCGGCCCTCCTCGGTGCGCCGGACGATCCCGAGCGCCTCCAGCTTTTTCAGGGCGGTCGTCACACTGGGCTGCGAGATGCCGCAAAGCCGCGCCAGATCGGCCTGGTTGCCCTGCCTGATCATGAGCGCGAGGATGACGTTCTGCTCGCTGTCTGTCCTGCTGTGCGGCAGCAGGTCACGAAGATCGGGCACCGGTCCCCTCGCTGGCGTCAGACCATGCAAAATATGGTGTTCGCATCCTAGCCAGCATCCCAACCCTTTGATCTAAACGATCAAATAGTTGGATCCCATCGGTCTGTTCCGGCCCCCATGCTCGGTTCCGGGCCCCTTCCTCATCGTTCGAGGTTCTCCGAAACGTCTCTGATGGGGCCCGGTTACCAGCTCTCCTCGCCGTGGTCGGCGAAGCCGTGGCCGGCCGGGTGCTGCCCGGGGCGAGCCGGCCCGGCCACCGGCCGACGCGGCCGCCGGCGGCGGCGACGGATGCGGATGAGCAGAAGGGCGGCGCCTCCCGCGAGGGCGACCGCCGCCGCGCCGCCCCCGGTGGCCACCGGCACGGCGCTGTGCGAGCTACTGTTCACGGCGTTGACGTCGCCGTCGCTCGCCCCGCCGCCCGGGCCGGCTGCCGGGGCGTCGGGGGCCGCGCTTTCGGTGCCCCGCGGCGCCGCGGCGGGAGCCGACGTCTTCTTGCCCGTGCTCTTGCCCGCGCCGCCCGCACCGGCGCCGGCGCCCCGGGCGCCGAAGACCACGTCGGAACAGGAATAGTACGTGTCGCTCGTGCCGGAGTTCCGCCAGATCGTATAGATCACGTGGCGGCCGGACTTGCCGCGCGGCAGCCGGCCCTTGATGACGTACGAGCCGTTCTTGATCGGCGGATCGGTGACCTTCGCGAAGGGTCGTGGCTCCAGGTCGGACCACTTGAGCCGCCGCGCCGGGCTGTAGCCGCTCTTGGTGACGTACAACGCGAACGTCCCCCGGTGCGGGATCGTCGTCCGGTAGGCGAAGGCGAACCGGACTCCCGAGGTGAGCCTGGTCGCCGGCCAGTCGCGCCGCGGGAGATCGAGGCCGCGATACGCGTCGAGGCCGCCGCTGCACAGCTTCCCGTCGGGGATCATCTGGCGATCCCGGCCGGCCACGCCGGGCACTCTCAGGTTGTCCCATGCTCGCAGCGCCTGGGCATCACCCGCCGCCCTGGCCGCCTGGCAGGCCCGCGACCGCGCCTTCTGCCCGCCCTCCGGGCCGCATGCCGCCGCGCGGCTGATCGGATCGGTCAACGCGCCATGAGCGTCGGCCGGGCCGGCCAGGGCGATCAGTACGAGCGGGGCGGAGCCGAGGGCGGCGATTTTGCGGACGGCGGACACGAGCAACGGCCTCCTTCGGCGGCGGGGCTGCTGATGGGTACGAAGCCGAGCCCGCACCAGTTCAACGGCGGCCGGGTCGCCCGGCGCGTCTAGATTGTTCGCAGTGATCAGCCCGAGAGAGGAGCCCGCTCGATGCGCAGGTTGATCTACTACGTCGCCGCCACGATCGACGGCTTCATCGCGGGGCCGCGCGGCGAGGTCGACTTCTTTCCGTTCGAGGGAGAGGTGGCGCGGGCGATCCTGGCCGAGTACCCCGAGACGATGCCCGTCCACGCGCGTGGTCCGCTCGGCGTGGCCGACTCTCCGGCGCGGCACTTCGACACCGTGGTCATGGGGCGTGGCACGTACGAGCCCGCGCTCCAGGCGGGCATCCCCAGCCCCTATCCCCACCTGAGGCAGTACGTCGTGTCCACCACGCTCACGGCCACCGGCGAGTCGGGGGACGTCCAGTTCGCCGCAGATCCGCTGCGGCTCGTCCGCGAACTGAAGACACAAGACGGCATGGCGATCTGGCTGGCCGGGGGCGGACGGCTCGCGGCCGCGCTGCTCGACGAAATCGACGAACTGATCGTCAAGCGGAACCCGATCGTGATCGGCTCCGGCGTCCCGATGTTCGACGGCCTGTTCGCGCCGACCGGGTTCCTGCCGGGCGAGACCCGCTCCTTCGAGCCCGGCGCGGCCATCACGACCTACGTGCGCGGCCGCGCGGCGGGCGAGGACCGGACCGTGCGGTAGTCACCCCGGGGGAGTGACCCCAGGGGTGACCACCGCGACGACATCGTCAGTTGTCGTAGGACGGTTGGGTCTGCACGTTCAGCACATCGAGATCGACGCGAGCGGCACGGTCCGTACGCCGGTCGCTGATCTTGATAACGTCCAGGCCCTTCTGGATGTCGCTGGAGTAGATGAACCCGTTGTAGTAGTACGCCGACCAGGAACCGCCGAGCTCCAGCTCGTCCGCGGACAGCGGGCCGCGCTCGAAGAAGCCGATCTCGTGCGCCTTACGCGAGTCGGTGAACTCCCAGACCGAGATCCCGCCCTGGTACCACGCCTGCACCATGATGTCGCGGCCCTTGACCGGAATCAGCGAGCCGTTGTGGGCCACGCAGTTCTCGGTGTCGGCCTGCGCGCGCGGGATCTTGAAGCGACCGCGGAACTCCAGGCGGCGGTTGTCGCCCTTGCCGACGATGTCGTAGATGCCGTCCGCGCCCTTGTCCGCACCGATCGTCGTGTTGCAGGTCGCCGCGACACCGCCGCCGAGCTCGTCGGTGTAGACGACCTTGGTGCCGGTCCGGTTGAAGGTCGCCGAGTGCCAGAACGCGAAGTTGGCGTCATCGCGGACGACGTCGAGAATCCGCGGGTTGAGTCGGTCGGAGATGTCCCACAGCACGCCGTCGCCCATGCAGGCGCCCGCGGCCAGGTCCTTGTCCGGGAACGCGGTGATGTCGTGGCAGCCGCTCGTGGCCGTCGTGCCCTCGGGGAAGGGCAGGTCCTCGCCCGGGTTGCCGCCGTCAGGGAAGACCACGGGAGTGGCCGCGACCGCCGCGGCCGCCGGGTTGCGCAGCGGCACCTTGACGATGGAGATCTTGTCGTGCGGCGGCTGGCAGTCGGGGAAGGTCGCGTTCGGGAAGTACGACTGCACATACAGGTACACCGTGCTCCGGCCGCCCGGCACGAGGGTGTGGGTGTGCGAGCCGCAGTCCGTCTCGACGGACTTGACGTAGCGCGGGTTGCGCACGTCGCTGATGTCGAAGATCTTGATGCCCTCCCACGCGGACTTCTGCGTCGCGGACAGCGCCGTGCTCGCGCACGAGTCGTCGCTGCGGGAGGCGTCGGTCGAGAGGAACAGCAGGTTGCCGGCGACCGATATGTCGTTCTGCGGTCCGGGGCACAGCACCTGGCTGACGAGCCGCGGCCTGCTCGGCCGGCTGATGTCGTAGATCGAGAAGCCTTCGAAGTTGCCGACGAAGGCGTACTTGCCTTGGAACGCGAGATCGCTCCCGATCGCCGCCTCCGTGTCGAACGGGGCCTGCTTGGGGAGGTTGGCCAGCTGGCGCATGTTCGCGCTGCTGGCGATCTCATCGACGCCCGGTGCCTGGGCGGCGGCCCCGGGGAGCGCGAACATGGTCGCGATCGCGATCACTACCGCGCTGAGGGATGCCAAAAGGGTTCGTCGCTGTCTTGTCTGTCCACGGACCGACGCCACACCGTCTCCTGTTCGCTCCGGCCGATGGGACCCCGATGTCCACACAGCTGAGACCGGATTATGGGTGGTTTCTGACCAACAAGCCAGACTTACCGGGAAACGTTCGTTTTTCGATACTTACAACGCATTCAGGTCTAGATGTGGACGAGGTACGGTCCGGTAGCGCGAGGAGGAGCAGGGCTCCTACGCCGAGGAGAGGTGGAGCATCCCGATGAAGCATCGGCGGGTCGCGATCGGAGCCGCGCTCGTGTTGTGCGTCGCCGCTGGTGGCGTCTCCGGCTGCTCCGGCGGCGACGATCGGCCGGCCGGGAAGCAGAGCGGCTCGGTGATCGTGCCAGGCGGGCCAGGTCAGCCCAACAAGACCGTCCCGGCGACCAAGGGGATCGTCCCGTCGCCCAACGCCGCCGACATCCGTTTCATCGAGATGATGATCCCGCACCACGAACAGGCGATCGAGATGGCCGCCGGCGCCCCCGCGCAGGCGGCGAGCGCCAAAGTGAAGGCGCTGGCGGACCGCATCGACGCCGGGCAGAGCGCGGAGATCTCACAGATGCAGTCGTGGCTGCGCCGGCACGCCCGGCCCGAACGCCATGGTCACGGATCCGCCGCCACCGACCACATGCAAATGCCGGGCATGGCGACCCCGCAGCAGATGGCCCAGCTCAAGAAGGCCACCGGCGAGAGCTTCGACCGGCTCTTCCTGACGCTGATGATCACCCATCACCAGGGCGCCGTGACGATGGCGCAAGAGGAAGTCGCCAACGGCAGCGACGTGATCATCCAGCAGATCGCCAAGGACGTCTTCGTCACGCAGTCCGCCGAGATCAACCGCATGCGCGCACTCCTCTAGCGCACGCGATCAGCCGCCGATGTTGAGCAGGCCGACCATGATCG
The DNA here is from genome assembly GCA_035765195.1 of Streptosporangiaceae bacterium. Taxonomy (GTDB): domain Bacteria; phylum Actinomycetota; class Actinomycetes; order Streptosporangiales; family Streptosporangiaceae; genus CALAED01. Next base: position 238,684 of record DASTYC010000019.1, read on the forward strand.
GGAGGCCGATGAAGATGAGAATCGCCCCGATGACGTCGAACGACGCCCCGGTACGGATCATCGTGGTAATCCGTACCGCGCCGGAGCCGTAGACCACGGCGTTCTGCGGCGTGGACACCGGCAGCATGAAGCCGAAGGACGCCGCGAACGTCGCCGCGAGCGCGGGCACGAAGGGGTTGATGTCCGCGGCCACCGCGATGGGGATGATGATCGGCACCACCACCGCCGCGGACGCGGTATTGCTCGTGGTCTCCGAGACCAGTACCGCGAGCACGACCGCGAACGCCGTGATGGCGACGGTGCTGGACAGGCCGAGCCAGTCGTTGGCCGAGTTGCCGATCGTCTTGGCCAGGCCGGTGCTCGACAGCAGCGCACCGAAGATGATGCCGGTGCCGAACAACACGATGGTGCCCCAGTCGATGCGGGCGGCGTCGCTCCAGTTGAGGGTGAAGCTCCGGCTTCGCCATTCGGTCGGCAGCACGAACAGCAGCGACGCGCCGAGCACGGCGATGATGCCCTCGTCCAGCCGGTCGCTCACCGTCTCGTACACCGACGCGTCGGTGCCGGCGATGAGCGCGATGATGCCGGGCAGGATCCACAACGTGACCGTCACGGCGAACGCGATCAGCGTGTTCTTCTCGGCGCGCGACAGCGGGCCCATCTCGGCGCGCTGCGCGGCGACGTACTCTTCGACGCCCTCGATGCGGCGGATCTCCGGCCGGTTGAGCAGCACGGTGACCACGATCAGCACCACGAACATGATCGCGCACAGCGGCAGCGCCGTCCCCATCCACTCCGCGAACGAGATGCGCTCGCCGGTGGCCTCCTCGATCAGGCCGCGGCCGATGAGGTTGGGCGGCGAGCCGACCGGGGTGAGCAGGCCGCCGACGGTCGCGGCGTAGGCGAGCATGAGCATCAGCGCGGCGCCGACACGCAGCCGCAGCGGGTCGAAGTCCTCGGCGACCATGCCGCGATCCTGCAGCAGCTTGGCGATGACGGTGAGGAAGCCGAGCGCGGTCGGCAGCAGCATCGCCACGGTCGCGGTGTTGGACACGAAGGCCGACAGCGCGCAGGTGACGAGGCCGAAGGCGATCATCAGCCGGATGGTCGACTGGCCGACGCCCGGAGTGGCGAGCACCCGGAACGCGAACCGCCTGGCCAGCCCGTGTTTGAGCATCGCCTGCGCGAGAATGAACGCGCCGATGAAAGTGAAGACCGTGGACGAGCCGAACGGCTCCAGCGCGTCGTCCGCCGACGCCACGCCCATCAGCACGATCGCCCCGACCCCGATGAGGCCGCCGATCGGGATCGGCACCGGCTCGGTCACCCACAACACGATGACGCCGAGCAGGATGCCGGCGAGCGTCTGCTGCCTGGGGGCCATGTCGAGCGGCAGCGCCAGGAACACGATGGCGACGACCGGCGCCAGCCAAAGGCCGACGGTGCGCCTGCCCTTCTCGAAGCGTTCCTCCGCCTCGGACAGCCGTTGCTCGGTCAGGCTCCGATAGGTGGCGCCACCGAGAACTGCGGACTCGACATCGGTTCTGGCCATCGGTCCTCCGCTTCGCAGTGCAACCGCAGAATCAGGCCCCCGATGTGTCTCAAATGCGACTAATAGCAGAGAAGTATCCTCCAGGCTATCCCTCCAAACTCACGGGAGAATTCGGTGGAAGCGACGCGTGCGTTTCGTATCGCGGTCATTCCCGGCGACGGAGTCGGGCGAGAGGTCGTCGCGGCCGGTCGTGCCGTGCTGGACGCGCTGGGCACGGCGACGTTCGAGTGGGAAGAGTTCCCGTGGGGCAGCGACTACCACGCCCGCACCGGGACGATGATGGCCGCGGACGGCCTGGACTCGCTGCGGTCCTTCGACGCGATCTACTTCGGCGCCGTGGGCTGGCCGACGGTGCCCGACCACGTCAGTCTGTGGGGGCTGCGGCTGGCCATCTGCCAGGGCTTCGACCAGTGGGCCAACGTACGCCCTGTGCGGTTCCTGCCCGGCGTCACCGGCCCGCTCCGTACCGACCCCGCCGACCTCGACTGGGTGGTGGTCAGGGAGAACAGCGAGGGCGAGTACGCCGGACTGGGCGGGCGTTCCCTTTCCGGGCGGGGCGCCGGCGGGGCGGTCGCGACGCAGACGGCCTTGTTCACCGAGCGCGGTTGCGAGCGCATCATCAGGTTCGCGTTCGAACTGGCCCGATCGAGGCGGCACCGGAAGGTCACCAGCGTCACCAAGAGCAACGCGCAACAGTACGGAATGGTGCTGTGGGACGACGTCTTCCGTCGCGTCGCCGCCGAGTATCCCGACGTCGAGGCCGACAGCTGCCTGGTCGACGCCATGGCGGCGCGCTTCGTGCTGCGGCCGCGCTCGTTGTCGGTCGTGGTCGGCTCGAATCTCTTCGGCGACATCCTGTCGGACCTCGGCAGCGCGCTGGCCGGCAGCCTCGGCCTGGCCGCCAGCGCCAACCTCGACCCCGAACGCCGCAACCCGAGCATGTTCGAACCGGTCCACGGCTCGGCGCCCGACATCGCCGGGCAGGGCATCGCCAACCCCATCGGCGCCATCGGCAGCGCCGCACTGATGCTCGATCACCTGGGGTTGCCCGCCGAGGCGGCCAGGATCAACGCGGCGATCGAGGCCACCACCGCGGCCGGCGTACTCCCGCGCGACCTCGGCGGCACCGCCACCACCAAAGAGATCACCGCGGCCGTCCTCGACAACCTCGGCGACTAGCGGCGGACTACGACGTGCCTCCGGGCTGCTGCTGCCCGGCGAGCAGCGCCTTGATCTCGGCCAGCTCGGCGGTCAGCGTGTCGACCTTCTCCGAGAGGGTGTCGACCTTCTCGGTCAGCTTCGCCTGATTGCGGTAACCCCAGTGCAGGTAGCTCGACGGGGTCCAGTTCTTGTTGCCCTCCTCTGCGATCCATGGCGGCGCGGGGATGCCGTCCCACGTCCACAGTTCCTTCGGCTCGGGCATGTCGTCTCCTTTAACGAGGTCCATGAAATGCGCCCACGGGAACCCGGCCCCAGGGTCGGTGTGGTCGGTCTGGTGAAAGGCGGCCGAGACGTCGTTGTGGCCGCAGATGCCTTTCTTGCCGGCGCGCACATCGGCGGCCGACAGCTTGACGAGCGGGATGCCCCAGGCCTTGGCGCGTGACCGGATGAGCGCGGCGGCGCGCCGCAGCATCGCCGCGTGGTTGGCGTCCCGCCACCGGGCCGATGACCCCTTCTGCGGATCGCACAGCTCGAAGCCGAGCGAGCCGGTGTTGGGCGGGGCGTGGTAGCCGATCGTGCGCTCGGTGAGGCATTGGATGATCTCGCCGGGGTCGATCACATAGTGGGCTGACGCGTCGCGCGTGGTCGTGTGGAAGTCGTTCGCGACGCGTCTGGCCCAGCCGCGTGCACATGGCGTCACCGTGCCGTGGACGACGAAGCGCCTCACCGTGCTCTGTGTGCCGCCGTGGTTGCGCGCCTGGATGAAGGGATAGCTCACGGTTCGTCGTCCTCGGGCTCGTCGTCGCCAGGTGCGTGCGGATGAATGTCGTTGCCTTTCAGGTCGTCCTCGGTCCACTCCTGGGACTCGGCTGGTTCGCTCATTTCAGCCCTCCTGATCACGTCTGCGTACGGCCATGCCGGCAGGGCCGTTCGTGGTGTCTGCGTGGCCGTGGTGAAAGCCATCCGGGGGAATTCAGCGAGGTGGCGGATACTCCTCGATCGCCGAGCGGATCCGATCGGTCCGTGACCCGTAGTGGGCGTTCCATTTCCCGCTGACACCGGTTGTACACATCGGTATATACCGGACTTGCCTACGCGTGTTGGGTGACCTGGAAAAGCGTTGTAACTATTCCCCGAGTCCGACGGCTGTGAGGCGCACCCACCGATAGAGGCGACCCGTCCGTTCCTGGGCCACGAGATGCACCCGCCGCACCGTCATCGGCCGAGGTCCCGGCGGGTCCTGCAAGGCCGCGATGACGGGCGCCGCCGGGCCGGCGGCGTTGCTGTAGGCGACCGACACGTGCGGCGTCCAGTCCGGCTCGTCGGCGAGCCGGTGCGCCGCCACCGTCGCCGCGGCCGCCTCCCGGATCGCCGTACGTACCGGGTCGAGGGCACGGGGCGGCCGGACGGTCAGCATCACCGCCTCGCTGCCGATCCACAAGGTGCCGAACTCGACCTCGATCGGGCCGACCGTGGCGAGCCGCGCCGCTACGCCGCCGGTCATCGCATCGATCTCACTCTGGGAGATCTCGTCGGCGAACCCCACGACCTGCGTGGTCATGTGCAGCCACTCCGCCGGTACCGGCTCCAGCCCCTCGATGCCGGCCACCATGTCCTGGCACTGCCGTACGAGCTCCCGGACATCAGGCTGGTCGTCGAGAAGGATGTGCCACACCAGCACCCGCCGGCCGGGTCGTACCCCGGGCCGCCACCACCAGTGATCGGCCATCCGGTCCGGTAACGAACTCACGAGACCTCCGGCGCGGAACGCGAGCGAACCCGGAAACCGGTCGGGGGCGTGGGGGCGGAGCCCCACATCGGGGGTCCGGGGGTCGTCCCCTCGCGAAGACATTGCGGGCGACGGCGAGGGCGAGTGAAACTCGCCGAGCGGCAACCGTCACCGCGTGGGCCTACCTGGACTTGAACCAGGGACCTCATCCTTATCAGGGATGCGCTCTAACCGACTGAGCTATAGGCCCGAAGTGCCGCTTCGCGAGCGCGACGGAGTAGGAGACTACCCGATCCGCGCAGGCAACGGAAATTGGGTTTGACGCTGTTCAGCCCAAGGCTACTCGGCTTCCTTGAGGGTGACCTCGACGCCGCCGACGAAGTCGGCGGCGAGGTTGTAGATGACCGCCCAGACGGTGGCCAGCGCGGTGATGAGCAGGACGTTGAGCGAGCCGATCAGCGCGGTGTAGCCGAAGACCCTGGCGAAGGAGAACCAACTGGCCGCGTCGAGGCCGCCGGAGTTGGCGCCCTGCTCGCGGGTCAGGTCGTTGATCGTGTTGCTGATCGCCTCGAAGACCCCCAGGCCCGACAGGATCATGTAGAGGACCGTGACGGCGACGAGCAGCACGACGAAGCAGACCAACGACATCACAAAGCTGAACTTCATCACCGACCACGGCTCGAACCGCGAGACCTGCAGGTGCGCCCGGCGCGGTGACTTGCCGGTGGCCGTCTTGCCCGACGCGGTGCGCTTGCCGGCGCGCGCCCGCGCGACGGCGGCGCGGCCGCGCAGCCCGGGGCGCTGGCCCGGGGGCGGGGGAGCGGGCGGCGGCGGTGCCGGCGGCGCCTGCGGCGCCTGCCGCGTCTCGCCCGGCCCGTACGGGCTGGCCGACCGGTTCACCGCCGTACCCGAAGGTTGGACGGTGGAGGTCCAGGACTGGCCGGGCGCCGGACCGGAGTGGCCGGGCCGGGCGGGCTCTGGGTGGACCGGTCCGGTGCCCTGTGGCTCGTCCGGCAGCGGGACCTCGGCCGTCGCGTCGTCGGCAGCGGGACCCGCGACGCCGGGGTCGGTGGAGCCGTCCGGCCGCATGGCGGTGGAACGCTGGGCGCCCGATCCGGAAGTTCCACCGCGGCCTGTCACCTGGGCCCGCCCCTTGTTCTGGGCGGCACCGGTGGCTTCGCTCACGTGTCACTCCCCTCCCCCGTGTCTGGATCCGCTATGGACTCTACGTTCCTGGCAATGGCGACCACGACGTCTCCGTCCGCGAGGTTCATCAACCGGACTCCCATCGTCTGCCGCCCCGACTGCTTGATCTCGGCGCAGCCGGTGCGGATGACGCCGCCGCTCGACGTCATGGCGAACACCTCGTCCTCCGGACGAACCATGAGAGCCCCTACCAGCCTCCCGCGGGTTTGCACGATCTTAGCCGTGAGCACGCCCTTTCCCCCACGGCCTTGAACGGGGTATTGCTCAATTGGCGTTCGCTTGGCATACCCACCCTGCGTGGCGACAAGCACGTCTTCCTCGCCGTTGTGCACGACGTGCATGTCCAAGACCTCGTGTCCGGCGTCGAAGCTCATGCCCTTGACTCCGCTGGTCGCCCGCCCCATCGGGCGCAGCGACTCATCGGAGGCGTGGAAGCGGATGGCCTGCGCGCCCGTGCTCACCATGAGCAGATCGTCGTCGGGGGAGACCAGCCGCGCCGCGATGACCTCGTCGTCGCCGACGAGGTTGATGGCGATGATGCCGCCGGAGCGCGGCGAGTCGAAGTCGGACAGCTTGGTCTTCTTCACCTTGCCCTGCTTGGTGGCGAGCACGAGATAGGGCGCCACGTTGTAGTCACGCAGGTCCAGCACCTCGGCGATGTGCTCGTCGGGCTGGAAGGCGAGCAGGTTGGCGACGTGCTGGCCGCGCGAGTCGCGCGCCCCCTCGGGCAGTTCGTACGCCTTGGCCCGATACACCCGGCCCTTGTTCGTGAAGAACAGGATCCAGTGGTGGGTGGTGGTCACGAAGAACTCTTGCACCAGGTCGTCCTGCTTGAGCTGGGCCCCGCGCACGCCCTTGCCGCCACGCTTTTGCGCCCGGTAGAGGTCGATCTTGGTGCGCTTGGCGTACCCGCCGCGCGTGATGGTGACGACGACCTCCTCCTCGGCGATGAGGTCCTCCATGGACATGTCGCCGTCGAAGGGGATGATCTCGGTGCGCCGCTCGTCGCCGAACTTCTCCACGATCCCGGCGAGCTCGTCGCCCACGATCGTGCGCTGCCGCTCGGGGGAGGCGAGGATGTCGTTGTAGTCGGCGATCCGCGACATCAGCTCGTCGTACTCGTCGGTGATCTGCTGACGCTCCAAGGCGGCCAGCTTGCGCAGCTGCATGTCGAGGATGGCCTGCGCCTGGATCTCATCGATGTCGAGCAGCTCTATCAGGCCCCGCTGGGCCTCCGCCGCCGACGCCGAGGCGCGGATCAACGCGATGACGGCGTCGATGCGGTCGAGCGCCTTGAGCAGCGCGCGCAGGATGTGGGCCCGCTCCTCGGCCTTGCGCAGCAGGAACCTGGTGCGCCGGACGACGACCTCGATCTGGTGCGCCACCCAGTGCCGCACGAACTGGTCGAGCCGGAGCGTCCGCGGCACCCCGTCGACGAGCGCGAGCATGTTGGCGCCGAACGTCTCCTGCAGCTGCGTGTGCTTGTACAGGTTGTTGAGCACGACCTTGGCGACCGCGTCGCGCTTGAGCACGATCACCAGGCGCTGGCCGGTCCGCCCCGACGTCTCGTCCTTCACGTCGGCGATCCCGGTGATCTTGCCTTCCTTGACCTGCTCGGCGATCTTCAGCGCGAGGTTGTCGGGGTTGACCTGGTACGGCAGCTGCGTGACGACCAGGCACGTACGGCCCTGGATCTCCTCGACGTCGATGACCGCGCGCATCGTGATCAGCCCGCGGCCGGTGCGGTAGGCCTCCTCGATCCCGCGCCGCCCGACGATCAGGCCGTGCGTCGGGAAGTCGGGGCCCTTGATCCGCTGGATCAGCGCGTCGAGCAGTTCCTCGTCGGAGGTGTCGAAGTGCTCCAGATACCACTTGACCCCGTCGGCGACCTCGCGCAGGTTGTGCGGCGGGATGTTGGTCGCCATGCCCACCGCGATGCCCGACGAGCCGTTGACCAGCAGGTTGGGGTAGCGGCTCGGCAGGACGTCGGGCTCTTGGGAGCGGCCGTCGTAGTTGGGCGAGAAGTCGACGGTCTCCTTGTCGATGTCCCGCAGCATCTCCATGGCCAGCGGCGCCATCCGGCACTCGGTGTACCGCATGGCCGCGGCCGGGTCGTTGCCGGGCGAGCCGAAGTTGCCGTTGCCGTCGACCAGCGGATAGCGCATCGACCACGGCTGGGCGAGCCGCACGAGCGTGTCGTAGATCGCCGAGTCGCCGTGCGGGTGGTAGTTCCCCATGACCTCGCCGACGACGCGGGCGCACTTGAAGTAGCCGCGGTCGGGGCGATAGCCGCCGTCGTACATGGCGTACAGCACCCGGCGGTGCACCGGCTTGAGGCCGTCGCGCACCTCCGGCAGCGCGCGCGCGACGATGACCGACATCGCGTAGTCGAGGTAGCTGCGCTGCATCTCGACCTGGATGTCGACCGGCTCGATCCGATCGTGGGACCCGCCCGGCGGCAGGGTGACGTCCGTCACTTGGAACCCTCTTCTACTCGTGCGGCCTTCGTAGGGCCTGTCTCCGCCGGTGCTGCCCGACGGTCACCTGTCTCAGATGTCTCAGATCTCAGATGTCTCAGATGTCGAGGAAGCGAACGTCCTTGGCGTTGCGCTGGATGAACGAACGCCGCGCCTCGACGTCCTCGCCCATGAGGACGGTGAAAAGCTCGTCGGCCTGCGCCGCGTCGTCGAGGGTCACCTGCAGCAGCACCCGGTTGGCCGGGTCCATGGTGGTGTCCCACAGCTCGGTGGCGTTCATCTCGCCGAGACCCTTGAACCGCTGCACCTGGTCGCGGGGCCGCGGGTCCTTCCTGCCGGCCGCGATGCCCTGCTCGATGATCGCGTCGCGCTCGCGGTCGGAGAAGGCGTAGTCGGCGTCCTGGCCGCGGGCGTCCCACTTGATCTTGTACAGCGGCGGCTGCGACAGGTAGACGTGCCCGGCCTCCACCAGCGGCTTCATGAATCGGAACAGCAGCGTCAGCAGCAGCGTGTTGATGTGGTGGCCGTCCACGTCGGCGTCGGACATCAGGATGATCTTGTGATACCGCAGCTTGGAGATGTCGAACTCATCGTGGATGCCGGTGCCCAGCGCGGTGATCATCGCCTGGACCTCGTTGTTCTTCAGAACGCGGTCGATCCGGGCCTTCTCGACGTTGAGGATCTTGCCGCGGATCGGCAGGATCGCCTGGTAGTGCGGGTCGCGGCCGCCCTTGGCCGAGCCGCCGGCCGAGTCGCCCTCGACGATGTAGATCTCGCACTTGGCCGGGTCGGTCGACTGGCAGTCCGACAGCTTGCCCGGCAGCGAGGTCGATTCGAGCAGGCTCTTGCGCCGGGTGAGGTCGCGCGCCTGGCGGGCGGCGATGCGGGCCCGGGCGGCCTGCAGCGACTTGTTGATGACCTCCTTGGCCTCGCCGGGGTTGCGGTCGAACCAGTCGCGCAGATGCTCGTGGCACGCCTTCTGGACGAACGACTTGGCCTCGGTGTTGCCGAGCTTGGTCTTCGTCTGTCCCTCGAACTGCGGATCGGCCAGCTTGATCGAGATGATCGCGGTCAGGCCCTCGCGGACGTCCTCGCCCGAGAGGTTTTCGTCCTTGCCCTCCTTGAGGAGCTTTTGCTCCTTGGCGTAGCGGTTGACGATGCTCGTCAGCGCGGCCCGGAAGCCCTCCTCGTGGGTGCCGCCCTCGGCGGTGTTGATCGTGTTGGCGAACGTGTGGACCGACTCGGAATATGACGCGTTCCACTGCATCGCGATCTCGATCGACATGCCCTCGGCCTCGTCGCCGAAGGCGATCACCGAGTTGTGCACCGGCTCCTTCTTGGCGTTGAGGTAGCGGACGAAGTCTTCGATGCCGCCTTCGTAGTGGTACGTGACAACGCTCGGCTCGCCGTTGACGTAGTCGGGCCGCTCGTCGCGCAGCGTGATGGACAGCCCGCGGTTGAGGAAGGCCATCTCCTGCATGCGCCGGCTGAGCGTCTCGTAGTTCCACTCGAGCGTCTCGAAGATCGAGTCGTCGGGCCAGAACGTGGTCGTGGTGCCGGTCTCGTCGGTCGCCTCGCGCTTGGCCACCGGCGCCACCGGCTCGCTGCGGTCGTAGGACTGGCGCCACACGTAGCCGTCGCGGCGCACCTCGACCTCGAGCCGCCGGGACAGCGCGTTGACCACCGAGACGCCGACGCCGTGCAGGCCGCCGGAGACGGCATACGACTTGCCGTCGAACTTGCCGCCCGCGTGCAGGGTGGTGAGGACGACCTCGACCGCCGGGCGCTTTTCCACAGGATGAAGGTCGACGGGGATGCCGCGGCCGTTGTCGACCACCCGGACGCCGCCGTCGGCGAGCAGGGTGACATCGATCTTGTCGGCGTAACCGGCCAGCGCCTCGTCGACCGAGTTGTCGACGACCTCATAGACAAGGTGGTGCAGACCGCGCTCCCCGGTGGAACCGATGTACATGCCGGGGCGCTTGCGCACCGCTTCCAAACCTTCGAGGACAGTGATCGAGCGAGCGTCGTACGCCAAAGGAGATCCTTCTGCCGGGGACACCAGCCGCCGCGCGTGCCCCGTAACACACTTAAGGGCGCCCGATCTTCGAGCGGCCCGTTACGGCACAGTGTCCTGAACCGATTTCATTCTACCGGGTCAGCCGGGCTATGTGGGCATTCTCGCGCCCTGTGGACGCGTGTGCCGCCCGAATAAGCCACCGCGCGGGTCCCCCCACACAGCAGGGGGGATTACAAGTCGTATGCGGCCCTCATCGCGAGACGCGCGGGTAGCAACCCGAACGCCTGTTCGGATTGATTTACTTTGGTGTCAAACAGGCCGGTCAAGGGACTTCACCGTACCCGCCAGCCGCCGCGGCGGCCGGTCGAGGACGCCGGGCCCCGGACCTTGACACGCCGTACGGTGCCGTGGCCCAGCTCCTCGTTCAGCCGTCTGACCAGCGTCGGAGCCAGCAACCGCACCTGCTGGGCCCAGGTGGCCGAGTCGGCGGCGATGACCACCTCGCCGTCTTCGAAGGAGATGGGCGTGGTGTGCTCGGCCACCTCCTTGCCCACGATCTGCGCCCAGTTGCCGAAAACCCCGCCGATCGCGGCCTGCTGCTCCCAGCCGCGCTCGGCGAGCAGGTCGCGGATCGCGGCGCCGAACGGCCGCGGGTCGCCGCCCCGCTCGGTCCGGCCGCGCGAGCGTCCCCCGCTCGCCCGGGACCGGGACCGCCGGGTCTGGTTGCCCGGCAGCGCGCCGCGCTTGAGCGCGTCGGCCTTCGCCTGGGCGAGCGCCTCGCGCGCGAGCTCGATCCCCGCCTTCGACGCCGGCTCGCCGGCCGCCGGGCTCTCGTCCAGGGGGTTCTCGTCCAGGGGGTTCTCGTCCAGGGGGTTCTCGTTCAACAGGCCCTCGGCCACGGGGCGGTCATCCGCCGCGCGGTTATCCACAGCCTGTTGATCCTTTGACTCCCGCGGGCCCTGTCGGCCCGAGCCGCCGTGGCGGGCTCGCCGCCGCCGCCGATCGTCATCCACGTCTTATGCACACCTCCATCCACAACCGGCCGTCAGCGGACACGGGTCACCTCGCCGCCGGCGACGTCGTAGGCGGCGCCGCTGAGCTCGGCGGGCACGTCTTCGGGCACGGCCGCGGTAATGATCACCTGTTCGGCGGGCGCGACCAGCGCGGCCAGCCGCTCGCGGCGCTGCGCGTCGAGCTCGGCGAACACATCGTCGAGGATCAGCACGGGGTCGTCGCCATCGGCCCGCAGCAGCTCAAAGGCCGCCAGCCGCAGCGCCAGCGCGAACGACCACGACTCTCCCTGGCTCGCGTATCCCCGGGCCGGCAGTCCGGCCAGCCGCAGCGTCAACTCGTCACGGTGCGGGCCGACGAGGCTGACGCCCCGTTCGAGCTCTTGCCGCCGGGCGCGTTCCATGCCCTCGCGAAGCGCGTCGGCGAGTTTTCCACGGTCTGTGGACAACTCCACGCCTTCGAGGGAACTCCGGTACTCCAGCCCGGCGATGTCGTCGGACGCGGCGCCCTCCGCGGCGCCGCCGTCCACACCATCGCCGGGCGGCCGCGCCACCGCGGCGTACGCCCTGGCGGCCAGCGGCCGCAGCGCCGCGGTCAGCTCGAGCCGTCCGGCCAACAGCTCGGCGCCCGCCTTGGCCAGGTGCGTGTCCCACACATCGAGGGTGGCCAGCATCTCGGCGCCCGGGGCCCGACGGTGCGCGGCCGCCGACTTGAGCAGGGCGTTGCGCTGCTTGAGCACGCGGTCGTAGTCGGCGCGGACGCCGGCGAAGCGCGGCGCCCTGGCGGTCAGCAGCTCGTCGAGAAACCGGCGGCGCTCGCCGGGATCGCCCTTGACCAGGGCCAGATCCTCCGGCGCGAACAGCACCGTGCGCAATATCCCCAGGATCTCGCGTGCTCTGGGGACGGGAGAACGGTTCAGCCGGGCCCGGTTGGCCTTGCCCGGGTTGATCTCTATCTCGAGCAGCGCCCGGCGATCGGCCCGGACGACCCCGCCCCGTACGATCGCGCGGTCCGCGCCGTGCCGGACGAGCGGCGCGTCGGTGGCCACCCGGTGACTGCCCTGGGTGGCGAGGTAGCCGATGGCCTCGGCGAGGTTGGTCTTGCCCTCCCCGTTGCGCCCACGCAGCACGCTGACCCCCGGCTCGAAGGTGATCTCGGCGGCGGCGTAGGACCGGAAGTCCTGGAGCGCGAGGAGGGCCACATGCACGGATTCGAGCGTAGGCCCTTCGCGACCGGCCGGCGGGCGGCGGCGCCCTATCCCCAGGGTGTGGAAGGTTATCCACAATCCTGTGGACGACCTCGGTGCCGTGTGCGCGGCCGGGCGCGGCCGGGCGCCGCTCAGACCTGGGGCGGGGCCACGTCGGCACCGGCGGAGTCGGCGCCCTTGGCCGTCTCGATGGCGTGCCCGCCGAACTGGTTGCGCAGCGCCGCCACCATCTTCATCGCGGGCGAGTCCTCCTGCCGCGAGGCGAACCGGGCGTACAGCGCGGCGGTGATCACTGGCAGCGGGACGCCGTGATCCACAGCCGCCTGGACCGTCCACCTGCCCTCGCCCGAGTCCTGTGCGTAACCCTTCAGCCTGCTGAGATCGGGATCGTCGGCGAGCGCCCGGTCGGCGAGATCGAGAAGCCAGGACCGGATGACGGTGCCCGCGCGCCAGCTGTGGAAGGTCTCGGCGACGTTCTGCACGACCCCGCCGGCCTCGAGCAGTTCCCAGCCCTCGGCGAAGGACTGCATCATGCCGTACTCGATGCCGTTGTGGACCATCTTGGCGAAGTGGCCGGCCCCGACCGGGCCCGCGTGCACGAAGCCGTACTCGCCCTCGGGCTTGAGCGTCTCGAAGATCGGCATGAGCTGCTTCACGTGCTGGTCCTCGCCGCCGACCATGAGCCCGTAGCCGTTGTCGAGCCCCCACACGCCGCCGCTCACCCCGACGTCGAGGAAGCCGATGTTGTGGCCCGCCAGCTCCTCACCGTGGACGCGGTCATCCACATAGTGGGAGTTGCCGCCGTCCACAACGACGTCGCCGGCCGCCAGGATTTCCCCCAGCCTGTGGACAGTGCTCGCCGTCGGATCGCCGGCCGGCACCATGATCCACACCGCCCGCGGCGGGGACAGCCGCTGGACGAGTTCCTCCAGCGAGCCGACATCGGTGACCTCCGGGTCGCGGTCATAGCCGACCACGGTGTGACCGCCGCGCCGCAACCGCTCGGCCATGTTGCCGCCCATGCGGCCGAGGCCGATCATCCCCAGTTCCATGCGCTCACTCCTCTGAGAGGTGTCTCCCTCTCACCTTCACCCCTCTCATGCTCCCAAACCGGGCGGCCGCCGGCCGCCGCCGGCCGCCCGGTTGAAGCCCGTCGCGTCAGCCGGACAGCCTGACCGGCATGATCAAGTACCGGTAGTTGGGGGTGGTCCCGTCGTCCGCCGGCTTGCCGGTGAGGACGGCCGGCTTCGTCGGCGTGGTGAACGACAGCCGGGCGACGTCGGAGTCGATGGCCGTCAGGCCGTCGAGCAGGAATCCCGGGTTGAACGCGATGTTGATGTCGTCGCCCTCCAGCGTCGCCTCCAGCGCCTCGACGGCCTGGGCCTCGTCTCCGGTCCCGGCCTCGAGCACAACCTCTCCCTGGCGGAATGACAGCCGTACGGGGGTGTTTCGTTCGGCCACCAGCGACACCCGCTTGACCGCCTCGACGAACGGTCCGCACTGGACCTCGGCGAGACCGGCGTACTCGCTCGGCAGCAGCGACCGGTACTTGACGAAGTCGCCGTCGAGCAGCCGCGATGTGGTGCGCCGGCCGCCGCCGGAAAACCCGATCATGCCCTCGCCGCTGCCCCCGGAACCGCCGAGCGCGATCGAGACCTCGGCGCCCGCGGTCAGGGACTTGGCGGTGTCGGCAAGGGTCTTGGCCGGCACGAGCGCGATGGCGGAGAAGTCGGGCCGCTCGGGCTTCCAGTGCAGCTCGCGGACGGCCAGCCGGTAGCGGTCGGTGGAGGCGAGCGTCACCGTCTCGCCCTCGATCTCCACCCGTACGCCGGTGAGCATGGGGATCGTGTCGTCACGGCCGGCGGCGATGGCCACCTGACCGACCGCGGCCGCGAACTCGTCGCTGCCCACCGAGCCGGCCGCCGGCGGCATCTCCGGCAGCGAGGGGTAGTCCTCCACCGGCATGGTCAGCAGGGTGAACTTGGCGCTGCCGCAGCTGAGCATGACCTTGCTGCCGTCGGTGGTCAGCTCGACGGGGTGCGGCGGCAGGCTGCGGCAGATCTCGGCCATGAGCCGGCCGGAGACGAGCGCCTTGCCCGCCTCGTCGACGTCGACGTCCGTGCTGACCTGTGCGGACACCTCGTAGTCGAACGCGGAGAGGGTCAGCTGGTGGTCGTCGCCCGGCCCCGGGCCGGCGTCGATCAGCATGCCGGCGAGCACCGGGACCGGTGGCCGTACCGGCAACGTACGAGCCGTCCAGGCGACGGCGTCGGCGAGCGCGTCTCGATCGATGCGGAACTTCACAGGGACCCGCCTCCTGCAGGTTTCGGACTCAGGGTGTGGTGGAAGAGATCACCCGGGAAGTTGTGGCGTCGGCGCCGCTGTCCCCAGGCCCTAACTGTTGTCGGATCTTCTTTCTTGATTAGACAAAGAGCAGTCGTCGTCATAGGGGCCGTGGAAAGTGTGGACAAGCACTGTTCTCGCAGCTCAGCGTGCCTTTCTCTGTCCACTGAGGGTGTGCACGGGCAGTGGACGAAGCGGCGTGGGCTGAGGATGAAACGACCGTCCACGATCAGCGTCCCCACGTTGTCCCCCGGTTGTCCACGCGTTGTCCTCAGGCTGTCCCCGGCACGATCGCGGCGGAGCCCGGCCGCGTGCCCCGTCCGCGCCGGCGACGAGGCTCCAAGTCGCCGTTCACGCCCCATGTTTCCGGCGCCGTCAACACCGCGTCCACCGGTTGTCCACGACTTGTCCCCAGCTTGTCCCCGTGGTTTTCCACGGCCATCCACAGGGTTTTCCCCAGGCTGTGAAAGGGGATCTTCACGTGTCGTCAGGGCCACGCCGGTCGCTTATCTGTTCCGGGTCTGCTGCTTGATGCGGGTGGTCAGCTCGGTGACCTGGTTGTAGATCGGGCGCCGCTCGGTCATCAGCGAGCTGATCTTCTTGCAGGCGTGGATGACGGTGGTGTGGTCGCGGCCGCCGAACTGCTGACCGATCTTGGGCAGCGACAGGTTGGTCAGCTCGCGGCACAGATACATGGCGATCTGGCGGGCCGTCACCAGCGTGCGTGAGCGCGACGAGCCGCACAGGTCCTCGATGCTCAGCCCGTAGTACGTCGCGGTCTGCGCCATGATCGTGGCCGCGGTGATCTCGGGCCCGGTCGCCTCCGGGATGAGGTCTTTCAACACGACCTCGGCCAGCTGCAGGTCGACCGACTGGCGGTTGAGGCTGGCGAAGGCGGTCACCCGGATCAGCGCGCCCTCGAGCTCTCTGATGTTGGTCGAGATCTTGGAGGCGATGAACTCCAGGACGTCGGGGGGCGCGGCGAGGCCCTCCTGGGCCGCCTTCTTCCGAAGGATCGCGATGCGGGTCTCGAGTTCGGGCGGCTGGACGTCGGTGATCAGCCCCCACTCGAACCGGTTGCGCAGCCGGTCCTCCAGCGTCACCAGTTGTTTGGGCGGGCGATCACTGGAGATCACGATCTGCTTGTTGGCGTTGTGCAGGGTGTTGAACGTGTGGAAGAACTCCTCCTGCGTCTGTTCCTTGTTCTCAAGGAACTGGATGTCGTCGACGAGGAGGATGTCGACGTCGCGGTAGCGCCTGCGGAACCCATCGGGCTTGTGGTCGCGGATCGCGTTGATGAACTCGTTGGTGAACTCCTCCGAGCTCACGTAGCGCACGCGGGCGCCGCTGAACAGGCTCTGGGCGTAGTGTCCGACCGCGTGCAGCAGATGGGTCTTGCCCAGGCCCGACTCGCCGTAGATGAACAACGGGTTGTAGGCCTTGGCCGGCGCCTCGGCGACGGCGACCGCCGCCGCGTGCGAGAAGCGGTTGCTCGACCCGATGACGAACGTGTCGAAGGTGTACTTGGGGTTCAGCCGGGCCAGTTCGGCCGTCGGCCGCCTGCCGTCGGCGCCGCCCTGGGGTTGGTGGTGCGGGCCGCCGGATGGTTGTTGCCAGGGCGCGGGCGGCGGCGGTTCGGCCGCGCCGCCCTGCATCGGGCCGGGATGGGCGGTGCTCCGCTGCTGCGCTTCGAGGTCGGCCGGCGGGGGCGCGGAGCGCGGCCCGGGGGCGCCCGGCTGCCCGTAGGCGGGGGCGGGGGCGGCCGGCTGGTACGGCCCCGGCTGTCCTGGCTGGCCCTGTTGTCCTTGTGGACCTTGTGGTTGTGGTTGTGGGTATGGCGGCGCGTGGGGCTGGCCCGGTGCCGTCGGTGGGTACGGGGACGGGGCGTAGCCCGCGGCGACCGCGTCGCCCGGGTGCGCGGCGTCGCCGTTGGCCGGCGACCCGCCGAGCGTGTGCCCGGCGATGTGGGCGGTGCCGGGCGCGGGAGCCGTGGCGTACGGAGGCGCGCCGGCCGGGGCCTGGGCAGGCGGGGCGGCCTGGACGGGCGGGGCAGGGGCCGGGGTGGCCGCCGAGGGGTCGGTCGCGGGTGTCGTCGGCAGGACGCCGCCGGCCTCGGCCGGGCCGCCTGCCGGGGCGCCGGCGAGGGCACCGGCCGCGGTTCCCTCCGCGGCACCGGGCAGCGCACCCGCGGCGGCGCCGTTGCCGGCACCGTGCACGGCACCGGGCATCGTGCCGTGGGGCGCCTCCGCCGTCGGGGCGGGCTCGGCCGCGGGGCGGGGCGGTTCGGGCTGGACGGTGACCGCGACCCAGATGTCGCGGCCCAGCTCGCGGGAGAGCACCTGAGTAATGAGGCCGCGCAACCTGGTCTCGACGACGTCCTTGGCGAACTCGTTGGGAGTGGCCAGCAGCGCGGTGTCCTCCATGAGCCCGAGCGGGCGCGTGCGTTGGAGCCATTCCAGGTGCAGCGGTTGGAGGTCGCTGGCCGAAAGGGTCTCGAGCGCGGCCGTCCACACCGAAGCGAGGTCCTGTCCGTCCATGCGCACGCTCCCCTTCCCCGTCGATAGTCACCGTCGCAACTGTGGCGACCTACTCTCTCACGCTTCATCCACAGGTTTGTCCACAGGTTGTGCACGATCTGCGGCACGTCTGCGCGGGAACCGTCGCCGCGGCTGCCCGCCGGGCGCGACAGCAGGCCCGGGGAAGGGTTCCTCCCAGCGTACGGAACCCTGAGAGCCGTGATGCTCGTTTGACCGATTAAGCGAAAAGCCCGTACCGTACGACGGTCGAGTCGCATCGGCGGCAGTTCGGCATGCCCGCTTGTGCCCCTGCCTTAGACTGTCCTGCCAAGGCGCTGCCCTAGCGCGCCCGTCCCGATCCCGCCGCTCGCAGGCGGGCGAGGCGGCCGAGCCGGCCGGCGAGCCGATGCCGGCTCATCGTGCAACCAAGACCTTTATTGAGCCACGCCGCACTGGAGCCACGAGTGAGCAAGCGTACATATCAGCCGAACAACCGTCGTCGCCACAAGAAGCACGGCTTCCGGCTGCGCATGCGCACCCGGGCCGGCCGGGCGATCATGGCCGCGCGGCGGCGCAAGGGACGCGCCCGCGTCTCGGTCTGACCGCCGTTCCGCCAGCCGTTCGTCATGCTGCCGTCCCGGCACCGGATGCGGCGGCGTGCCGACTTCACGTTGGCCGTCCGGCGCGGGCGCCGCGCGGGACGGCCGCACCTTGTGGTCCATCTGTTCCGGCGAGATGACATCGATGCAGACCCACAGGTCGGTTTCATCGTCGGCCGCGTCGTCGGGGGCGCGGTCGTACGCAACAGGGTCCGGCGCCGGCTGCGGCACCTGGCGCGCGAGCACGTTGCGCTACTGCCGCGGGGTAGCCTGCTTGTGGTGCGCGCGAACCCGAGCGCTGGAGATGCGCGGCAGGAGGAGCTGGCGAGGGAGCTTGAGTCCGCCCTTCGGCGGCTCCTGCGGCCTGAGAGGCGTGAACGATGACCGAGCGGCGGCCCAACCCCGTGACGTGGGCGCTGATGCTGCTCGTCTCCGCCTACCGGCGCCTCGTGAGTCCGTTCCTTGGGCCGACCTGCCGGTTCGAGCCGAGCTGCAGCGCCTACTCGCTGGAGGCGCTCCGGGTGCACGGCGCACTGCGCGGCACCTGGCTCACGGTGCGCCGCATCGGCCGGTGCCACCCGTTCCACCCCGGTGGGTACGATCCCGTGCCGCCGCCGAAGGGCACACCGGAAAAGTACGAAATCCCCGAAGGAGCTGACCGGTGACCCTTGATCCGCTGTATCGGGCCGTCGCCTGGGTGATCGTCCAGATCCACCACGGCCTGAGCTTCATCTTCCCCGCGGACAGCGGCTATGCGTGGGCGGGCTCGATCATCCTCCTCACCGTGCTGATGCGGATCTTGATCTTCCCGCTGTTCGTGAAGCAGATTCACGCGTCGCGGAAGATGATGGAGCTCAACCCTCAGGTACAGGCGCTGCGCAAGAAGTACAAGAACGACAAGCAGCGCATGAACCAAGAGGTGATGAAGCTCTACCAGGAGGCGGGGGCCAACCCGCTGTCCGGGTGCCTGCCGCTGCTCGTGCAGTTCCCCGTCTTTATCTCCCTGTTCCAGGTCCTCAACAAGCTGGCCAACGCGAAGCCGGGCAACGGCAGCCACGGCATCCCGCCCGACCTCGTCGCCAGCGCGCAGGACGCGAGCATCTTCGGGGCGCACATATCGACGAGGTTCCTCGACGCGTGGAACGCCGCCCCCAAGAACATCAGCGGGATCATCGTCACCGGCATCGCCGTGGTGATCAGCTCCACCACGACGTACTTCAGCGTCAAGGCGAGCATGGCCCGCCAGCCGGCCATGGAGGCCGGCAACCCCATGGCGTCGGCGCAGAAGATGATGGTCTACCTGGCTCCCATCTTCGGCATCTTCGGCCTGGGCTTCCCGCTCGGGGTGCTCCTCTACTGGATGACGTCGAACTCCTGGACCCTCGCGCAGACCCACTACATCCACAAGCGCTACCCCGCACCGGCCACCACCGGCCAGGACACGACCACGAGCAACGGCCAGGCGGGCGGAGGAAAGGGCGGCAAGACCGGCCCGCCGGCGGGCAAGGGCAAGGCCCCCGCCGGCAAGAGCGGCGGCAAGGCCGCTCCGGCCGCGCCGTCCGGAGGTCTGCTCGGCCGGCTCAAGAAGCAGCAACCCGCGCCCGAGCCCGAGCCTGAGGCCGAGTCCAAGCCCAAGGTGATCCGCCAGCAACCGGTGCGGCAATCGCGGAGCAAGCGGAGCGGCGGCGGCTCCCGCAAGCGCTAGATTTCAATCCCTCAGTCTGTGTCGCAGGAGGAGACCGGCGTGAGCCAAGCGGAGACCACCGAGGTCGACATCAAGGTCCTGGAACAGGAAGGCGAGGTGGCCGCCGACTACATCGAGGGCCTGCTCGACATCGCCGACTTCGACGGTGACATCGACATGGACGTGGAGGGCGAGCGTGCCCTCGTGTCCGTCGTCGGCGCCACGTTGGACGAGCTTGTCGGCAAGCGCGGGGAGGTACTCGAGGCGCTGCAGGAGCTCACCCGGCTCGCCGTGCACCGGCGCACCGGCAACCGCACCCGGCTGATGCTCGACATCGGCGGTTACCGAGAGCGGCGCCGTGCGGAGCTGACCAAGCTGGGCGAGGACGTGGCGGCAGAGGTCAAGCAGACCGGTGAGCCGCGGCCCCTCGCGCCGATGACTCCCTTCGAACGCAAGATCGTGCACGACGCGGTGGCGGCGGCGGGTCTGCGCAGCGAGTCCGAAGGCGAGGAGCCCGACCGCTACGTGGTCGTCTTTCCCGAATGACAACAGTGGTCCGAAGTGACCACAGGGCAGAAGCGCGATCAGTTTGCCCTCGGTGCCCTGAGTGACCTCCCGCGCTCCGCGATGCCTTCCCCAGCCCACGGCGTCCGGCCACTGCCGGCGTCGGCACCGCCGTCGTCCCGCCCGGTCCATATGGTCCGTATGGTCCGGGCGGTTCGGTCTGCCTGGAGTCGATCCACTGCCTGCGGCACCGGCGGTCGGTAGTCACATTCTCCGCTGATCTTGCCTGTCCGGGTTGCGAGGAACCATAGGAGTCCGATGTCAGTGCCAGTGGTGGCGCGGGAGGTCTTCGGCGACGCGTTGCCGGCGGCCGAGCGGTACGCGGAGCTGCTGGCGGGCGCCGGAGTCGAACGCGGACTGATCGGTCCCCGCGAGGCGGATCGCCTTTGGGACCGGCACCTGCTCAACTGCGCGGTCGTGGCCGACCTGATCCGGCCGGACGCGGTCGTCATCGACCTCGGCTCCGGCGCGGGGCTGCCCGGCATCGTGTTCGGCATCATCCGGCCGGACCTGTCGATCGTGCTGCTTGAACCGCTGCTTCGCCGAGTGACGTTCCTGTCCGAGTGCGTGGCCCAACTCGGTCTCCGAAACGTCACCGTACGGCGGGCGCGGGCGGAGGAGGTCGCCGGAACGCTGTCCGGCGACGTCGTGACGGCCCGGGCGGTGGCTCCGCTGGACCGGCTGCTGCGCTGGAGCATGCCGTTGTTGCGTCCCGGCGGAGAGTTGCTGGCGTTCAAGGGTGAACGTGCCGGGGCCGAACTCGAGGCGGTCGAACCCGAGCTGGAGGCGTTCGGTGTCCGTACGGCCGAACTCCTTCAGGTCGGTCACGGTAAGGTCGAGCCGCCGACAACGATTGTGCGGGTCGTCGCGGGGCGCCCGCCCGCGCGGGCGAAGGGGTCCAGACGCGGCGGGCGCGGGGAGCGTGGACGGAAGAGGTGACGGTTCGCCATGGATACCGGGCGGGACTGCGTTCTTCATCCGACGCATCGCTGTGCGGTGTCCGGGCCATGTTGGTCCCACCGGCGGCCACGGCAAGCGTACGATCGCGCGGGTAGGCATGCCCGGCAGACGGCCAGAGCGAGCCGTGTGAATAGACACGAGCGACGATCGAGACGACCCCTGAGCGCGACGAGGGAAGAGCGCGTCACGTGCGCGCCGGCCAGGAGCGAACAATGACCAATGCACCGGGACTTGGCTGGCCCGACCATGTCGACGAGTCCTCCGATGCCAACGTGTCCGGCATCGGCTGGCCCAACTCCGGAAACGAAGATCTGACCTCGAGGTCCATGTCGGCGGTAGGGAAGACGCCGTCCGGTCACGCATCATGGGGAAGTACCACATCCGGAACCGCTGGGACGGGCTATGTGCCAGGTGCGCACTCCCCGGCTCCGCGCCAAAGATCCGCCCAGGGGGAGTCATCGCTCGTGCGTGAGGCGCTGAAGAACGCCGAGGTTTCACGTGAAACAACGTCGTCGACGTCCGCGACGGCGCCCGTCTCCGCGCCGTCCGGCGCCGTGAGTACTTCGTCAGGCGGCAACGAAACGCCGATCGCCCGGGCCGCCGCGGCCGCACTCGAGGTGACCGGTCGTCGGGCCGGCCAGGTATGGCCCCGACCGGCCGCCTGCCGGGTCATCACGATCGCCAACCAAAAGGGCGGCGTCGGCAAGACCACCAGCGCGGTCAACCTGGCCGCCGCCCTCGCCATGCATGGCGCCCGCGTCCTGGTGGTCGACCTCGACCCGCAGGGCAACGCGTCGACGGCGCTCGGCGTGGACCGTCATCACCAAGAGGACACCCCATCGGTCTACACCGTCTTGACCGACGGGGTGCCGTTCGACGACATCGTCGTGGCAGCGCCCGAGTTGCCCAACCTGTACTGTGCGCCCGCCACGCTGGCGCTCGCCGGCGCCGAGATCGACCTCGTTCCGATGGTCGCGCGGGAGTCGCGGCTGCGGCGGGCGCTCGACGCGTACGACAAGCAGCAGTTCGACTATGTCCTCATCGACTGCCCGCCGTCCCTCGGCCTGCTCACCGTGAACGCCCTGACGGGCGGCGAGGAGCTCCTCATCCCGATCCAATGCGAGTACTACGCGCTGGAGGGGCTGAGCCAGCTGCTGCACACGGTGGAGCTGGTGAAGTCGCATCTCAATCCCGATCTGCGGATTTCGACGATCCTGCTGACCATGTTCGACGCGCGCACGCGGCTGGCCGCCGAGGTGGCGCAGGAGGTCCGCAACCATTTCGGCGAGCTCGTGCTGAGCACTGTGATCCCGCGCAGCGTCCGGGTCTCTGAGGCGCCGAGCTATGGTCAGTCGGTTCTCCAGTACGACCCCGGATCGAGCGGGGCGCTGGCCTACACCGAGGCGGCCCATGAGATCGCCAAACGGGGAGCAGAGGGAGGCACTGCGTGAGCGCGCAGCGAAGAGGGCTCGGCAAGGGACTCGGGGCGCTGATCCCGACCGGACCCGAGCCCGGGACCGAGCGGATCGAGCCGTCGGCTCGCGCCGACGCCGAGGAGCAGGTGCCCGGCGCGCACTTCGCCGAGATTCCCCCCGAGTTCATCACGCCGAACCCGCGGCAGCCCCGGCAGGCCTTCGACGAGGAGGCCCTGGAAGAGCTCGCCGCCTCGATCGGCATCGTCGGGCTGTTGCAGCCGATCGTCGTCCGGCAGGTCGGGCGGACGAGCTTCGAGCTCATCATGGGCGAGCGCCGCTGGCGCGCCGCGCAACGTGCGGGCCTCGAAAAGATCCCGGCGATCGTACGGGACACCGGCGACAACGATCTGCTGCGCGACGCGCTGATGGAGAACCTCCATCGCCAGCAGCTCAACCCGCTGGAGGAGGCGGCCGCCTACCAGCAACTCCTCGACGACTTCGGGGCGACGCACGAAGAGCTCGCGGTTCGCATCGGCAGGTCGCGTCCGCACATCACCAACACCCTGCGGCTGCTCAACCTGCCCCCGGCGGTGCAGCGCCGCGTCGCCGCCAACGTACTGACCGCGGGTCATGCGCGGGCGCTGCTGTCGCTGAACGACCCGGAAAGCCAGGAGCATCTCGCCCAGCGCATCGTCGCCGAGGGGTTGTCGGTGCGCGCGGTGGAGGAGATCATCGCGCTCAACGACGCCGGCCCCACCGCCCCTGCGACTCGGCGATCGGGCAAGAAGCCGGTCGCCCCTGGGCTACGGGAGCTCGCGGACCGTCTTTCCGACCTCTACGAGACCAAGGTGCACGTCGACCTCGGCCGCCGCAAAGGCAAGATCGTCGTCGAGTTCGCCTCGCTGGAAGACCTCGAACGCATCATCAAGGCCATGGCGCCCGACGAGGTCCCCGTGGTGTCGCCTGATGGCGACTGATCGACGTTCGTCGCCCACGACCCTCGCGCCTCGGTGACGCCGTCGGTCGACCCCAATGATCGATACCTGGGAGCCAACGGCCGCCGGCGTGCTGCGGCTGCCGTCGGGTCGGCTCATCCGGGGTAGGGCGCTCCGCCGTCCGATTCCGCCGGGACCGACGCCCACCTTCGCCGTCTATCTGCTGGGCCACGAGCCCCCGCCCGTCGCGTGGGAGACGCGGTGGGTGCGCTGGCCCGACTTCTGGTTGCCGTCCGATCGCCCCGCCGCCGCGGAGGCGCTCCGTGAGGCATGGGCCCGCGCCGAGCACGAACGGGTCGAGGTCGCCTGCGGCGGCGGGAACGGACGAACGGGCACCGCGCTCGCCTGCGTTGCCGTGCTGGACGGCGTCCCCCGCCATGACGCGGTCGCCTACGTCCGGGCTCACTACTCACGCCACGCCGTCGAGACCCCGTGGCAGCGCCGCTTCGTCGTCCGCTTTCACTGACACCCTTCCGCCGTCGAGCGGTTGGCCGACCGTGCTGGATCGGGATGGCGCTGGGAGTCGGTTACCGCGAGGGCGGGTCTCGTTTCACGTGAAACATTCGCCCGGTCGGCGAGACAGGCGCCATACGGCGCCATAGGGCGCCGAGAGGTTTCACGTGAAACGCTCCCCCGGCGGGGTCAGTGGTGGGGTGCCGGCGATGTTTCACGTGAAACAGCGCGGGCGAGGAGTTCGCGGCTCACGGTGCCGAGGTCGAGCCCCGCCGCCGACAGGGCGACCGGGAGGAGGCTCGTTTCGGTCATCCCCGGGGCCACGTTGACTTCGAGGAAGTAGACGGTGCCGGAGGCGTCCACGATGAGATCCGTGCGGGAGAGGTCACGCAGGCCGAGCGCGCGATGCGCGGTGGTGGCGGCGTGGGCCACAGCGGACGCGGTCGCCGGGGACAGCCTCGCGGGGGTGATGAGCTCCGTGGCGCCGGCCTCATAGCGGGCGGTGTAGTCGTAGCGGCCGCCCGCGGCCACGATCTCGACCGGGGGGAGTGCCTTTGGATCGCCGTCGGATTCGAGCACGCTCACGGCAACCTCGGTGCCCGTGACGAATCGTTCGATGAGCGCCGTGTCGCCGTAGGCGAAGCAGCCGACCATCGCCGCGGGGAGCTCCGAGGCGTCGCGTACCGGGCCGGCCCCCAATGCCGAGCCACCTCGGGTTGGCTTCACGAACAGCGGCAGACCGAGCCGAGCGACGATCCGATCCAGCACCGCGGCGGCGCCGAGGTCGTGGAAGATCTCCTTCGGCAGCGCCACCGAGTCGAGCGTGCGCAGACCGGCGGCGCGCACCACCGCCTTGGCGGTGGGCTTGTCCCAGGCGACGCGGCAGGCGTCGGGAGTCGCGCCCACGTAGGGGACGCCCAGCAGTTCGAGCACGTCTCTGATGGCGCCGTCCTCGCCGGACACGCCGTGCAGCAGCGGGAAGACCGCGTCCGGTGGGTCCGCGGTCAAGGCGGCGATCAGGGACGAGTCCGCGTCGCGCACCTCGACGTCCATGTCGAGCGACCGCAGCGCCTCGGCGACCCGCCGCCCGGACCGCAGCGACACCTCACGCTCGTACGACAGCCCTCCGGCGAGTACCACGACATGGCCGACGTCGGTGATGGCGGCTCCTTCCGTCAGGACACCGCCGGTGGCGGCGGCGTCAGCTCAGCTCGGGCCCCGGTGTGTCCACGCCGCCGTGCTCGGGCGCGTAACCGGTCCCGAAAGTGTCCCGCAGTTTGATCTCCTGCTCCACCACCGCGGCGAGCCTGCGCACCCCCTCGCGCACCCGGGCGGGCTCGGGATAGCAGAACGACAGGCGCAGCTGCCTGTGGCCGGAGCCGTCGCTGTAGAAGCCGGTGCCCGGCACGTACGCGACCCTGCCGGCGATGGCGCGCGGCGCCATGGCCTTGGCGTCGAGGCCGTCGGGCAACGTCAGCCAGACGAAGAACCCCCCGCTCGGCCGGGTCCACGTGCAACCGGGGGGCATGTGCGTCGCGAGCGCGTCCAGCATGGCGTCCCTGCGCACCCGGTACAGCTCTCGGAACGATTTGATCTGCGCCCGCCACGGCTGGGTCGAAAGGTACTCCCGGACCGCAAGCTGGCAGAAGTTCGAGTGGCTCAGCATCGCCGACTCGGCCGCGAGCACCAGCTTGGCGCGCACCCCGTGCGGCGCCAGCGCCCAGCCCACCCGCAGCCCGGCCGCGATGGTCTTGGAGAACGAGCCGAGATAGATGACCCGCTCGGCGTCGTCGGCGCGCAGCGTGCGCATGGGCGGCCCGTCGAAGCTCAGCAGCCCGTACGGATTGTCCTCGATGATCAGGACGTCGAAGGCGGCGCAGATCTCCAGCACCTCCCGTCGGCGCGACGCGCTGAGCGTGACTCCGGCAGGGTTCTGGAAGGTCGGCACGGTGTAGAGGAACTTGACCCGGCGTCCCTCCCGGTGCAGCCGCTCCAGCGTCTCGCGCAGCGCCCCCGGGATGAGGCCGTCGTCGTCGAGCGGCGCGTGCACGACGTCCGCCTGATAGGCGGCGAACGTGCCCAGCGCGCCCACATAGGACGGCGCCTCGGCGAGCACGACGTCACCCGGATCGACGAAGAGCCGGGTGAGCAGGTCGAGGGCCTGCTGGGCGCCCACGGTGACGACGACATCGTCCGGGGTGGCCCGGATGTCTTCGAGCGCCATCACATCGCAGATGCGTTCACGCAGCAGCGGATCGCCCTGTGCGGAGGCGTACTGGAGCATCTCGGCGCCGCGCCGGGCCACCAGGTCGCCGACCATGTCCCCGACGAGATCGAGCGGGAGAGCCGACACGAACGGCATGCCGCCGGCGAGCGAGACGACCTCGGGGCGGGACGCGACAGCGAAGAGAGCTCGGATCTCGGAGGCCACCATCCCCTGCGCGCGGGCGGCGTAGCGATCGATGTGAACGTCCGTGCGCGAGCGATGCTCCATTTTCGGCTGCCTCCTGCGGTCCCCTGGCATCGGTCAACGGCTCAGGGCACCGCACCATTGTCTCCGTCGCGCGTGACACGGCGTACGCCGGGGTATGCCAGTGACGGACGAGATGGATGGAGCACGGCCCTGATCCCCTGTCCGATACGATGCCGGAGGGGACCGGCCGGTTGTCGGGAATCCGGGAAAGACAACCCGTGTCAAAGATTCGCGCCCAGGCCCGCGCGGCGGTCATCGCCGGGGGCCTGCGGTCGGAGGGATGACTCACGAGAAGGGGTGGCGGCGGTGTCGCGTCGTCTCGTCAGCATCACGCTGGACAATCTCGACGATCTCCCACGCAGATGTCGCCGCTGCGTCTATTGGGAGCTCGACCCGGTCAGCAGAGAGCGCGCCGAGGAGACCGGCGACCCCGCCCTCGAGAAGGAGGCGTGGATCTCCTCCACGCTCCTCGAGTGGGGAAGCTGCGGCAAGATCCTCTACGTGGACGGCGTCGCGGCCGGCTATGTGACGTACGCGCCGCCGCTCTATGTGCCGCGCTCGGTGGCGTTCCCCACCAGCCCGGTCAGCGCGGACGCGGTGCTGATGATGACCGCCCGGGTGCTCCCTGAGTTCGCGGGCGGCGGGCTCGGGCGCATGCTCGTCCAGGGCGTCGCCAAAGACCTTGTACGCCGGGGGGTGAAGGCCGTGGAGGCCTTCGGCGACCTCAAGGCACAGGAGAACGCCTGCATGCTGCCCGCCGACTACATGCTCGCGGTCGGCTTCAAGACGGTGCGCCCCCACCACCGCTTCCCGCGGCTGCGTCTGGAGCTCAAGTCTGCTCTGTCGTGGCGTGAGGACGTCGAGGTGGCGCTGGAACGCCTCCTTGGCTCCATGAATCCAGAGGGCGCGCTCCGGCCCGTCTGAGGGCCGCTCAGCCCCGCGCAGCCACGTTCCTCGGCCGACGGCGTACGGACACGCGGAAGGCGGGCCCGTACGCCGCGGCCGTCTGAGTACGTCTCAGATGTCGTGTGGAGCGCGAACCGTCAGAGGTATTCCGAGAGCTCGCGAAGCATCGCGGCCTTGGGCTTGGCGCCGATGATCTGCCGGACGACCTCGCCGCCTGAGTAGACGTTCATCGTCGGGATCTGCATGATGCCGTACTCGCGCGGCACGTTCGGGTTCTCGTCGACGTTCAGCTTGACGATGCTGATCTTCTCGGCGTTCTCGGCCGCGATCTCCTCGAGGATCGGGGCGACCTGACGACAGGGCCCGCACCACTCGGCCCAGAAGTCGACCAGGACGGGCTTGTCGCTCTTGAGGACCTCGACCTCGAAGTCGCTGTCGGTGACGGCTTTGATGGCGCCCAAGGTTTCTCTCCTTCGTTTCCTGGACAGGCGGTGCGGTCGGCCGCCTCGTCCGAATCGTGCTGGTCTGTGCCTCAGGTCTGTTGACGCACCAGCTCCGCCACGCCCTCGTCCTGGAGCCAGCGTTCGGCGTCGATCGCCGCGGCGCATCCGGTGCCGGCGGCGGTGATCGCCTGCCGGTAGGTGTGGTCGACGACGTCGCCGCAGGCGAAGACGCCCGGCAGCTTGGTCGCCGTGGTCGGCGCTGCCACGACCAGGTAGCCCTCCGCATCGGTGTCGAGTTGCCCGGCGAACAGCTCGGTGCGCGGCTCGTGCCCGATGGCGATGAACAAGCCGGTGACGGCGAGATCGCGCTGCGCCCCCGTCGTGGTGTCGCGCAGCAGTACCCCGGTGAGCCGGTCGTCGCCGAGGAGTTCCACGACCTCGCTGTTCCAGGCGAACTTGACCTTCTCGTTGGCGAACGCCCGATCCTGCATGATCTTGCTGGCGCGCAGCGCGTCGCGCCGGTGGACGATGGTCACCGATCGGGCGAACCTGGTGAGGAAGAGGGCCTCCTCCATCGCCGAGTCGCCGCCCCCCACGACCGCGATGTCCTGGTCGCGGAAGAAGAAGCCGTCACAGGTGGCGCACCAGGAGACGCCGTGGCCGGACAGTTGCTGCTCGCGCGGCAGCCCCAGCTCGCGGTACTTCGAGCCGGTGGCGATGATGACGGCCTTGGCCAGGTGGACCTGGTCGCCCACCCTGACGACTTTGGGATCGGCCGCGAGATCGACCTCGGTGACGTCGTCGGTGACCAGATCGGCCCCGAAGCGCGCCGCCTGCTTGCGCAGATTGTCCATGAGGTCCGGACCCAGGATGCCGTCGGGGAAGCCGGGGAAGTTCTCCACGTCAGTGGTGTTCATCAGGGCGCCGCCCGCGGTCACCGAGCCCTCGAACACCAGCGGCTTGAGGTCCCCGCGCGCGGCGTAGATCGCCGCGGTGTAACCGGCGGGGCCAGAGCCGATAATGATCACATTGCGGACGTCGCTCACTGCTGCTCCTGTTCAGTCCGGGGATCACTCGAAAGCGACCACCAGTGGCGTCAACCGATACTAGGGGCCGCAGATTCCCGTACGCCGCCCTCAACGCACAAGCCGCACCCATCGGCCCACCTGTGTACGCCCGGCACGCCGGGCGCGGTCCTCGTATTGAGGCGTTCGCCACATCCGCCCTAGCGGGCAGCCTGGGTGTGCTTGATCACGGCCGGGTCGGCGGCGGAACAGGTCGGCCGGACGACCCATACGTCGAGGCGTCGGGCGTCGGCGCCCGGCAGGACGATCACCGTGGCCCGCCGGCCTTCGTACCGCGCGACGTCGACGAGCAGCGGCAGCTTTCCCTGTGCGACCGTGCGAACACAGTCCGTCAGCGGCTCGGGTGCGAGCTCTTCGGCGGCACGGCTGTTGGTGCGGGTCAGCTGGGCGGTGACCTGCTTGCCGAGTCCCGCCGCCGTGTAGTCGGTGCCGCTCCGCAGGGCCAGGTAGCCGCCTCCGGAGCCGCCGGCGGCGCCGCCCGATCCGTTGAGCGCGCTCGCGCCCGGCTGCCGGGCCGCGGCGCTGCCGGACCGATCCTGGACCGGCTGGGACTGGGCCGTCCCGTTCTCCGAGGACACGGTCCCGTTCAGCAGGACCTTCCCGACGAGCGCCCCGCCGCCGACCACGAACACGGCCGCGGCGGCCACCGACAAGATCCGCACCCGACGTCTGCCCCGCCTGGACTCGAGGCTCACCACATGGCTGTTGGCGGCCGCCTCCGCGGCGAGGGCCTCGTCGATGCGGGACGCCAGCTCGGGCGGCATCGGCGGCATCGGCGCGTCCGCCAGCAGCCGCGTCACGTTCGCGACCTCGGCGGATCGGCTGCGGCACTCGGCACAGTCGGCCAGGTGGGCGTCGGCGGCATCGGCGCGGGAATCAGGAAGCAGCCCCTCGGCCAGGTCGGCCAGCGTGTCGTAGTCAAGATGCGCAGCAGCCACTAGACAGAGCCACCTCCCTCCTCTGCAGGTTGGACGATGCTGCCCCCGTGACGGTTCCGTAGATGTCCCAATAGCGGCGCGAGTCTCGCTCTTCCCCGGGCGCACCGGCTCTTGACGGTGCCGTTCGGCACGTCGAGCACGCGGGCCGCCTCGTCGACGCCGTACCCCATCATGTCGACCAAGATCAGTGCGGCGCGCTGCTCCGGCGGCAGCTTTCGGAGCGCCGCCGTCACGTCGAGCGCGACCTCGTGCAGGGCGGTCGGGTCGGCGTTCTTGGGTGCGACGGCGTCGAGCGTCGCGTCGTCGCCCATCGGCACCGCGGGACGGATCGACTGCCGGCGCAGCCGATCGAGGCAGGCGTTGATCACGATGCGGTGCAACCAGGTCGTCACCGCCGCCTCGCCGCGGAACCGGCCGACGGCCCGATATGCCGACAAGAACGCGTCCTGCAGCGCGTCGGCGGCCTCGTCGGGGTCGCCCAGCGTCCGCAGTGCCACCGCCCACATCCGGTCGCGGTGTCGCTGGACGAGCTCGGCGAACGCATGCGGATCGCCTTGCGCGTGCCGGACCAGCAGCTCCTTGTCCGGAACCGCTTCCGCCTGCTTGCCGCCCAACGAGCTCACGGTCCATTCGCCCCCGGTACGTTCACGTACCCATGTCGATCAGTTCGCCGGCCCGTGGACGACGACGTCCCCGATCTTGCCACGGAATTGACCGTTGCCGTCCGGAGCCAGCTTTGTGAACCACAACAGTAGATACCGGTCTTGTATCGGGCTAGACAGGCGAAAGGTGATCGTACCGTTCGTGTCGGTGGCCTTGCCGACGACATCGAGGGCGCTCATCGTCGGCGCGCCGCCGGCGCGCAGCTGGAGCACCGACCCGGTCGGCGCCGGCAGGGTGACCTTGACCTCGGAGATCCGCACGTTCTTTTCCATGTCGAGCAGGAGGCCGACCCCGCTCTTCAGCCGCCCGAAACGCGCCGAGTTGTATCCCTCGGTGGTCCAGACGGTGGCCGCCTTCGAGTCGACGGCCAGGTGGGCTCGCTCCGACTTCTCGTCGCCGTCGCCGGGCGAGGGATCGAAGCCGGAGGCGTTGCCGACCCGCAGGTCGGTGCTCGGCGGACCGGCGGGGGGCGAAGCCGTCCGGCTCGGGCTCGCGTTGCCGCCGCCGCCCAGCCGGCTGAGCTGCCAGCCGCCGACCGCGACGACCGCCACGGCGACCACCGCGGCGAGCCCGACGAGCGGCTTGTTGACCTGGCCGCCGGCGCGGTGCCGCGGCGCGGCGGACGCGGGAGGGCCGGACGCCGGGGAGCCGGCCGCGGGCCGCCGCCGCGGCGATGGCTCGGGGGAAGACGCGGGCGGGCGTGAGCGTGGCGACGTGTGGTCGGCGGGCTGCCGCGGATGCGCCGACGGCAGCGCCGCCGTGCGGGCGTGCCGCGCCGGCGCGGCGGGAGGCGGATTGGACGGCGACGGCCGCATCCCCATGAACAGCGGCAGCGGGGTGCGCGGCACCTGGTCGAGGGCGGCGGCGAACTCGGCCGGTGAGGGCAACGGCGGCCCGCCTCGGCTCTGCAGACCCAGCGCGCGGCAGACGACGGTGTCGAGGGCGTGCGGCACGCCGGCCAGCACCTGGCGGGGCGCGCAGATGGCGCCGCCCGCTCGCGGTGCGTCGGGCAGCTGGACGGCCTGCGGCTGGACGGCGCGCGAGGGCGAGGCGCCATCGGAACCGGCGAGACCGGCGGCACCCACAGGGGACGAGCTGGAGGAGCTGGACGCGCTGGAGGAGCTGGACGCGCCGGCGGCGCCATCATCCGGCCAGTGCGCGGTGACCGCGGCGTACAGCAGCCGGCCGAGCCCACGCGTGTCCACGGTCGCGGGATCGCGCTCCTCGCCGCCGGCCGCTCCGTCGGCGTGACCGCCGGCGCCGCCGTCGCGCCGTGCGGCGTTGACGCGGGCGAGCGCGGCCTCCACCGCGAGCCCGGTGACCTTGACCGTGCCCCCGGTCGTCCAGACCAGGTTGCGCGGCGTCAGCCGAAGGTGCGCGAGACCCGCCCGGTGCGCGGCGACGATGGCCTCGGCCGCCTCGGCGATGAGGGCGGCCGCCCGCTCGGGCTCCATGGGCCCGTGCTGCAGCAGGTCTTCCAGGGTGTCGCCGGTGACCCACTCGCTCACCACGTAGGCGCGTTCGCCGCTGTCATCGGCGTCGAAGACCTGGGTCAGCCGCGGATCGGTGAGCCGGCTCGCCGCGCGCGCCGCCGTCACCACCTCGCCGGCCCACGCGAAATCGGGCTCGAATGTCCTGATCGCCACCGGCCGGGCCAGGATCTCGTCGATCGCCTTCCACAACGTCGAACCGCCCGACTCGCTCACCCGGTCTTCCAGGCGATAGCGGTTGGCGAGACGAGTCCCGGGCTCGATGATGGACGTACTCATCGCCACGTCCCGCGCAGGTGATCGCGTCCCATTGTCAACGGCATGGCAACTGGCGCCCTCGACCCTCCCTCATGCCAACCGCGATTTAGCGCGGTTTGTACCCACTTCGGCCTAATGGTAAGACGTGCGCACATGGCCGCGGGGTTACCGGCCCGGCCTGGGCGTACGCGTCTGGTCAGCCTAACGCCTGCGGCACCGCCGCGCGGCGCGTCACCGACCAGGCAGTCGTCCGGCGACGGTCCGCAGCAGGGTCTGCACCTCCTGCACACGCAGCAGCCGCGCCGTCACCAGGTAGCACAACGCGCCGCCGGAACCGCCGATGAGAAGCGAGATCGTGGCCGGTCCGAAGCTCTTGCCCACGTACGCGCCGATGATCTCGTGGACCGCGAACGCGAAGATCAACGCGGGCACCATCGCGATGCCGAGCTTGACGTGGGAGACGAGGATGCGCCGGCCGTCGAGGCCGCCGAGCCGCCACCGCAGCACTCCC
This sequence comes from Streptosporangiaceae bacterium, assembly GCA_035765195.1. GTDB lineage: Bacteria > Actinomycetota > Actinomycetes > Streptosporangiales > Streptosporangiaceae > CALAED01. The sequence continues at coordinate 271,343 of DASTYC010000019.1, forward strand.
CAGCAGATGAGGGCGCCGACCGCGTTCGCGACGGCCACCCCCAGCGCGATCCCGACGACGATCTTCTCTGTGGGCAGCACCGCGAACATCACGAACGCCAGCGCGATGTTCGTCGTCACCGTGATCAGCGCGATGAACGCCGGCGTACGGGTGTCGCGGTAGGCGTAGAACACCCGGAGCATGAGCTGGTAGGCCGAGTACGGCACCAGCGCCACCGCCATCGCCCGCAACACGTCGGCGATCATGAGCGCGTCGGCCTGGCTCGTGTTGCCGTGCGCGAACAGCACGGTGGTGATCTCGTCGCCGAGCACGAACATCAGCACCGCCGCCGGAATGATGATCACGGACGCCAGCCGCAGCCCGGAGGAGAAGTCGCTCCTGACCAGCTCCCGCCGCCCCTCGGCCGCGTGCTCGCTCATCCGGGGCAGCAGCGCGGTGATGACCGAAACCCCGACGATCGCGTACGGCAGCTGGAACAGTTGGTAGGCGTTGAAGTACGGCGTGTAGCCGACGCCGTAGTCGATGCCCTCCCTGAGCCCGCGGTCGCCGGCCTCGGTCGACAGCGCCGTGACGACGGCGAACGCGGTCTGGGTGGCGAGCACGTACAGCAGCGTCCAGCCGGCCATCCGCCCGATCGCCCCGATCTCGCCGTGGCGGAAGTCCAGCCGCGGCCGCCACCGGAAGCCGGCGGCGCGCAGCGACGGCCACAGCGCCAGGGTCTGCAACACGATCCCGCCGGTCGTGCCGAGCGCCAGCAACTGGGTCTGGCCCGCGGTGATGCCGGCCGGGCTGACCTTGCCTGTGGAGATCAGCAGGAAGACGAACCCGATCACGATCACCACGAGGTTGTTGAGGACCGGCGTCCACATCGGCGCGGCGAACCGGCCGCGCGCGTTCAAGATCGCGCCGGCGAACGCGCCCACCCCGTAGAAGAAGATCTGCGGCAGGAAGAACCGCGCGAAGAGGATGGCCAGATCGCGCTGCTCGCCTTTGAAACCGTTGCCGTACAGGCTGATGAACACGGGCGCGAGCAGCACCGCCGCGATCGTGAGCACCGCGAGGAAGATGACCGCCCCGGTGAACAACCGCTGCTCGTACTCCTCGCCATAGCGCCTGTCGCGCTCTCTCGACTGGACGATCAGCGGAACGATGACGCTGGTGAGGATGCCGCCGAGCAGCAGGTCGTACACGATGTTGGGCACCGTGTTCGCGACGTTGTACGCGTCCCCGAGCGCGGCCGTGCCCAGGGCCATGACCAGGACGGCCGTCCGGAGGAAGCCGGTCACCCGCGACACCACGGTGCCCAGCGCCATGATCGCGCCCGAGCGCAGCAGGCTGTTGCCGCCCGTGTCGCCGTCGTCCGGCGGCCGCGGCACCGATGCCTGCCCGTTCGCCGGGAGCGGCTCCGCCGCCGACGGTTCCGTGGTCACTGTGCCGTCTCCTCCATGTTCGAACGCAAGACCAAACGCGAGACCAAAGGACCATATGACCACGCGGGGGCCCAGGGCGCGTGATCAGGAGATCCCGCAAGTGTGTAGTTGGCAGTCGGGACGCCTCAGGTGCGGGCCTCGCGATCGGCACCCGAGATCGTCTCGGGCCCCGGCGGTGGACCCGCGGGCCGTTCGTCGACATCCTCCGGTTCGCCCCGGCGCCGTGTCCGCATCACCCGGAAGCCGACGCCCAGGAAGAGCACGACGAGGGCGACCCCCGTGATGAGGAGTGCCGTCTGTCCAAAGCCTGTCGCATTTACCTGCATTTGGCGAGCGACCCCGATCGACCTGCGCCGCGGCGAGAGCAGCTCCAACCGGACGTCGGTCTTCCCGTTGGCGGCGGCCTTCATCGGGATCTGGATCGTGACCTTCTTCTCCGGCGGGATCGTCACCAGCGAGGGGAACCGGCCGATCTGCAGCCTGGCCGAGCTCGAGGTGACCTTGAGGTACACGGTGATCGAGTGGCCGGGCACGTCGTTGGCGATCGTCACCGGCACCTGCCCGATCTCCCCGGCCAGGCTGGGCCCCTTGTTGAGGACGAAGTAGACCTTTTTCAGCTCGGCGCCGAACTCGGCGCGCAGGGCGTTCCTGGCCGCCCGGCCCCGGGAGGCGCCGCGCCGCCCCCGCCACGCCGACGACTCCAGGCGCAGCACCCCCTGCTCGAACCCGGTGAGCGGCGGATCGAAGATCGAGGCGAAGCGGCGCGCCTGCGCCCCCAGCGTCTGGACCGACCTGAGATAGGACGCGCTGAGCTCGTGCGACTGGTAGGCGGCCGGATAGCCGGTGAAGGTCCGCTGCGCGGGCGGGTCGCCGCCGGCCGTGCCGTTGTCGCTGGTGCCCGCGCCGCCGGTGGACAGCCGCGTCACCTCCTCCAGCGTGACCGGCTGCAGCCAGCGCGCCGCCCGGGTGTCCGACAGCAGGCGTGTCGCGAACCGCTCGCTGGGGCTCCACCGGCGGGGCGGAACGATCACCACGGTGCGCTGCAGCCCCGGCCGTTCCGCCGTGATCAGCGCCGTCTCGGCGAGGAACCGCTGCTCGGCCAGCACCTCGGCGCCGGGCGTGCGCAGGTCGGCGCCGATGACCGAGCTGATCGGCCGGTCGCCGGCCACGGCGTACTTCAGGCCGTCCGCGGTCGGCAGCGCGACGGCCGCGCTCGGCGTGTACGTCAGGGTGGGCGCGCCGGGCAGCACGTCGCTGCTCAGCAGGAAGACGCGGGTGCCGATGCGGCTGAGCTGGTTGAGGGTGTTCTGGTCGGCCACGCCCTCCGGCGGCCAGGCCATCGGCGCCGGGGCCCGGCCGAAGGTGCTCTGCGCGGCCTCCATGGCCGGGGCCGAGTAGGCGTACCTGAGGTCGCTGCCGCGGCCGCGCCGGACGAGCGCCGTCACGTCGGGGTCGGCGTACGGCATCGCGAAGTAGGTCTGCCCGCCAACGGCGGCCTTGACGTCGGCGAGCCAGCGCTCGGCCGCCACGCTCTTCGGGTGTTCCGCGCCGGCCACCATGTACGGCTTGGTCATCGTCCGGGCGTCGTCGAGCAGTGCGGGATCGATGGCCCAGGTCAGCGGGGTCTCGGTGGCGCGCGCGGCGGCGACCAGGCCGGTCAGCCGGCCGTCTTGGCCGAAGGCGCCGGCCAGCCTGTCCTCGCGGAACCTGTTGTCGATCGTGCGGTGCGGCACGTCGACGAGCGGCCACACCCACGCGATCTTGGTCGGCTTGAGCCGCTTCTTGTAGTCCTTGGGGACGAACGTCAGGAACGTCCGCTGGGCGCCGAGGACGCGGCCGGAGGCGTCGCTCGCCTCGACCGAGAGCGGATAGACGCCGAACGACCGGAAGCCCAGCTCCTTGGCGGTCGTCCGCAGCCGCCAGGACTGCCTGGCGCCCGGTGCGAGCCGCTGCGTCAGCTGCTGTGGACGCGCGGTCTGGATCGGCAGCCCGGGCGCGCCGGCTGCCGTCTGCTGGGTCAGCTCGCCGCGGCTGGCGAGCGGCCGCTGGGAGAATCGCAGCCGAACGGTGAGGCCGTTGATCGGCTGATTCGTTGAGTTCTGTAGGTAGCCCGCCAGAGAGATCTTGGATGTGGGCGCGGCCGCCTGCGGGGAGATCGACTCGATCACCATGCCGACCGGGCCGCGCCGCTGCGCGCGGGCGCCGGGTGCCGCGGCGGGTGCGGCGGCGGGTGGCGGGCCCGCGGTTATCGCCAGGCTCGGGCCCGCGGCCAGCGCCGGGCTCGGGGCCAGGGCGGCCGGCATGATCAGGGCCGCAACGAGGGCGACGGCACGACGCAGCGGCGCTCGCCCACCGCGTCTGGGGACCGAAGGGGCCGCTCGACCCGCCGTCACGTCCGACATGTCGCTAAAGGCGCGGTAGACGGGGGCGGTTCAGCGCCCTTCCGGCCGAGTCGATGTCACGCCGCTTCACGGCCTCGATCGTAGTGCCGCGACGACCGTCCTTGGTGATCGGTCGCGGCTTCGCCCACCACGAAATCCCGATTTATCCCGCTGACGCCGTCTCCACCTCGCCTGGGGAGGCCCGCGCCGCCCGTCTCTTCGCTCCTTGATCACTACCTTGCGGCCGAGCGCCTGGCCCGGGCGCGCCGCAGCATCGGGGTGGTGGGCGGGAGGTCCACCGGCTTTCCGCCGCACAGCGCGAAGAGGTCGAGCGCGCGAATGCCCAGCGCGGTCCGCGACTCACCCGTCGTGGTGTAGACGACGTGGTCGACGTGCAGCCGGTCGATCGCCCGTTGCTCGATGAGCACGGGCATGTCCTCGGGCAGCAACAGCGGGGCGACGAGTTCGGCGGCGTAGGCGGTGGCGGCGTTCACGGCATCGGCGGGGGCGGGCCGTACCGTCCGGGCGCCGAGCGGGCCGAGCAGCGCCTCCGCCTTGGGCCTGACGCCGGCGGTGACCACGACGGCGGCGAGATATCGTTCCCCTTGCGTGGCGGGATCGACCTGATAGACGCGCGTCGCGAGGCAATGCTTGGCCGGCAGGCCGAGCGCCTTGGGCAAGTCGTCCGCGTTCGAGATGGCGCGCGGCAGCCGTACGATTTCGTGCAGCGTCTCGCGCTCGAGGAGCATGCGGTGAATGGCGAGGGCGTCCTTCATCGTCTGCCTCCGTCCTGCGGGGACTTCGTGCCCCCGCACCTCCCGTGGATCGTTCAGCCGGCGTGCCTCATCAATCGCGTCCGGAAACGTAACGCGAGAGCGCGCTGCGCGATTCGATCTTGTCGTCGATCTGCAAGGGACCTACCCGTAATGGCCGTGCCAAACGAGCTGACTCCCGACCAGCGCAAGGCGATCGCCGAGCTGCTTCGTCGTGTCGCCCCCGTTGCGGATGAGCTCGGCCATCGATTCACTGCGGCGGGCCATGAACTCGCGCTCGTCGGCGGGCCGGTGCGCGACGCGCTGTTGCGTCGCGCGGGCAGTGATCTCGACCTCACGACGGATGCCCACCCGGAGCGAATCTTGGAGATCGTCGAGGGCTGGGCAGACGCGGTGTGGACGATCGGTATTGAGTTCGGCACCGTTGGTCTCCGCAAGGGGGACTATCAGCTAGAGATTACGACGTATCGGAGCGAAACGTACGACCCAAAGTCACGCAAACCGGAAATTTTGTACGGAACTTCACTTAATGAAGATCTTGCTCGACGCGACTTCGCCGTGAACGCCATGGCCGCCCGGCTGCCCGGCCACGAGTTCGTCGACCCCTTCGGCGGCCTGTCCGACCTGCGGCGCAAGACGTTGCGCACCCCCGGGCTGCCCGAGACCTCCTTCGGCGACGACCCGTTGCGCATGCTGCGCGCCGCTCGCTTCGCCTCCCAGCTCGGCTTCACCGTCGACCCCGCGGTCAACGCCGCCATGTCGCGCATGGCGGGGCGCATCGAGATCGTCTCGGCGGAGCGGATCAGGGACGAACTGTCCAAGCTGCTGTGCGGCGCGCATCCGCGGGCCGGTCTTGCGCTGCTCGTCGACAGCGGGCTCGCCGCGCACGTGCTGCCCGAGCTGCCGAAGCTGCGGCTGGAGATCGACGAGCACCATCGCCACAAGGACGTGTACGACCACACGCTCATCGTGCTGGAACAGGCGATCGCCCAAGAGGAGGACGGCCCCGACCTGGTGTTGCGCCTGGCCGCCCTGCTGCACGACATCGGCAAGCCCAAGACCCGGTCGTTCGAGCCGGGCGGACGCGTGTCGTTCCATCACCATGAGGTCGTCGGCGCCAAGATGGCCCGCCACCGCCTCATGGAGCTGCGCTATCCCAAGGACGTCATCGCGGACGTGGCCCGGCTGGTCGAGCTGCATCTGCGCTTTCACGGGTACGGCACGGGCGAGTGGACCGACTCGGCGGTGCGCCGCTACGTACGCGACGCGGGCCATCTGCTGCCGCGGCTGCACAAGCTCACCCGGGCCGACTGCACGACCCGCAACCGGCGCAAGGCCATCGCGCTGTCGCGTGCCTACGACGACCTGGAGCGGCGGATCGAGCGGCTGGCCCAGGAGGAGGAGCTCGCCAAGATCCGCCCGGAGCTCGACGGGAACGAGATCCAGGAGATCCTCGGCATCAGGCCGGGCCCGATCGTGGGCAAGGCGTGGAAGTTCCTGTACGAGCTGCGCCTCGACCGCGGCGTCATCGGCAAGGAGGCCGCGACCAGAGAGCTGCTCGACTGGGCCCGCGCCCAGGGCCTCGACCCCCCGGAGCCCCGGGATCGCTGATGGTGATCGGCCGCGGTCAGGGCGCGACCGGCGTCCGGGCGTCACGAGCGGCGGCGAGTCCGTACAGGGCCGCCGCGAGGGCGTACCCGGCCACGATGACGGCGAGCATGGAGTAGGACTTGCCGTTGGCCGGCATGGCCGCCGCCGCGACCGCCGCGCCGCAGACGAACGTCACGTTGAACAGCATGTCGTACACCGAGAAGACCCGGCCGCGGTAGGCGTCAAGCACCGCCTGCTGCACGATCGTGTCGACACAGATCTTCACCCCCTGGGCGATCAGGCCGAGCACGAAGCCGCTGATCACGAAGAGCACCTCGTCGAAGGGCGCCGCCAAGACCAGCTCGGCGACCGCGGCGACGCCGAGCAGCAGCGTGATCCAGGCGCGCATCCCGATGCGCTTCACCGCCGGCGGCGTGATCACCGCGGCGAGGAAGTAGCCGACGCCGGACGCGCCGAGCACCACCGCCGCTCCGCCCAGGCCCGCCTCGGCGGACGTCGCGAAGTAGTTGCGGAACAGCAGCAGCGTCATCAGCGTCCAAATGCCGTACAGGAAGCGGTGCATCGAGATGGCGGCCAACGCGATCGCCGCCGGCCGGCGGCGCCAGACGTGCCGGACCCCGTCGGCGAGGCCGCGGACCACATTGACGAGGGCCTCGCGGGTCTGCGGCCGCTCCTCCTCGTCGTAGTCGGGGCCGAGCCGTTCGCGGCCGAGCCTGGTCGCCGCCAGGCTCGCGGCGACATAGGCGGCCGCGGCGCACACCATGATGAGCGCCGTCCCGACGTGGCCGGCGCCGAACAGCCGCCGCAGCAGATAACCGACGCCCGCGCCGGCGAAGGCGATGATCGTCCCCGAAGTGACCGACAGCGAGTTGGCCGTGACCAGCAACCCGCTGTCGCGGTCGACGACGTGGGGCAGGGCCGCCGAGAGCGCGGCCAGGAAGAACCGGTTGACGCCGAGCCCGACGATCGCGGCCAGGAAGAACAGCGGCCCGTCGTTGCCGACGGCCAGCAGCGCGGCGACCACCCCGACCAGGGCCGCCCGCAGCAGCGGCTCGTACACAAGGATCTGCCGGCGCCACCAGCGGTCGATGAACACGCCCACGAACGGGCCGAGCAGCGAGTAGGGCACCAGCAGCCCGGCGAAGCCCGCGGCGGCCTTGGCCGCCGATGTCTGCTGCTCGGGCGAGAAGAAGAAGTAGCCCGCGAGCCCGACCTGGAACACGCCGTCGGAGCACTGGGAGATCAACCGCGTGGCGTACAGCCGACGGAAGTCCCGTACGCGCAGCACCGCGCGCAGGCCCGGTAGGACGGCCACCTGATCAGCCTAGTCACACCCGCCGCCGTGCCCGCGCGGCGACGCTCCGGCGGCGCGCGCCCGGGCACGGCGGGGCGGGTGAGCGGTCAGGTGACCCGGACGCGCGGGTCGAGGACGGAATACAACAGGTCGACGATCAGGTTCGCGACCACGATGAACAGCGCCACGAAGATCGTGCAACCGATGATCGTCGGGGTGTCGCCGATGAAGAGCGAGTGCACGATGAGGAAGCCGAACCCGTTGAGCCCGAACACGGACTCGGTGACCAGCGTGCCGCCGATGAGGTAGCCGATGTCGACGCCGAACTGCGTGACGACCGGGGTGAGCGCGGCGCGCAGCCCGTGCCGGTAGACCACCCGGCGCTCCGGCAACCCCTTGGCGCGGGCCGTCCTGATGTAGTCCTCGCCCAGCACGTCGAGCATCGACGACCGGGTCATCCTCGTATAGGTGGCGGTCATCAGGTACGCCAGCGCGACCCACGGCAGGACCATGCGCGACAGGAACAGCCCCGGATCGGCGAAGAAGCTCCCCGGCGGCCCCACGTCGAACAGCTCCACCCCGTTCGTGCGCAGCTTGAAGAACAGCGCGTAGGTCAAGGTGAGCGCCAGCACGGCCGGCGGCACCGAGATCCCGATGAGCACGAACACCGTCGCGCCGCGGTCGAAGAGGCTGCGGGCCTTGGTGGCGCTGAGCACCCCGGTGAAGATGCCGAAGCACAGCCAGATGATGCCGGCGCCGAAGACGAGCCACATCGTGGTCGGCAGCGCGCCCCTGATCAACGTCCAGACGCCGACGTTGCCGTTGACGTAGGACGTGCCCAGGTCGAACTGGACCAGGTGGCCCATGTAGCGGCCGTACTGCACCATGAGCGGATCATCGAGGCCAAGCGCCTGCCGGATGGCGTTGACGGTCGCCTGGGTCGCGCGCTCGCCGGCGATGGCGCGGGCCGGGTCGGCGGGCACCCAGTAGGCCATGACGAACACGCTGGTCGAGACCAGCCACAGCGTGAGCACGCCGAGCAACAGCCTGCGGACAAGGAATCGGAACATGGCTCGAACCCCTACCTTCCGCTCACCGCGCCGGCGCTGCCGGGCTCGCTCGGAGTCCGCCACCGCCGCGATGTCTTGCCCGACTTACCGGCCCTGGCCATGATGCGTTCGCTGCGCGGGTCGAGCGCGTCGCGAACCCCGTCGCCGAGCAGGTTGAAGACGAGGGTGGTCAACAGCAGCATCCCGCTCGGCACGAACAGATACCACCAGGCCACCCGGTAGTACTGGGTCGACTCGCTGAGCATGCCGCCCCAGCTCGGGATGCGGATGTCGACGCCGGCGCCGAGGAAGGTCAGCGTCGACTCGGTCACGATCGCCTGCGGGATGAGCAGCGTCACCAGCACGATCACCGGCGCGAGCAGGTTCGGCAGGATGTCGATCACCAAGATCCGCAGCCGGCTCGCGCCGAGCGAGCGGGCCGCCTCGACGAACTCCCGTGCCTTGATCGCGATGACCTGCCCGCGCACGATCCGCGCCATGGCGGCGAACGAGAACGAGGCGATGACGACGATCACCATGGTCTTGCTCGGACCGATCGTGGCGGCCGCGACCAGCGCCACGATCAGGTAGGGGAAGGAGAGCACGATCTCGAGCAGCCGGGAGATGACGGCGTCGGCCCAGCCGCTGAAGTAGCCGGCGAGCAGGCCGATCGTCACCCCGACGATGGTGGCGAAGAACGTGGAGAGCAGACCCACCTCGAGCGACACCCGCGCCCCGTAGACGGCCCGGGAGAAGATGTCGCGGCCGAGATGGTCGGTGCCGAACAGGTGGTCGGCGCTCGGGCCGATGGGCAGCCCGTCGGCGTCCAGGCCGGTGTTCGTGTTCGTCTTGGTGGGGTCGGTGCCGAACCAGTGTGTGAGGACCGGCGCGAAGATCGCCATCAAAAGGATCACGATGATGATGATCGACGAGATGATGGCGACCTTGTCCTGGCGCAATCGTGCCCAGGCGAGCTGCCACGGGGTGCGCCCCTGGATGGTGCGGGTCGGCTCGGCATCGGCCGGCGCGACCTCGGTCTCGAGTTCTGTCAGGCTCATCGTTGACCCCTGGGTCTAAGCGCTCGGGAGCGTCGGCTCGGTGGACTGCTGCTCGATGGTCGACCGCTCGTGCGTGAGCTGCTCGCCCGCCTCTACGGGGAAGTGGCAGGCGGCGACGTGGTCGTCGGGGTCGCCGTGGCGGGCGACCAGCGCCGGCTCCTCGGTGACGCAGCGTTCTTGCGCCTTGGGGCAGCGCGGGTGGAACCGGCAGCCGGACGGCGGGTTGACCGGCGACGGCACGTCTCCGGACAGCACGATCCGCTGGCGCTTCTCTGACCGGTCGGGGTCGGCGATGGAGGCCGCGGAAAGCAGCGCGTTGGTGTAGGGGTGACGCGGCCGCTCGTACAGCGTCTCGCTCTCGGACAGCTCGGCCACCTTGCCGAGATACATCACGGCCACGCGGTCGCTGACGTGCCGGACGACCGAAAGGTCGTGCGCGATGAAGATGTAGGTCAGGCCCAGTTCCTTTTGCAGGTCCTTGAGCAGGTTGATGACCTGGGCCTGGATCGACACGTCGAGCGCCGAGACCGGCTCGTCGCACACGATGAGCTTGGGCCGCAGGGCCAGCGCCCTGGCCACGCCGATGCGCTGCCGCTGCCCGCCGGAGAACTCGGCGGGGAAGCGGTTGTAGTGCTCGGGGTTGAGGCCGACGAGCTCCATCAGCTCCTGCACGCGCCGCTTGCGCTCCGCGCCGTCGGCGATCTTATGGATGACGAACGGGTCGGCGATGATCGAGCCGACGCGGCGGCGCGGGTTCAGCGAACCGTAGGGATCCTGGAAGATCATTTGCACGTCGCGGCGGAAGGCCTTCATCCGGCTGCCGCGCAGCCCGGTGATGTCGGTGCCGTCGAAGAAGATGCGGCCGCCCGTCACGGGATGCAGGCCGGTGACGCAGCGGGCCAGGGTGGACTTTCCGCACCCGGTCTCACCGACGATGCCGAGAGTCTCGCCGCGGGTGACGTCGAGGCTCACACCGTCCACGGCGTGCACACGGGCGATCTCCTTTTGGAAGATGATGCCCTGCTTAATGGGGAAATGCTTGTACACGTCCTGGATGCTGACGAGTACGTCGCCCCCCGCGGTGGGTTCACTCATTGCGTGACCGTTCCCTTCGCGTCCCTGGAGATCCGGGCGGCGAGCCGCTTCGCCGCGCCGACCCTGCCCTCGCCGACCGCCTTGGCGCGCAACTGCTCGGCCTCGGAGCCGAGGCCGAGCGCTCCCTCGGGGAGCCAGCAGGCCGAGTCGTGCCCCACCCCGATGTCGGTCGCGGTGCCCACCGGACGGAGCGGGGGCTCCTCGGTGATGCAGCGGTCCATCACGTACGCGCACCGCGGGTGGAAGGCGCAGCCGGACGGCACGTTGATGAGGCTCGGCGGCTGTCCCGGGATCGGCCTGAGCCGGTCCTTCGCCCCGGTGGACCCCGGGATGGACTCCAGCAGGCCCTTGGCGTACGGGTGATGCGGCCGGTAGTACAGGGAGCGCCGGTCGGTCTGCTCGACCGGCTTGCCCGCATACATGACCAGCACGTCGTCGGCGATGTCCGCGATCACCCCGAGGTCGTGCGTGATCATGATGAGCGCGGTGTCGAACTCGCGCTGCAGGCGCAGCATCAGGTCGAGGATCTGGGCCTGGACCGTGGCGTCGAGCGCGGTCGTCGGCTCGTCGGCGATGATCAGCTTGGGATTCAGCGCCAGCGCCATCGCGATCATGGCGCGCTGCCGCATGCCGCCGGAGAATTGATGGGGAAAGTCATCAACGCGCGCATTCGGCTGCGGAATACCGACAATGCCCAGCAACTCGACGGCGCGTTTACGAGCCTGGGCCTTGGTCGCCTCGGGCTCGTGCATCCGGATCATCTCTATGATCTGCCAGCCGACTCGGTAGAGCGGATGGAGACTCGACAACGGGTCCTGGAAGATCATGCTGATCTGCGCGCCGCGCACCCGCCGCAGCTGGTCGGCGTTCATCTTGAGCAGGTCTTGCCCTTCGAAGAGCGCGGTGCCGCTGACGCGCGCGCCAGGGGTGAGGCCGAGCAGCGTCTGCGTCGCGACGCTCTTACCGGAGCCGGACTCCCCGACGATGCCCAGGGTGCGGCCCGAATCGACGCTGAAGGTGATTCCGCGAACTGCCTGTACCACGCCGTCCGAGGTATTGAACGAGACCTGTAGGTCGTTGACCTCGAGAAGGCTCATGCTCTCCCCTTACGGGAACGTAAGAAATGACTTCTCACAGTAGATGGTGTGCGACGGTGCCAAGAACACCGGAGTGACCTGGCCTTTTCATACACCAGAGTGGGCGGGCACACCAGTTTCGGTCTGCCCGCCCACGTGGCTCACCAATCAGTGAGGGCTTACTTGCTCAGCCAGATGTTGGTGTAGTCGTACAGCTGCGCCGTCGACAGGAACAGGGCGTTGTGCACCCGGCTCGAGCGGGTCAGCGGCGTCTCCTGCACCATGAAGGGCACGAAAGCCGCGTCCTTCATGATCTGCTGGTCGGCCTGCGCCCAGAGCCCGGCGGCTTCCTGCTGGGTCTTGGCCGCGAGTGCCTGGTCGATCAGCTTGTTGGTGGCAGGGCTGTTGTAGCAGCCGTAGTTGGTCGACCCCTCACCGCAGGTCCGGCCGTCGAACAGCGGCACGAGGAAGGCGCGGGCGTTGTTACCCGGCCAGTCGGCGACCCAGCCCGGGCCGGCGATGTCCCACTTGCCCTCCTTGGAGGGAGCCGTGGCCGACAGGAACTTGCCGTAGAAGTCGTCCGGCGTGGTCGGCTGCAGCTTGGTGGGGATACCGCAGGCCTTCAGGTTGTCCGCGACCGACTGCGTCACCCTCGGGTGGTTGCTGGAGTTGCGGTAGACGTAGATCAGCGGTGACAGGCTGCTCTTGCCGATCTCCTTGAGGCCCTCGGCCAGCAGCGCCTTGCACTTGTTGGCGTCGCCCTGGAAGTTCGGCGTCGGGTAGAGGTCCGACTGCTGGTAGCCCGTGCTACCGGGGGGCAGCACCGTGGTCAGCGGCTTGTTGATGACACGGCCGCCGTAGATCTTCGCCAGCGCGTCCTTGTTGATGGCGTAGTTGATCGCCTGCCGGATCTTCAGGTTCGCCATCGCCTTGCTGTTGTTCGGGCTCTGGAAGTTGAACCGAAGCATCGGGTTGGAGTTCGCGCCGGGGTAGATGCCCAGACGCGGGTCCTTCGACGCACGCAGCGTGGCGATGGTGGTCGACGGCACGGCGTGGTCCCAGAGCAGGTCGGCGGTTCCCGCGTCGACCTGCTGCTCGGCGGCGTCCGGCGAGGCCTGGCCCTGGACGACCTGGATGCCGTCGACGTACGCCTTGCGCAGCGGGTCGGTCTCGGCCTTCCAAGCCGGGTTGCGGGTCAGGTCGATCTGCTTGGTGGCCACGTACTTCGTGATCTGGTACGGGCCGTTGGAGATCGTGTGCTGGCGCAGCTCGTCGCTGTCGGGGACGTACTGGTCGTACTCCTTCGGCGCCGGCGCCGCGAAGCCCATCGCCAAGATGTTGAGGAAGTCGGTGGCCGACTGGGTCAGCTTGAACTCGACCGTGTGGTCATCGACGGCCCTCATGCCGGCCACGTCGTGGCTGTTCTGATAGTCGGCCATCGCCTTGGCGTCGTCGTCCTTCACCTTGGCGTAGCCGTCACAGTAGGCGGTCATGCCCTCGATGGTCTGCTTGTAGTAGCCGATTCCACCGGAGGTGCCGTTGGGGTTCGGGTTGCACAGCCGCTTGATGCCCCGGATCACATCGTCGGCCACGACCTCACGGACCGGCTGGGTGTTCCATTGCACGCCCGGCCGCATCTTGATCGTGTAGGTCTTGCCGTCGGCGCTGATGCCGCCGTTGGCCGTCGTGGGCAGCTCGGTGGCGATGTCCGGTACGACCTTGCTGCCTTCGGCCTGGTTGTTGGACGCCTTGTAGCTGAAGAGCCTGCGGGCCCAGGCACGCGACAGGGAGTCGGCAACCGTCGTGTAGGCCGAGGCGGTGTCGAGGTGGTCGACGTCGCCGGCGCCGACGATCTTAAGGGTGCCGCCGGTCTGCGGCTTGCCGCTGTCGGTGCCCGAGTCCCCGCTGGAGCCTCCGCCGCCGCCACAGGCGGCGAGGCTAATTGCCAGCGCGCCGATGCCGGCGGCCAGCGACAGCCCTCTCTTGTTCCGTGTCATGCGCCCTCCATTCGGCCCTTGGCCGATGCGCGTGAAACCATGGGTGAGTCGTGGCGTGACGCACCCATTCCAGTCAATCGATGTGAGAACACCCGCCGTTGACCGCCTTTGTCCAGCTCAGAACGATAAACACGTGGATGGGTTACCCAACTGTTCGCATCGCGAGACAACGCCGTGACGATGCCATAACCATGGGTGAAGGGCATGTCTCCCCTTGTTACCGGCTTAAGCAGGACAAGGCGCCCCAAGGCCGCCGCCGCGGCTGTGTCAACCTCCTACTTTTGCCCCCCGCGACGGCGATGTCGTGGCGCCACTCCCAAAGCCTCGCACATGGGTCGTCCCGGACCTTCGGCCAGGATCCCCCTTGCGTTGGCGCAGGTCCGGGGAACCGATCAGGCCTCTCCCTGAGATGAGTTCACGCCCCGGCGGGCGATGCCGCCGGGGCGTGAACTGAAGGGCGCGGTCAGTCGGTCAGCGCGGAAGCTCTCCGCGGATGAACTGCTCCACGGCCGCTCGGGCCTCGTCGTCGCTGTACTGCTCGGGTGGCGATTTCATGAAATAGGACGAAGCGGACAGAATCGGGCCGCCGATGCCGCGGTCCTTGGCGATCTTCGCGGCACGGAGCGCGTCGATGATGACGCCGGCGGAGTTGGGGGAGTCCCAGACCTCCAGCTTGTACTCCATGTTGAGCGGGGTGTCGCCGAACGACTTGCCCTCCAGGCGAACGTAGGCCCACTTCCGGTCGTCGAGCCACGGCACGTGGTCGGACGGCCCGATGTGCACGTCGGCCTTGGCCATTTCGTGCGGGATCTGCGAGGTGACCGACTGGGTCTTGGAGATCTTCTTGGACATGAGCCGCTGGCGCTCCAGCATGTTCATGAAGTCCATGTTCCCGCCGAAGTTGAGCTGGTACGTGCGCAGCAGCTCGACGCCGCGGTCTTCGAACAGGCGGGCCATCACCCGGTGGGTGATGGTGGCGCCGACCTGCGACTTGATGTCGTCGCCCACGATCGGCAGGCCCGCGTCCTCGAACTTCTTCGCCCACTCGGGGTCGCTGGCGATGAACACGGGGAGCGCGTTGACGAAGGCGACGCCGGCGTCGATGGCGCACTGGGCGTAGAAGCGGTCGGCCTCCTCGGACCCCACCGGGAGGTAGGAGACCAGGACGTCGGCCCGGGCTTCCTTGAGCGCCTGGACGACGTCGACCGGTTCGTTGTCGGACTCCTTGATGATCGCCCGGTAGTACTCGCCGAGCCCGTCGTGGGTGTGACCGCGCTGCACGGTGACGCCGGTCGGCGGGACATCGCAGATCTTGATGGTGTTGTTCTCGCTCGCGACGATCGCTTCGGACAGGTCCATGCCGACCTTCTTGGCGTCGACGTCGAACGCGGCGACGAACTCGATGTCGCCGACGTGGTAGTCGCCGAACTGGACATGCATCAGCCCGGGCACCCGGGTGCGGGGATCCGCGTCCTTGTAGTACTCGACCCCTTGGACGAGCGACGCGGCACAGTTGCCCACACCGACGATGGCTACGCGCACCGAACCCATCCGGTTGCTCCTTGTCTCCTAGCGGGGGGAACGCCGCGAGTCAGCGGTCGTCCTCGGATTTGTCATTAATTGGTCGGTCTGCTTCGGCCGCCCGATCGGCCCGGTCGGCCCGCTCCACCCGATCCGAGCGCGGCGCCGTGCCAGTCGTCGCCTGCTCGGCCCGCTCCCGCCCGATCAGCTCGTTCAGCCAGCGCACCTCGCGCTCGACCGACTCGAGCCCGTGGTTTTGCAGCTCGAGCGTGTAGCTGTCGACGCGCTCGCGAGTGCGGGCGAGCGCGGCGCGGAAGCCCTCGAGGCGCTCTTCGAGCCGGCTGCGCCGGCCCTCGAGGATGCGCAACCGTACATCCGCGCGCGTGTGGGCGAAGAAGGCGAAGTGAACTCCGAAGCCTTCGTCTTCCCACGACGCGGGCCCGGCCTCGGTGAGCAGATCCTGGAACCGCTCCTTGCCCTCGGCCGTGAGCTTGTAGACGATCTTGGAACGCCGGCTCTGCAGGGCGAGCGGCGGGTTCGCCGGCTCCTTCGGCCGGTCCTCGGTGATCAGCCCGCTGGCGAGCAGCTGCTTGAGGCACGGATAGAGGGAACCGTAGGAGAAGGCGCGGAACATGCCGAGCACGATGTTGAGCCGCTTGCGCAGCTCGTAGCCGTGCATGGGGGACTCGTGCAAGAGCCCCAGAACGGCGAACTCGAGCTCACGCGCGCCCTTCCTGCCGCTCATGCGCACCCCCATCCGCGATTCGCGACCAGCGCCGCCGGCCGCCGAAGTTTCCGTATGCTATCGAGGCGATGTATCGCGGCAACGTATCGAAGTGACGTATCGCACAAACCTATCGCCACGACCTATCGCCGCAATGTATCGACTCGATACATCGAGAAGATACGTCCTCCTTCGGCCGCTGGCAAGCCGGGCGACACCGGCGATCTACCAGCCGTTTGCCGCGCGACGTAACCTGGGTCACATGCGGTCGCAGCGTGCCGTGGTCGACTATGGGCTCGCCCGCCGCGCCACCTTGGCGTCGCTCTGGTCGGGCCGGCTGGAGCTGACCGATGCCTGCGACGCCCATCCCTACTTGTTGCGCGCCGCCAAATACCATGGCGAGCCGACCGACAAGAGGTGCCCCGTCTGCCGCCGCGAGCGGCTCACTCACGTCACCTACGTCTACGGCGACGAGCTCGGCCGCGTGGCCGGCCGGGCCGCCGGGGCCGAGGAGCTCGCAGCGATGGCCCGTGAATACGGTGAATTTCGGGTCTATGTGGTGGAAGTGTGCCAAGGTTGTTCTTGGAACCACTTGACGGTGTCGTACATCCTCGGTCACGGCCGGCCCCGCAGCCGTGGGGCCGATCTCTGACGAGACTCTGACGTAAAAGACGCTGCAGGGCGGTCCCGCTCACTCGCCTGCGCAGTACTGTCGGACAACGGATCCCATCCGTTACCCCAGCTGAACGAGGTCGCGTGAGTAACACCAGCCACTACGGGCCAGAAATTGGACCAGATCGGCCGGGTGAGCCCACCACCCCCAGGACCGGCCGATCGGGCGGCGCGGCGCACCGCGCCGCATCAGGCATGCACGGCCGAATGGGACGCGCGGCCGCGACCGGCCGCGGCCTGCTGGCCGGGAAGGGCCAGGGGGCGCTCGGTCTCGGCGGGCTGGGCGGCCGAGGAAGGCGAGCCGGCGGCGACGGCGGCCGGGGTGGCCCCGGCGGCGGCTCTGGCGGCTCTGGCGGCTCTGGCGGCGGTCTCGGTGGCGGTGGCGGCCGGCGTCGCGCGAGGAAGACGCCGGAACGGACCGGCTGGCGCCGCTACATCCCGTCCTGGAAGGTGCTGCTCGGCCTCTCCGCGCTGGGCTTCCTCGGCGCGTGCACGCTGGTCGGCGTCGCGTACGCGATGACCCCCGTGCCCGAGACCCCCAACCAAGGCGTCGAGGACCAAGCGTCGATCTTCTACTACCGCGACGGCAAGACCGAGATCGGCCGCATCGGGGTGAAGCGGCAGAGCGTCGAGCTCAAGCAGGTGCCCGGTCCCGTACAGGACGCCGTGCTGGCCGCCGAGAACCGCAGCTTCCGCTCCGACCCGGGCTTCTCGCCCACCGGCATCGCCCGCGCGGTGTGGAACAACGTCAGGGGCGGCGCCACCCAGGGCGGCTCGACGATCACCCAGCAGCTGGCCAAGAACTACTACTCCGATCCCACCAACCGGACGATGAGCCGGAAGTTCAAGGAGCTGTTCATCTCGGTCAAGCTCGAGAACAAGTACGACAAGGACCAGATCCTCCAGCTCTACCTGAACACCATCTATTTCGGCAGGGACACCTACGGCATCCAGGCGGCGGCGAAGGAGTACTTCCATACCAACGTCACGCGCCTGCGCGGCGACCAGGCCGCGCTGCTCGCCGGGATCATCCAGGACCCCAACAGGGATCCGCGTGACAAGGCCAACCGGGCCTACGTCGCCCAGCGCTACGGCTATGTGCTCGACGGCATGGTCTCGATGGGCCGGCTGAGCCCCGACGCCGCCGCCAAGTACAAGACGCGGCTGCCGAAGGTCTACGCGGCGAGCAAGAGCGGCGCGTTCGCCGGCCAGAACGGCTATCTGCTGCAGCGCGCCAAGAACGCCCTGCACAGCATGGGCATCAGCGACCAGATGATCTCCAAGAGCGGTTACCGGGTCGTCACCACCTGGGACAAGGAGCTCCAGGAGGCCGCCCGGCGGTCGGTGGAGAACTACAAGCGGCAAAAGGGCTTCGGCAAGGACGTCCGGATCGGGCTCGCCTCGATCGACGCCAGGAACGGCGAGATGCTCGCCGCGTACGGCGGCCCCGACTATCTCAAGCAGTACTTCGACGACGCGTACCAAAGCCAGATCCAGGCGGGCTCGTCGTTCAAGCCGTACGTGCTCGCCGCCGGCCTCGAGCAGGGCATCGGACTGAAGAGCCTGTTCGACACCCGCTCGCCGCAGTGGTTCGACGGCCTGGGCAAGAGCGTCCGTCCGCGCACGCCCGGGTCGTTCAACTTCCGCAACGACGGCAACGAGCAGTTCGGCGTCAAAGATCTGGTGTTCTCGACCGCCCACTCGCTCAACACCGTGTACGTTCCGCTCGGCCTCAAGGCGGGCCTCGGCAACGTGGTGAAGGCGGCCGAGAACGCCGGCATCCCCGAAGACTCGCCCGACTTGACCGCCAAGGTCGGCGGTCTGTCGCTGGGTACGGCGGCGGTGCGCCCGCTGGATCAGGCGGCCGGCTTCGCCACCTTCGCCAACAAGGGACGCGCGAACACGCCGCACAGCATCAAGGCCGTCTACCTCAACGACAATGACAAGAAGCGCAACAAGGCCTGGAAGCGGCCCCGGCTGGAGAAGAAGAACCGCCCGGCGTTCGGCCCGGAAAGCGAGGGCATCGCCGCCGACGCGACCTACGCGATGCAGGCGGTCGTCAAGTACGGCACGGGCACGCGGGCCCGGCTGCCCGACGGCCGGCCGGTGGCCGGCAAGACCGGTACCACCAACCAGAACAAGGCGGCGTGGTTCGTCGGCTACACGCCGCAGGTCTCCACCGCCGTCGCGATGTGGCGCCAAAAGGACACCAAGCGGGGGCCGAAGTTCTACTCGCTGCGCGGCATCGGCGGCTACAGCCAGATCTACGGCGGCCAGCTGCCGGCCGACATCTGGCGCGACTACATGACGGTCGCGATGACCGGCAAGCAGGTCGAGCAGTTCCCGCCGCCGGCGAACATCGGCGAGACGCACAAGTACGCCACCCCCACGCCGACCATCAAGACGCCGAAGCCGAATCCGAGGCGCGACTGCAACAGGTTCCCGTTCTTCCGGCCGCGGTGCCAGAACCCGACCCCTACGCCGAACCCGACCTGCCAGCCGAACGGCGGCTTTGGCGGCCAGCCGTGCCCGAGCCCGAGCCCGACGCCGAACCAATGTGACCAGTTCCCCAACCTGCCCGGCTGCCGGAACAACGGCGGCGGTGGCGGCGGCGGTGACAGCCCCGCGACGACGCAGCAACTGAGCCAGAGCGTGGCACGTACCGATGAATGACACGGTAGGTTCCGGACTTATGCTCCTCGAGCGTGTGTCACGATGCGGCTGACCAACCGACGGTCGGCTCTCGACTCTGCCCCCTAGCGAACGAGGTTGTGTGAGTTACCCCAGCGAGTACGGGCGGGGCCGGCGCACCGCCGGCGCCCGCGCTTCGGCAGACGATGACTTCTGGGGCCCCATCGAGCCCGAAAGACCAGGACGAGGCAGTGGGTTCCCCACCCGTACGCGCGTCAGCCGTACGGGCTCGGGTGGCGGCGGCGCCGGGCGCGGTCCGGGCCGTCACGGTGGCGGCGGCGGCCGTGGTGGCCGCGGCGGCGGCGGCGGTGGCGGCGGCGATGACGGCTACGGCGGCTACGGCGGCTACGGCGATGACAGCTACGGGGGCTACGGCGCCGGGTCCGGCGGGTCGGGCGGGTCCGGCGGGGGCGGTCGCCGGCGGCGCGGCCGGGCCGACGCGCTGGGTCCGGACGGCAAGCCCGAAAAGACCGGCTGGCGGCGCTATATACCGTCGTGGAAGGTCACGCTGGCCGTCATGGGGCTCAGCACGCTCGCCATGATCGTGCTCATCGTGGTGGCGTACGCCATGACCCCGGTCCCGTCCGAGGCACAGTCGGACGCCACGGCGCAGGGCTCGGTGGTCTACTACGACGACGGCAAGACCCCGATGATGCGCCTCGGGCGCCACCGCGAGTCCGTGCCGTTGAACAAGATTCCGCAGCACGTCCAGAACTCCGTGCTCGCGGCGGAAGACCGCGGCTTCTACAACGAGCCGGGCGTCTCGCCCAAGGGCATCGCCCGCGCCGTCTACACGACCGCCACGGGCGGCGACGTGACGGGCGGCTCGACGATCACCCAGCAGATGGCCCGCAACTACTACGCGGGGCTGAGCCAAGAGCGCACGGTGTCCAGGAAGTTCAAGGAGATCCTGATCTCCGTGCGCCTGGGCAAGGAGAAGCCGAAGACGTACATCCTCGGCACCTACCTCAACACGGTGTACTTCGGCCGGCAGGCGTACGGCATCCAGGCCGCCGCCCGCGCGTACTTCGGGCGCGACGTGTCCAAGCTCACCGTCTCGCAGTCGGCGATGCTGGCGGCGATGATCCAGCAGCCGGCCTACTTCCACACCCAGGGCAACGACGCGGCCGCCCAGGCGCTGCGGGCCCGCTGGAACTACGTGCTCGACGGCCTGGTCACCATGGGCAAGCTGAGCCCGGCCGAGCGCGCCAAACAACGCTTCCCCAAGACGAAGGACAGCTGGAGCGACGTCAAGGAGACCGGCCAGAGCGGCTACATCCAGCAGCAGATCACCCGGGAGCTGGCGCAGGCCGGGATCCCTGAGACGCAGGTGGGCAACGCCGGCCTGAAGATCCACACCGCGCTCGACCCGAAGTGGATGGGCTACGCCGAGCGGGCCGTACGCGAGCAGGGCGTGGGCTCCTGGCCGAAGTCCGTCGGCGTCGGCCTCGTCGCCGTCGACCCGAAGACGGGCGCGGTCAAGGCGTTCTACGGCGGCAACTGGAAGCGCAGCCAGTACGACACGGTGTTCAACCCGTCGGCCCAGGTGGGGTCGTCGTTCAAGCCGTACGTCCTGGCCACCGCGCTCAAGAACGGCGACAACGTCAAGTCGATGATCAGCGGAAAGTCGCCGCAGCGGTTCGGCAACAACGGCGAGAACCTGCCGCTGAACAGCCGGGACGGATATCTCGTGGCGAACGACGAGGGTGATCCGCCCATGAACGTCATCGACCTGGTCCGGGCCACCCAGCTGTCGGTCAACACCGCGTACGTCAAGCTCGGCCTCAACCTGGGCCTCGAGAACGTGGCGCGGACCGCCGAGGAGTTCGGCATCCCGGAGGGCTACCTCAAGGACTTCAAGGGGCAGGCCGGCCTCTCGCTGGGCATTGCCAACATCCCCGCGGTCTACCAAGCCTCCGGCTACGCGGCCTTCGCCAACGGGGGCACGCCGGTCACGCCGCACCTGATCACCAAGATCACCGACTCGCGCGGCAAGTCCATCGGGAACCTCCCGTGGAAGAAGAAGGCCGAGCCGGTGCTGACGCAGGAGCAGGCCGCGCAGGCGACGTACGCGATGCGGGCCGTGGTGACGAACGGGACCGGCACGCGCGCCGCGCTGCCGGGACGCCAGGTCGCGGGCAAGACCGGCACCACGGAGAAGAACAAGGCCGCCTGGTTCGTGGGCTACGTGCCGCAGCTGTCGACGGCGGTGACCATGTTCAACACGAAGAACAAGCCGATCACCGGCATCCCCGGCTATCAGCGCAGCGTCTACGGCGGCACGATCCCGGCGCAGATCTGGAAGAACTTCATGCTGCGCGTGACCCAGACGATGCCGCCGGAGCCGTTCCCGGCGCCGACCTTCGCCGGCAACCGGCAGCTGTGGGACAGCCCGCCGCCGACCACGCCCACGCCCACGCCGGGTGTGCCGTCCACCACTCCGTCCATCCCGCCGGAGGGTCCGCCGATCCCGACCAACAGCCCGGGCGGCGGCCCGATCCTGCCCTTCCCGCCGCGGGGCAGCGACAGCCCGTCGCCGAGCCCGAGCCCGAGCAAGACCCGCCAGCAGCCGCTGCAGTAGCGCCCGCCAACAGCGGGAAAATCGGAGAACCCCGCCGGGATCACCCGATCACGGCGGGGTTATCTGATCATTGCCGGACGGGTCGCGCCAGCGGCTAGGCTGCGCTCATGTCTTCGTCCGATGCGGATCTGGCCATGGGGGCAGGCGCCGGCGGCGAAGAGCCCGGCGGTCGCGGGCCAAGGGGCGGTGCGTGGCTGCGGGTGGCCGAGCTGTCACCGTTGCTCATCTCGACCACGATCGTCGTCAGCGCGCTCGGCTACCTGCAGAAGGTGCCGTGCCGATCGGTCGGGTTCGACTACGCGAGGACCGTACAGCGAGCGTGTTACACCGACATCTATCCGCTGTACTTCGTGCGCGGCCTCGCCGACGGCAAGGTCCCGTACCTCGACAAGATCCCCGAGCCCGTCGAGTACCCGGTGCTGACCGGCTGGTTCATGCAGGCGATCTCGTCGATCGTGCGCTGGACGCTGCCGAACGCCGTCGTCCAGACGCGCGGGATGGCCTTCTTCGACTTGACCACCGTGGCGCTAGGCCTGCTCGCCGTGCTCGCCGTGCTGGCCACCGCGTACGCCGCCGGGCGGCGCCGCGCGCTCCGCACCGGGCTGATGTGCGCGCTGGCACCGGGGCTGTTGCTGGCCGCGTACATCAACTGGGATCTGCTCGCCGTGGCGCTGTCCGCGCTCGCGGTCGCCGCGTGGGCGGGGCGCCGCACCGTCACCGCCGGCGTGCTGCTGGGCCTGGCGATCTCGGCGAAGTTCTACCCGCTGGTCTTCTTGTGGCCGCTCGCCCTGCTGTGCGCGCGGGCCGGGCAGTGGCGGGCGCTCGGCCGGCTGCTGGCGGGCACCGCGGCGGGCTGGCTCGTGGTGAACGTGCCGGTGATGGTCCTCGCGTGGGACGGCTGGCTCAGGTTCTACAGCTTCAGCAAGGAGCGCTCGGTCGACTGGGGCTCGATCTTCTTCTTCGCGGCGCGGCACGGTCAGTCGTGGGTCGACGACGTGTCCACGCTCAACAAGGTCGGCGAGTTGTCGTTCGCCGTGCTCGCGCTGGCGATCGGAGCGGTCGCGCTGACCGCGCGCCGCCGGCCCCGGCTGCCGCAGTTGCTGTTCCTCACGGCCGCCGCGTTCATGCTGACCAACAAGGTGTGGTCGCCGCAGTACGTGCTGTGGTTGCTGCCGCTCGTCGTGCTGGCGCGGCCCCGGCTGCCGGCCTTCGTGGCGTGGCAGGCGGGCGAGATCATCTACTTCTTCGGTATCTGGTGGTATCTGCTGTACGTCCAGACCAACGGCACCGACGGCATCGGCGACAACGCCTACTTCGCCACGATGCTGGCGCGGTTCCTGAGCGTGCTCGCGATGGCGGTGCTGGTGCTCATCGACATCTACCGGCCCGGGCGCGATCTGGTCCGGCAGGACGACGAGGCCGACGATCCGGCCGGCGGGGTCCTCGACGGCGCCGCCGACCGACTCCGGCTTGTTCGCCCCATCCGCCCGATCCGTAGTGCCGGCCCGGCTGCCGCGTGAGCGGCGGCGCGGGCGGGCCGACCGCGCCGACCGCCCCGACCGCGCTGACCGCGCCGCGCTGATCGCCTGGCTGGCCGGCCGGGCGGGCGTGATTCTCGTCGCCGTCGTGGCCGCGCGCGTGCTGACGCGAGGCGACCTGACACAGCCGTTCCTCGATCGGTGGACCCAATGGGACGTCGATCACCTCATCGAGATCGCGCGGTACGGCTATGGCGGCGACCCGGCCCATCCGCCCGACCCCGGGCTGCCCGGGTTCTTCCCCGGCTTCCCGCTGCTGCTGCGCGCGCTGCACGTCGTCGTGCCCGACTGGCGGATCGCCGCGTTGGTCGTGTCGTTCGTGGCGGGCGGGATCGCCATGGTGGCGCTGTCCCGGCTGGGCGAGCAGGAGGGCCCGCCCGGCCGCGGCACGCGTGCGGTGGTGGCGTTGCTGCTCAGCCCGATGGCGGTGTTCTTGTTCGCCGGTTACACCGAGGCGCTGTTTCTCGCCTGCGCGGTGCCCGCCTGGCTGCTGGCGCGGCAGGGTCGCTGGGAGGCGGCGGCGCTGTGCGGTTTCGCCGCCGGGTTCGTCCGGATCACCGGGGTCTTCCTGGCGATCGCGCTGGTGGTGGAGTTCTTGGTGCGCGATCGGCGGTGGCGCCGGCTTCCGTGGCTGGCGCCGCCGTTCTTCGGTGCGGCGGCGTACGCGGCGTACCAGTGGGCGCGCACCGGCGACTGGCTCGCCTGGCAGCACGCGCAGGAGCGCGGGTGGGGACGCCGGCTGGTCCCGCCGTGGGAGGCGCTGCAGACCACGTGGTCGGCGGCGTTCGGGCAGCACAACCAGTTCACGGTGGCGTTCCGGGTGGAGTTGCTCGCCGCGCTGGTCGGCGTGCTGTTGACCGGCTGGCTGGCGGCGCGGCGCGAATGGCCGGAGTTCACCTACGTCGGGCTGCAGGTGGCCGCGCTGGTGACGTCGGCGTTCTATTTGTCGATCGGGCGGTCGACGCTGCTGTGGTGGCCGCTGTGGCTGGCGATCGGCCTGCTCGGCGTCCGCCGCCCGCGCACCTACCTCGCCCTGGTCGCGCTCTTCACGCCGCTGCTGATCGCGCAGATCATCGTGTTCACCTCCGGCTCCTGGGCCGGTTGACCCGCCCGGCCGGATCGCGGTTCAGAGGTGCTCGCGCAGCCAGGCGATGTCGGCGGCCTGCCCCTCGGCGGGGGTCTCGACCAGCGTCGGCGCGCCCGCGGCCCGGACGACCGTCAGCAGCAACTCCGGATCGATGGTGCCGTTGCCGAGGTTGGCGTGCCGGTCGGCGCCCGAGTCGAACGCGTCTCTGCTGTCGTTGCAGTGCACGAGATCGATGCGGCCGGTGATCGCCTTGATGCGGTCGACGGCGTCGACGAGCGCCTCGCCGGCGGAGAAGGCGTGGCAGGTGTCAAGGCAGAACCCGACGTTCTTGTCGAGGTCGGCGACCCCGTCGAGGGTCTCCCAGAGGCGGGCGATCCGGTCGAACTTGCGCGCCATCGCGTTGCCGCCGCCCGCGGTGTTCTCGATGTAGACCGGGATCGGGCACGACTCGAGCCGTTCGAAGACCTTGCGCCAGTTGTCGAAGCCGATCTGCGGATCGTCGCTGTCGAGCACGTGCCCGCCGTGCACGATCAGCGCCTTGGCGCCGATCGAGGCGGCCGCCTCGAGATGCTGGGCGAGCAGCTTGCGGCTCGGGATGCGGATCCGGTTGTTGGAGGTCGCGACGTTGACGCGGTAGGGCGCGTGAATATAGATGTCCAGGCCGGACGAGGTGATCGCGTCGATGTCGTCAGGCAGCACGGGTGCTTTCCAGCCCTGGGGATCGCCGAGGAAGAACTGGGCGACGTCGGCCTTCCGCGCGATGGCACCGGCGAGGATGTCGCTTTGGTGGACGTGGGCTCCGATACGCATGCCGCCAGGCTAGTCGCGCCGGCAGACGTTTTCGGCGCGGAACGAGGGCTCGGTACGTTCGGGACGTTCAGTAGGTGAAGCCGCCGTGCGCGATCGCCAGCGCGAGCCCGATGAACGAGCCGATCATGCCGATCACGTTGAGCCAGCGTTCGCCGGTCGTCGCCGACACCATCTGGGAGTAGAGCGCGATCGGGAAGCCGACGATCCCGATGATCGCCGCCGGCAGATGCGCCGCGACGACGAGACCCAAGGCGAACGCCGCGATGCCGAGCACGAAGGAGACGACCGCCAGGGAGTTCTCCTTCGGGTGCCGCTCACCGTCGGTGTTCAGCAGCGTGATGCGTGGTCGCCGGGCCACCTCGGGCATCAGAGCCACCCCCTCGCTGGGACGAGCCGCTACCTGCCAGTTGATTCCCTGATCACCCTTCCGTCAAGCCGTTCGGCCGATCACAACGGCGGCGGTCGCGCGAAATGTCGGCGGCCACCGATAGCGTCGAACACAGCTTCGACCGACCGCCCGGAGGAGGGGGATATGAACGGCTGCGCCACGACGAGCGCCGGCGAGTTCGAGCTGCTCGGCGACGTGGAGCTGATCGATGAGCTGTCGCTGCTCACGACACAGACGGCCCGCATGCGTGCCCGGATGGCCGAGATCATGGCCGAGCTCGACCGCCGCAGAAGTCGCGCGACGGGCTCGCCCGCCGTCAGTTGTTGATAGCCTTTGTCGGTCCGCCGGGCATTCCGGCAGCGCAGCGCTCCGGCGCCGGCGGGCAGACGCACGAGCCCTCCTGTCACGCAAACCACGTGACCGCCGAGACCAGAGGAGGTAGGGACACAGCATGCGTCGCTACGAACTCATGATCATCCTCGATCCCAACATCGAGGAGCGCACCGTCGCGCCGTCGATCGACCAGTTTCTCGGGGTCGTGAAAAGCGACGGCGGCAGTGTGGAAAAGGTCGACGTCTGGGGCCGCCGGCGCCTGGCGTACGAAATCAAGAAGAAGTCCGAAGGCATCTACGCGGTCGTCGACCTCACGGCGCAGCCTGACACGGTCAAGGAGCTTGACCGGCAGCTCAACCTGAACGAGTCGATCCTGCGTACGAAAGTCATCCGTCCCGAGGCCCACTGAGCCGCGTCGCTCAGGGTCGAAGATCAGCCGGAGCGAGCCCCATGGCAGCAGGCGACACCCAGATCACGATCGTCGGGAACCTCGTGGAGGACCCGAATCTCCGGTTCACGCCCAGCGGGCAGGCCGTCGCGAGCTTCCGCGTGGCCTCCACCCCGCGGTACATGGACCGGCAGACCAACGAATGGAAAGACGGCGAGAGCCTCTTCCTCACCTGCAACGTGTGGCGGCAGGCGGCCGAGAACGTCGCCGAGAGCCTGCAGCGCGGCATGCGGGTCATCGTTCAGGGCCGGCTCAAGCAGCGGTCGTACGAGACCCGCGAGGGTGAGAAGCGCACCGTCTACGAGATCGAGGCCGACGAGGTCGGGCCTTCGCTGCGCAACGCCACCGCCAAGGTCGTCAAGACCCAGCGGCAGGGCGGCGGCTTCGGCGGCGGTCCGGCGGGCGGCGGCGGCCAGGGCGGCGGCTACGGCGGCGGCGGCCCGGTCGACGACCCGTGGGCCACCGGCGGTCCCGCCGGCGGCGGCGGTGGTGGCGGTGGTGGCGGCGGCGCCGGCTACTCCGACGACCCGCCGTTCTAGCCGGCCACCGGCACCGACAACACACACCGACCATCCCCGCGCAGGCGGGGCTCTGTATCGAGGAGCACCATGATGGCCAAGCCACCTGTACGCAAGCCGAAGAAGAAGGTTTGCCTGTTCTGCCAGGAGAAGATCTCCTACGTCGACTACAAGGACACCGCGCTGCTGCGCAAGTTCATCTCCGACCGCGGCAAGATCCGCGCGCGTCGCGTGACCGGCGTCTCCGTCCAGGAGCAGCGTCAGATCGCTCGTGCGGTGAAGAACGCGCGCGAGATGGCGCTGCTGCCGTACTCCAGCTCGGCGCGCTGAGGAAGGGGATCGAGATGAAGCTCATCCTCACGCAGGAGGTCACCGGCCTCGGCACCGCTGGTGACATCGTCGAGGTCAAGGACGGCTACGGCCGCAACTTCCTCATCCCGCGCGGCTTCGCGATCCGCTGGACGCGCGGCGGC
>DASTYC010000020.1:0-124366 GCA_035765195.1 Streptosporangiaceae bacterium
TCCGGTGGGGTGCGCCGCCCGTCGGAGTGGACGGTGTGCAGGTGCATGTCCCCGCGGTACCACCGCCGGGTCGTGCCGGGAACGGCACGAGGGGCGGGGGCCGGCTCGAACTCCGGTCCGGGCCTGCCGAAGTGCAGGGTGACGGTGAGCGTCCAGTCGACGCCGGGCGGGATGATTGCGACCGGCCCGAGGATCACGTGCCAGCGCCCCGGCGTCATGGGGCCGGGAAGGTAGCCGGGCGTCGCCGAGGTCGGCGAGATCCGGAAGGCCTTGCGGGCGCCGCCGGACCAGCCACGGAACCCCGCTGCGTTGCCCAGCTCGGTCCCCGAGGGGTCGAACATGCCGATGTCGATCACGTTCGCGCTCATGCCGACCGGCGTCGGCGTCGAGTCGTAGTCGTAGGAGACCTCGATCTCACGGACCCCATGGGGCACGTCGAAGGGGACGTAGTGCCAGTCGGGCGTCCCTGCGCCCGTGAACGTCCCCGACCAGGTGCGGGTGCGGGTACCTCCGGCGGCCGCCGGCTCGAAGAGCATCGGGGAGGAGGCGGTCACCAGGCCTGCCGCGAGGCCCGCCGCCATGCCCGTCGTACGCAGGAAGGAACGGCGGTCGACGGCGGCTGCCGCGGGGGAGTGGTGCTCGCACATGCAAGGTGAACGACTCCGGGGTGCGGCGGGTCACGCGGTTTCGTCCGGGCGCGGGGTCACGCCGTACCCTTGAGGCGCTATGTCTGCAACCACTCAGCGCACCTACGAGGTCCGCACCTACGGGTGCCAGATGAACGTCCACGACTCCGAGCGGCTCACCGGCCTGCTGGAGGACGCCGGCTACGTGCGGGCGCCGGAGGCCTCGCAGGCCGACGTGGTGGTGTTCAACACCTGCGCGGTGCGCGAGAACGCCGACAACAAGCTCTACGGCAACCTGGGCCACCTCGCCCCCATCAAGGCCGCGAACCCCGACATGCAGATCGCGGTCGGCGGGTGCCTCGCGCAGAAGGACCGTGGCGAGATCACCACGCGCGCCCCGTGGGTCGACGTGGTCTTCGGCACCCACAACATCGGGTCGCTGCCGGTGCTGCTCGAGCGCGCCCGGGTGCAGCAGGAGGCGCAGGTCGAGATCCTCGAGTCGCTCGAGGTCTTCCCGTCCACGCTGCCCACCAAGCGCGAGTCGGCCTACGCCGCGTGGGTGTCGATCTCGGTGGGCTGCAACAACACCTGCACGTTCTGCA
The DNA here is from genome assembly GCA_035765195.1 of Streptosporangiaceae bacterium. Taxonomy (GTDB): domain Bacteria; phylum Actinomycetota; class Actinomycetes; order Streptosporangiales; family Streptosporangiaceae; genus CALAED01. Next base: position 1,229 of record DASTYC010000020.1, read on the forward strand.
TCGTGCCCGCGCTGCGCGGCAAGGAGAAGGACCGCCGGCCCGGCGACATCTTGGCCGAGATCGAGGCGCTGGTCGCCGAGGGCGTCCTGGAGATCACGCTGCTCGGGCAGAACGTCAACTCCTACGGCGCCGAGTTCGGCGACCGGCCGCGGCGCCCGGCGGGGCGGGCCGGCCGGGAGGAAGGCGCGTTCGCCAAGCTGTTGCGGGCCTGCGGCGAGATCGAGGGCCTGGAGCGGGTGCGGTTCACCTCGCCGCATCCGCGCGACTTCACCGACGACGTGATCGCCGCGATGGCCGAGACGCCTAACGTCATGCCGTCCCTGCACATGCCGCTGCAGTCGGGCTCGGACGGCGTGCTGCGGGCGATGCGCCGGTCGTATCGGCAGGAGAGATACCTGGGCATCATCGAGCGGGTCCGCGCGGCGATCCCGGACGCCGCGATCACCACGGACATCATCGTGGGTTTTCCCGGCGAGACCGAGGCCGACTTCGAGCAGACCCTTCATGTCGTCCGCGAGGCGCGGTTCGCCGGCGCGTACACCTTCCAGTACTCCAAGCGCCCCGGCACCCCGGCCGCCGAGATGTCCGGCCAGGTCCCCAAGGCGGTGGTGCAGGAACGCTACGAACGGCTCGTCGCGCTCCAGGAGGAGATCGCCTGGGCCGAGAACAAAAAGCAGCTCGGCCGCACGCTCGACGTGCTCGTCGCCGAGGGCGAGGGCCGCAAGGACGACGCCACCCGCCGCCTGTCCGGGCGGGCGCCCGACAACCGGCTCGTGCACTTCTCGGCGCTCGGCCCCGGCCCCGGCCCCGCCGCCGCCGAGTCGCCGCGGCCCGGTGACGTGGCGACGGTCGAGGTGACCTACGCGGCGCCGCACCATCTGGTCGCCGACGGCCCGCTGCGCGCGGTGCGCAGGACCCGGGCCGGGGACGCCTGGGCGGCCCGGCAGGGCAGCGGGAGCCAGTCCAAGGGGGTGTCGCTGGGCATGCCGACGGTCGGTCCGCCGCAGCGGGTTCCGTCGGCGACCGGCCGCGTCGGCTGCTCCTGACCGGCGCGTGATCACGTGCTGATCGCCGCCGCGGTGTGCCCGCATCCGCCGCTGCTCGTGCCCGCGGTGGCGGGCGCGGCCGCCCCCGAGCTCGACGCCCTGCGCGCCGCCTGCCGCGAGGCCGTCCGCCGGCTCATCGAGGGGCCGGGCGGCCGGGCCCCGGATCTTCTGGTGGTTGTCGGCGGCGAGGCGACGACCCGCGCGTACGCGCCGGACGCCGCCGGCAGCCTCCGGCCGTACGGTGTGGACGTGACCGTCGGGCCCGGCGAGCCCGTCCTGCCGCTGTCGCTCACCATCGGCCGCTGGCTCCTCGGCCAGGCGGTCGATCCCGCGCCCGCGCGGGTGCGGTTCCAGGGCGTGGCGCAGGCGGCGCCGCCGCGAGAGTGCCTGCGGCTCGGGCGTGAGCTCGCGGGCGCGGCCGAGCGGGTGGCGCTGCTGGTGATGGGCGACGGGTCGGCGTGCCGGGCCGAAAAGCCCGGCGACGACGATCTCGATGAGCGCGCCGAGCCGTACGACGCGGCGGTCGCGCGGGCGCTGCGGGACGCCGACGCCGACGCGCTGGCCGCCCTCGATCCGGTGCTGTCCGGTGAGCTGCTGGTCGCCGGCCGCGCGGCCTGGCAAGTCCTCGCCGGGGCGACCGGGGCCGCCGGCGGGGCGGACGGACACGGCGGCTTCCACGGCGGCTTCACCGGCGCCCTGCTCGCCGACGTGGCGCCGTACGGCGTCGCTTACTTCGTGGCAAGCTGGCTGCGCGGCCGGCCTTGACACGTCCTAGGCGGGTGGTTGCCCTGGCGGCCGGCCGCCCTGCCCGCCGGGCTGCCCGCCAGGGCTCTGGCCGGGCCGGCCGGGCTGGTCGTCTTGGCGCGACTCCTGGCCGAGCATGTCCTTGGCCTTTTCCTGCGCGGAATCGATCTTGTCGCTGTACTTGCCGCCGGTCTTCTCGTTGATCACGTCGCCGGCCTTGTCGATGCCCCGTTCGGCCTTGTCGCTGTGCTGACCGAAGAGCTCCTTGACCTTGTCGATGATCGACATGTGGTCCCCCGATATATCTGCTGGCGGCGGCGCCCAAGCGGGCGCGACGCCCATCTGTGATGACCTATACCCGTAGTGTTGCGAGAATTATGCGTGTGCCCCGGACAAAGGTGATCGCGGTGGTCGGCCCCACCGCCGCGGGGAAATCCGACCTCGCCGTGGAGTTGGCACGCCGCCTCGACGGGGAGATCGTCAACGCCGACTCGATGCAGCTGTACCGGGGCATGGACATCGGCACCGCGAAGCTCACGCCCGCCGAGCGCCGCGGCGTCCCGCACCACCTGCTGGACGTCTGGGAGGTCACCGAGCCCGCCAACGTCGCCGACTACCAGCGGCTCGCGCGCGCGGCGATCGACGAGGTGTGGTCGCGCGGCCGCGTCCCGGTGCTGGTCGGCGGCTCCGGGCTGTACGTCCGGGCCGTGCTCGACGACATGGAGTTCCCCGGTACGGACGCGGCCGTGCGCGCCCGGCTGGAGGCCGAGCTTGCGACCGCGGGGCCGGGGGCCCTGCACGCGCGGCTGCGCGAGCGCGACCCCGTGGCGGCGGCGGCGATCTTGCCGACCAACGGGCGGCGGGTGGTGCGGGCCCTCGAGGTGATCGAGCTGTCCGGCCGGCCGTTCACCGCCACCCTCCCCGAGCATCGCTACGTGTACGACGCGGTGCAGATCGGCCTGGCGGTGCCCCGGCCCGAGCTCGACGAGCGCATCACCGTACGGGTGGAGCGGATGTGGGCGGCGGGGTTCGTCGACGAGGTGCGCGCGCTGGAGGCGAGAGGGCTGCGCGAGGGGCGCACCGCCGCGCGGGCGCTCGGCTACGCGCAGGTGCTGCGCGCGCTCTTGGGCGAGTGGACGCAGGAGGAGGCCAAGGAGCACACGGTCCGGGCCACCCGGCGCTTCGCCCGCCGTCAGGAGGCCTGGTTCCGCCGCGACCCGCGGGTGCGCTGGCTGCCCTACGACGCGCCGGATCTGCCCGCCCGGGCCGAGACGGTGGTCACCGCCTGATCACCCGCCGGTCCCCGGGCCCGTACGATCGAGGACATGCGATTCGTCAAGGGCCACGGCACTGAGAACGACTTCGTGGTCCTGCCCGACCCCGACGGCGCCATCGAGCTGACGCCCGATCTCGTGGCCGCGCTGTGCGATCGGCGGGCCGGCATCGGCGCCGACGGCGTGCTGCGCGTCGTCCGGGCCAAGGCGTCTCGCGACCCGGCGGGCGAGTCGCAGGCGGACGCGGCCGAGTGGTTCATGGACTATCGCAACGCCGATGGCAGCCTGGCCGAGATGTGCGGCAACGGGATCCGGGTCTATGCCCGCTATCTGATCGACGCCGGCCTCGCCGCCCCCGGCGCATGGCCGGTCGCCACCCGTGCCGGGCTCCGCACGGTCACGGCGCCGGCCGCCGGCGATGTGAGCGTCGACATGGGCCCGCCCGAGATCATCGGCCCGGGTGCCGCCGAGATCGCCGGCCGGACGTACCCCGGGCTGCGCGTGTCGATGGGCAACCCGCACCTCGCCTGCGCGATCGGCGAGCCGGTGTCGGGGCTCGACCTGTCGCGCCCCCCGCGGGTCGATCCGGGGGCCTTCCCCGAAGGCGTGAACGTCGAGTTCTACCGGTCCGCCGGTCCGCACGCCATCACGATGCGGGTGTACGAACGAGGCTCGGGCGAGACCCGCTCGTGCGGCACCGGCGCGGTCGCGGCGGCCGCGGCCGCCGCCGTCGAGGCGGCCGGCGCGCCCGGCGGGGAGTGGACCGTCGCGGTCCCCGGCGGGACCGTCACCGTGACCTTCGACGGCGTGACGAGCCACCTGCGCGGCCCGGCGGTCCTGGTCGCCGAGGGCGAGATCCACCCAGACCGCCTGCTTCGCCGCTGAACTTGCCCGATTCTTGACTCCGTCTGTACGCATAGCGTTATTTCTCGATAACGTTCGGTGACTTCGCGGGCACGTCCAAGGGAGGAGCCGGATGGCGGCGGTCTTACCGTTCCTGCTGCGCAGGGCGGCCGGGCACCTCCTGCTCGTCGCGCTCGCCGCCAGCCTGTGCTACCTGCTCGCGGCGGCCTGCCTGCGGCCGGGGGCCGACTTCGAGGCGCGCCACCCGCGGCCGCCGCAGCAGGTGATCGACGCCGAGCTGAGCCGGCTGGGCCTCGCCGCGGACAGGCCGCTGGCGGCGCGCTACGCGAGGTGGGCGGCGGGCGTCGTGCGCGGCGACTTCGGCCGCACCGCCGACGATCGCGCGGTCGCCGCCGAGCTGGGCCGGCGCTGCCGGGCGAGCGCGCGGCTGCTGCTGCCCGGCACGGTGATCGGCGCCGTCCTCGGAGTGGCGCTGGGTGTTCGCGGCGCGGCCCGCCGGCACGGCCCGGGCGACCGGCTGGGCACGGTGGCGGCCGTCGCCGTGCTGGCGATCCCGGCCTTCGTGCTCGCCACGTTGCTCCAGCTCGGCGCGCAATGGATCAATACGGCCACCGGCATGCGGATCTTCGGGTACGTGGGGGAGTACACCCCGGGAGAGAGCGGCGGCGCCCTCGCCGGTCTGGGCGACCGGCTGCGCCATCTCGCGGTGCCGACGATGACGATCGCGCTCGGCCAGATCGCGCTCTACAGCCGCTATCAGCGCACCATGCTGCTGGACGCGCTGGCCGCCGGTCACGTGCGGGCCGCACGGGCCAGAGGCGTGCCGGGAGGCACCGTGCTCCGCAAGTACGCGCTGCGTCCCACGCTCATCCCGGTGGCGACCTTCGCCGCCTACCAGGCGGGGCCGCTGCTCACCGGCATGACGCTCACCGAGAAGGTCTTCGGCTGGCACGGCATGGGGGAGTGGCTGGTCGACTCGATCGCGCGGGGCGATGTCAACGCGGTGGCGGCGATCGGCTGCTGCGCGGCGGTGCTCGTGCTCACGGCACGGCTGCCGGCCGACCTGCTGGCCGCGGCGCTCGACCCGCGTGTTCGCCTGCCGCCACACGAGCGGATGAGCACATGAGCGGCGGCCGTTGGCGGCGGGTCGCCGGCGCACCGGCGCCGGCGACCGGGCTGGTGGTGATGTTCGCGCTGTTCGTCCTCGCGTTCGCGGGCCCGCGGCTGCGTCCGTGGCGGTACGACGAGGTCGACTTCACCGCGTTCGGCGCGCCGCCGTCGGCCGAGCACTGGTTCGGCACCACCCAGGACGGCAGGGACGTGTACGCGCTGACGCTGCGCGGAATGCGGCGGTCGCTGGTCATCGGCCTGCTCGCCGCGCTCGGCGCGACGGGGGCGGCCGCGCTGGTCGGGATCGTCGCCGGCCTTCTGGGCGGTCGGCTCGACCGGCTGCTCATGTGGGTCGTCGATCTGCTGCTGGCGCTGCCCACGTTCTTGATCATCCTGATCGCGGCGCCGCTGCTGCGCGGCCGGAGCTGGCTGCTCCTCGTCGTGCTCATCGCGGCCGCGCTCTGGATGATCACCGCCCGGATCGTGCGCGCCGTGACGCTGTCGCTGGAGCGGCGGGAGTACGTCGTGGCGGCGCGGCTCATGGGCGCCTCGCCGTTCGCGATCATGTGCAGGCACATCGCGCCCCACCTGGCCGCGCTGCTGATCATCGACGCCGCGCTGAACGTCGGCGCGGCCGTCACCGCGGAGGCGGGGCTGTCGTATCTCGGCCTCGGCGTCCAGCCGCCGGACAGCTCGCTCGGCACGGTGCTCGCCGAGGGGGCGCAGAGCGCAGCCGGTTACCCGTGGACGTTCGGTTTCGCCGCCGGGCTGCTTGTGCTGACCCTCTTGGCCGCACACCTCATCGGTGACGGCCTGTGCGACGCCCTCGACCCGACGTCGGCCGGGCGGGTCCGGTGAACGGCGGCACCCGGCGGCTCGCGGCGGCGATCTCGTTCGTCCTCGTCCTCGTCCTCGTCGGCCTGGTCATGTCGGCCGGTGGCTGCGCGCCCGGCGAGCCCGTCTCCCGCGGCTCGATGACGGGCCGCGGCGGCGCGGAGCCCGAGTCGCGGCCGCTGCCGCAGCCCGCCTCCGACATCAACCCCGTGCCGCGAGCACGGGTCCGCGACGGAGGCACGCTGCGCCGGGCGATCGACGAGCTCCCGGCCCAGTGGAACTACCATCACGTCCGCGGCGGCACCGCCTCGCTCGACCTGATCCTGCGCGGGTTGTTGCCGTACCCCTTCCGGGCCGACGAACGGGGCGTGCTTCATCCCGATCGCGACTACGTGACCGCGGCCGCCGTGACGGCCACGGCGCCGCGGCAGGTCGTCACCTACACGCTGAACCCGAAGGCCCGATGGTCCGGGAGCGCGCCGATCACCTACCGCGACTACGCGGCGCAGGCGGCCGCGCTGTCCGGGCGCGACCCGCGCTTTTTGATCGGTTCGACGGGCGGCTACCGCCAGATCGCCAAGGTGGCCCGCGGCGTCGACGACTTCCATGTTGTGATCACCTTCGCCCGGCCGTACGCCGGCTGGCGGGCACTGTTCGCGCCGCTCTACCCGGCCGCGGCCACCACCGGCCCCGGGGCCTTCAACCACGGCTGGACGGCCCGGCCGGTCGTCACCGCGGGTCCGTTCCGGATGGGCGGCATCGACCTGACGGGCAGGTCTGTGACGATCAGGCGGGACGATCGCTGGTGGGGGCGGCGCGCCAAGCTGGACGCCATGGTGTTCCGCGTGTTCGACATCGCGGCCGCGCCCGCCGCGCTGGCAGGCGGCGAAGTCGATCTGGTCGACATCGGCGCGGACGCCGCGGCGTACCGGCGGGTGCGGGCCGCGCCGGGCGTGGTCGTGCGGAAGGCGGCCGGCCCCGACTGGCGGCAGCTCACCTTCAACGGCGCCGGTCCTGTGCTGTCCGATGTCCGGGTCAGGCGGGCGCTCGCGGTGGGGATCGATCGGCGGACCATCGCCGCGGCCGGCCTGCGCGATCTCGGCTGGCCCGGCCAGACCCTCGACAACCACTTCTTCATGAACACCCAGACCGGCTACGCCGACAACTCCGGGGGGCTCGGCCGCCACGACCCGGCGCGGGCCGGGCGGTTGCTCGACGCCGCGGGCTGGCGCCGGAGCGGGCGGCTGCGATGGCGCGCGGGCCGCGCCCTGACCCTGCGCTTCGTCATCCCGGCGGCGAACCCGGTGAGCAGGAGGGAGGCCGTGCTGACCCGGGCGATGCTGGCAAGGATCGGAGTGCGGGTCGACATTCAGACCGTGCCGGCCGGAGGCTCCTTCTTCCGGCACGTCAGCACGGGCGACTTCGACATCACGGCGTTCTCGTGGCTCGGGTCGCCGCTGCCGGTCGCGTCCGCCCGGTCGGTCTTCGCCAAGCCGCACCCGGACGCCGTCCAGCAGAACTACGCGCGGGTCGGCGCCGACCGGATCGACCACGCCATGGACCTCGCGCTCGGTGAACTGGACCCGGCGCGGGCCCGCCGGCATGTCAACGCGGCCGACCGGTTGATCTGGCAGGTCATGGGCGTGCTCCCGCTCTATCAGCGGCCGCAGCTCATCGGCGCCGACGAACGCGTCGCGAATGACGGGGCCCGCGGCTTTCGGACGCCCGCCTACGAGGACATCGGCTTCGTCAGGTGACCGGGCCTGCCCGCCCGGCCCCGTCCGTGCCGGGAGCCTAGGGGAACGCGACCTCGACGGCGCGGCGGTCGCTGATGTAGCGGGCATCCCAGACGTACAGCCGCAGGTCGCGCTGCGCCGCGCCCTTGTCGACCGGCTGGGTCGTGGCCACCCGGACGAGATAGGAGGCGCCCGGCGGCATGTACTGGTCGCCGTTCTCCTCCACCGGAGCCTTGGATCGGCCGAGATAGCCGATCACCGCGCTGTGGTTGGGCAGGGTGCACAGGTCGCCCCGCACTCCCGGCTGGGGCATGCACCTGGTGCGGATGTTCGCCGGCACCAGCGCGCGCCGCACGAACAGGTCGCCGGGAAAGTCCAGCAGGCTGGCCTCGCCCTGTGTGTTGGTGAGCACGTAATCGATGAAGGCGTAGGTCTTGCCCGCGGGCGGCGGTGTGGTGTCCGTCCGCAGCGGCCGGTCGCCCGTGCCGCCGCGGACCGCCGCGACGTCGTAGGCGAAGCCGTCGGGGGTGGTGAGGTGCAGCGCCCGTCCCGTCCGCGGCGGCTGCACCCGCCCGACCGACCCGCCGTTCACGGCAGGGGCGCCGTCGGTGTCGGGGACGTTCGCGTTCGCGCCGCCGCCGCCGGTCGAACGCAGCAACACGATGACGAGGGCGACCAGCATGACTCCGACCACGCCGGTGGCGGCGCCGGCGAGGCTCAGCTTGCCCGCGCTGCGCTTCTTCCTGCGGCGGTGGGATCGGTGGCTGCCTTCCATGGCCTTCCCGGACGGCGACCTTGCCGATTACCGTCTGTGACCGGCCGCCGATCCTGTCCTTCTGTCTCAGGCGTATTTGAGGCTGGGAGAATAGAATATAGCTGCATAGCTGGCACAATCAGCACAAATCTCGCTGACCGTGCCGCTGACAATCGTCACGGTACGTAACGTGGCGATGCAATTACCCGGGTCACACGGCGCGGCCGAGGAACGCCTCGCGCCCGATCCCGCGCAGCGACGCGTCGAGCACCTCGACCGTGTGGGCCACCCGGAGGGCGTCCGCGGAGGCGCCGCCCGGCGACGCGCCGTTCATCCGGTGGAGCGAGGTGGCGATCTGCAGCGAGCAGCCGGGGTTGGCCGCGACGAGCAGCTCCGCCTCGGTCGCCCGCACCCCGGCGGCCTTGCGCTCGCCGAGCTCCTTGGCCGCCTCGGGCTGCAGCAGGTTGTACACCCCGGCGGAACCGCAGCAGATCTCCGGGTCCGGCACCTCTTTGACCTCGAGCTCGGGGATGCCGCGGAGAAGTTCGCGCGGCTGCGCCCGGATGCCCTGGGCGTGGCCGAGATGGCAGGCGTCGTGATAGGCCACCGTGATCGGCAGCGGTCGCCGTACGGCGCGCGGGCCCAGCTCGACGAGGAACTCCGCGACATCGCGCGTCTTGCCGCTCAGCGCGGCGGCGCGCTCGGCCCAGGCGGGGTCGGCGGCGAACAGCGACGCGTAGTCCTTCATCGCCGAACCGCAGCCCGCCGAGTTGACCACCACTACATCCGCGGACTCGAACGCCGCCATCGTCGCCCGGGCGAAGTCCATCGCCTCGTCGTCGCGGCCCGAGTGCAGCGACAGCGCGCCGCAGCAGCCCTGCGTCTTGGGGATCAGCACCTCGCAGCCCTCGGCCGCGAGCACGCGCGCGGTTGCGGCGTTGACCTGCGGGAAGAACTCGCCCTGCACGCAGCCGGTGAGCATCGCGACGCGGGCGCGGCGCGCGCCCTGCGCGGGGATCCGCTCGGGCAGTCGGACGGCTCGCGCGGGCGGCGGAGCCAGCCGTTCCATCGCGGCCAGGGTGGGCGCGAGGCGGTCGAGCAGGCCGCTGCGCCTGATCAACCGTGACAGCCCGCTGCGCTGGTAGGCCCGCAGCGGCAGGCGCAGCGCGCGCAGCCGCCGCGGGTAGGGAAAGACCGCGAAGATGGCCTCGCGCAGGGCGCGATCCGCGCGGCGCCGCGGGTAGTCGTGTTCGACCTGCGCCCGGGTCGCCTCGATCAGCTTGTCGTACTGCACGCCGGACGGGCAGGACGTCACGCATGCCATGCAGCCCAGGCAGCGATCGAAGTGCTCGACCATCGGCCCGGACAGCGGCGCGCCGGCGGCATGCTGGCTCATCAGGTGGATGCGGCCGCGCGGCGAGTCCATCTCCTCGCCCCACAGCAGGTACGTCGGGCAGGTCGGCAGACAGAACCCGCAGTGCACGCAGTCGTCGATCAGCGGCTGCAGGTCCTCCGACGGGGACGTCATCAGATGCCTCCCACGAAGCGTCCGGGTGCGAGCCGGTGGCCGGGGTCGAACTGGTCTTTGACCCGCCGCATCAGCGGCAGCGACGGCACCGGGCCCCACGGGTCGACCTGGTCGCGGAGATCCGGGGCCGCGACCCGGACGACCAACGAGCCGCCGTGCCCGGCCGCCGCGGCCCGCAACCGCGTCACCAGCTCCGCCGCCTGCTCGGCGGGCGCGTCGGCGGGCACGCCGACATACCAGTGCCCCGAGCCGGCAGAGCCTCGGACGCCGGCGCCGACAGCGCCGAGCGCGGCCAGCGCGGGCGACGCCGGCGCGAAGATGTCGGCGAGCGCGGCGGGCGGGGCGGTGACCTCGAGCAGCGTCGGGCCGTCGGGATAGCGGCCCCACCACCCTGGCTGTTCGGCGTCGGCCCGCGCGCCCGCGCCGAGCAGCGCGGCGACGAGCTCCGCGCGGGCGCCGACGCCCGCGGCAACCCCTTCGATCAGCACCGTCACCGTGATCGGGCCGCCCGCGCCGACGCCGGGCGCGTCGAGCTCGATGGCGCTGGGCACGACCGACGAGCCCAGCACCTCCTGGACGACCGTCTGGGCCCGCGCGAAGTCGGCGACCTCGCAGGTGACGTAGGACCGCGCCGCCGGCAGCGGATGCAACCGGAACGCCGCCTCCACGATCAGGCCGAGCGTGCCGTACGACCCGGTGAACAGCTTGCCCAGGTCGTAACCGGCGACGTTCTTGACGACCTTGCCGCCCGCCTTGGCCAGCCCGCCGTCCGCCCGCACGATGGTGACGCCGATGAGCAGGTCGCGGGCCGTTCCGTAGCGCAACCGCAGCGGCCCCCACGCGCCGGTGGCGAGCGTGCCGCCGACGGTGGAGCCGGCGAGGGGGACGTCGAGGGCCAGCCGCTGCCCTTGCGCCGCGAGCACCTCGGCCAGGCCGTCCATGGTCAGCCCCGCCTCGACCGTCACGACGAGGTCGCCCGCCGCGTGCTCGATCACCTTGTCGAGCCCGCCGGTGTCGACCAGCAGGTCGCAGGAGGCCGGCGGCAGCCCCCAGCGCAGCCGCGTGCCGGCGCCGCGCGGGACGACCGACAGCCCGTGCTCGGCGGCGATCCGCATCACCTCGGCCGTGTCGGCGACGCTCGCCGGCGCGGCGACCCACGACGGGACGACGCCGTCGACCGCGTCCGCCGCGCCGCCGGGACGGACCGGAGCGGCCTTCTCCAGCGCTGCCAGCGGTGTCATCTCATCGCCTCGCCCACAGCCGGCCTTCCGTCGCCATCAGAACAGATCCGCTTTCCCGGCCTCGACGAGAGGATGGACGCCAGAGCGCCGCCCCGGCACCTCGCCGCACAGCCGCGGGGTGGGGAACACCTTGCCCGGGTTGCACAGCCCCGCCGGGTCGAAGGCGCAGCGGACCATCTGCATCGTGTCGAGGTCGGCCTCGGTGAACATGCGCGCCATGTACCGCGACTTGTCGACGCCGACGCCGTGCTCGCCGGTGATCGAACCGCCGTGCTCGATGCACAGGTCGAGGATCTTGCCGGAGACCTCCTCGGCCCGCTCGCCGGCGCCCGGCTCGCCGTCGTCGTAGAGCACGAGCGGGTGCAGGTTGCCGTCGCCCGCGTGGAAGACGTTGGCCACCCGGATGCCGCTGTCGCGGGACAGCTCGTCGATCCGGGCCAGCACGACCGGCAGCGCGGTGCGGGGAATCACGCCGTCCTGCACGATGTAGTCGGGACTGATCCGGCCGACCGCGGCGAAGGCCGACTTGCGGCCCTTCCAGATCAGCGCGCGCTCGACGTCGTCGGCCGCGATGCGGATCTCGAAGGCCCCGGCCGCCTGGCAGAGCCGCTCGACCTCGGCGAACTGGTGGTCGACCTCGGCGACCGGTCCGTCGAGCTCGACGACGAGCACCGCCCCGGCCCCTTCGGGGTATTCGCAGTGCACGGCCGCCTCGGCGGCCTCGATCGCCAGCGCGTCCATCATCTCGATCGCCGCGGGCACCACGCCGGCGCCGATGATCGCCGAGACCGCCGCGCCGGCCGCCCCGATCGAGTCGAACGCGGCGAGCAGCGTCTGAACCGTCTCGGGAAGCCTGGTCAGGCGCACCGTGACCTTGGTGGCGATGCCCAGCGTGCCCTCGGAACCGACGAACGCGCCCAGCAGGTCGTAGCCGGCGTCGCCGGCGTTGATCTGGACGATCTCGCCGTCGGGCGTGACGATCTCGAGGCCGAGCACGTGGTTGACGGTGAAGCCGTACTTCAGGCAGTGCGCGCCGCCGGAGTTCTCCGCGACGTTGCCGCCGATCGAGCAGATCTGCTGGCTGGAGGGGTCGGGCGCGTAGTAGTAGCCGTAAGGCTTGGCCGCCTTGCTGACGTCGAGGTTGATCACGCCCGGCTCGACGACCGCGCGCTGGTTGGGGGCGTCGATCTCGATGATGCGCCGCATCTTCGAGGTGACGATCAACACTCCGTCGGTGCGCGGGAGCGCGCCGCCGGACAGCCCGGTGCCCGAGCCGCGGGCGACGTACGGAACGCCCTCGGCGGCGCAGGCCCGCACGATCGCGGCGATCTGCGCGGCCGAGCCGGGTAGCACGACGAGCCCGGGCGTCGCCTTGTGGTAGGTGAGCCCGTCGCATTCGTACGTTCGCAGCCGGGCCGGATCGGTGATGACGCTGTCGGCGCCCAGCAGGCCGGTGAAGCGCTCGGCCAGCGCCGCGAGTGTGCCGCTCATAGCCCTTCCATCACACCTCAGTCCGGTCGCCGATCGCAAGATCGCACGGGCCGCGCCTCGGGCCCGCTGCTATGGCATGCGCTCGTAGGCGGGCAGCGTGAGGAACTCGACGAAGTCGTCGGCCAGCGCGACCTCCTTGAACAAGGTCACGGCCTGGGCGAAGAGCGTCTCGTCGTAGCCGTCGCCGAGGCCGGCGCGGATCTTCTCCAGCTCCTCGCCGATATACCGTTCGACGAGCTCGGTGGTGATCTTGGGGCCGTCGGCCAGCGTGACGTCGTTGTGCAGCCACTGCCATACCTGCGACCGGGCGATCTCGGCGGTGGCGGCGTCCTCCATCAGGTTGAAGATCGCGACGGCGCCGTTGCCGCCCAGCCAGGTGGCGAGGTACTGCAGGCCCACGCTGATGTTGTTGCGGATGCCGGCCTCGGTGACCTGTCCGGGGGTCTTGTCGATGGCGAGGAGGTCGGCGGCCGAGACCGAGACGTCCTCGCGCAGCCGCTCCAGCTGGTTGGGCCGGTCGCCGAGCACTCCGTCGAAGACCTCGCGGCACAGCGGCACCAGGTCGGGGTGGGCCACCCAGGAGCCGTCGAAGCCGTCGCCGGACTCACGGGCCTTGTCGGCCCGCACCTTCTCCATCGCGACCTTGTTGACCTCTTCGTCGCGGCGGGAGGGGATGAACGCGGCCATGCCGCCGATCGCGTGCGCGCCGCGCTTGTGGCAGGTGCGCACCAGCAGCTCGGTGTACGCGCGCATGAACGGAGCCGTCATCGTGATCGAGTTGCGGTCGGGAAGCAGGAAGGCGGCGCCCCGGTCGCGGAACTTCTTGATCACGGAGAAGAGGTAGTCCCAGCGGCCGGCGTTGAGCCCGGCCGAATGGTCGCGCAGCTCGTAGAGGATCTCCTCCATCTCGAACGCGGCGGGGAACGTCTCGATGAGCACGGTGGCCCGGATCGTTCCGCGCGGAATGCCCAGCTCGTCCTGGGCGAGGTTGAACGCGTCGTTCCACAGCCGCGCCTCGAGGTGGCTTTCGATCTTGGCGATGTAGAAGTACGGGCCCTTGCCCTTGTCGAGCTGGCGGCGCGCACTGTGGAACATGTAGAGGCCGAAGTCGAACAGCGACCCCGACATCGGCAGGCCGTCGACGAGCACGTGCTTTTCGTCCAGGTGCCAGCCGCGCGGCCGTACCACGATGGTCGCCAGCTCCTCGTCGGGCCGCAGCGCGTAGGACTTGCCGGAGGCGGGATCGGTGAAGTCGATGGTGCGATCGAGCGCGTCGCACAGGTTGAGGTGGCCGACGACCATGTTCTCCCACAGCGGGGTGTTGGCGTCCTCGAAGTCGGCCAGCCAGATCTTGGCGCCCGAGTTGAGCGCGTTGATCGTCATCTTGCGGTCGGTCGGGCCGGTGATCTCGACCCGGCGGTCCTCGAGCCCGGGGGCCGGCGGCGCCACGCGCCAGGAGTCGTCGGCGCGGACCGCGGCGGTGTCGGGCAGGAAGTCGAGCGTGCCGCCGCTCGACAGCTCCCGCTGTCGCTCCTGCCGCGCGGCCAGAAGCTGCCGGCGGCGGGCGCCGAACTCGCGTTGCAGGGTGGCCAGGAAGTCCAGAGCCGCCGGCGTGAGGATCTCGTCGTAGCGCTCGTGGAAGGGGCCGGTTACCGTCACGCCCTCCGCATCAGTCATCTGCCTGCCCTTTCGTACAGTGAAAATCCACTTCTGTTATATGGAACGCTAGTCGGGCGGCCGATAACGGTCAAAGGCCCGGATCGCGCGCGTCCATGTGCCGTCATACCCGGCTCATCTCGAGGTATAAGGCCGGCCGCGGCCCATTGCCCCGGGCCCGCCGGCGGGCGAGAGTGGGAGGAGAGCGGGGGAGGCGGTAACGGAGTGGCGGACGGCCCTGAGTGCGGGCGCGAGCACCTCGCGTCAGCCCCCGCTCGGGCACGTCGAAAACCAGGTGAACGGCCAGACCCCGCGTGGGACGATCGTCAGGAAGATCCGGCTGCGCGGCGGCGTTGACTCTATAGGAACCATGACTTCACTTTCTTACGAAGACCACGAGGACCTGCCCGCGGGCGGCGACCTCGATCTCGCCGACCGGCAGGCGCTGCGCCGCGTGGCCGGCCTGTCCACCGAACTGCACGACATCACCGAGGTCGAGTACCGCGCGCTCCGGCTGGAGCGGGTCGTGCTCATCGGCGTGTGGACCGACGGCGACGAGGCGCAGGCGGCCAACTCCCTGCGCGAGCTCGCCCTGCTCGCGGAGACGGCCGGATCCCAGGTGCTCGAAGGCTTGATGCAGCGCCGGGCCAAGCCCGACCCGGCGACCTACATCGGGGCCGGTAAGGCCGCCGAGCTGAGCGACGTCGTTGTGGCCTCCGGTGCGGACACCGTGATCTGCGACGGGGAGCTCACGCCGAGCCAGCTGCGCAACCTGGAAGAGATCGTCAAGGTCAAGGTCATCGACCGGACCGCGCTGATCCTCGACATCTTCGCCCAGCACGCCCGCAGCCGCGAAGGCAAGGCGCAGGTCGAGCTGGCCCAGCTCGAATACCTGCTGCCCCGGCTGCGCGGCTGGGGCGGCAACCTGTCCCGACAGGTCGGTGGGCGCGCCGCGGGCGGCGTGGGCATCGGCGGGCGCGGCCCCGGTGAGACCAAGATCGAGCTGGACCGCCGGCGGATCCGCACGCGCACCGCCAAGCTGCGCCGCCAGATCGCCGCGATGTCCAAGTCACGTGACACCATGCGGGCGGTTCGGCGGCGCCGCGAGGTGCCCGCCGTGGCGATCGCCGGCTACACCAACGCGGGCAAGTCCTCGCTGCTCAACCGGCTCACCGGGGCCGGGGTGCTGGTGGAGGACGCGCTGTTCGCCACCCTCGACCCGACCGTGCGCCGGACGCAGGCCCCCGGCGGGCGCACGTTCACGCTCGCCGACACCGTCGGGTTCGTCCGGCATCTGCCGCATCAGCTCGTCGAGGCGTTCCGGTCCACGTTGGAGGAGGTCGTCGACGCCGACCTGATCCTGCACGTGGTCGACGGCTCCGACGCGGCGCCCGAGGCGCAGATCGACGCCGTCCGCGAGGTGCTGCGCGAGATCGGGGCGGGTGAGGTCCCCGAGCTTGTCGTCATCAACAAGGCCGACGTGGCCGACCCGCTCGCCATCGCCAGGCTGCGCCGCCGCGAGCCGCACAGCGTCGTGGTCTCGGCCCGCACCGGCGAGGGCACGGACGCCCTGCTCGTCGCGATCGACGACAACCTGCCCCGGCTGCGGCGCGAGGTGCGGGTCCTGCTTCCGTACGAGCGCGGCGATCTGGTGGCGCGCGTCCACGACCAGGGCGAGGTGCTGTCCCAAGAGCACACCGCCCAGGGCACGGCGTTGCACGCCCGGGTGTCGGCGAGCCTCGCCGGCGAGCTCGAGCGCTTCGCCGTGGAGCCGACCGGTCCCTGAGCCTCGCGGCCTCCACGCGGGCCTTTAGGCTTAATGTCGGGATTGGCGGTAAATGGTGCTTTCCTTCTGGTTACATATTGTCCATTTGCCTGGATGATCTTGGGTAACTTCGTACGGTCGTAGCACCGGGAGCCGCATCGGGCGACCAGACGCACGGGCAGCCGTTTCATGAAGCATCGCGAGGACTGGGGAACCATTGGGTGCGCGTTTGCGTTTCTCGGCAAGAGGCTGTACACCGTGCCGCGAGTGCACTACCGTGACGAAACCGATATCTGCGGGTTGGTTGCTCGCGGTGGTCCGATGACCACTGACAACCCCACTAGGTTCTCGCCGGCATCCAGTCGGCGCTATCGACCGAGAGCAGGTGACCCACTGCATGGTGTCCGGCTTTCCTTCCCCAGCGCCCAGTCGCGCGAGCCGGCGGTGACGCGATGACGGTGCGGCTGTTGACGAACATCGGCCGGCTTTGGACCGGCACCGATGTCTGCAGCAACGCCGCGATCCTCATCCACAACGACAGGATCGTCTGGGCGGGGCCGGCCTCCGACCTGCCGCAGAGCGTTCCCGGCATCATCGATGACATCGTCGACGTCGACCACGTCGAAAACCTCGGCGGCGGTCTCGTCACGCCGGGGCTCATCGACGCGCACTCCCACCCCGTCTACGCGGGCAACCGCTGGGCCGAGCTGGCGATGCGCACCAGCGGATCGTCGCACTCCGAGATCATGGCCGCGGGCGGCGGCGTGGCCTCGACCGTCACCGTGACCCGAGGCACCGACCCCTGGACGCTGTGCAACGGCGTACGCGAGCGGCTGCGCCAGTGGATCATGAGCGGGACCACGACCGTCGAGGCCAAGACCGGATACCACCTCACCCGCGACGGCGAGCTCGCCGACGTCCGGCTGCTGCGCTCGCTCGAGGGCGAGCCGGCCATGCCCCGCATCCACGCGACCTTCCTCGCCGCGCACGTGCTGCCGCCGGAGTTCTTCGGCCGGCGCCGTGACTACATCGAGGCCGTCCGGCTGTGGGCCGGCGACGCTGCGGCCGCCGGCGCCGACAGCATCGACGTCTACTGCGACGACGGGCACTTCACCCCCGACGAGGCGCGGGCGCTGCTGGTCAGCGGCAAGCGGGTCGGCCTGAAGGCCCGCATCCACGCCTGCGCCACCGAGCGCATGGGCGCTCCGCAGGTGGCAGCCGAGGTCGGCTGCGCCTCCGCCGACCTGCTCACCGAGGCCAACGACGACGACATCAAGGCGCTCGCGCATGGAGGCGTCACCGCGACTGTCTGCCCGGGCAGCGCGCTGCACACGCGTCGCACGCCGCCCGTCCGGGCCATGCTCGACCGGGGTGTCACGCTCGCGCTCGGCACCGACCACAATCCCGGCCAGTGCGGCATCACCTCGATGCCGCTGGTCATCGGCCTCGCCGTGGCGATGTTCGGGCTCAGCGTCACCGAGGCCCTGCGAGCCGCCACCATCGGCGGCGCCTCCGCGCTGCGCGTCGGCGACCGCGGTTCGCTGGCGCCCGGAATGTGCGCCGACATCGTCTTGTGGGACGCCGACCACGAGGGCGCCTTCGCCTGGGCGTTCGGGCTCCGCGCGCTGCGCGTCTGGCGCGGCGGGATCCCCGTCCAGCCCTGATCCGCCCGCCCGCGGGTCCGCCCGACCCCGCCGACCGCGCCGATCCCATCGAGCCCGCGCGGTAAGCGGGCGGGTACCACAGCCGAGTAGGCTCCCGGCATGGGCGCAGGCGTCGCGATCGTGACCGATTCCAGCGCGTACCTGCCCGCCGAGCACGTCGACCGGCATCAGATCACCGTCGTGCCGCTGCAGGTCGCGATCGGCGGCACCGTGCGCACCGAAGGGGTCGACATCACGGCCGCCGAGGCCGCCCGCGCGCTGCGCGCGGCCCATCCGATCACCACGTCGAGGCCGTCGCCCGAGCGGTTCGCCGCCGCCTACCGGGCCGCCGCCGACTCCGGTGCCGCCGGCGTCGTGTCGGTCCATCTGTCCGCCGCCATGTCGGGCACCGTCGAGACCGCCCGGTGGGCGGCGGCGCGGGCGCCGGTGCCGGTGCGGGTCATCGACAGCCGCGGCATCGGCATGGCGCTCGGCTTCGCCGCCGTGGCCGGCGCGGTCGCGGCCCGGGCCGGGGCCTCGCTCGCCGAGGTCGCGACCATCGTGGAGGACCGCGCGCGAGCGGCGCGTTCGCTGTTCTACGTCGACACCCTCGAGCATCTGCGGCGCGGCGGCCGGATCGGGGCCGCCGCCGGACTGCTCGGCTCGGCGCTCATGGTCAAGCCGCTGCTGCACATCGTCGACGGCCGGGTGGCCCCGCTCGAGAAGGTCAGGACGGCGTCCCGGGCGCTGGCCAGGCTGGAGGACCTGTCCGTCCAGCAGGCCGCCGACCGCGTGGTCGACCTCGCCGTCCAGCACATGGCGGCCGGAGGCCGGGCCGCGGCCCTGGCGGCCCGGCTGCGCGAGCGCATCCCCCGGGCCCGCGACGTCTACGTGGGAGAGGTCGGGCCCGTGATCGGCGCGCACGCGGGCCCCGGGATGCTCGGCGTGGTCATCGCCCCGAGGTGACCCGTTCGTCGCGCGCAGGAGGAGGGACGGCGTTGGCCCCAAGCGCCGTCCCTCCCGTTCGGGAGCGCGCGGTCGTGCGTCAGGGGGTGTTGCCGTAGATCTTCGTCGTCCCGGAGTACAGCGCCATGTTCTGCACGGTCACCGGGGTGGCGCCGGGCGTCTTGGCGACGTCCTGGTACGACCAGTCGTTGGCGGGGTCCCAGGTGCCCGAACTGGTGATCCGGAACTGCACCTCGCGGCGCGACTCCGACTGGCCGACGGGAGCGACGCTGGTCGCGGCGCAGCTGATCGTGACGTAGTAGACGTTGCCGGACAGCTGGGTCGGGCCGCTGGGCGCCGAGCACTGGTTGTAGGGCGAGGAGAACGTGAGCTGGCTCGGCGTGGTGGCGCCGTCGAGGGTGAAGAAGTAGCGGAACGAGCCGTCCGTCAGCGCCCGCGCCGGCCACGCCGAATGGTTGATGACGTAGGTCTTGATCTCGGTGTAGTTGGTGCCCGTGGAGTTGACCGCCGCCTGCAGATAGATCTCCGGGCCGTCCGGGGTCTCCGCCGGTGGGAAGTTCGCCAGGGGCGTCCCGCCGAACTCGCTGTACATCCGGACCAGCGCGCTGGTGAAGCCGGCGTTGTAGTCCGTCGCCACCTCGTTCTTGACGAAGTCGCCGCGGCTGTCGGTGTAGTTGTCGGCGGCGTCCGGCCCGCCGACGAGCGCCCCGTACAGCACGTGGCGGCTCTGCGCCGGATCGTTGATGTTGTTCGACCAGGACCCGTGCGCGGTCCGGTGGTGGGGGTTGCGCGGCGGGTTGGCGCCGAATCCGACCACGTACGACGACCGCCGCGGGTTGTCGCCGAGCATGTAGTTGATCTGGCGGACGCCGAAGTCGTGATAGCGCGCCTTACGCGTCGCGTCGGTGAGGAAGTCGGAGTAGAGCAGGGCCATGAAGGCGGTGTTCGCCGCGTACCGCAGCGAGCCCCACTGCTGCAGCCAGGCGAGCCCGCCGGGGGAGTAGGTGACGCGCTGCCCGTTCACGCCGACGGTCCAGTAGTCCAGCCACCGGTTGGCGTCGTCGATGTAGCGCTGCTTGCCGGTGAGCCTGGCCAGCAGAACGTACGAACCATAGGACTTGTCGTCCCAGTCGGTGGTCCACCGATAGGACTTGGTCGTCGTCTGCTGCTCGGTGGACAGGTTGGCGTAGTAGCTCTCCGCCTTGTCGAGGTAGGCGGTCTCGCCGGTCGCCCGGTACAGCCAGATCGCGCCCCAGACGAGCTCGTCGTTGTACCCGCTGAAGGACTGGTAGTAGCCGGAAGCGTCGGTGATGCACTCGCTGTACTTGCGTCGCACCGTGTCGGCGAACGTGTAGAGCTGGCGGGCATGGCTCACGAGCGTGTTCGCGTAGGCCGCGTCGGTCTGCCGGAAGACCATCGACGAGGCGCTCATCGCCGCCGCCGTCTCGGCGGCCAGCTCGCTGCCGCCGCAGCTCGCGTCGATCTTGTACGCGGGGCGCGCCATCGGCAGCACCTCGGCCGGCCCCCACCAGGCGTGGTCCTGGCCGCCGTTGCCGACCTGTCCGTACAGCACGTTCGCCGACGGATGCGCCTTGATGAAGTAGTCGTTCACCCAGCGCAGGTTGTTCAGCAGCGGCGTCAGCTGGCCCGCCGCCGAATAGGCGCCGCGGTATTCCACCGCGCCCCACGCCAGCATGGTCGTGGAGAACGCCATCGGCAGCCCGAACTTCACGTGATCGCCGGCGTCGAACCAGCCGCCCGTGAGGTCGCGGCCGACGTCGCTGCCGTCGCCGAGCGCGGAGTCGCCGCGCCAGCTCACCCGGTTCCACGCCGGCTTCCGCCCGGCCGCCTGCGCCTCATAGAACCAAATGGACTTCTGCAGCGCCTCGCCGTAGTTGTAGGTGGCCGCCGCGGCCGGCCGAGCCGGCAGGACCGACACGAGCGGGGCCAGCAGGGCGGCTCCGGCCAGGACGGTCACGGCGGCGAGGCGGCGGATCGGATATCCCATCGTGATGCCTCCTGGTACGGGGCCTGATCTCGGGTCGGGGCCGGGGCGGGCGACGAAGGCCGCCCGCCCCGGCCGGTTGTCAACGGCCAGAGGAAAGGGCGTCAGTCGTCGGGGAACAAGCTCCCGTAGTCGGCCAGCGCCATGGCGATGTCGGACTGGGCCCAGAACCGGTGGTAGGTGAAGCTCGGTGCCGAGCCGCCGTCCAGGTAGGACTGCACCTTCGGCCAGTCAGGGTCGTCCCGGAGGAAGGAACGGATGCTGATGAACGTCGAGTTCGAGTTGATCTGGTCGCCGTTCGGCATCCGCCCGGAGAAGCCCGGCGGGATGTAGAGGCCCTGCTGGTTGGAGGAGCTCCACACGTCGTCGAACCTGTTGTAGTCGGTGCGTGTCTCCGGGGTGGTGATGCCGCGCGACTCCTTGAGCAACAGCAGCCGGTCGAGCAGGCCCTTGGCGGTCTCCCTGGCCTGCTGTCCCAGTGCGGTGTCGGGGGTGGCGGCGGCGTAGTAGGTGAGCGTGCGGGCGAAGGCCGCGGCGACACCTACGTCAGTGGTGCGGGTGCGCACCGTGACGTGCAGCCCGGGGTTGTCCGCGGGCGTGCCGGTGTTGTTGTTGAAGCTGGCCGCCGGGGCGCCGCTCCAGTCCATCTCGTTCGGGATCTGGAAGGAGCTGCCGGAGCCCAGGGTGGTCTGGGAGATCGCCCAGTTCACCCACTTGTCGAGCACGGTCTTGGCCATCGTCTGCGACGGCACCAGGAAGAACAGCTCGGCCAGCCGCTCCATGCCCCACGCCTGGAAGCCGAACCACTGGTTCGACGGCGGGTCGTGGTAGACCGGGTCGACGTCGTACGACATGCCGAAGAACTGCGGTGCCCCGGCCGGGCGTGCCGCGTAGGCGCCGTCCCAGCTGTTGGTGGCACCGCCGGCGATGGCGCCTTCGGCCGACTGCAGCCACTTGTAGAACTGCACCTGACGGGTCAGGCTCTGCTGCCAGTCGGTGGCCGCGGACGGCGACTGCGGGCGCAGCGCCGCCGGTCCCGAGGGCGACAGCGCCCACGCCGCGACCGGGTTCTGGTACCCGCCGTGGTTGTGGCTGGAGCCGATCCGCCACGACCAGGCGTTGTTGATGTCGCCACCCCACGCCGCGTACCAGCTCAGCAGGTAGTTGGAGCTGCTCTTGCCGCTGCCGGGGGTGCAGGTCGGCGAGGCGCAACCCGGGTTCTTGAAGTACTTGTCGTACATCGCGTACCGCAGGAAGTCGCCCAGCTTGGCGGCCTTGGTGACCGTGGCCGAGATCTGCGACTGGTTGCCCTGCTCGGTCGCCCAGCGCAGCGCCCAGTACGCGGCCTGCACGGCGCGCGCGTCGGCGTCCGGGGCGGAGGTGTACCGCCACTGGTTGGCGCCGGAGCCCTGGACGAAGATCGGCGGGTAGCCGGAGCCCGACTGGCCGAACCGGCCGGTCTCACACGACGGGTGCGGCACGGTCTCCCAGACCGACTCCTGCGGGCCGCGCTGGTAGGTGTTGATGTAGGTCACCCGCTGCGTGTTGTCGCCGCACTCGGCGCCGGTACGTCCGGTGCCGTAGCCGTAGACGTCGTCGACGTCCAGCAGCCAGTGCATCTGGTACATGAGCCGGTTGCCGTACGTCTGCTGCAGTTCGCCCGCGAGCGGGTCCTGACCTGCGGCGATGTTGGCGTCCAGCGGCGAGGGGTACTGGCTCGGCTGGTTGAACTCCGGCGCGTAGTCGGCCGGGTCGTTGGGGTTGTAGGTGGACTGCCCACCGGGCTGACCGGCCGACGACGGGATGATGAAGGTCTCCATCGTCGTCCACGCCTGGTTGAACGGCGCCCAGTCGCCGCTGATCCGGCCGTGCTGCGCCTCCAGCCAGAGCCAGAAGCTGAACGCCTCCGACGTGGTCTCGTGCCCGTGGTCGGGGGCCTCGACCAGCAGCGTCTCGACCGAGTGATAGGGGATGCCCTCGGGCGAGAAGTAGCCGTTCCCCGGTGCCTTGAGCTTGTTGTACTGAGCGGTGAACTCCTCGATGTAGGAGCTGGCCTCCGGCGCGTCGTCATCTTCCTCGGTGACCGTCACCACTACCGACGGATATCCGGTGGCGCTGACCGTGATGGTCGCCTGGCCGGAGGACTGGTCGGCGTCCTGAGCCGCCGCCAGCGTCACGGTCTGCGGCGTGTTCCAGTTGGACGTGGTGAACGTGCGCGTACCTCCGGCCGAGACCGAGATGTCGGCGTCGCCCGCGGTACGGGATGTCGACACGCTCACGTTGGCCGTCGGCTGCGCGGACAGGCTCACGCTGAAGCTCTGGTTGCCGCCCTCGGGCACGCTGACCGCCGCCGGGCTCACCACCAGGGTCGGGCCCGCGTCGACGACGATGGCCACCTCGGCGGTCGCCGCCGCGCCCAAGTCGTCGACCGCCCGCGCCTGCAGGGTGTAGTTGCCGGACGGCAGGCTGGTGTGGGTGAAGCTGTACGGCGCCGAGGTGTCGGTGCCGGCGAGCATGCCGTTGCGGAAGAACTCGACCCGCGCCACGTTGCCGTCGTCGCTCGCGTTGGCGTTCACCGTGACATTGCTGCCGACCGGGAAGTGCTGGCCGGCGGTGGGGCTGGTGATGGTGACGGTCGGCGCGGCGTTCGCCCCGTTGCACGCGACGTTGTTGATCGAGAAGTTGGTCGGGTCAGAGTTCGTCCCGCTGTAGCTGAAGTTGGCGCTCGTCGTGGCGGTGGCGCCGGTGGGGAGGTTGCCATTCCACGCCGCGTTGGAGACCGTGACGTTCTGACCGGACTGCGACCAGGTGCCGTTCCAGCCGTTTTGCAGCCGCTGGTTGCCGGCATAGGAATAGCGCAGGGTCCAGCCGTTGACCGCGTCACCGAGGTTGTGAATGGTGATGTTGGCCGTGAACCCTGAGCCCCAGTCGTTCTTTGCGTAGTCGACCTGACACTGGACGGCGGCGGACGCGGGCGTGCCCGTCGCCACGAGGGCACTGAGGAGCAGGGATATGCCTGCTCCCAGCGCCAGGACCGGCCGCCAACGACGGCGTCTTTTCATGGGGATTCCTCCTGAGGAGAGCTGACCACGGGCACGCTGAAACCCGCGGGGTCGCGCTCACGCGAACGCGACGGGGTGGGGTGGTGGGGCCAACACCCCTAGGCGGATGTAGAAGGCTCGAAGAGCCGTTGAAAGGGTCGTGAGGGCTGGGTCGTGAGGGCTTCGGAGGGGCTTTGAGGCTTGGCGGGTCGGCGGAGGGTTGAGGCGGAGGGGAGCCTGGGGGATACCTAGGCGGATTCGCGGACGATCAACTTGGTGCTGAGGACGATGCTCTGGCCGGAGACGGGCTTGCCCGCGATCCGGGACAGCAGCTCGTGGGTGGCGCGGGCGCCCATCTCCTCGAGCGGCTGGTGCACGGTCGTCAGCCGGGGCCGCAGATGCTGCGCGATGGCCGAGTCGCCGAAGCCGATGACCGCCACGTCATCGGGCACTCGGCGCCTGGCGCGGTGCAGCGCGCGCATGGCGCCCGCGGCCATGAGATCGGAGGCCACCAGGACCGCGTCGATGGTGGGCCATCGATCGAGCAGACGGTTCATGGCGTGCTCGCCCGAAGCCTGGCGCAGATCGCCATAGGCCACGAGCCCGGAGCTGAGCATGCCGGCGTCGGCGACGGCGTCTCGGTAGCCGGCCAGCCGGTCGGCTCCCAGGACGGTGTCGGGCGGCCCGGCGATGGTCCCGATGGCGCGCCGCCCGGAGTTGAGCAGGTGCTCCACCGCGGCGCGTGCGCCGCCGCGGTCGTCGATGTCGACGTGGGGAATCCAGCTGTCGGACTGGGGCCTGCCGGCCAGCACGACGGGCACTCCGGCGGCCGCGTGCAGGAGCGGATGGTCGCCTCGGGTGCTGACCAGGAGCACACCGGCCGCGTGGCCGCCTCGGAGATAACCGGCCACGGCCTGCTGGCCGCCGCCCGCCATCAAGATGACGAGCTGGCTGGTCTTGCCGAGCGCCCGGCGCGCGCCGTGCAGCACGCGGGCGAAGAACGGGTCGGCGAAGACGCGCGTGCTGTCTTCGCAGACCACTGCGGCGATCGAACCGGTCGAGCGTCCGGCGGGCCGAGACGATGGCCGATGGCGGACGTAGCCGAGCCGGCGGATTGCGTCTTCCACCTGCGCGCGGGCATGGTGGCTTACGCGGGCTGATCCGTTGATGACACGAGACGCTGTCGCGGGCGAGACGCCGGCGAGTTCGGCCACCTGCGCCAGCGTCGGTACGGATACAGTCGCGGGCTCGGCGACCGTTCCTGTGGGGGACACGAGGAAGACTCCCTTCCGGGCGGAAACGCCCAGCGGCGGGGTGGTGGGAGCGCTCCCAAATATCAATCCGGGCATCATCGCTGTCAAGGGATGTGTGACGATTGTGTTAGAAGGGCGTTTCGCCGCGGCCGGCGCGGGGCGGTCACCAGAATGCCTCTGGCCGGGCAGGACCTGTGACGAACGTCAACCGATAGGTCTGCGAAATCCATGAAAATTCGTGAAAGAGCGCTTTTCCAGCGTGATCTCGAGCGTTAAGGTCGAGGTGCGCTGCGAGGCTTGACTGTGGGAGCGCTCCCACAGTCAAGGACAACAGGGACTTTTGTCCGGAATGACCGGTTCGGTGCGGAGCCCGGTCACCGTACTAAGCCGCGGTTGTCCACAGAATGGGTCAGGCCTGTTGGCGCAATGACGGTCCTCCTTAACGTGGGCCGCCATGAGAAGCAGCGATACCCGAAGGCGCGGCCGTGGTGACTCGGTCGCGCCGAGTCGGCTCCTCGCGCTACTGAGGCCGCGCCCACCCCAGTTCGGCGCGCCCCCGGCGGCGACCCTTCGATCGACGCCCGAGCCTTCCGGGCGGTCGTCGCCGGCCGTGCCCTCGTGGGACCCTGGCCTGCCGGGCGCCCGGGCGCTCATCGCGGTCGGCATCGTCGCCGCCCTGGTCGCCGCCGGTTTCCTGTGGCTCTCGCGGCCGCGCCCACAGCCGGTCCCGGCCGCCGCGGCGCGCCCCTCACTCGCCGCTCCGCCATCCGCCGTCTCCGCCGCGCCGGTGGTCGACGTCGCGGGCAAGGTACGACACCCGGGCGTCGTCACCCTGCGGCCCGGTGCCAGGGTGATCGACGCCATCAAGGCCGCCGGGGGCCTGCGGCCGGGCGCCGGCCCCGGTGCCCTCAACCTCGCCAGACCCGTCGCCGACGGCGAGCAGATACTCGTCGGCGCCACGGCGTCCCCGCAGCCGGCGGCCGCGCCGGCCGCGCCGGGCGCGGGTGCCCGGCTCGATCTCAACGCCGCCACCGTGGAGCAGTTCGACCAGCTCCCGGGCGTCGGCCCCGTCCTCGCCCGGCGCATCGTCGACTACCGCACCCAGCACGGGGCCTTTCGCGGCGTCGAGGAGCTTCAAGAGGTGACCGGCATCGGCAGCCGCAAGTACGCCGACATCAAAGACCTCGTTCGGGTCTGACGCCAATGCCCTCCGCCGAGTGCCCCGCATGATGACGCCTGCGGTGTGAACAGTGATCCGTTCACCAAGGTTGGAGAGGCGGCCGGTGCCGGGACGTGGGGCGGTGTGATGGCCGGGCGTGCGGCGAAGCGGGGTGATGACGCCTGCGCTGTGAACAGTGATCTGGTCCGCGGCGCCGACCAAAACGCGAGATCTGGGGCGGGCCCGGGGGTGGGGCGGCGTGATGGGCGGGCGTGAGGCGGAGCGAGACGATGACGCCCGCGCTGTGAACAGTGATCTGGTCCGCAACGCCGACGAAACGGCGAGATCGGGGCGGGGCCGCGGCGCCGGCGGCCGCGGACGTGGCCACAACGGGAGCGCGGCCAAGGCTTATCCCGCAGGCGGAAGGCGGTACGTCGACGCCGGCGGCGGGTTAGGCGGCCGCAAAGCGAACATGACCATCGACGCACGCGACGCGATCGGCCGCATGACCCACAGTGTCGACGCGCCCACGGGCGGCGATGGAGAAGTGGGGCCGCGCGGCGACCGGGCGGGCGGCCACGGGATCGATGACACCTTTGGTGTGAACGGCCCCGCGATCGATGACGCGGACTTCCGCATGGGGGGTGATGGGAGGGGCCGAGCGGGCGGCGGCCAGGAGGTCGCGGATTTCCGCCTGGTGATCCCGGCCGCGGCGACGTGGCTGACCGCCCTGGTGTTGATCGGATGCCGCCCCGCGGTGGCCTATGCCGTGGCCGGGATCTGCGGCGGAGCATGCGCGGCGGCCCTGATGGCCGCCCGGCGCCGGCGCCGGGTCGGCCCCGTCGGCCCCGTCGGCGCCGTTGCCGGGGCGGCACTGGCGTGCGCGGCCGCCTCGGCCGCCGGGGTGGGCCTGCGGTTGTCGGCGGTCGGATCTGGGCCGGTGCGGGCGCTCGCCGTCGCCGGCGCGAGGGCGACCATCGACGCCGTCGTGATCGCGACCCCGCAGCCGGTGCTCAGCAAGGGGCGCGAGATCATCCTGGTCCGGGTCAGGGCGGAACGAGTGCGCGGTCGCGGCGGGCCGACCGGCACCCGGGTGCCGGTCCTGGTGCTGGCCGCTGCGCAGCGCTGGCGTTCCGTTGTGATCAGCCAGCGGGTGCGGTTCACCGCGAGGCTGGTCCCGCCCGATCGCGCCGGGCTCCTCGCCGCGGTCGCGCTCGTCCGGGGGCCGCCGGCCGTGTTGGAAGGGCCGACGGCGGTCCAGCGCGCCGCCGAGACGATCCGCTCGAAGCTGCGGGCGGCCTGTGACCCGCTTCCTCCCGAGCAACGAGGAGTGCTCCCGGGCATGGTCGTCGGCGACACCTCACGACTTGATCGTCATCTCAGCGAAGACTTCAGGGCGGCGGGGCTGAGTCACCTGCTCGTCGTCAGCGGCGCCAATCTCGCGATCGTGGTGGGGGCCGTCCTTTGGCTGACGCGGATCATCGGCGTGGGCAGGCGGTGGGCGGCGGTGCTCGCCGCGGCCGCGGTGCTCGGTTTCGTGATCGTCGCACGCCCGGAGCCGAGCGTGCTGCGCGCCACGGTGATGGCGATGATCGGCCTCCTCGCGCTCATCAGCGGGCGGCGAAGACACGGCGTCGCGGCGCTGAGCGCGGCTGTCCTGTTGCTGGTGCTGGCCGATCCGGAGCTCGCCCGCTCGTACGGGTTCGCCCTGTCCGTGGCGGCGACGGCGGCGCTGCTCGTGCTCGCGCCACGTTGGCGCGACCGCTTGTGCCGATGGCTGCCGCGGATCGTCGCCGAGCCGCTGGCGGTCGCCGCCGCGGCTCAACTGGCCTGCGCGCCGCTGCTCGTCATGCTGTCGGGCGAGGTCGGCCTCGTCGCGGTCGGTGCGAACCTGTTGGCCGGGCCCGCGGTCGTGCCCGCCACGCTCTTGGGCGCCGCCGCCGGGGTGGTGGCGCCGGTTGCGCTGCCGCTCGCCAGGCTGTTGGTGTGGCCGGCCGGCCTGTCAGTCGGCTGGATCGTCGGCGTCGCGCACGTGGCCGCCGCGCTGCCGTACGCGACCGTGGACTGGCCCGACGGGCTCTTGGGCGGCGGTTGCCTGCTCGCGGCGGTCGCGGTCGCGCTTTGGGCCCTGCGGCGCGGCGCCGCCCGGCGGATCGCGGCCGCGTTGCTGGCCGGGTTGCTCATCGTGGTGCTCGGGGCTCGGGTGTGGCAGCCCGGCTGGCCGCCGCGCGGATGGCTGTTCGTCGCCTGCGACGTCGGTCAAGGCGATGGACTCGTGCTGGCTGCCGGCCGGGGACGGGCGGTCGTGGTCGACACCGGCCCCGATCCCCGGCTCATGGACCGGTGCCTGAGCGACCTCGGCGTCAAGGTCGTCCCGCTCATCGTGCTCACCCATCCGCATGCCGACCACATCGACGGGCTCCCGGGCGTGCTGCGCGGCCGTACCGTAGGGCACCTCCTGACCAGCGGGCGCAGCGCGGGCGAGGAACTACGGGGGCTGCGCGGCGTGCGGGCAGCCCAAGCCTGGCCGGGGCAACGGTGGACCGTCGGCGAGCTGAGCCTGACCGTCCTGGCGCCGGGCCCGCAGGGACCGCGCGTCTCGACCCGCGACGACGGCGCCACGGTGAACAACATCAGCGTCGTCCTGGCGGCCCGCTGGCCCGGCCTCGGTGTGCTGCTCAGCGGCGACCTCGAGACGGAGGCGCAACGCTCCCTCACCGGCGGGCTCGCGCCGGTGGACGTCCTCAAGGTCCCGCATCATGGCTCGAGGCTCCAGGATCCGGCGTTTCTCGCGGCATCCGGGGCACGGACCGCGGTGATCTCCGTGGGCGCGGACAACGACTACGGCCACCCCGCCCCGGCGACGCTGGCTCGGCTGCGCGATCTCGGTATGCGCGTCTTCCGCACGGATACCGATGGCTCGATCGCCGTCGCCCGTACGGCCGATGGGCTCACGGTCGTTCCGCGGGTGTCCCGGTCGTCGGCCGGGCAATGACCGCATCGGCCGCCCGCGAACGGCGGACCCGCGTCCCCCGCCCGGCGCGGATGAGGGCATGGACGTCAAGTCGCCGGCCTGGGCATGGGATGCTGCTTCGCGTGTCTGTGGATCCGGTGACGTTGATCGTTGGCGAGGAAGAGCTTCTCGTGGACCGGGCGATTGGTGAGATCGTCGCCGCCGCCCGGCGGAACGATCCCGAGATCGAGGTCGTGGACCTGTTTCCCGCGGCCATGGAGACGGGCCGGCTGGGCGAGTTGACGTCGCCGTCGTTGTTCGGCGGCGGCAAGGTGCTCGTCGTGCGAAATGCGCAGGACCTCGGCAAGGACCTGACGGCCGAACTCCTCGCGTACGTGAAGAATCCGGCGGACGACATCGTCCTCGTGGTGGTCCACGCCGGCGGCGCGAAGGGCAAGGCGCTCCTGGACGGCCTCGGCAAGGCCGGTGCTCGCAAGCTCGGTTACCCGAAGATCACCAAGCCAGCGGACCGGATCGCCTTCGTCCGTGCGGAGGTGCGCCGGGCCGGCGGGGCCATCACGGAGGGCGCGGCCCGTACCCTCCTCGACGCGGTCGGCACCGACCTGCGGGAGCTGGCCTCCGCCTGCGATCAGCTCGTCTCCGACACCGGCGGCACGATCGACGACGAGGCCGTCGCGCGCTATCACCGCGGCCGCGCGGAGGTGACCGGGTTCGCGGTGGCCGACCGTGCCGTCGAGGGCAACCTGGCCGCCGCGCTCGAGCAGCTTCGCTGGGCGTTGGCCACAGGGGTGGCGCCCGTCCTCATCACCAGCGCGCTCGCGCAGGGCGTGCGGGCGCTAGCGAAGGTCGGCGGGGCCCCGCGGCAACTGCGCGGAGCGGCGCTCGCCAAGGAACTCGGCCTGCCGCCGTGGAAGATCGACCGAGTCCGTGGTCAGCTGCGCGGCTGGACGCCCACGGGGGTGGCGCGCGCTCTCAGCGTCGTCGCCGAGACCGACGCCCAGGTCAAAGGGGGCGCGGCTGATCCGGCGTACGCCTTGGAGAGGGCGGTCAATGAGATCGTCGCCGCCCGCGGGGGCCGGTGAACAAACGCCGCGGCCTGGTGGCCGCGGCGCCTGGGGCGCGACGAGGACCTACTTGCCGGCCGCGACCAGCGTGTTGGCGCGCTTGGCGATGGCCGACTTGCGGTTCGCCGCCTGGTTCTTATGGATCACGCCCTTGCTGACCGCCTTGTCGAGCTTGCGGCAGGCGGCCCGCATGGCGAGGGTCGCCGCCTCGGCGTCGCCCGCGTCCGCCGCCTCCCGGAACTTGCGGACGTAGGTCTTGAGCTCGGACTTGACGGCCTTGTTGCGCATGCGGCGCTTTTCGTTCTGCTTGTTGCGCTTGATCTGGGACTTGATGTTCGCCACGAAGAAGCCTCGGTAAGAGTCGTAAGGAATGGGGGCGCGCGGCTCGGCCGGCACACACCTCGCGCGCCACACGCAGCAAGACAGGCTACCAATACCCTTGGTCAACCCCCAAACGGAGGCCCCGGTGGCGGCGGCGGGGCCATCCCACCGGGCATGGGACCATAGAGTTCACGGGAAGAACCCGATCACGTACCGCGAAGCAAGGACGTCTCGGTGGCCATCGAGCGCGACCATGAGCGCCCTGCGGCGAGCCGCGCGGATGCTGTTGTACGGGCCTAACGCGAAGCGAGCGAGAAGGTGAACGCGACCATCGGCACTGACCCGGGGATCATCCGCAACTTCTGCATCATCGCGCATATCGACCATGGCAAGTCGACGCTCGCGGACCGGATGTTGCAGCTCACGGGGGTTGTGGAGGCACGCCTGATGCGCGCCCAATACCTCGATCGCATGGACATCGAGCGCGAGCGCGGGATCACGATCAAGAGCCAGGCCGTACGGCTGCCGTGGCAGGGTCACGTGCTCAATCTCATCGACACGCCCGGCCACGTGGACTTCTCCTACGAGGTGTCGCGTTCGCTCGCCGCGTGCGAGGGCGCGGTGCTGCTGGTCGACGCGGCGCAGGGCATCGAGGCGCAGACGCTCGCCAACCTCTACCTGGCGCTCGGCGCCGACCTGCACATCATCCCGGTTCTGAACAAGATCGACCTGCCCGCCGCGCAGCCGGACAAGTACACCGAGGAGCTGGCGAACATCATCGGCTGCGAGCCGGCCGACGTGCTCCGGGTGTCCGGCAAGACCGGGGAGGGCGTCCCCGAGCTGCTCGACAGGATCGTCGAGACGGTGCCCGCGCCGACCGGAGACCCCGGCGGGCCGGCCCGTGCGTTGATCTTCGACTCGGTGTACGACACCTATCGCGGCGTCGTGACCTACGTACGGGTGGTCGACGGCCGGCTGTCGCGGCGCGAGAAGTGCCTGATGATGTCGACCGGGGCGGCCCACGACACGCTCGAGGTGGGGGTGATCTCGCCGGAGCCGAAGGCCGTCGACGGGCTCGGCGTCGGCGAGGTCGGCTACCTGATCAGCGGCGTCAAGGACGTACGGCAGGCGCGCGTGGGCGACACGGTGACGACCGTGAGCCGGCCGGCGACGAGCCCGCTCAGCGGGTACGAGCACCCCAAGCCGATGGTCTTCTCCGGGCTGTACCCGGTCGACGGCGATGAGTACCCGGAACTGCGCGACGCGCTCGACAAGCTGCAGCTCAACGACGCCGCGCTCATCTACGAGCCCGAGACGTCCCTCGCGCTGGGCTTCGGGTTCCGCTGCGGCTTCCTCGGGCTGCTGCACATGGAGATCGTGCGCGAGCGGCTGGAGCGCGAGTTCGACCTCTCGCTGATCTCGACGGCGCCGAACGTCGTCTACCGCGTGGTCATGGAGTCGGGCGAAGAGCACACGGTGACGAACCCGAGCGAGTTCCCCGAGGGCAAGGTGGCCCAGGTCTTCGAGCCCATCGTCAAGGTCACGTTGCTGTCGCCGAGCGACTACATCGGCGCGATCATGGAGCTGTGCCAGGGCCGGCGCGGCGCGCTGCAGGGCATGGACTACCTGTCCGCCGACCGGGTCGAGATCCGCTACACGATGCCCCTCGCCGAGATCATCTTCGACTTCTTCGACCAGCTGAAGTCGCGTACGCGCGGATACGCGTCGCTGGACTACGAGCCGAGCGGCGAGCAGGAGGCCGACCTGGTGAAGGTCGACATCTTGCTGCAGGGGGAGTCGGTCGACGCGTTCAGCCAGATCGTGCACCGCGACAAGGCCCGTGAGTACGGCCTTTCGATGACGGGGAAGCTCAAGGAGCTCATCCCGCGCCAGCAGTTCGAGGTGCCCATCCAGGCCGCCATCGGGTCGCGCATCATCGCCCGGGAGAACATCCGCGCCATCCGCAAGGACGTGCTCGCCAAGTGCTACGGCGGCGACATCACCCGTAAGCGGAAGCTGCTGGAAAAGCAGAAGGAAGGCAAGAGGCGGATGAAGACGATCGGCCGTGTCGACGTTCCCCAGGAGGCCTTCGTCGCGGCGTTGTCGACGGGAGCCGCGGGCGCGGCCGACAAGGGCAAGAAGTAGCGGGGGCGCCGCGGCCGGCGCGGCGTCCCCGGACGGACCCGCCTGGCGCGATGTCCCGGTGTGACCGGCGAAAAAACGAGTTCCGCGGCGTCGGGCCGGCGAGATAGCGTCCCCGCCATGGGTCAGGTCGTTTCCGTGAACGTAGGTCAGGTCCTCGACATGCCGTGGGCGAAGGCGAAGGAGATCGGGCGCACCGCCATCGACAAGCGTCCCGTCGCCACCAGGGTCGCCGTCCGCCGGCTCGGCGTCGACGGCGACGAGCAGGCGGACAAGGACAACCACGGTGGGCCGGAACAGGCGGTGTACGCCTACGCGCGCGAAGACCTCGACTGGTGGGCGGAGCGGCTCGGCGACGGCGAGCTGCGCAACGGGATCTTCGGCGAGAACCTCACGGTGCGCGGCGTCGACGTGAACGCCGCGCTGCTGGACGAGTGCTGGCGCGTGGGCGACGCCCTGCTGCAGGTCACGGGTCCCCGGGTGCCATGCGGAACGTTCCGGGCCTGGATGGATCGGCCGGGCTGGGTCAAGCGGTTCACGGAGGCGGAGCGCACCGGGGCGTACCTGCGCGTGCTCGAGGAGGGCGAGGTCGGGCCCGGCGATCCCATCGTCATCGAGCATCGTCCGGAGCGGGGCGTCACCGTCACCGAGTCGTTCCGCGCTTACCACGGCGATCAAGAGCTCATGCGCCGTATCCTCGCGATCCCCGGCCACTCCGCCTCATGGGACGAAGCGGCCGAGCGCGTGCTGCGCGGCTCCGCTTAGACCGGCCCGCCCGTCCGGCGCCGGGTCGGCCGCCGGCCGGTCAGCGCTGCCAGAGCACGGCGGTGGGCTGAGCGGGGGTGAGCGTGACCGAGCCCGTCCAGGTCACGAACGACGGTTGCGGCAGATAGTCCTGGTCCAGGAAGAAGGCCCGGTTGACGGACGTGACCGTGGCCGGCGCGCCGTTGTCGCCTGGGCCCATTGGCTGGCGGATCGCCTCGATGGCGACGATGTCGTCGGCGGTGGTCCCCTCCGGGAGCTCGACCGTGGTCGCGGCCGGGTCATCGCGGGCGATCGACGACGTGGGCACCGCGTGATCGGAGCGGTAGAGCGTCGCCGGGTCGTCGTTGAGCCGGACGCCGACCGAGACGCCGGGAGCCGCCCCGGTGCCGGGGGCCGCTCCCGTCTGCTTCTTGATCTCCAGGAAGAGGTACGTCCGCTCGTCTCCCACCGCGACGGTGGCCGGATTCGACGGATTTTCGATCTTGCCTTCGCGGATCATCTCCGCGGCCGTGATCGGGTAGGTCCATGG
Organism: Streptosporangiaceae bacterium; assembly: GCA_035765195.1. Classification (GTDB taxonomy): domain Bacteria; phylum Actinomycetota; class Actinomycetes; order Streptosporangiales; family Streptosporangiaceae; genus CALAED01. The sequence continues at coordinate 35,134 of DASTYC010000020.1, forward strand.
GTTGCGGTCCATCAGCACCTCTCGGGCCCGGTCGGCCGGCCTTGTCTGGGTCGTGTCGAGGAAGAACCGCATCGTGGCATCGGGCGTCACCGCGTCGCACATGTTGTTGTTCGAGGTGCATGTCTGCAGGATCGGATGATCGCCTTCATAGGTTCCGGTGAAGGCCAGCGTCTGATGGTTGGCCGCCTGGTACACGCCGGTGCCCGCGACCCGGTCCCCGGCGGCGTCCACCTCGACCCGGTAGATCCACTCGATGTCGGTGGTGCGACCCCACCGCGCCATGAGGGCGGGCGTGTCGGTCCCGCCGTCCTCGTTGCTCCATACCACCGAGTACTCCAGGATCCGGTGGCCAGGCGTGCTCGCGGCCTGCTCCTCGTGCCAGGCGATCAGCGGCGTGTCCGTACGGGCGTTCTGGGCGGCGTCGCCGAGCTCCGGCAACGTCCGGCCGACGACGATCGGGGCATGCCGCGGCCCGGCGCCGCGCGACGTCGTGATCGCCGTGCCGGTCAACGCGACGCGGCGAGCGGACGCCGCGCCGCGGTCGGCAGCGAAGCGCAGCGTCAGCCGGTGGTGACCGGCGCGAACGGCGCCCAACGCCAGGCTCCGCGGGGTCGGGGCGGCCGCCGGCACCACGAGATCCGTGACGTAACGGCCGTCGACCGAGAGCGACAGGACGGCCGACTCCTCGCCCGCGCGCGCCCAGGACACCCCTGGCGCGGCGGCCGTGAACCGGACGAATGCCTCGCCGGCCCGGCGCACGGTGAACGGCACGACGCGGGCCGGTCCGCCGCGCTTGACGACGATGGTGGCGGAGCGATGGTCGGCCGCCGTGGAGGAGGAGGCCGATGCGGCGGCTGGTGACGCGGTGGCGGCGACCGCGCTCAGCGCTCCGGTCAGCACCAGGAGGGCAGGGCTTTTTCTCACGCTCGGCAACGCTAGAGAAGCGACGTGGCCCCCGCGTGAAAACACGGCGAAATATGAAATCCCTCGGCCGAGCCCCCACGCATCCCCGCGGAGCACTGTCCACAGTTTCCGCGACCTCTTCACTACGGTGAGTGAAGCTGACAGCGTGCCGGAGACGCTACGTGAGGTGACGAAAACCTCACGTCCCCTATGGCGATGGAGGGTACGGTCATGGCCAGTCCTGTCACGCGCGACGAGTTCACGAAGCTGGGGGAGACGGTGACCGCTGTCGAGTTAAGGCACGAAGACCTGGGCGTACGCATGGATCGGGGCTTCGCCGAGATGCGCAAGGGCTTCGCCGAAGTTCGTCAGGACATCGGCACGCTGCGGCAGCACATCTTGGATCTCAACGTCGAGATGGCCGCGGTGCACCGGCGGCTCGATGGCCACGACACGAAGTTCGACGAACACGACAGAAGGTTCGACGAACACGACAGAAGGTTCGACGAACACGCCAAGAGGCTCGACGAGCACGGCAAGGTCCTGGCCTCCCACACCGAGATGCTCAAGGAGATCCTGAGGCGGCTGAGCAAGATCGCCCCTCCGTGACCGGAGGCCGGGCGGCTCCTCGGCGATCGTCCGGGAGCCGCCCATTGCCTGCGCGAAACTCCTGACCTGTGTTGATATGGCGGTATGGTGACCGACTTCGATGCGTTCGAACGCGTTATGTGGGCGGGTCGTGCGGCCTCCTACGAGCGCGTGTTCGCCCGGATGGCGGCGCACACCGCCGACGCTCTGCTCGACGCGACCGGCGTCGGCCGGGGTACCGATGTCCTCGACGTGGGGACGGGTCCCGGCACGGTCGCCGCGGCGGCGTGGCGACGGGGCGCCCAGGTCAGGGCGATCGACGCCGACCCGCAGATGGTCGAGACGGCGGCGCGCAACGTTCCCGGTCTCGACGTACGGCTGGCCCAGTTGCCGGAGCTGCCATTTCCCGACACCGCGTTCGACGCCGCCGTCGGCAATTTTGTGATCAACCATGTCGGCGCGCCGGATGCCGCGCTGTCCGAACTGCGGCGCGTGCTGCGCGCGGGTGGCCGGCTCGCGCTGACGTGCTGGCCGCTCCCCGGTAGCAAAGCGCAATCGATCGTCAGCGACGCGATGGAACGGGCCGGGGTGAGCTGGCCCGACGATGTCCCGAAGACGCCCTTCCACACTCACGGCAACCCGGCCGCGTTCCGCGATCTGGTGGCCGGCGCGGGGTTCTCCGACGTGGTGATCGACGAGATCGTCTGGGAGCACGTCGTGGATCCCGAGGTGTGGTGGTCGGGGCCGCTGGGCGGCGTGGGCTCGACCGGCTACCTGCTCACCCGCCAGGACCAGGCGACGATCGCCCGTGTGAAGGCGGCCTACGACGACATGATCGCCGAGTACGCCACCGCCGACGGCCGGGTGGCGCTGCCCGCCCGCGCGCTGCTCGCGCACGGCGTCCGCTGACGCGCGGACCCGCGGCGTCCCTGCCTCCCCGACCCCCGGACCCCGGCCCCCCGGCCCCCGGGTCGCCCGGGCGCCGTGGTCCCACGGGACGGAGCATCGGCCGACGGGCTCGACAATGGAGGACGTGCCCGCGACATTGCCCGACGGTGAGCCGGTGCCGGCCGACGGCGCGCTGCCCGATGGCGCGCTGGCCGGGCTGGGCACCCGCCCGTTCGGGTTCTACGTGCACGTGCCGTTCTGCGTGACCCGCTGCGGCTACTGCGACTTCAACACCTACACCGCCGCCGAACTCGGGCTGGGCGCGAGCCGGGCGTCGTACGCCGACACCGTGATCGCGGAGATCAGACTGGCCCGCCGCGTGCTCGGTGACGCGGACCTGCCCGTTCAGACGGTGTTCGTCGGCGGCGGCACCCCGACGCTGCTGCCGCCGGGCGATCTCGGCCGCGTGCTGGCCGCGATCCGCGGCGAGTTCGGCCTCGCGCCCGGCGCCGAAATCACCACGGAGGCCAACCCGGAGACGGTCGACGCGGCCGGCGTCCACGGGCTCAAGGCCGCAGGGTTCACCCGGATGTCGTTCGGCATGCAAAGCGCGCGCCCGCACGTGCTGCGCGTGCTCGACCGTGCGCATACCCCGGAGCGGGTGCCTCAGGTCGCCCGGTGGGCGCGCGAGGCCGGCTTCGAGCACGTCAACCTCGACCTGATCTACGGCACGCCGGGCGAGAGCCACGACGACTGGCGAGCCTCCCTCGAGGCCGTCCTCGCGGCCGGGGCCGACCATGTGTCGGCGTACGCCCTCATCCTCGAGGAGGGCACCCGGCTGGCCGCGAGGGTGCGCCGGGGCGAGCTCACCGCCCCCGACGACGACCTGATGGCCGATCGCTATCTCATGGCCGAGGAGATGCTGGGCGCCCACGGTCTCAGGTGGTACGAGATCTCCAACTGGGCCGCCGGACCAGCGGCCCGCTGCCGGCACAACCTCCTCTACTGGACCGGTGCGGACTGGTGGGGGGCCGGTCCGGGCGCGCACAGCCACGTGGGCGGGACCCGGTGGTGGAACGTCAGGCATCCGGCCGCCTACGCCGCCCGGCTGGCCGCCGGCGAGAGCCCGGCACACGCCAGGGAGGTGCTCGCCGGCGGCGATCGGCGGGTTGAGCGCATCATGTTGGAGCTGCGGCTGGCCGAGGGCTGCCCACTCGACCTGCTGGACGATGCGGGCGAGCGGGCGGCCGCGCGAGCCGTCGCCGACGGCCTGCTGGACGCCGCCGCCCATCACCGTGGCCGTGCCGTGCTCACCCTGCGCGGCCGGCTCCTCGCCGACGCCGTCACCCGCAGCCTCACCTGAGACACCGGTGAGACACCGGCGAGACATCGGTGGACACCGGCCGGGCGGTGGCCTTTCCCGTGATCCCGCAGGTAGTGGCCGTAGACGGCCATCTGCGTATATTGCCCGCTACTCTCCGAGAGATTTAGATTACGTAGAGTTGACGCGGTTGCCGCGTTACGGGGGTGTGCGGGGCGCATTGGATGCACGGGGGTGGATCCGTTCGGCGTGGTGCTGCGAATCGGTCGATTCGTAGGAGGACACACGATGGCCATGTCGAGATTCCGCCTCGGAGCAGTCCGAAGGCGCCGGCTCGGGGGACTGGCCGGTACGGCCGCGCTGGCCATGTTGCTCACGGGAGGCATCACCGGCTCTGGCATCGCGCTCGTCTCGCACGACGAGGTGAGCCTGCCGGGCAGCAACTTCGAGATCGACAGCGACGCCAACCTGCGCGTTGACGATCCCGCTCCCTCGCTGGACTGGGCCAACGTCACCGAGATCCGCAAGGCGGACACGGCCAGCGGGCCGACGGACGAGTCGTTCGGCCAGGGCGCCAAGGAGGACACCGCCGTCCCCACCGTCGTCGACGGCGGCATCCCGCCGAACAAGAGCGACCTGAAGTTCTTCGGCGTCCACCAGGAGGGCGCCACGGCCGGCGGGTTCCTGCATCTGTACTGGTCGCGGGTCCAGGACCCGTCGGGCACCACGAACATGGACTTCGAGTTCAACCAGAAGGCCGCCGCCCCGGGCGAGGGCAACGGCGTCACGCCGCTTCGCACTCCCGGCGACCTGCTGGTCGTCTACGACCTGGCGCAGGGCGGCACCCATCCCGTGCTGTCGCTGCGGCAGTGGACGGGCAGCGCCTGGGGACCCGCGACCGACCTCACCTCGTCGGGCACGGCCACCGGCTCCATCAACACCTCCGCGATCCCGGCGGCGGAAAGCGACGGGCTCGGCGCCCATGACCCGCGGACGTTCGGCGAGGCGTCGGTCGCGCTGTCGGCCATCTTCGATCCCACCACGTGCACGTCGTTCGGATCGGCCTACCTCAAGAGCCGCTCGTCCGACTCCTTCACCGCCGCGCTGAAGGACTTCGTGCCGCCGCAGCCGGTCTCGATCTCGAACTGCGGCAAGGTGAAGATCATCAAGAAGAACGACGCGGGTGACGCGCTCGCGGGCGCCGAGTTCACCCTCTACCAGGACAACGCGCCGGTCGGCGGCAGCCGCGGACCCGAGGACACCGCGACCACGCAGACCTGCACCACGGTCGCCGACGGCACCTGTGAGATCACCAACGTGATCCAGGGCTCTTACTGGGTGGTGGAGACCAAGGTTCCGGATGGCCACGAGGGCGCGCCTGATCAGGCCATCACCGTCACCGCGGATCAGACGGTCACCCTGACGTTCGTCGATCCACGCCAGCGCGGGGCGATCCTCGTCACCAAGCTGCGCAAGCACGCAGCGGACGGGCCCGGCGACCACCCGCAGGCGGGCGTCGACTTCATGGTCAACGGCGTCACCAAGACCACCGACGCCGCCGGCCACGCCTGCTTCGACGGCCTGCTGTTCGGCGACTACGCCGTACACGAGGTCACGCCCACCGGATACAAGGGCGAGGCGGATAAGACGGTCACCGTCGACACCAAGGCGGCCTGCTCCGATTCTCCGTTCGCCGGCGAGCAGGTGACCTTCCACAACACGCCGCTGTCCACCATCACGGTCGGCTTCAACTCCCAGGTGCCGGGCGGCACCCAGGCCAAGATCAGCTGCACGGGGCTGACCGCGACCCCGGCGGACCAGACGCCCGACGACTTCGATGACACCTCGGAGTCGTTCCAGGACCTGGTTCCCGGTACCTACGACTGCACCGTAGTGGTCGATCCGTGATCTGACCTTCCGACCGCCGTGGCCGGCCGGGCACGAGCCCCGGCCGGCCACGGCCCCGAGCTATCGCGGGGGAGCGGTGACGAAGTCGATGAGCTCCTCCACCCGGCCGAGCAGGGCCGGTTCGAGATCGGCGTAGCTGCGGACGCGCGACAGGATGCGCTGCCAGGCCTCGCCGGGCTCGACGTCCCAGCCGAGGGCCGCGATGACGCCCTCCTTCCACGGGACGCCGCGCGGCACCGACGGCCATGCGGAGATCCCGACCGCCGACGGTTTCACCGCGGCCCAGATGTCGATGAACGGATGGCCCGTGACGAGGACGTGCGGTGAGGCCACCTGGGCGGCGATCCGGCTCTCCTTGGACCCCTCGACGAGATGGTCGACGAGGACGCCGAGCCGTCGGTCCGGCCCGGGGGCGAACGCGTCGACGATCGAGGGGAGGTCGTCCACGCCTTCGAGGTACTCGACGACGACGCCCTCGACCCTCAGGTCGTGGCCCCAGATCCGCTCGACGAGTTCGGCGTCGTGCACGCCCTCGACGTAGATGCGGCTCTCCTTGGCCACGCGGGCGCGCAGGCCCGGCACGGCGATCGACCCGGAGGCCGACCGCGCCGGTCGGGCCGGTCGCGACGGCCGTGCCGGCGATCCGCCGGGCGCCGGGCGGACCAGGGTGACCGGTCTGCCCTCCAGCAGGAAACCGGCCTTGGTCAAGGGGAACACGCGCCGGCCGCCGAACCGGTCCTCGAGCGTGACGGCGTCCTTCTCGCATCTGACCACCGCGCCGCAGAACCCGCTCGACGGGTCTTCGACGACGAGATCGCGCTCGGCCGGCACCTCGGGAATCTGACCGCGCCGGGGCCGTCGCCAGTCACCGGCGAGCACGTCGTGGCCGTAGTCCTTGCTGCGCATGAAACGTACGTCTCCTCGGCTGCCTCGGGGGAGGCCGACCGAGGCACCGTATCGGGCCGAACGCCTACGATCCCGCAGCAACACACCGCACGTCCGCGATCGGACCCGCGCTCGGCGACCCGTCTCTTCAACGGGCGTTGAAGGCGTCCCGCAGCCGGGAGAACAGACCCTGCTGACCGGGCGCGAACTTGCCCGGCGGCCGCTCCTCACCGCGCAGCATGGCGAGTTGGCGCAGCAGGTCCTCCTGCTCCTCGTCGAGCTTGGACGGCGTCTCGACGTTGATGTGGATCATGAGGTCGCCGCGTCCGCTCTCGTTGAGATGCTTGACGCCCCGCCCGTACATCGGGATGACCTGGCCCGATTGGCTGCCGGGCCGGATGTCGATCTCTTCGGGGCCGTCGAGCGTCTCGACCGTCACGATCGTGCCCAGCGCGGCTGCGGTCATCGGGATCTGCACGGTGCAGTGCAGGTCGTCGCCCTGCCGCTCGAAGATCGGATGCGGCCGCTCGACGATCTCGAGGAAGAGGTCGCCGGCCGGGCCGCCGCCCGGCCCGACCTCGCCCTCGCCGGCGAGTTGGATGTGGGTGCCGTTCTCGACGCCGGCGGGGATCCTGACCTTGATCGTCCGCCGGGTGCGGACCCGGCCGTCGCCCGAGCACTCTGGGCACGGCGTGCGAATGACGGTGCCGTAGCCGCCGCACTGCGGGCACGGCCGCGACGTCATCACCTGGCCCAGGAACGAGCGCGTGACCTGCTGCACCTCGCCGCGGCCATTGCACATGTCGCAGGTGTCGGGATGGGTGCCGGCCGCGGTGCCCGACCCCGTGCAGGTGGGGCAGACCACCGCGGTGTCGACGGTGAGCTCGCGGGTGGTGCCGAACGCCGTCTCGGCCAGTTCGAGCTCGACCCGCAGCGTCGCGTTGCGGCCCCGCCGGGCGCGGCTGCGCGGCCCGCGCGAGCCCCCGGTGCCGAAGAAGGCGTCCATGATGTCGCCGAAGGGGAACCCGGCGCCGAACCCCGCGCCCGGCCCCGCCGCGGTGGCGAACGGGTCGGCGCCGAGGTCGTACATCTCGCGCTTCTTCGGGTCGGAGAGCACCTCGTAGGCCTGGGTGATCTCCTTGAACCGCTCCTGGGTCTCCGGGTCGGGGTTGACGTCCGGGTGAAGCTCACGCGCGAGCCGGCGATACGCCTTCTTGACCTCGTCCGCGCTCGCGTCGCGACGAATACCGAGGATGGCGTAGTAGTCGCGGGCCACTTACGACCCCGCCAGGATCTGACCGACGTAGCGTGCCACTGCCCGTACCGCTCCCATCGTTCCGGGGTAGTCCATCCGTGTCGGACCCAACACGCCCAACCGGGCCAGGGTCTGATTGCCGACGCCGTAGCCCGCCGCGACCACGGAGGTCGACTGCAGGCCCTCGTCGGGATTCTCGGTGCCAATGCGCACCGTCAGAGTATTAGAGGAGTCGCCGACTTCGCCGAGCAGACGCATCAGCACCACCTGCTCCTCGAGCGCCTCGAGGACCTGGCGCAGGCCCTGGGAGAAGTCGACGGCGGCCAGGTTGGCGGCGCCGGCGAACACGATCTTCTCGTCGTGGTTCTCCACGAGCGTCTCGAGCAGCACCGACAGCACGGCGGCCGCGACCGCGCGGTCCTCGAACGGGACCTGGGCGGGCAGATCGGCCACCGCGGTGGGCACGTCGCCGAGCCGGCACCCGTCGAGACAGGTGTTGAGCAGCGCCCGCAGGTGCGTGATGGAGTCTTCGGAGACGTCGTTGCTGGTCTCGATGACCCGCTGCTCCACCCGCCCCGTGTTGGTGATCAGCACGAGCAGCAGGCGCTGGGCCGCGACCGGAACCAGCTCGACGTGCCGGACCGACGAGCGGGTCAGCGACGGGTACTGCACGACGGCGACCTGCCGGGTCAGCTGGGCGAGCAGGCGGACCGTCCGGCCGACGACGTCGTCGAGGTCGTACGCGCCGGACAGGAACGTCTCGATCGCCCTCCGCTCGGCCGCCGACAGCGGCTTGACAGTGGACAGCCGGTCGACGAACAAGCGGTAGCCCTTGTCGGTGGGGATTCGTCCCGCGCTCGTGTGCGGCTGGGCGATGTAGCCCTGCTCCTCCAGCACCGCCATGTCGTTGCGGATCGTCGCCGGAGACACCCCGAGGTTGTGGCGGTCCACGAGAGCCTTGGACCCCACGGGTTCGTTGGTGGACACATAGTCCTCAACGATGGCGCGCAGTACCGCCAGCTTGCGGTCGTCGAGCACGTGTCACCTCCCTGCTTGCAGCTGCCTGCTCGGCGCCGACCGATGCGGCCGAGCTGTCGGCGAAGTGGCCGAAGTGGTCGAAGTCGTCGCTTCCACTGTCTCACCTGCCGCGTCCAAGAACCTGCCCGCTCGGCTCGGGGCCCGCCGGATGCCACGCCCAGCGGTCGCTCCCGGCCACGCCGCTCGCTCGCCGCTCGCGTCTTTGGCACTCCCTCCCTCTGAGTGCCAATTGTACGTGGTAGGCGCCAAACTAGGGGTATTAGACCCGGTGTACTCGAACCCGCAGGCGGCAGGATCACCGTGAGCGTACGCCCTGTGCGACAGTCGTATCCCGTGAATTGGGTCGAGGTGGCCGATCGGTGTTTCCAGCGTCGCTACAGCACACTTGATGTGAGCGTGGGCGTGGTGCTCGGCTCCGCCGGTGCGCTGGTGATAGACACCCTGGGCAGCCGCCGCGAGGCCGAGCGGCTCCGTCTCGATCTGCGCCGCCTGGGGGTCAGGCGCGAGCCGCGCTGGGTGGTGAACACCCATGCCCATTTCGACCACTGTTTCGGCAATGCCGCGTTCAAACCGGAGGACGGGCTGTGGGGGCACGCCTCGCTGCCGGACGAACTCGCGACGATCGACAGGGAGGCGCTCGCCGCGGAGTTCCCCGACTGGGCGGACGACGTGCGCAACGATCCGATCACGCCGCCCGACCGCCTGGTCGCCGCGTCGGCGGCGATCGATCTCGGCGACCGGGTGGTCAAGCTGCACCACCTCGGCCGCGGGCACACCGGCGGCGATCTCGTGATCACGGTGCCCGACGCCCGCTGCGTGTACGCGGGTGACCTTGTGGAGGAGTCCGGCCCGCCCGCGTACGGGGCGGACTGCTTCCCGCTGGAGTGGCCGACCACCCTGATGCAGCTGCTCAACCTGTCCTTCGACGTGCTCGTCCCCGGTCATGGCGGCGCCGTCGACCGCGATTTCGCCGTGCGCCAGGCCGGCGAGGTGGCGCTGGTCGCGTTGCGCATCCGCGAATACCGTGCGGACGGGGTGCCGGCGGAGGAAGCGGTGGCGACCGGCGAGTGGCCCTACCCGCGCGAGGTGGTCGCCGCGGCCGTACGGCGCGGTTACGACCATCTCAGCGACCCCCACCCTCGCCGATCTTGATGTGAGGGTTCCATCGCGCGTGGTGATAGACCCCTCACATCAAGATCGGCGAGGGTGTGGGCCGGGCCGGCGCGACAGGCCGACAATGGGTCCCGTGAGCGAACGGATGACCGGTGCCGGAGGCGCGCGGTGAGCGCGCCGGTCTTCGTCGCGGCGACCGACCGGCTCGCCGCGGACCACGTCGTGCTCGACGGCCCTGAGGGCCGGCACGCGGCCACCGTACGCCGGCTGCGGCGCGGCGAGCGCGTCGACCTGACCGATGGTGCCGGGCTGGTGGCGGAGTGCGTCGTCGCCGCGGCCGAACGCGACGCGCTCCGCCTGGACGTCGTCGCCCGCCGCCGGCAGCCGGCGCCCGACCCCCGCGTCGTGGTGGTGCAGGCGCTGCCCAAGGGCGACCGGGGCGAGTTGGCGGTCGAGCTTATGACCGAGGTCGGCGTGGACGAGATCGTGCCCTGGGCGGCCGCGCGCTGCGTGACGCGCTGGCGGCCGGACCGGCGGGACAAGGCGCTCGGCCGGTGGCGCGCCACCGCGAGGGAGGCCGGCAAGCAGGCGCGCCGCGCCTGGCTGCCGGAGGTGGCGGAGCCGGCCACGACCGCCCGGGTAGCGGACCGGATCGGTGCGGCGACGGTCGCCTTCGTGCTGCACGAGACCGCGGCGGCCTCGCTCGGTTCGGTCGACGTCCCCGCCGCGGGTGAAATCGTCATCGTGGTCGGGCCCGAGGGCGGGCTCACCGATGCCGAAATCGAGGCGTTCACCGCGGCGGGCGGGCGGGCGGCGCTGCTCGGCCCGACCGTGCTGCGCACCTCGACGGCGGGGGCCGTCGCGACCGCGCTGCTGCTCAGCAGAACGCCCCGATGGCGCTGATGGTGGTGACGGCGGTGATGCGGTAACGCCGGCCGCCGGGCCGGGCGCACCCTAGGGCTGTGCCTGCTGCTCGACCTGCTGTTGCTGCTGTCCCTGCTGGGGCTGCGGCTCGGAGGTCGCGACCGGGGTGTCAGAGGTCGGCGGCTCGGAGGTCGGCGTGGTCGGCGTGTCCGGCGGCGGCGTGGTCGGCGGCGGCGGCGAGACGCACGGGACAGTGCCGCGCGTGTGGGGGGAACTGGTGGCCGTCGATCCGGCGTCGGCCGAGGGGTGGCACGTCGGCACGCCCACCGTCGGCGTCGACAGCGGCGTGGGCGTCGACGTCGGGGCGGGGCTCACGGCCGCGCCTGGATAGGGCTGCCCCGGGTTGCCGTTGCCGCCGGGGACGCTCGTGCCGTTGCCCACCCTGCGGTCCGGCCCCTCGTCGCTCGCCGAGCCGCGGTCGCCGGCCGTGATGCCCTCGATGGCGTTGATGGCCGGTGTGGCCGATATCGCGAGGAGGGCGATGAACACAGCGGCGACCAGCGCGACCGCGGGACGGCCCCAGGTCTCTGTGAACCATGCCCAGCCGAAGCGCCGCCGCCGCTCGCTGATGCGAGCGCGGATGCGATCCAGCCCGTCGGGCGCTGGTACGACCGTGTCCGCCTCCGCGTGCAGAGCACGGCGAAGTGCGTCGCCGTATGCATCGAGCGGATCGGTCATGTCATCTGCTCCAAGACGGTACGCAGCGCGGCCATGCCGCGCGCCGTATGGCTCTTGACGGCTCCGCGGCTGATCCCCATCGCGCTGGCGATCTCCGCTTCCGACAAATCGGCGTAGTAACGCAAAACGAGTGCTTCCCGCTGCCTTGTGGGCAAATCCCCGAGGGCCTTGATGACCTCAGTTCTCTCGAGCTCTGTGATCGCGCCGTTCTCCGCGCTCGGCGCGTCGGGCAGCCCCTTCGGGGCGTACTTCTCCACGACCGCGCGGTGCCGGAGAACCGACCGTGACCGGTTGACCACCGACTGGCGCAGGTACGACAGCGCCTTCTCCGGGTCGCGCAGCCGCCGCCACGCGCTGTGCATGGCGACGAACGCGTCCTGGACGACCTCCTCGGCCGTCGCCATGTCCCGTACGAGCAACACGGACAGGCGCACCAACGACCGGTAGTTGGCGCTGTAAAGCGCCGTCACGGCCTGATCGGCGTCCCAGGTCACAGTCACGGCATTCGCCGCGCCCGTGGCCACAAGGGTCTCGGTCACGTCAATAGGACGCCCCTGTTCGTCTTTGGGTTTACGAAAGGGCATTCCCTGTCTCGCCTCGGTCACTGTCCGCCGCCTCCGCCGTCCCCCCGCCATCCTGAGATGGTGATCCTTCGGTACGACGTAGTCCACGAACCGCCGAGCAGATCGCGCGCTGAGCACACGAAGGGTCATGTATTAGAACATGTCCGGGGCCAGGAGGTTCGCTCCGATTGGCAACCTTAACGAGTGAGCGCGCCGCGCGCCGCTCCGGCGGCAGACGATGTGGTATCGATTCGTAGTCGTACGATTCCGATACAGCGGCGGTCGACCGAGGGAGGCGTCCGTGTCCACAGACGATTGTCTGTTCTGCAAGATCGTGTCCGGCGACGTCCCAGCCAAGATCGTCCGGGACACCGACCGCACGCTGGCCTTTCGGGACATCAATCCGCAAGCCCCGACGCATGTCCTGGTGGTGACCAAAGATCATCACCCGCACGTGGCCGCGCTCGCCGCCGCCGACGAGGCGACGCTCGCCGTGCTGCTGAAGGAGGCGCACGAGGTGGCCGTCGGCGAGGGGATCGCCGACAGCGGATATCGGGTCGTCTTCAATACGGGATCCCAGGCGGGCCAAACGGTCTTCCACGTCCACGCCCACGTGCTCGGCGGGCGTGGCATGAACTGGCCGCCCGGCTGACCGCCGGGCTCGCGCCTCGTTGATCTTCGGGCCTCCCACCATGCGGGCAACGCCGATAAGATGAAGGTGGCCGCCGTCGGTCGGGGGCGACCCCATACAGGGGCCGCGGAGACGGTGTCGGATCACCCAAGGCGGGAGCACAGTGCCTATTCAGGACAGGGGTTAAGGGCCGCAAGGCCGGCAGATGGTCGAGTCAACACGCACCGCACGGAAGGGCACCAGTGCCGCGCGGTCGCAGATCAAGATCGTGGTGCCGGACGACCACTCGATGGTCGGCCTCCTCGGCTCCCGTGACGAGCTGCTCCACGTTATCGAACGCGCTTTCGACAGCGACATCCACGTCCGCGGCAACGAGATCACCGTTACCGGGCCCGAGGTCGAGGTCGAGCTCGTCGCGAAGCTCTTCGAGGAACTCGTCGCACTACTGCGCAGCGGCACGCAGCTCACCCCCGACGCGGTCGAGCGCAGCCTCGCCATGCTCCGCTCCCAAGTGGCCGAGCGGCCGGCCGAGGTGCTCACGCTCGATGTGCTGTCGGCCCGCGGCCGGACGATCCGCCCGAAGACCCTCAACCAAAAGCGCTACGTCGACGCCATCGACAAGCACACGATCGTTTTCGGCATCGGCCCGGCCGGCACGGGCAAGACCTACCTGGCCATGGCCAAGGCCGTGAAGGCGCTCCAGGACAAGCAGGTCAACCGCATCATCCTCACCCGGCCCGCGGTGGAGGCCGGCGAGCGGCTCGGCTTCCTGCCCGGCACGCTCTACGAGAAGATCGATCCCTACCTGCGACCGCTCTACGACGCGCTGCACGACATGGTCGACCCCGACTCGATCCCGCGACTGATGAGCGCGGGCACCATCGAGGTCGCCCCGCTGGCCTACATGCGCGGCCGGACGATCAACGACTCGTTCATCATCCTCGACGAGGCACAGAACACCTCTCCTGAGCAGATGAAGATGTTCCTGACCAGGCTGGGGTTCGGGTCCAAGGTCGTCGTCACCGGCGACGTCACCCAGGTCGACCTGCCGTCGGGCCAGCGCAGCGGGCTGCGCGTGGTCCAGGACATCCTCGACGGCATCGACGACATCTACTTCTGCCGACTGACCAGCACCGATGTCGTCCGGCACAAGCTGGTCACCGACATCGTGGACGCCTACAACCGCCACGACGCCGCGCGCCGGCCGCAGGAGCTCAAGCAGGGCGCGGCACGCGGATCGGGCAAGCGGGGCCGGCGGTGACCACGCCGACCACGCCGACCATGCCGACCATGGCGACGGCGGAGTCGAGGGCGACCTCGCCGGCCGGCGGGTGCCTCGTCACTGGGGGATGAGTTGGGCATCGAGGTACGCAACGAGTCCGGCGCCAAGGTCGACGAAGCGACCCTGGCCGCGCTCGCCCGCCATGTTCTCGACAGCATGCAGGTGCACCCGCTCGCCGAGCTGTCGCTGCTGCTCGTCGACCAGGCGGCGATGACCGAGCTGCACGAAAAGTGGATGGAGGAGCCTGGTCCGACCGACGTGCTCGCCTTCCCCATGGACGAGCTGCGCCCGGGCCAGCCCTCGGCGGGCGTCGACGACGAGGGCGCCGCCGACCCGAGCCTGCTCGGCGATGTCGTGCTGTGTCCCGCGGTCGCCAAGACGCAGGCCAAGCGCGCCGGGCACAGCACGACCGAAGAGCTGCACCTGCTGTGCACGCACGGGATCTTGCACCTCCTCGGGTACGACCACGCGGAGCCCGAGGAGCACAAGGAGATGTTCGATTTGCAGGCGCGGCTGTTGGCCGCCTGGCGGGAGAAACACGAGACCCCATGACCGCGCGGTCCCGGGGGCGAGTCCGGTGAGCGGGGCGAGGCGATGAACACCTCGCAAGGCTGGCTCCTCGTCGGAGCGGTGTGCCTGGTGATCGTCGGCGGCCTGTTCGCGTGCGCCGAGACGGCGCTGGCCCGCGTTTCCCGGGTCACCGTCGAGGAACTGCGCCGCGCCGGACGGCGCGGCGCCAAGCGCCTCGCCGAGGTCGTCGCCGACCCCGCGCGCTACCTCAACCTCGTCCTGTTCCTGCGGGTCAGCTGCGAGCTCGGCGCCACGGTGATCGTGGCCGATCTGTCGATCGCGTGGCAGGGGGAGACGTGGCGGGCGTACGTCACCGCGGCCGCGTGCATGATCGTCGTGAGCTACGTGGTCGTGGGCGTCGCGCCGCGCACACTCGGCCGCCAGCACGTCGAGCGCGTCGCGCTCGCCGCCGCCCGGGTGGTGCACCCGCTGGCCCGGGTGCTCGGCCCGCTGCCCCAGCTGCTCATCCTGCTGGGCAACGCCCTGACGCCCGGCAAGGGCTTCCGGGAAGGGCCGTTCGCCTCCGAGGCCGAGCTCCGCGACCTCGTCGACCTCGCCGAACAGCGCCGGCTCATCGAGCCGGACGAGCGCGAGATGATCCACTCGGTGTTCGAGCTCGGCGACACGATCGTCCGGGAGGTCATGGTCCCGCGCACCGACATCGTGTTCATCGAACGGGACAAGACCCTGCACCAGGCGATGTCCCTGGCCCTGCGCAGCGGCTTTTCGCGGATCCCGGTGGTCGGCGAGAACGAGGACGACGTGGTCGGGATCGCCTACCTCAAGGACATCGTGCGGCGCAGCCACGAATCTCCCGACCTCGCGTCGGTGGAGCCGGTCGAGCTGATCATGCGCCCGGCGACGTACATCCCGGACAGCAAGCCCATCGACGACCTGCTGCGCGAGATGCAGGCCCGGCAGACACACCTGGCCATCGTGATCGACGAGTACGGCGGCACGGCGGGGCTCGTCACGATCGAGGACATCCTCGAGGAGATCGTGGGAGAGATCGCCGACGAGTACGACACCGAGCTGCCTCGCGTCGAGCGGCTGGTCGGCGGGGCCGTGCGCGTCACCTCCCGGCTGCCGGCCGAGGAGCTGGCCGAGCTGTTCGACGTGGAGATCGAAGCCGAGGACGTCGAGACCGTGGGCGGCCTGCTGGCGCACGCGCTGGGCCGCGTGCCGATCGCCGGTTCGAAGGCCACGATCGCCGGGCTCACGCTGACCGCGGAGAGCATCGCGGGACGGCGCAACAAGATCGGCACGGTGCTGGTCGAAAGAGAGCACGCCGAGGCCGACGACAAGGACCCGGCCGAAAGCTCCGCCGACGCCTGACCGCGATGCCTGAGGGCCGCGTCGATAGGCTGACCCGGGCCGCCCAGGACCGCCGCGGCGGCCGGTCGGCGGAGACAAACGGAGACAAACGGAGACGACGGAGACATCAGTGGCCGAGCCGGAGCCCGAGGACCTGAAGATCATCACCCTGGCCCGGTCGGCGCGCGCTCGCGCGGAGGCAGCCGAGGGCGCCGCCGTACGGGACGAGACCGGCCGGACATACGCGGCGGCGACCGTCGAACTCCCGTCGCTGCGGCTGTCGGCGCTCCAGGTCGCCGTGGCGATGGCCTACTCCAGCGGCGCGAGAGAGCTCGCGGCCGCCGCGGTGGTGACCGCGACCGAGCCGGAGGCCGCCGGCATCGCCGCCGTACGGGACCTGGGCGCCACGGCGCCGATCCTGGTGGCCGGGCTCGACGGCGCGATCACCGCGACCCGCTGAGCACGCGCGGATCGCGGATGGGCCACGGTGGATCGTCGAGGCGGCCGGGTAGGCGAGAATTGGCCCGTGACGTCCCCCTCTGACGGCCCCGCCGACGATCGTCCCGCCGAGTTCGCGCCGGGCGGCGCCTTCTCCTACCGAGAGGGCTTCCGCTCCGGGTTCGCCTGCTTCGTCGGCCGGCCCAACGTGGGCAAGTCCACGCTCATGAACGCGCTGGTCGGCACGAAGGTGGCGATCACCAGCAGCCGTCCGCAGACGACTCGCCGCGCCATCAGGGGCATCGTGCACCGCCCGGACGCGCAACTGATCATCGTGGACACTCCCGGCCTGCACAGGCCGCGCACCCTGCTCGGCGAGCGGCTCGACAGCCTCGCCCGCTCCACGCTCACCGAGGTCGACGTCATCGGCTTTTGCGTGCCGGCCAACGAACCCGTCGGTCCCGGCGACAGGTTCATCGCGCGAGAGCTCGACCGGGTGCGGCAGACGCCCGTCGTGGCCATCGTGACCAAGGCCGACCTCGCCGGCAGGAAGCAGCTCGCCGACCGGTTGCTCGAGGTCGGCGAGCTGGCCGAATGGGCCGACATCGTGCCGGTGTCCGCGGTGGGCAGGCCGAAGGAGGAGGCGCGCGGCGCCGCCGCCGACGGGCCGGGCTTCCAACTCGACGTCGTGGCCGACCTGCTCATCGCCAGGCTGCCGGAGGGCATGCCGCTGTATCCCGAGGGTGAGCTCACCGACGAGCCCGAGCAGATCCTCGCCGCCGAGCTGATCCGCGAGGCCGCGCTGGAGGGCGTACGCGACGAGTTGCCGCACTCGATCGCCGTCGTCGTCGAGGAGATGGGCCCGCGAGCCGGTCGCGACGACCTGATCGACGTCTATGCGCGGCTGTTCGTCGAACGGCCCAGCCAGAAGGCCATCGTCATCGGGGCCAAGGGCACCCGCCTCAAAGACGTCGGCACCCGGGCGCGCAAGCAGATCGAGGCGCTGCTCGGCGCGCGAGTCTTCCTCGACCTGAGGGTGAAGGTCGCCAAGGACTGGCAGCGCGATCCCAAGCAGCTGCGGCGGCTCGGCTTCTACGACTGAGGCCCCCGCCGGCGGCGCGTTCCGGCGGGCGGTGGGCCGGCGGCGCCAATGAACGGCGCGGGCGCCGATCTCGGCAATCCCCTCCCGCCGAACCCGCTACTGCCGCGAGATCGGTACCTTGGCGTGGGAGGTCCGTTTTGGGAGGGGAGCACCGGTGTTGCTGGTTTTCGGGCTATCGGCGTTCTTCCGCACGGTCGGTGAGGGTGTGTTCCATTGCCAGGCCTGCGGCGGAGACCGAGGCTATCGCCGCCGGATCGGCCGGCGCTGGTTCACGCTTTTCTTCCTGCCCGTGATCCCGCTCGACCGGCTCGGCGAGGTCGTGGAATGCCGCGTCTGCCGGACCCGCTACCGGCCGGCCGTCCTGCGGCTCCCCACCGCCGAGCAGCTGGCCGCCGCCCTCCCCGCGGCCATGCGCGCCGCCGCCGCGCTCGTGCTGCGCGCCGGCGTCGAGGGCGACGAGGCCGCGCGCGGCCGCGCCGTCGAGGCGATCAAGGGATACGGCGAGGAGCACTACGACGACGACGCCCTCGAGGGAGACCTCGGGATGCCGGCGCCGTTCCTCGCCGAGGAGATCGCCACGGCCGGAGCCCAACTGGCCGTCGAGGCCAAGGAGTGGTTCTTGGCCCAGGCGGTCAGGATCGGGCTGGCGGACGGGCCGCTGAGCGAGCGGGAACGCCAGACCCTCCACGAGGTCGCCGGTCACCTCGGCATGACGCAGGCGCACGCGCTCGGCGTGATCGCGCTGACCGAGGGAGCCGCCCGGTGAACGCCGGGACGGCACTCGTGCGCGCTCCGGGCCCCCGGCTGGCGGACGGCATCGTCACGCACATCGCGCGCCGGCCGGTCGACGCCGCCCGCGCCCGGCGCCAGCACGAGGACTACGTCGCCGAGATCGCGGCGGCGGGCTGGCGGATCCGGCGGCTGCCGCCCGCCGACGATCAACCGGACGCGGTCTTCGTCGAGGACACGGTCGTGGTCTGCGACGGCCTCGCCGTGCTGACGCGCCCCGGCGCGCCAGAGCGGCGGGCCGAGGTGCCCGGCGCCGAGAAGGCGGTACGGGAGCTGGGCTTGGAGCTCGCCCGAATCGATGCCCCCGGGACGCTGGACGGCGGGGACGTGCTCCAGGCCGGCGACACGGTCTACGTGGGCCGCACGAGCCGTACGAACGAAGACGCCTTCTGCCAGTTGGCCCGCCTGCTCGGCGCGCTCGGCCGCCGCGTCGTATCCGTTCCGGTGACCGGCTGCCTGCACCTGAAGTCCGCGATGACCGCGCTGCCGGACGGGACGTTGATCGGGCTGCCGGACCGGGTCGACACCTCGGTGCTGCCCGGCCTGCGCGTGGCCCCCGAGCCGGCCGGCGCCCACGTGCTGCCGATCGGCGGCGATCAGGTGCTGCTCGCGGCCTCGGCGCCCCGGACGGCCGAACGCCTGGCGGCCGAGGGATACGATGTCAAGACCGTCGACATCGGCGAGTTCGAGGCCCGCGAAGGCTGCGTGACCTGCCTGAGCGTCCTCATCGCCTGACTTCGCGGCGCGCCGGCCGTCTCAGCCAGTGGACGCCAACCTGATATCGATGGGGAGTTCTGTTACCGTACGAGACGTGCCGGGTCTGCTGCTTCTTAGTGGCCGCGGCGAGGGCCTGTAACAGGTCGGCTCCCTCGTCGCGGAGCTGCGACGTGACCGTCGGCCGCAGACGCCCGAGCACAGGAGCCGATTTCGCATGATCCCCCAGCAGCGCCCCAGTGGCATGCCGTTCCATCGTTACCGCGCGTTCAAGCCCGTCGACCTGCCCGACCGCCGATGGCCCGATCATGCCATCACCAAGGCGCCGCGGTGGCTGTCCACCGACCTGCGCGACGGCAACCAGGCGCTGATCGACCCGATGAGCCCGGCGCGCAAGCTGAAGATGTTCGAGCTGCTCGTCCGCATGGGCTACAAGGAGATCGAGGTCGGGTTCCCCTCGTCCGGCCAGACCGACTTCGACTTCGTCCGGCAGCTGATCGAAGAGGACCGAGTCCCCGACGACGTACGGATCTCGGTGCTCACCCAGGCCCGCGAGGAGCTGATCGAGCGGACCGTCCAGTCGCTGGTCGGCGCGCGCAACGCCAGCGTCCACATGTACAACGCGACGTCCCCCGAGTTCCGTGAGGTCGTGTTCGGCGTGGACCGCGAGGAGTGCAAGGCGATCGCCGTGCACGGCACCGAGGCCGTCATCAAGTACGCCGACCAGTACCTCGGCGACCCGGGCTTCGGCTACGAATACTCACCCGAGATCTTCATGGACACCGAGCTCGACTTCGCCCTCGAGGTCAGCGAGGCGGTCATGGACGTGTGGCAGCCCGGCCCCGGACGCGAGATCATCCTCAACTTCCCGTGCACGGTCGAGCGCTCGACGCCCAACGTCTACGCCGACCAGATCGAGTGGATGAGCCGCAACCTGACGCGGCGCGAGCACGTCGCCCTGTCCGTGCACACCCACAACGACCGGGGCACCGCGGTCGCCGACGCCGAGCTCGCGATGATGGCGGGCGCCGACCGCATCGAGGGCTGCCTGTTCGGCAACGGCGAGCGCACCGGCAA
This sequence comes from Streptosporangiaceae bacterium, assembly GCA_035765195.1. GTDB lineage: Bacteria > Actinomycetota > Actinomycetes > Streptosporangiales > Streptosporangiaceae > CALAED01. The sequence goes on from DASTYC010000020.1 coordinate 55,115, forward strand.
CGTCTGCCTCGTGACCCTGGGGCTGAACCTCTTCTCGCAAGGCATCGACCCGCAGATCGACTTCTCCGACATCGACGAGATCCGCCGCACGGTCGAGTACTGCAACCAGCTGCCGGTGCCCGAGCGGCACCCGTACGCGGGCGACCTCGTCTACACCGCCTTCTCCGGCTCGCATCAGGACGCCATCAAGAAGGGCTTCGACGCGCTGGAGCGCCGGGCCGCCGAGGCCGGCGTCCCGGTCGGCGACTTCCCCTGGGGCGTGCCGTACCTGCCGGTCGACCCGAAGGACGTTGGCCGCACGTACGAGGCCGTGATCCGGGTCAACAGCCAGTCCGGCAAGGGCGGCGTGGCCTACATCATGAAGAGCGAGCACTCGCTCGACCTGCCGCGCCGGCTGCAGATCGAGTTCTCGCGCGTCGTGCAGGACCACACCGACTCCGATGGCGGCGAGGTCACCGCCGACCGGATGTGGGAGATCTTCAGCGCCGAGTACCTCGCCCCCGGCCCGCGCGCCGGACTGCTGGCCCACCGCACGTCCTCGAAGGTCGACGAGAAGGACGCGCTCAACGTCGACGTGCGGATCGACGGCGAGATCCGCGAGATCGAGGGCATCGGCAACGGCCCGATCTCGGCGTTCTGCGACGCGCTGGGATCGGTCGGCATCACCGTACGGGTGCTCGACTACCACGAGCACGCGCTCAGCGCGGGCAGCGATGCCAAGGCGGCCGCCTACGTCGAATGCCAGGTCGGCGACAAGGCGCTGTGGGGGGTCGGCATCGACGGCAACACCATCTCCGCCTCGCTCAAGGCCGTCTTGTCGGCGATCAACCGCGCCGCCCGCGGCGGCTGAGCGCCGCCGCTCGGCCGCGGGCGGTCAGCGCAGGACGTGGCGAACCAGGTCGCGGAGGGGGCCGGTGAGCATGCTCTCGCCGGCCTCGACCGTGGTGTCCCCGATGGTGATCTCGTAGCCGAACTGGTCGGGGACCGGGGTCGGCTTGGCCGGCAGGGCGGTCAGATCGACCTGGTCCACGAGGTGGCGCAGCACGGGGTCGCCGGTCGTGTCGCCCTCGCCGCGACGTTCCAGCCCGGCGAACCCGCCACTGCGTACGACGATGACTTTCACCGTTCCTCCCGCTCGGCCCTCGACGGGCGTTCACGGTAACGGCCTTCCCCGCGCGGACTGGCGCTACCCGCCGCGGCGGAGCGCGTCGAGAGCCTCATCCCCCCAAATGCCGCGAGGAGCGGCTCAGATCGCGACGCCGACTCCCGTCCAGGCGCCGCGCACCGCGGCTTGCTCGGCGCTGCGGGCGCCGAACAGCTTGCCGGCGGCCGCCACCGTGGCCGCGGCGAAGGCCGTGAAGTCGGTGTCGGACGCCAGCGTGCCGCTGGTCAGCGTGGTGTACCAGACCTTGCCGGCCTTCTCCCAGGCGTGTCCGCCGATTTCGGTGGCGGCCAGGTAGAACGCACGGTTGGGGATGCCGGAGTTGATGTGCACACCCCCGTTGTCGCGGCTGGTGTGCACGAAATGATCCATATGAGCCGGCTGTGGGTCCTTGCCGAGCTGCGGATCGTCGTACGCGGTGCCCGGCTCTTTCATGGACCGCAGGGCCACCCCGTGCACGCCCTTGGCGAGCAGCCCCTCGCCGATGAGCCAGTCGGCCTGATCGGCGGTCTGGCCCTTGTAGTACTGCTTGATCAGCGAGCCGAAGACGTCCGACATGGACTCGTTGAGGGCCCCGGACTGGCCGAAGTAGTCGAGCCCCGCCGTGTACTGCGTGACACCGTGGGTGAGCTCGTGCCCGGTCACGTCGATCGGCCCGGTGAAGGCGGTGAACAGCGTGCCGTCACCGTCGCCGTACACCATCTGATCGCCGTTCCAGAACGCGTTGTCGTAGTTCTCGCCGTAGTGGACGGTCGAGATCATCGGCAGGCCGGCGCCGTCGATCGAGTTGCGGCCGTAGGACTTGTCGAAGAACTCGAACGTCACGCCGAGCCAGTCGTAGGCGGCGTCGACCGCGGCGTCGCCGGTGGCGGAGGCGCCCTCGGCGCGCACGGTCTCGCCGGGCAACCGCTCGTGATGCTTCGCGTCTTTGATCGTACGGTTCGGCGCGAGGGAGGGGGGCGCTTCGCCCGGTGCGGCGACCATGGACAGGCGCCGCCCCACCCGTTGGCTCGCGTCGATCACAAGGGAACGCCGGGCGCGGGCCCGAAGGTCGGAGTCCTCAGTACGTTGCAGCACCCGTTCCAAGACGTGCGGCGGGACTATCGTGCATCTCATAGAGTAAACGGTCGCATCCAAAGCGTGATCAAAGCCACTCTTGACCGTCGTGTTGAGAGCAGAACCGGCCGGTCATCGCCGTCTTGAACGTGATTTCGATGGCTACCGCCGAGTGCGGGAGAATAGACCGGTGAGCCTCTATCGCGACGAGGGCATCGTGCTCCGCACCCAGAAGCTGGGGGAGGCCGACCGGATCGTCACGATTTTGACCCGGCGTACCGGGCGGATCCGGGCGGCGGCCAAGGGCGTACGCAAGACGACGTCGCGGTTCGGCGCGCGCCTGGAGCCGTTCACCCACATCGACGTCCAACTGTACGAGCGGCGGTCGCTCGACCTGATCACCCAGGTCGAGACGCTGCGGCCGTACGGAGAGCCGCTCACCGCCGACTACCCCCGTTACACGGCCGGCACCGCCATGCTCGAGACCGCGGAGAAGCTCACCGTCGAGGAGAAGGAGCCGGCGCTGCGCCAGTTCCTGCTGCTCGTCGGGGGACTGCGCACCCTGGTCGACGCGTCGCACGATCCGCGGCTGGTGCTCGACGCCTTTCTGCTCCGCTCGCTGTCGGTGGCGGGGTGGGCGCCGGCGCTGGATGAGTGCGCGCGCTGCGGCGTGCGGGGCGGGCTGCGCGCCTTCGCCATCCCGGCGGGCGGCGCGGTCTGCGCGAACTGCCGTCAGGCCGGCGCGGCCACCCCCACCCCGCAGACGCTGGAGCTCATGGTGGCGCTGCTTCGCGGCGACTGGCCGGTGGCCGACGCGAGCGCGCAGCGCCAGCGGGTAGAGTGCAGCGGCCTGGTCGCCGCCTACCTCCAGTGGCACCTGGAGCATGGGATCAGGTCCCTCAAGCACGTGGAGCGCGAGGCGCCGACTGAGGCGAGCCGCCGGCCGAGGGACGAGGCCGTCGGTGAGGTGAGGGAGAAGCCGAGGGCGACCATGGGTACGGAGCGCGAGGCGCCGAGTGAGGCGAGCCGCCGGCCGAGGGACGAGGTCGTCGGTGAGGTGAGGGAGAAGCCGAGGGCGACCATGGGTACGGAGCGCGAGGCGCCGAGCGCCTCCGCGACATCGGACAACGAGCGCGAAGGATCGGGGAAGAGGGTTTGAGAAGGGTCGTTCAGCCGCCGGAGCCGCATCCCAGCGGCGCCCAGCCGCCGAAGATTCCGGGGGAGCTGGTTCCGCGGCACGTCGCCATCGTCATGGACGGCAACGGGCGCTGGGCGAAGGAGCGCGGGCTGCCAAGGGTCGAGGGCCACAAGATGGGGGAGTACTCCCTCTTCGACGTGATCATGGGCGCGATCGAGCTGGGCATCCCGTATCTGTCCGCGTACGCCTTCTCCACCGAGAACTGGCGGCGGTCGCCGGAAGAGGTCCGGTTTCTCATGGGGTTCAACCGTGACGTGATCCGGCGCCGGCGCGACCAGCTGCACTCGATGGGCGTACGCGTGCGCTGGGCGGGGCGCCGGCCGCGCCTGTGGCGCAGCGTCATCAGGGAGCTCGAGGACGCGGAGCGGATGACGCGCGGCAACGACGTGCTGACGTTGCAGTTCTGCGTGAACTACGGCGGCCGGGCGGAGATCGCCGACGCCGCCGCGGCGATGGCCCGCGACGCCGCCGCGGGCCGGCTCGACCCCGGCAAGATCACCGAGAAGGTGTTCGCCCGCTATCTCGACGAACCCGGCATTCCGGATGTCGACCTGTTCCTGCGTTCCTCCGGGGAGCAGCGGACGTCGAACTTCCTGCTGTGGCAGTCCGCCTACGCCGAGCTCGTCTTTCTCGACACGCACTGGCCCGACTTCGACCGGCGGCACCTGTGGCACGCCTGCGAGATCTACGCCGGCCGCGACCGTCGCTATGGCGGGGCGTTGCCCAATCCGGTGCCGCCGCCGCCCGCCGTGCCGTAGCGGGGTAGGGGCGGCCGCCGCTCAGCCGCCCGAGGCGCGGGCGCAGTCGGCGCAGGTGCCGAAGATCTCGACGGTGTGGGTGACCTCGGCGAAGCCGTGTTCGGCGCCCACCGCCTCGGCCCATCGCTCGACCACCGGCCCGGCCACCTCGACGGTCCGGCCGCAGGCCCGGCAGACCAGATGGTGATGGTGTTCGCCGGTCTGGCACGCGCGGTAGACCGACTCGCCGTCGTCGGTGCGCAGCACGTCGACCTCCCCCGACTCGCTGAGCGCCTGCAGCGCCCGGTAGACGGTGGTGAGGCCGATCTTGGTGCCGTCCGCCCGCAGCGTGGCGTAGATGTCCTGCGCGCTGCGGAAGCCGTCGCTGGCCGCGAGCGCCCCCCGCACCGTGTCTCTGCGGGGCGTCATCGAGAGGTCACCTCGGCGTCCGAACGCGCCGCGGCCGCCGGAGCCGCCGAGTCCGACGCGGGGGAGCCAGGCCGCGGGCCCCCCACGCGGCGCTCGCCGTCCGCCGCTCGCGGCCAGGCCAGCGCCCCGACGTGCAGCCGAAGGACGCGGATCAGCCAGCGGGCGGCGACGGCCACGATGAACAGGGCGAGCGCGATCAAGACGATGGCCGGACCCGGCGACAGGTCGCGCTGATAGCCCGCGTACAGGCCGCCCACGCCGGACAGCACGCCGAACACCATCGCCAGCAGTACGGTCGCCCGGAATCCACGGGTGAGCTGCTGGGCCGCCGCCACCGGCACCACCATCAACGCGCTCACCAGCAACAGCCCGACCACCCGCATGGCGACGACGACGGTCAGCGCCGCCGTGACGGCGAGCAGCAGGTTGAGGAAGCGCACCGGCAGGCCGCTGGCCCGCGCCACCTCTTCGTCCTGGCACAGCAGGAACAGCTCCCGTCCGAACACCGCGATCACCGCGACCACGGCGACGGCGAGCCCGGCGACGACGTACAGGTCGTCGCCGGACACGCTGCTGATCGAGCCGAACAGGTACGAAAGCAGGTTGCCGGTGCCGCCGCCCGGCGCGAGGTTGGTCAGCAGCACCCCGCCCGCGATGCCCCCATAGAACAGCAGCGCCAGCGCGACGTCGCCGCCGGCGCGGCCGCGCGAGCGCAGCAGCTCGATCGCGATCGCGCCCACGACGGACACGATCACCGCGGTCAGGACCGGGGAGGTGCTGGTGAGCAGGCCGAGCGCGACGCCGGTGAGCGCGACGTGGCCGATGCCGTCGCCCAGCAGGGCGAGCCTGCGCTGCACGATGAACGTGCCGACCGCGGGAGCCGCGATGCCCATCAGCACGGCGGCGAGCAGCGCCCGGCGCATGAAGTCGAAGGTCAGCATGCTCATCGTCGGCCTCCGCCGCCGGCCTCGGGCGCGCTCATGTCGGGTCCCAGGTGGTGAGCGGTCCGCCGGAGCCGGCGGGCCCGTGCGGGTGAACGTGGTCGTGGCCGGGCAGCGCGTGCTCGCCGACCGGCGCGGGCGGCGCGCCCTCGTGCGCGACGCGTCCGTCGTCGAGCACGATGCAGCGGGTGATGAGCGGCTCCAGCGGGCCCAGCTCGTGGGCGACAAGCACGACCGTACGGTCCTGGTCGATCAAGGCGCGCAGCGTGCGGGCGAGGGCCGCCTGGCTGGCCGCGTCGACCCCGGCGGTGGGCTCGTCCATCACAAAGGTGTCGGGCTCGCCGGCCAGCGCCCGGGCGATCAGCACCCGCTGCTGCTGGCCGCCGGACAGCCGATGCACCGATTGGTACTGCAGGCCGTCGAGGCCCACGGCGGCGAGGGCCTGGTCGACGGCGGCGCGATCGGCCCGCGACGGCGGACGGAGCCGGGACTGCCGGGCGATCCGGCCCGAGGCCACGACCTCCCGTACGGTCGCCGGCACGCCGCCGCCCACGGTGAGCCGCTGCGGCACGTACCCCACGCGCCGCCAGTCGCGGAACCGCGCGGCCGGAACGCCATAGATCTCGGTGCGGCCGGCGGTCAGCGGGATCAGCCCCAGCAGCGCGCGGACCAGCGTGGACTTCCCCGAACCGTTGGCGCCCAGCACGGCGAGCACCTCGCCGGCCGGCACTCGCAGGTCGACGCCGCGCAGCACGGGGCGGCCGTCGAGGCGCACCTCGCCGCCCGTCATGGCGAACACAGGACTCGTCGGCGGCGTCATGAGCACTCCAGCGCGGTGCGCAGGGTCCGGAGGTTCTGTCGCATGATCGACAGATAGTCGGCCCGCGAGCCGGCGGCCAGGCCCTCGACCGGGTCGAGCGTCGCCGTGCGCACCCCGGCCTCCCGTGCCAGCGTCTGGGCCACCTTGGGGCTGACGAGCGTCTCGGTGAACACCGTCGTCGCCCCGGTCCGGTGGATCTCGCCGGTGAGCTCCGCCAGCCGGCCCGGCGACGGCTCGCCTTGCGGGTCGATCCCGGCGACGCTGACCTGGGTGAGCCCGTAGCGGTCGGCGAGATAGGCGAACGCCTCGTGGCCGGTCACAATGATCTTGTGCCGGCAGGTGCGCAGCCCCGCCTCGAACTCGCCGTCGAGCGCGTGGAGGTCGGCGGCGAGGGCGCGCGCGTTGGCCTGGTACGTAGCGGCGCGACCGTGGTCGCGCGCGGCGAGCCGGTCGCCCACCGCCTTGGCCACCGTGGCCAGCCGGGCGGGGTCCAGCCAAAGGTGCGGATCGCGCCCGGCGCCGGCGTCGCCCCCGCCGGCCCCGGCCCCGGCTCCGGCTCCGGCCGTGGTGCCGGGGGCGGGCAGCGTGCGCACCAGCGCGGCGGCGTCGACGGCCTTGTCCTTGGCGTGCTGGTCGACGGCCTGGTCGACCGCCGGCTGCAGGCCCTTGATGTAGACGACGAGGTCGGCCTGGCTGACGGCGACGATCTGGCGCGGCGTGAGCTCGAGGTCGTGGGGCTCGGCGCCGGGTTTGGTCAGCGTCGTCACCTCCGCCGCCGAACCCGCCACGCGCTGCGCCACCCAGGACATCGGGTAGAACGAGCCGATCACCGCGACCTCGCCGTTGCCGGCGCCGGAGTCGCCCGCGCAGGCGGCGGTGCCGAACAGCATCGCGCCCGCCGTGCCAACGGCGCAGGCCGCGCGCAGCCGCCGCACACCGCCTGAGCATCTGGAACCGATCGTCAGCACAGGTCAAGTATGGATGAATATGAAAACGATTGTCAAAACCGCCCAAACGCGTGGCCCGCGGCAAGCAGGATGAGCACGACAAAGGCGCCGAGGCGCAGCAGCCGTCCCTGCAGCGGAGTCGACGGCCACGACAGGTACGCCAGCCAGCCGAGCAGCGCGGCCAGCGCGAGCAGGGCGCTCGCCCCCACCCAGCCGGTCCCGAGCATCCCGGCGAGCAGCAACGCGGCCAGGACCACAAGGAGCACCCAGCGCGGCAACTGGTGCAAGAAGACCAGCGGCGTCGCGCTCCATCGCTCCACCCTGCGCCGTAGGCCGCTCGTCGCGGTCGAGTCCGTCACGCCATCACCTCCATGGGCTCGTCGGCACCCGAGGGGTTGCGGGCCACAGTACGCGTTCGCGGGTGCCAGGATGGGCTCATGATCGCGATTACCCGCTACCGTGTGCCGCCCGGCGAGGTCGAGTCGTTCACGGCGCGGGCGCGCACGGTCCTCGAGGCGCTGGCGGGCGCGCCCGGTCACGTATCCGGCCGCCTCGGGCGCGCCGCGGACGATCCGGACCTGTGGGCGCTGATCACGGAGTGGACCGGAGCGGGGTTCTACCGGCGGGCGCTCGGGGCCTACGAGGTGCGCGTCACGTTGATCCCGCTGTCGGCCCTCGCCCTCGACGAGCCGGGCGCGTACGAGATCGTCCCGCTCCGCTGACACCCCGGCACCCGTCCAAACGGGGTCGTCCACACGGGTCAACACGCCGCCTCAGCGGGTGAAAGTTCTCGCCGGATGCCGTTTCGGGGCCGCGGCCCGCGCGTCACCCCCGCCCATCATGATCGGCGGGGGTGAACGTGATGCGGCGTGCCAGCTGGTACGGAGCCGGAGCGACGATCGTCGCGGCGCTGGAGGTGGCGATGTGCCTGGCGCCGGCGGGCTCCGGCGCGACCGCCGAGCGGCGCAGCGCGGGCTCCGGAGTGGCGCGGCAGGCGCAGGGCGCAGCGCTGGCCGCGATCTCCTACCGCGGCGTGCACCTGCGGGTTCCGGCCGGCTGGCCGGTCCACCGCCTCGACGCCGACCCCCGTCGCTGCGTGCGCTACGACCGGAACGCCGTCTACTTCGGCCGGGGCGGCGCTGACCAGGATTGCCCGGCCCGGCTGACGGGACGTACCGAGACGATCCACGTCGAGCCCATCGATCCGGCCGGAATCGGCACCCCGCCGGCGCGCGGCGACGAGCAGGTCGAGGCCGCGGCCGAGGGAGAGATACGGCGCGCGCTGCCCGCCGCGGGTGTCATGGTCACGGCGACGTACGGAGCACGGCGTGCCGTCGTCCGGCGAATCGTCCGCACGGCCTGGATCAACCCGGTGATGCGAGTCGAACCGCCGGCCCGTCCCCCCGCGCCCCAGCTGCGATCACCGCACGACCGCGACCGTCTCGGCCGGGGGGAGGGCCTGCTGCGCGGCGGGATCCACCGCCCGAGCGGCGCCGATCACGGAGGTCACCGCGGCCGCCGGCGCGCGTGGGCCACCGGGCGGGGATTCGACACCTGTACGGCGCCGTCGCTGGCGGCCATGCGCGCCTGGCGGCGCGCCTACCGGATCGCGAACATCTACATCGGCGGGGCGGCCCGCGCCTGCGCGGACGGCAACCTGTCCAGAGTCTGGATCAAGGAGGTCCGCCGGATGGGATACCGGCTGATCCCCACCTACGTGGGACTGCAGGCTCCCTGCACGCGGCACAAACGGCACTTCTCCGCCCGCCTCGCGGTCCGCGCGGGCAAGGCGGCGGCCGACAACGCGGTCCGCCGGGCGCGGGCGCTGGGCATCGGGCGCCCGGCGCCGATCTACTTCGACATGGAGGCCTACGACAGCCGCAAGCGCTGGTGCCGCGTCGCCGTGCTGCGCTTCTTGCACACCTGGTCGCGGCGGCTGCGCGTCCATCACTACACCCCGGGGGTCTACAGCAGCGTCGCCTCGGGCATTCGAGACCTGGGGCTGGCGCGGGGCATCATCAAGCCCTCGTCGATCTGGTTCGCGCACTGGGACAGGCGCGCGACCACCAAGCGCAGCAGATACCTCCTCGCCTCGTGGTGGCGCGGGCACCGGCGGATCAAGCAGTACCGCGGGCCGCATCGGGAACGGCACGGCGGCTACGTCATCAACATCGACAGCGACGTGGTCGACGGCCGGGTCTACTGACCGCCGGGTCTCCCGACCGGCGGTCGCACCCGGGCGCCGAACCGTGCCGCGATCGGGACGCAGGGTGACGAGACGGCTTCGCCGGGTTTGGCGACCAGCGTGATGTGGTCGTACCCTAGGCTGGATTTCGTTTCGGCGCGCGCGTTGATCGCACGCGGACGTGCGCGGCGCCGCCGGACGGGAAGTCAACGGGGATTCATTCGCGTCCATGCCACCCTTGGCGCACGACCCCGATATCGCCGACCGCAGCCGGATGGAGACCGACCATGGCTCGCCGTTCCGACCTGATGGATACGCTCGTCAGCCTGGCCAAACGCAGGGGGCTGGTGTATCCGTCGAGCGAGATCTATGGCGGGCTGCGGGCCTCATGGGACTACGGCCCGCTGGGCGTGGAGCTCAAGGCCAACGTCAAGCGGCAGTGGTGGAAGGCCATGGTTCAGGGCCGCGAGGATGTCGTCGGTCTCGACTCCTCCGTGATCTTGGCACGGGAGGTCTGGCAGGCCAGCGGTCACGTCGACGCGTTCGTCGATCCGCTGACCGAGTGCCAGTCCTGCCACAAGCGCTACCGGGCCGACCACCTTGAAGAGGCCTCCGCCGAGCGGCGTGGTCCCGGCCTCGCGGGCGTGGCCTGCCCCAACTGCGGCACGAAGGGCGCCTTCACCGAGCCGAAGATGTTCAACGGGCTGCTCAAGACCTACCTCGGCCCGGTCGAGGACGACTCCGGCCTCGCCTACCTGCGGCCCGAGACCGCGCAGGGCATCTTCATCAACTACCTCAACGTCCAGCAGTCGGCCCGCAAGAAGATCCCGTTCGGCATCGGCCAGATCGGCAAGTCGTTCCGCAACGAGATCACCCCGGGCAACTTCATCTTCCGGACCCGCGAGTTCGAACAGATGGAGATGGAGTTCTTCGTCGAGCCGGGCACCGACGAGAAGTGGCACCAGTACTGGATCGACGAGCGGCTGCAGTGGTACGTCGACCTCGGCATCCGCAAGGAGAACCTGCGGCTGTATGAGCACCCGGAGGCCAAGCTGTCGCACTACTCCAAGCGGACCGTCGACATCGAGTACCGCTTCGACTTCCCCGGGGGCGAGTGGGGCGAGTTGGAGGGCATCGCCAACCGCACCGACTACGACCTGCGCGTGCACAGCGAGGCGGCCGGCGCCGACCTGTCGTTCTTCGACCAGGACAGGAACGCGCGCTACATCCCGTACGTCGTGGAGCCCGCGGCCGGCGTGGACCGTTGCGTGCTGACCTTCATGCTCGATGCCTACGCCGAGGACGAGGCCCCCAACGCCAAGGGCAAGCTCGAAAAGCGCACGGTCATGCGCCTCGATCACCGGCTCGCCCCGGTCAAGGTCGCGGTGCTGCCGCTGTCGCGCAACGCCGACCTGTCGCCGAAGGCCCGCGACCTGGCCGGCCGGCTGCGTCGGCACTGGAACGTCGAATTCGACGACGCGGGCGCCATTGGCCGCCGCTACCGCCGCCAGGACGAGATCGGCACGCCCTACTGCATCACCGTCGACTTCGACACCCTCACCGACAACGCGGTGACCGTGCGGGAACGCGACTCGATGAGCCAGGAGCGGATCTCGATCGACCAGGTCGAGGCCTTCCTCGGCGCCCAGCTCGTGGGCTGCTGACCCCGTCGCGAGGCTATTCGAAGTACGCGATCGTGCGGAACTCGATGCTGTGCCGCGGCACGGTGGCCTTGGCCGTCGCGTCGTGGAACGCGCTGTGAGGCACCCGCCACGCCACCGAGTGGTCGCTGTCGTTCAGCTTGAGCAGGAGGATCTCGTCGCGCGTCATGTCGGGGAAGTACCACCATCGGTGGGCGGGATTGTGGAGGAACTCCGAGCCGCCGGCCCCCGGCGCGGTGGCGGGCATCTCGGCGTACAGGTCGTCGGGGATCTCGTCGACCAGATACATCCGGTTGTCCAGCCCCTCGCCGGCGCCGACGCTGCGGTAGTCGCAGATGGCCAGCGGCCAGTCCTGCGGCGGCGGGCTGAACACGCGCCACAGGCTGGTGATGAGGGCCCGCCGAAACCCGGGCCCGTCGGGGAAGTGCGACCGGTAGGCGGCCTCGGCCCGCTCCCGCGCCCCGGCGGCCGAGAAGTCGTTGTGCACCGACGCCGCCTGCGGCTGCGAGGAGTTCTCCTTGGCCGCCGCGGCACGGCGGAGCAGCCAGCTCAGCGTCGCCACCCGGGTGGCCCCGGTGTAGGCCGTGAGGAACCGCGTGACCTCGGGGACGTAGACCCGCTCCACCTCCGCCCGGTCGGTGAAGTCGCGCACCGCCGTACGGTGCTCGATGAGCGCGAACCCGTTGCCGTCCAAGGTGAACTGATCGGCGATCGGACGTCCGTTGTGGATCGGCATCACGTAGGAGCGGTAGCTCCCGGTGTTGACGCTGACGCCGGGGGCGGTGAATCGGCGCAGGACCGTGGACTCGGGCGCCAGATAGTTCAGCTCGCCTTCGACCGTCTGGATGTGCGCCGTGTCGCCGACCGCTGCCATCGCGAATCTCCTGCTCGGGATCTACGCGAACACCCTAAGCCGCCGAACCGGCGATCCCACCTAGGGGAATCGTTAAACTACCTAATCGATCTTCGTTTTAGCTAGTTCAACGAGGTACTCGTCGCCACACGGCCGCGCGCCCGACGCCGTCGGGAGCGACCTCGCCTTCCCTCCTCAGTTCGCCGAGCACCAGCCGGATGGTCTGGTCGCTGACTCCGGGAAGCGCCGCGCGAACATCCGCGACTCGGAAAATGGAGGGGGCGCAGCGGAGGACATAGTCGCGTACGCGCTCTTGCTTGCTCCCGGCGGGTCGTTCGGCGGCCGCCCGGCGAGCGAAGATCCGGTACGCCTCGGCGAGGACTCCGACGAAATACTCCAGCCAGGGCCAGGGGTCGACCTTGTCGTCTCGCCAGCCACGTGTTGAGTCGAGCAGCGCCTGGTAATAGGCGTCCGCGGATTCGGCGATCAGTTGTTCCAAGCTGACATAGCGAACGACACCGTAACCGGCATCGGCGAGAAGCGCGTTGGTGATGGCTCGCGCCACCCGCCCGTTTCCGTCTTCAAAAGGATGGATGACGGTCAGATCGAGGACGAAGAGCCCGGCCAGCAGCACGGGGTGGTGCCTGGCATCGGCGATGGCCTCGCGGTATCGCTCGACCAGTTCCCGGACGTGGAACTCGGTCTCCGCGGCCGCCACGGGCCGGAACCGTACGGTGGTGGTGCCGTCGGGCGCACGGTCCACGACGAGGTTGTCCTCGGTCTTGAACCGGCCTCCTGCCGCCTTGGTGTGGGCGAAGAGCAGCCGATGCAGGTGGAGAACGAGCCCCACGCTCAGCGGCCGCCAATCTTCCCGGAAGAGGTGGTCGATGGCGTCGCGGTATCCGGCGAGCTCCTGTTCGCCGCGGGTCCGCAGCGTTGTCACGTCCCCGCGGATGATGCGCTCCGCACGAGACCGGTCATCTACGACAACCCCCTCGATCGCCGATGACATGGTGATACTGGCGACCCGTGCCCGGTTGGCCAGTTCGCCGAGCACGCCGGGCAACTGGTCCTGATAGAGGGCCTCGCTGCCCCGTCCGACATCGACCGTGCTCAGCAGAGTGACCACCCGGCTCGGCACCCGCCCGAGCACACGATCCAGGTCAGCGAAGCTGCGCATCGAACCCCCTGCCAACGAAGCCACCAAACTAGCTAATCGATCTCCAGTTTAGCTAGTTTGGCGGTTTCCTTGGCGGTTCTGGTGGTCGATTCAAGAGGAGGCGGGCGCCTGGTCCTCTTGACGCCACTCGAGCCAGTCCCGTACCCAGGGCACTGGGCAGGTGTCGGCGGCTTGGCGGATCAGTTCCCAGAGTTCATGATCGTCGGGATCTTGGTCTGCAAGCATCTCGATGGCGTAGACCACGATGTCAGGGTCGGCGTCCGTGAGGAAGGCCGCCAGCGTGGTGGTATCAAGGCGACCGCTGACCTGCAGTGACTGCAGGGCCAGCCTTCGGACCTCCGGAGCGCTATCGGTCAGGGCGTGGCTGGCGAGATGTTCCGCCTCGTCGCGAGCGAGCTGGCCGTTAAGCAGTGCCGAAAGCGCGAAGCCACGTACACCGGGGCAGGCATTGCGGGTTGCCCAGATGAGGGTCGACACCGTCTCGGGATTACTTGGCCACCAGGTGGCTAGCGCTATCAGAGCCGGCAGGTGGAGCTCGTGATCTTGACTACGAGCCGCTGATTCCAGTACGTCGTGGTCGGCATGACCGCCCCCCAGCGGTGCCAGGATCATCGCCGCCCGGCTCCGTGAGTTCGTGTCATCGTGCCACAGCGGCAATAGCTCAGAGGGTGTCAGCGGCAGGTGGACCGGCCCGCACGTGAGGATGGTCCACGTGACGCGCCGTACGGCTTCCGCTGGATCGCAGTCGACCGCCCAAGATGCCTCGGGAGTCCCTCGCCGCATCAGCCGGTGGAGCATCGGCACTGCGATGTAACGCCCATACCAGTCATGATCCTTCGTCGCCTTTCGGAGGAGCGGCAGAGTCTCGGTTCTGTCCGCCCAGCGCGTGGCGAGCCGCTCCAACGCCATCACCTTGTTGTTCCAGTACGGGTCGGCGACGGCCGCGGCGGTGATGTTGTACGCCTCTGGATCGTCTGGCCCCTCAGTGAGGGACAGCACCGCTACGCGTCGGAGATGGGCGTAGTCATCAGAGGCCATGCGTATGAGTAGCGGTCTAACCGCGGGGTGGTGCGGCCATCGGGAGGCGAGTCGCCAGATGGCGTACAGCCGGACCTTCCTGGCCTCGTCGGTCGCGGCTCGCAGCAGGGCCGTGAACGTCTCCGGGAAATCGTGCCAACGATTGATGAGTTCGTTCATGGCATCGACTCGATCGGCCCAATGCCCGTCCCGGATGTCTGTCATGACCTGAGGCAAGTCACGTATCCGCCCGGTAGCTCGGCGGGCCAGAGCCTCCCGGGCTAGCTGCCTGACATCGTCAGAGCCAGGTGCGTGGATTGCGCGCTGCAGGGCCGCCGCGGTGGTCGGATGGTCGGGCTGCAAGATCAGCAGCGCTTCGAGGGCCGTTCGCCGGACCCGGTCCCAGGGGTCCGCGGTACAGCGTCTCAGCGTCGAGAGCGTGGCCGGACTGACCGGAGTGAGCACTGTAAGCCAGGCCAGTGCCGTTGCTCTTACGTCATCGTCCTGGTCGCTGACCATGCGAATGAGCACGCCCTCGGCGGAGTCGGGGTCGGTTTGCGGCCACCAGCGCGCGATATGCTCTACGGCGCTTCGTCGAACAAAGTAAACGCAGTCATCGAGGGCGGCTGTTAGCACCGTGCGAGTCTCGGGCTCGTGCGGCCGCGTGACGACGAGCCCCCACAGCGCAAGCTGGCGGACCGCGCCGGCGGCTGCTCCCAGCCCAGCACGGAAAGTGGTGTAAGCCTCATCCGGCCACCGGTGTACGAGCGCGGCCAGCGCCGCGCTGCGCACCATCCACTCCTCGTCATTGAGGGCGACCTGAGCGGCTCGGAGAGCCTCTGGCCGGTCGGGCCACATCAGCAACAGCTGGGTCAGACCGTCTAGTCGAACGCAACTGTCCGCGTGCCTAGTCGCTCTCGCCGCGGTTTCGGGATCGCGGGCTTTAGAGGGAGGATCTTCGCCGCCAAGGAAGGCCATGGCCATGGCGGCCTTCTTGCGTATGGAAAACTCGGAGTCCCA
This sequence comes from Streptosporangiaceae bacterium, assembly GCA_035765195.1. Taxonomy (GTDB): domain Bacteria; phylum Actinomycetota; class Actinomycetes; order Streptosporangiales; family Streptosporangiaceae; genus CALAED01. The sequence continues at coordinate 70,321 of DASTYC010000020.1, forward strand.
CTGAGCGCCGGCGACCAGCATAGAGGTTTCCGGATGGGTCTCCCAGCGGTCGGCCAGGAGGGAGAAGGCCAGCTGCCGCACATCATCGGCGGGATCGAGTGTGGCTTGCTGAACCCGTTCGAGAACACCTTGGTGCGCCGGCCAGCGCAGGCTCAAAGCCTGAAGGCAATCCTGCCGGATCCTGCTGTCGGAAAGAAAGGAGCAATCCAGGAGTGTGGCCTTTGCCTCGGGTTTGTCGGCCCACCTGGTCGTGAGCAGGTGAAGCGAGACCTTACGGAGCGCGAAGGGAAAACGGCGGAGGGCTCTCGACAGCACGCCGAGAATTTCGTCCTCGTCAGGACCCCGCACGACCAGCGTCTCCAGGGCCAGAAGAGCAACAGAGTCGTCGGGGTCGTGCATGGCGCGGTGGAGGGCCGCACGGGTCTCCGGATGAGAGTGCCAACCTGCCGCTACCGCCAGAGCCTCCAAAGCGAAGCTCCGGACTTCCGCATTGGGGTCTCGTGTGGACGCGAGGATCTTTATGCGGGTCTCCACGTGATCCCGCCGGCCGATCAGCAGCGCCTGTAGCGCGGCGAGCCTGACATCGGGGTCGCTGTCACGGAGCCGTCCGTCTACAGTGTCCCAGGTCGCGGGATCGGCGGCGGATAGCGAGACCGCCCTGAGCAGCGCCGTGCGCCGCAGGGCGCTCAGGGGAGAACGCGACGCCCTCATCACATGAGCGAGCGTCTGCCAAGATGCGTGCCACTGATTGACCAGCGTGTCCCGGGCACTGCGTCGAGTGCCTTGGTGCGGGTCGCTCAGTGCCGTGAATGCAAGGCGGAGGTCGCTGCATTCATTAGTCAGGGCCTCCAAGCCCGTTTGGCGTAGGAGGCCGGTCTGGTCACGGGTCGCCCGGCCGAGGGCGGCAAGCGCCTCCGGGGTCGTCGCCCAGCGGGCCGCGAGCGTCTCCAGCGCGATCTTCCGAATACGCCAATCCTTGTCCGCGGCGGAGGAGACCAGCAGGGGCAACAACTCCGGCTGCCCAGCCCAGAACGTGACCAATGTCTCGAAGGCCGTTCTTCGCACCTGCCCGGTCCAATCCCGCATTCCGCGCAGGCATGCGGCTTTCAGTTCCGGAGCGCCGGGCCATTGGCTCGCCAGCGCTTTGTACGCCGCGGCGCGGACGGTTTGCCCCGGATCCAGGGTGGCGTGCAGGACTGCTTTGAAAACCGCCGGTGACTCCGGCCATCCTTTGGCTATTTCCTTGACAGCGGCCTCGCGAATACTTTCATCGAGGGCAGTGCCGAGTCTGTCGAGCAGCAAAGGGAGCGCATCGGCGGAACCGCCCGAGCAGCGGGAGATCGCTACGAGTGCGGCACACTGCACTTCACCATTCGGATATCGACTGGCCCACTCGAGTGCGGGGAGCGTATCGGGATGGTCCGCCCACCGAGTTGACAGCTGCTCGATCGCCGCAAGTCGCACCTGTTCGCTCGGATCCCTGAGTACAGCCAGGACGGCGGGAAATGCGTCGAGATGATCGCTCCAGCGACTGGCGACTGCCCTGACGGCGGCCGCGCGTACATCTTCATCGATGTCCGCGATCGCCTGTCGGATCACGGTGAAGGTGCCGGGAGTGTGCGCCCACGGCGCGTCCAGGGCCTGCAGTGCCGCTCGCCGTACCTCCCAACCGGGGTCGAGGAGGGCGTTGTGGATGGCGGGGAGGGTGTCGGGGTGGGTGGCCCAGTGCGCGGCGAGTTGTTCGACGGCGGCCTGCCGCACGATCTCGGCATTGTCCGTCAGAAGACCCAGGACCAGGTCACAAGAGAGCAGATCTGGCCAGGTGTCCACGACTCCGAGCAGGCAGGCTCGGCGCTGGGGGGCCAGACCGTCATGCTGAGCCAGGTCCGTGAGCATCGTTCTGATGCCGGGTGCGTCCGAGTACAGAGCGGCGAGCAGCCTGGGGGCAAAGCGACAGGCACGCCAAGTCACGAAACCGCGAGCCTGTTGTTCGAACCATTCAAGGTAATGCTCTCGGCTCGGCCATGTCGGGCCGAGCGTGGCGACCGCCGGCAGCACCACCGACTCCAGCACTTCCTCGCGCTCGTCGGCGAACGAGCGGTCGGCCCGCCGCAGGAGGTCGATCACCACTCGAAGGAGCAGGTGCGCCGAGCGCTCCGCCGCCCCGATATTGCGTATCTCGGCCAGGCACTGTACAGCGACGGCGGTGGCCCCGAGCGGAGGCTGGTCGAGCGCCGTCGTCTTTACCGGCTCAGCCGATTCGATCAGGCGGGTCAACAGCCGGTCGGTGACGCCGGCGTCCACCATCCCGGCGATGAGCCGCAGCACCTCCCTCCAGGTCGGGTCCTCCCAATGCTTGCCGAACACGTCCACCGCGAGCTGTTTCTCGGAAAGCACCCGGGTCTTCTCGAACCGGATCACGATCTCCCCGGCACAGAAGAACTCCAGCAGGGCTCGGTGCACGAACCCGTAGACCTTGGGGCCGTAACGAGCAAGCACAAAGTTGCGCTCGCGGAACTGGTCGACCATCGCATGCGCGATCGAGGTGGCGCGCGCGAAGTCGTACTTGAACCGGTCTCGCAGATAGTCGACGATCTCGGCGACCAGGTCCTCCAGCCAGATGTGATTGCCGGCAAGCCCTTCGGTCCCCAGCTGCATCCGGTAGGCGAGTCGGCGCAGCAGATCCTTCTTGTCGTCCTCCCGGATCACGTCGGCGTCCACCCGCGCGTTGCTGAGGTGCTTGTTGACGTCCCAGTGCTCGACCAGGACGCTTGCGGCGTGGTCGTAGACCTTCCAGCGCTCGCGTGGGAGCTCTCGGTGCTTGCCGATAATGGCCAGGATCGTCAGCAAAAGAGGGTTGCCGGCCAGCTCCTTGATGGGCGGCGATTCCTCGATGGCCTTGGTCAGCCGGTCGCGGCGCTGGGCCGCCATAGCGGGACGGTCGTGGAGAGCCAGACCGTACCAGGATGTGAGAAACTCCTCGACCTGCTCGCGATTCAGGTCCTGGAGAGTGTGGTGCCCGAATCCCGCTTCGTCCAGGATGCGCTTGCGGTAACCCACGATCCGGGAAGTGACCAAGATTCGTGCGGTGGGATGAATGGACGCGAACCAGGCGATCTGGCGGGCCACCGCCTCGCGTTCCTGGGGGTCGAATAGCTCATCCAAGCCGTCGAAGATCACGAGTGCTTGGCCGCCTCCGTTGAGATAGGCGTCCAGCACCCCCTCTGGCAGCCCCAGTCCATCCGCCCGGTGGCGAGCGGCCAGGTACTCGCTGAAGTTCTCGCACTGCGGCCGGGCGAGCGCGTAGTCGCGCAGCTCGATCAGGACTGGCTCATGGCCGGCAAGCTCGGCCAAGCGGCCGGTGGCGCGCTCCCCGGCCAGAGCGAGGAGAAGGTAACGGGCGATCGTCGACTTGCCCGCGCCTGGATCTCCCAGGAGCACGCACAGACGCTCCGAGGGGCCGGCCACCACGTCGAACGCCGCACGCGTCGGCCGGGTCCGGTAAATCTTGCGGGCCTCCTCCAGATCCTCCCGCTCCAGCCCACGAGGGACGTCAAGGGGTGACAGCTCGCTGGCCTCCTCGAGCTTGCGCAGCAACTCCTTGGACAACTCGACCGGAGGGGCGTCCGCTCGCACGTTCGGCTCGACGAAGACGTCGCTCAGCCAAAGCTGCAGGTACTCCTCCCGCTCGGGCGGGGTGAGCGCCTCCAGGTCCAGGCGGCCGTATTCCCCGATCAGCCGCTGCCGATACGCCCGCCACGCCGCGGCGGACGTCGGGTCCGAGCGCGGGAGCACTGGTTCGAAACCGAGTGTCCGCGGCTCGACAGAGTCCGTCACCAGCGCGCTCAGATCGGCGGGTGTCGTGAAATACGAGCAGGCCTCGGCGGCTGCCAGCTCTTCGCGTAGGGCCTCGATACGGGCGCCCGCCTCGCCGAGGTCCATCGCCGCTCGCGGCCAGGGCTCCTCTTCACTGAGCAGAAACACCAGCCGTGGAATGTCCGCTTCGACGGCGGCGCGAAACTCCAGCTCCGGCACCGAACGGTCGTGCCCCTCGGGCACCGGCCCATAGTGCCAGGCGAACACACCTAAATAGAGGTCACAGGTCCGCACCGCCGCGAGGCGCTCCTCTACCGGTGGCGAATCCGCCCCCGCGACCACTTCCTCGGCTCCCAGCCTGCGGAGCGCCCGGCGCACCTGCTCGCGATGGTCGCGCAGATCCTCCGAGGTCCAGGAGACGAACACGCGCAGTCGCACCCGGTCCGGGGCCGGCTCCCCGTGGTGATGGTGCACGTTGACCACTTGCCGGTATGCGACGTAGGCATCGCGCTCGGCGGAGACGTCCTGGCGCAGCGGCTCGCCTTCGCCCGAGGGGCTGGTCATGAGGTGGCCTAGTCGTCGGCGCGCTTGTGGTGATGGGTAACGGTCTGATCCCCGCCGGCGACATAGGCGTCACGGCCCGCGTGAACGGTCTGGGTGACGTGCGGCTGGGGGCTCGCCGCCCAGCGCTCCAACTCGGCCGCGAAATCGCGGTCGCGTTCGGCGTACCACCGAAGTGCCGCCGCCAGTTCGCGCGCGGCCTCCTCGGCGCCGGTGGATGCCGCTTGGTCGAGGCTCTCTTGAGCGCGGCGGTCTCCGCCGAACACCTGCCGAATACGTTGCAGCATGACTGTGATCGTGCTGTTCGCCGCGCGATCCCCGACTCCCTGCGCCGCCCCCGCGGCCACCAGCGCGGCCGTTGCCTCCGATAGTGCCGCTATATCCACGCCCCCCACCTCCGCTCTTCCCTACGGCGGGAGGTTACAGCACATGCAGTCAGAATTCCTGACAGACCGTGCTTGTGCCGCCGATGTCGGCGGCGAGGGCGATCGCGTCGGTCAGTGCGGGTGGACTTCTTCTACTCCCCATGCACCTGCCGTCGGTCGACGAGGGGGGTCGACGCCGGTGCGCCAGAGGCTCAGCTGAACGGCGACTTCGGGCGCTCCTGCTTGACCCCGTCGACGAAGATGTCGAGCTTTTCGTTGTAGAAGGCCATCAGCCCGGCGACCTTCTGGCTTTCGGGCAGCGGCGTCCGGTACGACCAGGCAAGGTCCTGGTGGACGGTGCCGCCGGCCCGGATCGACCAGTACTCCGCGCTGCCCTTGTACGGGCAGTGCGACACGGTGTCCGTGTGCTCCAGCAGGTCCATGCGCACGTGCGGCTTCGGCAGGTAGTAGCGCACCGGCAGACCGGTCTCGAACAGCAGCCGCGGGGCGGCCGATTCGGCGACGGTCACCCCGTCGACCTCCACCCGTACGTGCCGCGAGCTGGCCAGGATGTCGACCCGGCTGTAGGGGTCGCGGGGGTGGGTGAAGACCTCTTCGTCCTCCTCGAACCAGCCGTCCATGGCGTCCCACTCGAAGCGGACCATGTCGCGCAGTTCGGTCAGCGGAGACTCCTCGTAGCGCAGGGCCGCGCCGGCGGCCTCCCGGTCGCCCACCTTCACGGTGAACGTACGGCCGTCGCCCCGGCTGGGGGAGTGCTTGCGCCCGCCGTCGGGGACCAGCAGGTCCGTGCGGACGTCGGCGACCGGGAAGTAATAGGTGGGGTAGTAGGGGATCTCCCACACCAGCGACGGGCGGGCGCTGTCGGCGACCACCTCGCCGCCGAGATAGACCCGGACTCGCTTGGCGCTCGGTTCGATGCGTACGCGGCCCCTGCTGCTGCTTGTGTTCACGTTCGTCGTCAACAGACCGTCCTTCCGCCGTGTTCCGGCCGGATCAGGCCAGCGGCGCCGCGCGTTCGCCGCGCTCGGCGCGGATGACCTGCATGACCGCGTTGATCAGGGCGAGGTGGGTGAACGCCTGGGGGAAGTTGCCGAGCTGGCGTCCGGTGTGCGGGTCGATCTCCTCGGCGTACAGCTGCAGCGGGCTGGCGAACGACAGCAGCTTGCCGCACAGCGAGCGGGCCCGCTCCAACTCACCGATCATGACGAGCGAGGAGACGAGCCAAAAGGAGCACAGCGTGAAGCTGCCCTCCTCGGAGGCGAACCCGTCGTCGGTCTGCTCGGTGCGGTAACGCAGCACCAGGTCGTCCTCGCTCAGCTCGTCGGCGATGGCGAGCACGGTCGCGCACACCCGCTTGTCGTCGGCGGGCAGGAAGCCGAGCAACGGAATGAGCAGCGCGGACGCGTCGAGCGACGTCGCCCGGTAGTGCGCGGTGAACACGCCGCGCTCGTCGAGGGCGTGCGCGATCACGTCGGCGTGGATCTCGTCGGCCGCGTGCTGCCAGCGTCGCGCTCGCTCGACGTCGCCGCGGATGCGGGCCAGCTTGGCGCCGCGGTCGGCCGCGGCCCAGCAGAAGACCTTCGAGGAGGTGAAGTGCTTCGGCTCGCCGCGCACCTCCCACATGCCGCAGTCTGGCTGTTTCCAGTGTTCGAGCGCGGCCTCGACCTGCTTCACCACGATCTTCCAGAGCCGGTCGTCGAGCCGGTCGCGCTTGCGGACGAACAGATAGATCGAGCCGATGATGGCGCCCCACACGTCGTGCTGGGCCTGCATGTACGCGGCGTTGCCGATGCGGACGGGGCGGGCGCCCGCGTAGCCGTCGAGGTGCTCGAGGATCCGCTCCTCCAGCTCCGCCTGGCCGTCCACGCCGTACATGATCTGCAGCCGGCCGTCGGCGGCCTCGGCGACGTCGCAGATGAAGTAGAAGAAGTCGTTGGCCTCCCAGTCGAAGCCGAGCGTGTAGAACGCCCACAACGCCATCGTGGAGTCGCGGATCCACGTGTAGCGGTAGTCCCAGTTGCGGTCGCCGCCGGGGCTTTCCGGCAGCGAGGTCGTCGCCGCCGCCGCCACCGCGCCGGTCGGCGCGTATGTCAGGCCCTTGAGGGTCAGCGCGCTGCGCTGCAGGTGGCTGCGCCACGGATGGTCGGGAAACCGGCCCCGGTCGAGCCAGTGCTGCCAATGGTGCACGGTCCAGGTGAGGCGGCTTTCGGCCTCGTCGTAGGTGCGCGGCGGCGCGTGCTCGCTCCACGACAGCGCGACGAACCTCTTGTCGCCCTGCTTGAGCAGCGTACGGGCGGTCGCCAGCGAGCCCTCGAAGCCGACGTTCATGTCGGTGGTGAGGCGGAGCGTGAGGCCGTTGCCCTGCGCGGCGGCCTCGTGGTAGCCCGCGTTGACGTGCTCCCACCGGGCCGGCTCCAACCCATAGCCGAACACCGGCATGCAGTCCAGGCGCACCTGCACCTGGCCGTTGACGCAGCGCACCATGCGCAGCAGCACGTGGTCGGCGTCGTAGTCGGTGGGCGCCCGCCGGTGCGTGTGCGACCGCTCGCCCTCGTGGTGCCACGGGCCGATGAGCAGCGCGTCGGTGACCACGAGCCAGCCGCCGGTGGTCCACCAGGTGGTCTCCAGGACCAGCGTGCCCGGGATGTAGCGCTGCGCGGCCGGCACCTCGACGCCCGCCGGACCGATCCTGAAATATCCGGCATCTCGGTCGAGGATCGACCCGAAAGCACTGGGGGAGTTCATTCGGGGCAGGCACATCCACTCGACGTTGCCGCTCGGCGCCACCAATGCGGTCGTCTCACAATCGGAGAGGAAGCCGTAGTCGGCGATGGGGGCGAACGGCTCGCCACTGGCCTCCCCCGCCTCGAACGGTTGCATGACCTGCTCATTCCCCACGGACATAGCGGGTAAGACTCCTCTCGTCGGGCCAGATGCGGCCCAACGGTATTGATCTGCGACGCCGATGACCTCGGCGTGGCTCAATTTCATGGCTTTGACGTGCAAAAACCGACATCTGTCGACCTAGTACCGACGGGCCCATGGCCGGGCGGGTACAGTCCGGCAGTGGCAGATGCCGGGCGAACCGGCTTCTTTACCTTGATCACTATCCATGTCGCCTCTGGGGAGGTCCTCGTGTCGAAGTTCGTGTTCGGTTTCACAGAAGGAAACAAAGACCTCAAGGACCTTCTTGGAGGTAAGGGGGCAAACCTCGCCGAGATGACCAATCTCGGACTCCCCGTGCCCCCCGGTTTCACGATTACGACTGAGGCCTGCCGACACTACTTGGAACACGGGGACGTACCCGAAGGTCTTGATACAGAGATCAACGAGCACCTTACTGGGCTCGAGGAGGCGATGGGCAAAAGACTCGGCCAAGCCGACGACCCATTGCTGATCAGCGTGCGGTCCGGGGCGAAGTTCAGCATGCCGGGGATGATGGAGACCGTTCTCAACATCGGGCTGAACGACGAGTCGGTGCACGGCCTGGCCAAGCAGGCGGGCAACGAGCGGTTCGCCTGGGACTCCTATCGCCGGCTCATCCAGATGTTCGGCAAGACGGTGCTCGGCATCGAAGGCGAACTGTTCGAAGAGGCGCTGGAGGCGGCCAAGCACGCCAAGGGCACCAAGAACGACCTCGACCTGGACGCCGCCGACTTCCGGGGGCTCGTCGACACCTTTAAAGGCATCGTCCACGAGCAGACCGGAGAGGACTTCCCGACCGACCCGCGCCGGCAGATGGACATGGCCGTCCGGGCGGTCTTCGAGTCGTGGAACGCGCCACGGGCCATTCTCTACCGCCGCCAGGAGCGCATTCCGACCGACCTCGGCACCGCCGTGAACGTCATGACCATGGTGTTCGGCAACGTCGGGCTGGACTCGGGCACCGGCGTCGCCTTCACCCGCGACCCCGCCTCGGGCCACCAGGGCGTGTACGGCGACTACCTGCAAAACGCGCAGGGCGAGGACGTCGTCGCCGGCATCCGCAACACCGTGCCGCTCGCCGACCTGGAGCGCATCGACAAGAAGTCCTATGACGAGTTGATGCGGATCATGGAGACGCTCGAGACGCACTACCGCGACCTGTGCGACATCGAGTTCACCATCGAGCGCGGCAAGCTGTGGATGCTGCAGACCCGCGTGGGCAAGCGGACGGCGGCCGCGGCGTTCCGCATCGCCACCCAGCTGGTCGACCAGGGCCTCATCGACATGGACGAGGCGGTCGACCGCGTCACCGGCGACCAACTGGCCCGGCTGATGTTCCCGGCCTTCGACGACTCGGCCGACAAGAAGCTGGTGGCCAAGGGCATGAACGCCTCGCCCGGCGCCGCGGTCGGCAAGGCCGTGTTCTCCTCCGCGCGGGCGGTGGAGCTGGCCGCCCAGGGCGAGGCCGTGATCCTCATCCGGCGCGAGACCAACCCCGACGACCTCGACGGCATGATCGCCGCCCAGGGCATCCTGACCTCCCGTGGCGGCAAGACGTCCCACGCCGCGGTCGTCGCCCGCGGCATGGGCAAGACCTGCGTCTGCGGCGCCGAGGAGCTCGACGTCGACGTGCGGGCGCGCCGCTTCACCGCCCCGGGCGATGTGGTGGTCTCCGAAGGCGACCTGATCTCCATCGACGGGACGATCGGCCGCGTCTACCTCGGCGAGGTGCCGGTCGTCGACTCGCCCGTCGTGAAGTACTTCGAGGGCGAGCTGGCGCCGGAGGGCGACGAGCTGGTGGAGGCCGTCCACCGCATCATGACCCACGCGGACCAAAAGCGCCGCCTCGGCGTGTGGGCCAACTCCGACACCCCCGAGGACTCGGCGCGCGCCCGCAGGTTCGGCGCGCAGGGCATCGGCCTGTGCCGCACCGAGCACATGTTCCTCGGCGAGCGGCGGCAGCTGGTCGAGGACCTCGTGCTGGCCGAGACCGACGAGCAGCGGCAGGCCGCGCTCGACGCGTTGGCGCCGCTGCAAAAGGGCGACTTCATCGGCATCCTCGAGGCGATGGACGGCCTCCCGGTGACGATCCGGCTGATCGACCCGCCGCTGCACGAGTTCCTGCCCGACATCACCGACCTTTCGGTCAAGCTGGCGCTCGCCGGCGACGACGCCGACCCGAAGGAGCGCAAGCTGCTCGAGGCCGTGCACCGCCTGCACGAGCAGAACCCGATGCTCGGGCTGCGCGGCGTGCGGCTCGGCCTGGTGATCCCCGGCCTGTTCGCGATGCAGGTCAAGGCCATCGCCGAGGCCGCGGTCGAGCTCAAGGAGCGGGGCAGGGACCCGCACCCCGAGATCATGATCCCGCTGGTCGGGGCGGTGCAGGAGCTGGAGATCGCCCGCGAGGAGGCCGAGCAGGTGCTGCGCGAGGTCGGCGCCGAGGCGCTGATCGGCACCATGATCGAGCTGCCCAGGGCGGCCCTCACCGCCGGACAGATCGCCGAGGCGGCCGAGTTCTTCTCCTTCGGCACCAACGACCTGACCCAGACCGCGTGGGGCTTCTCGCGCGACGACGTGGAGGCCGCGTTCTTCGGCCGCTACCTGGAGCTCGGGATCTTCGGCGAGTCCCCGTTCGAGACCATCGACCGCGCCGGCGTCGGCCGGCTCGTCGAGGTCGCCGTGCAGGAGGGCCGCAAGACCCGGCCCGACCTGAAGCTCGGCATCTGCGGCGAGCACGGCGGCGACCCGCAGTCGGTGCACTTCTTCCACGATGTCGGCCTCGACTACGTGTCCTGCTCGCCGTTCCGCATCCCGGTCGCCCGGCTTGAGGCGGCGCGCGCCGCGATCGAGACCGTCGGCAGCGACAGCCGCTGACCGTTCTCGGCCCTCCGCCCGCTCCGCGCTGACGTCGGCGGAGCGGGCGGAGAGGTGAAAAAGGGGGACACGCGGCCGGCGACCGCGAACTTGTGACGTCCGCCGCGGCGTCTCACGTAACGTGGTGCACACGATGACGTTGGAGATCGGGCTGCCCGAGTCGCCACAGCCACACGAGCGGGCGGATCGGGGCGAAGACAAACGACGACGCCGCGGCGGCCGGGCACGGTGGACGCTGCGGGTGCTGCTCCTGCTGATCGCGCTGCTCGTGCTGACGCCCCTCGTGGTGGCCGGCCGGGTGTGGTACGCCGCGCGCCAGGACTCCCACCCCAAGTCGGACGCGATCATCGTGCTGGGGGCGGCGCAGTACAACGGCCGGCCCTCACCGACCCTGGAGTGGCGGCTCGTCCACGCGCTCAAGCTCTACCACCACGGCGTCGCGCCGGCCATCGTCACGGTGGGCGGCAAGCGGCCGGGCGACAACTACACCGAGGCGGCGGCGGGACGGCGCTGGCTGACCGCGCACGGCGTCCCGGAAGGCAAGGTGGTCGCCGTCTCCTCCGGCTATGACACGCTGACCAGCCTGGAGGCCGTCGGCCGCAGGTACCGGCAGCTCGACTGGCATTCGGGCGTGATCGTCACCGATCCGTGGCACAGCCTGCGCTCGCGCACGATGGCCGCCGACAACGGCATCGAGGCCGCCGTCTCGCCGACGCGCAGCGGCCCCAGCGTGCAGACCCGCGACACCCAGTTCCACTACATCGTCCGGGAGACCGGCGGCTATCTCTGGTACGTCACGGCCGGGCGCCTCCTGGGCACCCAGTGACCACGGTCCGGCGAGCCGTAGGCTCGCTTCCACCATGACCTATGAGGCACGTGACCGGGAGCGATGGGCGCCCGAGCCGTCCAAGCGGCCCGGGCGCACGGCCTTCGAGCGGGACCGGGCGCGGGTGCTGCACAGCGCCGCGCTGCGCCGGCTGGCCGCCAAGACACAGGTGTTCGAGGCGGGCGCCGGCGCCCCGCCCGGCCCGCACAGCCCGCGCACCCGACTCACCCATTCGCTCGAGTGCGCGCAGGTCGGCCGCGAGCTCGGCAAGGCGCTCGGCTGCGACCCCGACCTGGTGGAGGCCGCCTGCCTCGCCCACGACATCGGCCATCCGCCGTTCGGGCACAACGGCGAGGCCGCGCTTGACGCCCTCGCCCGCGGCTGCGGCGGGTTCGAGGGCAACGCGCAGAGCCTGCGCATCTTGACCAGGCTCGAGCCCAAGTCGTTCGCCCCCGACGGGCCGCCGCTGCACGGCCGCAGCGTGGGGCTGAACCTGACACGGGCTACGCTCGACGCGTCGATGAAGTACCCATGGCCGAGCGGCGGCGATCCTCGCCCGGGCGAGGGGGCCGCCGGGGGCGAGGTCGCGGGCAAGTTCGGGGTCTACGCCGCCGACGCCGAGGTCGCGGCGTGGGTACGGGAGCGGGCGCCGCGGGCACGGCCGTGCTTTGAGGCCCAGGTGATGGACTGGTCCGACGACGTCGCCTACTCCGTGCACGACCTGGAGGACGCGCTGATCGCCGGGCACGTGCGGCTGCCCCAGCTCGCCGACCCGGCGGAGTCGCGCGCGGTCTGCTCGGTCGCCGCCCGGTTGTACTGCGACGCCGACCCGGCCGAGCTCGAGGAGCGGTTCCGCGCGCTGCGCGCCGAGCCGTACTGGCCGCGCGACTACGACGGCTCGCAGCGGGCGCTGGCCGCGCTGAAAGACCTCACCAGCGAGCTGATCGGACGGCTGTGCCGGGCGGCCGAGCGGGCCACCCGCCAGGCCTACGGCGACGGCCCGCTCACCCGCTATGCCGCCGATCTCATCGTGCCGCGGGCCGAGCGGCTCGAGTGCGCGGTCCTCAAGGCGATCGCCGCGCACTACGTGATGGGGCGGGCCAGCCACGAGGAGACCCAGGCCAGGCAGCGTCAGTTGATCACCGAGCTGGTGCACGGCCTGGCCGACGGCGCCCCCGACTCGCTGGAGCCGGTTTTCCGGGCCGCGTTCAAGGCCGCCCCGGACGACGCGGCGCGGCTGCGCGTCATCATCGATCAGGTCGCGTCGCTCACCGACACATCGGCGACAGCGTGGCACCAGGCGATTTCGCGGCGGTGAAATCTGGATACTTGCCTGGCGCCGCCGACGCTGCTGGGATGGGCAAGACCAAGGGACTGGTGTGACCCCGCCGTACCAGGAGGATTTTCATGCCCAGCGAGGAAACGCAGGTCATCGTCGGTGCGAGCCTGGCTGGGGCCAAGGCGGCCGAGACACTGCGCGAAGAGGGTTTCGCCGGCCGCGTCGTGCTCGTGGGCGCGGAGAGCGAGCGACCGTACGAGCGGCCGCCGCTGACCAAGGGCTTCCTGCTCGGCAAGGAGGAAAAGAGCGGCGCGTACGTCCACGAGGAGAGCTGGTACGCCGACCACGACGTCGAGTTGCTGCTCGGGGTGGCGGCCGTCGGCATCGATCGTTCGGCGCACGAAGTCCGGCTCGCCGACGGCAGGCACTTGGCCTACAACAAGCTGCTGCTGACCACCGGCGCCTCGCCCCGGCGGCTGGCGACTCCCGGCGCCGACCTCACCGGCGTTCACTATGTGCGCACCATGGGCGACGGGGTGGCACTGCAGGAGGCGCTGCGTCCCGGCGACAAGAGGGTCGTGGTCGTCGGCGCCGGCTGGATCGGGCTCGAGGCCGCCGCGGCGGCGCGCGAGTACGGCAACGAGGTGACGGTGGTCGAGCCGGACCCGACGCCGCTGTACCGCCATCTCGGTCCCGAGCTCGGCGAGTCGTTCGCGGCGCTGCACCGGCGGCACGGCGTCGAGTTCGTGCTGGGCGAGGGTGTGGCCGAGGTGCGCGGGTCGGGACGACTCACCGGCGTGGTCACGACCGGTGACAACGAGTTGCCCGCCGACCTCGTCATCGTCGGGATCGGCGTGGTGCCCAACACCGGGCTCGCCGAGGCCGCGGGGCTCGAGGTCGACAACGGCATCGTCGTCGACTCCTCGCTGTGCACCTCCGACCCCGACGTCTACGCCGCCGGTGACGTCGCCAACTTCCAGCACCCGCTGCTCGGCCGCCGGATCAGGGTCGAGCACTGGTCCAACGCGCTCGACGGCGGGCCGGTCGCGGCGCGCGCCATGCTCGGCCAGGACGTCGTCTACGACCGGATCCCCTACTTCTTCACCGACCAGTACGAGCTCGGCATGGAGGCCGCCGGCGTGTCCACGCCCGGCGACTACGACGAGGTCGTCTATCGGGGCGACGTCGCCGCCATGGAGTACATCGCGTTCTGGCTGTCCGGCGGACGCGTCGTCGCCGGGATGAACGTCAACGTGTGGGACGTCACCGACGACATCCAGGCGCTGATCCGCTCCGGCCGGCCGGTCGAGGTGGCCAGGCTCACCGACCCCAAGGTGCCGCTGACCGACGTGTAGCCGCCGGCTCCGGCGCCGCCGGGGTTTCCTAGCGCCGGACCGGGTCGAGGCGGCGGCCGTCTTGGCCGAAGACGAAGACGCGGTCGAGGTCGACGACGAGCTGGAGCTCCTGGCCGGGCGTGAACCCGCGAGACGACGCGACCCGGAAGAGCAGGTCGGAGCGCCGGTGGTGACCGTGCCCGCCGGCATGCGTGGGCTCGTGCCGAGCGGTGCCGTTGGCCGCGGCCGCATCGCCGCGCCGGCCGCGCAACCGTTCCCAGAGCCGCTCGGCGGCCGAGGGCCGCTCGGGGGCGGCCGAGCGTGCGGGCGGATCGAACTCGCTGGGATCGATCGCCGGAATCCGCGCCTCCGCGTAGGCGAGCCACTCGTGGCCGTGGAACTCGAACTCGCGCAGGCGCACGGTCAACACAGACCCGGCGGGTGCGGCCGAGCCGGCCGGGGGCGCCGCGTGCCGGGGCCCCGTGGTGGGCCCGGTGTCCAGCGGATGGCCGGCGCCGGCCGGGCGCGCGGCGCCTCCGGCGCCGGGGAGCCGGTGACCGGAGGGGACTCCGGCCTCGTGCGAACCCCCGGGTCTGGCGGCGTGTCCGGGTCCGGCGGTCGCGGCGTCGGGCGTCGGCGCGGCCAGTGGGGTCGGTGCGGGCGGGAGGACCGGGGTCAGCGCGTCGGACCGGATGCCGACGACGACGGGGGTGCCGTGCGCCGCCATGAACGACGACGCGCGCGGGTCGGTCCACGGAATGACCAGCCGCTGGGTGCCGAAGTCGAGGATGATGCCTTCGTCCTGGCTGGCGGAGGCGATGGCGCGCAGCAGGTTGATCGGCGGGGAGCTGAGGAAGGCCGCCACGAACATGGTGGCCGGGTCGGCGTACAGCTGCTGCGGGGTGCCCACGTCCTGCAGGACCCCGTCGCGCAGGATCGCCATGCGGTCGGCGAGCGTCAGCGCCTCGGTCTGGTCGTGGGTGACGTAGAGGGTCGTGACGCCGAGCGAGCGGACCAGCCCGCCGATTTCCATGCGCAGCTCGCTGCGCATGGAGGCGTCGAGGTTGGACAGCGGCTCGTCCATCAGGAAGATCGCCGGTTCTCTGATGACCGCGCGGCCCATCGCGACCCGCTGTCGCTGGCCGCCGGACAAGGTGCCGGGGAAGCGGTCGAGCATGGAGTCGATGCCGAGCGCCTTGGCCAGCTCAACGACCTTTTCTCTGGTCCTGACGGGATCGCTGTGCGACAACTCCAGCGGGAACGACAGGTTGCCGCGGACGCTGCGGTGCGGGTAAAGCGCCCCGTTTTGAAAGACCATCGCCACGTTGCGCTCGCGGGGGCCCAGCTCGTTGGCGTAGACGCCGCCCAGCCACAGCTCGCCCGAAGTGATCATCTCGAGCCCGGCGATCATCCGCAGGATCGTCGACTTGCCGCACCCCGACGGACCGAGCAACACGAAGAGCTCGCCGTCTCGGATGTGCAGGCGAAGGTCGTGCACAGCGCGGGTGCCCCCGGGGTAGACCTTGGTTACCCGGTCCAGGACCACGTCGGTCACTGTCCCACCCCCTTAACACAGCGTTAATCGCCGCGGGAGAATTGTGCGATTACACCGCGCCGCATTGTGTGCTGTCCAGGGTACAGAGACGCCAAGACAGCCCAGGGCTTTGTGATCTGACCGAAGCCCGCGACCGTCGATTCGGCGGGCGGCGTTCCATGCCGCCGCGCGCAACGCACTCCCGGTCCAATTGTGCCCCATGTCCCTGAGCGCTTTTGCCGCCGCGTCAGGCCGAACGCGCTATGGCGCCGCGTGTGCCGTGCCCCGCTCCAGCCGGCGCCGCAGCGCCGTCGCGGTGGCGGCCGTCGCCGACACCAGCACGCCGGGGCCCGCCAGCGGGAGCACGGCGAGGCCGTCGTCGTCGGCGTAGGGCCGTTCGGTCAGGCCCGGCCCGGCCAGCACGACCGTGCCGACGGCCGCCGCGTCGGCGAGGACCGCGCGACTGCCGTACGTGCCGGCGTCGTCCACTCGCAGCTCGTGTCTGAGCAGTGGACGGCCGTCGAGGGTCACGTCACAGCGGCTCGCGTACCGGCCGGGCCGTTCGCCGTGGCGGCCGAGCACGAGCTCCTCCCGCCAGCGCAGCCCGGCGCCCGCGCCGAGCTCGATGCCGGCGACGCAGGTGTGGTGACATCCGGCCGCGGCGACGGTCGGCTCCGGTGCGAAGTCCAGCCGCCCGCCCGCGCCGACCGCGGCCCTGATCGCGAGCCGCGACTCCCCGTCGCCGGGCAGGGCCAGCGTGGTGGCGACGGAGCGTACGGCCAGGTGGGCTCCCGGCGCCACGGTGATCCGCAGCGCCAGGTCGTCGCCGCCGAGCGGGCCGGCGGCGGCGCCGACGAGGTAGACGACGGCCGGGCGACGCTCCGCGTCCCCGCCGCCCTCATGCCACGGTCGTCCCTCTCGCAGGGCCAGCGGCCCGTCGGAACGCAGCCTGGTGAGGACGGTCCGCCCGGCGCCGTCGGGCGCGGCGACCACGACCGCGCGCGCCGTGTAACGCCCGCTCACCCCGGACGCGTATCGCGAGCTCAGGAGGCCGCCGGGGCGACCCCGGCCGCGGGCCGCCGCGACTCCCGGATCATCTCGCGTACCCACCCGGTGACCGACGGCGCCCCGGGACGCTCCCGGAGCGAGGTGAACGCCACCGGCCGGCCGCGCCGCACCTTCTTGGCGTCGCGGGCCATGACGTCGAGGTCCGCGCCGACCAGCGGAGCCAGGTCGGTCTTGTTGATCACGAGCAGGTCGGACGCGGTCACGCCTGGCCCGCCCTTGCGCGGCACCTTGTCGCCGCCCGAGACGTCCAGGACGAAGATCTGCCGGTCCACCAGGCCCTGGCTGAAGGTGGCCGTCAGGTTGTCGCCGCCGCTTTCGACGATGACGAGATCAAGCGGCGCGTACGTGGCCTCCAGCGTCTCGACGGCGTCCAGGTTGGCGGAGATGTCGTCGCGGATCGCCGTGTGCGGGCAGCATCCCGTCCGCACCGCCTGGATCCGGGCCGGGTCGAGGACGCCCGCCCGGCGCAGGAAGTCGGCGTCCTCGGTCGTGTAGATGTCGTTGGTCACGACGGCCAGCGCCAGCTCCTCGCGAAGCGATCGGCATAGCGCGGCGGTGAGGGCGGTCTTCCCGCTCCCGACGGGGCCGCCGATGCCGAGGCGCAGCGCCCGGCCCGGCTCGGCGGGCGGCGGATGCGAGTCGTGGTCGTGGTTCAGGCCCATCGATGGCACCTCCCGGATCTGGGTCGGATGGGCACGTTCATGATTCGAAGAGCCGCAGCTGCGACTGAAGATGCAGTTCCGCGTACAGGTCGAGCACGGGGGCCGACAGGGCCGGCAGCCCGGCCCAGCCGTCGTCGGCGGTGATGGCGGTGGTGGCGGCGTGGACGGCGGCGCGGACGGCGGCGGCGCCGACATCGGAGACGTCGGGCGCCAGTCCCGCCAGCACTCGGTGCACCGCGAGCGGATCGAGGCCGAGGAGGCGGACGGCCGCGGCGGCGGGCCCGGTGACCGTGCCGTACGCGGCGATCGTCGCGGCCTGCTCGGCGGTTCCGCCCGCGGCCGCGGTGGCCGCGCCCAGCGCCACCGGGTGGTGCGGTCCGCGCGATCCCGGCCGGCCGCTCACCACGTCGAGCGAGCCGAGTGCGTCGAGTGCGTCGAGCGCCGGGTGCGGCCAGGCCGTACGGGCGACGCGGAGCAGCGCGCGGCCCTGGGCCCGGGACGCCCGCCGCTGCGCCGGCGACGGCGTCCGCGCGTCGGCCTCCGCGTCCAGCAGCGCCCACCCGTCGCGGCCGTCCGGGCCCGGCGCGTCGGCCGGCGTGTCCACGCTCGCGTGGCGGCACGCGGCGGCGGCGAGCGCCGCGCAGACCAGGCCGACGGTGGCCAGCCGGCCGCGCAGGAAGTCGGCGAGCCCGTCGAGATCGGCGACGGTTCCGGCCGCGGCCGCCTGCTCCAGGCCGCCGGAGTGGGCGTGGCCCCCGGCCGGCAGCCGGGAGTCGGCCAGCAGCAGCATGTTCGCGTCCATCACACGGCCGACGCCGGCGGAGCCTTCAGAGCCTTCAGAGCAGTCGTCAGAGCCGTTATGGGAGCCGTCCACGTCGCGCGGTGTCGGCGAGTCATCGGTGCCATCGGAAACCATCGGAAACCGTCAGAACAGGAAGTACCGCTGCGCCATCGGCAGCTCGGCCGCCGGGGCGGGTTCGACCCGCTCACCGTCGATCGTGACCGTGAAGGAGTCGGGGTCGACGTCGATCCTTGGCAGCGCGTCGTTGAGCGGCATCGCGTCCTTGCCCAGCCGGCGGGTGTCGGCCACCGCCACGAGCGGGCGGCGCACGGCCAGCCGCTCGGCCAGGCCGTCCTCCAGCGCCGCGGGTGAGACGAAATGCACGGAGGTCGCGGCCGCCACCGCCGGGACGGCGCCGAACATCGGCCGCGGCAGCATCGGCTGCGGCGTCGGGATGGAGGCGTTGGCGTCGCCCATCTGGGCCCAGGCGATCACTCCGCCCTTCACCACCACGTGCGGCCGGACCCCGAAGAACGCCGGGTCCCACAAGACCACGTCGGCGAGCTTGCCCGCCTCCACCGAGCCGATCTCGGCGTCGAGCCCGTGCGCGACGGCAGGACAGATCGTGTACTTGGCGACGTACCGGCGGGCCCGCAGGTTGTCGGCCGGTCCAGGGCCGTCCGGCGTGCCGCGCCGGGCCTTCATCACGTGCGCGGTCTGCCAGGTCCGGATGATGGTCTCACCGATCCGGCCCATCGCCTGGGAGTCCGAGCCGATCATCGAGATCGCGCCGAGGTCGTGCAGGATGTCCTCGGCGGCCATCGTGGTCGGCCGGATCCGCGACTCGGCGAACGCCAGATCCTCCGGCACCGACGGATTGAGGTGGTGGCACACCATCAGCATGTCGAGGTGCTCGTCGAGCGTGTTGACGGTGTGCGGCCGGGTCGGGTTGGTCGAGGACGGCAGCACGTTCGGGTGCGCGGCGACCGTGATGATGTCGGGCGCGTGGCCGCCGCCCGCGCCCTCGGTGTGGTACGCGTGGATCGACCGGCCGCCGATCGCCTCCAGGGTCGATTCGACGTAGCCGGCCTCGTTGAGGGTGTCGGAGTGCAGGGCGACCTGGACTCCAGAGGCGTCGGCGACCCGCAGGCAGGCGTCGATGGCGGCCGGCGTCGAGCCCCAGTCCTCGTGCAGCTTGAATCCCGACGCGCCCGCCCTGAGCTGCTCCCACAGCCCTTCGGCGGAGACGGTGTTGCCCTTGCCGAGCAGCGCGACATTGACCGGCCAGGCGTCCAGCGCCTCCAGCATCCGGCCGAGATACCAGGCGCCGGCCACGGTCGTCGCCTTGGTGCCCTCGGCGGGCCCGGTGCCGCCGCCGATCAGCGTGGTGACGCCGGCGCCGAGCGCCTCGTCGAGCAACTGCGGGCAGATGAGGTGGACGTGGGCGTCGACCGCGCCCGCGGTGAGGATCTTGCCGTTGCCCGCCAGGATCTCCGTGGACGGGCCGATCACGAGGTCGGGGTGGACGCCGTCCATGGTGTCGGGGTTGCCCGCCTTGCCGAGCGCCGCGATCCGGCCGTCCCTGATACCGACGTCGGCCTTGACGACGCCCCAGTGATCCAGCACGACGGCACCCGTGATCACCAGGTCGGGCGCCCCCTCGGCGCGGGTGGCCCGCGCCTGGCCCATCGATTCCCTGATCACCTTGCCGCCGCCGAAGACGACCTCGTCGCCGGCGCCGGCGCCGCGGGCGAGGTCATCGGTGACCTCGATGAACAGGTTGGTGTCGGCGAGCCGGACCCGGTCGCCGGTCGTCGGCCCGTACAGCTCCGCGTACCGGGCGCGGGAGATCTCAACCATCGGTCGCCTCCCGGGGGCCCAGGCGCAGCCCGGGCACGGTCCGCCGCCCGGCGAGCGGCACGAGGCCGACATCCTTGGTGACGCCCGGCTCGAACCGCACCGCGGTGCCGGCGGGCACGTCGAGCCGGTGTCCGTCGGCGGCCGTCCGGTCGAACTCGAGCGCGGCGTTGGCCGCGGCGAAGTGGTAGTGCGAGCCCACCTGGATCGGCCGGTCGCCGGTGTTGACGACGGTCAGCGTGATCCGCCGGCGGCCGGGGTTCAGCTCGATCGGCTCCGTGCCGACGACGATCTCCCCGGGCGTGGTGCCGGGGTGGGGCGCGGTCACGGGATCGGCCGGTGCACCGTGACGAGCTTGGTGCCGTCGGGGAAGGTGGCCTCGACCTGGACGGACTCCAGCATCTCCGGGATGCCCTCCAGCACGTCGTCGCGGCCGAGCACCGTACGCCCCGCCTCCATGAGGTCCGCGACGCCGCGCCCGTCGCGGGCGCCCTCCAGGACGTAGGAGGCGATGACGGCGGTGGCCTCGGGGTGGTTGAGCCGCAGCCCGCGGGCGCGGCGCTCTCGAGCCAGCGAGGCCGCCAGGTGGATCAGCAGGCGCTCCTGCTCGTGCGGTGTGATCAGCACATATGGACGTTACACCGATGTGGAATGTCCGAGATCTGACTGACCGCAAACGTAACGCCGATTTCACGTCACGGCGTCTCCGCCCGGCCCGACCGCCTCGACGCGACCGCGGCAACCGCCCATCGAACCCCCGATCACGGCACTAGACTCGCCGACGTGGCAGGCCGGATTCGCAACGAGGACATCGCGCTCGTGCGCGAGCGGTCGCCCATCGCCGACATCGTCGGCGAATACCTCCAGCTCAGCAACGCCGGAGGCGGCAACCTCAAGGGCCTGTGCCCCTTCCATGACGAAAAGACGCCCTCGTTCAACGTCACCCCGGCCAACGGCATGTGGTACTGCCATGGCTGCGGCGAGGGCGGCGACGTCATCACCTTCGTCGAGAAGATCGAGCACCTGCCGTTCGGTGAGACGATGGAGCGGCTGGCCGCCAAGGCGGGCTTCGAGCTGCGCTATGAGCAGGGCGGCTACGCCCCGCGCAAAGACCACGGCCAGCGGGCGCGGCTGGTCGAGGCGCACCGGGCCGCCGCCGAGTTCTTCGCCGAGCAACTCGCCACCCCCGACGGCGCGATCGGGCGCACGTTCTTGTCCCAGCGCGGCTTCGAGGCCGCGCATGCCGAGCACTTCGGCATCGGCTACGCGCCCAGGGAGTGGGAGGCGCTGGTCCGGCATCTGCGCGGCCGCGGCTTCTCCGACCGCGAGATGATCGTCGGCGGGCTGGCCAAGGAGGGCAGGCGCGGGCCGATGGACCGCTTCCGCGGCCGGCTGATGTGGCCGATCCGCGACCTCACCGGCGACGTGATCGGCTTTGGCGCGCGCAAGCTGTACGACGATGACGACGGCCCCAAGTACCTCAACACACCCGAGTCGCCGCTGTTCAAGAAGGGCGCCGTGCTCTACGGGGCCGACCTGGCGAAGAAGGAGATCGCGCGCCGCCGCCAGGCCGTCGTGGTCGAGGGCTACACCGACGTGATGGCCTGCCACCTCGCCGGCGTCGAGACCGCGGTCGCCACCAGCGGCACGGCGTTCGGCGACGAGCACATCAAGGTCCTGCGCCGGCTGCTCATGGACCAAAGCGAGTTCCGCGGCGAGGTGATCTTCACCTTCGACGGCGACTCGGCGGGGCAGCGGGCCGCGCTGCGCGCCTTCGCGGACGAGCAGAAGTTCGTGACGCAGACGTTCGTGGCCGTGCAGCCCGACGGGCTCGACCCGTGCGACCTGCGGCTCAAGCACGGCGACGCCGCCGTGCGCGATCTCGTCGCGTCCCGGGTGCCGCTGTTCGAGTTCGCCATCAGGAACGTCATCGCCGGGCACGACCTCGACACGGCCGAGGGGCGGCTGGCCGCGCTCGACGCAGCCGCGCCCGTGGTGGCCCGCATCAAAGACCGCGGGTTGCGGCAGATGTACGCGGTCAACCTGGACCGCTGGCTCGGCATTCTCGATGAGGAGTTCGTGCTGCGCCGCGTCCGCGCGCACGCGAATCGCGCCAACGGCGGCACGGCGAGCGCCGGCCGGCCGACCCGCGACCGGGCCAACGGCGGCGCCGGGACCGGCGGGGCGGGGGGCTCGCCCTGGCACGCCCGCGATGCTCGCGATGCCCGAGACGCGCGCGACGCCTACGACCTGGGCGACCCGGCGATTCAGATCGAGCGAGAGACGCTGAAGTTGGCCGTGCAGCGTCCGGCGGTGCTGGGTCCCGGCTTCGACGCGCTGCCCGACGATGTCTTCACCGCACCGCCGCACCTGGCCGTACGAGCCGTCATCGTGGCGGCGGGCGGCGTGTCCGGCTCCGGCGCGCCGCGCAACCCGGCGGAGTGGGCGGCGCGGCTGCGCGACGAGGCGCCGAACGATGAGGTCAGGAACATGATCACCCGGCTGGCGGTCGAACCGACGCGGTCGGGACAAGATTCGGACGACCGATACGCCGCGAGCTTGCTGGCCCGAATACAGGAGCTGCAGCTCACGCGAGAGATCGCCCGCCTGAAATCCAAACTCGGGCGGCTGAATCCGGTCGATCATCAAGATGACTACAACCGCCTCTTCGGCGACCTCGTGGCGCTTGAGCAGCAGCGACGGGTGTTGCGGGAGCGCGCGATTGGATCTCTGTAACCCCAGAGCCGTAAAAATGGGTCCTCCGATCTTGGTGCCCATTGACGCACACTGTCATCGTGGGCCCTTCAGTACTGCCCAGCGAGGCGCCATCGGCTCAGCAGGTGGCCGACCTCGTCGCACGCGGCAGAGAGAACGGCGGTGTCACCGTTGACGACGTCGCTGCCGCGATCGATCGCTCGGACCTGCCGGCCGACTCGGTAGAACGGGTCGTCCGGATGCTCGCAGAGCAGGGGGTAGAGGTCCTCGAAACTCAACATGAGGTCGAGGAGCTCACGCGGGTTGACGAGGAGGACCTCGGCAGGAGGGCGCCGACAAGCGACCTGGTTCGGATCTACCTGAGGGAGATCGGGCGCGTTCCGCTACTGACGGCAGAAGAAGAAGTCGAACTCGCGAAATCGATCGAGGCGGGACTGTTCGCCGAGGAGAAGATGGCCAGGTCGGCCATCTTGTCCCGGCCCGAACGGCTCGACCTCGAACAGCTCGCCCATGACGGAGTCAGGGCGAAGCAGCGGCTGATCGAGGCCAACTTGCGTCTGGTGGTGTCCATCGCCAAACGCTATGTCGGCCGCGGAATGCTGTTCCTCGATCTGATCCAGGAGGGGAATCTAGGACTGATCCGCGCTGTCGAGAAATTTGATTACACCAAGGGGTACAAGTTCTCGACCTACGCCACCTGGTGGATCCGCCAGGCGATCACACGTGCGATCGCCGACCAGGCGCGGACCATCCGGATACCGGTCCACATGGTGGAGACGATCAACAAGCTGGTGCGCGTGCAGCGCCAGCTCCACCAGGACCTTGGCCGAGAGCCGCTCCCTGAGGAGATCGGCGTGGAGATGGGCCTCCCCCCCGAACGGGTCGTCGAGATTCAGCGGATCGCCCAGGAACCGGTGTCATTGCAGTCCCCGATCGGAGAGGAAGACTCCGACCTCGGGGACTTCATCGAGGATGCCGATGCCGTCGTGCCCATCGAGGCGGCGGCGTTCATCCTGCTCCAGGACCAACTGGAGGACATCTTGGGCACCCTGTCGGACAGAGAGCAGCGCATCATCCAGTTGCGCTTCGGTCTGACCGACGGGCATCCGCGGACCCTCGAAGAGGTCGGCCGGGAATTCGGCGTGACGCGAGAACGGATTCGCCAGATCGAGTCCAAGACTCTGGCGAAGTTGCGTCATCCGTCGCGCGCCCAAATGCTGCGCGAATACCTGGAGTAGCCGCGATCGTCAGGTAACCGAAGGAACCATACGGGGCATTCGATGGCGCGTCGCACCGGTGACGGTGCGGCGCGCCATCGGTTTGAGTGGCTTGTTCGGCTTGACCAAGTGAGGTTAGGTTAAGCTAAGTTAGGCTGGCCTAACCGTCCATGGTCATGCTGGGAGACTCCATGCGCCACGTCCACTTGCTCGCGTTCGCCGGGGCGGCAGCCGTACTGGCCTCGACACTCGCCGGGTGCGGGGGCGACGGCGACTCGGCCGGGTCGGGCGGGGGCGACTCCGCCGGCGCGAGCCCGATCGCGATCACCGCGACCGACGACTCGTGCGAGGTCGCCAAGAACGATCTCACCGCGGGGACCAACAGGTTCAACATCACCAACAACGGCACCAAGGTCACCGAGGTCTACGTCTACGCGCCCGGCGACAAGATCGTCACCGAACGCGAGAACATCGGTCCAGGCACCCGCGCCGAGATCACGGTCCAGCTGAGCGCGGGCAAGTACCAGATCGCCTGCAAGCCGGGCATGGTCGGCAAGGGCATCCGGCAGGACATCACGGTGAGCGGCCAGGCTGATCACGCGGCGGCCGACCCGCGGCTGGCCAAGGCGCTCACCGACTACAAGGCCTACGTCAACGCCCAGGTCGACGACACCATCGCCAAGACGAAGGAGTTCGCCGCGGCCGTCAAGGCGGGCGACATCGCCGAGGCCAAGCGGCTGTACGCCCCGTCGCGAGTCGGCTGGGAGCGCGTCGAGCCGGTGGCCGAGTCGTTCGGCGACCTCGACCCGAGGGTGGACGCCCGTGAGGCCGACCTCCAGGAGGGCGACAAGTGGACCGGCTGGCATCGGCTGGAGAAGGCCCTGTGGAAGACCAAGTCGCTCGACGGGCAGGCACAGTACGCCGACCGGCTCGTCAAAGACCTCGATGAGCTCAAGGCCAAGGTCGGCGCCGCCACCCTCGACCCGCCGATCACCCCCGCGTCCATGGCCAACGGCGCCAAGGAACTGCTCGACGAGGTCGCCACCGGCAAGGTGACCGGCGAGGAGGAGGCGTTCAGCCACACCGACCTGGTCGACTTCAAGGCCAACGTGGACGGCGCGCAGCAGATCTACCGGCTGCTCGAGCCGGTCGTCCGGGAGCGGGACGCCGCGCTCGCGCGGACTCTGGACCAGGAGTTCGAAGACGTGCGGCACCTGCTCGCCACGTACGAGAAGGGCGACGGCTTCGTCTCCTACGACACCGTCGGCAAGGCCGAGCGCAAGGAGCTCTCGGACGCGGTCAACGCGCTCGGCGAGCCGCTGTCGAAGCTCGCCGCAGTGGTGGCCCGATGACGTCGTCCGGGCCGGACGTCCGGCCGGCGGGCGTCAGCCGGCGGCGGCTGCTGGGCGTGTCCGGCCTCGGCGTGGTGGCCGGGGCGGCGGCCGGCGCCGGACTCGTCGGCGCCGCCGAGGCGACCGAAAACAGCCCCGACACCGAGATCCCGTTCTTCGGACGGCACCAGGCGGGGATCGCGACGCCGGTGCAGGACCGGCTGCACTTCGCCGCGTTCGACGTCGTGACCGACGACCGGGCCAGGCTGGTCCGGATGCTGCGGGCCTGGACCGCCGCCGCCGCGGCGATGACGGCCGGTCGCCCGCACGGAACCGGCGCCGTCGGCGGCATCCCCGAGTCGCCTCCGGACGACACCGGCGAGGCGCTCGGCCTGCCGGCGTCGCGGCTCACGCTGACCATCGGCTTCGGGCCCACGCTGTTCGACAAGGACGGCGCTGACCGGTTCGGGATCAAGGCCAGGCGCCCGCCCGCACTCGTCGACCTGCCGCACTTCCCCGGCGACGATCTCGACCCCGGCCGCAGCGGCGGTGACATCGCCGTACAGGCGTGCGCGGACGACCCGCAGGTGGCGGTGCACGCGATTCGCAACCTGGCCCGCATCGGTTTCGGGGTGGTGACGGTGCGCTGGTCGCAGCTGGGCTTCGGCAAGACCTCCTCGACGACGCCGGAGCGGCAGACGCCGCGCAACCTGATGGGGTTCAAGGACGGCACCAACAACATCGCGGGCACCGACGAGGCGCTGCTCGCCCGGCACGTGTGGGCGGCGGGCGGCGACGGCGGCGCCGCCGCGGCGTGGATGGCGGGCGGGACCTACCTGGTGACCCGCCGCATCAGGATGCACATCGAGACATGGGACCGCACCTCCCTGCGCGAGCAGGAGGACATCATCGGCCGGGACAAGAAGGAGGGCGCGCCGGCCGGCCGCACGAAGGAGCACGACCCCGTCATCCTCGGCAAGATGACGCCGACCGCGCACGTACGGCTGGCGCACCCGGCGGCCAACAACGGCGCGCGCATCCTGCGCCGCGGCTACTCCTTCACCGACGGCACCGACGGCCTCGGGCGGCTCGACGCGGGCCTGTTCTTCATCGCCTATCAGCGCGACCCGCGGACGGGCTTCATCCCCGTGCAGCGCAATCTCGCGAAAGACGATCTCAACGAATACATCGTGCACGTCGGCTCGGCCAACTTCGCCGTGCCGCCCGGCGTTCATCGCGGCGGCTATTGGGGCGACACCCTCTTCACCAGCTAAGACTCCGCGTTCCCGGCCGCCGACGCCCGCCTCGGTGCCCTGGCCGTGATCATTTGACGGCGGCGAAGTTGCCGGCCGTTGTCAGGAATCGAGTCGGTCAGGGTAAAGAAGCCCGTCGACAGACGGCCGGGAACGCGTCACTGTGGAACCGTGGGGTCACGGCTGACGGGCGACGAATCCGTCCTCTGGAAGGCCGCGACGCATGTCCTGGACGCCAACTGGAGCGGCGCGGCCACCGTGCCGTCTCCCGGCCTGTACCCGCATCAGTGGAGCTGGGACTCCGCCTTCATCAGCCTCGGGCTGGCACGGCATCGGCGAGACCGCGCCGAACAGGAGCTGCTGACGCTGTTTCGCGGGCAATGGGCCAACGGCATGCTGCCGCACATCGTGTTCAACAACACGGTCGCGCGGCGCGCGTACTTCCCCGGCCCGGAGCTGTGGCGCAGCTGCAAGTTCCAAGACGCGCCGCGCCAGGTGGACACCTCGGCGCTCACGCACCCGCCGCTGCACGCGCTGGCGGCGCTGCGCCTGCACACGAGCGCGGCCGACGCCGCCGACGCCGAGCGCAGCAGGGCCTTCCTCGGCCGCATCTATCCCGCGTTGGTGGCCCAGCACGGCTACTTCGCCCGGACCCGCGACCTAGGCGGCGCCGGGCTGGTGGCGATCTGCCACCCGTGGGAGTCGGGGTTAGACGACAGCCCGGCGTGGGACCGCGCGCTGGCCGAGCTGCAGCTGCCGCCGGCGGAGTACGGCGGCCGGGCCGTGCCGCCGAGCCTGGGCGCGGGCGCCGACCACGATCGCTACGTGTGGCTGGTCACGACCTATCGGGAGGCGGGCTACCGTGACGAGCACCTGCGCGACGTCCACCCGTTCGCCGTCGAAGATCCGCTCGTCAACGCCACCTATCTCGCCTCCACGCACGCGCTGGCCGAGCTCGCGACGATCGTCGGCGCCGACCCGGTGCCGCATCGCGAGCGCGCGCAGCGCATTCACGCGGCGCTGCTCACCCGCCTGTGGGATCACGAGAGCGGCTGCTTTCGGGCACGCGACCTGCGCGGCGACAGGCTCGTCCCGGTCGCCACCATCGCCACGTTCGCGCCGCTGCTCGACCCAGAGCTGCCCGAGCCGGCGATCCGGGGGCTGGTCGACCTGCTGCTGTCGGCTCGGTTCGCGGGCGCGGCCGGCTATCCGATGCCGACCTGCGACATCCAGTCGGTCGCCTTCGACCGGGGCGCGTTTTGGCGCGGGCCCACGTGGGTGAGCACCAACTGGCTGCTGTGGCTGGGCGCGATGGGCCACGGACTGACCGTCGTGGCCGACCTGCTGTACGGGTCGACGCTCCGGCTCGTACGACAGTCGGGCTTTCGGGAGTACTTCGACCCCTTCGACGGCACCGGCCGCGGCAGCCACGACTACAGCTGGTCGGCGGCGCTGGTGCTCGACCTGCTGGCCACCCGCCGCGCGCCACCGCGAGCCGCCTGAACGCCGTAGCGTGTGGTCATGCGCTTCCGTCTGCCCCGTTCGCTGCCCGCCGGCCCGCGGCCGACACTGGAGCGCGGCGAGCACATCCTCGCGTTCGCGGCCACACGGGACGGATCACACGTGGTGGCCACCGACCGGGCGCTGCACCTGCCCGGGCCCTCGGACGGGTTCGTCCGGCTGCCATGGGAGAGCGTCGAGCAGGCCGCGTGGCGGGACGGCTGGCTGCACGTCCGGGCGACCGCCGACGCGGGGGAGCACCACATCCGGCTCACCGATCCGGGGTCCGTACCGGAGACCGTGCAAGAGCGCGTCACAGCCACGATCGTGGTCAACCACCAGGCCGCGCTCCCCGGCGGCGGGCACGTCCGGATCGTCGGACGGCGCCGCCCTGGGGGCGACGCCGTCCGCTGGACGTTCGTCTTCGATGCCGGTCTCGATCCCGACGACCCGGAGCTGCGTGCCCAGGCCGGCCATCTCCTCGCCGGCCTCCGCCGCCAAACCGGGCTGTGAACCGAGCCGGGCCGCACGCGGCGGCCCGGCGAATCAGTTCGGCGAAGGGGTCTGCTGGTCGTGACGCGGCGATGCCGCCGTGTCGTTCGACCGGCGCAGCCCCGGAATCCGGTCGCCGACCGTCTCGGTGACCTTGCTGCGAGCGGTGCCGGCGAGCTCGCCGGCCTGCGCTCGGATCAGCCCGGCGGTCTCTTGTACCGTCGGGTTCTCCGTGATCCGGCGGGACGCCCGCTTGATCTGTTCGTAGCGCTCCCGCCCGGCCTTCGTGCCCAGGACATAGCCCAGAGCCGCTCCTGCGATGAACGTGGCGCGATACTTCAATGTGCACCCCCTGTGCGGTTGGGGCTAGCTCTACCCAACCAGGGCATACCCAGTCGCGGGGCGCCTGGTCGGCGCGGACCACTCCCATCATGCGCTAACCTAGAGGCCGCCGGTGTGAGGGTGGGCGCCTCCTCCCGCCGCGATCCCGCGTAGCTCAATCGGCAGAGCGTCCGGCTGTTAACCGGCAGGTTACTGGTTCGAGTCCAGTCGCGGGAGCCATAGAGGTCCTACTAGAACCCGTGACCAAACGGGTGCCCCCTAGTAGCACGTCCAAAGTACTCACAGGATCTTTCCCCGACAGGGGAAGGGTCCTGTTTGCGTTCTGGGGTGTGGAGGCGGTTGTATCGGCCGCCGGAACGATAATGTTCTTCACGTCGTGGTACTTCAGGGCTTCGAGCATGGCGTAGAACGCGGATTCCGAACACGTGACATTTTCGGTGAATACCTGATCGAGCGTGAAACCTTCACGTTCGGCATAGTCGGCCAATTCCCGCCTGATGCGCTGGGCGTCATCATTCTGTTCGCCACTGCTCGCGACACGCATATAGCCGTAGATTGCAGGTCGCATTGGATTCCTTCCGGCGTCTGGATACCGGCCTGACGGCGGGCTCGGGGGTCCTTACGCCGCCAGGCCGGTGTACAGGCCAGAAAAGCCGGTTGACCTGCGAAGGCCCAGAGCAGAGGAGGGGTAGAAGAGACGCAAAAGAGAGGCGCCGGACCCTCTGACCTGGGCAAATAGGCCCTGGGTGGCTATGGTGGGTAGTCCCCTGAACCCCCGGAGGAAGAGCGCATGGCGAGTAGGCGCGTACGGCTCGCCCAGCGTCGCAAATCGGCGGGCTACAGCCAAGAGAAGCTCGCCGAGCGCTTGGGCGTTGAGCGGTCAACCGTCGTGCGTTGGGAGACGGCCGAAAGTGAGCCGCAACCGTGGGTCCGGCCCAAGCTTGCCGCCGCGCTCAAGGTGACGCCTGACGAACTGCAGGCACTCCTCGATGACGTGACGATCATCCAAGCCAAACCAAGCGAGCGCATGAGCTACGTGCTCGAACACCCGTCATCGGCCGACTTGGTGTCGGTTGCCTATCTGCACGAGCGCATCCGTCAGCTTGACGAGCAATACGACAAGGCGCCCTCGACGGCGCTGCTCGGACCCGCTGGTCACGTCCACGGTCAGGTGACGTTCCTTCGAGACAACGCCACCAATCCCCGCGTGCGGAAGGCTCTATTTGAGGTGGGGGCCGAGTCAGCCACGTTCATGGGACAGCTCGTCTGGGACGTCAGCCAGCGGCGGGACCACACAGCTCCCATCGCTTACCTCGATGACGCGGTGACCGCAGCCCGCCAGATACGTGATCCGTGCACGGAGGCGTATGCGACGCTGCGCAAGGCATTCGTCGCGCTCTACGGCGAGAATGACCCGAGGAAGGGCATCACGCTCGCTGCCCAAGCGGCCGAGGTTGCCGAGTTGGCCAGCCCGTCGCTCGCCGGACTGAGCTTGCTCCATGTGGCCGAGGGGTACGCCATGACCGGCGATCTCAAGGCGTGCGAGTCGGCGCTCGGCAAGGCCGAGGCGCAGTTCGACCGAATCGGCAGCGACGACATCGCCGCCGACTACTACACGATCAACGAGTTCAACCGCTTGAGCGGCTCTTGTTACCTCTTCCTCGACCTGCCGGAACGGGCGGAGCCGATCCTGCACTCAACCGCCAAAGCGCTCACCGCGAAGAGGAAGAGTCAGGCCATCGCCCTGGGCAACCTCACCCTGTCGCTGATTCGCCAGCACAAGCTGGACGAGGCAGCGGCCACCATGCACCGGACGATTGACGCCGTGGAGCTGACACTTGGCGGCGGCGGTCTTAACCTGGCGTTTGCCGCTGGTCGAGAGCTTCGCGAGTGGCGGCACGAACCGTGGGTGCAGGACATCAACGATCGCCTGCTGGCGCTCATGGCGGCGATCTAGTGATAGTGGTAAGGCGTGGCGAACATCGACCAGGCCAAGGACGCCGTTCGAGACCGGGTCTGGCGCCTGCTTGAACGTGCAGGCGCGGTGCCGGAAGACTCGTACGGCAAGATCCCCGGCTTCGACGGTGCGGAGGCAACGGCTGAGCGTCTGGCTGAGCTGGACGTGTGGGAGCGCGCTCGCACGATCAAGGCAAACCCTGATTGGGCGCAGCTACCGATCCGCACCCGTGCGCTTAAAGATGGCAAGCTGCTCTACATGGCCGTCCCCAAGATGGCCAGCCTCCGACCGTTCTTTCTGCTTGATCCTGCTTCACTCGATCTCCCGCTCGAGCAGGCCGCTGAGAAGAAGGGCGCTGCCCAGGTCGCTCGCCGTATTGGCGTCGAGGACATGCGCCCCATCGACGTCGTGATCTGCGGCAGCGTCGCCGTCAACCGATCGGGTGCCCGAATCGGAAAGGGCGCCGGCTACTCAGACCTTGAGGTCGCCCTGCTCATCGAAGCCGGACTCGTGACAGACGAGACGGTCATCGTCGCCCCCGTCCACCAGCTCCAAGTGGTCGACGAGGAGATTCCCGAGACAGGACACGACTTCAGCGTCGACCTGATCGTCACGCCGGACGAGGTGATCGAGTGCCGGGACCGGCGCCGGCCCGTGGGGCTTGTCTGGAAGGACCTCACACCGGAGAAGATCGAAGCGATTCCAGTGTTGGCGGCGCGGGCGGGGCGTTCGGCGAGCGGATAAGTTCGGATGGCGAGCCACCCCACCATCGGCATCTGGGGTATCTGCCCCTGCCATCCCTCGGTGCCTTGATGCTGCCTCTCCAGCCTCTCCATACCCCAGGAGGAGCATGCGGGACCGACTCGCAGCGTCAGCGGTTTGCCCTGTGTCATCCGGCTCTGGCCGCGTCCGGCCAAGACTCCCCGCAACCATTGCAACACGTAGCGCGTCCAACTAGTTAACGGAGCTTCTGGCGCTATTCGGCCTCACCTTAGCCACTGAATGACCCGCGAGGTCATTCGAACTGTTAAGTGCAGCGTCGACAACAACCAAGGAGAAGCAAATGCCGGAAACAGAGGTCTACTACTGTGGTCACTGCCGCCGTCAGCAAGGGACGAATCAGGGGATATTCTGTATCTCATGCAGTGATCAGTGTCGAACAGTCTCGTGGTACACCGATCGAGAGGCGGAGGCTGACGCACTACGCAAGTTCAAGCAGTTGAATCCTGGTAAGGCATGACATCACAGTTGTCGTGCCATGGTCGGCTCACTGGAACTCCGGCTCAAGCCAAGCCATACGTTTCAAGTATTCGTCGCCATTGGCGTACTACTTCCAGTTCTTCACCGGCGTGATCTCGGGAAAAACGAAAGAACACCATACCAGCTAGTCCGTTGGCTTCGAGTAAGTCAGCTTCGTCCTCGCGCCAATTACGAGTCTCGGCCCACTCTATGGCAGTCTGCGGGTACCCAAGTAGCCGGCCTCGTGTCCGATTATCCTCATCGGGAGCATTTACAAACTCTTCAACCAGGCGAGAGTCTTTGGATACAACGGCGAGGGTTTCAGATTCATTCCCTGAAAAGTGGTAGGCGAGACCCAGCTCGTCGAGAAAAGCGCCTAGCTCATGTTTATCGTCGGCCGCAGATTCGAGCTTGGCCGGATCGCCGGTCCAATGGGCGGCACTTACGTAAGAGACTGGTTTAATGCCAACTAACGACAGGAACACCTGCTGCTTCTCTATTAATGGGTTGGCCCCCACGACAAAGGTAGCTGTGAAGAATGGACTGTCTTTGATCAGCTTAGCCTTGGCGAGCAGTTCTGGTGAAGCTGAAGGTATTGAATGTTGAAGTGGGTTAGGCACAATACGTTTTCTCGTCTATTGATTACAAAGTATGCACCCTTAAGCTCACTGACGTCAATATCGATTGGAAGGCAGTATACATTTTCGCTGCCACTTGTCGCAGCCGATCACTTAGCTGGGAAATGCTCAAGGAGATGAGCGCATGGACACACAGAATGCATGCGAGCATGATTACGGTTACTGGTATATGCACTACGGTGCAATAGATGACCGAGGCGCTGAACGCTCCCGAGATATGCGGGAGATCTATAAGTGCGCAAAGTGCGGCGATGTACGCCTAGGTGAAGATGACACGTACTACGGCCACGACATGGACACGAAACAGGGTGAGCCCAGCCGTTTGGACTATGATCAGATGGCTGAGTACGAACGCCTACTCTCCGAAAATCTGACTGGTGCGGAACAAGCGGCAATGCGGGAACGCGATCCTGAGGCATATGAGGCATGGTCTGATGCCCAAATGAAGCACGTGCCCATGCCTTTTTGGCAGAAGCCGGACATCAACGGTCTACGAGAAGGTGATTGTGTCAGGCTGACGCGGAGCTTCAGAGGTGAAAGGTTGAGCTTCGACGCTGGGCGCACGGGGGTCGTTCTCATCTCAGATACATCGCCAGGACAGATTCGGGTCGCGCGGGAAACTGGGCTCTGTGAGGTTGTCATAGAGGGGCCGGATGGAGGTCTTATCGGAGTCCTCAGGGACGACATCGAAAAGATCACAGGTCGCCGCCGCGTCAGCTATAACGGTGACTACTTCAGGATCACTGACAATTAGGAAAAGTAACCCCGCTAAGTATTGATGTTCGTGTTGGTGGTGCGTTACATCCGGTTCAACATCACCGCAGGATGCTTACGCTCGGACGCCGGTTTCTCGGAGAGCTCGGTGCCGGAATTCCTGCACAGCGGGCTCACGACTCCACGGCTCTAGACGGGCGGTGAAGTCTTGCAGGTAGTCCAGAGATCGCCTGGATGCGACGTGTTGAAGGACGTCGATGGACTGGTGGCCGAGGATTAGGCCCTCGTCGAGATGGCCAGGCTTGCAGGTGGCCGCTGCCGACGATGGCGAGACGCATGCCATAGGAACGGACGAACCGGCTGGTGGGCATGGCGGCCTGGGTGTTCCAGCGGAGCACCTGGTTCGGCATATTCAGGTCGCAACTGACGGAGTCGGGTTCGCCACCTGGTCCGTCGCCCGCGCCAAGGTCGGCAGACTACTCGTCTCCGCTAAGCCGTCGCAAGGCGAGCAAGAAGCCGCCTTCCTCACGAGTTACGCCGCCGCCGTGCACTAGCACCGTGGCAGGACCGGTAACAGTGGCGGCACGAGTGTGTAGGCGCCTAGGAACCAGGCTGCGAATGCGATAGGGCTAGCACAGCGGCGAAGACCATACTCACGACAGTTTCGACGCTTTGACTGGCGTCTATTACTTCCAATCGACGGTAGTACTTCTGCTCGGCCAACACGTGTTTGAACTCCATGTAACTGAGGCGATATTCTGCAGATCACCTCCACGTGGCCACTAAACCCCTTCTGGAGGTAATGGATGGCGACTACATCCCTTAGGTCTATCAGAGTCAATGTGCCTAGCTCTGCTATATAGAGAACTGTCCTCACGCCAGCAATAGCGTAGGCTGATTGGACCGCCATGAGGTGCTTCTTGCTAGGTCCGATCTCCACCTGTTACTCCAGTCGGGCGCGGCTGCACCTGTATCTGTGTATCGTTGTACCTGGCTCGGATTGTTGCTGTCTCGCGACCGCTGCCGGAGTGGTAATACCCCGGAACCAGAATCTGCGAGTGCCGCCTACATATAAAGTTCTCGTGTTGTCTTCACCATTGCAGGCGTGAATTCGTCTGCGCTGTCCACGATCCTCTCTTTAAGCTCTTCGAGCGTAACCCAGCGGATCTCGCTTACCTCTTCGGAGTGTAATTTGAATTCCGTACTGCGCAGGACACATCCTTCAAAGACGCTAATGAATTGATTGATAATCTTGTCGCCCGATCTCGTTTGCAGCAATAACTTGCCAATTACTTTTAAAGGAATACTAACGCCGATCTCTTCTGTAAGCTCACGCGCAGCCGCAATCTCATAGGTTTCGCCTTCATCGACATGTCCGCTCGCGGCATTCGTCCAACGACCCGGATAGAGCGACTTGCGGGCGCTGCGCTTTTGCAAGAGAAGGTTTCCTTCTTCATCGCGTAGTACGATCTGCGTCAACCGATGGTATGCGCCATTCGCCCATGCTTCCTGGCGCGTAGAGGCATCGATAGGACGGTCGTGCATGTCAACAATTTGGATTCTATCTGTCACATCGCCTGGTTTTTGTGATGCCTTTCACTTCTATATTACTACAGGTCCCCTTGTTTTAGCTACTCATTTAATATTGAGTGGACGTTTGGAGTTCGGCTGAACTGACCAGGGTTTCGTGCACACTTTCCGAGTTAGGAAGGATGGCGCGATGCCAAGCAGGTCCGACGCGGGCACCAAGGCGAAGGCGATCCGGCTGGTCCGGGATCATGCCGGTGACTACGACACCGAGTGGGCTGCGATCAAGGCGATCTCGGGCCGGCTGGGGATGAGTGCGGAGACGTTGCGCAGGTGGCTCCGGCAGGCCGAGATCGACGCCGGTGACAGGTCGGTGTCGGCCGTCAGCCAGCGTGTCACCTGGTCCGAAGTCCGAAGCTGTGGCGTGCCCCGCCCGGCTAAACGACTCCACCCACAGCGTCACCACCACCCACACCGCGCACCGTCTACAATTTGGTCATGAGTAGGTGCACGGCCCCTGTCAAGGGCCATCGAACCGCCAGCGGACGAGCAGCCTGCCCTTCATGCGGCGGCCGAAACTACGGGTACTACTCGCCGTCTCCGACCTACTCGCCGTCGAGCTACACGCCGCGCAGCAGCGGTGGAGGCGGCACGAGCGGTGGGGGTGGGGCCATCGGCGGCAGGACGCGGCCGAGGTGGTCGCCGAGCAGCTCGGCCGTGACCTACACGCCTGATCAAGTCCGTGCGCTGACTCCTTACCGGCGCACGGTCGAGTTGCGAGGTCAGCAGCCTGAACTTCGCGACCTCTTCCTCTGCCATGCGTGGGACGACCGGCGCGGTGTTGCTACGGAGCTACACGACCTGCTCGAAGCCGAAGGCGTGTCGGTCTGGTTCAGCGAGAAGGACATCCTGCTCGGCCAACCGTTCATGCGAGAGATCGACAGGGGCCTGGCGAAGTCGCGGGTTGGTCTCGTCCTCATTACCCCTGCGCTGCTAAAACGCGTCAACAATCGGGGGGTCTCTGACAAGGAGCTCTCGGAGCTTCTGGCACGCGACCTGCTAATTCCTGTCGTACATGAGGCGACCTATGAAGACGTCCGGAAAGTCAGCCCATTGCTTGGCTCCCGACACGGGTTGCACACGGCGGAAGATTCGATGGAAGTCATTGCCACCAAGATCGCTGAGCTGGTCGCACTTAATGACGAGCTGGTATCCGTTGGGAGCGACTGAGGACGACCTGGCCACGGCGCTAACGTCGGACTAGACGAGGCGAGCCGCAAGACGCACAAGATCAACCTTTGGCGTGACCGCGCGCCGAACGCGTCCTAGGTTGAACCTTCCAAGCACGTCGCGCAGGCGTTCTAGCAGGTCAGAGCGGGTTCTGCTCGTTGAAGTACGCTCTAAGCCTCACGCCCAGGACGCGGCCGCATTCTCACGCCGCGCTCCAAGAGCCGGTTCCGTACCGTGTCGGAGCTGACCTCCAAGTGCATGCCAACCTGGGCCAGTGACCAGCCGCCTTCGTAGAGCCTGGCTGCCTCTTCAATTTGGCCGGACGTGAGACCCGCCCTGCGCATGGGGACACCGTGGCGGTGAAGGATCTTGCTCACTGTCTGCCGTGCGATCCCAAACTGCCGGCCGAGCTGGTAGACCGTCGCTCCTGCTTCGTAGGCGGCAATCAGTTTCTGTGCCTGCTCCTCCTGGAGTTGCTTGGCACGGCCCGGACTCTGCGCGCGCTTCGGCTGAACCGGTGTTGACGGGTCAGGTAGCTGGCGAAGCAGCGCCTTCAGTGCCCTGAGCTGGTGCTTTACGTTGTACTCAGTTGACCTCAGGGGAGCCACGCGACACGTCAACATTCTCGGGCGTTTGTCTCAGCGGGATTCGGGCGTGGCCTTCATGGGAGCCAGGACTCGATGATGTCTTGTGGTCTCCACAGCAGATCGACGGATCGCCGGTCGACGTCCGTGCCGAGGCCGCTGAGGGAGGCGACGACCAGGCCGGTCGTCGCCGGGTCGTATCCGGGGACCTGCGTTATCGCGCGGCGTACCGCGATCAGGTCGTGACGGTCGAGCGGGCCGGCCAGCCACTTGATCGAGCCAACGAAGCAGATCTTGCCCGCCACGGGGGCGTGATCGGCCCCAACGAGGTCGATTTCGGGGTCGAACTGGCGGTTCCACCAGCCGCCGACCGCTTCTACGTCCGGCCAGGGAAGCCTCTCAGACAGCGCGGCCAGTTCCAGAGACTGGCGGACGATTGGTTCGACGGCGCGGCCTCGCCATGCCGTCCAACGCCGTTCGATGAGACGGAATCCCGCTTCTGGGCGTCCACGGCGCGCCTGTTCCTGCACCGCCCGCAGCATCCCTAGGTACAGCCGCAGGTTGCTGTCTGCCACCCGATACAGCGCCGGTCTTCCCCTCCTTGTCGACAGCGGCGCTTCGACGGCAAGGATCTGCTTCTCGGCGGTAAGTGTGTGCAGCAGCGGCGACAGCGTCCCCGAGGGCAGCGCTCCCGCGCGACTGCCCGCCGTGGCGGCGACATTCGCGTATGTACGATCACCGGCTCCGATCGCCTCCAGCACCCTCCGCGAGAGATCCGGATTGGGAAACTCCGCCAGCAACGCCGCCTCCGGCACACCGAAAACCGCGGCTGCCGGGTCGGCCGCCTCCTGTCGCAGGAACTCCAACGCGGGCATTCCGTTCGGCCAGGTCCGCACGATGCCAGGCAGTCCTCCCGATACCAGGTGCGCGTCGACGGCGTCGGCCGCCGCGAGCCCAAGCGCCTGGCCGACGTCGGCCGGGTTGAGTGGTCCAAGCACCAGGTTGTCGGCGCGCCCGAAGAACGGCCGGTCATAGGCGGTCAACCGCTCCATCATGTGCAGGTCGCTGCCGAGCAGCAGCAACAGCACCGGCTTGGCCGACAACAGCCGATCCCAGGCAGTCTGCAATGCCCCGTCGAACAGACCGTCCTGCTCGGCGAGCCAGGGCAACTCGTCGAGGACGACGACACATGGCCTCTGCGGCAAGACCGACGCCAGCACTCGGAACGCGTCTGGCCAGCTGCCCTGGCCCAGCCTGGGAACCAGATCCGGTTCCACCGGCAAGGCCGAATCCCGCAGATCGTCCAGAAATGAAGCGACCGCCTCCACCGGCGACGCGCCCTTGGTCGCGGTAGAGAAGACATAAGGCATGCCGGCCCGATCGCAAAACTCTTGCACCAGCCGCGACTTACCCACCTGCCGACGCCCGCGCACCGTCACGGCGACGCCTATGCCCGAAGCCGCCACCCGCTCCAGCCTCTTACCCAGCAGCGCCAGCTCGGATTCCCTCCCGATGAAACCCGACAAGGAACGCCCTCTCTACGTAGCATGGTTCTACGTAGAACTAAGCTACCAAAGTCGCCATGGATTCGTGGCACAGCGTGGCGGCGAGTGCGGGGTGTGGGATTCCACCCATGTGGGTGCCGTGTCCGGAACGGCCGCGCTCTGACCTCGCCGATGTTTGCCTTCACTGGACCGGGCACTGCAACTAAGGAGGACTTGACAGGAGGGCATGACATCGATGGTCAGCGGCCGTGGGCTTGCTGTCAGGTCATGTCCCTGTGCTGTGCCTCGTGGTGACGAGATGGAAAACGGCGGAAAGGGAGCCAAGCCTATGAAGCGCCTCACTCCGATCACCATGGCGACCGTCGCGTTCGGCGGGTTGCTGCTGGCCGCGCCCACCGCGGCAGCCGCCGCCGAGACCCCGACCTACACCTGCCAGTCCGTCGGCGAGGACGGGCAAGGGACGGTGATGGGCGTGCAAGACTGCCAGGCCTCCTCTGGGGCGGTCACGACGGGCACCTTCACCGGGACCTCTGTCGTGCGCAGCAGCCAGTACGGCTTCTCCTTCACCTGCACGGGCGGCGGAAGGGCCGATGTCCCGGACACGGTAACCGTCGACGGCTGCACCTCCCGGTAGAAGCCTGTCTAGACGTCCGCGGGCGACCGGCGGCGTTCAGAGGCCGATGGATTGGCGGAGGTGGGGGGCGTGGCGGCGCGCGACGGGCACGGTTTCGTGACTCCGCGCGTCGGTGATGAGAAGTAAGGTCCCTTTGAAGCCCTGCTCGATTTCGCGCACCCGGTTGAGGTTGACGAGAAATCGACGGTGGACGCGAAGGAATCCCCGGTCCTCCAGTTGTTGTTCGAGGCGATCGAGGCCGCGGGTGGCGGCCAGGAGTCGCCCCTGATCGCTCATCAGCCAGACCTTGTTGTGGTCGGCTTCGGCGAAGCGGATCTCGCGCGGATCGAGCAGCACCCACCGGTCGTCCCGCAGCGCGATGACCCGGCTCGGCAGCGTGCGGGACTGAGTGGCCCCGAAGAGCGGATCGCTCGCCGGGGGCCCGAAGATGTCCGGTGAGCCGAAGGCGACCAGCACGCCGATCGCGCGGGTCCCAGAAAAGACCGGGCGGACCGCGACCGAGACCGGGGTGCCGAGAAATGGCACGAAGACCTGCGTCGATCCGCTCCAGTGCGGATCTTGCCGGGCGCGTTCGAGCGCGCGGCGGGTCAGCCGCGGCAGGGTGGGCAGCTGCGGGGTCCACCGGTGCGCGGGGGCGTAGGCGGGGGTGTCCGCCGGGGTGCCCATCAGCGCGGCCGCCTCGCTGTTGGCGAGCACGACGTTGCCGGCCGGGTCGATGGCGGCCAGCGGGGTGGCCGGCGCCACGCGGGCGTCGGCGAGGGCGGCCGCCAGCAGCGTGCC
This sequence comes from Streptosporangiaceae bacterium, assembly GCA_035765195.1. Taxonomy (GTDB): domain Bacteria; phylum Actinomycetota; class Actinomycetes; order Streptosporangiales; family Streptosporangiaceae; genus CALAED01. Next base: position 109,882 of record DASTYC010000020.1, read on the forward strand.
GCTCTGGTGCGCCCGTTGCCGCAGCTTGGCCTCGGTCGTCGCGGCGACCTTGCGGAGCCAGGGGAGCACCGCGTCGGACAACGGCGTCTTCCAGCAGGAGATGTTCAGCACCCCCAGCGGCTCTTGGGTGACGACATCGCGGACGGCGACGCCCGCGCACTGCCACGGGTGAAAACCGCGACACCAGTGCTCAGGACCGCTGATCATCACGGGCCGGTGGCTCTCCAGCGCGGTGCCCATGCCGTTCGTCCCGCTCGCCCACTCCGACCAGGTGAACCACGGGGCGAGGTTGCGGTCGGCGGCGAGATGCAAGATGCGGCGGCTGCCCCAGGACGCCAAGATCCGGCCGTCGGAGTCGGCCACGGTGACCAGCCCGTCGAGGCCGTCGACCTCCGTGGCGGCGGTGGTGGCCAGGCCGCCCAGCTCGGCGAACACCACATCGTGGTCGATCGAGTGCGCGCTCGCATCGACCGCGGCGGGCGCACGGTCGAGGCCGGGATCGACCTCGTACTCCTCGCGGCATCGGTACCACGACATGAGGATCTCGGGGCGTACGCCGCGGACGGTGTCGGCGCCGGCGGCGAAGCTCTCCCAGGCGGCGGTGGTCCGCCTGATGCTGTCGTCCGTTCGCCCGGGCCCGCTCGTCGCGGCTGCGGGGCCGTTCGTTCCTTGTCTCGCGCCGTTCATCCCATCCCCCTTTGCAGTCGGGGAAGAGCGATTCAGGATCGTGATCGCCGGACGCACCAACGACGTGAAGCACAGGCCGTCTCGCCTTGACCCAAGCCAACAGGCTAACTGTCAGGTGGCGGCGCACCAAGAGTCAAATGCGACACAGCACCAGAAATGGGGCGAGGCGTACATGCGAGCCGTGGTGTACCTAAAGCCCTTTGAAGTCGCGGTAGAGGAGGTCCCAGACCCACGGATCGAGCAGCCGAACGACGTGATCGTACGCATCACGTCATCGTGCATCTGCGGGTCTGACCTGCACATGTACGAGGGCAGAACCGCCGCGGAGCCGGGCATCGTGTTCGGCCACGAGAACCTCGGCATCATCGAAGAGGTCGGCAGCGGGGTCACCGGGCTGGAGCAGGGCGACCGCGTCGTGATGCCGTTCAACGTGGCCTGCGGCTTTTGTAAGAACTGCCTCGCCGGCACGACGGGTTTTTGTCTCACTGTCAACCCGTCGGGTTTCGCCGGCGGCGCCTACGGATATGTGGCCATGGGGCCGTATCCCGGCGGCCAGGCGGAGTACCTGCGGGTGCCGTACGCGGACTTCAACTGCCTGCCGCTGCCGCCCGGCACCGACCACGAGGCCGACTACGCGCTGCTCGCCGACATCTTCCCGACGGGTTACCACGGCTGTGAGCTCGCGGACGTGTCCCCGGGCGAGACGGTGGCCGTGTACGGCGCCGGACCCGTGGGCCTGATGGCGGCGTACTCCGCGCTGCTGCGCGGCGCGTCGCGGGTCTTCGTGGTCGACCGCGTGCCCGAGCGGCTCGCCAAGGCGGGGGAGATCGGCGCGATCCCCGTCGACTTCTCCGCCGGCGACCCGGTCGAGCAGATCAAGGAGCAGACCCGCGGCGAGGGCACCGACAAGGGCATCGACGCGGTCGGCTACCAGGCCACCACCCGAGACGGTGACCGCGAGGAGCCGGCCACGGTGTTGAACCAGCTCGTGCAGACCGTCCGCCCGACAGGCGCGCTCGGCGTGCCCGGCCTGTACGTGCCGGCCGACCCGGGCGGCGTCGATGAGCACGCCAAGCACGGGATGTTGCTCGTCGCGATCGGAACCCTGTTCGAAAAGGGCCTGCGCGTGGGCACCGGGCAGGCGAACGTCAAACGCTACAACCGGCAGCTCCGCGACATGATCACCGAGGGGCGGGCCCGGCCCGGCTTCGTGGTCTCGCACGAGCTGCCACTGGAGGAGGCGCCTCTCGCATACCAGAAGTTCGATCGTCGGGTGGACGGCTACACCAAGGTGATCCTCAAGCCCGACAGCATTTGATGGCCTGGTCGAAAGTCGAATAACGGCATTGATGACCGTCTCATGAGCAACGACGCTCAGCGAGCACCACGCAACAAGCCTGCATGAATCAATTTAGGAGGTGACGCAATGGCGACCCCCACGGACGAGCGATCCGCACTGGTGAGCGCGATCGGGTTGGACAAGCAAAATGGGGCTGCGCTGGGCCGGATTCTGGCCAACGGGAACATCGGAAAGGCCGAAGAAGGACCCGACGGCCGCATGAAGGCCACCATCAGGATCAACCCCGACGAGCTGTGCTTCGACCCGTCCGTCCTGGTCCTTCCGCATGGTGGCGACCTCGACCTCGAGCTCATCAACGATGACCTCAACACGCATTGCGCGCTGTTGCCGAGCAATGGCGACAGTCAGTTCATCTGGCTGGTGAACCATTCGCGCGGAACGGCGACCATCAACCTCGACGGCCCGGGCTACTACTGGTACGGATCGCCCACCGGAAACGACGAGGGCCGGGGTCTGACCGGCGCGATCGTCGTGCTCGGCGAGGTCCCGCCGGAAGCCCGCCTCGACCGCCCGCCGCAGCCACGGCCGTAGAAAGGAGCAGTTGATGACGGATTACGTGGACGCAGGACATGCCGTCGACTGGGGGTCCCTCAGCGGTTTGGCCGGAAGCGCGCCGCCGGTGGCGCGAACCGTCGATTACCAGCGCATCCTCAGGGCGCGCTCGGAGCCGTGGAACTGGCTCACCTATTTCGGCGCCTACGACGGGCAGCGATACAGCCCGCTGAACCAGATCAACCAGGAAAACGTCCGGCGCCTCACCCCGGCGTGGGTCTTCCAGTGCGGACCCGCGGGCCTGCAGGCCGGCGGCTCGACGTACGCGTTCGAGGCCTCCCCGATCGTCGTCGACGGCGTCATGTACGTCACCGGCTGGGACGGCTGGGTCTGGGCGCTCGACGCGGTGACCGGCAGGGAACTTTGGCGCTACCACCACGCGACGCCGTTCGACACCTCGCTGTGCTGCGGCAACGTCAACCGCGGCGTGGCCGTCGCCCAGGGCAAGGTGTTCGTGGTCTCCCCGAACGCGCACGTGCTCGCGCTCGACGCCGAGACGGGCAAGTGCGTGTGGGACAGGACGAACGGCGACGTTCGGGCCGGTGAGAGCGCCACCCTGGCTCCGCTCGTCATCAAGGACAAGGTCATCGTCGGCAGCTCCGGCGGTGAGTTCGGCGTGCGCGGGCATCTCGACGCCTACAACCTGGAGACCGGCGAGCACGTCTGGCGCACCTACACGGTGCCCAAGCCCGGGGAACCGGGCTCCGAGACCTGGCCTGCCGACGGCGAGCAGTGGGCGCGAGGCGGCGGCAACCCGTGGATCACGCCGACCTACGACCCGGAGCTGAACCTGCTCTACACCGGGACCGGCAACCCGGCGCCCGACTTCGACGGCGAAGTGCGGCCCGGCGACAACCTCTACACCGACAGCTGCATCGCGGTTAACCCCGACAACGGCGAGTTGGTCTGGCACTACCAGCACAACCCGCACGACCTGTGGGACTACGACAGCATCTCGGAGAACATCCTCTTCGAGCTCAACGGGCAACGCCTCATGGCCCACTTCAACAAGAACGGCTACGGCTACATCCTCGACCGGACGAACGGCGAGGTGGAGCGGGTGTTCCCGTTCGTCGACCGGATCGACTGGGGCGAAGTCGACGCCAAGGGTCAGATCACGGTCAAGAAGTACCCGGACCAAGAAGGCGTGCCGGTCCACTTCTACCCGGGCCCGGGCGGCGGCAAGGAATGGACGCACGCGGCCTACAGCCCGCGGACGCAGCTGTTCTACGTGCCGGTGCAGGACGTCGGCGCGACGGCCACGCGGCGGCGCAGGGAGTTCAAGGAAGGGATCCCGTATTGGGGCGCGGGCGTCCAGGTGGACGCCGAGAACCACGCGGGGTCCATCACCGCCTTCGACCCGGCCACCGGCTCGGAGGTGTGGCGCTGGCGCAACGAGGTCCCGATGTGCGCGTCGGTGCTGGCGACGGCGGGCGACCTGGTGTTCGCCGGCGAACCGACCGGCGAGTTCAACGCGCTGAACGCCCAGACCGGTGAGCTGCTCTGGCAGTTCCAGTGCGGCAGCGGCCACCACAGCAGCCCGTCCACCTACAGCGTCGGCGGGCGGCAGTACATCGCCGTGCCGAGCGGATGGGGCGGCTGGATCGAGGGGTTCGCGCCGGGCATGCTGGCCGGCACCCACGGAGCCGCTCTCTTCGTCTTCGCGCTGCCGGAATAGCCCGGAGCCGTCCCCATTCGTCGACGTCGGATGTGCAGGGAGGAGGTGACGACCGTGGACCGCGAAACCTGGGAGACCCCCGCTTGCGCGGAGATCAGAGTGTCGGCCGAGGCGAGCGCCTACATGAAGATCTGGGACTTCGGCGGGGACTAGATCCCCGATAGGCCGGGCGCCGGGCCACGCGGCAGGGTCCGGCGCCCTAGCCGGTACGCACGGCGGCGGTGCGGGTCAAGGGCGCGAGACGGCGGAAGGACGGCGGATCGAGGTGTGGGTCCGGGTGCTGGGCTCGGCGGCGGGCGGCGGGTTCCCGCAGTGGAACTGTGCCTGCCCTTCGTGCCGTGCGGTTCGTGACGGTTCCCGGCCGGCCCGGCCGCGCACGCAGTCGTCGATCGCGGTCAGCCCCGACTACCGGCGCTGGGTGCTGTTCAACGCCTCACCGGACATCCACGCGCAGATCGAGTCCTTCCCGGCACTCCGTCCCGGCGCCGGCGCCTCCGGCGCCTCCGATGCCGCCGGCGCGGCCGGCGGCCCCGACGACAGGGCGGTTCCGCTGGACGCGGTGGCGCTGACCGACGCCGAGCTCGACCACACACTCGGGCTGTTGCTGCTCCGCGAGGGCCGTGGCCTCCAGATCCACGCCACCCAGGCGGTGCGCGACACGCTCTACGACGGCACGTCGTTGCTGCGCACGCTCGACGCGTACTGCCCCGTGGCGTGGCATCCCGTCGTGCCGGAGGCCGACGTGCCGCTGGGCAACGGCCTGTCGTACCGGGCCTTCGACGTCCCCACGACCAAGCGCCCGCGGTTCGGCATGGGCCACGGGAAGGGCCGGGTCGTGGGCTATCGGGTGACCGATGAGCGCACCGGCCGGACCTTGGTGTACCTGCCGGGCGTCCAGGAGCTGACCGCGGAGGTGCGCGACCACTTCGACGACTGCGCCTGCCTGCTCATCGACGGAACCTGCTGGCGGGACGACGAGCTGATCGCGCTCGGCCTGGCGGGCAAGACATCGCGCGAGATGGGGCATCTGCCGATCGACGGACCCGGCGGCAGCCTCGAGGCGCTGGCGCCGCTCCCCATCGAGCGCAAGATCTACATCCACATCAACAACACCAACCCGATCCTGCTCGAAGACGGGCCCGAGCGGCGCGTCGTCGAGGAGCACGGCATGGAAGTCGCCGTGGACGGGATGGAACTGCGGATCTAGGGGCCATGGTGACGGTAGCAACGGCAACAGGTAAGGCAACGGCAGCTCCGGGTGCCGAAGGCTTCGTGGCGGCGCTGCGCGCGCACTCCCGGCGATACCACGATCAACATCCCTTCCACCGGAAGATGAACGAGGGCGGGCTGAGCCGCCGGCAGATCCAGGGCTGGGCGGCCAACCGCTTCTACTACCAGGTGAACCTGCCTCGCAAGGACGCCGCCATCTTGGCGAACTGCCCCGACCGTGACGTACGCCGGCGCTGGATCCAGCGCATCCTCGACCACGACGGCACGGAGGCGGGAGGCGGCGGCATCGAGACGTGGCTGCGCCTCGGCGAGGCGACCGGGCTGACCCGCGAGGAGCTGCTCGACGAGCGGCACGTCGTCCCCGGGGTGCGGTTCGCCGTCGACGCGTACGTCACCTTCGCCCGCACCCGGCCGTGGGTCGAGGCGGTGGCCTCGTCGCTGACCGAGCTGTTCGCGCCGGATCTGATGGCCGAGCGGCTGGCGGCGTTCGAGCGGCACTATCCGTGGATCGACCAGCAGGGGCTGGCCTATTTCCGGGCCCGTCTGACGCAGGCCCCGCGCGACTCCGAACACGCCATGCAGGTGGTGATGGAGCACTGCCGTACGTCGGCCGAGCGTGCGGCGGCCGTGGCGGCGCTGTCGTTCAAGTGCGACGTGCTGTGGACCATGCTGGACGCCATCGACCGCGCCTACGCGGACCGTTGAGATGTCCGCGCCGATCTCCGGTCGCATCGACGATGCCGACCGCCCCCGCCTGGCGCCGTACGTCCGGCTGACGTTCGATCCCACACGCGAGCAGCACATGCTGCTGGCGCCGGAGACGGTCTCCGTGCTGAACCGCTCGGGCGCGACCATCCTCGACCTGTGCGACGGGCGGCGCACGGTCGCCGACATCGTGGCCGAGCTGCACGAACGCTATGCCGGCGTGGACGGCGCCGAGGTGCGGCAGTTCCTCGCGCTCATGGTCGCCAAGCGCTGCATGGCGATCGACGTGAGCGCCGACCAGGGCGCCGACCAGGACGCCGGGCGGGCGGGTGACCATGGATAGGCCGTTCGGCCTGCTGGCCGAGCTCACCTACGCCTGCCCGCTGCACTGCCCGTACTGCTCCAATCCGCTCAACCTCGCCGACTACGGGGACGAGCTGACGACACAGGAGTGGCTGCGGGTGGTGACCGAGGCCAAGGAGCTGGGCGTCCTGCAGCTGCACCTGTCGGGCGGGGAGCCGCTCCAGCGCCGCGACGTCGTCGAGATCGTGCGCCGTGCCAGCGAACTGGGCCTGTATACGAACCTCATCACGAGCGCGCTCGGCTTCTCGCCCCGCCGCGCGGAGCAGCTGCGCGCCGCCGGTCTCGATCACGTGCAGATCAGCGTCCAGGCCGACGAGGCCGCCCGCTCCGACCGCATCGCCGGCATCCGCTCGTTCGATCGCAAGATCGCGGCGGCCCGGCTGGCGAAAAAGCTGGGCTGGCCGCTCACGTTGAACGTGGTCCTGCACCGGGACAACATCGACCGGATCGCGGGCGTACTCGAACTCGCCGAGGAGCTGGCGGCCGACCGCATCGAGCTGGCCAACACGCAGTACTACGGCTGGGCCTGGCGCAACCGTGACGCGCTGTTGCCGAGCAGGGCACAGCTCGAACGCGCCGAGGTGGCGGTGCGGGCGGCGCGCGAGCGGCTCAAGGGGCGGATGGAGATCATCTACGTCATCCCCGACTACTACAGCCAATACCCCAAACCCTGCATGGACGGCTGGGGCCGGCGCCAGCTCACCGTGGTGCCCAACGGCGATGTGCTGCCGTGCCCGACCGCGCACGCCCTGCCGCTGCCGCGCGCCAGCGTGCGCGAACACTCGCTGGCGTGGATCTGGGAGCGGTCGCCCCTCTTCCAGCGCTTCCGGGGTACGGACTGGATGCCCGAACCGTGCCGCGGCTGCGAGCGGCGCGAGCTCGACTTCGGCGGGTGCCGCTGCCAGGCGTTCCAGCTCACCGGCGACGCGGCGCGCACCGATCCGGTCTGCCACCTGTCACCCGACCACGATGTCGTGGCCGAGGCGGTGCGGGCGGCCAACGAGGCCACGGGTTCGCGGGTGGCGGTGCCGCTGCCCCGGCCGCACCCGCGGCCCTGAGGCGGTCGCGCGATGACCTCGATATTCGTCTTCATCTTCGGGGCGGCGCTGTTGATCTACAGCGCCGAGAAGCTGATCGACCAACTCGTCGGAGCCGCCCGCGGTCTCAACGTCTCGTTGTTCTTGCTGGCGGTCGTCTTCACGGGAATCGAGTTCGACGACGTCTTCCTGGGCGTCGCCCTCAATGTGGAGGACCTCGGCGAGGTGGCGCTCGGCGTCGTATTCGGGACCGCGATCTCGATGACCGGTGTCGTGCTCGCGCTCGCCGCGATACTCACGCCGTCCGAGGTACGTATTCCGCGCGACTACCTCGTCATCTTCGCGCTGGCGCCGCTGTCGCTGATTCCGTTCACGCTCCTGGCGCCACTGTCCGTCGTGGACGGAGCGGTCCTGCTCGGCGCGTTCGCGGTGTTCATCACCTACGTCGCCGTTCGTGAGTCCAGGGGCGGGACGCCGGTCTTCCGCGACGCGGAGATGCACGAATCCCATCACTCCGCGCGCAGACCGCCGTCCGGTCGCGTGTCGGCGTTCCGCGACGCCGGGGCCGGCGGGGGAGCGGAGGCCCGGATGGACATGCGCGGGCCCGGCTGGGCCGGCGCGGGAAGCCTGCCGCCGGGCGGCCCGGGATGGCAGCTGTCCGGGGCGCTGCCCGTCGCCGAGGCGCGTGCGCGGTCGGGCTGGACCGGGCTCGGGCTGGCGGTGCTGGCGCTCGCCGGGCTCATCGCCGGCGCCGCGATCACCGGCATCGGCACCGAGGGCATCCTGCACAGCTACGGGCTCGAGGGCACGTTCTTCGGCGCGACGATCGCGACGCTCGTGCTGACGACCGAGGACTTCTTCCTGACCGTGGAACCCGCCCGCAAGGGCGCCCCGGAGATCGGCGTCGGCAACGTCATCGGCAGCGTCGTGTTCTCCATCACCGGCAAGCTGGGCGTCGTGCTCCTGGCGGGCGGCCTCGTGGTGGGTCCCGGCGTGCTGACGTGGCACCTGCCCGCCCTCATCGTGCTGACCGGGTGCGCGGCGTACTTCTTGTCGACCGGGCGGCTGCGGCGGTGGCACGGGTTCGTGCTGCTCGCGCTCTACATCGTCTACTGGACCGTCAGCTTCGTCGTGTTCGGCTTCGTCCCGGCCGACGTGTCGTGACACCGGCTCCGGTCATTCGCGCAGCCGTGGAAGCACGTCGCGGGCGACCCGTTCGAACTCCTCGAGATGCTCGTCCCCGGGCCAGTCGAGGACGAAGTCGGTGATGCCGACGGCCCCGAACCGCTCGAAGATCTCTTCGTAGGTGTGCCTGCCTCCGCGCGGGTCCCATGGCCCGAAGATCGTGTATGCGCGGCGGATGGCGGCCGGGTCGCGGTCGGCGGCGACGGCGAGGTGATCGATTCGCCGGTTTTGTTCGTCGGTGATCCTCAGCACCTCCTCGGCTGTGGCCCCCGGCGGACCGTGGGTGTTCCACCTGTCCGCGCGCTCGGCCGCCACGCGGATCAGGGTCGGCGACTGGCCGCCCACGCAGATCGGCAGGCGGGGGGAGCGCACCGAGCCGGGAACCGTCACGACGTCCTTGACCCAAAGGTGCTTGCCGGAGTAGCTGAACAATCCGCCGCGCAGCACGCCGTCCACGATCGCGACGTAGTCGGCGAACCGCTCCGCCCGCTCCTGGGCCGAGGGGGGCAGCGACCCGACGCTGTCGTGGTCCCAGTGAAAGATGCCCGCGCCGATGCCCAGTTCGAACCTCCCGCCCGACAGGTGGTCGAGCGCGATCGCCTGCTTGGCGAGTTGCGCGGGCGGGCGCAGGATCTGGTTCGCGACGAGCACTCCGAGCTGGACGCGCTCGGTGTTGAGCGCCGCGACGGCGAGCACCGACCAGCTGTCGAACCACATCCCGCGCCGATCACGAGGGTCGGCGCTGTGATCTGGCAGGCATATTTGGTCAAAACCGAGGCTCTCGAGCCATTTGATGCGTTCGACCAGTAGCGGGTACGGCTGGTCGGGATACATCATGACTCCGAACTGCCGGACCGGTCCCATTCGCTCCCCATGCATGCGGATTACTGGTGTGTCTGACGACGTCATCGCCACGACATGACTACCCGCCACGAACGAAGAACCGTCTCCGAGCATTCCTTCCGCCGCGATCGTTCACCGCACGGTGAGCCGCCCCTGACCGAACGGGTGCACCGCGTAACCGAGCCCGCGAGGTGTCCGGCCACCCACACCGCCGAGGCGGGACGCAACGTGGATCGCGCGTGGTTCGCAAACGCTGCGGGCCAATCTCCTTGACGTGTTGAACGCGCTGGCCGACCCGGACTACCAGCGGCGGGTGTGGGTCGAGCGGCAGTATCCACGGCCCGGCTACTACGACGATCTGGATGCCAATATCAGTTTCCTCTACGACGACTCCGATATCGCCGAAGACCCCCAGCGGAATATCGGATACGCGCTACGGAACGAGGGCGAGGCGCGGGCCATCGAGAACCTGCACAAAGTGCTGAGCCCCCTCTATGACGCGCTGCCCCCGGGGATCGACGATGCCGAGGTCATCGCGTTGCCGGAGTGGCAGGCGGTCGTCGCGGCGGCGCGGCAGGCGGTACGCGCGTTCGCCGAGGCAGGGTGACGGACCGGGCGGTCAGTCACCCGCCAGCGCCTGGCCCATGGCGAGGCTGCGCTCGTCGAGGCGGCGCAGTCCCAGGTCGTCGGCGAGCGCGGCGGCGCGTTGGTACTCCTCACGTGCCGGGTGCCGGTTGATTTCGTCGTACGGATCGCGGGCGGTGGCCCGGCCGACGAGACCGGCCGGAAAGTACTGGGCCATGAGGTTGACGTAGGTGTCCGGCCCGAGTTCGGTCGCGATCCAACGCAGGATCCGCGCGGTCTCCTCGTACATGCCCGGCATGACCAGGTGGCGGATCAGCAGGCCGCGCCTGGCCAGCCCGGCCTCGTCGAGGACGAGCCGCCCGACCTGGCGGTGCATGTCTCGGATCGCGGCCTTGGCGACCTCGGGGTAGCCGGGCATCCGCAGGTACCGGCGCGCCCGCTCCCGCGTCGCCACCTTGAGATCCGGCAGGTAGATGTCGACGATCCCGTCCAACAACCGGATGCTGTCAGGACCTTCGTACGAACTGGTGTTGTAGATGATCGGGACCGACAGGCCGCCCGCGACCGCGTCGGGCAACGCCTCCAGGATCTGCGGCACCACATGTTCGGGCGTCACGAAGTTGATGTTGTGGCAGCCGCGCGACTGCAACTCCAGCATCATCTCCGCGAGCCGCCGCGGCGCCACGCGCTCGCCCTGCACAACCCAGGAGATGTCGTGGTTCTGACAGAACACGCAGCGCAGATTGCAGCCGGAGAAGAAGATCGTCCCTGAGCCCTTGCGGCCGCGCAGACAGTCTTCTTCACCGAAATGCGGGAAATGCGATGCGACGATCGCGCGCCGACCGGTGCCGCACAGGCCGGTGGCGTCGTCGAGCCGGTTGATCTTGCACAGCCGCGGACAGACGCGGCAGCGGGTGGGACCGAGCAACTGGCGAGCCGCGTCCGCGCGTCGGGCGATCTCCGCGACCCCGAGGTCGAGATAGGCGGGCCGACTTCGCGCGCTTGTCGCCACTCGCGCTCCCTCCGGGCCTGGGGCGGGACGGGTCAGGGCTTGCGGGCGACTCCGGCCCAGAGCCAAAAGCGCCTGTCCATGGAGACGGGGCCGTCGGGGCGCCATCGATGCACCGGCACGATCCCGGGGTCGAGGACCTCGAGCTTTTCGAAGAGCCGCTCGATCTGGTCATAGGTGCGCGGGACGGACACCACGCTGACCGGCGCGCTCTTGACGATGTTCATCGATCCTTCCATCGTCTTGGGGTCGTCGTCGCCGGTGAGATGCGAGAGGATCACGTGGCTGTCGGAGGCGATGGCGTCGTGGATGTGCGACATCACCCCGTAGGGGTCTTCCTCTTCGGCGACGTAGTGGAGGACGCCGAGCAGAAGGACGGCGACCGGCTGGTCGAAGTCGATGAGCTCGCGCAACTCTGGATGATCGAAGATCGCCTCGGGGTGGCGCACGTCGCCCTGGATGGCGGCCGTCGAGCCGGCGTCGGCGAGCAGGGCCCGGCCGTGCACGATCGCGATGGGGTCGATGTCGACATAGACCACGCGGGGATCGGGCAGGCACTGCCGGGCGATCTCGTGGGTGTTCTCCACGGTCGGCAGGCCCGAGCCGATGTCGATGAACTGCCGGATGCCGGCGTCGGCGGCGTGCCGCACCGCGCGCTTCAAGAACGCACGGTTGGCGCGGACGCTCTCCAGCGACCCCGGTTGTGCGGCGACGATCTTTTCGGCGAGCTCGCGGTCGACGGCGAAGTTGTCCTTGCCGCCCAGCCAGTAGTCGTACAGCCGGGCCGGGTGGGCGACGTTCGTGTTGATCACGGTGGGCAGCGGACGCTCTTCGGTCACCGGATCCTCTCAGGGGGCGGGGGCCCGGCGGACCCTTGCCCGTCATCCTAACCGGCGGCCCTCACGATCGACTCGTATCGGGTCTTCATCGTGGTGATGACGGCGTCGGGGTCGGCGGCCCAGATGTCGGCGTTGAAGATCTCCACCTCGATGTCGCCGGTGTAGCCCGCCGCGGCCACCGCGCGGCACAGCGGCGGGAAGTCGATGACGCCGTCGCCCATCATGCCGCGGCCGAGCAGCACGTCGGCAGGCAGCGGCACCAGGAAGTCGCACAGCTGGAAGCTCGCGATCCGGCCGGCGTCCCCGGCGCGGGCGATCTGCGCGTACATCTCGGGGTCCCACCACACGTGGAACGCGTCGACGCACACCCCGACCCGTTCGGCGGGATAGGGCGCGGCGAGGTCGAGCGCCTGCTTCAACGTCGACACGACGGCCCGGTCGGCGCAGTACATCGGGTGCAGCGGTTCGAGCGCCAGCCGTACGCCCCGGTCGGCGGCGAACGGGACGAGCACGTCGAGCGCGTCGGCGACGTGGCGGCGGGCCGCGGGAAGGTCGCGGTCAACGTACTCGCCGAGGGCCTGGCCAGGGATCACCCCCGGCAGACCGCCGACGACGAGCACGAGGCAGGCCGCGTCGAGCTCGGCCGCCTCGTCGATCGCCCGCCGGTTCTCGTCGAGCCATGAGGCGGAGCTGAGGAACCCGCCCCGGCACAGCGACGACACCCGCAGCCCCGCGTCGGCGACGCGCTTGGCCGAGGCGGCGAGGCCGTACTCGGCCACCTCCTCGCGCCACAGCCCGATGGCCTCGATGCCGTGCCGCAGGCAGCCGTCCACGGCCTCAGGCACCGACCATCTCCTGGTCGTCCACTGGTTCAGCGACAGGCGGCCGGTCACGTGCCCACTCCGTACACCGCGAGCAGGGAGCGCATCCGCCGCATGGCCAGCTCGGGGTCGGGCAGCAGCCCGGCCGCGTCGGCCAGCCGGAGCACGTCGGCCAGGTGGGGGAGTGACCGGGCGGCCTGTGCGCCGTTCACCATCACGAACGCGTCCTGGTGGCCGGCCAGCCAGGCGAGGAAGACGAGTCCGGTCTTGTAGTGGAAGGTCGGCACCTCGAAGATCTTCCGCGCCAGCGGCACCGTCGGCTCGAAGATCGCGTCGTAGGTCTCTCTGTCGCCCGCGTCGAGTGCCGCGAGCGCCGCGGCGGCGGCCGGGGCGATCGCGTCGAAGATGCCCAGCAGCGCGTCGCTGCCGGAGGAGATCAGCGCCGGATAGTTGAAGTCGTCGCCCGTGTAGAGCCGCACGCCGGCCGGCAGCGCGGCACGCAGCCGCATCTCGTGCTCGGCGTCGAGCAACGACACCTTGATGCCGTCGATCTTGGCGGCGTGGTCGCGGATCAGCTCCAGCAGCGCGGCGGTGGCCGCGGCGACGTCGGCCGAGCCCCAGTAGCCCGCGAGCTGCGGGTCGAACATCTCGCCGAGCCAGTGCAAGATCACCGGCCGGTCCGCCTGGCGCACCAGCTCCCCGTACACCCTGTGGTAGTCGTCGGGGCCGCGCGCCGCCGCGGCCAGCTGCCTGCTGGCCATGAGGATCACGGTCGCGCCGGCGCTCCGTACGACCTCGGCCTGTTCGGCGTAGGCGGCGACGATCTCGTCGAGGCGGTAGGGCGCGGCGGCCGCGGGGAGGTGGTCCGTGCCCGCCCCGCAGGCGAGCAGCTCGGCCGGGTCGCCGTAGGCCTTCGCCTCGGCGGCGCTGCGCTGGATGAGCTCGCGGGTCGCCGCCCAGTCGAGGCCCATGTTGCGCTGCGCGGTGTCCATGGCGTCCGCGACGCCGAGGCCCCACGACCACACGTGGTGGCGGAAGGCGAGGGTCGCGTCCCAGTCGATCTCGGCCGGCTGTCCCGGCGTGTTGTCGGCGTGCGCCTTCGGCACCACGTGGGCGGCGGCGTAGGCGACGCGCGACTGGAGCGGGCGTCGTGGCTTGGCGAAGGATGGCGCGGGGGCCAGCGCGACGGCGCGCGTCGTGCCGTCCGCGTCGAGGAGGGTGAGCGCGGTCATGTCAGCGCGCTCCCGTGAGGGCGGACGCGTCGCCCGGGACCTCGACCGTCTCGACCGGGGCGTCGAGCGAGACCACCGGGATCTCGATGCGACGGCCCTCGGCGTTCGAGCGCAGGCCCTCCTCGGCGAGGAGGACGCCGCGCGCGCCGGCGAGGAAGTCGTAGTGGTTCGGGGCGTCCTCGACGACGTGGCGGATGAACTCCTCCCACTGCTCCTTGAAGCCGTTCTGGAAGTCGCGGTTGCCCGGGCTCTCGATCCAGTCGCCCGCGTAGTCGTGGTCGTCGGCGAGGTCGGGATTCCACACCGGCTTCGGCGTGGCGTTGCGCGGCTGGATCTTGCAGCCGAACAGGCCCACGACG
>DASTYC010000021.1:0-154595 GCA_035765195.1 Streptosporangiaceae bacterium
CGCGGGGTTCGCGAAGCTCGTACTGCTGGTGAACCAGTAGGCGGCACCGATGTAGGCGCCCACCGCGGCGGGGGCGAGTCGCGCCCGGCCGGTACGGGTCAGCGCGAAGATCACGATGACCAGACCGGCCGTGGCCACCACCTCTGCCAGCCACAGGTGACCGGCCGAACGATCCTTGCCCGAGACGCCGACCGGCGGGAGCGCGAACATCACGTTCGCCAGCACCGCCCCGCCGACGCCTCCGGCGAGTTGGGCCGGCACGTAGACGACCAGGTCGCGGCCGCGCAGACCGGTCCGTTTCGTCCGGCCCATCGCCCAGTCCACGATCGAGACCACGGGGTTCAGGTGAGCCCCGGACACCGGGCCGAACACCAGGATCAGCACGACCAGGCCCGCCGCGGTCGCCACGGCGTTCTCCAGCAGCTGGACACCGACGTCGCCGGGCGACAGCCGTTCCGCCATGATCCCCGAGCCGATCACCACGGTCACCAGCCCGCCCGTGCCGAGGGCTTCGGCGAACGCCCGCCGCCACATCGGCCCGCTCCCGGGCACGACCGGCCGGATCTCCGCCCGGTCGGTCATCGGACGCCGGCGAGCACGGCGCCGTTCGGTTCTGTCCGCTCGAACACCTTCAGGTGACCTTGGTTCGACACGGCCCCTAATTTGACAGGTGTCTATGCAGGAACGCAACAGCACCCCCTCCCCCACCGGCCGGTCGTGGCCACAGCGACGAATCGCAGGTCGGCGGCCATTCCTCCCCTTTCGTTAACCTGCCGTTCGACGGCTGCTCCTCACGGCTCCCTAACGTCATCGCAGATCATGACCATTCGGGAGGTACCAGGTGGGCCAGAAGACCCCCAGACGAGCGCTGCCGCTGTTGGACGCACCCCATGGGGGCGGCCGCAGCGCGATGACCTGCCACTATCGGTGCGGCAACGCGTGCGCACACCCGGTGCCCAACACCAGCGGCAACCTGTATTTCGGGGATCTGATCGCCGAGCGGCTGAGCCGTCGCGGCATCCTGCGGGCCGGCGCGGTCGGCGCGGCCGCGGCGGTCGGCACGTTCGTTCTCGGCTCGGCCACGGTCCCGTCCCGCGCCGCGGCGGCGTCCGCCTCCGGTGCCGGTGCCGGTGCCGGCGGCTCAGGGGGCGGCCGGAGCCGGCTGCGGTTCACCCCCGTCGCGCCGAACAGCGAGGACGCGATCGTCGTCGCCCCCGGCTATGAGTCGGCGGTCGTCGTCCGCTGGGGTGACCCGGTGCTGCCCGGCGCGCCGGCGTTCGACTTCGACAACCAGACGGCGGCGGCGCAGGCGATGCAGTTCGGCTACAACTGCGACTACGTGACCCACATCCCGCTCGGCCCGGGCCGGGCCCTGCTGTGGGTCAACCACGAGTACACCAACGAAGAGCTCATGTTCCGCGGCTACGCGGGCGGGGAGTCCGCCACCGCCGAGCAGGTCGAGATCGCGTGGGCGGCACACGGCGGCTCGATCGTGGAGATCGAACGCGTGCCGGGCAGCGGTCGCTGGCGGCTCGTCACCCGCGGCCGACGCCCCTTCAACCGCAGGTTCACGGCCACCACCAGGTATCGGCTCAGCGGCCCAGCGGCCGGCCACCCGCTGCTGCGCACCGCCGCGGACCCGGCCGGTCGTACGGTGCTGGGCACCTTGAACAACTGCTCGGGCGGCACCACGCCGTGGGGCACGGTGCTCACCTGCGAGGAGAACTTCAACCAGTACTTCGTCGGCGGCGATGGCGTGCCCGCGGCGGACAAGCCCGCACTGGAGCGGTACGGCATCTCCACCACGACGCGGATCCCGTCCGGCAGTCGCCGCTGGGACCGCTTCGACGAGCGCTTCGACCTGACCAGGCACCCCAACGAGGCCAACCGGTTCGGCTGGGTCGCCGAGATCGACCCGTTCGACCCGCACTCCACGCCGCACAAGCGCACCGCGCTGGGCCGGACGAAGCACGAGGCCGCCACCACCTCGCTGGCCGCCGACGGCCGAGCCGTCGTGTACATGGGCGACGACGAGCGGTTCGACTACATCTACAAGTTCGTCTCGGCGCAGCGGTACCGGCCGGGGTCGCGCAAGCACAACATGACCTTGCTCGACAACGGCACGCTGTACGTGGCGAGGTTCACCGGCGACAGCCCGGCGAGCGAGATCGACGGCACCGGCCGGCTGCCGAGCGACGGCGCCTTCGACGGCACCGGGCGGTGGATCCCGCTGGTCAGCGGGAACAAGAGCTTCGTCGACGGCATGACGGCCGCCGAGGTGCTCATCCGTACCAGGCTGGCCGCCGACAAGGTCGGGGCGACCAAGATGGACCGGCCCGAGGACATGGAGCGCAACCCCCGGACGGGCGCGATCTACGTGGCGCTCACCAACAACTCCAACCGCACCGCCGCGCAGGCGGACGAGGCCAACCCGCGCGCGACCAACAGGCATGGCCACGTTCTGGAGATCGTAGAAAGCCGCGACGACGCAGGCGCCACGACATTCCGCTGGAGCGTCCCCATCGTGTGCGGCGACCCGGCAGACGCCTCGACCTACTTCGCCGGCTTCGACAAGACCAAGGTCAGCCCGATCACCTCGCCGGACAACGTGATGTTCGACTCGGCCGGCAACCTGTGGCTCGCCACCGACAGCGGCCGGGCGCTGAACGCCAACGACGGCCTGTACGCGGTGCCCGTCGCCGGGCCGGAGCGCGGCTTCCTGCGGCAGTTCCTCACCGTCCCGTTCGGGGCCGAGACGTGCGGCCCGGTCATCACCCACGACCAAAAGACCGTCTTCGTCGCCGTACAGCACCCGGGCGAGGCGACCGGCGCCAGCCCGGACAACCCGCTCAGCCGATGGCCGGACGGCGACCAGCCGCGGCCTTCCGTTGTGTCGGTGTGGCATACGGGCGGAAAGGACATCGGCGCCTGACGGCCGGCCCCGGCGCCGCCGACGCGTCCGGCCACGGCCGGATCGACATCGCCCCCGGCGACACCCGGGGTCTGGCCGATCGCGTGACGACAAGACATGGCCGATCCTCCTCGTCGACCGCATTCTCCGGGGTTGGCCAGGGCGGCGGTCACCTGGCATGGTGGCCCTATCTTGGGAGATCGACCGACGCCGGGCCTGCAGCCCCTGGTGCATGATCAGGTGATCTGTGTCGCCGTGCCCGAGTTCGCCGTCTCCGGGCCGGACGGGCAGATTCGCGGAACCGGCGCGCAGGGGATATTTCACGGGGATCACCGGACGGTTTCCACGCTGCTGGCCAGGGTGGACGGCCGGGAGCCCGAAGCGATCCACCACGTCCTGCCGGGCTCCGGGCGCGCGCGATTCGTCGCCGTGGTCCGCCGGCCCGAGGACCCGACGGCCGATCCCGTGATCGTCATGGAACGGCACCGCGACGTCGCCGCCGGCACCGAGCGCCTGACCTTCCGCAACCACGGGTCCGCGGACGTGGGGTTCGGTCTCGAAGTCGAGGTGGCGGCGGACTTCGCGCACATCGGCGATGTCAAAGGAGGGAGACCGGCCGCGCCGGTCACGCCCGATGCCGCCGACGGGGCCTTGACCTTCTCCGCGTGCCCGACGGTGCGGGTGGAGTGCTCGCCGCCGCCTGAGCGCGTCGCCGGCGGCCGGCTGCGTTGGCCGGTACGGATCGCGCCCGGAGCGTCGTGGACGACGGTGCTGCGGTGGACCACGCCCGCCGGGACGCCGACGCCGGTCGCCCCGGCCGCCGCCGCTCCATGGGCCCGCCCGGAGATTCGGTGCGACGACCACCGGGTCGGCGAGCTGGTGCGGCAGAGCCTGGCCGACCTCGAGGCGCTGCTGGGCGCCGATCCCGATGAGCACGGCGATGTGTTCGTCACGGCCGGCGCGCCCTGGTACCTCACCCTGTTCGGCCGCGACGCGCTGTGGACGGCCCGCATGATGCTGCCGCTCGGCGGCGGGCTCGCGGCGGGTACGTTGCGCGCGCTCGCCAGGAGACAGGGCGTCCGCGACGACCCGGATATCGACGAGGAGCCCGGCAAGCTGCCGCACGAGCTACGCGTTCCCGGCGGCGGGTTGCCGGCGATCTACTACGGCTCGGTGGACGCGACCCCCCTGTTCTTGTGCCTGCTCGTGGACGCGTGGCGCTGGGGGTTGCCGCCCGGTCAGATCAGGGAGCTGCTGCCGGCGGCCGAACGGGCGATGGCCTGGCTGCGCGGCCACGGGGACGGCTTCGTGCGTTACCGGCGGTCCGTTCCCGGCGGGCTGTCCAATCAGGGCTGGAAGGACTCGACGGACGCGATCCCGCTGGCCGACGGTCGGCACGCGGAGCCGCCCATCGCGCTGCCCGAGGTGCAGGCGTACGCCTACGAGGCCGCGATCGGCTGCGCCGCGCTGTTCGAGGCCTTCGACGTCCCCGGGGCCGCGCAGACGCGACGCTGGGGCGAGGCGCTGAAGGCCAGGTTCCGCTCGGCGTTCGTGGTAACGGACGACCACGGCCCCTACGTGGCCCTCGCCCTCGACGGCGCCGGACGGCCGGTCACGTCCGTCGCCTCCAACATGGGACACGTGCTCGGCACCGGCCTGCTGGACGAACACGTGAGCGCCGCGATGGCCGACCGGCTGTGCTCCCCCGACCTTGATTCGGGGTGGGGAGTGCGCACGCTGAGCGCCGGGCATCGCGCCTTCAACCCACTCGGCTATCACACCGGCTCGGTGTGGCCGCACGATACCGCGATCACGGCGTGGAGCCTGTCCCGTGCGGGCCATCCGCGAGCGGCGTTGGCGCTGCTGCGCGGGCTCGTGGACGCCGCGCCCCACTTCGGCTACAGGTTGCCGGAGCTGTATTCGGGCGAGGGGCGCGCACCCGGCCTGGCTCCGGTCGCCTACCCGGCGGCGTGCCGCCCGCAGGCCTGGGCCGCCGCGGCCGCCGTCGTCTTGCTGACGGTGCTGACGGGGTTGGATCCGGACGTTCCCGGCGGCACGATCAGGGTGCGCCCGGCTCGGTCGGCGTTCGGGCTCCGCGAAGTGCGCGGGCTGCCGTTCGGCTCTGGCCACCTGTCGATCCGGATGGGTGACGACGGCCGGCCGGCGGTGGAGAACACGACCGGCCTGAACGTCGTCGCGGCCCCCTGAGCACGGCCACCGAGCGGGGCCGATGAGCGCCGCCACTGAGCACGGCCGATGAGCGCGGTCACCCGGCGACTTTCCCATAACGGTCGGCAGGTCTCCGTGGGCTGTCCCTTGACATGTCTCCGAGACAGTGAAAATTTGAACGATCAAATCGTGCGAGGCTGCGGAGTGCGGCAGGGCCCGGACAATGGTGAGGCGAGAACACAGCGGAGTCACGATCTCCGACGTGGCGGCGGCCGCCGGCGTCTCGCGCCAGACCGTCTCGAACGTGCTCAACGCCCCCGGACGGGTCGCACCCGCGACGACGGAACGCGTCCGGCGCGCGATCGACGAGTTGGGTTATCGCCCCAACCGGGCGGCACGCAACCTGCGCGGGCGCACCAGCGGGTGCATCGGCTTCAAGATTCACGCGTCGGCCGGGGTGAGCAATCTGCTCGACCGCTTCCTGCACGCGCTTGCCGCGGCCGCCGAGACCGCCGGCTACCACGTGCTGATCTTCGCTCCGGCGCCGGTGGACGAAGAACTCGCCGCGTACCAGGACCTCATCCGCACGGGCACGGTCGACGGCTTCGTGCTCGCCGACGTCGCGCACGAAGACCGCCGGCTGCCGTGGTTCGCCAAGCAGGGCATTCCGTTCGTCTGCTTCGGCCGCCCATGGGGCCACGAGGACGGCCGGTTCGCCTGGGCCGACGTCGACGGGGCCTACGGCGTCGCACGCGCCGTCGACCACCTCATCGCGCTCGGCCACCGGCGCGTCGCCTACCTCGGCTGGCCCGCCGGCACCGGGTTCGGCGACGAGCGCAGGGCCGGCTGGCGGCAGGCCATGCGGCGGCACGGCGCGGCCACCGGTGGACTCGACGGCGCCTGCCCCGAGGACGTCGCGACGGCGACCAAGGCGGCGGGCGCGCTGCTGGTCCAGCCCGATCCCCCGACGGCCTTCGCCTGCGGCAGTGACACCTTCGCCGTCGCGGCGCGCATCGCCGGCGGCGTCGACTCCGCCGGCCTGCCGAACGTGGAGGTGGTCGGCTTCGACGACTCGCCGGCGGCGATGCTGATGTCACCGCCGATGTCGAGCGTCCGGCAGCCGGTCACCGAGGTGGCGCGCCATCTCGTCGGTCTGCTCGTGGACCAGCTGCGCGGCTCCGACGTACCACCCGAGGGGGTGATGTTCCGCCCAGAACTCGTGTCGCGGGGGCGGCCCCGGCCAGGGGAGCGCTGAACGCAAGTTGCAATGGAAGGGAGCGCAGGTGGCATCCATATCGATGACATCGATGAAGACGCGCTGTGCGCGTGCCCTCGGCGCGCTCGCCGCGGCGGCCGTGGTGGCCGCGTGCGGCGGCGGCGGTGGCGGTACGGACAGCGGCGGTACGTCCGGCGACGCGACCCAGTTGACCGGCCGGGGGCCGATCACGCTGGTGCAGAACAAGGACACCTCGGGGAACGTACAGAACCAGATCAACACCTGGAACAAGCAGCATCCGAGCGAGCAGGTGCGGCTCATCGAGCTGCCGGAGGACGCCGACGCCCAGCGCCAGCAGATGGTGCAGAACGCGCAGACCAAGTCCGGCGCCTACACCGTGCTCAACCTCGACGTGGTCTGGACATCGGAGTTCGCGGCCAACAGGTGGATCACCGAGCTGCCGCGCGCCCAGTTCGACCTGTCGAAGTTCCTCCCGTCGGCCATCAAGACGGGCGAGTACCGCGGCAGGCTGTACGCCGCGCCGTGGAAGACCGACGCCGGGCTGCTGTACTACCGCACGGACCTGCTGAAGAAGGCCGGCGTCGACGCCCCGCCCAAGACGTGGGAGGAGCTGCGGGCGGCCTGCGCCAAGATCGATGGAGCCGACTGCTACGCGGGCCAGTTCGACAAGTACGAGGGGCTTACCTGCAACTTCTCCGAGGCCGTGCACAGCGCGGGCGGAATCGTGGTGAACGACCAGGGCAGGCCGAACGTCAATACTCCGCAGGCAAGGCAGGGCCTCGACTTCTTGGTGCGAAGCTTCCAGAGCGGTCTCATCCCCAAGGAGGCCATCACCTACAAGGAAGAAGACGCCCGCCGCGCCTTCGAGCAGGGCGACCTCGTCTTCCTTCGCCAATGGCCGTACCAGTGGGCGCTGTCGAACAAGAAGGGTTCGTCCAAGGTGGCCGGCAAGTTCGACGTGGCACCGCTGCCCGGGCTGAACGGTCCCGGCGCGCCGACCCTTGGCGGCCACAACCTGGCCATCTCCGCCTTCGCGAAGAACAAGGCGACCGCGCTCGACTTCATCAAGTTCCTCACCAGCGAGGAGCAGCAGCGCGCCAACCTGCTCGCGACGTCGGAGGCGCCCACGCGGGCGTCGCTGTACGAGGACGCCGACCTACGGAAGAAGTTCCCGTACCTGCCCACCCTCAAGGCCTCGCTCCTCAACGCCAAGCCGCGGCCCGACGCCGTGCGCTACGGCGACGTGACCGCGGCCATCCAGGAGGCGGCTTACGCCGCCCTCAGCGGGAAGATGACCCCGGACCAGGCGCTGTCCGGCCTGCAAGACAGGCTCGAACAGCTGACCCAGGGCTAACGGAGTCCGTGGCGGGACGCCCCCGGCCGCGGCGGCAAGGCACCGCGAGCGAGCCGCGCGCCGCGAGCGAGCCGCACGGGCGCCCCGCCACACCCAGAGGGAGGGCGCTATGACCACCGTCACCGCGGAACCTAAGACCACGTCCACCGGCACACAGCGGCGCAAGGACGCTCAGCGTTCGGGACGCCTGGCCCTGGTGCTGCTTTCGCCGACGGTCCTCGTGCTCGGACTGGTCGTCGGCTATCCCGTCATCTCCGCGATCCGGGAGTCGCTGTACGAGCGCGGCCAGGGCCTCGACGCGGAGGGCTTCGTCGTCCAGGGCGACAAGTTCGTCGGCCTGTCGCACTACCGCGACATCTTCTCGGGACCGGCCTCGACCGCGTTCTGGAACGCGTTCTGGAACACGTCGTTCTTCACCGTGACCACCGTCGTCATCGAGACCGTCCTCGGGGTCGCCATGGCGCTCGTCATGCACCAGGCGTTCCGCGGCCGCGGCCTGGTGCGGGCCAGCATCCTCGTCCCCTGGGCGATCCCGACGGCGGTGTCCGGGCTGTTGTGGCGCTGGGTCTTCCAGGCCGACGGGGTCGCCAACGCCGTCATCGGCCGGCAGGTCCTGTGGACCACGGAGGGCTTCCACGCCAAGGTCGCCGTGATCATCGCGGACACCTGGAAGACCGCGCCGTTCATCGGCCTGCTCGTCCTCGCCGGGCTGCAGCTGATCCCGCGGGAGGTGTACGAGGCGGCGCGCGTCGACGGCGCCGGCGCCTGGAAGGCGTTCTGGCGGATCACCCTGCCGCTGGTCAAGCCGGTCCTGCTCGTGGCCGTGCTGTTCCGGATGCTCGACGTGCTGCGCATGTTCGACCTGCCGTTCGTGCTGATCGGCGCGCGCAAGGAGTCGGTGGAGACGCTGTCGATGCTCGCCTGGGACGAGGCGACGAACCTGCGCTACGGCGCGGCCGCGGCGTACGCCACCATCCTCTTCCTGTATGTCGCGGTCGTCGCCTACGCCTTCGTCAAGCTGCTCGGCGCCGACATCCTCGGCCAGGTGCGAGAACAGGGGCGCAGCCGGCCGGACCGCCGCGAGCGGCGGCGCCGGGCGGTCGTGCCGCGGGAGGTGACGGCATGACGGCCCTGTCCGCGCGCCGGGCGGCCGCCGCCCCGCCCGCACCGAGGCGACCACGCCGCCTGCTCCCGTATCTCGGCATCGCCATCGTGGGCCTTTACTGCCTCGCCCCGTTCTACTGGATGGCCATCTCGGCGTTCCGCCGGCCGGAGGACCAGTTCGACAACTCGCCGCTGCCCACGCCGTGGTCCCTCAAGAACTTCACCGCGGTGTTCCGGCCGGACGTGGGATTCGAGCGGTCGTTGCTGAACAGCCTCGTGGTGGCCGGGACGACGACCGCCCTTGTCCTGGCCATCGGCATCTGCACGGCCTACGCGCTGGCCCGCCTCCGGTTCAGGGGACGCTACCTGGTGCTCGGCATCGTGCTCGCGACCTCGATGTGCCCCGGCATCTCCATCGTCGTGCCGCTGCTGAAGCTGTTCACCAACCTCGGATTGATCAACACCTACCAGGCGATGATCTTGCCCAGCCTGTCGTTCGCGCTGCCGCTCGCGGTGTGGAATCTCACCGTGTTCTTCCGGCAGTTGCCGTTCGAGCTGGAGCAGGCCGCGATGTGCGACGGGTGCACCCGGGGTGCGGCGTTCCGGAAGATCATCATTCCGCTGGCCGCGCCCGGGGTGTTCACCACCGCGATCATCACGTTCATCGCCGCATGGAACGAGTTCATCATCGCGCTGAGCATGGTCAACAAGAAGGAGATGCAGACCGCCACGGTGTCGATCTCGAAGTTCACCGGCGCGTACGGCTTCGACCAGCCGTTCGGCACCCAGATGGCGGCCGGTGTGATCGTCACCGTGCCGCTCGTCATCGTCGTGCTGATCTGCCAGCGCAGGATCATCGCCGGTCTCACCGCCGGCGGCGTCAAGTAAGCCCAGGTGAGTCCCAGAGGTTTCTCCCCCTCCAGCCCCCGTCCATAGGAGGTAGGCATGCGGAGACGTATCGCCGCGTGCGCGGTCACGTTCGTCCTCGCCGGCGGCACCGTCGGCGTCCAGTCACTCCCGGGCCAGGCCGCCGGTTCGCCGCGGGCGGCCGGCCCGTCCGGTCCCGAGCTCACGGAGACGACCCGGCTGCCGGATCGCCGGTCGGTCGTCATCGGTGATCGCTTCTATTCGATGTCGACGGCCGACGGGCTCTACCCGGCGGCCGGCTGGCACATCACCGGTGAGATGGGCGGTTTGTGGACGCCGCCGGTGAAGCTGCTCGACGGCGTGTGGTTCGGCGTCGACGGGTCCTGGCTCGGCGGGCAGGCCGCCGCCGAGAGCTACACCGCCGGGTACGGCTACACCCGGATCCGGTACGCGGCCGCGAACGGCGTGCGCGTCGCACGAACCGACGTCGCCCCCGACGGAGTCAGGGCCGGCCTGATCGGGCTCACGTTCACCGCCGGCGCGAGCCGGACCGTACGACTGGATCTGGACGCCCACTCCGAGCTGATGACGCAGTTCCCGTGGGGGTCGACCACGCCGAACCAGCAGGCGTTCAACCTCCCCGACACCGGCGCGTACGAAGGCGGCGCGCTGGTCTTCCGCGAGCAGGGCACGCCGCCGGTGCCGAACGCCGCCCGGCACGACTTCGCCGCGCTCGTCGCCGCCGACCGCGCCCCGGTCGCGCACGAGTTGGGCGCCGGACATCGCGGGCCGCAGGACCCGCCGGTCATCTGCCCGGCGACCGGTACGGCCCCGGACCGCTGCGACGACTCCGCGTTCGGCAAGGGCACAGGGGGGCGGCTGTCGTACGACGTCCAGGTGCGGGCGGGGCGGCAGACGACGGTCTGGGTCGCCGTCGCCGGGTCCGACGGCGGCACCGCCGCCGCGCGGGAGGCCCTCGGCACCGCGCTGCGCGATCCGGCGCGGCTGCTCGCGCGCAAGACGGCCGCTCGCCGGGCCGTCGCCGCCAACACGGTCGTGGATCTTCCCGGCGACCGGCTGCTCCAGCGCAGCATCGAGTGGAGCAAGCAGAACCTCGCCGACTCCGTCCAGGAGGCGAGAGACCTGCGCCCGCGCGTCACCAAGGAGGGCAAGGAGTACCCGGCGCCGAGCGGGTCGCTGGCCCGGGCCAGGTGGTTCGGCGCCGGGTGGCCGGACTATCCGTGGCTGTTCGGCACAGACGGCGAGTACACCGCCTTCCCGGCCGTGGCCGCCGGCCAGTTCGCCGCCGTCGAGGACCATCTGCGGGCGTTGCGCGACGTCAGCGACATCGTCAACGACCGCAGCGGCAAGGTCGTGCACGAGGTCGTCGCCGACGGTTCGGTGTACTTCGGCTCCAACGACTCGGCCGGCAACACCGACGAGACGGCGAAGTTCCCGAGCGCCGTCGCGCTGGCCTGGCGCTGGACCGGTGACCGATCGTTCCTGAACGAGATGTACGACTTCTCGGTGCGCAACATGCGGTACGTCGTCGGCGAGTTGGACGACGACGGCGACGGCTGGCCGGAGGGCCTGGGCAACGTCGAGCGATCCGGCATGGGCGTGGAGAAGCTCGACAACACCGTGTACACCATCAGGGGTCTGCGCGACCTCGCCGACATGGCTCGGGCCAAGGGCGACGCGGCCACCGCCACCTGGGCCGGCGACCGCGCGACCGCGCTGGAGTCGGCCTTCGACCGGGCCTGGTGGCGCGGCGGCGACACCGGCCAGTTCGCCGACTCCCTCGACGACCCGGCCGACCCTGCCAACGACAACACGAAGCTGTTCCAGCGGCACTGGATCGGGCTGACCCCGATGGACGCCGAGCTGGTCCGCCCGGGTCAGGTCACCAGGCCGCTGGCCACCGACGAGCACGCCCGTACCGCGCTGGCCAAGCGCGAGGAGGCCTGCTACACGGGCACGAACGGGCTGTACCACACCGGCACCGGCCCGACCTCCGCCGACGGCGGCAACCGGGGGCCGTCGTGCGACACCGCGGTGTCGGCCGTGCAGAGCGAGCGTTCCATCTTCTCGATCGGTACGGGGATCATGGCGGTCGCGGAGGGCAACCATGGACGGCTCGCCCAGCAGCGGCGCTACACCACGGCCAACGCACGCCTGCAACTCGACCCGTCGCTGTGGGAGATGCCGGGGGCGATGCCGGAGATCGCGCCGAGCCCCGACTTCGACCCCGCCAACATCGACCGCAAACAGACCGACCGCTCGATGGTGCTGCAGGCCTGGGGCGCGTACGGAAACCTGTGGCCGGTGGTGCACCAGCAACTCGGCGTCAGCCCCGACATGGGCAGGCAGCGGCTGCGGGTGGTGCCGCAGGTGCCGGCCGGGCAGTCGAAGGTGGCGGCCGCCCACATCCGGGTCGGCGCCGGCGCCATCGACGTCACCGCGCAAGCCGACGGAGGGTCGCTGCGTACCACGGTGACCGGCACCACGGCGGGGACGGCGCTGCTCATCGGCCAGGTGCTGCCCGCCGGAGCCAAGGTCGCGTCGGTACGGCTCAACGGGCGGCCCGTCGCCGCCACGGTGCGCCAGACCGCCCGCGGCACCGAGGTCGTCGCCGACGCCGGATCCCGCGGCGGCCCCTCCGTCCTTGTCGTCACCCTTCGCTGAGGAGGACCGCCGACCGAACGAACGAGCCTTCACCGGGCGTCCTCGGCCGCCTCGGCGACGCGTCATTCCGGCAGTAACGCCGCGCGCGCCATCAGCCGCTGTCGTAGGGGGCCAGCTGTACGGGACTAGCTCCTTTTCTTCTCTTTTGGTCCCTGTGACCTCGGGTTATCTTGTCGTCCTGGCCTCGCCCGCACCTGCCGGAGAGGCGTGTCTTGGCGCCTTGCGCGGGCGAGCACAGAGAAAGGATGCGATTGTGCTTTCCGCGCGGGACAACGAGATCCTGACCAGGGTCGGACCCGGCACCCCGATGGGCGATCTGCTGCGGCGCTATTGGACCCCGGCTCTGCTGTCCAGCGAGTTGCCCGGGCCCGACTGCGCTCCGGTGCGGGTGCGGCTGCTCGGCGAGAATCTCGTCGCGTTCCGCGACACCGGCGGTGAGGTGGGACTGGTCGCGGAGAACTGCCCGCACCGCGGCGCCTCGGTGTACTTCGGCCGCAACGAGGAACACGGCCTGCGTTGTGTCTACCACGGCTGGAAATTCGACCGGACAGGTCGCTGCGTCGACATGCCCAGCGAGCCCGCGACCGGCAATTTCAAGGACAAGGTGAGGATCCCGGCCTACCCGACGCACGAGTCGGGCGGCATTGTGTGGACCTACATGGGCCCGCCCGAGACGATGACGCCGTTCCGCGACTTCGGCACCGACTCACTGCCCGAGGAGCACGTCTACGCCGCCAAGCTGCACTCCACGTGCAACTGGGTCCAGACGATGGAAGGCAACTTCGACACCGCGCACATCTCCTGGCTGCACCAATACCACGCCGCCGCCGACATTCCGGATGACGGCACGGACCGGCCCGGCTATCCGTCGAACAAACTCACCTGGAAATTCTGGACGCACGACCGCGCGCCGCGGCTCGAGGTCGAGAACACGTGGTACGGCTTCCGCTACGCCGGGCTGCGTACGACTCCGAACGGACACACCAACGTGCGGATCACCGAGTACGTCTTCCCGTACGGGACGATCGTGGCCGCGGTGCCGTTCACGACGCGCCAGCTGATGGTGGTGCCGATCGACGACGTGAGCTGCTGGCGCTACACCTTCACCGCGCAGCCGCCGAGCAACCCGCGCGGCTACGGCGGCGAGCCGCTGTTCGACGCCAGCCCGTTCACGCTGAACTTCGCCCCTGGCGTCACCCCGCGCACGCACACGGCGGACAACGACTACCTGATCGACCGCGACGTGCAGCGCGACGCGACCTTCAGCGGCATCTCCGACTTCGTCAGCCAGGACCTGATGGTCACCGAGTCGATGGGCCCCATCTACGACCGCACCAAGGAGCACCTCGCGACGATCGACAAGGCGATCATCCGGATGCGGCAGCTGCTCATCACGTCCGCCAAGGCGCTGGCCGCCGACGGCACCGCGCCGCCCGCCCTGGCCGGCCCGCGCAACGACTTCCGCACCATCAGATCGGCCGAGAAGATCCTCGAACCCGGGGAGGACTGGCGCATCTTGGGCACCGACGACGACCCCGTCGTTCAGGAGGCCCTCATGATCCGCGCGACGCGCCCGGGGGCCGGCGAGTAGCGATGCCGCCCCGCCCGGGGAGCCGCCGAGTTAGGGCACTGGGCGGTTCTCTTCCTTCGCCGCGTGGGCTGACACCGGCCGACGATCCAGGTGCGTCAGCAGACGTGCGGCCAGTCCGGCGATGGTGCGGTACGGCGCGAGCCGGGCGGCGTCGCGGAGTCCGCCAAGATAGGCCGGAGCCCAGGTCGACACGTGTGATGCCATGAAGCTCCGGGCCGCCCGGGGGTCTGGACCGCGCGCGTCCTCCGCCGCCGGGTACAGGTGGGCCAGCACGGCAAGTTCCACGGCCAGGTGATCGGACGAGAGCACAGGGAGCCCCGCCGCCAATACGGCTTCCATGCCGTGGCGTCGCAGGAACTCCTGGACGCGACGTTCGGCGCGGCCTCCCACCATGGCCTCGCCGCGATACACCGACTCATAGGGCGGGCAGACGGGCCGTGGACCGACGAACAGGCGGCAGAACTCGACCGACAGCTCCTCCAAGGCCCGCGGTTCGTCGAGCGACCGGATCTCCTCGTCCACCAAGGGCTCGCCGCCGGCGGCCGTCTCGTCAGACGTCCCGGCGTCGGCCCGCAGCAGCGCCCGATACAGATCCGCGTCGATTTCCTTGGCGAGCAGCCGGGCCGTGACGAGGAGCAACTCGCGCTCCGCCGCCACGTCACTCGTGTTCGGACCGGGGTGCATGGCTACACCTTGCGGACGCGGACGATGGTGTCGTGGTATGCCTGCTGGCCCGAGACCGGATCGGGGTAGTTCGGCATGATGTCGTTTTGGGGGACGGAAAGGGTGCCCGCCCACCACAGTCGTGTGGCGTCTTTGTCGCGGGGTTTCTCATGGCCCGGGAGCCGGCCCTGGTCGCGGCCGCTCGTCGCGATCGGCCCGCCCGTCGATCTGCCGTTATTGTGCGCGATGGCGATGACGCTGGGATGCACGCCTTCGGTGATGTGCACGCGAGTACGGAGCGAGCCGAGTTCGGATCCGTCGCCTCGAGGCACAAGTTCGTCCTTCGGGCGAAAGCTCGTCACTTCGATCCAGTCGCCCGCCTTCAGGCCAAGCCGCTCGGCGGTGCCGGGGTTTATCCACGCGGGATTGGTGTGCGAGATCTCTTGAAGCCATTTCGACTGCATCGTCCGATGCGCGTTGTGGACGTTCCACTTGAAGCTGATCATGATCAGCTGACCATCGGCGAGCCCCGCTCCGTGGCTGGGGATCGGCTCGTAGACCGGCAGCGGGTCGATGGTCCGGTCGGCCTCCCTCCCCTTGTCGGCAACGAACCGGCTGTGCACCTCGAGCTTGCGCGATGGCGTGGCGAAGCCGCGCCTGGCAACGCCGTTGATCATGATCCCGATGGCCGCCGGCTCCTTGGAGTTCGGATCGATCCCCTTGTAGATGATTCCGGTCTTGTCTTCGGTCTCGCTCCCGTCGAGTTCTTCGCTGGTCAACTCGCGTTCGTACGGCCGGTAGTTGGGCTTTTTTTCCGGGTCCTGCCATGCTCCGTTGGCGCGCATGGTGGCGATGCCGCCGGGGATCGGGCGGAAGTATTCCTCGAGATACTCCTCCGTGGTCCGCCAGGGGAAGTAGCGCTCCATCCCCCCGCCGATCCGGCGAGCCAGCTCGGGGAAGATCTCGCGGAGATCCTTGGACTCACCCAGCGGCTTGACGACGGGCTGCCGTAGGCCGACATAGTCGACCAGTCCCTGCGGTGGCCGGGAGTCGATGTCCCACCGTTCCAGATATGTGGTCCACGGAAGCACGATGTCGGCGAGATGGGCGGTCTCGGTGTAGGCGACGTCAAGGCAGAAGTGGAAGGGCACCAGCTCTTCGTCGGCGAGCACCTCTCGTACGTTGCCGGCCTCCGGCCACGCCCACGCCTGGTCGCAGTTATAGGTCATCAGCGCGGACACCCGCTGGCGCCGTTCCTTGATCCACTGATAGACGATTCCGCCGACACGCATCTTCTTGTCCTGCCATGCGTTCGCCAGCGGCCAGGGCTTGGCGTCGGCGATGACGCTGCGCGCCGTCGGCTTGGGCGGGACGGGCCGGGGTTCCGGGAGTTGGCCGGTGTCCCAGGCACTGGCGGGGTGCCAGCACCAGCCGCCTTCCTGGCCCATGTTGCCCACCAGGGCGTTGAGGACCGTGATGGCACGGTCGTTGTAGAACCCGTTCCGGTGAGCATGCGATCCGCGGTTGCAGATAGTGGTGCATCGCGGGGACGCGGCCGCGAACTCGCGAGCCAGCCGGCGGATGTCGTCGGCGGGCACTCCGCTCTCCGACGCCGCCCATTCGGGGGTGTACCGCCGTACATGCGCAGCGAATTCATCGGCCGGGTAGTTGCTCCACGTGTCGAACCATTCCTTGTCCCACAGCCGCTCGGCGCAGATCACGTTCGCCATGGCAAGCGCGATCAGCCCATCGGTGCCGGGTTTGACGGGGAACCATTCGTCGGAGACCGCGGCCGTGTTCGACAGCCGCGCATCAAAAGTGACGATCTTGGCGCCGTTGCGCTCCCGGGCGCGCATCATGCGGATGGCCACCGGAATATGGCCTTGATGGGCTTCAGCCCAGTTGCACCCGAAATTGAGGATATAGCGGCTCTTTTCAAAATCACCCAGATCCCAATCGGAGTCACCGATGGTGGCAAGGATCGCGGCCCGGCGATTCAAGGAACACAGGGCCCGGTGATTGAAGACCGACGGTGTGCCGAACGCGTTGAGGAATCTGCTGACGATGTCGGTGGAACGGTTGCGTCCCTGCTGAAAGGCGAACTCCTCCGGCCGCCCGCTCTCCCTGATCGAACGCAGCCGGTCAGCGATCTCGCCGTACGCCTCGTCCCACGAGATGCGCCGCCAACGCCCTTCACCGCGCCGCCCGACTCGCCTCAGTGGATGCAGCAGACGATGCGGGTCGTACAGGATGGAAGGTCCGGCGACCCCCTTCGCACAGACGGCGCCCTGGCTGTTGGGGTCGGCGGGGTTGCCCTCGATGGTGAGCAGTCGACCATCGCGAACGTTCGCGATGATGCCGCAGGCCGTCGTGCACATCTGGCACATCGAAGGGATTCTCGTGACGGCGCCGACGGTCTTGCCCGGGGTGAACTGGTGGCCCGGATGCACGACGGTCCGGTCCACGATCTCGATCCCGGCCAGTCCCGCGGTGGCCGCCCCGGCGACGGCGGCGATGCGGAGCACATCGCGCCGGCTCAACGTCCACGGGCTGTCCGGCGGGTCCTGGGGGTCACCGGTCATCTCGTCCTCCCTTCCCGATTCCGTCCGTACCTCATCCACCTCATCCGCCTCATCTGCCGACCGCGAAGATCAGGTACCGCGTGGCCGCGGCGCCGATCAGCACTCCGGCCGCGCTCACCACGAAGGCAGCACGACGTCTGTGCGCGAAGGCGAGACCCACCGCGGGAACCACGATTCCGATGAGGACCACCAGGCCCCAGAACGTGGCGCCCGATCCTTCGGCCAGGACCTCATCGAGGAGGTGCCTGTCTGGCGGACTACCGCCCAGCGACAGCCCCTCGAATGCCAGGGTCAGGCCGAACAGGCCGAGAACGCCGAGAAGGGCCCGGCGGCCGAGCCGCAACATCCGGCCCGTCCCGTCAGGGTCCGCGCCACCGGCCGCCACAGCGATCAAGATGGCCGCCGCGAGTCCCATGAGCAGCGCCGTGAGCAGGAAGATCAGGGCGGCGCCGCTGCTGCCGGCGAGCGGCGATGCCCACGAGCGAGACAGTACGGATGCGGGGTAGATGGCGAGGCCGAAACTCGCGGCGACGAGCAGCCACGGCAGCACATAGGTGACGCCGGTGACGCCGGTGCCGGCGGGGACCTCTGCCGATCCCGCCGTCCTGCGTCTGCGTTCCATCGCGTAGAGAACGATCGCGAGCAGAAAGGTCTTCAGCGCTATCAGCTTGGCGCCTACGGCAATGGGGGAACCAAGGTTGTCGAAGCGGGTCAGCATCAAAAAGAAGCGCTCTGGGCGTCCAAGGTCGGCGACCAGGAGGATACTTGCGCCGATCAGGGCGGCCATCGCGATCCAGGAGCCCTGACGCTCGACGAGAATCGCCGCCGTGACGCCCTGCCGGTCGCGTAACCACCACGACACGAGAGTGATTCCGCTCGGCAGGCCGATGAGGACGAAGTAGACCGCGAGAAGGGTGCCCCAGGCGGGTTCGGGAAGCGGCGCGTGCGCCGCGGCTGTGGGGCTCATGCGCCCGCGCCGGGCAGTTCGGCGGAGGCGTCGACCTGGACGCCGTCGTCCGCGATGTGGCTGAGCGCGTTCCGCGGATCGATGTACAGGACGCGTGGCCCGGTCTCCTGGTCTTCCTTCCATACGCGGGTCTCGTGAGCCGCGGCCTTCTGGGCTATCTCGGTCTGCGGGTCGTCGAGGTCTCCAAAGATGCGGCAGTTCGTCGGACACGCGTCCACGCATGCCGGCTGCCGGCCTTCTGCCGTCCTGTGGTGGCAGAAGGTGCATTTCTGTGCCGCGCCCTTGTCGTCATCGATATAAATGGCACCGTAGGGGCAGGCGGCCATACAAAATTTGTTGAGGTTGCAATCGCCTTCGTCGATCATGACTTCGCCGCCGTCCATACGGACGACGGCGCCCGTCGGGCAGGCGTTGAGGCAGGGAGCGTCTTCGCACTGATTGCACAGGACGGGGATGAAGTGGCGGGTGACCGCGGGGAACGAACCGGCCTCGACGTACTTGACCGTGTCCCGGAATGCCCCGAGCGGGACATCGAATTCCGCCTTGCACGCGACCGAGCACGCGTGGCAGCCGATGCAGGTATTCAGATCGATCAACATTGCCAAGCGGGTCAACGGATCTCCTATTCAGTTATTTGCTCGCGCTCGAGCCGGTGGCTTGCATGCCTTTGCTTCTCGCCGCGGAACGCCTCCGATCGCCGTAAGCGGTTACGGCGGACGAGGAGCACGACAACGGTATTGGCCACGGCGGTTCCTTCGTTAGACGTTGATGACCTTGTCCGCCCAGACCGTCCATTCGGCGAGTTCGGCCATGGACGAGCGGCGCGCGCCGAGGACGAGACGGTCGTCGGTCAGACCGCGGGCGATCATGCAAGAGCCGCAGTTGCCGAGTTCGCCGCCCTTGTTGATGAACGACGTGGTCATCTTGGCCAGGTTGTAGTAGCCATCGGGCACCTTTTGCCCGGCGGCGGGGACGATCACCGCGTCGCCGAACATGTAGACCTTAACCTCGTTGTCGCCATCGGCGTCGAGCATCTGGATCGCCCAGCGCATGCCGTTATAGGTGCGCTCCGTGCCGTATGGCGGATCGTGCATGACGAAAAGGAGCTTCATCGCCTACTCCATGAGATGAGCTGTCGGATCAGGGTGCGGTTCGTCATGTGCGAGGCGGCGCCGAGCCGGCCGCGGAACGCGCGCGAGATCCGGTCCACCGCGATGACCAGGACCAGCACGGCTATCAAGAGGGTGGCCATCTCCTGGTAGCGGAACAGTTTCATCGCGATTCCGAGTGCCTGGCCGATGCCGCCCGCGCCGACGAAGCCGATCACCACAGAGCTGCGGATGTTGCACTCCCACTGGTAGAGCAGCTGGGAGGCGATGTTCGCCCGCGCCTGCGGGAAGATCGCCAGCAGGGCGGTGGCGGTACGACCTGCGCCGGTCAGCCGCATCGCCTCCACCGGGGCGGGGTCGACGGCCTCCAGTTGTTCGGAGCACAGCTTGGCCAGCAATCCGGCGGCGTGCAGGCTGATGGCGTACACCCCGGCCGCGGGGCCGAGTCCGACGGTGGCCACGAACAACAGGCCCCACAGCAGTTCCGGCACACCGCGCAACCCGGTGGCGATGGAGCGAGCGGTGCCGGAGAGCCAGCCGGGGGCGTTTACGTTGGCGGCCATCAGCACCGCGAGCGGCAGCCCCATGATCGCGCCCAGCACGAGGGAGGCGATGGAGATCTGGACGGTCTGCGCGACGGCGGTGCCCACGCGGCTGAGCAGGCTGCCGCCGAGGTCGGGTGGGAACAGACCGGAGATCAGCCGGGCCGCCCCCTCGCGGCCCTCGATCAGCGAGGCGAGCCCGATGTGGGTGCCCCACACCGACCAGACCACGGCGGCGACGCAGCCGGCCAAAAGCATGTAACGCAGCGACCGCTTGGGGACGTGGCGTACCGGGGGCGGCGTCGGCCGCGGGTCGCGGTCGGCGGTGATACGGGAGGTTTCGCTCGCGGTGCTGCTACTCATGAGTTGACCTTCGCCGGCCGTCCGCCGTAGATGTCGGCCACTGCCTCTTCCGGGAGCTCGGGACCGTCGAACACGATTCGTCCGTCCCGCACGGCGACCACCCGGGGGAACTGCCGCGCCACCGTCAGGTCGTGGGTGGTGACGATCAGCGTTGCCGCGTCCGCGTCGCGCAGGTGGGCCAGGGCCTCGGCGGCCCGGGCCGGGTCCAGACCGCTGGTGGCCTCGTCGGCGAGCAGCAGCCGCGGCTTGCCCAACAGCGCCCGGACCAGGGCCACCCGCTGGCGTTGCCCGCCGGACAGGTTCTCGATCCGGGTGCTCAGCAGCTGGGCGATGTCGTGGCGCACTGCCAAGGTGTGCAGTCGTTGCAGATGGCGGTGAGGGACCCGGCCGCGCAGCACGTGCCACCAATCGCCGGGTCGCCAGCCATGTGTGTGCCCGATCAGGATGTTGGTTCTCGCGGTCAGGCCGCGAACGAGGTCGTCGCGCTGGCGGACCATTCCGGTGGCCCGGCGGATGCGGGTCACGTCCCGGGACCCGCCGAACGGGTCGAGACCGCTCACGCGAACCTCGCCGGCCACCGGCTGGATCGCACCGAGGATGATCCGCAGCAGGGTGCTCTTACCCGCGCCCGATGGGCCGAGCAGGGCCACCTGCTCGCCCTCGGCGATCGATAGTTCGACGTCGTCGAGCGCGCGCACCCCGTGCGCGGCGAAGTCGACGGTCACCCCGGCCAGTCGTATGTCCATGTGTTCACCCCGCGGTGGTCAGCAGGCCCAGCGCGGCGGCCCGCTGCCGGATCGTGGCGTAGTCGCTCGCGGTGACTTTCACGTATTTCTTCGCGCGCATCAGCGCCAGCAGTTTCGGGTCGGTGACGCCGGTGAACGCGTCGATGATGGTGCGGCGTGCCTGGTCGGACAGCCCGTCCCGGGCCACCCACGGATAGCCCATGACATCCCGGGCTTCGATCACGCGCAACGCGCCTGCCGGCACCGTGCCCTGCCGTTCCAGCCGGTGCAAGATCCGCAGCTCCAGGCCGGCGGCGTCCACGTTGCCGTTCAGCACCGCGGTGGCGGCGGCGTCATGGCCGCCGGTGAACACCACGCTGCGTAGCGGGGGGCATTTTGCCAGGTCGCTCTTGTCGCACTGGGCGCCGGCGTCCACCAGCATGATCCGCGGGTACAGGCTGCCGGATGTGGAGCTGACGTCCCCGAACGCGAACCGGCCACCCGCGGCCACCACGTCTTTGACCGTCCGGTACGGGGCGTCCTTGCGCACCACGATCGCCGAGGAGTATCTGGGAGTGCCGGTTTCGGTGTCCACCTCGGTCACCAGCGGCGTGATCGAGGTCAGCTCCGCGGCCTGTACGTAGGTCAATCCGCCTAAATAGGCGACGTCGACCCGCTCGGCCGCCAACGCTTCCACGACTCCGGAGTAGTCGGTGGCCACGAACAACTCCACCTTCACGCCCAGCTTTCGGGCCAGGTATTCGCGGAACGGCTCGTACTGTGCCTTCTGCGTCTCCGGTGAGATGTTCGGGATCAGTCCCACCCGCAACGTGCCGGGCACACCGCCCGATCCGCTCGCGGCGCCACCGCAGCCGGCCACGGCTAACAGAACCACCGCCCCTGTGATCACCGCTGTCAGAGCCTTCGCTGTAGCCGCGCGGCTCGCCCTCATCCGTCAGTCGCCTCCTCGTTTCCTGGATTGGCATGGGCGCCTGAATGAGCGGCGCACTCGTCCGTTGAGCCGACCTGTCACGGCAACACTGCCGGTCGACTCTGGCTCGAAGGCGGTTAAGGATCGTCTTACATATCCGGCGGGCCGACGACATCCGCGTCTCACACCGCATCGTGTGCCGCGTCCCCGGGCTGGACGCCGGGCCCGGACTCATACCGGCCCACGTCCCTTTGAAGCGACCTCGCCGGATCAGCCCTCACCCCTTGTGCTGAAGGCCGCGTTCGCCGATGACCCCTGGCCGCCCTTAACATCAGCGGCTACAGCGATCTCTGGACTTCGAGATCCTCAGATCTATGTTTCCCTGGATAATAAGATTCCTAGGAGGAGTATATGAGCGATCACGCGACACGCAAGACCGCTTTTTACAAGCATGCCTCACGTACCGTCAATGCCAAGAGACAAAAGGGCGGCTGATCTGCGAGTGAGCATGAAGGACAACACTCGGACCCCGAGCGCCACCAACCGTCCACTCGCCGGCGACGGGCGGTGACCCGGCCACGCCGGCGGGTGCCGGATCTGGTCGTCGACGGCGGGCACCGCTCGTGCGTCACTTTGCTTCTGGAGCTGCGCCGCCATGTCGAGTCCCTGCCGGATGGCGCCGTCGTCCACCTCATCGCCGCCGACCCCGCCGCGCCCATCGACCTGCCCGCCTGGTGCCACCTCACCGGGCACACCTACCTCGGCCGCGTCGACACGCCTACCGGTGGACCCACGTTCGCCCTCCGGGTGAACGCCGCCGCGCGCGCCACCGACCCCCGGCAACCGTGGCGCGCCGTCTAACGCTCAAACCGCCGGCCGACCCGCCTCCCGCCCTGCTAGACGGCCCATTTGCCGATCGCGCCATGAGTGCCGCGGCACACGTCGCGGCACCGCGCTCAGGCGGCCCGCTCCTGTACGGGCAGGCCGGCCAGCCGCCACTCCAGC
This sequence comes from Streptosporangiaceae bacterium, assembly GCA_035765195.1. Lineage (GTDB taxonomy): Bacteria > Actinomycetota > Actinomycetes > Streptosporangiales > Streptosporangiaceae > CALAED01. The sequence continues at coordinate 22,806 of DASTYC010000021.1, forward strand.
ATGCCGATATCCAGCCGACGGGCGCGCCGCCCCGCGCCGGTGAGCAGGCGAACCGCCAGCGGCGCCAGCACGCAGTACGCACCACGGCAGTAGGCGACCACCTCGACATCGTCCGGCAGTTCGGCCAGCCGATCGGCCAGTTGATCCAGGGGGATGGACACCGCGTCCGGAATGTGCCCGGCGTCGTACTCCTCCCGCGGCCGTACATCCAAGACCGTTACGTTGCCCTCTTTGGCGGAGCGCAGCAGCTCATCTCTGGTCACCTGCTCGGTATCCACACCGAGAAAGGCCTCGGCCGCCACGGCCACATCGGCCAGGTGTGCGCCGGCGACCGCCCGCATCCGCGCGTACAGGTCCGCGACGTCGTCTCCGGCCAGCCGGTAGTACACCCGGGTGCCGTCGCGACGGGTGGCCACCAGGCCGCCATGCTTGAGACTTTGCAGCTGCGCCGATGCGGTGGTGATGCCCAGGCCCGCCGCCTCAGCCAGCCCGTGCACGGTGCGCTCGCTCTGGGCCAGCAGGTCGAGCAACTCCAGTCGCTTGCCGTTGCCCATCGCCTTGGCGACCCGTGCCATCTGCTCGAACAGATGGGCCTTATGTTGAGCGTGCTCGTTCATAGTTTTCTCCAAAGAACCTTGGATCATATGGTCACAAGGTTTTCGGATTGTTGCAACCGTTCGTACTGGTCACACGCTCCTCTCGGGCACCCGGCGCGGTAGGCACGGCCACCCCGGCGCGCAGGTGGCGGGCCGAACCACGTACGGGAACCGTGGCGCCGAGCGACCAGATCGCGGCGGGCGAAGTGGCCAAGCGCCATGCAATCCGACGGAGACCGCGTCCTTTCTGCCGCGTGGTTCAATGGAGGAATATGGGCGATCAGGACGCGAAGGCGACGCTGTTCGAGCAGTTTGCGCGGGTCGGTAAAGCGCTCGGCAGCGGCAAACGCCTGGAGTTGCTGGACCTGCTGGCCCAGGGTGAGCGGAGCGTGGAGGCGCTCGCCAGGGCCGCCGGGCTGCCCGTGGCGACGGCGTCGGCCCACCTGCAGACGCTGCGCCGCGCGAATCTGGTCGAGACTCGGCGCGAGGGCACCAACGTGTACTACCGGCTCGCCGGGCGCGATGTCGCCGCCCTGTACGCACTGGTACGGGCGGTGGCCAACGCCAACCTCGCCGATGTCGAGGCCGCTCGCGTCGCCTACCTCGGCCCGGATACCGACATGGTCACGCGCGAGGAGTTGCTGCGCCGCGTCCACGCCGGGCAGGTGGTCGTGGTAGACGTACGCCCATCGGAGGAGTATGCGGCCGGGCACCTCCCCGGGGCCGTGTCGATCCCGCTCGACGAGTTGCCCGGTCGGCTCGCCGAATTGCCGTCCGACCAGGAGATCGTCGTGTACTGCCGCGGCGCCTACTGCGCGTTCGCCTACGACGCCGTACGATTCCTCACCGCCAACGGGCGACTCGCCCGCCGGTTGGAAGACGGGATGTTGGAATGGCGGCTGGCCGACCTGCCGACCGAGGACAGCGCCGCGTGGCCCGCGGCGCGCTCCTAGGCGCGCCGAGTCTTACCAAAGGCCGATCCGCTGGCTAGTCTTGGCCGAATGGACTTACCGGCCATTTACTGGCGGTTATGATGCGAGTTTCCGCCGTATTCTTCGACGTCGGCGGGACGCTCGTCGACGAGACCGAACTGTGGGGCGGTTGGGCCGATCGCCTGGGGATACCGCGGCTCACTCTCTTCGCGACCATGGGCGCCGTGCTGGCGCGCGGCGGCGACCCGAGCGAGGCCGTTGCGGTGGTGTCCCCCGAACTCGACCGGGCGGAGGCGCTGCGCAAGCTGCGCGAGGCGGAACGAGAGTTCAGGGTGGACGCCCTGTACCCCGACGTGCTCCCCTGCCTGCGGGGGCTGCGCGGGCAGGGCTATCGCATCGGCGTCGGGTCGAACGAACCACGCCGATCGGCCACGATTTTGCGCCGCATGCGTGCGCCCGTCGATTGGCTGCCGATCAGCGAGTTGCGCGACGTGCGCAAGCCGGATCCCGCCTTCTTCAGACGAATCGTCGAGCTGACCGGCATGCCCGCGTCCGCCATCGCGTTCGTCGGCGACCGCGTCGACAACGACCTGGCTCCCGCGCGGGCGGCAGGCATGGTCGCCGTCCACCTTCGGCGCGGACCCTGGGGTGTGCTGCAGGCCGACCGGCCCGAGGCGGCGTGCGCCGCGATCCAGTTGAACTCCCTCCTCGAACTGCCGCGGCGGCTGGCCGACCTCGACTCGGTCAGCACGCATGGCAACGGCCCGCCCGACTTCTAGCAAAGAACCCCGCTAATACCTAGGATGAGCCGTCATGACTCTTCCGCTGGTCGATGTATTGATCGTCGGCGCCGGCCCCGCGGGTCTCAGCGCGGCCCTGACCTTAGGGCGCTGTCGGCGCAGCGTCTTGATCTACGACGAAGGAAAGCCGCGGAACGGAGTGTCCCACGGCCTGCACGGGTTCCTCTCTCGCGACGGGCTCGACCCCGGCGAGCTGCGCCGAATCGCGCGCGAGCAAATGTCGCAGTACGACACCGTCGAACTACGCGCCACGAGGGTCGAGGCCGTGCGTCAGGCGGGCGACCGGTTCGTCGCCACGGACGCGAACGGGACGACCACCGAGGCCCGCAGGCTCCTCCTGGCCGGCGGGCGCAAGGACCACCTGCCCGGCATCGACGGGCTCCCGGAGTTGTGGGGGCAGACCGTTCTCCCGTGCCGTTACTGCGACGGCTGGGAGTGGCGTGACCAGCCGCTCGCCGTCCTGACGGGCGACCTCGGCGACTGGGAGGCCGACGCCAAGCTCGCCACTCAGCTCACGCAGCTCAGCAAGGACGTCGTCCTGTGCACGAACGGACCATTCGAACTGGCGCCGGCGACGCTGGAACGCGTTGGCCGGTACGGGGTTCAGATGCGCACAGAAAAGGTCGCCCGCCTGGAAGGAAACGACGGACGGCTGAGCCGGATCGCGTTCGTACAAGGTGAGCCGCTGCCCCGGCGGGCCGTCTTTCTCGACACGGCCAAGTCGCAGCACGCCGAGCTGGCGAGCGAACTCGGCTGCGCCATCTTGACTGACGGCTGCGTTGAGGTGGATGAGCGGCAGCGGACGTCCCGACCGGGCATCTACGCCGCCGGCGACGCCGCGCGCCGCCCGAGCCGGCCGATCACCAACGCCCAGATCGCGATGGCGGTGGCGGAGGGCGCTACCGCGGGCATCGCGATGGACCTCGATCTCTTCGACTGACACGCAGTCGGATCGCCGGTCAGTCTAGAGTCGCCAGGGGCGCTCTGATACTCTTCAATGGAAGACTGGAATATATTGGCAACCCGCCCGAAGGCGTGTGATGATCTTCATCGCCGATTTCCTCACTTCCATCTCCGATGACGACGAACCGACGTCCGGTGGGTCTCGATGGTGAATTCGGGACGCCACGGAGGCATCACGAACGGGGTGGTCGAACCCGTTTGGCATAACGTCGAGTACTCATACACGGACACCGCGAACTTCCGCGGCTGGCTGGCGGGTGACGCGACACTGGGGCGGTACGGGCGCTACCACAATCCGTCCTGGCGACGGGTGGAGCAGCGCATCGCCGACCTGGAGGAATACGACGACGCCGTCCTGTTCCCGTCCGGCATGGCGGCGCTGACCGCCGTGCTGCTGACCTTCGCCCGCGCCGGCGACACCGTGGCGTACTGCCGGCACAGCTACCGGCAACTGCACGCGGTCATCAACGAGGTGGCCGAACCGCATGGCCTCACCGCCGTCGCCCTCGACCAGCGCGACCCGGACGAGTTCGACCGGCTCTTGAAAAAGCTCGCCGCTGAGGACTCGTTTCGCCTTTGCCTCCTGGAGGTCCCGTCCAACCCGCATCTGTACATGGTGGACGTCGAGAGCGCGCGCCAGATTTTAGGACCGGACAGGTTGCTCGCGGTGGACAGCACGTTCGCCTCCCCGCTTTTCTCCGATCCGCACCGGTTCGGCGCCGACATGGTCATCCACAGTTGCACCAAGTACATCGGCGGCCATGGCGATGTGATGGCCGGGGCCGTCGCCGGTTCATCGGAGGTCATCGACCGGCTGCGGCGGTTCCGCGACATCACCGGGGTGATCCCAGATCCCGGCGCCGCGTTCCTGCTCAACCGCAGCCTTGACACGCTGCGCATACGGATGCGGCATTACGGCGAGACGGCCAGCGAGATCGCGCGGTTTCTGGAGTCCCAGCCGTGGGTTCGCCAGGTCTTCCACACAAGCCTGCCGAGCCACCCGCACGCCGAACTCGTCTCCCGGTTCCTGCACGGCCACGCGGGCGTGCTCGCCTTCGAACTCGAGGCCGACGAGGCGGCCACGGCCGCCTTCGTCGACGCGCTGGAGATCCCGTATATGACGTCGGGGTTCGGCTCGACCCGCTCGTTGATAGAGCAGTTGAGTGTTTTTACGTTCTATCGCGTCAGCGCCGCCGAACGGGAATCTCTCGGCATCACCGATTCGCTGGTTCGTCTCTCAGTAGGAATGGAGACGGCCGACGAACTCATTGCCGACATGAAGCAGGCGGCCGCCCGAACGCTGGACACGTCTCGTTCAGCGGTTCTCGTTCAAGAGGAGTGGAAACCATGACCGCGAGTGATGCCGTCGTCACCACCGCGAGCGACGAGCAGGCGATCCTCTCGAGATGGGACGAGGCCGGGCTGTTCCGAGCGCCCGCCGTCGAATCCGCTGACGAGGTCGAGGGGCTGATCCCACCGCCCCCCTCCCCCAACGGAAGACTGCACGTGGGGCACGCGCTCAACCTCGCGCTCCAGGACGTCTACGCCCGTCAGCGGCGCATGGCCGGGAAGAAGGTGCTCTGGCCGGCGCTGATCGACCACGGCGGCAGTGCGACGCAGTACGCGGTGGAAAAGACCCTGGCGGCCAGGGGCCTGGACCATCGGGCCATGTCCCGGGAAGAGTTCGTCGGCCACATCCGGCGCGAGAACGATGAGAACTGCGTCGCCATCCTTGACCAGATGCGACGCTTCGGCGCGCTGATGGACTACGCCGAGGTCCGCTTCATGGGCGACGAGACCCGTTCGGCGTCCATAGGGTCGATCTTCAAGTACTTGTACGAACGGGACATGCTCTACCGCTCCGAGGCGATCGTCAACTGGTGTCCGGGCTGCGGGAGCGCGCTCTCGGAGCTTGACATCAGCACGGAGGTAGTCAGCGTCCCGCACTACATGATCAAATTCCCGGTCAGCGGTCAGCCCGGGCGCTGGCTGGAGGCGCGGCACCGCAACGTGGAGACGCTGCTGGGCGATCCGGCCATCGTGGTGCACCCCGACGATGAGCGGTTCGCCGACCTGGTCGGCAAGCACGTCGACCACCCGCTCACGGGGGAGCCGATCCCGGTCGTTACCGGACAGCACGTCGATCGCCAGTTCGGGCCGGGGGCGGCGCGCCACACGCCGGCCATGTGTCAGGTCGACTACGAGCTGGGACGCACGGAGGGCCTGCCGGTCATCCCGGTGTATACGGCCGACGGCCGCGTTCGCTGGGAGGACGGGCGCCTGCTCGACGTGGAGGAGGCCCGGGCCGAAGCGCTGAACCAACTGCGCACCCGCGGCAATCTCGGGAAGCAGGAGCCCCGGCAGATCCAGCTCACGACCTGCTCGCGGTGCGGCACCGAGGTGCAGCCGAGCCTCAGCCGGCAGTGGTTCCTGCGCCGCCAGCCGTTCATCCCCTACGGTCACGCCGCGCTCGCCGACGGGGAGCTGGAGCTGCGTCCGAGCGTCTACGAGGAGCGCTACTCCTCCTGGCTGGACCAGCTGGAACAGAACTCGGTGGAACGCGAGGACTGGTGGGAGACCTGCTGCGTCTCCTTCGAGCAGGGCATCTCGGGCTCGAAGGACTGGTGCATCTCCCGTCAGCTGGCCTGGGGCAACGCGATCCCGGCGTGGGTCTGCGACGACTGCGGCACCGCGCAGGTCACACTCGAGGCGCTGGACCCGGACGCCGCGCCGCCCGCCTGCACCGGTTGCGGTCATCCCATGCACGCCGACACCGATGTGCTGGACATGGCCTTCAGCTGCGCGCTCTACGCCGTCGTGGCGATGGAGTCGGTGACCGCCGACAAGCGGCTGCTGGAGAAGATCCACCACAACACCGTCGCCTTTACCGGCTCGGACCTGGTCTACTTCTGGGTCCCGTTCGCCGCGATGATCGGCAAGTTCACCCGCGGGCACGTCCCGTTCCGTACGGCGTGGCTCCACGGGCTGGTCTCCGATCCCGAAGGCCGCAAGATGAGCAAGTCGCTGGGCAACGTCGTCACGTTCGACGAGGCCGTGGAGCGTGTCGGCGCGGAGGGCCTGCGCTACGCCCTGCTCGACGTGTTCGACCTGGACCGGCCGCAGCTGGGCGTCGACATGGATCTGGTGGAGCAGCGTCAGGCCGGACGACGGGAGATCGTCGCCGCGCTGACCCAGGCCGGAACCCGGCTCGGCGCGGATGCCGGCGGACCGCCCCCCGCGGCGACGGCGACGACGGTGGCGAAGCTGGCGGCCGATGTCGAAGGCGACATCCGCGACATGCGGATCGAGTCGGCGTTGCGAACGCTGCGCGAGGTCACCTTGGCCGACGAACCGCTTCTGGTGGCCGCGTACCGAGATCTGCTCGCGCTATGGCACCCGTTCTTGCCGTTCACCACCGAGATGCTCTTCCAGCGGCACTTCCCCGGGCAGGGCACCCTGGCCGTCCAGCCGTGGCCGGGACGCGCCGCCGATTGATCTATGGAGGCACGGCGATCCCATCGCGGGCCATGGCCCACGTCGCGGGCCATGGCCCGGTCACGGGCTATGGCGCGGTCGCGGCGATCGCCTTCCAGCAGACCGACATCCTCGTCAACGACGAGAGAGCAACGCGGGCGGCGTCTGACCTGACGCCGCCCGCGGCCGCTACCTGGGCGCGTGGGATGTCACTCGTTCGATGGGCCTCGTCGGCGCGCCGCTCAGCGTACGGTGACGCGCCCGTGGCCGCCGTCGACGATCCGGCCGATGACGGTCGCGGCCACCCCGCGGTCGCGCAGATCGTCGAGCAGCCGATCGGTGGGGGTCGGCGCGCACATCAACAGACCACCGGATGTCTGGGCGTCATGCAGCAGCACGGACAGTTCCTCGTCCACGCCAGGCTCGACCAGCACCATGTCGCGCAGGTGAGTGATGTTGGCCCGGGTGCCGCCGGACACGTAGCCTTCGGCCACGAGTTCGCGGGCGTCGGGCAAGAGCGGCACTCGATCGGCGAACACCTCGGCGGCGACGCCGCTGGCCCGCGCCATGCGGTGGAGGTGCCCGAGCAGCCCGAAGCCGGTCACATCGGTGACGGCGCGCACGCCCGCGTCGAGGGCCGCCTGGCTCGCCGCCGCGTTGAGCGTCGTCATCGCCTCGATCGATGCCCGCACCGCCTCCGGCCGGGGGTTGCCGCGTTTGATCGCGGTGGCGATCACTCCGGTGCCGATCGGCTTGGTGAGAACCAGTTCGTCGCCTGTGGTCGCCTGGTCGATGGACAACAACCGGTCCGGGTGCGCGAGGCCGACCACGGCCATGCCGTACTTCGGCACGGGGTCGTCGATGGTATGGCCGCCCACGACGGCGCAGCCCGCCTCCTTCGCCGCCTTGGCGGCGCCGCGCATGACCTCTCCGAGCATCTCGATGGGCAGGTCCGCGTTCGGCCATGCGGCCAGATTCAACGCGAGCAGCGGCTGTCCGCCCATCGCGTACACGTCGGACAGTGCGTTGGTCGCACTGACCCTGCCCCAGTCGAACGGCGAATCCACGATCGGGGTGAAGAAGTCGGTGGTGAGGATCAGCGCGCGCTCGTCATCGAGGCGGTAGACGGCCGCATCGTCGCCGTCGGCCAGCCCCACCAGCAGATCGTTGCCCAGCGGCTGCGTGAGTGGGCCAAGGCTGGCGAACAGCTCTTCCAACGAGGCCAACGGAAGCTTGCACGCGCAGCCCGCGCCCGGCGACAGAGAGGTCAGTCGCACGTCGGCGTTGATCGATGTCTTCATCTGACCCACTTATCCATAGATAAATAGACATTAGGAACACTAGCAGCCGGTGCTTCTGGATGGAAGGCGTCCCACTTCGCATGCATTGACCTGCTGCGCTATTTACGGTCATAGAAAAACAACGTGACTCGCGTGTCAAAAACTGAAGTCAGCCGACATGGTGATCGCCCTCCCGGCCGAAGCCGGCAGACGGGGTTACGGCGGCGCGTCAGGCGCAAGAGTCCTACTATGTTCTAAAAAGCATTGGAAAATGAGAATGACCAGGGACAGTGGTAGCGACAAGGCCGCGGTCTACGAGCAGTTCGCACGTATCGGAAAGGCGCTCGCCAACCCGGGCCGGTTGGAGTTGCTCGATCTGCTGGCCCAGGGCGAGCGCACCGTTGAGGGACTCGCCGGCGCCGCCGCCATGAAGGTGAGCAACACCTCCGCCCAGTTAAAGGTGCTGCTGTCCACCGGGCTGGTGGTCGCGCGCCGCGACGGGGTGAAGATGTTCTATCGGCTGGCCGACGAACAGGTCGCCGCGTTGGTGGACCAGGTGAAGGACCTCGCCACCGCCCGGCTGGCGGACGCGGAGCGGGCGACTCGACGGTACCTGGGTGACGTGGCCGCACTGGAACGAGTGGAGGCGGGCGAACTCGCTCGCCGTCTGAACGAGACCGGTCTGGTCGTGGTGGATGTGCGTCCGGTACGCGAGTACGCCGCCGCCCACATCCCCGGCGCCGTTAATGTGCCGCATGATCAACTCACCGCCCGGCTGCCGGAGTTCATCGCCGCCCTGCCCGACGGTGCGGACATCGTCGCCTACTGCCGTGGCCGATACTGCGTATTCGCCTTCGATGCCGTACGGCTGCTGCACCAGTGCGGCCACGCGGCGCGAGTGCTGGACGGCGGGCTGCCGCGGTGGCGGCGCGCCGGGCTGCCATTACGGACGGGACGAACGGGAGATGAAGGAGAAGCCGCATGACCATAGATGTGCGCCCCCCGCCCGGGCTGGCCGATGGGCCGATCTATCTGGACTACAACGCCACCACGCCGACCGATCCGCGAGTGGTGGAGGCGATGTTGCCGTACCTGACCACGCATTTCGGCAACCCGTCCAGCGCGCACCGCTACGCCGACCGGCCCCGGCTCGCCTTGGCGCGGGCGCGAGTACAGGTCGCCAACCTGATCGGCGCGTCCCCTGAAGAGATCGTTTTCACCGGTGGCGGCTCCGAATCCGATGCGCTGGCCATCTATGGCACGGTGCTCGCCTGTGATCGGCCCGGCGCGGCCGAGGTGATCACTCAGCCCACCGAGCACCCGGCCGTGCTGGAGGCCTGCCGGAGCCTGCATCGCCGCCATGGCACGCAGATCATCTACCTGCCCGTGGACGCCGATGGCATGGTCGATCCCGGGGATCTCGCCAAGGCGATCACGCCTCGTACCGCGCTGATCTCGATCATGACAGCCAACAACGAGACCGGAGTGCTGCAGCCCATCGAGGAACTGGCCCGCATCGCCCGCGAGCACGGTGTGCCCTTCCACACCGACGCCGCCCAGGCCGCCGGAAAGATTCAGCTGGACGCGGTCGAGCTCGGCGTCGATCTGCTGAGCGTGGCCGGCCACAAGCTGTACGCGCCCAAGGGCATCGGCGCGCTGTACATCCGTACCGGCCTCCGCATCGAAGCGCTCATCGCCGGCGGCGGGCAGGAACGCGGACTGCGCGCCGGCACCGAACCCATCGCCCTCGCCGTCGGCCTCGGCGCCGCCGCCGAACTTGCCGGCTCCGAGCTCGCCGCCGGCGGCCCAGAACTGCTACGGCGACTGCGCGATCGGCTGCACGGCCTCCTCGAGGACCACCTGCCTGGCCGGGTCTACCTCAACGGCCACGCGGACCGGCGGCTGCCGGGCACTCTCAACATCGGCATCACCGGCCTGCGCGGCTCCGACGTCCTCGCCGCCACGCCCGGCATCGCCGCCGCCACCGGATCGGCCTGCCACGCCGGGCAGCCGGAACCTTCGCCGGTCTTGCAGGCCATGAGCGACGACATCGACCGCGCCCGATCCGCCCTGCGGCTCACCCTTGGCCGCTGGACCACCGACGACGACATCGACCGCGCCGCAGAACAGCTCACCGCCGCCGCCCGCCGCCTGCTCACATACCGCGAACCTGCGTGAATTGCCGGAACTCCTACGTCGTAGTGATCGACTGGCGCGAAGCGCCACACCGGGGGGTCCGGGGGGTCGCCCCCCCGGCAAGCACAGCGAAGAACCCGCACCGCAGGAAGCTTGTGCTTCCGACCACACCAGCCCCCACCCACGTGGCGCGAAGCGCCACACCGGGGGGTCCGGGGGGTCGCCCCCCCGGGCAAACACAGCGAAGAGCCCTCCCGTTCGCTAAGCGAACGAGAGGGCTCCCAGGCTAGTAGCGGGGGCAGGATTTGAACCTGCGACCTCTGGGTTATGAGCCCAGCGAGCTACCGAACTGCTCCACCCCGCGTCGCGTGGCTTTACTTTATGGGTACACGCGCCTCGAGGCAAATCGGTTCGCCGAACTCAGGAGCCCGGCGAGGCTGCGGGGCTCGCGGAGCCCGACGGGGTGCTGGACGGGCTTGGCGACGGCGACGCCGCCGGACGTGCCGCGGCCTGGGCCTTGGCGAGTTCGTCGAGGGCGGTCTGGAGGCGTTTTTGGGCCTCGCCGTAGGCGGCCCAGTCTTGCTTCCTCAGCGCCTCCTGGCCGTCGGCGAAGGCGGCCTGGGCGTCGCTGATGGCCTTGCGCACGCTCGCGGAGACCTGCCCCGAAGGCTGCTGGGCCGGCGGCGCGCCTGGGCTGGCCGGTGGGGGCGCCGCAGCACCCCTGAAGACCTGGTTCAGCGCGTCCTGGAGGGTGGGCCCGGTGCCGACGCTGTTGCCGTACTGCACGAGGACCTGGCGCAAGATGGGGTACGGCTCCTGCTCGGAGCTGCCGGCCGCCTGGGCGTACACCGGCTCGACGTACAGGAAGCCGCCGCCGAAGGGCAGGGTGAGCAGGTTGCCCAGCACCGTCTTGGTGCCGCCGAGCCGCAGGCTGTTGAGCACCTCCTTGACCTTTTGGTCGGACTCGAAGGTGTTCTGCACCTGCCCTGGTCCGAAGACGCCGGTGTTGCGCGGCAGCTCGAGCACTCTGATCCGGCCGTAGGTGGGCCCCGGGTTGGCGTCGACCGCGACGAAGCCGGACAGGTTGGGCCGCTCGCGCGGGGTGAACGTGGAGGTGAGCGAGAACTGCGGGGTCTGCTCACCCGGCATCCGCAGCGTCAGGTAGTACGGCGGCTGGGTCCGGCCCGGGTTGGTGGGGTCGCTCGGCACCTGCCAGAAGTCCTGACCGGTGTAGAAGGCGCCCGCCTGTGTGACGTGGTAGCGGGCCAGGATCCGCCGCTGCACCTTGAACAGGTCCTGCGGATAGCGCAGGTGCTGCATGAGGTCGGGGCTGATCTGGCTCTTGGCCCGGACGACGTCGGGGAACGCCTTCTGCCACGTCTTGGCGATCGGATCGGTTTCGTCCCACGCGTACAAGGTCACGGCGCCGGTGTACGCGTCGACCGTCGCCTTGATCGAGTTGCGCATGTAGTTGAGCCGGTCGTTGGCCTGGCGGGCGACGGCCTGCCGGGTCTCGGTGATGGTGTCGCTGGCGGCCTCGCCGAGGCTGACCCGTTCTGAGTACGGGTAGCCGTCGGAGGCGGTGTAGCCGTCGACGATCCACAGGATGCGCCCGCCCACCACGGCCGGGTAGGGATCGCCGTCGAGCGTCAGCCAGGGCGCGACCTTTCGTACCCGCTCGCGCGGCTCCCGCCCGTACAGGATGCGGGAGTTGGGGTTGATGGCCCCGGACAGCAGCAGGTTGCGGTCCTTGAAGTGGGTGGCGAAGATCAGCCGGTTGAAGAACGAGCCGATGGAGACGCCGCCGCCGCCGTCATAGGTGTTGTTGCGCTGGCCCTGCTGGCTGTCGTCGGGGTAGTCGAGCTCACGCCCGGGACTGCCCGGGCGCGCGCCCACGACCGAGTAGCGCGGGGACCGCTCGCCGAAGTAGATCCGCGGCTGGAAGTTGCCGAGCTGGCCGGTCGGCGGGATGTCCTGCTCGACGAACGAGGGCTCGCCGTTCGGGGCCAGCTTGCCGCCCTCGGCGGCGACGAAGCCGAAGCCGTGCGTGTAGACGAGGTGGTCGTTGACCCAGTTCTGGCGACCCGCGGGCGCGCCCTCGATCTCGCGTACGGACACGACCGTGTCGCGCGACGTGCCGTCGAGCTGGTAGCGGTCGATGTCGAGGGTGTCGGGGAACTGGTAGAAGTTCCGCTTCTGCTGCAGCTGCTGGAAGGTCGTCGACACGACCGCGGGGTCGAGCAGCCGCACACCGGGAATGGTGGAGGCCTCCTGCGCCAGCTGACCGGGGTCGGGGGTGGTCTTGGCCGAATAGTCCGATGTCACGGCGGCGTTGTTGATGCCGTAGGCGACGCGGGTGGCGTTGATGTTGCGCTGGATGTACGCCGCTTCCTTGTCGGCCTCGTTGGGCTTGACCTGGAATTGCTGGATGAGCAGCGGATAGACGCCGCCGACCAGGATCGCCGACAGCACCATGAGTCCGAAGCCCACGCCGGGCAGGGTCATCCCCCGCCGTATCAGGTTGAAGAAGAACATCGCGGCGCAGATCACCGCGATGAACGCGAGGATCGTCTTCGCCGGCAGCACCGCGTTGACGTCGGTATAGGACGGTCCGGTCACCACCCCGCGTTCGGAATGCGTGAGCCCCCACCGGTCGAACCAGTAGGCGACGGCCTTCAACAGCACGAAGACGCCGACGAGCACCGACAGGTGGGCGCGAGCGTGCGGGCTCGCCTTGTCGCCGGGTCCCTGCAGCCGCAGCCCGCCGTACAGGTAATGGACGATCACCGCCGCGAGGGTGGACAAGATCACCGTCGCGAACAGGTAGCCCAAGATCATCCGGAGGAACGGATAGGTGAAGACGAAGAACGAGATGTCCTTGTGGAACTGCGGGTCATCGGTGCCGAACGGCGTCCGGTTCATGAACGCCATCCAGGTGCGCCACTGGCCCGACATCGACGAGCCCGTGATGAGCCCGATAAAGATCAGGACGGCGCCGGCGACGATCCGCCGATGCGGATCGATGGCGGTGCGGTAGCGCTCCAGGCCCTGTTGCTCGACCGACAACGGGCGGTACGCCGGCCGCAGCCGGTAGGCGATCATCAGATTCGCGCCGATCACGAGCACCATGAACAGCCCTGCGCCGAAGAACAGCAGCAGCTTGGTCCACAGCTGCCGCGAATACACCGACGAGTAGCCGACCGAGCGGTACCAGAGCAGCTCGGTCCAGATGCCGGAGAACACTAGGAACAGGATGAACAGGACCACGACTCCGGCGACCGTGGGCAGCATCAATCGGGCTCGGCCCCCGGTGCGCATCCGGCGACCGAAGCCAGGGGTACGGAACGACACGGCTCCGCCTCCGTTCATCGTGGCGCTTCTTAGGCAACTTACCGAGGATGCGGCAGGTTCCCGACGGCGAGACGTGCCGATTGCGTAAAGATGAGTGGGTGAGCCGCCTAGAAGACGTCGTCCTCGATCTCGAACGGCATTCGGCCCAGGCCGGTTGGGATTCGCCACCGCGACTGTATGCGCTGGTGGAGGCGACCGCGCTGCGCCGTCAGGAGCCGGCGCTGGCCGACGAACTCGGGATTCCGGCAGATGCCGACTCGATCGCCGCTCTCGAGCAGCCGCCGCTGCCCGGCTCCGACTCCGCGCCGATCGAGGATCTGCTCGGGACGATCGCCTGGCCGGCACGCGTCGACGGCTGTGCGCTCGTCCTGGAACGGATCGTGTTGCCGCCCGAGGCGGAGGCGGAGTTGCCGGACGAAAATCGAGACGTCGACGGCTGGGCGGCCGGCCATCCGCGGCGCGAGGACGTACGGGTCGTGGTCGGCGTCCTCAGGGACGGCTCCCGGCATTCCGCGCTGCGGCTGCGCAAGCACGATGACGACGACGCGGTGCTGTCCGGCCCCGATCTCGTCCCGGCGCTGGCCGACGCTCTCGCCGCGACGCTCGCGAGCGGCGAGCCGGAGGCGGACCCCGGGGCCGATCCAAAGGCCGATCCAGGGCCCGAAACCGAACGGTGATTCGTGGTCGCGGAGATCCAGGCGAGGTCAGCGGGTGGAGCAGGCGGCGACGGTGCCCCTGCCGTTGCGCAAGGCGTGGAGCGAAGTGATCGCGTCGTGCATGGTGTCGGCCTCGACAAGCCGCAGGCCCTTCGGGACGTTGGCCGTGGCCTCGGCGCAGTTGTCCTTGGGGGTGAGGAACACCTTGGCGCCGGCCTCGCGGGCGGCGATCATCTTCTGCTGGATGCCGCCGATCGGGCCGACCTCGCCGTCGGCGGTGATGGTGCCGGTGCCGGCGACGAACGTGCCGCCGGTGAGCGACCCCGGAGTCAGCTTGTCGTAGATGCCGAGCGAGAACATCAGGCCCGCGCTCGGCCCGCCGACGTCGCCCACGCTGATCTTCACCGTGAACGGGAACGAGTGATCTTCGCCGAGCACGACTCCGATGACGGGCTTGCCGGCCTTCGAGCCCGAATTGGCCGGAGCCGCGATCGTACGGACGTCGACCGTCTGTTCCTTACCGCCCCGCTTGATCGTGATCTTCACGGTGTCGCCCAGCCGGTGCCGGCCGATCCGGGCGCTGACGTCCTCGATCCTGGTGACCTTGGTCTCGTCGACGGCGACGATCTCATCGTCCTTGCGCAGCACCGCTTGGGCGGGCATGCCCGGCTGCAGGGACGCGACCTTGATCGTCGTCGTGATCGGGATCTTGAGCTCGGTGAGCGCGGCGGCGATCGCGGCGTCCTGTGAGCTCTCCATCTGGGCGGTGTTCTCCTGCTCGACCTTCTGGACACTCTCGTTGTCGGGGAAGATCGCCTCTTCGGGCACGACGGCGGTCTTGGAGTCGAGCCAGCCGCGCAGCGCGGTGAGCAGGTCGATGCGGTTACCCGGGCCGCCCCGGTAGGCGACGGTCGTGAAGTTGAGATGCCCGTTGTCCGGATAGGTCTGGCGCCCGACGATCTCGATCAACGGTTTGCCCTTGGCGGTGTCGCCGAGGGTGTTCGTCGTGGGGCCGGGCGTCAGCATCACGTACGGCACGGGCATGAGCGCCCCGACCACGGCGAAGACGAGCACCAAAATGCCTGTGACCGTCAGGGTCGCTGCACGACGGGACATGCCGGGAAGCCTATGCGATACGGGCGGTATCAGCGCTCGGGGGATACCGCGACATTGGTACGGACGCGACGTTGCCGATCTTCCGTGATCGCGCCGGCCTCCTCCGCCGGCTCGGGCGACTCGACCGGCCTGGGCGACTCGACCGGCCTGGGTGACTCGACCGGCTCGCCTGACGCGAGCGGCTCACTCGGCGCGAGCGGCTCGGCCGATGCGGCGTCCGGCGGCGACGCCGGCATCTGACGGGCGAGCGCCCCCCGGAACCTGGCGAAGCTCTCGATGTCTTGATGCGTGTTCGTACGTGGCCGGCGGCTCATGAACAGCATGATCAGCGATACGACCATGGTGATCGCCACCGGTAGGACGAGCCACGTAACGAACGACATATGCCATCCATGCCCCATGAAAACGGACGATAATCTGGAAATTGGGCTATTCGCCCCATAGGAGGATTAATTACGTATCAAGCGAATCTAACTGCGGAAACCTGTGAATCCTCGCCCGGCGCCACGGCGTCCGGCGGGGGCTCACAAGACGAGCCGAGGGGTCTCAGCCCGCGCTTAGCACATACCCACCCATTCGGCGTCGCCATCGGCGAACACCTGATGCTTCCAAATCGGCACCTCGGCCTTGAGGTCGTCGATCAACCGGCGGCACGCCTCGAACGCCTCGGCGCGGTGCGGACACGCCGCCGCGACCACCACCGCGAGATCGCCGAGCTCCAGATCGCCGACCCGGTGAACGGCGGCCAGCGCGCGCACGGGATAGTCGCCGGCCACCTTCTCCATGATCCGCCGCAGCTCCTGCTCGGCGCTGGGATGCGCGCTGTAGGACAGCCGGGTCACCGCCCGCGCGTTGTCTTCGTCTCGCACGGTTCCGATGAACACCGCCGTGCCGCCCGTACCGTGATCGCGCACCGCGGCCAGCACCTCATCGACCGACAGCGGCGCGTCCCTGATCCCGATCAGCCGAATCACATCGTCCATGATCAAATCCCTCCGGGCCAGGACATCTTAGACCGGCGGCATGCGCCTGGAACCGTCATACCCGACACCTGGCCCGCGTCGTCAGACCCGCCGAGACCGTCATAGCGGCGACGCGGCGCATCAGACCCGGCGCTTTCGGCGCACCCTGCGTACCGCCGCGGCCGCGCCGATGACCGCCACCGTGGCGCCGGCCGCGGTGGCGACCGTGGCCTCCTTGCCGCCGAGCCGCCGCCCCACGATCGCGTGCCGCCCGGCGATCTCGTCGAGCAGGGCGGCCAGCGCGGACGCGTTGTCGTACGAGGCCTTCCATCCCGCCGACCGCAGCGCCACGCAGTCGACCACCCACGGATAGACGGCGAAGTGGAGGTCGGCCGCCGGAGCCGGGGTCACCCCAATGCGGTGCAGCCGCTCGGCGGTCCCGAACGTGATCGCGGCCGGCAGCTCGAACCGGCGTTTGCCGGTGATCTCCTCGGCATCCTCCTGCTCCAGCCATCCGTCGGAGCCGACGGCGAGGGCGCCGGTCACCTTGCCGAGGGCGGCCAGCTCGAGCGCGGAGACCAGGTCGTCGACATGACAGAACTGCCAGCGCTGCGCGCAGCCCTTCACCGAAAGCAGCCGCGGAGCCTCGAAATGCCTGGTCATCGCCGTGTCGATGGCGGGACCCACGAGCGTCGCCGGACGCAGCACCGTGACCGTCATGCCCGGGTGGCTGACCGGGGCCATCCGGGCGAGTTCCTCGATCTCCAGATAGTCGCCGACGATGCTCGTGTCGGGCTCGGCGCCCAGCGGCGCGTCCTCAGGCAACGGCACGACGTTGTCGGGGCGGGCCCCGTACACGGCGGCGCTGGTCACCAGGACGACGCGCCGCACTCGGGCGGCCGCGGCCGCGGTGAGCACCGTCTGCACGCCGCGCACGTTGTAGGCGCGCCGCTCCTTGGAAGCGGTCTCGGGCGACCGGTCGATGTCGAGGTGAACGATCACATCGATATCGGAGAGCCGGCCGGACAGCAACGGATCACGGATGTTGACGACCCGCCAGGTCACCCCGGTGACGTCTCCGCGGTGGTCGTCCAGCGCGACCACCTTGCGGATCTCGGCGGACCCGGCCAACCTGTCGGCAAGCGACCGCCCAACTCCGGCGGCCGCTCCCGTGACGGCGACAACGGGGCCCGTGCTTCGCCGAGGGCGAACCTGACCTGTATTCACCTGGAGCGGAACCCTCCTTATGCGCACCTCAACGGCGAGCGACTAACGTGGCCAACATGAGCTCTTCTTCCCGCCCAAGGGTAGTTCAATGAGTGACGTTCCCTTCGGCTTCAACCGGCCCGGCGACGAGGGCGACGACGACGACAAGCCCGCCGACCGCCGGCCCGGGCAGCCGGCCGACCCGTTCGCGGCCATGGGCGGCGGAGACATGCGGCAAGCCGCGGAGATGCTGCGCCGCTTCGCGGACATGCTCAGCAACCAAGGCGGCGGGGGGCCGCTGAACTGGGATCTGGCCAAAGACATCGCCCGTCATTCCGTCGTCGAGCAGGGTGACCCGTCCATCGTCGACGCCGAACGCCGCCAGGTCGAGGAGGCGCTGCGGCTGGCCGATCTTTGGCTCGACAACGCGACCACGATTCCGGCGGGCATCCGCACCCCGAAGGCGTGGAGCCGGTCGGAGTGGATCGAACAGACGCTGCCGGTGTGGTCCAAGGTGTGCGACCCGGTGGCCGCGCGCATGGTCGAGTCGATGAACGAGGCCATGCCGCAGGAGATGCAGGCGATGGCCGGTCCGCTGATCGGCATGGTCAGGCAGATGGCGGGCGCCATGGTGGGCGGCCAGGCCGGCCAGGCGCTCGGCGCGCTGGCCAAAGACGTGGTGGGATCGTCCGATATCGGGTTGCCGCTCGCACCGGAAGGGGTGGGCGCGCTGCTGCCGGCCGGGGTGGCCGCCTTCGGCGCGGGCCTGGAGGTCCCCGAGGAGGAGGTACGGCTCTACCTCGCGCTCCGTGAGGCCGCGCACCAGCGGCTGTTCGCGCACGTGCCATGGCTGCGCGCGTATCTGCTCGGCGCGGTGGAGGACTACGCGCGCGGCATCAAGGTCGACCTGTCGGGGCTCGAAGAGACCGTGGCCGGGCTCGACGTCGGCAACCCGGAGGCGCTGCAGGAGGCCTTGTCGGGCGGGCTGTTGCCCAAGCCGGAGGACACCCCGCAGCAGAAGGCCGCGCTGACCCGCCTCGAGACCGCGCTCGCCCTCGTCGAGGGCTGGGTCGACACCGCCGTGGGCAGTGTGGCCGAAGGCAGGCTGCCGGGCTCGGCCAAGCTGGCCGAGGCCGTACGCCGCCGGCGTGCCACCGGAGGCCCGGCCGAGGCGACGTTCGCGACGCTGGTGGGCCTGCAACTGCGGCCGCGCCGGCTGCGCGAGGCGGCGGAGCTGTGGCGGGCGCTCGGCGCCGCGCGGGGCACCGAGGGCCGCGACGCGGTCTGGGCGCACCCCGACCTACTGCCCACCGCCGACGACCTCGACAACCCCGACGCCTACATCCACGGCAAGCCCGACGACTTCGACATCTCCCAGCTCACCGACGGATCCGACCGTCCAGACGGAGGCTCTCCCCCGGCTGACGACGACTCGCCCCCTCCGAACGACGACTCGCCGCCCGCTTCGTGAGCCTGCACGAGGACGCCGTCCGGGTGTTGACCCGGTGGCCGGCGCCCGACGACGGGCAGGACCGGCTGCGCGAGGAGTTCATCGATCATCTGGCTGCGCACGCCGACGGCATGTGGCGGGAGTGCGCGCCCGGGCACATCACCGCGAGCACCGCGGTGCTCGACGCGACCGGCGCGCGGGTGCTGCTGACCCTGCACGCCAAGTTTCAGGCCTGGGTGCAGCTCGGCGGGCACTGCGAGCCGGACGACGCGACGCTGGCCGCGGCGGCGCTGCGCGAGGCGACCGAGGAGTCGGGCATCGCCGGGCTCACCCTGCTGGACGAACCCGTCAGGCTCGACCGGCACTATGTGCCCTGCCAGGGCGGCACCTACCACCTCGACGTGCAGTACGTCGCGATCGCGCCCGACGGCGCACGCGAACAGGTCAGCGCCGAGTCCGTCGAGCTGCGCTGGTTCGGCGTCGACGCGCTGCCGGCCGAAGCCGACGCCGCCCTGCGCCGGCTCGTCGCCAGTGCCGCCGCCCTGGCCTGAACCGCCCGCTGTCTCACGCCCCCGAGGACCCCGTTACCGCCGGACGGTGCGGAGGACTCCATCGCGGTCGAGGCGGGCGAGCCAGTCGGCGACCAGGCCGGAAAAGACCGCTGACTCGCGCAGGTCGGCGCCGAAGATCTCCGCGATGGCGAGCAGCGCCGCGCACACCGCGCCCGGGTCGGTCAGCCCGGCGACGGCGGTGCGCAGCCGGTCGCGCAGCGGGTCGTCGAGCGGCAGCGGCGCGCCGCCGCCGTCCGGCGCGCCCGCCCAGACGTACCTCATCCACGCCGCCACGGCGAGCGCCGCCCAGCGCGGCTCGGCGCCCGCGGCCAGCCGGTCCCGGACCGTCCCCAGCAGCCGCTGCGGCAGCTTCTGCGAGCCGTCCATCGCGATCTGGGTGGTCCGGTGCCGCAGCGCCGGGTTGGCGAACCGGTCGAGCAGCGACGCCTTGTACGCCGCGAGGTCGAACCCGTCCGGCACGGCGAGGGTGGGCGTCACATCCTCGTCCATGAGCCGCCCGATCACGTCGCCGAGCGGTCCGATCGCGTCGGAGACCAACTCGAAGCCGGCCAGCGCGCCCAGATAGGCCAGCATCGAGTGCGGCCCGTTGAGCAGGCGCAGCTTCATCGACTCGTACGGGGCAACATCGGCGGTGAAGATCGCCCCGGCCTTGTCCCAGGCGGGCCGCCCGGCGGCGAAGGAGTCCTCGATCACCCACTGGCTGAACGGCTCGGTGACGACCGCGCCGAGATCGCGGACCCCGAGCAGCCGCTCCGCCGCGTCCAGGTCGGCGGGCGTGGTGGCGGGCGTGATCCGGTCGACCATCGTCTCGGGGAACGTGACGTCGCAGGTGATCCGCACTCCGGCGGCCGCGGCGAACTCGTCGGCCAGGCCGCGCACGGTCGTTCCGTTCGCGGGCAGGTTGTCGCAGCACAGCACGGTCACCGGCGCCCGCCGGGCGGCGAGCCCGCGCACGACCTGACCGATCACCGTCCGGGGCGGCCGGCCCGCGATGTCCTGCGTGATCTCGGGGTCGGTGAGCCGCAACCGTCCGGTCGCCGGGTCGTGCCGGTAGCCCTTCTCGGTCACGGTGAGGCTCACCACCCGTACGGCGGGGTCGGCGATCGCGTCCACCACCGCGCCGGGGCCGGCGCCGGCGAACAGCAACCGCCGCACCGCGCCGATGACGCGCGCCGACTCTTTATCCGGCCCGCGCACGAGCACGCTGTACAGACCGTCCTGGGGAGCCAGCCGGTCGACCACGTCGCGGCTGCGCTGCGAGACCCCGCAGATGCCCCAGCCATCGCCCGCGTCCTCGGTGTAGACGGCCTGGTGGGCCCGGTGGAACGCGCCGATTCCCAGGTGCACGATGGGGACCTCGGACGGCACCGCGCGCGGCCAGGTGGCCAGCGAGAGCCTCACCACACTCCCCCACCTCGCCGATCTTGATGTGAGCGTTCCATCAGCGCCTGCGATACCACCCTCACATCAAGATCGGCGGTTACATGACGGCGCCGAGCTGCCATGGCACGAACTCCTCGTCGCCGAAGCCCAGCTCCTCGCTGGCCGTCCGGCGCCCGGAGGCGGTCGCCACCACCAGGTCGAAGATCTTCTGCCCCATCTCGGCGACCGAGTACTCGCCGTCCAAGATCGCGCCGCAGTTGACGTCCATGTCCTCCGACATGGCCTGATACATCGCGGAGTTGCTGGCGAGTTTCAGGCTCGGCACCGGACGGCACCCGAACACCGACCCGCGGCCCGTCGTGAAGCAGACGACGTTGGCGCCGCCCGCGACCTCGCCGGTCACCGAGCACGGGTCGTACCCGGGCGTGTCCATGAAGACGAAGCCGCGCTCGGTGACCGGCTCCGCGTACTCGTAGACCGCGGTCAGCGGCGACGTGCCGCCCTTGGCCACCGCGCCCAGCGACTTCTCCAGGATGGTGGTGAGGCCGCCCGCCTTGTTGCCCGGCGACGGATTGTTGTCCATCGAGCCGCCGTTCGCCTTGGTGTAGGACTCCCACCAGTGGATCCGCTCGATGAGCCGCTCGCCGACCGGCCGCGAGACGGCCCGCCGGGTGAGCAGGTGCTCGGCCCCGTACACCTCGGGCGTCTCGGCGAGGATGGCGGTGCCGCCGTGCCGGACGAGCAGGTCGGCGGCCGCGCCGAGCGCCGGATTGGCGGTGATGCCGGAGTACGCGTCGGACCCGCCGCACTGCAGGGCCAGCACGAGCTCGGCCACCGGCACCGGCACCCGCTTCACCTCGTTGGCGACGGGCAGCAGTTCGCGGATCCGCTCCACCCCCGCCCGGACCGTGGCCGCCGTGCCGCCGAACTCCTGGATCGTCATCGCCGGGGTGCCTTCGGGCAGGTCGAAGCCCGTCAACTGGTTGACCTCGCAGCCGAGCCCCACCACGAGTAGCGCGGCGAAGTTGGGGTGCCTGGCGTACCCGTTGAGCGTCCGGCGCAGCAGCGCGATGCCCTCGCCGTCGGCCGCCATGCCGCAGCCGGTGCCGTGTGTGAGGGCCACGACGCCGTCGACGTTCGGGAAGTCATCGAGCACGGAGAAGCGGCCGGCGATCATCTTGGCCACGGTCGCCGAGCAGTTGACCGAGGTGAGGATGCCGATGTAGTTCCGCGTGGCCACCCGTCCGCCGGGCCGGACGATGCCCTGGAACGTCAGCGGCTCCCCTTGCCCGGCCGCCGGCTCGGCCGTGCGAATGTCGGTGCCGAACTCGTAGTCCTGGGCGACCTCGCTCATCCCGAGGTTGTGGGTGTGGACGTGCTCGCCCGCCGCGATCGGGGCCGTGGCGACCCCGATCACCTGCCCGTACTTCCGTACGGGCGTGCCGGCGGCGAGGTCGCGGACCGCCACCTTGTGGCCGCGCGGCACGCCGGGCAGCTCTTGGACGGCGACGGCCACATCGTCGTAGGGATGCAGCACCAGGGGTTGAGAGGTCATGCCGATTCTTGTACCCACGCGTGCCGGGGGTCGAGGTAAGGGATCATCTGACGTCCCTCCCCCGCCATCACCCACAGGTAGTAGAGCGCGTAGCCGGGCGCGGCCACGACCGGGTGGTACCCGGCGGGGATCGCGGCGACGTCGCCGTCGCGCACGGTGAAGCACTCCTCGCCGTCTCCGTCGTAGCGGATCTGGACGCCGAACCCGCCCGACGGGTTCAGCTTGAACAGATAGATCTCCTCCAGCTTCACCTCGCGCGGCGGCTCCTGGGTGTCGTGCTTGTGCGGCGGGTAGCTCGACCAGTTGCCGGGCGGGTTGATCGTCTCCCCCATCAGCAGCCGCCCGGCCGCGTCGCCCGGTCCGAGGATGGTCCGTACAGTGCGCGACCAGTTCCCCTCGCCGCGGTGCGCGATGTCCTGGTCGTCAGGGCCGATGACGCGGGCCGGTCCCGGCTCGCCGCCGTCCAGCGGCGCCGTCGCGATCGCCAGCTGCGCCGCGCCGTCCACCGCGCGCAGCCGTACGGCCGCGGCGGGCGGGGCGTAGATGGTGTGGCCGGCGCCGTCGAAAACGCTGCCGCGGCCGCCCGCCCGGCCGAGTGCGGCGTCGTCGACCGTCACGTCGACGACCCCCGACAGCACGACCGCGGCGAGCTCGGCGTCGCGCGTCAACTCGAGTGTCTCGCCGTCGGCCAGCTCGGCGACGTCGAGCCCGATCAGCTCGGTGTTTCGTCCGGGTGCCAGCAGTGTCCTCATTCTGGGCGGTCCTCCTTGATCTGGGTCACCAGCTGGGTGGGGTTGACGTAGCGCAACGCCACGACGAGCAGCACGAGCATCGACAGCATGTAGAGCACGGCCATCGAGTCGACCTCCTGCTGGGCGCGGATGCCCGCCGCCGACACCGAGTAGAACAACGCCACGACGAGCGTCTGGCTGTCGTTGCCCGCGGTGAGGAAGGTCAGCTCGAACATGCCGACGGTCCGCACCAGGATGAGGATCGCCGCGGCAAGCATGCCGGGGATCAGCAGCGGCGCGAGGATCCGGGTGAACACGACGAGGGTCTTCGCCCCGCACATCCGGGCCGCCGCCTCGATCTTCGGGTCGATCTGCTCGATGAACGGCGTCATCACCAAGATCACGAACGGCACCGACGGCACGAGGTTGGCCAGCACCACCGCCACGATGTTCTGCCCTACGTACTTGGTGAGCACGGAGGCCAGCGGAATGCCGTAGGTGAACGGCGGGATGAGGATGGGCAGCAAGAAGGTCACCATGAGCAGCTTCTTGCCGACGAACTCCCGTCTGGCCAGCGCGTACGCCGCCGGCGTGCCGACCAGGATCGAGATCGCCACGACCGCCAGCGCGACCTCGATGGTCACCCGCATGACGCCGCCGAGGTTGAAGTTCCGCCAGGACTCGCCGTACCACCGCGTCGTCCAGCCTTCGGGCAGCCAGCCGCCGAACCACCTGGTGCCGAACGAACTCACCACCACGGCGCCGACCACGCCGGCCAGCATGACCAGGAAGAACACGACCCCGCCCCAGACCAGCCACACTCCCGGCCGCATCACGAGGCGGCCGCGGGTGGCGCTCGGGGCGGGCGTCTCTTCGGGGGCCGGCGCCCGTTGTGTGATGGTCATCCCTTGCCTCCCGTCGCTCCGCGATAGAAGCGGGCCCGCAGGGCGAAGACGAGCGCGATGACGATCAGCATGATCGCGCCCATGATCATCGCGATCGCCGATCCCATCGCGTAGTCGTACTGCTCGAACTGCGCGTGGAAGGCGGCGATGGAGATCACCCGGGTCTCCCGCGACGGCTCGCCGACCATGATCGCCGACGGGAACACCGAGAAGGCGAGCACGAACGTCAGGCAGAACGTGATGCACAGCCCCGGCGCCAGCAGCGGCAGCGTGATGTGCCGGAACCTGCTCCACCAGTTCGCGCCCAGCGTGGCCGCGGCCTGCTCCAGCGACGGGTCGATGCCGCTGAGGTAGGCCAGCGTGAGCAGGAACGCGAACGGGAACCCCGAGATGATCAGCGAGAACAGCACGCCCCAGTAGTTGTGCACGAGTCGCACCGGGTCGTCGACGAGGTGCAGGGTCAGCAGCACCTTGTTCAGCCATCCGGTCGGACCCAGGAACGCGATCAGCCCTTCGGCGGTGAGGACGGTGCCGAGCGTGATCGGCACGACCAGGATCGTGGTGATCGTTCGCTTGCCCCGGAACCGCCCGCGCATCCGGAACGCGATTGGCACCGAGGCGAGCACGTTGAACAGCGCCGCGGGCACACCGAGCTTCAGGGTGATCCAGATCGTGTCGCGCAGATAGGAGTCGGCGAAGAAGAGCCGGTAGTTGGCGAACGGGGTCGTGCCGTACTGCTTCGCGGCGTCCATGCCCGGCTGCGGCTGGAACGACAGCTGCAACCCGTACAGGAACGGATAGATGAACAGTGCGATCACGAACACCACGGCGGGCACCAGCAACAGCAGGTTGCGGTCGATGCCGTGCTCGGCCAGCCGGTGCCGCAGCGCCGTCCGGGGCGCGGCCGACCCCGCATCGGTCGCGGTCGCCATGTCAGTCACCCCGTGCGCGCCGGCCCGGGCCCACCGAGCTTGGCACCTCGGACGCGTCGGCCGCGTCGGACGCGTTCGCCGAGCCGGTCGCCCGTGCCGAGCCCGCGGCGCCCGCCGAACCCGCGGCGCCGGCAGCGGCCTCGGCGGCGGGCTCGGTCGCGAAGACGAGCACGCGCTCGGGCGGCGCCGAGATCGTCAGCCGGTCGCCCGGGGCGAGCCGCGCGTCCGTACGCAGGTACAGCGCGAGGCCCGATGCGGTGCGGACCTGGACCGCCTGCTCACGCCCGTGGTACTCGACGACCTCCACCGTGACCTCGATCGCGTTGGGACCGTCGCGCACCGTGAAGTCCTCCGGGCGGATCGCGGCGACCGCCGTGGCGCCAAGGTCCTCCCGGCGGGTGCCGACCAGCGTCAGCCCGTCGCCGGACAGCGTGACCTCCTTGCCCGACGTCCCGGTGACCGGCAGCTCCACGGTGTTGCGGTAACCCATGAAGGAGGCCACGAACCGGTTGGCCGGTTCGGTGTAGATCTCCTCGGGGCTGCCGATCTGCTGCACCCGTCCCTCGCGGAGCAGGACGAGCCGGTCGGCCAGCGACAGCGCCTCCTCCTGGTCGTGGGTCACGTAGATCGTGGTGAGCCCGAGGCTCTGGTGGATGCGCTTGATCTCGGTCCGCATCTCGAGTCGCAGCTTGGCGTCGAGGTTGGACAGCGGCTCGTCCATCAGCACCAGCGGCGGCTCCAGCACGATCGCGCGCGCGATCGCCACGCGTTGCTGCTGGCCCCCGGACAGCTGCCCGGGGAACTTGTCCGCGTGTTCCTCCAGCTGGACGAGGCTGATCGCCTCGTCCACCCGGCGGCGCGCCTCGTGCCTGGGGATGCGGTGCATGCGCAGCCCGAAGCCGATGTTGGCGCGCACCCCCATGTGCGGGAACAGCGCGTAGTTCTGGAACACCATCCCGAATCCGCGCTGTTCGGGCGGCAGGCCGTCGATCCGCTTGCCGTCCAGCCAGACGGCGCCACCGCTCAGCGGCAACAGCCCGGCCAGGCAGTTGAGCGCGGTCGACTTGCCGCAGCCGGACGGCCCGAGCAGCGCGACGAACTCGCCGCCCTTGATCGTCACGTCCAGTTGGTCGAGCGCGAGCTTGCCCCCGAAACTCCGGCTCAGATGGTCGAGCCGGAGCTCCGAGATCCGTGTGCCTTCCATTTACCGTGTTCCCCGCTCGGCGATGCTCATTGCTGGAACTTCCCGCTGCCGACCGTGCGGTCCCACTGGTCGAACGCCGCGACCTGCTGCTCGGCGGGGAGCGACGGCTCCTTCGGGAACTGGTTGATCCACTGCTCGTACTCCGGACGGCCGAACTTCTGGATCACCTGCTGCGACTCGGCCGGTGCCATGTTGAGCGTCACGCCGTTGACCGCCGGGCCCGGGTAGAAGTAGCCCTTGTCGTAGGCCTTCGCCTGCTGCCGCGGGGTGAGCATCCACTTGAGCAGCTGGATGTCGGCGGAGATGATGTCGGCCGAGACGCCCCGCGGAATGACCGCGTACTGCGCGTCGGTGACCCAGGTCATGCCCTCGAGGTAGCCGACCTTGACGTCGGCGGGCACCTGACCGAGCGCGCGCGGGTTGATGTCCCAGCCGGTCGTCGTGGCGATCATGTCGACCGAGCCGTTGGCCAAGTTGGTCATGGTCTCGGACGTCTTGGTCGGGTAGTGGTCGACGTACTTGCTGAGCTCCTGGAGGTAGGCCCACGTCTTGGACCAGCCCGCCTTCGGATCCTTCGGGTTAGAGTCCTTCAGCAGATAGGGCAGGCCCATCAACAGCGTGCGGCCGGGGCCGGAGTTGGCCGGCCGGGCGTACTGGAACCGCTTGGGGTGCGCCTTTGCCCAGGCGAGGAGCTCATCGACCGTCTTGGGCGGGTCGGTCACCTTCTTGGGGTTGTATTCGATGAGCGGCCCGGACGGGTAGTAGACGAGCTCCACGCCGTGGCCCTGCGCCAGCTCCTGCATCTTGGCCGCCGGAGCCTGGTAGTTCGGGTTGCCGATCTTGCTCGCGTAGTCGTCGGTCTTGACCCAGAGGTTTTGGGTGATGCCGGCCGAGAGGCCGTCGGTCCCGGTGAGCACGAGGCCGATGTCGACCTTGCCGGCGTTCTGCTGTGCCTTGATCTTGCCGGGCAGCTCGGGCGCGGTGGCCTTGGTGTACGTCACCTTCTTGATGACGCCGGGGTTCTTCTGGACGTATTCGTCGATCATGCCCTGGGTCAGCTGAAGGTTGCCCGCGACGTCGATGATGTTGAGAGTCACGGCCTTCTCGGGCTTGTCGGGAACGCTGTTCGGCGCCACGTCCTTGACGCCGCCGCCGCTGTCGCTCGGCGAGCCGCAGGCGGTCCCGGCCAGCAAGCCGATGGCGGTGGCCGCCACGGCGATGTGCTTGACGCGCATGGGTGGGTTTCCTTTCGGTGGCGATCGTCCGGCCCGTTCATGTGCCCACCGCCGGCGCGTCGCGCCGGGCCGGCGCGACCGCGTGTGCGGGTTGTGTACGGGCCGTCCTGGGCATCGCTGTCGACGCCCGCACGATCAGCTGGCATTCGAGCTCCCGGCGGAGTTCCCCCGCGTCGGCGCCGGAGATCAGGTTGACGAGCAGGTCAACGGCGGCGCGTCCGGCCCTGCCGTGCTGCATCGCCACGGTGGTGAGCGGCGGCGTCGCCATGCCGGCCATCGGGATGTCGTCGAAGCCGAGCACGCTCACGTCGGCGGGCACCTTGACATCGCGGTCGGCCAGCCGGGACAGCACGCCCAGCGCCATGAGGTCGTTGTAGGCCACGATCGCCGTGACGTCTTCGGCGAGCGCCAGGTCGGCGGCGTGCAGACCGCCCTCGAACGTCGGCGCGAACGGCCCCAGCTCGATGACCCTGATGCCGCGGCGGCCGGCGCGCCGCAGCCCGCGCCTGCGCTGCTGGTTGGACCATGAGGCGCGCGGCCCCTGCAGGTAGGCGACGTGGCGGTGGCCGAGCGCCGCGAGGTGGTCGACGGCCTGGCGCATGCCGCCGGCCACGTCCATGATCACTACCGGCTGGTCGCGCACCGAACGGTTGATCAGGACGAGTGCGGTCGTGCCGATGGTGCGTTCGAGCTGGCTCGGGGACATGCGGGATGAACAGAGGATGACCCCGTCCACCTGCTTGGCCATGGCCTGGACGAGCGCCGCCTCCTCGGCGCCGTTCTCGTCGCAGTCGGCCAGGAACACGGCGTAGTCGGCGCCGCGGGCCTGGGACTGGACGCCCTTGAGGATGGCGGGAAAGAACGGGTTCGACAGATCGGGCACGATCACGCCGAGGTTGCCGGTCTTGCCGGTGATCAGCCCGCGCGCCGCCCGGTTGGGGCGGTAGCCGAGCCGGTTCGCCGTCTCGACGACGTGGAGCCGCGTGGCCTCGCGGACCATTTGCGGAGCGGCCAGGGCGCGAGACACCGTCGACACCGAGACACCGGCCTCACGGGCGACGTCTTGGATGGTGACCGGCACGCGACCTCCCCTGCTCAATGAATGAAACCCTGCAATCGTTTGCAGAATCGGTCAATGCCCAGGTAGATAACACTTCGGTAACGGCACGTGTCGATTAACGGACGGGCGTCTCTCAGCTCAGCGGACGGCCGCTGAGCAACGCCCGCGTGCTCTCCCACCCCTCAAGACCCGGGTCGAGAACCCCGAGGTCGGCGGGAGCTCGCAGCCGATGCCACCCCGGCCCGGCCTGGACGAGCCCGGGCCGCGGCGCCGCGGCCCGCAGCCGCTGGAACGCGTCGGGAAGATCGAAGAGGCCGAAGCCGGATGCGGCCACGCGGTGAAACAACCACGAAGGCGCGGGCAACGGCACCGCGAGCGCCACCAGCCCGCCCCCATCGGCGAGGCAGCCGGCGGCCTGGGCGCGCCCGAGCGCGCGGAACAGCTTGCCGATCAGCAGCGGCGGCAGGTCGGGCGCGTCGCCGGCGACGACGACCGCCTCGTCGGCACCCAGCCGGCGCAGGCCCTCCAGCGCGGCCGCGAGGTCGCCGGCGTGCACCACGGGCGTGCCCGGCCAGGTGACGGCCTCCGCCTCCGGCCAGTCGCCGTCGGCCAGAATCAGCGCCGGTCTGACGAGTTCGAGCCCGGCGACCACTTCGTAGGTGTCCTCGAGCAGGGCCAGCCGGAACTCGTCTCGATCCACTCCCGGCGGCGCCGCCCCGCCGCCGACGCTCGCGGCGGCTTTCGGCGCGAAGACGGCGCCGACTCGGTCGGTCACCCGACCGCCTCCCGCGGGAGCGGGTCTTCGTGCTCATCGGGCAGGTGGGCCGCCGCCGCGACGCCCTCGAGGTATCCCCTTGCGCGCTCGGCCTTGGGATAACGGCCCACGAGCTCCCAGAACCGCGGGCCGTGGCCGGGCACGAGGAGATGGGCGAGCTCGTGGACGAGAACGTAGTCGACCACCCAGCTCGGCATGCCGCGCAGGCGGGTGGACAGCCGGATGCTGCCGTCGTCCGGCGTACACGACCCCCACCGGGTGCGCTGGTTGGCCACCCAGCGCACGCTGACCGGCTCGGCCAGGCCGTCCAGATAGCGCCGGGACAGGTCACACGCGCGGTCGAACAGCGCGTCGTCGCTGGGGCGACGGCGCCGCTCCCGCTCGGCGAGCCGCTCGAGGATGGTGGCTACCCACTGCTCTTCCTCGGCCTTGCTCAGCCGCGATGGCACCATGACGACGGTCTTGTCGCCGTCGCGGTAGGCGGATACCGTCCGCCGCCGTCGGGCGCTACGGCGGACCTCGACGTTGGGGGGCACGGCAGAACGTTACCGAAAAGTTCCCGTTCTCCACAGGGGGTGGATGGCATATCTGCAGGTCAACCCCCGATATTCGCCTCATCCCCAGGAATTTCCACAGACTCTTCGCATGGTTTCCACAACAACACCCCGTGTCATCCCCAGGAGCTCCACAGGCCTGTCCACAGGGACGCGTTGACGCCGATGGATAGCCACCCCTAGCGTCACGTGTCAAGAGAGGCCCCGTGCCGTGGGTTCGCTCGCTTGTCAGGGGAAGGGGAGCAGGCGACGAAGCGGCCGGGGCTTCCTCCATCGCGGCCCGGCGACCGTGAGCAAGGACACGCTTACTTCGTTTACGCAGGTCAGCGTGGCTCTCTCGACTCCGGTGGCGACTTCGACCGGCCCCCGTATGGCAGAACCGCCGGTCAATCGCGGACAATAGGCGCGTGAGCGACCTCCCCCGCCGCGCCGTGACGCGGACCGCCAAGCTAGCGTCCCTCCCCCTCGGATTCGCCGGCCGCGCTGCGATCGGGGTCGGCAAGCGCACCATCGGACGCCCCGCCGAGATGGTGGCCCTCGAGATCCAGCAGCGCACCGCCGAACAGCTGTTCCGGGTGCTGGGCGAGCTCAAGGGCGGCGCGATGAAAGTCGGCCAGATGCTGTCGATCTTCGAGGCGGCGCTGCCTCCGGAGATCGCCGGGCCGTACCGCGCCACCTTGACCAGGCTGCAGGAGTCGGCCCCCGCGATGCCCGCGGCGACCGTCCACAAGGTGATGGCCGAGGGTCTCGGGGACGACTGGCAGGCCCTCTTCGCCGAGTTCAACGACAGGCCGGCCGCCGCGGCGTCGATCGGCCAGGTGCACAAGGCGGTCTGGCACGACGGGCGCACGGTCGCGGTGAAGGTGCAGTACCCCGGCGCCGGGAAGGCCCTGATGAGCGACTTCAACCAGGTCGCGAGGCTGGGCCGGTTGTTCTCCGTCCTGATGCCCGGCATGGACATCAAGTCGATGCTCGCCGAGCTCAAGGACCGCGTCACCGAGGAACTCGACTACACGGTCGAGGCCGAGTCGCAGGCCGCGTTCGCCAAGGCGTTCGCCGGCGACCCCGACTTCTACGTCCCGGACGTCGTCGCCCAGTCCGGCAGCGTGCTGGTCACCGAGTGGCTGGAGGGCGGCACGCCGCTGTCGCAGATCATCAGCTCCGGCACGCAGGAGCAGCGTGACCGCGTGGGTCTGCTTTACTCGCGGTTCCTGCTGTCCGGTCCGACGCGCTGCGGCATGCTGCACGCCGACCCGCACCCGGGGAACTTCCGGCTGCTCGATGACGGCCGGCTCGGCGTGATGGACTTCGGCGCGGTGGACCGGCTGCCGGGCGGCTTCCACCGCAGGATCGGCCGGCTGATGCGCATCGGCACGCTGCTCGACATGGATCAGGTCGAGCAGGCGCTGCGGGAGGAACACTTCATCCGCGACGGCGTGCATGTCGACCTCGAGGCCTTGCACGCGTTCTTGGAGCCGATCGCCCAGCCGCTCATCGAGGACACGTTCAAGTTCAGCAGGGAGTGGCTGCGCGAGGAGGCCGCCCGCGTCACCGACCTGCGCCCGACCAACGTGGTCCGTCAGTTCAACCTGCCGCCGTCGTACGTCCTGATCCATCGCGTCGTGGCCGCCGGCACGGGCGTGCTGTGCCAGCTCGAGGCCGAGGGGCCGTTCCGGGGCGAGGCGCTGCGCTGGGTTCCGGGCTTCGCCGACGATGACGACCCGGCGCCGGCCGAGGCCGCCGAAGGGCCCGTCGACGAGGCCGTCGACGAGGCGCCCCGCGCCCGCCCCGGCGCCGAAGTCGCCGGCTGACGGGCCCGCTGATCAGTCCGGCGGGTCGGACACGTAGGGCGGGCGCGATGGGCCCGGGCCCGGTGGATGCCGGCGTCGTTCGCCGCGGCGGCCGCTCAGAACAGTTCGCTTTCGAGTCTGCCCTCGATCGCGCACAGGTTCTCGCGGCTGCAGCGATCGCACATGTACGTGGGCCCGCGCCGGGTGAACTCGACGGTCCACCCCAGCGGCGCGGCCTCCGCGATGGCCCCGCACCACGCGCAAGTCAGCATCCGGTCCCCTCCGTCTCGCACTCCCCCAGGCCCTCCCCTAGAGACAGCATCCTTCGTACGGACGGGTAATACCCGTTACCGGGAGGCGCGTCGTACATATCCTTCGCGTCTTAGCGCTACTCCAAAATAGTTTGCTCATGCAACACGGCGGCCCCCGGCCGAATTGCCGGGGGCCTTCCTTGCGGCGCCGCGCAGAGCGCGCCTCGTCGTCGCGGCCGCACGGCCGCGGAGCCACGCCCCGCGGCCGATGGGAAACCGCCGTGCCCAGCGGTCGTGGGACCGCTGGGCACGGCGGCGGTAGCGAACCTGACGGGGGCGGAGATTCCGAGCGTCGACGACTCCAGTGGGCCGGCTAGGCGCGGGCCCGGGCGAGCAGCCGGCGGATCGGATGGCAGATCTCGTAGACGGCGGCGGGCGGGCTGAGCCGAACCGCCTCGGTCGCGGCCTCCTGGCGGCTGCGCCGGACGGCGTCGGCCCGGATGGCCGGGTGCCGCGCGGCGAGCCGGTCTTCGATGTCACGTATTCGCGCACGTGACAATTCGATACTTATCAACATTGCGTGCTCCAAGCTGGAATGGCCGGTGTTCTGGCTGGTCAGCCAATGAATCTGGCTCATGCCGCGACCGTGCTTTCGCTTGTCTCCGGCGGCGTGCCGGGTTCGGCGTCGGCGTTCTTCCGCGGGCGGCCGCGCGGCCGCTTACGCGGAACGATCACGCCGCGCACGAACAGTTCGCCGCCCCAGACGCCCCAGGGCTCGCGACGCTCCAGTGCGCCGGCCAGGCAAGCACGCCGGATCGGGCAGTCGACGCACAGCGCCTTCGCGAGCTCGACGTCGGCGGGAGCCTCGGCGAAGAACAGCTCCGGGTCGGTCCGACACGCGAGCTCCAGATCCTCGGCGCTGAGCGCGAGCTCCTGCATCGGTCGTCACCCCTTTCTCGTTGCTCTCAACGGGATCAGTCGGTTGGTTTCCGCCGGCAAACAAAAGGGCCGCGGATCCGATGTCTGGATCCGCGGCCCTGGGGCAACTCCCGTGTCTGCTAGACCGGGTGTGGCCTCCAGGGATCTGGATCCCAGACGTCGCCGTTGCGCACGTAGCCGTCATTGACGGTGGCCGCGCGCCGGTGGGCCTCGGCTTTGCGAGCGAGGAGATTCGTGCCGATAAAGACACTGCGCCCCTGGTGCTCGCTCCACGGACCCGCCAGCCGCCGCTGTCGCATGACGCGCGCCATGGCCGGGATGGGCGGAATCGGCGCGATGGGCACCGGACCACCCGTGGGCCATGACATGACCGTGCGCAAGGCACCGCTCGCCGCGGAGCCGGAGACGCCATGCGAACCCGTGCAGGCGGCAGCCGGACTCGACGCGCGTGCGTGCGTGCTGATCACAGGACTGCCACCTCCTCTCTGGGTCCGCCGGTCGTCATCACGGTGGGGACGCCCGACCGAACAGTGCTTGCTGAAAGAGCGTACGTGGGCGGAGAGAAGCCGGGCAAGGTATTTTTGACCTGCGATTTTCGCGTTGCGCGCAAACGGCTCGGCCGGGCACGCGGGCCGACGCGAACGATCGCGGCGTCCCGCGGAAAGCGCAGGTCCGCGAGGGCAACGCATCGCCCCGCCGGGCGGCCGACGACGCTACCGGCGCGTATCGGCCACGTCAATCTTCGGCGACCCGGATAAGCCCTTCTTGCACCACCGAAACGACGAGGTCTCCGTCGCGTGTGAACACCTCGCCGCGGGCCAATCCGCGCGCCCCCGCCGCCGCGGGCGTGTCCTGCGCGTACAGCAGCCATTGGTCGGCGCGGAATGGCTTGTGGAACCACATCGCGTGATCGAGGCTGGCGCCGATGGTGCGCTTGTCGCCCCACGCCAATCCGTGGTTGAGCAGCACCGTGTCGAGCAGCGTCATGTCGGAGGCGTACGTCATCAGGCACACGTGCAGCAGCGGGTCGTCGGGCAACTCGCCGTCGACGCGCAGCCAGACGCGCGACTCGGGCGAGCGCAGCGTCGGCTCCTTCGCCGCCTCCCAAGTGAGCGCCGTCGCGTGCCGGACGTCGAACGGCCGCCGCCGCAGGAATCTGTCGGCTATCTCTTCGCCGAAGACCTTCGCCATTCGGTCACGCATCAACGGCAGCGTCTCCGGATCGGGCGCGTCGGGCATGGCCGCGTGATGTTCCGGGCCCGCCTCGGGCCTTTGAAAGGACGCGGACAGCGTGAAAATCGCCTTTCCGTGCTGGATGGCGGTCACCCGGCGAGTCGTGAAGGACCGGCCGTCCCTGACCCGGTCAACGTCATAGACGATTGGCACGCTCGGGTCACCGGGCCGGATGAAATAGGCGTGCAATGAATGCACGGAACGGTCGGGCTGTACGGTGCGCCCCGCCGCCACGAGGGCCTGGCCGGCCACCTGCCCGCCGAACACCCGCTGCTGTCGCTCCGCCGGACTGCGCCCGCGGAATATGTTGACCTCGATCTGTTCCAGATCGAGCAGATCGAGCAGCTCCTTCAACGTCTCGTTCACGCGGTAAGTCTCCCAAACCGCCGATGTGTCCCGCGTATCGCCACCCGACCTGGGCCGTTTCGCGGCGCCGGTCGGGGATCGGCCGGGCGCGCGATCAGGGCGGCAGCGGCGGATCGTCGCCCGCCGAGCCGGTGATGTGGGCGAGGACCGCGGGGCCGTAGCGCTCGAGCTTGACGGTGCCGACGCCGGGGATGGCGGCCAGTTGCCGCTCGTCGGCCGGCCGGTGCTCGGCGATCGCCTGGAGCGTGGCGTCGGTGAAGACGACGTACGCGGGCACCTTCTGTTCGCGCGAGACCTCGGTGCGCCACGCCTTGAGCCGCGCGTACAGGGCTTCGTCCAGGTCGGACGGGCAGCCTTCGCAACGGCCCAGCTTGCGCTCCAGCGCGGCGGTGAGCGCACGGCCGCAGACCCGGCACGGCTGCGGCCCGGTGCCGCCGCGCCGCTTCGACCGGTCGGCGCGGGCGGGCGAGGGCGTCGCGGTCTGCGGCGCCAGGCCGTCGAGGAACCGCGAGGGACGGCGCGCCCTGCGTCCCCCCGGCGAGCGCGCCAGCGCCCACGACAGCGCCACGTGCTCTCTGGCGCGGGTGACGCCGACGTACAGCAGCCGCCGCTCCTCTTCGATCTGCGCCGGCGTCTCGGCGTGAACGATCGGCACCGTGCCGTCGACCAGGCCGGCGAGGAAGACCGCGTCCCACTCCAGGCCCTTGGCGGCATGCAGGCTGGCCAGCGTCACGCCCTCGAGCGGCGGGGCGTGCTGGGCGGCGGCCCGCTCTTCGAGCTCGGCGACGAACTCGGCCAGCCCGGCCGCGCCGGCCGCGTCTGGCGAAGTGGCCGGGGCTGGCGAAGTGGCCGCGTCTGGGGAAATGGCCGCGTCTTGCTGAGGTCGCGCGGCGTTCTCTTGGGAGAACGCCTCGGCGAGCTGGGCCAGGGCGGCCAGCGACTCCCACTTCTCCCTGGCCGCGCCCGTGCCCTCGGGCGGCCTGTCGGTGAAGCCGACGCCGGACAGCACGTGGCGTACGGTCGCGACCAATCCCATGCCGTCGGTTTCGGCGTCGGCGCCGGCGCGGGCCGCGCCGCGCAGCCGGACCATCGCCTCGCGGACGGCGGGGCGGTCGAAGAAGCGCTCGGCGCCGCGCAGGACATACGGGATGCCCGCCTCGGCGAAGGCCTGCTCGAAGTTCTCCGACTGGGCGTTGGTGCGGAACAGCACGGCGATCTCGCGCGCCGGGACGCCGCTTTCGATGAGCTTGCGGGCCTGCCTCGCGACGTCGTCGGCCTCGGCCACCTCGTCGTCGTATTCGTTGAAGACCGGCGCGGGCCCGTCGGCGCGCTGCGCGACCAGCTGGAGCGCGTGGCCGCGCGCCGCCGCGCCCGCCCGCGCCAGCACGGCGTTGGCCAGCGACACCACCTGCGGGGTGGAGCGATAGTCGCGCACCAGCCGGACCACCGTGGCACCGGAATGCTCGTCGGGGAAGCCGAGCAGGTAGGACGGGGTGGCGCCGGTGAAGGAGTAGATGGTCTGGTTGGGGTCGCCGACGACGCACAGGTCGTCGCGATCGCCCACCCACGTGTCGAGCAGCAGCTTTTGCAGGGGGTTGACGTCTTGGTATTCGTCGACAACGAAATAGCGGTACTGCTCGCGCACCTGGCTCGCCACCTCGGGGTGGTCGGCGAGCACGGCGGCGGTGAGCTCGAGCATGCCCTCGAAGTCGAGGAGGTTGCGTTCGCGCCGCAGCGTCTCGTACATGGTGTAGATGCGGGCGACGTCCACGGCGTCGACCGGGGCCTTGCGGGCGGCCCGCGCCACCGCCGCCGCGTAGTCTTCGGGCCGGGTCTGCGTCACCTTGGCCCACTCCACCTCGCCGGCGATGTCGCGCAGCTCGGTGCGGCCGTAGGACAGGCGGCACGCCCGGGCGGCGTCGGCGATCAGCCCGATCTTCGACTCGATGATCTTGGGCGGCTCGCCGCCGATCACCCGCGGCCAAAAGTAGGTCAGCTGGCGCAGCGCGGCGGCGTGGAAGGTGCGGGCCTGCACGCCCGGCGCGCCCAGCGCCCGGAGCCGCGAGCGCAGCTCTCCCGCCGCTCGTGTGGTGAACGTCACAGCGAGCACGCGCTGCGGCGACACGATGCCGGTGAGCACCGCGTGCGCGATGCGGTGCGTGATCGCCCGCGTCTTGCCGGTGCCGGCGCCGGCGAGCACGCACACCGGACCGCGGACGGCCTCGGCGACCGCGCGCTGCTCAGGGTCGAGGGCGTCGAGCACCGCCTCGCTCGCCATCCGCGCAGTCATCCGCACCCCCAGGAGTCTCCGGCGTCTCGCCGTCCCATCCTCGCAGCCCCCACCGACGAACGCGCCAAGACGCCAGGGGAATCACAGCGGTTCCGGCGATGTTGGGATGGTCGGTTCGGCTGGAGCCTTGACCAAGGAGAGGCATGACGACGTCCGTGACCGGCGAGCTGACCATGTACACCACCACGTGGTGCGGTTTCTGCAGGCGGTTGAAGAAGCAGTTGGCGCGCGAGGGCATCGAGATGGTCGAGATCGACATCGAGAAGGACCCCGCGGCCGCCGAGTTCGTGATGGGCGTCAACGGCGGCAACGCGACGGTTCCCGTCGTGGTGTTCCCCGACGGCACCGCGGTGACCAACCCGAGCGCCCGGGAGGTCAAGGAGCGGATGGCCGCCGCCGGAGCGGCCGCCGAGGCCGCCGCCGACTGAGCCATACGACGTACAGCACGTCTACAGCACGTCCTACAGCCCCCACGAGCCCGGCAGCTCGCCGCCGTA
Source organism: Streptosporangiaceae bacterium (assembly GCA_035765195.1). Lineage (GTDB taxonomy): Bacteria > Actinomycetota > Actinomycetes > Streptosporangiales > Streptosporangiaceae > CALAED01. The sequence continues at coordinate 60,000 of DASTYC010000021.1, forward strand.
CCAGTGCTCGATCAGATGGCGGGCGATGGAGACCTTGCCGGGCAGCAGGATGTCGCCGGCGACGACCGCGGCGCGCAACTCCTCTCGCGTGTACCAGCGCGCCGCCTCGATCTCCTCCTCGTCGACGCGCAGTTCGCGAGTGCCGTCGGCGCGGCAGAAGTAGCCGAGCATCAGGCTCTGCGGCAGCGGCCACGGCTGGCTGCCCAGGTAGCGCAGGTCGCGGACCGCGAGCCCGACCTCCTCGGCCACCTCGCGGGCGACCGCCTGCTCGAGCGACTCGCCCGGCTCGACGAAGCCCGCCAGGATCGACACCCGCCGGTCCGGCCACGCGGGACTGCGGGCGAGCAGGAGCCGATCGCCATCGTCGTGGACGAGCATGATGACCGCGGGATCCACCCGGGGGAAATGCTCCGAGCCGTCGTCGGGGCAGACCCGGCTGGCCCCGGCCGCGGCGATGTTCGTACGGTGGCCGCAGCGCGGGCAGTAACGATGCGTGGAGTGCCAGTTCTGCAAGGCGACGGCATGCACGAGCACTCCGGAGTCACGGTCGCTGAGCAGCGCCCCGACCCGCCGCAGCGTGCCGTGCTCGGCGCCGTCGATCGCCGGCAGGGGCCCGTCGAGGGCGAAGTACGCGACGTCATCGTCGTCGACGCCGAGAAGGTAGCGTTCGCCCGCCGGCGCCTCGGCCGGCGACACGAACACCAAGGCGGGGGTGTCGTGCACGCGCACCAGCGCGCCGCCCTTGTCGATGATCAGCACCCGGGTGTGCGGATCGCCCCAGACCCGCGCCAGCCACGCCTCGTCGCGCCGCCGATCGGACACGCGATCGAGCGTGCCGCGAGACAGCGCCAGCCAGCCCAGCGTCTCGGTCTCGGTCACAGCGCACCTTCCGTGGAGAGGCTTCCGTGGCGTGCGGCGCTCGCGTGCGGGCGTCCCCATCCGGCACTCTAGACCGATGGCCGTGCTCATCGACCCGCCGCTGTGGCCCGCACGCGGTCGGCTGTGGTCGCATCTGGTCAGCGATTCGTCCTACGCGGAGCTGCACGCGTTCGCCGCGCGGCTGGGCATCCCGTGGCGCGCGTTCGAACGGGATCACTATGACGTGCCGGGCGACCTCTACGACGCGGCGCTCGCGCTGGGCGCCGAGCCGGTCGGCTGCCAGGAGCTGGTGCGCCGGCTGACGGCCGCCGGCCTGCGCCGCCGTCGCGTCCGCGTGCCGCGCTGATCACTCCAGGGCGGACGGACCGGTGCTGAGCAGCGTCAGCTCCGTGGCGATGTTGTGCCGGGCCGCGGCCTCGAAGCGCTCGTGGGCCCGCGCGGTGCGGAAGATCGCGGGCCGGGCGAGCAGGCCGCGCAGCACCTGCGCGCGGCCGCGGGCGAACGCGTCGTCGGGCACGAAGCCGTACTCCTCGCGGACGGCGGCGGCGTACGCCGCGTAGGCGGCCGGCTCACCGGCGAGCACGGCCAGGTCCGCGTCGCAGAGCACCTCGCCCGCCCGGTCGCCGGCGGCCGGGTCGTGCGTCTCGGTGAGCCGGACCAGGCGGGCCACCTCGCGCACCGTCGGCGCGGCGAGATCGGTGTCGGCCAGCATCCGCTCGGCCAGCCGGGCGCTGCGCTCCTCGTTGTCGGCACGCGCCGGGTCGTACACCGCGTCGTGGAACCACGCGGCCAGTCGGATGGCGTCGGCGTCGGCGTCGAGATCGGCCTCGGCCGCGACGCCGCCGGGGCCGGGCGGCTCGGTCAGCTCGTCGACGAGATCGAGGACCGCGACCAGATGGTCGCCGGTGTGATAGCGGCGATGCGGCTCCGCGTAGCGGGCGATCAGCTCCGACCCGAGCCGGCGCGTGTCGGGTCCGGCGAGCGCCGCCCACCGGTCGATCAGCCCCATCGCGTCCCCCGCCCTCGAGCTCATCCGCGCTCCTTCCCGACGGCCTTGACCACCCCCGTGACGACACTCTGCCGGTAATCGCCCGCCACGGCGAACAACGCCGCTATGGTGGCGGAGCCGATTTAGGTAAGGCTTACCTCACAAGGGAGGGCTGCGCCGGTGCCACGCCGCCGCCTCTACGTCGTCGCCGGCAAGGTGACGGACTCGGTGACCTACGGCTTCCTGCCCGCGGCCGACCGGCTGGGCCTCGACGTCACCGTGCTCACCGACCGCCCCGCCGAGCACGAACGGACGTACCCGCGGCGGCGGATCGTCGCGTGCGACGTCACCGACTTCCGCGACATCGTCAACACGGTTCGGGCGCCGGACGCGATCTTCAGCAACAGCGACCATTTGCAGGCCCCGACGGCGCTCGCCGCGGCGTACTTCGGCCTGCCCGGCAAGGACTGGCGGGCGGCCACCCGGACGAAGAACAAGGCGCTCATGCGCCGGCACCTCGGCGACGGCGGCTACGTGGCCGAGCTCGGCGACCCGCACGTCGATCTGGCGGGCGCGCCCTTCCCCTTGGTGCTCAAACCGCGTGAGGGCGTGGCCAGCGAGGACGTCGTCCTCGTCGCCGACTCCGCCGAGCTCGCCGCGCGGGCCGCCGAGATCGGGCACCGCCGCCCGCTGATGGTCGAGGAGTACCTGCCCGGCGGCCTGCACACGCTGGAGACCATCGGCGACGGGCGGGAGCTGCGCGTGCTGGGCTCGTTCCGGACCACGCTGTCGCCGCCGCCGTACTTCGTCGAAGAGCGGCTCGAATGGGCGCCGCCCCCGCCGGAGAGCGGGCAGGTCCTCGATCAGCTGCGCGCGCTCGGCGTCGGCTTCGGCACCTGCCACACCGAGTTCGTCGTGCACGCGGGCCGAGCCCGGCTGATCGAGGTCAACTACCGCAACATCGGCGACCACTGCGACTTCCTGCTGGCCGACCTGCTGGGCCTGCCGTTGTTCGACGACGTGCTCCGCCTCCATCTCGGCGAGCCGCTCAGCGAGCCGCCGCACGCGCGGAACCGCCACGCGATCGTGGAGTACGTGCTGGCCGGCCGGTCGGGAACGCTCACCGCGGCGCCGGAGCCGGGCGAGCGGGTCGCGGGCGGCGTCCGGGTCACCTACCGGCCGCAGCGCCCGGTCGGCTCGGCCGTCGCCCTCAGCCACACCAACCGCGACTATCTCGGCACGATCGCGGCGATCGGCCCGGACCCGGCGGCCGTGGCCGCGACCATCGCGTGCTTCCGGGCCGAGCACGTCTGGGAGATCACGTGACGGAAGCTCCCGAGGGGTATCTCGCCCGGCGGGTGCTGGACGCGCTGCTCAGAGAGGACTACGGGGGGCTGCGCCGGCACGTCTCCCGCTCCGCCGAGCCGACGCTCCCGGCCGCCGTGGCGACGCTCCGGCTGCCTCCGCACGGACGCGCCGTACGGCTGTGCCGCGACGGGTTCCTGGCCGACCATCGCGTAGCCCCCGGCGCGGACCTGCGGCTGGCAGAGGTTCTCGCCGCGCTGCGTCACCTCGCCCATCCGAGCGACGACGTGGCCGCCTTCGAGCGCGAGTGCCGCGAGACGCTCGCGACGCTGCGCCTGCACGCCGCGCACGGCGCCGAGGTGATCGGCCGGCTCGAACGGTCGCCGACCTACTACGACGTCCTCGGCGCCTACCTCGACCACCCGGTCTATCCCACCGCCCGCTGCCGGCTCGGGCTGAGCGAGCGGGACACGCGGATGTACGCCCCGGAGTTCGGGCGGGCCTTCCGGATGCGCTGGGCCGCGGTCCCCGGCGACCTCGTCACGGCCGCAGGGTCGCGGCCGGACTGGTGGCCAGCGCCCGCCGACGTCGGCCTCCCCGCGAGGGCGTCGACACGCCGCGACCTGATCCCCGTCCACCCCGTCACCGCGGCCGAGGTCGCCGGGGTCGTCGAGCTCGCGCCCGAGCCCTACCTCGAGGTCAGGCCCACGCTGTCGATGCGGACGGTCGCGGTCGCGGCCGACCCGGCCACGCACCTCAAGGTGCCGCTGCCGGTCAGCACGCTGGGCCGCCGCAACCGGCGCGTCATCGACCCCCGCATCCTGCACGACGGCGCGCTCGTCCAGCGGATCTTGACCGAGATCCGCGGCCGCGCCCGCGCGCCGCACGGCACCGCCGTGGTGCCGGCCGACGAGCAGACCTACGGCCACGCCGGCGACCCGCTGCTCGCCTACCTGGTCCGGCGCCTTCCCACGCCGGACGCGGCGGCGGCGGTGCCGGTGGCGGCCCTGCTCGCGCCGGGACCCGGCGGGAGGTACGTCATCGAGGAGCTCACGGACGACATCGCCGGCTTCTTCGACGCCTACCTGCGGGTGCTGTTCGGCTGGCACGTCGCGCTGTTCGGGTACGGCATCGCGCTGGAGGCCCACCAGCAGAACGTCTCGGTGATCCCGCCGGCGGCACCGGCCGGCGACGGCGACGGCCTCCGGCTTCTCGTCAAGGACAACGACGGCGCGCTGCTCGATCCGACGGCGCTCGCCCGCGCCGGGCTCGGCCCAGCCGACGTGCACGACCGGCGCATGCTGACGGCCGACCGCGAGGCGCTGGCCCGGGTGTTCGTCACCATCACGCTGCACCTGTGCGCGGGGGCGCTCGCGTTCGGGCTGGCCGAGCGCGGCCTGCTGCCGCTGCCGGCCGGGCTCGGGCTGGTCCGGGCCAGGCTCGCGGAGGCCGTCGACGAACACGACCAGCCCTTCCTGCGGGCGCGCACCCTCGACGCCGACCGGCTGCCGACGAAGGCGATGGTCACCGCCGGCACGCTCGTCCCCAAGGCCCGTACCGGCGCCCAGGACATCAACAAGCACTACGGCCCGCCCGGCCCCAACTATCTGAGGGAACATCCGTGCTTCTGACCGGCCGTTCGACCGCGCGCGATACCGCGGCGGCCGCCGCCGAGGCGACGACGATCGCCCTGCTCAACTGCCTCGTCCGCGAGATCTGCGAGCCCGAGCAGCAGATCTGGCAGACGGCCAGCCGGGTGACCGTCCGGCTGCCGCGCGCCGGGATCGCGCTGCGGGCTCCGCTGCGCCGGGCGACGTACGGGCCGGCCCGCCGGTTCGCGCCCCCGGTCGAGGAGCTGCGGGCCGGCGCCTGGGAGCCGGCACCTTGGACCCGCCTCGCCGACCTCGTCGCCGGCGAGCTGGAACTGGCCACCGGGCAGGCCAACCCCGAGTTCACCGGCCAGGTCGCCGCCAGCCACGCCGCGCTCGCGGCCATCTTCACCGCCCGGGCCGACGGCCTTGACGATGCCGAGGACGACGCGTACGTGGCGTCGGAACAGGCGCTGGTCGCCGGGCATCGGTTCCATCCGGCGCCCAAGGCGCGGTCCGGGGATCCGGCCGCGTGGCTGCGCTACGCGCCGGAGGCGAGGGCGCGCTTTCCGCTGCGCTGGCTCGCGGTCCGCGCGGACCTGATCACCGGAGACGGCGCCTTCCCGCTGCCCGGCCCGCCCGTGCCCGACGGTTTCGCCGCGCTGCCGGTCCACCCGTGGCAGCTGTCCCTGCTGGCCGACCGTCCGGTGCTGCGCGCCGCGATGGAGTCGGGCGCGGTGCTCGATCTCGGCCCGTGCGGCCCGGTCGCCGTCCCCACCTCCTCGGTACGCACCGTCTACGTCCCCGCCGCCGACCTGTTCTGCAAGTTCTCGCTGGATGTGCGGATCACCAACTGCGTGCGCAAGAACGCGTGGTACGAGCTGATCGGCGCGGTCGCGCTGTCCCGGCTGCTCGCGCCCGTGTTCGCGGCGCTGGGCGAGGCGTACGGGTGCGCGCTGCTGGGCGAGCCCGCCTACCGCAGCGTCACGCTCGCCGACCGCCGCCTGCACGAAGGCCTCGGGGTGATCGTGCGGACGGGCGTCCGCGACCGGCCCGGCACGCCCTTGCTGGCCGGCGCGCTCGCCGACCCGTACGCCTCACCGCTCCCCGGCCTGCTGGCCGATCGCTCCCCGCTCGCGTGGTGGGCCGCATATGTACGCCAGGTCGTGCCGCCGGTGCTGCACGCGTACTTCGCGTACGGGGTGGTCCTCGAGCCGCACCTGCAGAACGTCCTGATCACGGTGACCGCCGACGGCGTCCCGGAGCGGGCGATCTTCCGCGACCTCGAAGGCACGAAGCTGCTGGCCGGGCGCTGGGACCTGCGCGGCCTCCCGGAGCGGGCGCGCGCGGCGATGACCTACGACGCGGAGCGCGGCTGGCGGCGGGTCGTCTACTGCCTGTTCGTGAACCACCTGGCCGAGATCGCGGCGGCCGTCGCCGACCCGCACCCGGCGCTGGAACGGGACCTGTGGCGGGTGGTCCACGACGAGGTCGCCCGCTATGCGGCGGCGCACGCCGACGGGCTCGCGCGCGCGGACGCGGCGCGGCTGCGCGCGCTGCTCGCCGGCGTGCCGTGGCCCGCGAAGGCGAACCTCAAGGCCAGGTGGACGCGAGCAGCGGACCGGGCGGCGACGTATGTCATGGTGCGCAGCCCGTTCGCCGGCCTCGACGACGGGCCGCGCGTCGCCGCGGAGCTCAGTCGGGCAGCAACGGCACCGACACACCGGGATCGCGGCCCAGGAGCACCGCCCTCGTGATGGCGTTTCCGCCGAACCGGTCGCGTACGTTGTCGACCGCCGCGTCGAGGGCGCCGGCGGAGCGCCGCTCGAACGGCAACGCCAGCTGGACGGCGTCGTCGCCGTGGATGTTGGTCACCGCGACCCCGATGAGCGTCACCCCGCGCGCCTCGATCATCGGCATGGCCGCCGCCAGCAGCGCCCGCGCGGCGGCGAGGATCGTCGGGGTCTGCGCGGTCGCCTGGACCATCGTGTGCGACCGCGTCACCCGCGTGTAGTCGTCGAACCGCAGGCGCAGCACGACGGTGCGGCAGACTCGCCGGGCGGCGCGCAACCGGCGGGTGACCCGGTCGATGAGCGCGACCACAACGGCGTCGAGGTCGGCACGGGACCTGCGCCGCCGGCCGAGCGCCCGCTGGGCGCCCATCGAGCGGCGCCGGCGCCCCACGTCGACCGGGCGCGGGTCGTGATTGTGCGCCAGGGCGTGCAGGTGATGGCCGGCGGCCGGGCCGAGCATCGACACCAGCACCCCCTCGTCGAGCCGCGCCACCTCTCCCACCGTGGTGACGCCGCGATCGCGCAGCTTGGCCGCGGTGACCTGCCCGACGCCCCACAGCCGCTCGACGGGCAGCGGATGCAGGAAGCCGAGCTCGTCGCCGGGCGGCACCACGAGGAGCCCGTCGGGCTTGGCCACGCCGCTGGCCACCTTGGCGAGGAACTTGGTCCTGGCGATCCCGACCGTGATGGGCAGCCCGATCTCCTCGCGGACGACCCGCCGCAGCCGCCGCGCGATGGCGACCGGCTCGCCGGCGATGCGCCGCAGCCCGCCCACGTCGAGGAACGCCTCGTCGATCGACAGGCCCTCGACCAGCGGGGTCGTGTGCTTGAACACCTCGAAGACGGCCTTGCTCGCCGCGGCGTACGCGGACATCCGCGGCGGCACCACGATCGCGTGCGGGCACAGCCTGCGGGCCTGCGCGCCGCCCATCGCCGTGCGCACGCCGTAGGCCTTGGCCTCGTAGCTGGCGGCGAGGACGACGCCGCCACCGACGATCACGGGCCGGTCGCGCAGGCGGGCATCGTCACGCTGCTCGACCGAGGCGTAGAACGAGTCGAGATCGGCGTGCAGGATCGTCGCCGCACCGGACACGAACATATGTTCGCATCAAACGGACCCGTTGGCGAGGCCGTGCCGTGTCAAGTGCGCAGCAGCTGCCGCACCCGCGCGGCCTCGCGGGTGAGGTGGTCGCGCTCCGGCACGCTGGTCGCGGCGCGCGAGGCCTCCGTGTACAGCGTGGCGGCGAGTTCGAGGTCGCCGGCGCGTTCGCGCAGGTATGCCGTCACGGCGGTGTAGCGGGGCAGGCCGGGGTCCACGTCGGCCAGCGCGGCCAGGCCGGCCTGGGGTCCGTCGGCCTCGCCGACGGCCACGGCGCGGTTGAGCCGCACCACCGGGCTGTCGGTGAGGAGCAGCAGTTCGTCGTACCACTCCACGATCTGCACCCAGTCGGTCTCGGCGGTGCTCGGGGCGTCGGCGTGCAGGGCGGCTATCGCGGCCTGCGCCTGGTATTCGCCCAGCCGGTCGCGGGCCAGCGCGGCCTGCAGGATCGAGACCCCCTCGGCGATCAGGCCGGTGTCCCAGCGCGATCGGTCCTGCTCGGCGAGGGGCACCAGGCGACCCCCCGGGCCGGTGCGCGACGCCCGGCGCGCATGGTGCAGCAGCATGAGCGCGAGCAGCCCCGCGACCTCCGCCTCATCGGTCAGGGCGGCGAGCTGGCGGGTGAGGCGGATCGCCTCGGCCGCCAGGTCGACGTCTCCGCTGTAACCCTCGTTGAAGACCAGGTAGAGCACGCGCAGCACCGTGGCGAGGTCGCCGGGCTGATCGAGCGGCAGCCCCGCGATCCGCCGCTTGGCCCGGCTGATCCGCTGCGCCATGGTCGGCTCGGGGACCAGGTAGGCCGCCGCGATCTGCCGCGTGGTCAGGCCGCCGACCGCACGCAACGTCAAGGCGACGGCCGCGGCCGGCGGCAGAGCCGGGTGCGCGCACAGGAAATACAGCCGCAACGTGTCGTCCGTGGCGGGCACCGCCCCGGCCGGAGGCTCCACCTCCACCGCAAGCTCCCGCCCCCGCCGCGACGCCTCCGCACGGGCGGCGTCGAGGAACTTGCGCCACGCGACCGCGATGAGCCATGCCTTCGGATCGCGCGGCGGATCGTCCGGCCAGGTCTCCAGCGCGCGGACGAGGGCCTCCTGCACGGCATCCTCGGCCGACGCGAACTCCGCTCCGCGCCGGACGAGGACCCCGATCACCGCGGGCACCAGCCCCCGCAGCAGCGACTCGTTCACTCGGTCACCGTGGGCGGCTCGGTAAGGAACGGCCGCACCTCGAGCCACTCATGGATCGGCTTGCCGCCGGCCCCGGGAGCGGCGGACAGCTCCCCGGCCAGCTGGACCGCACGATCCCACGACTCCACGTCGATGATCATCCATCCGGCGATCAGATCCTTCGTCTCGGCGAACGGACCATCGGTCACCGGCGGCCGCCCTTCGCCGTCGTACCGCACGAACGCGCCCTCCGGCGCCAGCGCCTGCCCGTCGACGAACTCACCCGTCTCCTCCAGCCGAGCCGCGAAGTCGCGCATGTACTGCACGTGCGCGTCGACCTCCGCCGGCGTCCACTGGTCCATCGGCACGTCGTTGACCGCGGCCGGAGCGCCCCGGTAATGCTTCAACAGCAGGTACTTCATGACGGTTCTCCCTCGTTCCTCACGCGGCCCCTCGTGGCCACTCGTGCCCCTGGGACGAAGCCGACGCCACATTCTCGACACCAAGCCCGCCGAATCCCCAAAAAATTTCTCTGCCCGTCACCGCCCCCGGGACGCCCGCACCGACCAGCGGAGCCTGCCACACGGGTGGCCGACCAGCACGAGGGGGTCATCAGATCCCCGCCTGCCGCGGTCCCTGGACTATGCCCGGGCGATCGCGGCGGCCGCTCTCCATTGACGCGTACCGCGGCGTCCACGATGGGCCGTCGGGCGTTCTGTGGCGCAGGATGTGATCGCCGTACGATTGACGGTCAGGCCGAACTCTTCTCGGGGTGGTCGGCCCGCTCACCGATACTCACGTGCGGATAGTAGTGCGTGTCACCACTTCGAGTTGCTCGCGTGCGTGGCGGATCACTGGGACGGTTGTCCATTTAACGGACTGCGCGAGGACCTTTTGCGCGGAGTTTTCCACCCTTGGCGAGTTGATCAAGGGAGCGAGGCGGGCAAGTTTCAACATGAGATCTGCCGCCAGGGCCAGTTGAGATGCTGTTAGGGCCGCCATGATCTGATGCGCGAGAAAAAATGCCGCAAGGGCGGGCGATGACCGCTCCAGTCCACTTACGCACTTATTGAAGGCCGCCTGCGCCTCTCCATAGATTCCCAGGTCATTCAGACTCAATCCGATGTTGCCTATCATATCGGCGACCACGGCGGCATGGGGCCGACCGCCGCTGTAGCTTGCGGATGAGGATTGACTGTAGAACCCATCGGTATCTTGAAGGAGTCCCTGAATGGTCTCGATCTCGTCGCGTGCATGCTTTTCTTGTCCGGAAATATGCGCCAGGGTCCATCCTTTCTTCAGTCTCATCCATGCCCGTGAAAGCTCGGGCGTCTCGCGGAGCAGCACGCCCTTGTTGGCGTACATTAAAGCTCGGTCGACCGCGCCGTGGTCTAGATTGAGCGAGATCAAGGCTTCATAGGCGCGTGACTGCGCCCGGGGGTTTCCGCTGGCCTCTGCCAGTTTCAGTGCGAGTCTCCCGACGTTTTCCCCTACGCCGACTCGACATGCGTCATTCAATGTCCATACTGTCTGCACTGCCAGATCCGAAGCGGCCTCCTGCAATTTTCTATCGCGACTCGTAACGATCGATTCGATCCGACGGATGTGTCGCATCGCGGTTGGAGCGATCGCGCCGCCCCCGTGCTCGTACCTTGCACGGGCAGTCCGTTGTGCTAAATCCCGCACATTCAAAGGATCTTCATAAGGTCCCGCCTTAGGGGACGGCACGAACATCACGGACGCCGCCGCGGTCACGAATTCCCTACGCCTCACGGGGTCCAACTCCTCGCTTTTAGAACGTATGACTACTTCCCAGCCAACGCGGGACAAGATGTTGATCACCTTGGCGAACTCAAGGCCGGCCTTCCCGTTGACCACGTCGGAGATCCAACCCTGACTCCTTCGCAGATCGCGGGCGAGCTTGTTTTGCGAGCAACCACGTTGCTTCATGATCAGCCGAAAGGCTTCGGGGAGGCTTCGCGCTTCCATGCCGGACAGGATATCCACGGTCGTGAACGACGTCGGCGTGGTTATCCCGAGTCGGGAACACTGAAACCGGAAGTCGGACCCCGCGTAATGACTGTCTCGATCTCTGCTCGAGCGGACGGCAGAAAGTCGGCCTAAATCGTGTGACATTTCCCGAAGAAACATCTCTTGACCCAGTTTGGGGACAGTCATATGCAGAAGCATTGAGTATGACCGAGGCCGCGCCGGGTTACCCGATAGCGGGATCTGGTCGAGGAGGGCGGCGTCGTACGCGGCCATGACGCCACTCAGCTGTCGGAGTAGCCGACCTCGGTGGGACGCGAAGCAGGGCTCAGCCGACGGCGGGGATCTGGTCGAGGAGGGCGGCGAGGGCGGCGGCGTCGAGCAGGTCGGCGGGGCGGACGGTGCGGTCGGCGGCGACGTAGTGGAAGGCGGCGCTGACCCGCGCGACCGGCACGCCGGCCAGGGAGGCCCAGGCGAGCCGGTAGGCGGCGAGCTGGACGGCGGCGAAGGCGGCCTCATCGCCGGACGGCGGGGTGCCGGTCTTCCAGTCGACCACCTCGAAGCCGCCGTCGTCGGTGCGGAAGACGGCGTCCATGCGGCCGCGGACCAGCCGGTCGCCGATCACGGTCTCGAACGGCACCTCGATGTCGATCGGCTCGCGCGCCGCCCACTCGGACGCTTCGAACCTGGCCTGGAGCTCGGCGAGCCGGTCGTCGTGGGCGGCGCCCTCGTCGGCGGCTCCCGGCAGGTCGTCGGGGTCGAGCAGGCGCTGCTGGCCCCACCGCGTCTCCAGCCAGCGGTGGAAGGCCGTGCCGCGCCGCGCGTAGGGCGCGGGCGGGCGGGGCATCGGCCGGCGGATGTCGCGGGCCAGCCCCCCGGCGTCGCGGGCCAGCGCGACCAGCGACGAGACCGACAGGTGGGCCGGCAGGTCGACCGCCAGCCCGTCGCCGCGCCGGGCGCGGTCGCGCTCGGCGAGCAGCAGCTCGACGTCGCGCGCCCACGCCGACATGCGGGACCGGTCGGCGGCGGACAGGGCGGCGTACGCCTCGGCGGGCCACGGGCCGGCCCGCCCGGCCATGGCGTCGGCCACCAGCTCGGCGCCCTCGACGATCGCCCGGTGCCGCTCGCCCGCCGGCCGCTCGGGCCACGAGGCGGTGTCGGGCTCTGCGAGCAGCGGGTTGACGGCGTCGTCGGGCGGCGGGTCGGCCCAGCTCGCGACGGCGCCGGCCCCCGCCAGGCAGGCCGCGCGGATCTCCTCCAGGAACGGCGCCGGGTGCAGCGGCCTGGTCGCGGTGCCCCAGCGGTAGCCGGTCGCGACGAGCAGGTGCGAGGCCCGAGTCACCGCGACGTAGCACAGCCGCCGCTCCTCGCGCAGGTCGCGGTCGGCGCAGGCCTGGTCGAACGCCTCGAGGTCCTCGGGCTCCAGGCCGTCCAAGCGGGGCAGGTCGGCGTGGTCCCCTCGCAGCGGGTACGGCAGCAGCCGCGGGTTGACCGTCCACCGGGTGGAGGTGCGGGGCGGCGAGGGGAACACCGACCCCTTGGCGGGGGCCCCGTTCTGTCGCGGCAGGTAGGACAGGCCGGGGACGACGACCACGGGCCACTCGAGCCCCTTCGCCGCGTGCACGGTGAGCAGCTTCACGCTGTTGGTCTCGCCGACCCGGCCGGCTTCGAGGCCGAACTCCTCGGACTCGGCGGCCCGCAGATAGGCGAGGAAGGCGGGCAGCGTCGGGTCTTCGGCGTCCCCGGCGAAGGCCGCCGCGGCGTCGACGAAGGCGTCGAGGTCGGCGCGCGCGGTGACCGGGTCGAGGCCGTAGCGCGCGGCGACCTCGATGTCGAGGCCGAGCGTGCGTTCGACCTCGGTGACGAGGTCGGGCAGCGGGAGCATGGCCTGGGCCCGCAGGCTCCGCAGCTCCCCGCGCAGCCGGCGCAGGCGGGCGAAGCCATCGGGCGAGTAGTTCTCGGCCGGGCCCAGATCGTCGAGCGCGTCCACCAGGCTGCCGGTCTCCCTGGCCAGCTCATCGACCATCTGCCGCAAGGGGTCGTGATCCGCGGCTTCGCCCGCCGCCGCGGGATCATCTGGCAGGGGTTCGCCCGGGGCGGTGATGTCGCGCGCGGTCTCCTTGGCCAGCTCGCGGGCGCGGCGGCCGAGTGCGACCAGGTCGCGCGGGCCCAGCCGCCACCTCGGGCCGGTGAGCAGGCGGGCCAGCGAGGCGCCGGCCGTGGGGTCCTGGATCACCCGCAGCGTGGCGACGACGTCCTGCACCTCAGGGACGGTGAGCAGCCCGCCCAGCCCGACAACCTCGACGGGGATGCCGCGCGCCTCCAGCGCGCGGCGCAGCAGCGAGAACTGGCCGCGCTTGCGGGCCAGCACCGCGACGTCCTTCGGCTCAGGCGGGCCGCTCTCCCATGGCCGGCCGTCCGGCGCGATCGCGAACAGGCCGTCGGCATCAGGGGCCGCGGGATCGGCCGAGCCGGTACGAAGGAGGTGGGCCACGCGGGCGGCGATCCGTTCGGCCTCGTCCTCGACGGTCTCGAACAGCGCGCACTCCACGCGGCCGCGGCCGCGGCGGTCGGCGCCGGACAGCAGCCTGGGCACGGCCGCCGCCTCGGCCCGCAGCTCCTCCTGCACCGCGGCGGCGACGTCAAGGATGCGTTCGCCGTTGCGGAAGCTCACCGACAGGCGCTCCACGGGCGCGGGCACGGGTGGGGGCACCGCCGCGCCGCCGCGCCGGCCGGACACCGGGAAGTCATGGGGGAAACGCAACAGATTGCCCGCGCTGGCGCCGCGCCAGCCGTAGATCGACTGACACGGGTCGCCCACCGCGGTGACCGGATGCCCGTCCCCGAACAACGACGTCAGCAGCACGAGCTGGGCGTGACTGGTGTCCTGGTACTCATCGAGCAGCACCACGGCGTACCGCGACCGTTCGATCGCCGCGACCTCGGGATGGCGCGCGGCGATCCGGGCGGCGAACGCGAGCTGGTCGCCGTGGTCGATGACCTCGCGCTCCGCCTTGGCCCGCACGTACGCCTCGACCAGCGGCAGCAGCTGCTCGCGTACATCCTGCCGGGCGAGGATGTCGCGTTGCGCCTTGCGCGGCTTGCGCAGCGCGGCGGCCCGCTCGCGCAGCCACTCCCCCACCCCCCGTACGTCGGCGGGCGAGCGCAGGTGCTCGGCCAGCTCGCCCGCCAGCTCCATCACCGCCGTGGTGACGGTGTCGGGGGTCCAGTCGATCCTGTCCATCGGCCCGTCGTAGGAATCCACCACTCGCGACGCGATCTGCCAGGCCACCGCCGGAGTGATCAGCCGCATGGTCGGCTCCAGCGCCTCCCGCAGCGCGTGGTCGCCGAACAGGCGCGCCGCGTACGAGTGGTACGTCGAGACCACGGGCTCGCCGTCGAAGACCGACGGGCCGCCCAGGCGGCCGATCTCGTCGTCGGCCAGCCGGTCACGCAGCCGATCGAGCCTGCTCCGCACTCGCACGCCGAGCTCCGCGGCCGCCTTGCGGGTGAAGGTGAGGCCGAGCACCCGCTCGGGCCGGACCAGCCCGTTGGCGACCAGCCACACGACGCGGGCGGCCATGGTCTCGCTCTTGCCCGAGCCCGCCCCGGCGACCACGGCCATCGGGGCGAGCGGCGCCGAGATCACCCGGGCCTGCTCGACGGTCGGCTCGGGCAGGTCCAGCCGCACGGCGAGCTCGCGCGGGCTGAGCGGCCCGCTCATGGAGCCGGTTCAGAGGTCATGGGGTCACCTGCTGGCCGGCCTCGTGAGCGGGGCAGCAGGCGCGGACGGGACAGCTGCGGCATCCCTCGTTGACGCGGGCCTCGAAGACCGGGTTCGCCATGCCGTCGGCGACCCGCTCGACCAGCCGGCCGGTCCAGTCGGGGTCGTCGTCGGCGGCCGGCTCCTCCTGCCGCTGGATCCGCACGCTCGCCGCGAAGCCGCCCTTGCCGACCTGGATCAGCTCGGCGCCACCCGGCTCGACGAGTCCGTGCCGTTCGAACGCGCCGAGCATGACGGCGTACTGATACACCCCGAGCTGCGGGTGGCGGGGCAGGTCCTTGCCGGGCACGGCGGACGCCGAGGTCTTGAGGTCGACGATCACGGCCCGGCCGGCGCCGTCGCGTTCGGCCCGGTCGACGCGGCCGCGGATCACCACCCGGCCGAGATCGACCTGGAACGGCTCCTCCACCGCGACGATCTCGCGATCGTTCTCCGCGTGCCAGGCCAGGAACCTGCCGACCATCTGCTCGGCTACGACGCGCTGCTTGTCGGCGTACCACGAGCTGCGGAAGTCGAGTTCGTCCCAGACCTCGTCGAGCCGCTTGGCGATGTCGCCCTCGCTCACCCCCGGGTCTTCGGCCGCCAGCTCCGCGACCGCGTGGATCACCTTGCCCATCGTGCTGTACTCGGTGGGGCCGCCGTCCTGCGCTCCGACGGCCATGGACAGCAGCCACCGCAGCCCGCACCGTTCGAACGTCTCGACCTGCGACGGGGAGATCACGATCCGCTCGTCGGAGCCGAAGGCCGGGCCCGGGTCGGACGGTTCGGTGATCGCGTACCAGTCGCGCGGGTGGGCCCCGCGCACCCCCATGCGGGCCAGCCGGGCCAGGTGGCCGGCGGCGGCGCGCCGCAGCGCCGCCGGCCGCGCCGGGTCGGCGACCACGCAGCGCAGGTCGGCGACCAGCGCGGACATCGACAGCCACCGGGTCTTCTCGTCGAGACGAGCAGGTTCGATCGCGCCGGGCAACAGCTCGCCCAGGAACCTGGACGGCCGTTCCTCGGCGTCGTCGCCGCCGACCGCGGTCACGACGAGCCGGCGGCGCGCCCGCGTCGTCGCCACATAGAACAGCCGCCGCTCCTCATCGAGCAGCTTGGCCGCCACCGAGGCGCCGGCCACCTCCTCCGGCAGCGGGTCGCCTCCGGTGCCGAGGGAGTCGAGCGCGTCGAGCTCGAGCAGATCCTCGATGCCGAGCAGCGAGCCGCGCAGCCGCAGGTCGGGCCAGACGCCCTCCTGGACGCCGGCGACGACGACCACGTCCCACTCCAGGCCCTTGGACCGGTGCGCGGTCAAGATGCGCACGGCCTCGCCGGCCGGCGCCTGCTCGGCGAGCGAGTCGCCGGGGATCTCCTGGGCGGCCAGGTCATCGACGAACAGCTCGGGGCCGGCTTTCGGGAGCCGGTCGACGAACCGCGCCGCGTGGTCGAACAGCGCGACGACGGCGTCGAGGTCGCGGTCGGCCGCGGCGCCGCGGGTGCCGCCGCGCACGCTGTCGGCCAGCAGCCGGTCGGCGAGGCCGCTCTCGCGCCACACGGCCCACAGCACCTCTTCGGCGGTCCCGCCGCCCCTGGCGGCTTCGCGCGCCGTCCGGATCAGCCGGGCGACCCGCTCGGCGGGCGCCCGCACCTTGGGGTGGACGAGCAGCAGCTCGCGCTCGTCGCCCAGCGCGGCGACGAGCAGTTCGGCGAGCGGCCGCGTGCCGCCGGCCAGGCTCTCCAGATCGCGCAACGCCCGCTTGAGTCGCCGCAGCGCCAGCGCGTCGGCGCCGCCGAGCGGCCCGGTGAGCAGATCCTCGGCGACGATCTCGTCCAGCCGGCCGGGACGCAGCGCCGCGCGCAGCAGCATCAGCAGCGGCCGCACGGCGGGTTCCTGCTGCAGCGGCACCTCATCTCCCGCCACCACGACCGGAACCCCGGAGACGGCCAGCGCCCGGCGCAACACCGGCACCTGGCGTACGGCGGACCGGACCAGCACGGCCATCTTCGACCAGGGAACGCCGTCGAGCAGGTGGGCGCGACGCAGCTCGTCGGCGACCAGCGCGCACTCCTGGCTGACGCTGTCGGCGACGACGACCCGGACGTCCCCCTCATCCCCTTCGGCGCCGGCGGCGGCCGCGCGGGTCTCGGCCGCGTCGCCGTCGGGGGCGGCCGTGTCGGGGGCGGCCGTGTCGGGGGCGTCGGCGGGCGACAGCAGGTCACGGTGGCCGGCCACACCGGGCAGTCGCGTCGCCACCCGCCGGGAAGCCGCCAGGACGGCGGGCGCCATCCGGCGGCACGTCCGCAGCGCGACGACGGGAGCCGGATCGCCGTCCAGGGTCCGGAACCGGGCGGGGAAGTCCAGGATGTTCCGGACGTCGGCGCCCCGGAACCCGTAGATCGACTGGTCCGGGTCGCCGACGGCGACGAGATCGCGGCCGCCGCCGGCGAGCTGCTGCAGGAGGTACTCCTGGGCGGGGTCGGTGTCCTGGTATTCGTCGACGAACACGGCGTCGTAGGCGTCGCGTTCGCGCACCCGCACCTCTTCGTCCGAGAGCAGCCCGGCCGCGGCGCGGATCAGCTCGGCGTAGTCGAACGACGGCACCGGATCGATGTCGAACCGCGCGGCGTAGCGGTTGAGGAAGCGGCTGATCGCCCCCCACTCGCGCCGCCCCCGCACGCGCGCGATCGCGAACAGCTCGGGCGGCCCGTACCCCCGCTCGGCCGCGCGCAGGCAAAAGTCGCGTAGCTCGTCGGCGAAGCCGCGGGTGCCAAGCGCCGCCCGCAGGTTCTCCGGCCAGCCGCCGGTGCCGTCGGCCACCTCGCCTTCGAGCAGCCGGCGCACCTCGAGCAGTTGCTCCGGACCGGACAGCAGCCGCGGCGGATGATCGTCGGCCAGCACGGCGTCGCGGCGCAGCAACGCGTACGCGTAGCTGTGGAAGGTGAGCGCGAGCGGCGTGCGCGTCGTCCGGTCGAGGCGGCCGGTGATGCGCTGCCGCAGCTCGACCGCGGCCTTGCGGCTGAAGGTCAGCACGAGGACGCGCTCGGGGTCGGCGCCGCGCCGTTCGATCCGGTCGACGACCGCCTCGACGATCGTGGTCGTCTTGCCCGTGCCGGGCCCGGCCAGCACCAGCAGCGGCCCTCCGGGGTGGTCGACGACCCGTCGCTGCCGCGCGTCGAGCCGGGGCGGGCGCGTCCGTGCCGGGCCGGCGCGGCGCACGAGGCGATAGGACGCCGCCGGCACCGCCGGCACCCCTGTCGCTGTCGTCCCTGCCGTCGCCGCCTGCACATCTGAGATTTCAGCAGATCATCGCGTCTGGACGCGGTAACGCGGCGGCATGTCGCGAATGCGACGAAAGAGTGGCCGGGATCCCTCGTTATCCCTTGACGCTCCGTGTCCCGGTCCTAGACTCTTGACCAGAGGAATGATTTAGTTTTCAACCACTTTCGACGCACGACGCACAGCCAGTCCCAATCCCACCCCATGCCGCGAGGAGACACCGATGAGCCAATGGGACGCGACCACGTTCGACGCGAAGGACAACCTGCTCAGCGTCGTCCGCACCGAGGCCGAGGGCCTGTTCGCCCTGGCGGAGCGCCCGGACGCCTGGACGGCCCCGACCGCCTGCACCGAGTGGGAGGTGCGCGACATCGTCGGCCACATGGTCGACACGACCGAGTCCTACTTCGTCTCGTTCGACGCGGCCCGCGGCGCCGCCACCGCGGCCGACCCGCTCGGCGTACGGGTCTTCCAGGACGTGGCCAACCAGGGCGCGCAGGCGTTCCGCTCGCTGTCCCAGGACGAGATGATGCAGCGGCTGCGCGGCGACTTCGCCAAGATGATGGAGACGTTCCAGGGACTCGGCCCCGACGAGTGGGGCGGGCTCATGGTGCCGCACAAGTACATGGGCCCGCTGCCGGCCTTCTTCTACCCGGTGTTCCAGCTGATGGACTACGGCGTGCACTCCTGGGACATCCGGCAGGGCGGCGGCAAGGCGCACGGCCTGTCCGGCGACACCGCCGACCTGCTCGCGCCGTTCATGTTCATCCTGTGGCAGGCCACGATCGACCAGACCCCCGGCGAGCAGTACGACCTGGGCGTCCGGGTCCTGGGCCACGCCGACTACCGGGTAAGCGTCGGCCCCGAGGGGCTGCAGTACGCCACCGGCGACGTCTCCGACCTGCCGGCGACGATCGAGTTCGACCCGGGCAGCCTGGTGCTCACCGCGTTCGGCCGGATCAACGCCGGTACCGTCCGCGGCGATCGCGGCATCGCCGAGCGGTTCCTCAACCAGTTCTTCCGGATCTGAGGCCGATGGACGGAGACATCGCAGGCGGCGGCCGGGATATCGCCGCGATCGAGGCCGAGCGGGCGCGCATCCGCGACACCTACGTGGATCCGGATCGCCCGCCCAGCTCGGCCCGCGGGCTGCATCACGTGGCGCTGTTTTCCGCCGACGTCGAACGGACCGTGCGGTTCTACCAGGAGGTGCTGGAGTTCCCGCTGACCGAGATCTTCGAAAACCGCGACTACGAGGGCTCGAACCACTTCTTCTTCGACATCGGGAACGGCAACCTGCTGGCCTTCTTCGACTTCCCGGGGCTCGATCTCGGAGCCTACGCGGAGGTGCTCGGCGGGCTGCACCATGTCGCCATCTCCGTCGAGCCGGAGCGGTGGCTGCGGCTGCGCGGACGGCTCGACGAGGCGGGCGTGGAGTACATGATGGAGAGCGGCACCTCGATCTACCTGCGCGACCCCGACGGCGCCCGCATCGAGCTCATCGCCGATCCGCTCGGCGAGATGTACGGCGACCGCGTGCTGTGACCCGGCCCACCGGGTCAGCCGGCGGACAGCGGCTTCGCCTCGACCGTCGGCGCGGTGCCGCCGGCCCCGCTTCCGCCCGCGGGGCCGGCGGCGTCCTGGTCGCGGTCGCCGGGCGGCGCCGCCTGGATCGTCCTGGTCGGCGTGACCTTCGCGCGGGTGAGCAGCGCGAGGAACGCCGCCACCGCCCCCATCACCAGGCCGACCTGCTCGCTGGTCCAGCGGACCGCGCCGAAGCCCACGAGCAACGCCAGCGTCGCCTGGACGCAGGCCTGGACGGTGACGGGCTCGCGCCGGATCAAGCGCGTCAACGCGCCGAATGTGCCCATAACAGATCCCCAAGTTCAGCGGCCTGGGCCGCTCGATACCGCCCATCAACGACACCAGACCGTAGTCGGCGAAACCATCCGGGTAATCACTGACTTTGTCCTGTCAAGTAGTCGTCCGCCCGGCGACCGATCGCGCCGGACAGGTTTCGACGATGTGCCGAGGGAAGGGCCACTCCCAGCCTGTGCACGCCCTATCGAGAGCGAGAAAGATCACCGCCGCGATGACAATTGCCGATCAGCGAAGCCGAGACTCGCTTGCGTGGACCGAAATGGCGGCCTGCAATGACGCGCCACCCGATCTGTTCTTTCCGGTGAGCGAATTCGGCGCCGCCGGGGAACAGATAGCCGAGGCGAAGCGGGTCTGCGCCGGCTGCGAGGTCCGCGCCGAATGCCTGAGCCATGCCCTCAGCCGCGGCGAGGCGTCCGGGATCTGGGGCGGGACCACCGAACACGAACGCCGGCACCTGCGCCGCCGCACTGCCCTGCGGCACTCGGGCTGAACGATCGCGGTGCGCTCCGGACGCCTGGACGGCCCCGACCGCCCGCCGTCGCCCGCCGTCGCCCCCCGTCGCCCGCGGATCCGGCGCGAATGGGCGCCGGATCGGCGGGTAGTCAACCCCGATGAATGAGCGATCATCTCGGCGATCCGGGCCCGCCCGGTCCGGCGCCGATTCTCATGAACGACCCGATGCCGCCGCCGCGCGTGACTTCGACGCGGAGGGCCGTCCGCTCCCGCGCCAAGAGGACGAGGCGCCCGGCACCGGCGCTCCCGGCGTCGACGTCGGCCGCCCGGACGCCGCACCCGCCGAGGACTCAGGCGACGAGCGGCCGGCATGAGGTTCCGTAAGGCCGCCGCGCCCGAAAAGCCGACCAAGATGCCGGCGGGCGCGTGGTGGGCGGCGGTCAAGCGCATCTTCGGCGAGTTCAGGGACGACAACCTGTCCGACTGGGCGGCCGCCCTCACCTACTACAGCGTGCTTTCGATCTTTCCGGCGATGCTGGTGGTCGTGTCCGTGGTGGGGCTGGGCGGCAAATCCGTCTCCCAGGATCTGATCACCAACCTCGGGAGCCTGGCGCCCGGTTCCGTCAAACAGGTGCTCGCCAACGCGTTGGCCGAACTCGAGCGCGGCCGGGCGGGGGCAAGCCTGGTCGCGGTGCTCGGCCTCGCGGCCGCGATCTGGTCGGCCTCGGGGTACGTGGCGGCCTTCATGCGCGCCTCCAACGCCATCTACGACGTGCCGGAGGGCCGGCCGATCTGGAAGACGCTGCCGCTGCGGATCGCGATCACCCTGGTGACGCTGGTGCTGCTGTCGGCTTCGGCGGTCGCGGTGGTGATCTCCGGCCCGCTGGCCCGGGAGGTCGGCGACCTGCTCGGTCTCGGCTCGGCGGCGGTCACCGCCTGGGGCATCGTCAAGTGGCCGGTGCTGCTGCTTGTGATCAACTTCCTGTTCGCGCTGTTGTATTGGATTTCGCCCAACGCCAGGCACGGCTTCCGCTGGGTCACGCCGGGCGGCATCCTCGCCCTCGTCGTGTGGCTGGTCGCCTCGGCCGGATTCGCCGTGTACGTGGCGAACTTCGGCTCCTACAACAAGACGTACGGCAGCCTCGCCGGGCTGATCATCTTCCTCGTGTGGCTGTGGCTCAGCAATCTGGCCATCCTGCTCGGCGCGGAGCTCAACGCCGAACTCGAACGCGGCCGCGCCATCGCCGCCGGCCTGCCGCCGGCCGAGGAGCCGTACGTCGAGCCGCGCGACACCAGGAAGTTCGACGACGACGATCCCCACGACAACGATCTCGGTTGAGGGCCGTCGGGTCGCTGTGCCGCGGCCGCGTCTTTGTCTCGGTCGGCCGCTCAGCCGCGGCGGCGACCCAGCAGACCCTTGATCCGGTCCCTCAGTCCACGGCCGGTGGGCCTGGTCTGCGGCGCGTAGCCGTCGTCCTCGCCGCCCGGAGCGTCGGCGGGAGCGTTGGGCGGGTCACTCGGCGACGGCGTCCGCTCCGCGGCGAAGTCGTGCTCTTCGTCCACCGCTGGAACGTCCTGCCCGGCGCGCCGGTCGGCCAGCGGCCGCTGGTCCTTCTCGTTGTCCATGGTGTCCGGGTCCCCCTGCCGAAGCGAACTGGTGCGCCCCGGGAATACCCTCAGTCCCGCGGGCTATGCCACCGTCGCCACCGGCCGGGGCGGCGCGCGATCCGCCGGTGGCCCCAGGTGGTCCTGGTCGCCGTCCTGATCATCGCCCTGTCCGCCGCCATGGTCGGCGTCGTCGCCATGGTCGCCGGCCGCGGCCGCGGGCGTGGCGCCGGCCGGCTGCCGACCGGCGCCCGTGAGCACGCGGGCCCGCTGGTGTATTGCCTTCCACTCGGCGATGGTGCCGACCACATCGGGGTCCAATCCGTTCTCTGCCGCCGCTGCGCGCAGGACGTTCACGAAGGAGACGACCCACCCCCACTCGGGCAGGCTGCGGCGCTTGCCGCGCAGGATCTCGTGGGTGGTCGACGCCGCCAGCACCCGCAGCCGCAGCCCGCCGGCCTGCTCGCCAGAACCCATGGAGATCGAGAGCTTCTCCAGGCGCGCGTACGAGGGCGGACCCGCCGCCTCCCACGCCGCGTTGAGCTCGGCGATGAAATCACGAAGAGCCACACGGGCTCGGTTGTCCTCGAACATTCGTACCGCTCAATCCTCGTTGATCGCGGATCGACGGCATCGTTCCGGGACAACGTGCCCGAGCGCGGCGGCAAGCTCGCCGCGAACGCACGTCCCGCTACTGAAAGTGATCCGCGACAACATCTCATCCGTGATTCGGTCGGTCCGCATTGCCCCCGAATGGGACCGGACGATCTCGGATGAAGTCGCGGCCGCCCGGACGGCGGCCCGCCCCGTTCGGGAACGTTCGGAGTTGCCGAAGGCGGCGGCGCGGCGGCCGATATCACGGCAAAGTCGTACGCACGGTAAGGTCCGCGATCCAACGAACCCGAGGGGAGGCGAACGGCATGGTTGTGCAAGAGGCACCTTCGGATCCGACCCATTCGACCGCCGAACAAGCCCTGCTCGCGCTGACCCTGATCACTACATGGGCGCTCGCGACCGGTCGCAGGCTGCGTGCGGACGTGCCGCCCGAGCAGCTCACCGAGGCGGAACTGATCGACTTTTGGGCCGATCCCCTGCTCGCCCCCGAGACCCTCTCCTAACGGCCGATGGACGAATACCTTGAGCCGAGGCGGTCAGAAGACGGCCCAGACGATCTTGCCTTCACCGCCTGGCCGGGGCGCCCACCCCCAGCGGCGGCTGTAGGACTGCACGACGTGCAGGCCACGGCCGGTCTCGGCGACGAAGTCGGGCTCCCTGACCACGGGTGCGATGGTGTTGGGGTCGGCGACCACGCACACCACCGCGTCGGCGTGCTTGATCAGCCGCAGCAGGATCACCCACTCACGGGCGACGAGGGGCGCTCCGTGGCGCAGCGCGTTGGTGACCAGCTCCGAGACGACCGTGGTGATGTCGTACGCCTGCGTCGTGACGCGCCAGCGGCGCAGCAGCGACGCGGTCAGCGATCTGGCCACCCCGACGGCGGACAGCTGGGTGTCGAGCGCGAACGTGACGTCCTGGTCGTGACGGCCGGCGGCGTGGCCCGGGCCGTCCATCCCGGCGGCGTCGTCCAGGCAGGCGGCGTCGTCCAGGCAGGCGGCGCGCGTGATCAGGTTGGGCCGGCACATGGTGTCGGCGATGCGCGGCAGCAGCACTTCGAGCTCGGCAGCCACCGTGCCGGCCGCACCCTTCATGCAGGACCTTTCGTTACGCGCAAGCCCTTGGTCGGCGAGCCAGGGCACCCAGTGACCTTTACGCCATCTACCTGCGCTGATACCGCTAATGCGATCGCATTGTGCGATTGCATATGCGATATCCTCCCTTTGGCCATGATCTGACGCAAGCCGAACGGCGAACGTGATCTTCCAACATCCATCCGAGCCCGATGGCTTCGATGGCGCGGAGACACAGGGCGGAGATGACAGGGTGACGGATGGCACACTGGGCCCCTGCACCTGTCCCGAGGAGGAGATTCGATCGTGGCAAGCGGCGGCGGCTCGACCGTGCTCCGCATCCTGCTCGGGACACAGCTGCGCCGCCTCCGCGAGCGGCAGGGCGTCACCCCGCAGCAGGCGGCCACCCATATCCGCGGCTCGGTGTCGAAGATCTCCCGGATGGAACTGGGCCGCCACCCCTTCAAAGAGCGCGACCTCGTCGACCTGCTCGCGCTGTACGGCGTCACCGACGACGCCGACCTGGATCAGGTGCTCGCGCTGGCCCGGCGCGCCAACGAGCCCGGTTGGTGGCACGGCTACGGCGATCTGCTGCCGAGTTGGTTCCAGTCGTACATCGGCCTGGAGGAGTCGGCCGGACAGATTCGTACGTACGCGACCCAGTGGATTCCCGGACTGCTGCAGACCCAGGCTTACATTGCCGCCGTTATCGCGCTCGGCGGATTCTCCCCGGCCGAGACCGAGCGCCGGGTCGCGATGCGGCTCGAGCGCCAACGCAGGTTCCGCGAGGGTGATCTACGCCTGTGGGCGATCATCGACGAGGCGGTGCTGCGGCGTCCGGTCGGCGGACGCGACGTCATGCGCGGTCAGCTGGAATACCTTCTCGAGGCCTCGAAACGGGCCGCGCTCTTCCTCCAGGTGACCACGCTCGCTGCGGGCGGCGGCCACGCCGCTCCGAGCGGGTTTTCCATCCTTCGTTTTCCCGACACGGAGTTGTCCGACGTTGTCTACGTCGAACACCTCACCGGCGCCCTCTACCTTGACAAGCCCAGTGATGTGGACGATTACATGCTGGCGATGGACCGCCTCGGCGTCATCAGCGCCGCGCCCGAGGATTCGGTCGAGATCATCAACTCGATCCTGAGAGACACCTGAGAATGTCCGCTCCACACGGGCCCGTCGATCGCGGGCCTGTTTACAACGGCATGCCGGCGAACGCCCTGATCGGCGTCGTCTGGCACAAGAGCCGCTGCAGTTCCCCACAGGGCGAATGCGTCGAGATGGCGCGGCTGGCGAGCGGCGACGTCGCCATCCGCAACTCTCGGCACCCCGACGGCTCGGCGCTCATCTACACACGCGCCGAGATCGAAGCCTTCATCCTCGGGGTGAAGGACGGGGACTTCGACCACTTCATCGACGCCGGTCGCGCACGCGCGTAGCCGGCGACGCGGGCGCCGCCGTCCGCGATCACCCGCCGGGCGCGAGGATTCCCGGCGAAGCGACGCTCCGCTGCCGCGTCAGATGGTAGGAAATTACCGGCTTCCGGCGTGCTTGACGTGGCTTGTTTCCCTTCACTTGGATGATGGGAGTCGCGCATCGCCCGCCGATGGCATCCCCCGCCGTCCCTGCCCGCTGCTTCCCCCGCGTCCAGAGAGGACCATATGTATTTCGTCGGCACGGATACCGGCGGGACCTTCACCGATTGCGTTGCGATCGACGACGCCGGCCGCGTCTCGTACGCCAAGACGCTCAGCACCCCGCACGACCTCGCCGAAGGTGTGCTGACCGGATTGGCGTCGCTGGCCGGGCAGCACGACCTCGGGCTCGAAAACTTCCTCGAGCGGGCCGACCGGATGGGGCACGGCAGCACGGTCGGCACGAACCTCGTCGTCCAGCACCGCGGCGCCCGCGTCGCGCTGATCACGACGGCGGGCCACGGCGACGCGCTGTTCTTGATGCGCGGCGGGCACGCCCGGGTGGCCGGCATCCCGCGCGAGCTCGTCTACAGCCTGCACGCCACATCGCTGCCGCGGCCGCTGGTGCCGCGCTCGCGGGTGATCGAGGTGCACGAGCGGGTCGACGCCGCCGGCATGGTGGTCACGCCGCTGCGCGAGGAGCCGGCGCGGCGCGCCCTGGCCGAGCTGCTCACCGCGCACGACATCGAGGCGGTCGCGATCTCACTGCTGTGGTCGCATCGCAACCCGGCGCACGAGCTGCGGCTGGCCGCGCTGGTGCGGGAGCTCGCGCCGGACGTCTACGTCTCGCTGTCGTGCGAGGTCGCCCCCCGCACCGGCGAGTACGAACGGACCGTGGCCACGGTGATCAACGCACTGGTCGGCCCCGCCTCCACCGCCTACCTCGACCGGTTGTCGGTGGAGCTGACCAAGCGCGGGCTGCGCGGCCCCGTGCTGGTCATGCAGAGCAACGGCGGCGTGGTGACGCCCGAGGTGGCCAAGACGACGCCGCTGCGGATGGTCGGCTCCGGCCCGGTCGGCGGGCTCAGCGGCGCCGCCGCGCTCGCCCGGCCGCGCGGCCACTCCAACGTCATCGCGACCGACATGGGCGGCACCTCCTTCGACGTCGGGCTCGTGGTGGGCGACCGTCCTGTGGTCGCCGACGAGCAGGTCGTCGACCAGCACACGTTCCTGCTCCCGCACCTGGACGTCCGGTCGATCGGCTGTGGCGGCGGCAGCATCGCCCGCTTCGATCCGCATGCCGGATCGCTGCGCGTCGGGCCCGATTCGGTCGGCGCCGACCCGGGGCCGGCCTGCTATGGCCGGGGCGGGCGGACGCCGACCGTCACCGACGCCGACGTGGTGCTCGGGCTGTTGCACCCCGACGCGTTCCTCGGCGGGCGGATGCCGCTGGACGCCGACGCGGCGCGCCGGGCAGTCGCCGCGCTGGCCGAACCGCTCGGCATGTCGGTCGAGGAGGCGGCGGCCGGCATCGTCCGGATCAACAACAACGCCGCGGCGACGCTGATCCGCCAGCGGACCCTGGAGCAGGGCTACGATCCGCGCGACTTCGTGTTGTACGCGTTCGGCGGCGCGGGGCCGGTGCACGCGTTCGGCTTCGCCGCCGACCTCGGCGTGCGGGAGGTCGTGATCCCGCTGGGCAACGGCGCCTCGACGCTGTCCGCGTACGGGATCGCGGCCACCGACATCGCCGAGCACTTCGACCACGAGTGCCAGCTGCGGGCCCCGTTCGATGCGGCCGACGTGGCGCGCGTCGTCGCCGAGGCCGAGCGCCGCGCCCGCGCCGCGCTCGCCCGCCAGGGCTTCGCGGGCGACGAGGCGGCGGACGGCCCGGCCGACGAGGAACAGGTACGGCTCGAGCGGCTGGCGTTGATGCGCTATGCGGAGCAGTACATGTTCGCCCTGCCGGTCCCGATCCCGGACGGCCCGGTTACGGCGGCGACCGTCGAGGCGCTGCGGCGGGCGTTCGACGCGGAGTACGAGCGGCTGCACGGCCCGGGCGCGCGCGTGGTGTTCCACGCGCTGGAGATCTTCAACATCCAGATCCGAGCCACGGTGGCGCGCCGGGACTCCGGCGAGCCATCGCGCGCCGCGACCGCGGCGGCGCCGATCGGGACGGCACCCGAGGCGGCGCCGAGCCGGCGGAACGTGTTCTGGCCCGACGCGATGGCCTGGCTGGAGACGACCGTCCATCGCGGTCCCGCGCTGGGCGGCGGAGGCGCCGTCATCACCGGGCCCGCGGTGGTGGAACTCCCGCACACCACGATCGCGGTCGCACGCGGTCAACGGCTGCGCGGCGACGAGACCGGCGGCTTCGTCCTCTCCCTGACCTGATCGACCCTGTCGATCCCGAGATCCCCCGAGATCCCCCCGAGATCCCCCGACGTCCCCGCGCCTCCCCCTGGAGCAGATTCCCCATGACCTCCGGCACCACCGCCCCCGATCACACCGCGACCGGCGCCGCCGGCCCGGCCGCCGCCGGCTTTTGGGACGGCGTCGCGCACGCCTACGTACCCCCGGCCACGCTGACCATCGACCCACGGCTGACGCTGCACACCGACGCGGCCGCCGATGTCGATCCGATCACCTATGAGGTGATCCGCTACACCCTGCTCAACACCAACTTCGAGCACACCAACCTGATCCAGCGGCTGTGCGTGTCGCCGGTCACGATGATCAGCCTGGACTTCCAGTCCTCGGTGCTGCTCGAAGACGGCGACCTGGTCTTTCTCGGGCCCAACCTGCAGTACTTCTCCAACTCCCACTCCCACACGATCAAGTGGATCTTGGAGCACCGGTCGGGCAGCCCGGGCATCGGCCCCGACGACATGTTCTTGTCCAACGACCCCTACATCGGGGCGCCGCACCAGCCCGACGTGTGCGTGTCGGCGCCGGTGTTCGTCGACGGAAGGCTGTTTTGCTGGGTGGCGAACGTGATGAACCACTCCGACGTCGGCGGGACCGCCCCGGGCAGCTTCTGCCTGGCCGCCACCGACGCCTGGAGCGACCCGCCGATGTTCCCGCCGGTCAAGCTCGTCGACGGCGGCGAACTGCGCGACGACGTCGAGCAGCTGTTCGTCCGGCAGAGCCGGATGCCCGCCGCCGCGCGGATGGACCTGCGGGCCGCCGTCGCCGGGAACGGCTTCGCCCGGCGCCGCATCCTCGACCTCGTCGAACGCTACGGAGCGGACGTGGTCAAGGCGGTGATGCGCCGGGTCATCGACGCGGGCGAGCGGCTGTTCGCCGACCGGCTGGCCACCATCCCCGACGGCACGTGGTCGCACCGCGCGTACACCGAGGTGGCGGTGCCGGGCGATCGGGGCGTCTACGCGTTCCAGGTCAACGTGCACAAGCGCGGCGACCGGCTGCTCGTCGACAACGCCGGCACCGACCCCCAGGCCGGCAGCCTGTCCGCGCCGTACGTGGCCTTCGTCGGCGCGGTGCTGTGCGCGCTGACCCAGCAGCTCACCAGCGATCTCGCCGGCGCCTACGGCGGGGTGTACCGGCGCGTCGACTTCGACCCGCGGCCCGGCCTGCTGAACTGCCCCGACCACCCCGCCGCGGTCAGCCCGGCCGGCGCGTACTCCACGGAGATGTGCATCAACGCGGCGTCCATCGCGATCGGCAAGATGATGGCCTGCGGCGGCGAGCGCCTGCGCGAGCTCATCCTCGGGCCGGTCGTGCCGCACCCGTACGGGGTCATCTACGCCGGGCTGGACGGCGCCGGCGAGCTCTTCATCATGATCAACTCCAACGGCCTGACCGGCGCCGGCGCCGGTCGGCCCGACCAGGACGGCATCGCGGCCGGCGGCCAGTACTGGGTGCCGGAGGCGATCACCTACAACGTCGAGCACGTCGAGGGGCAGTATCCGGTGCTGTACCTGTACCGGCGGATGCTGCGCGGCGGCGCGGGCGGCGCCGGGCGGCACCGCGGCGGTCCCGGCTTCGTCGAGTGCACGCTGCCGTGGGGCGCCCAGGGCCTGGAGATCCAGCTCTACTCCAACGAGAGCTTCGCCAAGGGCCTGGGCCTGGCCGGCGGCAACCCCAACAGCCGGGCCTGGCTGCGGCTGCGGCAGGGCACCGACGTGCGGCGGCGGCTGGCCGAGGGCGAGATCCCCGGCGATCTCGATCGGCTGACCGGCCAGGACGCCGCGGTCTCGTTCAAGGGCGCGCCGCTCGGCGTGGGGCCCGACGACGTCTTCGAGTGGAGCTTCCCCGCGAACGCCGGGTACGGCGACCCGCTCCGGCGCGACCCGGAGGCCGTCCGCGCCGATGTGACGAGCGGATACCTCGCCGCCGCCACCGCCGAGCGGGTCTACGGCGTCCGCGTCGTCGACGGCGCCGTGGACGGGTTCGCCACCGAGGCGCTGCGCACCCGCGCGTACAGCGAACGGGCGGGCCGGCCGGCGGTGCCGCAGCGGGACGCCCCGGAGGGGCTGCGGCTCATCGCGGACGCGCTGGGCGTCGGCGCCGGGCGCTTCCGCTGCGCCTGCTGCGGCGCCGACCTCGGCCCGGCCGACGGCAACTACAAGGACGCGGCGGCGACGCGTGAACTGCCGATGCCGGAGCTGGCACCGGAGTTCGCCGGCGACGATGTCGAGATGGCCGCGCAGATGATCTTCCGCGAGTTCTGCTGTCCGGACTGCGGCGTACGGTTCGACACCGAGATCGCCCGGACGACGGACCGGCCGCTGTGGGATGTCAGGCTCTCCCTGCCCTGACTGTTTCGTCCCCTGCCCCGGCATCCCGCCCGCCGCCGGGGCCGGCGGGCGATAGGCTCGGGCCGCGATGTTTCCAGCCGGCGGCTGACGGGCGGAGGAGACGAGTGGCAGACCTGGACGGGCTTCCGGCCGGCCTCGATCCGAACACACCGAACGTGGCCCGGGTCTATGACTACTGGCTCGACGGCAAGGACAACTTCCAGGTCGATCGCGACTTCGCCGAAAAGATCATCGCGATCGAGCCGTCCGCTCCGTACATGGCACGGCACAACCGCGGCTTCCTCGGCCGCGCCGTGCGCCATCTGACCGCCGAGGCCGGCATCCGGCAGTTCATCGACATCGGAACCGGCCTGCCCACCCAGCGCAACGTCCACGAGGTCGCTCAGGAGATCGCCCCCGACACCCGGGTGGTCTACGTCGACAACGACGAGGTCGTGCGGATCCACGCCAGGGCGCTGCTCGGCGACAGCACCAACGTGACGGCCATCCGCGCGGACTTCCGGGACCCCGAGGCCGTCCTGGCGCACCCCGACGTGAACAAGCTCATCGACTTCGACCAGCCGTTCGCCCTGTTGCTGCTGGCCATCTTGCACTTCATCCCCGACACCGACGACCCGGCGGGCATCATCCGGCGCTATCGCGAGGTGATGGCGCCCGGCAGCCATCTCGCGATCTCCTGCTCCACCCGCGATGCCGACCCCGCGCGCGCAGACAAGATCATCGCGGAGTACCGGAAGGCCAGCGCGCCCGCCGTCCTGCGCACCGGCGCGCAGATCCGGCGCTTCTTCGACGGGTTCGAACTGCTCGACCCCGGCCGGCTCGTCTACACCCCCGAGTGGCGACCCGACGAGCCGCTGGACGGCGATCCCGCGAAGGCCTGGATGCTCGCCGGACTCGGCCGCAAGGTCTGACGACCCCCGGTGGCTCCCCGGCGAGCGAGGTCGCCTCACCGGGCCGCCACAGAGGTGTTGCTCACGAGATTGACCAGCTAAAAGCTGTATTTTGCCTCGCCGGTACCACTACCGGAAAGCCGCGCGGCGTGTTTCCATGATTGCGATCGCCCCTGTCGGCGGTCGGGCGCTACGACAAGGCCGAACCGGGCGCCCTCCGGCAGGCCGGCCCGAGATCGATCGGGCGCTGTCATCCACAACCTGGCTCTCCGGGCCGACGCATCTCCCTTTTGTCGCGCCAGCGAATGGTGGACGCGTGGCCTGGCCTGCCCGCGCCAAACGCTCATGGGGGAGCACATGACCGAGGTCACCACCGCGCGCCTGCGGGAGCGCATCGTTGTCGGGGAACTCCCGTCGCCGTACGTCGCGGCGGACTTCCCGCCGGCCGAGTTCAACGCGCGCATCGACAAGGTGCGCGAGGCGATGAGCCGGCAGGGTATCGACGCGCTCATGCTGGCCAGTCCGGAGAACATTTACTATCTCCTCGGCCTCAACCATCAGGGCTACTTCTCCTTCACGCTGGTCCTGCTGCCGCTGGACGGCCATCCGCTGCTGGTGGCCCGCGCCATGGAGCACGCCACGCTGAGTGCTCAGGTGCCCAGCTGCGAGCATGTGGGCTACGACGAGGACGACGATCCCGCCGAGGTGGTGGCCTCGGTGATCCAGCGGCATACGACGCGATCGGCGGTGCTGGGCCTGGAGCGGGCGGCCATGTTCTTCCCCGTCGGCGTGTGGGAGCGCATCCGCGAGCTGCTCGGCGACCGGTCGTGGACCGATGGCTCCGGCATCGTGGAGAGCGTGCGCGCGGTGAAGTCGCCCCCCGAGGTCGCCTTCATCCGGCGCGCCGCC
This sequence comes from Streptosporangiaceae bacterium, assembly GCA_035765195.1. Taxonomy (GTDB): domain Bacteria; phylum Actinomycetota; class Actinomycetes; order Streptosporangiales; family Streptosporangiaceae; genus CALAED01. The sequence continues at coordinate 91,467 of DASTYC010000021.1, forward strand.
GAGATCTCCGACAGCGCCGTACGCGCCGGCGTGGAGACGGCCGGCACCGGGCGCACCGAGCGCATGGTCGCGGCGGCGATCTACCACGAGATGGTGCTGAACGGCAGCGAGCACCCCGGCTTCGCCCCGTTCATCCGTTCGACCGACATCCTCCATCACGAGCACGTCACCTGGCGAGATCGCTCCCTGCGCCAGGGGTCGGGGCTGTTCATGGAGCTGTCGGCGTCCGTGTACCGCTATCACGCGCCGATGACCCGGATGGTCTACGTCGGGCGGCTGCCCGCCGGGGTCGAACAGGCGGCGCAGGCCGCGATCGCCGGGCTGAACGCCATCGAACACACGCTGCGACCCGGCGAGGTGAGCGGCAACGTCTACGCGGCCTGGTCGCGGGCCGTCTACGGAGAGCTCGGCCGCCGGCACGAGCGCCATCATTGCGGCTACATGGTCGGCATCGGGTTCCCGCCGAGCTGGGTCGGCGGCAGCCGGGTCACCGGCATCCGGCGCGACGGCAAGCTGGAGATCCAGCCCGGCATGGTCTTCCATGTCCAGTCCTGGATCTTGGGCGCGCACCCGGCGGAGTACTGCGTGTCCGACACCGCGCTGGTCACCGAGGACGGCTGCGAGATGCTGACGATGTTCGAACGCGAGCCGATCGTGCGGCTGTGACCCCGGCGGCCCGCGGCGCGGGCCGGCGCCGGTTCGATGACGTCCGCGGGTGATGCCACCCACCCCAGGAGCACCACCGCGCGGACGCCATTCACCGTGCCAGAGCGGCCGGACGGGTTCGATTCTGCGTCCGGCGATGGCACGCCCGGCTACAGCAATGTGAAGTTCCTGTTTCGGCCCGTCCGGAGCGGCCGCTCGGTCGTCAGGCCGCCGCGGGGACGGGCGGATCGGCGGCCGTGACCGGCCGGCCGCGACCGATCGACAGCGACATTCCCGCGGCGAACAGGCAGATCACGCCGATGCCCCACCAGGCGAGCGTGTAGGTGCCGAGGGAGGTCCGGATGACGCCCGCGACGCCGGCCGCGGTGGCCGCGCCGATCTGGTGCGCCGCGAACACCCAGCCGAACACCACGGTGCCCTGGGCCGGCCCGAACACCTCGCGGGACAGCGCGACGGTCGGCGGCACCGTGGCCACCCAGTCGAGCCCATAGAAGATCACGAACACCAGCATGCTCGGATGCGGCGAACCGGCGAACAGCATCGGCAGCGCGAGCAGCGACAGCCCGCGCAGCCCGTAGTACCAGCCCAGCAGCAGGCGGCTGTCCATTCGGTCGGTCAGCCAGCCGGACATGATCGTGCCGACGATGTCGAAGACGCCGACGAGGGCGAGCAGGCCGGCGGCCGTCGTCACCGCCATGCCGTGATCGTGCGCGGCCGGGATGAAGTGCGTGCCCACCAGCCCGTTGGTCGACGCGCCGCAGATGAAGAACCCGCCGGCGAGCAGCCAGAACTCCTTTCTGCGGGAGGCCGTGCGCAGCGCGCCGACGGCCGCCCTGGCGGCTCCGCCCGTCGCCGGCGGCGCGGGCTCTGGACCCGTCGCACCGTACGCCGTCAGCCCCACGTCGGCCGGGCGGTCGCGCAGCAACAGCACCACCAGCGGCACCACGAGGAGCGCGGCCGCGGCCACCGCCAGCGCCGCCGCCCGCCAGCCGTCCCGTTCGGCCAGCCACGCCAGCACCGGCAAGAAGATCAACTGCCCGGTGGCTCCCCCGGCCGTGAGCACGCCGATGACGAGCCCGCGGTGCCGGACGAACCAGCGGTTGGCGACCGTCGCCGCGAAGACCATGGCCATGGAGCCCGTGCCGAGGCCGACGAGCACGCCCCAGCACAGCACCAGCTGCCAGGTCGCGTTCATGAACACCGTCAGCCCGCTGCCGGCCGAGACCAGCACGAGCGCGGTGCCGGTGACCCGCCGGATGCCGAACCGGTCCATGAGCGCGGCCGCGAACGGCGCGGTCAGCCCGAAGAGGATCAGGTTGACCGAGACCGCGAGCGAGGTCGCGGCCCGCGTCCAGCCGAACTCCTCCTGCAGCGGCACCATGAGGACGCCCGGCGTGGCCCGGAACCCGGCGGCCCCGACCAGCGCGACGAACGCCACTGCCCCGACGATCCAGGCGCGGTGGAGCCTCGGAGACCGGGGGGCGGGTCGGGACATACCGATCACTGTGCAGCATGGGCGCCGGCGGTGTCGATCCGCGGGGGCGGGATCAGGTGCGCCAGATGAGGACGAGCGCGCAGTCGTCGTCGCGGGCGGCGGCCATGGTGTGCACGAGCTCCTTGACGCCTTTGCGGAAGCCCTGCGGGACCAGCCGCTCCGCCTCGCCGAGGAGCCGGTCGATGCCGGCGTCGAGGTCGCGTCCGGGCGCCTCGACCAGGCCGTCGGTGTACAGCAGCATCGCGTCGCCCGGCCGCAGCAGCCCGCGCTCGGGCTGGACGCGCAGGTCGGGCACCACACCGAGCACGACGCCCTTGGCCGTGCTGACCCGCCAGGTGCCGCTGCCCGCGTCGAACTGAACGGCGGGCGGGTGCCCGGCGGATTCGACGACGTACTCGCCCGTCGTCAGGTCGAGGACCAGATGGACGGCGGTGACGAAGCCCTCGTCCCACCGCTGTCGCTGCAGGTAGGCGTTGCAGGACTGGAGGAACTCCTCGTGTTTGACCGAGCCCAGCAGCCCGCCGAACGCGCCGGAGAGCATGAGGGCCCGGGTGCCGGCGTCGGTGCCTTTGCCCGAGACGTCGATCAACGCGACCTCGAGCGTCTCGCCGTCGCACGAGGACACGACGAAGTCGCCGCCGAACGACGAGCCGCCCGCCTGCAGCAGCACCACCTGGGACTCCCAGCCGGAGGGCAGCGGCGGCAGCTCGCCCTGGCGGCGCAGCCGGTCGCGCAGGTCGAGGAGCATGTACTCGCCGCGCAGGCCCTGCACCCCGATCTCCTCGCGGTTGCGGGCCATCATGATCGCCAAGATGGCCGTGATCGTCACGACCATGACGACGCCCGGCCCCACCTTGCGATAGCCCTCGACGAGGGAGTCGACGGCCAGTACCGCGGCCACGACGACCAGCAGCGCGACGAGCGTGCGCACGCGCAGCAACAGCCCCCCGGCGAGCACGGTCAGCACCACGGCGCTGGAGGGGAACCATGCCTGGGACATGGTCGAGAAGATCCCGAGGGCGATCGTCCCCGTGGCCAGGGCCATGAAGACGTAGCGCTCCTTGTTCAGCTGACCGCGCCGGAGCCACCGATAGATCCGCACCAGGATCGGTATCCGGCGCAGGAAGGCGCGCACCCTGCGCGGGAACAGGTGGACCAGACGTTGCAGCATCTCCGGAAGCGTATCGAGCATGTCGCCGGAGCGGTGGAATTCCGCGCCACCCTTGACCGTCCGTCACGTCACTCTCACTCGGCGGCTGGACCTCTCCCCTGAACGTCACGAAATGCCGCGAATCAGGCAGCACACTCGGATTTCGGACGCGTCAGTCAAGGATGAGTGGGGAAGAAAGCGACCATGGGCCAGCCTGGGATGCGGGTGACGGTGGACGCGGCGATGCGGGCGCGCGACGTGTCACGCCCCTGGTCCGAGGCCGCCGACCCGGCCGACCGCGTCGACGGACCCGATGACGACGGCCGGCGTGAGCAGCGGAGCAAGGGCGAGCGGCGCCGGCTCGGCAAGCGCCAGACCCGCGCCCGCCGCTAGCGCCCGCCGAGGCCCGGCAGCGACGGGAATTCGCCGGTCTCCTCGTATCGGGTGATCATCTCGATCCGGCGCGTGTGCCGCTCCTCCTTGGAGTACGGCGTGGTCAAGAACAGCTCGACGAACCGCCGCGCGGCCGCGAGATCGTGCATCCGGGCCCCGATGCCGATCACGTTGGCGTCGTTGTGCTCCCTGCCGAGCACGGCGGTCTCCTCGCTCCACACGAGCGCCGCCCGCACCCCCCGCACCTTGTTGGCGGCGATGACCTCCCCGTTGCCCGAACCGCCGATGACGATGCCGAACGTGCCCGGCTCCGCGGCGGTCCGCGCCGCCGCGCGCAGCACGAACGGCGGGTAGTCGTCGCCCGCCGCGTACTCGGCCGGACCGCAGTCGACGGGCTCGTAACCGCTCGCCGCCAGCCACTCGATGAGCCGGCTCTTGAGCTCATGGCCGGCGTGATCTGAGCCAAGGAAGACGCGCATGCGTAAGAGTCTTCCAGGCCGGCCCAATCCGCAGGGGGTCCGGGCGCCGAATCCACGATGTCCCGGTTCAGCGAACTTGTCTCAGTTGCGAATAATTCGCAACTGAGACAGGCTCTGAATAGAGGACTGAGCGACCCGGCGAGCAGGGCAGGAGACCATGGCACGAGCGACCACGCGGTCCGGGCTCACCTCCGCGGAGTCGAGCCGGATCGCCGGGATGGCCGGCTTCATCGCGCTGTTGCACCTCGTCGGCTGGGGGATCTTGTTGCTGGTGGTCGTGCCGGAGCACCACCGGCTCGGCGACGGCCGGCTGTTCGGCATCGGCGTCGGCCTGACCGCCTACGTCCTCGGCATGCGCCACGCGTTCGACGCCGACCACCTGGCGGCGATCGACAACACCACTCGCAAGCTCATGGCCGACGGCCGCCGCCCGCTGTCGGTCGGCTTTTGGTTCTCCCTCGGCCACTCGTCGGTGGTCTTCGTGTCGTGCGTGCTGCTGGGCTTGGGGGTCAGGTGGCTGACGACCGGGATGGCCGACGACTCCTCCGGCCTGCACCGGTTCACCGGCACGATCGGCCCGACGATATCGGGGGCGTTCCTCGCCATCATCGCGATCGTCAACCTGGTGATCCTCGTCGGCATCATCAAGATCTTCAGGGAGATGAAGCGCGGTTCGTACGACGAGGCGGCGTTGGAGGACCAACTCGCCAACCGCGGGCTGATGAACAGGCTCCTCGGCCGGTTCACCAGGGCGATCACGAAGCCGGGGCAGATGTACCCGCTGGGCGTCCTGTTCGGGCTCGGCTTCGACACGGCCACCGAGATCGGCCTGCTGGCCCTGGCGGGCAGCGCGGCGGCGGCCGGCGGACTGCCGTGGTACGCCGTGCTCTGCCTGCCGATCATCTTCGCCGCCGGCATGTCGCTGTGGGACACGATCGACGGCACGTTCATGAACTTCGCCTACGGATGGGCGTTCGCCAACCCCGTCCGCAAGGTCTTCTACAACATCACGCTGACCGCCATCTCGGTGGCGTTCGCCTTCGTGGTCGGGGGCACGGAGCTGTTGCAGGTGGCGCAGGACCAGTTCGGCCTCGGCGGCGGCTTCTGGGGGTGGATAGGCGGCCTCGACCTCAACGTCGCGGGCTTCGTGATCACCGGGGTGCTGGTGGCGGTATGGCTCGGCGCGGTGGCCTACTGGAAGGTAGGCAAGGTCGAGCAGCGCTGGTCCGCCGCCCTCCAAGACGCCGACTAACCCAAACCCCCACACCCCTTTCGGGTGTTCGCGGAGGGCGACCGCTCTGCGGCTTCGCCGCACCGCCCATGATCCGAGGCGCCCCCAGGCGCCGAGGAAACTCATGGGCGGAACAGCAAGAACGCGCGGCGAAGCCGCACCACGCCTTTCGGGGGGGTGCGCGGGGGGCTTGCCCCCCGAGGGTTAGGTGAATATGGGGTCGCGGGTGCGGCTGCGCTTGAGTTCGAAGAAGCCGTCGGTGGCGGCCACGGCGAGGACGCCGTCCCACAGCCGCGCCGCCGCCTCTCCGCGCGGGATCGGCGACACGACGGGCCCGAAGAACGAGGCGCCTTCCACCGAGATGACCGGCGTGCCGACCTCGTAGCCGACCCGGTCCATGCCGTTCGCGTGGGAGGCCCGCAACGCCTCGTCGTAGTCGGTCGATTCGGCGGCCGCCGCGAGCGACCGTTCCAGACCGGCCGCCGCGAGGGCCGCCTCGAACGTCTCGGCCGTGCGCGGCGCCTTCTCGTGGTGGAAGCGGACGCCGAGCTCGGTGTAGAGGTCGCCGAGCACCTGGGAGCCGTACTTCTGCTCGGCCGCGATGCACACGCGGACCGCCCCCCAGCCTTCGTCCATCGCCTTCTGGTAGGGCTCCGGCATGTCACGGCCTTCGTTGAGGACCGACAGGCTCATGACGTGCCAGCGGGGTTCGATCGGCCGGACCGCCGTCACCTCATGGATCCAGCGGGAGGTGATCCAAGCCCACGGGCACATGGGATCGAACCAGAAGTCCACGGGGGTACGCGAGTCTTGCGGCAACGTGTGCCTCCTCCTGCGTGAATCAGGACCGTTTCAACCGGGCCAACCTCGGCCGGTGGCAGACCATTCCCGGCCGCGGCCGCCAAATCCGGGCGGGCGGGTCGGCAACAACGTCCCTTCGTTGGTAGACATGGGGGACAAACTTTCGTAGCAGAACCTCATTGAGGAGTTCACGTGGCAGGCAACCTCACGCGCGACGAGGCGCGCGACCGTGCACGGCTGCTCACCGTCGAGTCGTACACGGTGGCGCTGGACCTCACGACAGGTGACGAGAGGTTCGGCTCCACGACCGTGGCGCGGTTCGGCTGTGGCGAGCCCGGCACGGCGACCTTCGTCGATCTGCATGACGCCGTGGTGCGTGAGGTGACGCTCAACGGGCGGACTCTCGACCCGTCGTCCTATGACGCCGAACGCGGCCGGATCCCGCTGCCGGACCTCGCCGCGACCAACGAGTTGCGGGTGGTCGCCGACGTCGCCTACTCGCGCACCGGTGAAGGTCTGCACAGATTTGTCGATCCTGTCGATCAGAACATCTACCTCTACAGCCAGTTCGAGACCGCCGACGCCCACCGGATGTACACCTGCTTCGATCAGCCCGACCTCAAGGCCACGTTCGAGCTGACCGTCACCGCGCCCGAAGACTGGCAGGTCGTGTCCAACACGGCGCCGGACCGCACCGGGAACTGCTGGTCCTTCCCCGCGACCCCGCCCGTGTCGACCTACATCACCGCGCTCGTGGCCGGGCCGTACCACGTCGTCAGAGACGAACACGACGGCATCCCGCTCGGCGTCTACTGCCGGGCCAGCCTCGCCGAGTACCTCGACGCCGACCGGATCATCGAGGTCACCCGGCGCGGCTTCGACTTCTATCGCCGCGTCTTCGACCAGCCCTACCCGTTCTCCAAGTACGACCAGCTGTTCGTGCCGGAGTTCAACGCGGGCGCGATGGAAAACGCCGGGTGCGTCACCTTCTTGGAGGACTACGTCTTCCGGTCGCGGGTGACCGACGCGGCGTACGAGCGGCGCGCCGAGACGATCCTGCACGAGATGGCCCACATGTGGTTCGGCGATCTCGTCACCATGCGCTGGTGGAACGATCTGTGGCTGAACGAGTCGTTCGCGACGTACATGAGCGTGCTGTGCCTGGCCGAGGCGACCCAGTGGACGGGCGCCTGGACGACCTTCGCCAACCTCTTCAAGGCCTGGGCCTACCGGCAGGACCAGCTACCTTCTACCCACCCCATTTCGGCTGATATTCCCGACATCCGGGCAGTCGAGGTGAACTTCGACGGCATCACGTACGCCAAGGGCGCGTCGGTGCTCAAGCAGCTGGTGGCCTACGTCGGCAGGGACAACTTCATCGAGGGCGTGCGGCGCTACTTCCAGCGGCACGCGTGGGACAACACCGTGCTGGCCGACCTGCTCGACGCGCTGGAGGAGACATCGGGCCGCGACCTCGCCGCCTGGTCGAAGGAGTGGCTGGAGACGGCCGGGGTCAACACGCTGCGCCCGTCGTACGAGGTCGACGCCGACGGCGCGTTCACACAGTTCGCGGTCGTGCAAGAGGCGCCCTCCGGCCACCCGACGCTGCGCTCGCACCGCGTCGCCGTCGGCCTCTACGAGCGTACGGACACGGGCCTGGAGCGGCGGCAGCGCGTGGAGCTCGACGTGGTCGGCGCCCGCACCGAGGTACCCGACCTGGTCGGTCTGCGCCGGCCCGACCTGGTGCTGGTCAACGACGACGACCTCACCTACGCCAAGCTCAGGCTCGACGAGCACTCGATGGCCACGCTGGTGACCGACATCGGAAAGATCGTCGATTCGCTGCCGCGGGCGCTGTGCTGGGCCGCCACCTGGGACATGTGCCGCGACGCCGAGGTCGCCACCCGCGAGTACGTCAAGCTCGTGCTGTCGGGCATCGGCGGGGTCAGCGACATCGCGGTGGTCCAGACGCTGTTGCGGCAGGCGCGGACGGCGCTGCAGCAGTACGCCGATCCCGCCTGGCGGGACACCGGCACGCAGGTGCTGGCCGACGCGCTGTACGACCTGGCCCGCGATGCCGAGCCCGGCTCCGACCGGCAGCTGACCTTCGTCCAGAACTTCGTCGGCGTCGCGACGTCCGCCGACCACCTCTCGTTCGTGGCCGGGCTGCTGGACGGCGCCGAGACGCTGCCGGACCTGACGGTCGACACGGAGCTGCGGTGGGCGCTGCTGCGCCGCCTGGTGGTCCGGGGTCAGGCCGGTGAGCCCGAGATCGCGGCCGAGCTGGAGCGCGACGCGACCGCCGCCGGCGAGCGGCACGCGGCCGCCTGCCGAGCCACGATCCCGACCGCCGAGGCCAAGGCGGCGGCGTGGGAGCAGATCACGACCGGAAAGCTGCCGAACGCGGTGTTCCGCGCCATGCTGGGCGGCTTCGTGGAGTCCGACCACCGCACCCTGCTGGAGCCGTACGCCGAGAAATTCTTCGACGTGATCGACCAGGTGTGGGCGACGTGGTCGCACGACATGGCCCAGACCTTTGCCGAGGTCGCGTACCCGTTCCTGCAGGTCAGACAGGAGACCATCGACCGCACCGACGCCTACATCGCCGAGCACGAGCCGCCGGCCGCGCTGCGGCGGCTGCTCGCCGAGGGCAGGGACGGCGTCGCCCGCGCCCTGCGGGCGCAGGCCAAGGACCGCGGCGCGGCCTGATCGGGCGGCCGGCGGGCCCGGCGAGCGAGGGGGCGACGCGGTGGGGCCGGCCGTGGCAGGGTGATCGCGTGGAGACGGCACGCGAGGTCCTGGTGGCGCTGGCCCACCGGTACGCCTTCGGCGACGTGGCCGAGCTCGCCACCGCCGGGCTGCTGCCGCCGGCCGCCACCCCCGCGGTGGCCGCGCTGTGCGCGTTCGGGCAGCGGCTGCTCGACCTCGACGCCGAGGACTTCGGGATGCCGGAGGCCACCGGCGACGTGCCGCCCGACCTGCTGCGGCGGGCCAGGGCCAGCCGCATGCCGCAGACCCCCCGCGAACAGCCGCGAGGCGCCCTCAAGACGCTGCGGCCCGCCTATGCCCTGCTGCTCGAGGTCATCGAGATCCGGTGGCGGCGGCGGGAGATGGCCGCCCTGGCCGCCGCCGTCCACATCGCCGGCGAGTACCTCCCGATGCTGGCCTGGGAGCCCGTCTTGGGGCACGCCGCCGATCCGGCCCTGCTGCCGGCGGCCGTGTGCGGCCGGGACAGCCGCTTCGGCGTGCCGCACGTCCCCGGCATGCCGCGGACCTGCGATCACACCCGGCCGCAGCAGTCGGCCGCCGAACGCGCGCTGCGCGTCGCGGGCGAGCCCACGCAGGGCTGGCAGGCCTACCTGGACCGCCAGCACAGTCATGTCGCGGGGGCCCTGGGCGTCTGCGCGGCCTCCTGCCGTACGCCGTGCTCGGTGCTCACCCGGCTCGACGACGGCGTACGCGACGATCTGGTGGCCCGATGCCGCCTGGCGACGGAGTTCGCCGGCGGGGCGCTGGTGCGGCTGCGGCACGCGGCGCCCGTCGGACACGGCTTCGGCGTGCCGTCGGCCGACGAGGTGCTCGGGGCGTGGGCGCGCACCCGAAGCTCGCTGCGTCACCAGGAGCGCGGCCGCAAGGCGCTCGCCGGGGCCGCCGCCGACCCGTACCCGCTGCCCGGTCTGCCCGCCCTGTTCAGCGAGATCGCCACCGCGGAGATCGTCCCCGACACGCTCCTCGCCGAGGTCGCCGACCGCGTGGCCGTCCTCGCCGCCGGCTCCCCGTCGTGATCACGTGGCCCTCGACCCGCGCCGTTGGGTGACGGCCAGAACGGGCGCGATGGCGGCGCGCACGCGGGGGTCGGCGGGCAGGTCGTCGAGCAGTACCGGACGGCCGTCCGCGTCGGCCAGCGGCACCCGCCAGTTGGGGTATTCGTCCACGGTGCCCGGCTGGTTCTGGATGCGCCGTTCGCCCACGGCATCGGCGAGCGAGACCCCGATGAGCCGGGCCGGCGTCCGGGCCAGGAACCCGTGCAGCGCCACGGTCGTCGCCGGCACGTGCGCGGCCAGGTCCGGGTCATCGGTCAGGCCGAGCTCGACGAGCAGACGGCCCCACGCCGCCAACTGGCGCTGGTGATCGGCCCACTCGTCCGCGGCGGGGCGCGTGAGCAGGCCGAGCCGCTCACGCAGCGTGATGTGATCGCCGGCCACGTATCCGGCGATCGGCGGCAGGTCGTGGGTGGCCACGGTGGCGAGGCACGACGGGCGCCACCGCTCGGGGCGGTGCGGGGCTCCCCGGCCATCGCGCTCGAACCACAGCATCGAGGTGCCGAAGATCCCCCGCGACGGCAGGTAGTCGCGTACCCACGGCTCGACGACTCCGAGGTCCTCGCCGATCAGGTGCGCCCCCGCCTTGGTGGCCTCGGCGGCCAGCAGCCCAGTCATCGCCTCGTGGTCGCAGCGGACGTACGTGCCCTCCGCGGGCGACGCTCCCACCGGCACCCACCACTGCCGGAACAGCCCGAGGATGTGATCGACGCGCAGCCCGCCCGCCACGCGCAGCGACGCGGACAGCAGGCGGCGGTACGGCTCGTACGACTCGGCGGCCAGCCGGAGCGGATGCCACGGCGGCTGCCCCCAGTCCTGGCCGCGCTGGTTGAACTCATCGGGCGGCGCGCCGACCGTGACGCCGGAGGCGAGCACGTCTTGGTACAGCCAGGCGTCGGCGCCGCCCGGATCCACGCCGACCGCGAGGTCGTGGATCACTCCGAGCGGCATGCCGGCGGCGCGCGCCGCCCGGTGCGCGGCCGCCACCTGCTCGTGCACGAGCCACTGCAACCACGCGTGGAAGTCCACCCGGCCGGCCAGGCGTTCGCGCGCGACGGCGACGGCGGGCGACCGCGGATCGCGCAGTTCGGACGGCCACTCCCGCCAGTCGGCGCCGTGCGACTCGGCGAGCGCGCACCAGGTGGCGTAGCGGGTGAGGGCCGCTCCCTCCTCCGCCCGGTAGGCCGCGTAGCGCCGCGACGGCGCGGCCGGCTCGCCGGGGGCGGCGGACCCGGGCACGGTCCCGTCGGACGCCGTCGCATCGGACGCCGTGGCATCGGGGGCGGCGCTCGCGTCGGCCGCCGGCGGCCGCCGGCGGCGGTAGATCAACTCCAGGGCGGCCCGCTTGGCCGTCCACACGGCGTCGCGGTCGAGCGGGTCAAGGGTGCGGTTGCGGGCGCGCAGCGGCGCGGCGAGCTCCTCGATGCGCGCCCGGTCCGCGGCCGACAGCCCCGCATAGCCGGGGACATCCTCGACGCGCAGGTACAACGGGCTCACGAACCGGCGGCTGGACGGCAGATAGGGAGACGGCCGGATCGGCGTGATCGGCTCACCGGCGTGCAGCGGATTGATCAGAATGAACCCGGCGCCCAGCGCGCCGCCGCTCCACGCCGCGAGATCCGCCAGATCGTGCAGGTCTCCGTGGCCCCATGACGCGACCGAGCGTACGGAGTACAACTGCACCATGAACCCCCAGGTGCGCGGGATGTCGAGCACATCGCTCCCGCGGGCGACGTCCCCGTTCGGCGGCGCCGGCCGCCGGGCGGTCGCATCGCCCGCACCGTCGCCCGCACCGCCACCGTCCGCGCCGAGCGCGGCCAGCACGGCGACCAGCGTGTCTCTGGGCACCGGGACGTGTCGTCCCTGCCAGTCTTGGTACTCCGTGGCCACCCCGTTGGCCTGCGCGAGCGCGGCCAGCTCCTCATCGGTCACAGACCAACAATGCCCCATCCGCGTCGCGATTCCGGGCCGGGTGTATGACGAAATCAAACGCCGATTGCGGATAAGAGGGTGAAAAGCAACCATACCCAACGACGGCAGCGCCGAACCGCCCAGCTCCAGCGACAATAGTGTCGACCGGTCATCACTAGGCGCCGTGGGTGCGGCTGGTTACGCTGCGCGAGAAGATCACTAATCATTCTCACAGAAACACGGAGTGTTATCAATGGCGATCTCGGAGCGGGGGAAGGGACAGTCCCCGCGCGAGCAGCCCCCGGAGAGCCCGTTCAGCAGGCCGCGCAAGCCGACATACGGCGATCTGGTGAGTAATCCACAGGTCCGCAAGTGGGCGACGCGCGGAATCGTGGCCTTCATCGTCGGCGTGCTGCTCGCCATCTTCATCGACCTGCGGGTCGGCGTCACCGTCGCGATCATCTTGGTGATCGTCGATACGGTCCGCACGGCCCGGCTGGGCTCCAGCGTCGAGGCATGGCAGAAGTCCTCCGCCGTGGAACGCCGCACCGAGCGCCAGCTGCGCGGTCTGGAGAAGAAGCACGGCTGGCGCGTCCTGCACGCCAGGGCGGTGCCGCAGGACGAAGAGGGCATGAGCGACGGCAAGATCGACCACTTCGTCATCGGCCCCACCGGCATCTACGCCATTGACTCGGTGAGCTGGGACCGGCGGCTGCCCGTACGAGCGCTGTCGCACAAGAAGCTCTACCACGGCCCCAAGGACATGAACGACCAGCTCGATGAGGCGCGCTGGGAGTCCGACCAGGCGAGCAGACTGATCAGCGCCCAGCTCGGTTACAAGGTCCCCGTGCAGGCGTCGGTCGCCATCTACGGCCCGGCCATCTCCTGGAAGGTGCTGCGGGTCCGCGACGTCGACGTCTACTCGGGCGGCCGGGCCCGCACCTACCTGCGCCGTCGACCCAAGATCCTCAACGCCACCGACGTGGACCGCATCACCGAGGTCGCCGAGCAGATGCTGCCGCCGATCTACGGCAAGCGAGCCGACCGGCGCGGCTCCATCGAAGGGGCCGACCAGCGCGGCTCGCGCTGAGACCTGCCGATCCGGCCGGCCCGGTCGGCCCGCCGACGCCCGCCGGAGCCGGCCTCGGCGGCAACCCGCCGTCCATTTACTGGGACGAGCGTCTCACCACCGGCGTAATGGCCGTACGATCGGGAGCACGGGTTCAAACGTTGGGAGAGCACGATGCCCCCGCTCAGGTCACGTACGGTCACGCACGGCAGGAACATGGCGGGAGCCCGCGCGCTGCTGCGGGCCACCGGGGTCGAGCGCGCCGACTTCGGCAAGCCGATCGTCGCGGTCGCCAACAGCTTCACCCAGTTCGTGCCGGGCCACGTACACCTGCGCGAGGTCGGCCAGGTCGTGGCCGACGCCGTCAAGGAGGCGGGCGGGGTGCCGCGCGAGTTCAACACGATCGCCGTCGACGACGGCATCGCGATGGGCCACGGCGGCATGCTCTACTCGCTGCCCAGCCGCGAGCACATCGCCGACGCGGTCGAGTACATGGTCAACGCGCACTGCGCCGACGCGCTCGTCTGCGTCTCCAACTGCGACAAGATCACGCCCGGCATGCTCATCGCCGCGCTGCGGCTGAACATCCCGACCGTGTTCGTGTCGGGCGGCCCCATGGAGGCCGGCAAGCCCGTCGATGGCGTCACCAAGCTCGACCTCATCGATCCGATGATCGCCTCCGCCGACGAGTCGGTATCCGACGAACGGCTCGCCGAGATGGAGGAGAACGCCTGTCCGACCTGCGGGTCCTGCTCGGGCATGTTCACCGCCAACTCGATGAACTGCCTGACCGAGGCGATCGGGCTCGCGCTGCCCGGCAACGGCACGACCTTGGCCACCCACGTCGCCCGCAAGCAGCTGTTCGCCGACGCCGGCCGGCGGGTGGTCGAGCTGACCGAGCGCTACTACGAGCGCGACGACGAGTCGGTGCTGCCGCTCAGCATCGCCACGCGAGACGCGTTCGAGAACGCCATGGCCCTCGACGTCGCCATGGGCGGCTCGACCAACACGATCTTGCATCTGCTCGCCGCGGCCCGCGAGGCCGACGTCGACTTCGGGCTCAAGGAGATCGACGAGCTGTCGCGGCGGGTGCCCTGCCTGTGCAAGGTGGCCCCCTCCACCGCCAAGTACCACGTCGAGGACGTCCACCGTGCCGGGGGCATCCCGGCGATCTTGGGCGAGCTCGATCGCGGTGGGCTGCTCCACCGCACGGTCCGGACCGTGCACAGCGAGTCGCTCGGCGCGTTCCTGGCGGACTGGGACATCCGGTCGGGCACCGCCACCCCGGAGGCCATCGAGCTCTACCACGCCGGCCCGGGCGGCGTGCGCACCACCGAGCCCTACAGTCAGCGGGCCCGCTGGGACTCCCTCGATATCGACCGCGAGCAGGGCTGCGTCCGTGCCGTCGAGCACGCCTACACGCGCGACGGCGGGCTCGCGGTGCTCTACGGCAACATCGCCCCCGACGGCGCCATCGTGAAGACCGCGGGGGTCGACGAGGAGCTGTGGACCTTCAGCGGCCCGGCGGTCGTCTTCGAAAGCCAGGAGGACGCGGTCGACGGCATCCTGGCCGGCAAGGTCTCCCCCGGCGACGTGGTCGTCATCCGCTACGAGGGCCCGAAGGGCGGCCCCGGCATGCAGGAGATGCTCTACCCCACGAGCTTCCTCAAGGGCCGCGGGCTCGGCAAGGCATGCGCCCTCATCACCGACGGCCGCTTCTCGGGCGGCACCTCCGGGTTGTCGATCGGCCACGTCTCGCCCGAGGCGGCCGCCGGCGGCAAGCTGGCGCTCGTCGCCGACGGCGACCGCATCGTCATCGACATCCCGCGCCGCACGATCGAGCTGGACGTGCCGGAAGACCGGCTGCGCGCCCGCGCCGACAAGCTGCTCGCCGAGCTCGGCGGTTACCGCCCGCGCGACCGCCAGCGCCCGGTGAGCGTGGCACTGCAGGCGTACGCGGCCATGGCCACCTCCGCCTCCACCGGCGCCGCCCGCGACATCTCCCAGCTCACCACCCGCTGACGCCGCCCGGGCTCACATGGCCTATGGGGCGCGGACCCGGCAGCGGGGCGGGGCCGTGATCGGGTTGCAGCGGGCGGCGGCGAGGCCCGGCAGGGCGGCGAAGTAGTCGGTGCCGAACCTGCTCGCGATGCCGGGGACCGGGTAGTCGGTGCTGACCCATTGCGCGCCGTCCGCCAGCGCGGCGTCGCGGGCGGTGGTATCGCCGGTGCGCGCCTGCACGGTGTCCGCGTCCGCCCTGGTCCGTACGACATAACCCTGCCTGACCAGGGCCTGGATCTCGGCTGCCGACGCGACGGGATCGTTGCGCTTGATGAAGGCGGCGTCCGGCTGGCCGGGCGTGGAGTTGGTGAACAGGATCCGCCCCTGCAGGCTCGGGTTGCCCTCGATGTAGCGGTCGCGATAGGCGTCGGCGTTGTCCATCAGGAACATGACCTTGCCCCTGGAGGCGGCCAGCGTGGGCCACCCATGGCGCAGCACCGACTGTTCCAGCGTGCGTCCGCGCCGGCGCACATTGTCCGGCGTGATCAGCTCGCGGCGCGGGAAGACCGACCGGATCTCCCTCTCCAGGTCGAGCATGCGCTCGCGGGTCCACGGCAGCGGCGTCACCAGCGGCACTCCCGGAATCGGCACGTCGAGGGTGTCCTTGAACTCCACGAGGATCGCGATCGGCACGTGCCACGGGTGCCGGAGCGACCAGGCCCGGACCGCCTTGAGGCAGGCCACGAAGCTGACGCAGTTGCTGTGGTAGTCGATGTCGCTAATGTGCAGCACCTTGGTGCCGGGCAGCTTCATCGCCGGCTCGTACTCCGCCGGCTGGCCGGTGAACTGCCGGATCAGAGGTGTGGCGTACCGGCCGCCGTCGGGGTCGGCGTAGACGTCGAGCTCGATCTGGCGTACGTGCTCGGCGCCGAACTGCCGGCCCAGCGGCGGGTGGGTGTATTGCAGCGCACCCGCCGCGGACGCCCCGGCGACCAGCGAGATCAGGCCGAACTCGGCGTCGTTCGGCTCGACGTGGTAGCTGTTGTGGCTCCCGATGACCTGGATCTGGTTGAGCCGGATGTCCCCACCGGTGGCCGCGGCGGAACCGGCCGTGAGGGAGAAGACGACGATCAGGGCGGCTCCGACGACGGCGAGACGCCGGGCGAACCATCTGCGGGTGGGCTCGGTCATGGACGTGAGAAGATCTCACCTTCACCGGCGTGTCAATACCGAACCGTGGCGGAGATTTTGCCGAAACCGGACGCTGACGCCGAGGGCGCCCCGGCCGGCTGGAAGCGTGCCGGTGGTGGGCGGGGAAGCTATCCGCCGCAGCCGCAGGCGCCGCCGCAGCAGCCTCCCCCGCCGGCTCCGGGGGCCGGCGCGGGCCCGGGCCCGCTCGACGTCGTGCCGGTGACCGCGACGGTCGACAGCAGCTTGACCGTGTCGTCGTGGCCCGCGGGGCAACGGGCGGGCGCGGACGACTCACTCATCGGGCGGGACATCTCGAAGGTGTCCCCGCAGGCGCGGCAGCGGTACTCATAGCGTGGCACAGCAATAGGTTAACGGCGCGCGGACGAATGCGCCTCCTCGCGCGTGGTCTGCCGGCGCGTGGCCTGCCGGCGCGTGGCCCGGCAGGGCCTCAGGCCGCCGGTTCGGCTACGTACGGCGCCCACAGCGGGTCCCCATCGTGTATCGCCCCGATGAGCCGCCAGTGGGCGCCGCGTGGCACCACTGGGTTGACGCGGAGCGTCCAGCCCAGTTCCTCCAAAAGTCGATCGGCCTTGCGGTGGTTACAGGGCATGCAGGAGGCGACGCAGTTCTCCCAGATGTGCTTGCCGCCGCGGCTGCGCGGGATGACATGGTCGATCGTCTCGGCCCTGCTGCCGCAGTAGGCGCACCGGAAGTTGTCGCGCCGCATGAGCGCCGCCCGCGTGAGGGGCACCCTGCTGCGGAAGGGGATCCGCACGTAGCGACGCAGCCGGATCACCGAAGGCACCTCGATCGACATCGTCGCCGACCGCAGGCAGGCCCCGGTCGTGTCCTGGTGCACGATCTCGGCCTTCTCCCGGAGCACGAGGCAGATCGCCCGACGCAGGGGCAGCGTCGTCAGGGGCTCGTACGTCGCATTGAGGAGAAGGACCTGTCGCATCAGACGGCCTCCACGCATGCGCGGACCGGTTCGCGACGTTGTCGCGGACCGATCGGCGCCGTGAGCAGCGCCAGCGCACCCGCCACGAGGACCTCCTCACGGGCGAATCCGAAGCTGAGAACAGTGTGGCTGCTGGTATGCCTTCTGCGCTACCCCATATGAGCGCCCGGCACTGCGCGCCGTCACCGGCGGCGGGCGGCCGCAGTCGGCCATGGATGGCCACGGATGGCCACAGGCGGCCGCCCGCCGGGCCGGGAACGGCATCGCCGCCGCCAGGCCGCCCGGCCCCGATTCAGGCCCGCCCGACAGGACGCGCCGGGCTCACCGCGGGACCCGGCCCGGCCGCTTCGCGGCAGCGGCGGCGGCCGGGATGGGCGCGAGATGTCCGGTTTGTCCGGGTGCGTAGGAGCTCCGCCCGGGCTGCCCGGGAGCCATGCCGGCCGCCGGCGGGTTCACCGGGGCGACGTCGGAGTCGGAGCCCGCCGGACCGGAGGTCACCTGCTGCCAGGTCACCCGGCCGTGGATCTCCACGGTGCCGGATACGTCGCGCGACAGCTCGGCGTCGAGCGAGCCCGTCCTGCGCTGGCCGGCCTTGATGGTCCCGTACGAGCACGAGGCGCCGTGCGCGATGGCCCGGCATTCCCTGGGGAGCCGAGAGATCTTGAGCGGCGGCGTGAGGCGGTGGACGAGCACGACGTCCCCGGCGGCGCCGGGTCCGGTGTTCCTCAGCGTCCACCGCCAGGTCAGGTGGTCGCCGTCCGGCGACACCCGCGGCGACTCGTAGGTGAACCTGATGTCCGCGGCGGCCGAGTTGGCCGCGGGGCGCGGCGCGGGCCGGGCGGCGGCCGCGTCGGCGGCCACCGCGGCGCCGCCCGACGACGCGAGGAACACCGGCGCCCCCAACGCCCCGAGCACGGACGCCGCCATCTTCCTGCTTGTGCTGTTCACGGTCGAGAACCCCCGATGAGATGCGATCGTGCGGCCGGGATCGACGACCGGGCCGGCGGCCCGGACCGTCCCGGCTCAAAGGCTCACCCCAGCAGAAAGGCCCCCGCCTGAGGTCGGGCCACCCCGTGACTTTGCCGTGTTTTCACCGCGGGCCGGTGGCGGGCGCTCAGCCGCGCGACCACCGGACATGAAGCCGTAAGGTGCGATCCATGACCCGACCCGCGTATCCTCCCGCCCCGCGCGACAACGTCACCGACGAGCTCCACGGTCAGGTGGTCTCCGACCCGTACCGATGGCTGGAAGACCCCAACAGCGACGAGACGAAGCGCTGGCTGACCGCCCAGGACGACCTCTTCGAGCAGCTGGGCGGCGCGCTGCCGGGGCGGGGGCGGCTGCGCGAGCGCATCAAGCGGCTGCTGGACGCCGGCCACATCGGCGCTCCGGTCTGGCGGGGCGAGCGGCGGTTCTTCATGCGCCGCACGGCCGAGCAGGAGCACGCGGTGCTCTATCTGGTCGAGCCGGACGGCACCGAGCGCACGTTGCTCGACCCGATGGAGATCGACCCCGAGGGCACCACGACGCTCGACGCCTGGCAGCCCGACAAGGAGGGGCGGCTGCTGGCCTATCAGCTCTCGAAGGGCGGCGACGAGGAGTCCCTGCTGTACGTCATGGACGTGACGACGGGCGAGCGGGTGGACGGGCCGATCGATCGCTGCCGCTACTCCGCCGTCGCCTGGCTCCCGGCCGACGTCGTCGACCGCCCGACGTTCTACTACGTCCGCAGGCTGCCGCCGGGCGCCGTCCCCGAGGGGGAGGAGCAGTACCACCGACGGGTCTACCTGCACCGCGTCGGCTCGGACGCGGAGACCGACGATGTGCTGATCTTCGGCGAGGGCAGGGAGAAGACCAACTATTACGGGGTCGGGGTGAACCGCGAGGGCCGGTGGCTCACCATCTCCGCCTACCGCGGCACCGCGCCGCGCAACGATCTGTGGCTGGCCGACCTGCGGGCCGCCCCGCTGGAGACGCCGGCCCTCACCGTCGTCCAGGAGGGCGTCGACGCCCAGACCGGCCTCTACGTGGGCCGCGACGGGCGCGCCTACATCTTCACCGACCGCGACGCGCCCCGTGCCCGCCTGTGCGTCACCGACCCCGCGAACCCGGCGCACGAGACGTGGCGCGAGCTCGTCCCGGAAGATCCCGAAGCCGTGCTGTCCGACTTCGCCATCCTCGACGGCGCGGAACTGGACCGGCCGGTGCTGCTGGCCGGCTGGGTCAGGCACGCCATCAGCGAGATCACCGTGCACGACCTGGCCACCGGCGAGCGCGTCGGCGAGGTGCCGACGCCGGGCCTCGGCACCATCGGCGGCATCGTGGAGCGCCCGGAAGGCGGCCACGAGGCGTGGTTCGGCTACACCGACAACGTCACGCCCGGCTCCATCCGGCGCTATGACGCCCGTACCGGCGAGACCACCCTGTGGGCGGAGGCGCCGGGCACGGTGGAGGTCCCGGACGTGGAGACCCGCCAGCTCGCCTACACGTCCAAGGACGGCACGCAGGTGCGGATGCTGGTCGTCGCCCGGCCGGACGACGATGACGCCGGACCGCGGCCGACCATCCTGTACGGCTACGGCGGCTTCAACGTCTCCCTTACCCCGGGGTATTCGGCCAGCATCCTCGCCTGGGTGGAGGCCGGCGGCGTCTACGCCATCGCCAACCTGCGCGGCGGCAACGAGGAGGGCGAGGAGTGGCACCGCGCCGGGATGCTCGAGAAGAAACAGAACGTCTTCGACGACTTCTACGCCGCCGCCGAGGCGCTCATCGAACGGGGCTGGACGACTCCGGCGCGGCTGGGCATCAGCGGCGGGTCCAACGGCGGGCTGCTCGTCGGCGCCGCGGTGACGCAGCGCCCCGAGCTGTTCCGGGCGGCGGTGTGCTCGGCGCCGCTGCTGGACATGGTGCGCTACGAGCGGTTCGGCCTCGGGCAGACCTGGAACGTCGAGTACGGCTCGGCCGACGACCCCGAGCAGTTCGGCTGGCTGTACGCCTACTCGCCCTACCACCACGTCCGCGACGGGGTGTCCTACCCGGCCGTCCTGTTCACCACGTTCGACAGCGACACCCGGGTCGACCCGCTGCACGCCCGCAAGATGTGCGCGGCGCTGCAGCACGCGACCGCGTCCGACCTGCCGATCCTGCTGCGCAACGAAACGGAGGTCGGACACGGTGCGCGGGCCGTCAGCAGGTCGGTCGACCTGTCCGCCGACACGTTGGCCTTCCTGGCCGCCCACACCGGCCTGCCCCTGTGACGTCCCCGGGGAACGGGGACGTCCTGGGGCGATGGCTCACGCCGACGTGGCCGGCGAGTGCGCGGCGACCGGTGGCCGCATCGTGGGGCTGTGCGCCGACGGGCCCGCCAGCGCGTCATGGAAGTCGCGAACGGCCGGCATGTCGCCGTGCTTCTTGACCACCGCCGCGGCCAGCTGACGGCCGCGGTGCATCAACATGTCCGACCGATGCTCGTCTGGCAGCTCGAGGATCGCGGCCCGGCCGACCGCCAGAGCGTGTTCCGGCTCGCCGAGCTGGACCTTGCAGATCGCCCGGTCGAGCCGGACCAGCGTGCGGTCGATCCGCTCCTGCGCGGGATAGAGCGTCAAGGCGTGGCTGAGGCCCTCCTCGGCGTGGTGGGTGTCGCCGAGATTGGTGTAGGTGTCGCCCTCGTAGAACGCCAGCTGCCGCTCGGTGAAGCCGAACGCCAGGTCGCCGGTGTCGCGCTTGGGGAGCTGCTCGAACACGGCCCGGCCCCGGACCAGGGCCCGCCTGGCGCTGGGCGCGGCGTCCGCCCGCCCGCGCAGCGCCAGCTGGCCGAGCGCCCTGGCCTCGATCGCGGGTGCCATGGCTGCGGCCACGCAGGGGGTGCGGCCGGCCTGGTCTTGCGCCTTGCGCGCCAGGTGCAGCGCCTCGCGCGGGTCGCCGTAGTACATCGGGACCAGCGCCTCGCGCGCCGTCACCCACGCGCGCAGCGCCCGGTCGCCGGTCTCGTCGGCGGCGGTGCGGGCGGTGCGGAAGAAGGAGCGGGCCATCCGGTGGTCGCCGAGGCTGTTCATGATGCGTCCGCACAGCCCGGCCAGCTGGGCGGCGATGCGGCACAGGCGTTCCTGCAGCTCGATCGGCTGCCGCTGCGCGCACATCCGGCGGACCTCGCCGAAGTCCAGCAGGACGTCGCACAGCACGCGCAACGATGGCGTCGCCTGGTACTGCTGGCCGTAGCCCAGCGTGGCCTCCTCCCACTGATCGAGCATGGACGACGACACGGTCGCGCTGATCAGCGTGTCGTCCATGCGGCGCCGGACATGGTCGACGGCCCCCAGGAACTGGCCGTCCAGCGCCACGCCCGCACCGGCAAGAAGCTGCAGGAGTGTTCTGCGAAGCACGATTTCCTCCTCTCCCGCCGCCGCGGATGCCGGGCCTGGAGCGCTGCCGCGGCCCGCCGGCTCGCGAGGGTCGACTTTCGACGTGCGCGCGGCGAAGTAGGGATCTTCGACCGGGGGGACGACGATCGATCCGGTCCGGTTCCGGGAATGGCCGCCGGTCCCATCGGTCGCGTCCTTGCGGCGTTCTGAAGCCATTCGTCCGGAGTGTCGACGACCGCAGATGCACGATCCCTGATAGCCGAGATCTTCCGGATCGACCTGGTACACGCTGCACAAATAGTGCAGGTACTCCGGGCCCGGCCGCTTATGGCTGCTCTCGTAGGCGGAAAGCAGCGTTTCGCCCAGCTTCGGCTCTGCCTTCCCCTCGACCTCGTAGAGCGCCCTGATCTGGGCGACCACGTCGGACAGGGCCACCCCCAAGGCGAGCCGCTGCGCCTTCACCCGGCTGATGCCGAAGGTGGTTCCGCACTGGTCGTGAATTTCCTGGGCGATCTGGGGCGGCGTCCTCCCGTGCGCCAGCCCGCGTGCGCGTATTTTGCGTGCTATGTCGTTTTCCTTTGGGGGCGATTCCGCCACCTTCCGGCCTCCTCACCGCTGTGACGGCAGCCGCCCACGATGGGGTGACGTCCGGCACGGGCGCCCGGACAAACTCGAAACTCATGGCCACGACAGATAAACTCTCGCGCACGCAGCGTAACTCCCGTTTATCAGCACGCCAACCCGATTCGCGGCAATCGGTAGCCAACGGAAATATCAGCCGTGCCACGGACAACGTTCCTCAACCCAGGTTTAAGGAACGTCCGCCAGGCCGACGCAATTTGACCGCTTCCCGTCCTCCGCTTCCCGCCGCCCGCTTCCCGCCGCAGGGCCGCGTCCGTCGCCCGCCTCCTCGAACCGCACCGCGTCGCGACGACGCCATGGGGGTTCGGTCCGTCGACTACGATCGCTCGGAGCCGTCGTTCGACCACGACGATGTGACGGCGGGCGCGTCATCGGCCAGTATGGGGAGCCGACGATCCATACGACCAGGTCCGGGAGGGTTCGCGACAGTGCCGCCGCTTGATGGGGCGTGGGGGATCATTCCCTTTCAAGAGAGGGGAACGCCGGAGCAGTACTGCACGCCCGGTGAGCCCAGCGTCGCCTGCCGCATCGCGTGGGACATCAGTCACAACCCGAACTTCACCCGCTTCTTCCGGGCGTGGCTCGACCAGCCGATCACCAAGATGGTGTGGGTGATCGTCGCCGTCGTCGTGGCGCTGGTCCTCAGGCGCATAGCACACCGGATGATCGACAAGGTCACCCTGCGCATGGCCGAGGGCACGATGCCGGAGCGGCTGCGCGAGCGCACCCGTACGATCTTCGACGGCAGCCCCGTCATGCTGAACGAGCGCCGCAAACAGCGGGCCGAGACGATGGGGTCGGTGCTGCGCAGCATCGCCTCGATCGTGATCTTCGGCACCGCGCTGTTCACGATCCTGGGTGAGCTCGGTCTCGACCTCGCTCCGTTCCTCGCCAGCGCCAGCATCATCGGGGTGGCCGTCGGCTTCGGCGCGCAGAACATCGTCAAGGACTTCCTCGCCGGCATCTTCATGCTGCTCGAGGATCAGTACGGCGTCGGCGACGTCGTCGACATCGGCCCGGCCACCGGCACCGTCGAGGCGGTGACGCTGCGTACGACCCGGCTGCGTGATGTCAACGGCATCGTCTGGTACATGCGCAACGGGGAGATCTCGCGGGTCGGCAACCAGTCGCAGAACTGGGCCCGGGCCGTCCTCGACGTCCCGGTGTCCTACGACGAGGACGTCGACAAGGTCCGCGAGTTGCTCAAGCACGCGTCGAGCGCGATGGCCGCCGAACCGCCGTGGGACGAGATCGTCCTCGCCGAGCCCGACGTATGGGGTGTGACGGCGCTTTCGGGCGAGGCGGTGGTCGTCCGGATCGTCGTCAAGACCGCGCCGGGCAGGCAGGGCGATGTCTCCCGCGAACTGCGCGAACGGGTCAAGAAGGAGTTCGACAAGGCGGGCGTCGTGGTCGCGACGTTCAAGGAGGACACCTCCGCGGCGTAACGCCGCGGCGCCGCCGCCCCGGTCCGTCTCGCCCGCGAGTAGATCGAGATTGGATCTGGCGGGGGCGCCGCTCGCATAGGGTGGGGGCGTCATGGCTACTGAGGTGTCCTTCTTCGAGGCGGTCGGCGGCGAGGAGACGTTCCGGCGGCTGGTCCACCGCTTCTACCAGGGTGTCGCCGACGATCCGCTGCTCCGCCCGCTCTACCCGGAGGCCGATCTCGGCCCCGCGGAGGAGCGGCTGACGCTGTTCCTGATGCAGTACTGGGGCGGGCCGACCACCTACAGCGAACGACGCGGCCACCCCCGGCTGCGCATGCGGCACGTGCCGTTCGCCATCGGCATGGCCGAGCGCGACGCCTGGCTCCGGCACATGCGCGACGCCATGGACGAGCTCGCCCTTCCTCGGGAGCACGACGAGACGCTGTGGCGCTATCTGACGATGGCGGCCACCAGCATGGTCAACGCGGACACCTCCGGGCTGCCGAGCGGCAGCGGAGAGCGCCGCGAATCCTCTTGACTCAGCCGGTTTCGGCGGCGACGGGGATCAACGCGGCCGCGACGAGCGGGAAGGCGATGACCGCGGCGAACGCGGCCGGGTAGCCGGCGCCGCCGACCAACTGCGCGAGCACGGGCGGCGTGGCGACGGCGAGCAGGTTCTGCCCGGTGTTCTGCACGCCCAGCGCGCGGCCGGCCCACGACCGGCCCGCGTACTCGGCGACGGCGGTGTACGCCAACCCGTTGGTGCTCACGGTGACGACGCCGGCGATCAGCAGCACCGCGACGGCCGCGCCGGACTCGGCGTACGCCCCGATCGCCAGGGCGAGCATCACGGCGCCGATCAGCCCGGCCAGCAGCCGCATCGGCCGCAGCCGGCTGGCGACGCGGTCGGACCACACGCCGGCACCGAGCCGGGCCAGCGCCCCGCCGACCTGGACGACGGCGAGCAGGCGGCCGGCCGTCGCGGCCGCCCAGCCGTGCGCGTCGACCAGGTAGACGAGGGCGAACGTCGCCACCGCGAACTGCGGGACGACGAGCAGCGCGCTGGCGGCGTGGATCCGGTAGAGGACGGGCGTACGGTACGGCGCCCCGGTCCGCGCTCCCGCATGCGCCGCGTGCGCGGGGTCGCGGACGAACAGCACCACCAACACCGCCATCAGCAGGCAGCCCGCCGCCAGCGCCACCAGCGGCGGACCCGGCCCTCCCGTGGACAGGGGCGGCAGCACGAGCGCCGCCACGGCGACCCCGAGCGGCTGCGCGGTCTGCCGGGCGCCCATCGCCAGGCCGCGCTCGTGGGCGGCGAACCAGCCGAGGATCAACCGCCCGCTGGCCGCGTGCACCGACCCCCCGCCGGCCCCGGCGACGGCGAGCCATCCGCCGAGCGCGACCGTGCCGTGGGCGCCCGCCGCGCCGAGCAACGCCGCCCCGGCCACGCTCAGGCCGGCGGACAGCACCAGCCGCTCGCCCCAGCGGTCGGCCGCCGCGCCCCAGGCGATGAGCGTGCAGAGCAATCCCGCCATCGGACAGGCGACGATCACAGCGGCCCGTTCCAGCGAGACTCCCTCCGCCCGCAGCGCCGGAATGAGGTACGGCATGCCGAACTGAAAGGCGCACCCCGCGGTCATCGCGCCGGACCCGATCGCCAGCGCCACCCACCGGCGCTGATCGCCTCGCACGCTCACGCCGTTGATCATATTTTGATATTAGATGTCCACATTATGGACGGATCAAAGCGCAGCCCGCGGACCGGGACTCGCCGCCGGGGCGGAGTCGGGGGCGGGGCGGATCAGCGGGTGAGGCGGCGATAGGTGACCCGGTGGGGGCGGGCGGCCTCAACGCCGAGCCGCTCGACCTTGTTCTTCTCGTAGTCGGCGAAGTTGCCCTCGAACCAGAACCAGCTGGACCCCTCTTCCCACGCGAGGATGTGGGTCGCGATCCGGTCGAGGAACCACCGGTCGTGCGAGGTGATCACGGCGCAGCCGGGGAAGTCGAGCAGCGCGTTCTCCAGGCTGGAGAGGGTCTCCACGTCCAGGTCGTTCGTCGGCTCGTCGAGCAGCAGCACGTTGCCCCCCAGCTTGAGGGTGAGCGCCAGGTTGAGCCGGTTGCGCTCGCCCCCCGACAGCACGCCGGCGGGCTTTTGCTGGTCGGGGCCCTTGAAGCCGAACGCCGCCACGTACGCACGGGACGGCATCTCGACCTGACCGACCTTGATGTGGTCGAGCCCGTCGGAGACGACCTGCCACACGGTCTTGTTCGGGTCGATGCCACCGCGCGACTGGTCGACGTAGGAGATCTGCACGGTCTCGCCGATCTTGAGCGAGCCCGAGTCGGGCTCCTCGTCGCCAATGATCATGCGGAAGAGCGTCGTCTTGCCGACCCCGTTGGGACCGATGATGCCGACGATGCCGTTGGGCGGCAGGTCGAACGAGAGATCCTCCATGAGCACCCGGTCGCCGTAGCCCTTGGTCAGGCCGTCGGCGACGATGACCGTGGTGCCGAGCCGCGGACCCGGCGGGATCTGGATCTCCTCGAAGTCCAGCTTGCGGTACTTGGCCGCCTCGGTCGCCATCTCCTCATAGCGCTGCAGTCGCGCCTTGCTCTTCGCCTGCCGCGCGCGGGGGTTGGAGCGCACCCACTGCAACTCCTCCTCCAGGCGCTTTTTCCGCTTCGCGTCCTTTTGACCCTCGACCTTGAGCCGGTCGGCCTTCTTCTCCAGGTAGGTGGAGTAGTTGCCCTCGTACGGGAAGCACCGGCCACGGTCGAGCTCGAGGATCCAGCCGGCGACGTTGTCGAGGAAGTACCGGTCGTGCGTGACGGCCAGCACGGTGCCCTCGTACTTCTCGAGAAACTGCTCCAGCCACTGCACGCTCTCGGCGTCGAGGTGGTTGGTGGGCTCGTCGAGCAGCAGCAGGTCGGGGGCCTCCAGCAGCAGCTTGCACAGCGCCACGCGGCGGCGCTCGCCACCGGACAGCAACGTCACGTCGGCGTCGGGCGGCGGGCAGCGCAGCGCGTCCATCGCCTGGTCGAGCTGGCTGTCGAGGTCCCAGGCGTTGCGGTGGTCCAGCACCTCCTGGAGCTTGCCCATCTCTTCGAGCAGCTCGTCGGAGTAGTCGGTCGCCATCTTCTCGGCGATCTCGTTGAACCGGTCAAGCATCTGCTTGGTCTCGGCGACGCCCTCCTCGACGTTGCCCAGCACCGTCTTGGCCTCGTTGAGCGGCGGTTCCTGCTGCAGCATGCCGACCGTGTATCCCGGCATCAGCCGCGCCTCACCGTTCGACGGTTGCTCAAGGCCGGCCATCATGCGCAGCAGCGTGGACTTGCCCGTGCCGTTGGGGCCCAGCACACCGATCTTCGCCCCGGGCAGGAAGCTGAGGGTCACATCGTCGAGAATGACCTTGTCGCCGTGCGCCTTGCGCACGCGCTGCATCGTGTAGATGTACTCCGGCATGCCCTCAAGCCTAGGGCAGTATCCGGTGACCTCGTGCCGCCCTCCTGGTCAGCCTCGCTTGGCGGCGGGAAGGCAGACGCGGTCGCGGCCGGACTCCTTGGCCCGATAGAGCGCGAGGTCGGCGGCGGCGAGCAGCTCGACCAGGTCATCGCCATGGGAGCTGAGCAACGCCACCCCGATCGAGACGGTGACCACGACCGAACCGTCCTCGGTGGGCACCGCCAGGCGTCTGATCCGGCCGCGCAGCCGCTCGGCGACCCGGCACGCCTCTACGGTGTCGGCGCCCGGCACCAGCACGACGAACTCCTCGCCGCCGAACCGGCCCACGACGTCGTAGTCGCGCAGCTGGTTGCACAGCGTCGTGGCGACGCCGACGAGCACCTGGTCACCGACGAGATGACCGTAGGTGTCGTTGACGCGCTTGAAGTGATCAAGGTCGACGAGCAGCAGCGCGAGGGGGTCGCCGTTGCGCCGGGCCCGCGACAGCTCGGTGTCGGCCTCGCGCTGCCAGGCGGCGGCGTTGAGCAGGCCGGTCTTGGCGTCCGTGCGGGCGGCGGCCTGCAGCTGCTGGTGCAGCAGGCTGCGCTGGAGCAGCACCACCGGGGGCAGCGCGAGGAGGAGCAGGCCGAGCGACAGCGCGCAGGCGATCGTGACGAGGATCCCCGCGCACAGCTCGACCACGTCGAGCAGCAAGTTCTCCTTGGTCCAGAAGACCTCGCGCCAGCCTTCCTCCGGAGCGTAGCCATGAGCGGCGATCGCCACCAAGGTGGTGTTGACCACGGCGAACAGCGCCGCGCACGCCACGGCGAGGGCGATGGTGGCGCCGGAACCCGTCAGCCAGGTGACGTGGCCGGTGAGCGGCCCCGGCACGTACACGTGGAAGGCATAGGAGGCGCAGGCGCCGGCCAGTCCGAGCGCCGAGGTCACCAGCAGCCGCCGGTACAGCAGCGTCCGCCGCACCCGGACCTGGAGCAGGGCCTGCAACGGAATCGGCATGAGCAAGGCGTAGGCGGGTGGCAGCAGCAGGGCGACCGGCAGCCACCACGCGGACAGCAGGTCGCGGGCCACGCCGGCGGGCATGCCCAGCCGCCGGGACGCCTCGATGCAGACCGCGCCGCTGGCCACGAGGGCGCAGAAGGTCAGCAGCTCGGACGGGCGGGCGGGGGTGGTGATCATCGCGCCGGCGGTCAGCCCGAGGTGGAGGGAGACGACGACGGTAACGTAGCCGATAAGGAGACGCCGGGACGGCAAGGCCGTCCGCCGGTAGGACGTGCGCGCCAGGCCACCGCCGCCCTCGGTGGCCGAATGGTGCACGGTCGTCATGCTTTCCCCCTTGTCCGGGAGGCCCACGGTCGGCGGCGCCGACCTTCCGCGCAGAGCATCACGTTGTGTAACACGATAGTTGCAAATCGTGCCAGCGGGGGTTGAAAAACGGTAGCTTCGGTACGACGGAGATGAGCAGTGTGGTCACAGTGATCAATGTGATCTCAGTGCCGATCAAGGGGGGCCGTTGAGTCCCACGGCCCACAGCACCACCAAGAGGGGGATCATGATGCGCGGCGTTTCCTGGATCTAGGAGGGCGCGCCTCCCCGGACGCCGGCCGGGGGCGCCACCACATGCGGCGACGCCCCCGGTCTCGGCATCAAAATCCCGAGAACCAGTCGAGCACCCAGCCCGAGCGAGCCCTGCCGTCAGGCGGCCTTGGTGTCGACGTCGTAGGGCCCGGGCTCGTCCCCCTCCTCGTCGGAGCCGGCGGCGCCGCCCTCCGGGTAGGCGACGTCGATGCCTCCGGCTTCGGGCGCTTCGGGTGCTTCGGCCGGGTCTGGCCCGGTCGGCGCCGAATCGAGCCAGATGTCGTTGAGCTCCTCGGCCTCCCGACGGTCTTCGAGGCTGGCCACGCCACCCCGCCGCATCCGCCGGAACTGGGCGCTGCCGCGGGTCAGGTCGTGCCCGATCGTGGTCGCGTCGACGACGGCGGAGAAGCGGATCTGCTCGTCTTTGAGGTACTCGCGGATGCTGAGCCGCCCGCTGACGATGACCGGATCACCGCGCTTCATGTCCGAGGCATTGACGTTCTCCGCGAGGCCACGCCAGCAGTTGACCGTCAGAAAGGTCGACTCCATGTCGTGCCATTGCCCGCTCTCCCGGTCGAAGCGGCGCGGCGTGCAGCCCACCCGTAACGACATGAGCGGGGTGCCGGTCGAGGTGGCGACATAGCGAGGGTCGGCGGCGAGCCAGCCGATCACGGTGATCTGCGCTTCGTTCATGGATCCTCCTGTCGTGCGGATGCGCGGGGCATGCCGTGCGACACCACGGTGACGGCTCGTCACCCATGGTGAGAAGGCCCTCGAAAGGCTGTGGACAACCGCGCGCGGGCGCCGCGACAGGTGGGGCGTGGCTACACGCCGCGGGCGGTGTCGGCCTCGGTGCGGAACAGCGAGACGACGCTGAGCTCTTCGGCGACCGGGTCGAGCACCATCTGGCGCGCCACCAGCGTGATGCGATCGCGCATGTGCTGCTCGACGCGCTCGCCGTGCTTGGCCGCCGACAGTGCCGCCACGTTGCGGCACATCGAGGCGGTGAGGTAGCCGATGCCCAGCGGGCACAGCACCACCAGCGCGACATACGGCAACAGCCCGGCGTCGCTGATCAGCGGTGTGGGTTCGCTGCCGAGGCCGAACACTCCGTAGACGATGAGCAGAAAGGTCCAGCCGAGCCCCAGCACCGACAAGAACACCAGGAAGTACTGCCAGGTCTTGGTCAGCCACCACCACCGCGGCACCTGGTTGAACGCGGGCAGGCTGTCCTTGAGCGCCTGGCCGAGCGCGTCCGGCAGATCCTCGGCGTGCGAGCGGGCGGCCAGCCGCACGGACCGCTGCCATGCCTCCGGCAGATCGGCCGTCACGCCGTCGGTGACGCCCTGCAGGGCATTGTCCACATCGCCCTGCTGTGCCCCGATCGGCCCGGTAAAGGCGCCGCGCAGTTCCTCTCGCAGCGCCGTCAGCCGCATCTTGCGCAGCGGGTCGCGGCGAAACCGGGCCACGGCCCGGCTGATCGGCCAGCCCATGTAGTCGACGGCGCGCAGCTCGTACGCGCTCTCCATCGCCTCGGCCACCGCCGGCACGCCCGCCGCCTCGGTGAGCTCGCCGAACAGCGTGGCGGCGCGCCGCTCGTCGACCATCGCCGGGACGGTGCCCATCGCGCAGTAGTCGGTGAACCGGGCCGCGAGCTTGTCCACGTCGGCCGTGATGCGCTCGGTGCGGGCCCGCCGGGCCGCCACCGTGTCGACGAGAACCTGCCGGAATTCGTCGATGCCCGCGCCGGTGACGGCCGACGTGGTCAGGATCGTCGGGTCGTGCAGGCCCTCGGCCTCGAGCAGCCGGCGCAGGTCGGCCACGCAGTCCTCGATCTCCTCCGGCTGGAGCAGATCGACCTGGTTGAGCACGATGAGCGTGACCGACGCGTGCTGGGCGTACGGCACGATGTAGTTGCGATGCAGCGCGGCGTCGGCGTACTTCTGCGGGTCGAGCACCCACACGAGCAGGTCCGCGACGGCGACGAACCGATCGGCCTCCTCGCGGTTCACGGTCTGGATCGAGTCGTGGTCGGGCAGGTCGAGCAGCACCAGGCCCTGCAGCGAGGAGCCGCCGCTCGCGGCGCCGTCTGACCCGTCGGCGGACGCCCGGTCGAGCGCGCTGGCCCGGGCGTATCGATACCGTTTGTCGACGTTGAGCCAGTCGAGCAGCGGTCCGGCCCCCTCGAGCCCCCACACGCACGCGTGCGCGGCCGAGGTCGTCGGCCGCCGGACGGCGACGGGCGACAGTTCGAGCCCGCAGACGGCGTTGAACAGCGACGACTTGCCGCTGCCCGTGCCCCCGGCCAGCGCCACCACCGAATGGTCGGCCGACAGCACCAGCCGCTGCCCGGCCCGGTTGAGCAGCACGCCGGTGTCGTCGAGCAGCTCCTCGTCGATCCGGCCGCGGCCCAGCTCGACGAGCGATTCGAGGGCGGACAGCCGGCTCGGCAGCCCGGGGGCGACGCCGAACGCGGTGGCCTGCCGGCCGACCTGCGAGGTCGCCATGGTCATTGGCAGCACACCTCCTGGCCTGTGGATCCCACAGCCATCGAACCCGTGGTCGCACTTCCACGCCCCAACCCGTTGGAACGGTCTCGCATCGCGCCGCACGCGGTGCGTTCGGGACGCCCTGGGCGCTCGAACGTCATCGCGCGACCTCGAGGTTGTACGTCGCCTGGTAGAGCTGGACGGCGGTGTTCTCGTCGGGCACGCCGGCGGAGTCGAGCGCCTGCCCGAACCGAATGGCCTCCTCGTCGAACAGCATCCCGGCCCTGCTGCGCAGGTCGGCCCGCGCCTTGGCGCTCATGCCGCGCAGCGACTCGGCGCCGAACAGGGCCTTGAGCAGCCGCTGCGGCACCGCGCTCGTGCCCTCCTCCACGGCCACGTCGCTCGTGCCATAGCCGAGCAGGCCGACCATCAGCACCAGCGAGAGCGCCTCGTCGTCGAAGGAGACGAGCTTCGCCACCGTACGTTTGGTGACGCCTTCGGTGCGGATCAGCTCGAGCACATAGTCCTGCCAGGCGCTGACCGCCCGGGTGACCCGCCGCGGCATCTCCGCGGACGCGTGCCGCAGCGCGTCGGCCTTGCCCGCCAGCAGCTCCTCCCCCGCCGGGTTGGCCCGCCACCGGCTGATGACGTCCTCGGCGGCGTGTTCGGCGGCCGCGACGATCACCGACTCCAGCCCCGCGCGCAGCGCGCTCTTGAGCGAGCGCACCCGCGCGGGCGTGCGCCGCCGCCGGTTGGCGCGCCGGTCGGCCCGGCCGCGCCGCACATGCAGCGCGCGGACCAGATCTCCGGTGCCGGCGAAGTCCTGCCATCGCGCCAGCACCTCGCCGCGCAGCAGCGAGCCGTTGCGGGTGGCCTCGTCGAGCTCGGCGAGGGCGGTGGCGTACGCGGCCTGGACCTCGGTGCTGAGCAGCGTGCGCGCCTCCACCTGGGCCTCGACCTGCTTGGCGAGTTCGGGCACACGGGTGCGGAAGCTGTCGAGCACGCCGCCGAGGGTCGTCCGGATCACCTCGGTGCGCTGCTCGTCGTCCTCGGCGATGCCGATCAGCCACGACCGGATCTCCTCCGAGGCCTCCTCCGGCAGCCTGCTTTCTTCGATCTTGGTCTCGGGGATGGTGAACTGGCGGGCGTCGCCGACACCGTGCTCTTCGAGCAGGTCGGCGAAGTGCTCGGCGATCTCCGAGCCCGCGCCCTGCGGCACCCGGGACAGCACGACCCCGATCGAGGCGCCGTGTTCGCGGGCGCGCTGCAGCATCTGCCAGACCTGCGCGTCGGCGTAACGCGCGGCCGTCGTGACGCACAGCCACAGGTCGGCGGCGTCCATCAGCTTGGCGGCGAACTCGTAATGATCTTCGAAGACCGAGTCGAAGTCGGGACTGTCCAGTAGCGCCAGGCCCGCCGGCAGCACGTCGCTGGTGATGATCACCAGCTGGTCGCCGGCGATCGCGTCGGGCGCCGGGCCCTCGACCCTGCCCATGTCGGGCAGGATGTTGGCTCCCATGAACCAGTCGGCGTGGTCGGGGTGGCAGACGAGGATCGGGCTGCTCGTGGTGGGCCGGAGCACTCCCGTCGCACTCACCCTGGCGCCCACCACGCTGTTGACCAGGGTCGACTTGCCGGCGCCCGTCGAACCGCCGAGGACGACGAGCAGCGGCGCGCCATCGCCGCGGATCCGGGGCAGGACGTAGTCGTCGAGCTGATTGCGGATCTCCAGCTGGGCGCCCTTGGCGGCATCGACCCCCGGCGCCTGCAGGACAAAGCGGAACGCCTCCACCTGATCGCGCAGCTCGATCAGGACACGTTCGAGGTCGGCGCCGCCCGCCTGCTGCTCGGCCCTGGCCACGCCCTGATCCGTAGGGGGAGTCACGGATCCCGTCCCATATTCGCTCTCAGACTGTCAATCTCCCGTGCCACATGCACGACCTCTCCGACGACCACGATCGCTGGGGGCCGCACCCCGTCGGCCGTCATCGCGGCTGCCACCGTGTCGAGGGTGGCGGTCAACGTCCGCTGGTGTGGCAGCGTACCGTCCTGGATGACCGCGACGGGCGTGTCAGACGATCGACCATAGCGCATGAGGGTGCCTGCGATACGGTGCATTCGCGCGACCGCCATCAGCAGGACCAATGTTCCGCGCGAACGGCCGAGCGACTCCCAGTCAACCGTACTGTCCGGATCGTCGGGGTCGACGTGTGCCGAGACTACGTGAAATTCCTGCGCGACGCCGCGATGGCTCACCGGGACGCGTGCCACGGCAGGCACCGCGGTCGCGCTCGTGATGCCGGGAACGACGGTGACCGGGATGCCGTGGCGGGCGCAGTGCAGCACCTCTTCGGCGCCGCGGCCGAAGACGAACGGGTCGCCGCCCTTCAGCCGCACCACGAACCTGCCCTCACGCGCGCGTTCGACCAGCAGGTCGTTGATGCGCTCCTGGGCCAGGGACCGGCCATAGGGGATCTTGGCGGCGTCGATGACCTCGACGTCATGGGCGAGTTCGTCGAGCAGGACGCGTGGCGCGAGCCGGTCGGCGATCACGACGTCGGCCTGGGCGAGCAACTGCCGCCCCCGTACGGTGATCAGCCCGGGGTCGCCAGGCCCGCCGCCGACCAGGGCCACGCCGGAGGGCTTCTTCCTGGAATGCCGGGCTTCGAGGCTGGCGTCGCGCAGCCCTTCGACGACGGCGTCGCGGATGCCGGCGGACCGGCGCGGGTCGCCGCCCGCGAGCACGCCGACCACCACGCTCCCCTGGGCCTCGCCGCCACCGCCCCGGGTGTCGTCGACGACGCCGCTGGCCGGCGTCCACGCCGCGGACGCCTCGGCGTCGTCGGCGCGCACGCACCAGATGTGGCGCGCCTCGGCCTCGGCGGCCACCATCGCGTTGACCTTCGGGTCGTCCGTGCACGCCTGGACGAGCCAGGCGCCTTCGCAGTCGCCGCTTCGGTACGGCCGGGGCCGCCGTTCGATCGGCAGGACCTCCAGGGCGGGGGTGACCTCGGGAGCGATCAGCACCACGTCGGCGCCCGCCGCCAGCAGCGCCGGGACACGACGCTGGGCCACGCGACCGCCGCCGACCACGACGACGCGTCGCCCGGTGAGCCGAAGGCCGAGCAGATAGGGCGGCAAGGGTGTGCTCTCCTGGGGGTGAACTGGGCCTTTGGCCACTAAAGGTACTCGGCTTCGCCTCGTGATGCGGAACTCGAAGCCGACCCGGGAGCCGGGCGGCCCGCGTCCTTTTCTGTGACGCCGGCGGCGTCGAAGGTCGCGACGTCGTGCAGCACCCGTACGGCGCTTTGCACCAGCGGCAGTGCCAGCAACGCGCCGGTGCCCTCGCCGAGCCGCAACTCCAGATCGACGAGCGGACGCAGGCCCAGGTGCGCCAGCGTCGCGGCGTGTCCGGGCTCGGCGGACCGGTGGCCGGCCACGCACGCGCCGAGCGCGCCGGGCGCGATCGCGTGCGCGACGAGCGCGGCGGCGCCCGACGTCACCCCGTCGAGGATCACCGGGACCCGCCGGGCCGCGCCGCCTAGGATGAAGCCCGCCAGCGCGGCGTGCTCCAGTCCGCCCACGGCCGCGACCACGTCGACCCCCCATCCGGGGTCCCGCCCGGGGGGCCTCCCGGCTTCGCCCCGCGACACCCGCGCGATGACCGCGGCGTGGCGGACGAGCGCGGCGCGGACCACGTTGATCTTGTGGCGGTACGTGCCGTCGTCGACGCCGGTCCCGCGCCCGGTGACCTGAGCCGGGTCGCGGCTCGTGCACGCGGCGATGAGCGCGGCGGACACGGTGGTGTTCGCGATGCCCATGTCCCCGGTGACCAGGCAGCGGTTGCCCGCGGCGACGAGTTCGCCGGCGACCTCGATGCCGACCTCGATCGCGGCGCGGGCCTGCTCGGCCGTCATGGCCGGGCCCTGGGTCATGTCCGCCGTCCCGTAGGCGATCTTCCGGCCGCGCGGCGCCGGGCGGCCGCCCGCGTCCGGCAGGTCGGCGGCGACGCCGACGTCGACGACGGTCACCGTGGCGCCGACCTGGCCCGCGAACGCGTTGACGACGGCCCCGCCGGCCAGGAAGTTCGCCACCATCTGCGCGGTCACCTCCCGCGGCCAGGGCGTGACGCCCTGTGCGTGCACGCCGTGGTCGCCCGCGAACACCGCGACCGCCACCGGTTCCGGCAGCGGCGGCGGGCACGCGCCGGCCAGCCCGGCGAGCCGCACCGACAACTCCTCCAGCACTCCGAGCGCGCCCTTGGGTTTGGTCAGCCGGTCTTGATGAGCCCGCGCCCGCGCCATCGCCTCCTCATCGAGCGGCCGGATCGCGGCGATGGTCTCCTGGATCAGGTCCACGAGGGTTCCCCTCCGATAGGTCTGGTGGTGCCGGCGCCGCGCAGCACCTGCGTCAGCACGTCAAGGAAGCCGTCGTCGGCCGCCCGGTCTCGTACGGCGACGCGCAGCCAGTCGAGCCCAAGCCCCGGGAACGTGTCACCGCGCCGCACGGCGTACCCCTTCTCGCGCAGCCGCAGCCGCAGGGCATCCGCGCCGGGGATGCGCAGGCACAGGAACGACGCGCGCGCGTCCGGCACGACATGCGCGCCGAGCGCGGTCAGTCGCGCGGCGAACCGGCGCCGCTCGATGGCGAGGCCGGCGGCCCACGCGTCGGCCGACCGGAGGGCCTCCGGCGCGGAGCAGGCCTCCATGGCGACGAGCGCGGGCGTGGAGACCGCCCACAGCGGCTGGGCCGCGGCGAGGGCCTCCACCAGTTCGGGCGCCGCCAGCAGATATCCGGCGCGCAGGCCCGCCAGCCCCCATGTCTTGGTCAGGCTCCGCACGACGACCAGTCCGGGCCGACCGGGTCCGGGTCCGGGTCCGGGTCCGGCGAGGCTTTCCGGCTCGCCCGGCACGCAGTCCATGAACGCCTCGTCGACCACGAGGGTGCGCCAGGGACGGGCCAGTCCGGCGATCGATTCGGCGGGATGCAGTACGGACGTCGGGTTGGTCGGGTTGCCGATGATCACGAGGTCGGCGTCATCGGGAATCGGCGGTGCCGATCGCAGCGTGAAGTCCCCGGTGAGGATCACCCGCTCGGGATCGTGCCCGGCGGCCCGCAACGCCGCCTCCGGCTCGGTGAACTGCGGGTGGACGACGACCGGCCGCCGCGGCCGCAGCACCCGCGCCAGCAGCACGAACGCCTCCGCCGCGCCCGCGGTCGGCAGCACCTCGGCGGGGTCGCGGCCATGCCTGCGGGCCAGCGCGGCCCGCGCCGCGCGCGGATCCGGGTAGGCGGCCAGCGCGCCGATGGACTCGCGCAGCAGCCGGGCCAGCCAGTCGGGCGGCGTGCCCGGCCGTACGTTGACGGCGAAGTCGACGAGCCCGGCGCCGACCTCGGCGTCGCCGTGGTGCCGCAGGTCGAGCCCGCTCCCCTCAACGGCCATGCGCGTGCCCGTGAGTGTGCCCGTGCGGGTGCCCGTGCTGAGATCCGTGGTCGTGGCCGTCAGCGGGGTCCGCGGGATGGTGATGCGGGACCTGGGGTGCGCCCACCTTTCGCTCGAAGCCCGGCATGGCAACGCGATATGCGCAGGTGTCGCAGTTCATCCGGATATCTCCGCCGAGCGCCTCGGCGTACCGCTCGACCACCACGTCGGCCAGGCCGTCACAGTCGCCGATCACGCCGGCGCGGCGCACGTCGATCTCCGGGTGGTCGGCCGCGTACGCCTCCGCCGCCGCGGTCACCCGGTCGGGCAGCACGCCGGCGAACAGGAAGTACGGGAGCACGACGACGCGCCGGAACCCGAGCCGGCGGCAGCGGTCGAGGCCCGCCGGCACGTCTGGCCCCGTCAGGGACACGAAGGCGGTCTCCACGGCTCCGAGGCCGCGCCCCTCCCACAGCAGCCGGGCCACCTTGAACACCTCGGCGTTGCCGTCGGGATCCGTGGAACCGCGCCCGACGAGCAGCACGGCGACCTCCGCGCGCGGCGTGGCCGCGTCGAGCACGGCGTCAACGCGCTGTTCCAGCAGCGCCAGCAGCGTCGGATGCGGACCCAGCGGACGGCCGTAGGCGTACGAAAGCCCGGGATGGCGCGCCACCTCACGGGCCATCGCCCCGGGGATGTCGCCCTTGCCGTGCCCGGCGGACACCAGCACGAGCGGGATCGCGGCGACCCGCCGGTGCCCCCGCGCCACCAGGTCGGCGACGGCGTCGGCCAGCGGCGGCGGGGACAGCTCGATGAACCCGCCGGCCACGTCGACCGGCAGCCTGCCCTGCAACCTGGCGACGAACTTCCCGAACCCCGCCACGCCCTCGTCGTCACGCGTGCCGTGCCCGACCACGAGCATCGGCGTTCGGGCGGGGTCGCCGACCGGGCGCGCCTGGGAGTCGCTCTTCATGGCCGCGGTTCCTCCTCGTAGTACAGGAGCGCGTTGAGCGCGGCGGCGGCGACGGCGGAGCCGCCCTTCTCCGAGACGTTGCTCAACGCCGGCAGGCCGCGCTCGCGCAACGCCCGCTTCGCCTCGGCGGCGCCCACGAAGCCCACCGGCAGGCCGATGACCAGGGCGGGGGCGACCTCGCGGGCGATGATCTCGGTCAATGCCGTGGGCGCGCAGCCGACCACCCACACCGCGCCGGCGCCGACCTCCTCGTGCGCGAGGCGGACGGCGGCGGCCGACCGGGTGAGCCCGGCGGCGCGCGCCAGCCTGGCGGCGGCCGGGTCGGCCACGCGGCAGACGATCTCGCGGCTCGTGATGCCGGCGGCCACCATGGCGACATCGGCGACGATCGGCGCACCCCGCCGAAGCGCCGCGAGCCCCTGGCGCAGATCGTCTTCGCCGGCGACCAGATCGTCGGCGTACGCCGGGTCCGCGCTCGCGTGGATCACCCGCTCGGCCACCGCCCGCCACAGCGGCGGCCGCGCCGACAGGTCCACGCGCGAGCGGAGGATCTCATACGAACGGGCCTCGATCGGATGGATCGTCCGCCGCCCGGCCGTGCCGGTCATGTGCCCTCCTCGCCGCGCCGGACGCGGAACTCGATCGCGTCGACCGGGCAGACATCGACGCACTCCAGACAGCCCGTGCACAGCTCGTCCACGACGCGCAACGGGCCGGCGTGCGGCCCCCCGCCGAGGCCGTCGCCGGCAGGGCCGGCCGGCAGCCGGGGCCTGACGGCGTGCTCGGGGCACGTCAGCAGGCAGGCGCCGCAGCCCTGACACCGGTCGGTCACGATGACGTCCACGGATACCCCCTCGGGGTGACGAACCGCCCCGCCACGGTGTGGCTGCGGCTGGACCCGACGATCACGACCGTGAACATGTCGATCCGGTCCGGATCGAAGTCGCGGATGGTGGTGATCGTCACCGTCTCGTCCGGCCGGGAGGCGTTCCTGACATATCCGACCGGCGTCCGCGCCGGGCGGTGCGCGGCGAGGATCGCCAGCGCCTTGGACAGCTGCCAGGTCCTGGTCCGGCTGCGCGGGTTGTAGAGACAGACGGTGAAGTCGCCTTCGGCCGCCGCCCGGACCCGGCCCTCGATGATCTCCCATGGGGTGTTGAGGTCGGACAGCGAGATGTAGGCGTGATCGTGGGCGAGCGGCGCGCCCAGCGTGCTCGCGGCCGCCAGCGCCGCGGTGACGCCCGGCACGCCCGCCACCTCGATATCGGCGCCGGCGAGCTCCAGGGCCGGGCCGGCCAGCGCGTACACCCCGGCGTCGCCCGAGCCGACCAGGGCGACCGCCTGGCCCGCGGCGGCCGCGGCCACGGCGGTCCGTGCCCGCTCCTCCTCGCGGCCGAGCCCGCTCCGGAGCACTCGTGTGCCCGGCCGGAGCAGGTCGCGCACCTGGTCGACGTACTGATCGAGCCCGACGACCACCGCCGCGCGGCGCAGCGCGGCGACCGCGCGCGGCGTGAGCAGATCGCGTGCGCCCGGCCCGATCCCGATGATCGACAGCCGGCCGCGCGGGCGCAGCCGCGCCACGGCGACGGTGGCGTGCGCGGACGTCCGCTTCTCGACGATGAGCTCCGCACCGCGGCCGTGCGACCCGGCGGCGTGCAGCGCGGCGGCCTCGGCGACGCTCGGCGTGCCTACCTCGGCCCGGACGATCTCGGACGGGTTGGGCACGTCGACGGCGGCGAGCAGGTCGGCGGGAAAGGTCTCCAGCGGCACGGCGCGGCGGGCGGCGGCCTCGACGATGCCCCGTTCGTCCGCCTTGCGGTCGACCGTCGCCAGGCACCGTACGGACCTGGGGTGCAGGCCGGCGGCCGCCAGGGCGGCGTCGATCAGCGCGTCGACCTCGTCGGCCGCCACGCCGCGCGCGGATCCGACCCCCACCACCAGCGACGGGGGCCGCAGCACGAGCACGGGCCCGCCGCCCGCACCGGGCGACGAGGAGGCCAGGTCGCTGATCACGATGGCCGGGGTCCCGGTGGCGGGCTCCGAGGTGGCGGGCGCGACGTTGGGGGGCGCGACGTTGGGGGGCAGCGGCGGGAGCGGCCAGCCTTCGGCGCCGATGAGCCGGACGGGCTCGCCGTTCAGCACCGCCGCGCCGACGGGGGCCCGGGCCGCGGGGTTGTCGGCCGTGAACCCGAGGTCGGCGCCGAACTCATCCAGCGGCGTCTGGCCCGCCGCGTCGGCGGCCGTGGTGATCACGGGCCGGCATCCGAGGACGCCGGCGACCCGTTCGGCGAGCTCGTTGGCGCCGCGATGGCCGCCGAGCAGCGCGACCGCGTGCCGCCGGGCCTCGTCGACGCACACGACCGCGGGGTCCGTCGCCTTGTCGCCGAGCAGCGGCGCGAGGATCCGTACGGTCGCGCCGACGGCGAGGAAGCTCACCACCGCGTCGCACGTCCGCCACGCCTCGGCCAGCGCCGCGCGCGTCCCGCCGAGCGCCGCCGCGGCGAAGACCCGCACCTCGCCGGGCCAGGCCGCGCGCAGCTCGGCCGCCGCCGTGCGCCCGGCCGCCGTCGCCGCCACCACACCGATCGTCATCTGGTCCCCCAGACGACGAAGACGGGGTTGGCCGCCGCCAGCCGGTGGGCGTCGCCGGGCAGGGCCACCAGCCGGTTGGCCTGCAACTGCACCGCCTCGGCCGACAGGCCGGCCGCGGCCAGCGCCTCGCAGGTGGGTCCCACCCGTTCCACGGCGGCCAGCGCGACGACCACGCGGCGGAGCGCGCGCTCGGCGCACGCCAGCGTCACCTCGGGGCCGCCGCCGCCCACGAACACCGCGTCCGGATCGGGCAGGTGGTCGAGTACGGCCGGGGCGGTCCCGCGGGACACCGCGACCCTGACGTGGTGCGCTCGCACGTTGCGGCGGACGCGCTCGCACGCGGCCTCGTCGCGGTCGACGGCGATCACGGCGGCGCCGAACCTGGCGCACTCGATCGCGACCGCGCCGCTGCCGGCCCCGATGTCCCAGATCAAGTCGCCGAGGCGCGGGCCCAGCCTGGCCAGCGCCAGCGCCCGGATCTCGGCCTTGGTGACCATCGAGTCGCGGTGGTCGAACGCGGCCTCCGGCAGCGCCCACGCCGCCGGCCCCGGCCCCGGGCCGGCGACCCAGCCGGGGGCGGTGCCGTGGGCGCCCGTGCCGTGAGCGCCGGTGTTCTCGTCGACGACGAGCACGACGTTGGGGTCCCGCCAGGTGCGCGTCGTGGCCTCCGCCGGACGGCAGCGCTCGACGCGTTCGGCCGGCTCGCCGAGGTTCTCGCACACGACGAAGGTGCGCGGCGTGTGCGGCGCAAGCGCCCGGCCGAGCTCCGCCGGGCCGGCGCCCGGGCCGGTCAGCACGGCGACCTTGCCGTGCGCGCGGCAGGCGTTGACGGCTCGCCGCAGCTCCCTGCCGTGGGCGCTGACGACCACCGCGTCGTCCCAGGACAGTCCGGCCCGCGCGAACGCCCGGCTCACCGATGACAGCGCCGGGAACACCTCGACGGCATGCCCCCGGGCGCGCACCGCCCGGACGATCCCGAAGAAGCCGGGATCGCCCCCGGCCACGACCACGATGCCGGAGGCCGACGCCGACGTCGCGGCCTCCATCGCGTCGATCTCGTCGAGGGCGGCGGCCACGTCGCCCATGACGACCTGCCGGACGCCCTCCGGCACCGCCACCGCACGCAACTGCCGGGCGCCGCCCACCACCAGCGACGCGGCGGCCAGCCGGCCGGCCGCCGCCGGCGGCAGCGGCGACCCGTCGTATCCGATGATCGAGATCGTCACCGGACCAGCCGCCCGTAGCTGCCGATCATGCGTTTGCCGGTGAAGTCCACCAGCACCACCTGCGCGGCGATCCGGCCGTCGGTGAAGCGTTCGAGCACGTCCGCGGTGCGCCGGCACAGCTCCCTGCCGCACGGGCCGAGCACGCCCGCGGCCTCCCACAGCTCGTAGGCGTGCCGCGCCGTGTTCGCCGACCGCACGGCGGCGACGAGCTCCGCGTCGCCGCACATGTCCTTGGTGATCTCGGCGAGCAGCTCGGTGGACACCCTCGAACGCGTGTAGTGCGTCATCAGCACGCCGGCGGCCAGCTTGGTGAGCTTGCCGATCATGCCGACGAACACGACCCGCCGCAGCCCGCGGGCGACCGCCTGCCGCAGCGCCGCCCCGGTGAAGTCGCCGACCTCGACGAAGCATCCCTCGGGCAGCTCGGGCAGCAGCGCCATCGCGCCCTGCTCCGTCCGCCCGCCGGTGGCGAGGACGAGCGTCGACTCGCCCTGCGCGGCCAGCACGGCCACCGCCTGTTCCACGCTGGCCCGCCACGACGCGGTCGAGAACGGCCGGACGATGCCCGTGGTGCCGAGGATCGAGATGCCGCCGAGGATGCCGAGCCGCCTGTTGGTGGTCTTGCGCGCCATGACCTCGCCCCCGGGCACCGAGATGACGACCCGTACCCCGCGGTCCGCCACGACCTCGAGGACCGCCTGCGTGATCATCTGGCGCGGGACGGGGTTGATCGCCGGGCCGCCGAGCTCCAGCCCGAGCCCGGGTTTCGTCACGATCCCCACCCCCTCGCCGCCGTCCAGCTCCACGCCCGGCTCCGCCCGCCACGACACGGTCGCCGTCAGGCGCGCGCCGTGGGTGACGTCCGGGTCGTCGCCCGCGTCCTTCACCACGACCGCCTCGGCCCGGTCCGCCCCGTACGAACACGAATCGACCGCGAACGTCACCCGCTGTCCCGAGGGCAGCGCGATCTCGACGACCTCCTGAGGACGCTGCTCGACCAGCGCCGCGACCGCCGCCTTGGCCGCCGCGGCCGCGCACGTCCCGGTCGTCCAGCCGGGCCGCAGCGCCCGCCGCTTCACCTTCATCGTGCGCGGCAGATCGGGCTCGTACGGCTCGGACGGCCCCGGAGGCACGGTCATCGCGTCCGGCCCCGCTCCGCGCGCAACTCGGTTCGCGCCTCCGGCTCGGCCCGCCGGAAGCCGTGGAAGTGCCCGGGGTGGTAGAGGTGGGAACGGGTGCCGCCGGCCGCCAGCGCGGGACCCACGAGCACGAGCGTGTGCTTCCACAGCCGGTGGGCCTTGATCGTGTCGGCCAGCTCGGCCAGCTCGCAGCGGACGATCAGCTCGTCCGGCCAGGTGCACTGGTAGGCCACTATGCACGGGGTGCCGGGCGGGTAGCCGCCGGCGATGAGCTCGTCCTGCAGCCGCCTCGACCGGGCGGCCGACAAGAACAGCGCCATGGTCGTGCCGTGCTTGGCGAACTCCACGACCTCCTCCCCCGGCGGCATCGGCGTCTTGCCGCCGCCCAGCCGCGTCAAGATCACCGACTGCGCCACCTCGGGGATGGTCAGCTCCCGCTCCGCCGCGGCGGCCACCGCGCTGAAGCTCGAGACGCCGGGAACCACCTCCGTCGCCAGGCCGAGCTCCTTGCACCTGTCGAGCTGCTCTTGCAGCGCGCCCCATAGCGCCGGGTCGCCGGAATGGACGCGGGCGACGGTCAGTCCCTCGGCGGCGGCCCGTTCGTAGTAGGCGACGACGTCTTCCATCGGCAGCCGCGCCGAGTCGACGATCTCGGCGTCTTCGCGCGCGTGGTGGAGCACGTCCTGATGCACCAGGCTGGCCGCCCAGATCACGATGTCGGCCGCCGCGATCGCCCGCGCCGCCCGGAACGTCAGCAGGTCCGCGGCGCCCGGTCCCGCCCCCACGAAGCTCACCTTGCCCCCGCTCACAGCTTGCCGCCTCGGGTCGTACGGGCGGCGGGCAGGAGCAGCGTGGCGAGATACGGGACCGGCCCCGTGAGGTCGCGGGCCGGGCGGACGTCCTCGCCCGGCAGCCCCAGGCGCGCCCCGTACACCGCGCCGTCGAGCCGGCCGGCGTCCTTGACCGCGGTGAGCACGTCGGCGGCGGCCGACCCGAACTTGTAGGCGACGACCGTGTCGTAGGAGGCGAGCGCCGCGCGGAACGACGCCACGCCCGCGGTCAGCGTCACCAGGCCGAGCGACTCCGTCCCCTCGGCCAGGACGGTACCGGAGCGCGCCGCGAGGTCCTGCATGGCGGTGAT
Organism: Streptosporangiaceae bacterium; assembly: GCA_035765195.1. Lineage (GTDB taxonomy): Bacteria > Actinomycetota > Actinomycetes > Streptosporangiales > Streptosporangiaceae > CALAED01. Next base: position 135,083 of record DASTYC010000021.1, read on the forward strand.
GCCCGGCACGGTCTCGATCCGCACGTCCGCCACCAGCCCCCGTACGGTCTGGGCGAGGTAGGTGAAGGTGGAGTAGACGTTCGGGTCGCCGATCGTGGCGAAGGCCACCGTCTGGGCGCCGCCGGCGAACGCCTGGGCGACCCGGCGGGCGGCCGCGTCCCAGGCGGCGGCGCGTCGCGGGGTGACGCCGCCCCGGTCGGACAGCGCGAACTCCACGCGCTCGGCGTTGCCGGTGTAGGCGCGTACGACCGACTCCGCCCGGCCGGTTTCGGGCCGGTCGCCGGCGAGCACGGGCACGAGCACCAGGTCGGCCTCCCGCAGCACCCGCACCGCCCGCACGGTCACCAGCTCCGGATCCCCCGGCCCGACGCCGACCCCGACGAGTTTCATGGCCCTTCCCCCTTGAGCAGGCTGAAGATGACGGCGTCGGCGCGGCCGCCGGGGACGACGAGCACCTGGCGCAGCACGCCCTCGCGGGTGAACCCGGCCCGCTCGGCGACCCGCTGGGAGGCGAAGTTGCCGGTCGCGGCGAGCAGTTCGACGCGGTAGAGGCCCTTGGCGAAGGCGTAGGCGGCGACCGCGCCGGCCGCCTCGACGGCGTAGCCCTGGCGGCGCGCCCACGGCGCCACCCAGTAGCCGATCTCGACCCGGCCGGAGGCCCAGGCCGCGCGGTTCAGCCCGACGGCGCCGCAAAAGCGGCCGTTCGCCTCGATCGCCAGGTTGAGCTGGTCTTCCGGGTTGGAGTGTGCGTGGACGGTGCACCAGTCGCGCGCCCGCGCCACGGTGTGCCCGGGCGCCCACGGCATCCAGCGGCGGATCTCCGAGTCGCGGGTCGCCTCGAGGAGATCGGCGGCGTCCTCGGCCTCGAAGGGACGCAACGTCAGGCGTTTCGTGGTCAAGATGACGCCTGCGTCGAAGATCATCTGCATGCCTCCACGAACCTTCTGGCCAACTGCGGACTTCCAGCCCAATGAAGATGAAGATAGGACGCAAGCCGATTACCTAGGACAAAACCCTCCGGACCGTCTGCCGACCACTGCCAGGCCGGCCGTCGTCCGTGCGCCGGGGTCACCTCGGTGCGGTGGAACTCGTGGCCGCGTACGCGCTGGCCGCCGCTGGTGAAGGCGGAACCGGAGACGGCGACCGCGGTCCGGTACCCCAGCGTGAGATTTGGCGTCATCGCGGCGGTCGCGTCGAGGATTCCGCACATGGGCGCGGCGTCGAGCGCCCTGGTCAGATAGAGCAGACCGGCGCACTCCGCGTAGATCGGCGCGGCGTCGAGGGCGGCGATCCGGGTGCGCAGGCGCTCGTTGGCGGACAGTTCCGCGGCGTACATCTCGGGAAACCCGCCGCCGATGACGAGGCCTCGCGTCCCCGCGGGCAAGGTCTCGTCGCGCAGCGGATCGAACCGTACGACCTCCGCTCCGGCGGCGGCGAGCAGTTCGGCGTTCTCCGCGTAGCCGAAGGTGAACGCGGCTCCCCCCGCGACCGCGACGACGGGCCGGGATCCGTTGCCCGCGGCGGAGCGGATCGGCTCCGCCGGATTCGCGGGCGCCGCGGGCGGCGCCGACTCCGCCGAGTGGGCCGGGCGCCCGGCCGAGCGGTCGCCGCGAACGGCGCGGGCCGGGTCCCAGGCGTCGACGGCGAGCGGCGGGGCCGTCCGGGCCAGCGCGACGATGGCGTCGAGGTCGCACGACTCACCGATCAGCGCGGCCAGCCGGTCCACCGCCTCGGTGGCCGCGCCACTGCGTTCCGCCGCCGGGATCAGACCCAGGTGGCGGGACGGCGTGACCACGTCGTCGCGGCGGCGCAACGTGCCGAGCACCGGAAGGCCGACCTCGTCGATCGCCGCGTGACAGATCCGCGCGTGCCGGTCGGAGCCGATGCGGTTGAGGATCACCCCGCCGATCCAGGCGTCCCCGAACGTCCGCAGGCCGTGCACGATCGCCGCCACCGACCGGCCGGCCGCCGCGGCGTCCACGACGAGCACCACGGGCGCGGCGAGCAGCCCCGCGACCTGCGCCGTCGAGGCGAAGTCGCCGCGTCCCGCCGCCCCGTCATACAGGCCCATGACGCCCTCGATCACCGCCACGTCCGCGCCCCTCGCTCCGTGCAGGAACAGCGGCGCGATGAGTCCCTCGGCGGTCAGGAACGGGTCGAGGTTACGGCCGGGACGCCCGGTGGCCAGCGCGTGGTAGCCGGGGTCGATGTAGTCGGGACCGACCTTGTGCGGCGACACCGCCAGACCCCGGCGGGCGAGCGCGGCCATCAGGCCGGTGGCCACCGTGGTCTTGCCGCTGCCCGACGCGGGCGCGGCGATGACCAGCCGGGGCACGTTCACCGCGGCCACCGCCGGGGCCACCGCCGGGGCCACCGCCGGAGCCCACGCCGGGGCCCACGCCGGGGCAACGTCACCATTCGATGCCCTTCTGGCCCTTTTGCCCCTGGTCCATCGGGTGCTTGACCTTGCCCATCTCGGTAACGAGGTCGGCGAACTCGATCAGCGCGGGGGCGGCGTCGCGCCCGGTGATGACCACGTGCTGCCGCCCGGGCCGGTCGCGCAAGGTTTCGATCACGTCGGCGACGTCGACCCACCCCCATTTCATCGGGTAGGTGAACTCGTCGAGCACGTACAGCCCGTAGGTCTGTGCGGCCAGGTCGCGTTTGATCTGCGCCCAGCCCTCGCGCGCGTCGGCGGCGTGGTCCGGCTCGGTGCCGGGCCGCTGGATCCAGGACCACCCCTCGCCCATCTTGTGCCAGGCGATCGGGGCGCCGGCGCCGGAGTCGCGATGCACCTGGTCCAGCGCGCGCAGCGCCGTCTCCTCGCCGATGCGCCACTTCGCCGACTTGACGAACTGGAAGACACCGACCGGCCAGCCCTGGTTCCACGCCCGCAGCGCCAGCCCGAACGCGGCGGTGGACTTGCCCTTGCCCGGCCCGGTGTGGACGATCACCAGCGGCCGGTTGCGGCGCTGGCGGGTGGTCAGCCCGTCGGCCGGTACGTACGAAGGCTTGCCCTGCGGCATTAGGCCACCCTCCTGGCGGCCCGGACCACCCCGGCGAGCGACCCGGCCGCGAGATCGTCGAGCCGGACGACGTCGGCGCCGAGCGCGTGGCCGAGCCGCGTCGCCAGGCCCAGCCGCACCGGGCCGGACTCGCAGTCGACGACCACTCCGCCGCCGCCGACGGCGCCCGGTTGTTCGGCGGTCCGCCGCAGCAGCGCCGCGGCGGCCCACGGCTGCGGGCCGTACGTCGCCCGGCCGTCGGTCACCACGACGACGAGCGAACGCCGCGCGGGATCGCGCAGCCGCTCGACGCGGAGCACGTCGGCGGCGCGCAACAGCCCGGCGGTGAGCGGGGTGCGGCCGCCGGTCGGCAGCGCGGCGAGCCGGCGGGCCCCGGCCTCGACCGACGATGTCGGCGGCAGCGCCAGGTCGGCGGACGAGCCGCGGAAGGTGACCAACCCGATCTTGTCGCGCCGCTGGTAGGCGTCGAGCAGCAGCGACAGCACCGCGCCCTTGACGGCCCGCATCCGCTGCCTGGCCGCCATCGAGCCGCTCGCGTCGACCACGAACAACACCAGGTTGCTTTCGCGGCCGTCGCGCAGCGGCTCACGCAGATCCTCGGCGCGCAGCACGAGCCCGGGACCACTGCGCCCCCTGGACCGCTGGTGCGGCGCGGCCGCGCGCAACGTCGCGGGCAGATGCAGCCCGCGCGCGCCGGGGCGGGCGCCCGAGGTGTGTCCGTACGGCGTCCGCGCCTTGGACCGCCGCCCGGGCGCGCCGGCGCCGACGCCGGGCACGGTGAACAGGCGCGGGCGGTAGGGCCGCGCCGCGGGCACCGGCTCGCCATCCGGACGGTCCGTTCCTGTCCCTTGCGTTGCGGTTCCGTCCGTCCCGCCCACCTGGCCGGCGGCTTGGTCAACTTGGTCGGCTCGGTCGGCTCGGTCCGCTTGGTCTGCTTGGTCCGCTTGGTCCGCGGCCGCGGGATCGCCTGGCGGAGGCGGGGCCGGCTCGGCGGCCCCGTCCCCGGGTGCGCCGCCGCCGGGGCCGTCCGGCGGCGGCTCCGCGTCGGCGTGCTCGTCGAGGATCTCGTCGAGCCGCCGTTCGTCGAGGCCCGGCGCGTCGAACGGGTCACGGCGGCGCCGGTGCGGCAGCGCGAGCCTGGCCGCGACGCGCACGTCGTCGGCGGTCACCGCCGCGCGCCCGTGCCAGGCCGCCAGCGCGATCGCGGCGCGCGCGGTGACCAGGTCGGCGCGCAGCCCGTCGACCTCGAACGCGGCGCACACCGCGGTGATCTGCCGCAGCGCCGCCTCGGTCAGGGCCACATCGGCCAGTCGGCGCCGCGCGGCGGCGATGCGCTCCGCCAGCTCAGCGTCGGCCGGCGCCCAGTCGGCGGCGAACGCGTCGGGATCGTCCTCGAACCGCAGCCGGCGCCGCACCACCTCGGCCCGCTCGGCCGGATCCTTGGTGGCCGCCACCTCGACCGTCAGCCCGAACCGGTCGAGCAGCTGCGGCCGCAGCTCGCCCTCCTCCGGGTTCATCGTGCCGACCAGCAGGAACCGCGCCGCGTGCCGTACCGAGACTCCCTCGCGCTCCACGTACGACCGGCCCATCGCCGCCGCGTCCAGCAGCAGGTCGACGAGGTGATCGTGCAGCAGGTTGACCTCGTCGACGTAGAGCAGCCCGCGATGCGCGGCGGCGAGCAGCCCCGGCTCGTACGCCTTGACGCCCTCGGTGAGCGCCCGCTCGATGTCGAGTGAGCCGATCAGCCGGTCCTCCGACGCGCCGACCGGCAGCTCCACGAGGCGGGCCGGACGGACGCCGCCCCGCCCCTCCTGCCGTGCGTGCGGCCCGTCCGGGCAGTGCGGGTCGGGCGCCGCCGGGTCGCAGGAGAACCGGCAGCCCGGAACCACCGCGACCTCGGGAAGCAGCGCCGCCAGCGCCCGCACGATCGTCGACTTCGCGGTGCCCTTCTCGCCGCGGACGAGCACGCCGCCGACGCCGGGCGACACCGCGTTGACGAGAAGAGCCAGCTTGAGGTCGTCCATGCCGACGACCGCGGAGAACGGGTAGGCGATCAACCCTTACTCAGACACGTCGCCATGTCTCGTACGTCCTTTCCCTCGGGTGTCCACGCCCGCGGTGGCTTCGTACGATGGCCGGAGTCTCCTGGCTCCCAGATCACCGCTCGCGCCTCGGCCTTCCGGCGGCGGCGCCGCCGTGGCCCTGGCGTAGGCGTGAACTCCCTGGTCACAGTTGCGGGACAGCCCCGGATTCGCACCGGGTTCCTCCGCGTCCATCGGCCGTCAGCATCCCACAACGTCCCTGCCGGGGGAATCGCCCGACTCCGCGACGGGACCTCAGAAGGCGTCCCAGGTGACGTCGAGACCGGTGGACGGCGGGATCGGGCAGCCGAACCACACGGCCTTTCCCGCGACGCGCGGCAGCCTCTGGGACCAGGCCCTGGCCATGCCCCAGTGCCCGCCCGACAGCTCGGCAACGATGCCGAGGCCGCGCCCGAAGTCGCACTTTTCGGCGCTCACCGGCCCGGCCAGCTTGCGCATCCGCAGTGTGTCGAAGATCGCACAATAGAGCTCGCGGCCGTCGACGATGCTCAGCCACAGCTCGAACGGCACGTGTCCGTCGGCGTGCTGGTGGGCGTTCGTCGCGAGCTCGCTCACCATCAGCTCGGCGTCGGCGATCGTCTCGGCCGGAACGTCGAGCGCCGCGAGGGTGTCGACCACCAGTGCCCTGGCGCGGCGCGCACAGGTGGCGTCGCCGGGCAGCGGCCAGCTCCGGCCGCCGGCCCATGGTTGGGGATGCAGCGCGGTTAAGGCCATGCGGACCTCCGGTAGCCGCCGCTACGCTGATAGCGGATCGTCACAGTGCGTCCTCGCATGGACACGCTCCCAGACTTTACTGAGATTCTCATTTTCGCAACTCTCTTGGCCAAGTTCATCTATCTCTCTGTGAGCACGCCATGACGTACCGTCCGACCGTCCGGGGCCGGCGGCTCGCCCGCGAGCTGCGCCGCCTCAGGGAGGAGCAGCGGCTCACGCTGCAAGAGGTCGCCGACCGCCTGGCCTGGTCGCGGGCCACCGTCTCCCGGCTGGAGACCGGCCAGACCAAGCCGCATCACGGCGACGTCGCCGACCTCCTCGACCTCTACGGCGTCACGAGCCCCGAGCGCGACGCGCTCATCTCCCTCGCCAGGCAGGCGAAACAGCGCGGCTGGTGGACGGCCTACGCCGACGTGTTCACCGACAGCTACGTGGGGTTCGAGGACGAGGCGTCGCGGATCTGCACCTGGGACCCCCAGCTCATCCACGGGCTGCTGCAGACGGAGGACTACGCGCGCGCGGTCATCACGAAGGGACGCATGCTGTCGGGGTCGGCCGTCGAGCGCCGGATCGTCGCGCGCAAGATCCGCCAGGATCTGCTCGACCGCGCCGACGCGCCGCAGTTGCACGCCATCATCGACGAGGCGGTGCTGCATCGCCCGATCGGCGGCGCACCCGTCATGGGTTCCCAACTGGTCGCGCTCACCGAAGCCGCGCGCCGGCCGCACGTGACCGTCCAGGTCCTGCCGTACGCGGCGGGCGAGCACGCGGGGCTGGACGGCCGGTTCACCATGCTCTCCTTTCCCGACCCGGCCGATCCCGACATCGCCTACGTCGAAGGCACCATGGGCAACGTCTACCTGGAGAGCTCCGAGGCGACGGGGCAGCACCGAACCCGCTTCGAGCAGATCAGGGAGCGCTCGCTGCCTCCGACGGAGTCGGTACGGCTCATCACCGCGGCCGCCGACGCGTTCCAGGCAGCGCGCTGAGCCGCCACTGAGCCTCGCACTCGGGCATGGTTTCGGAAGCTCTCTGAAACTTTCATTGACCAACTCTGAACTCTGTCAGTCAATTGCAGCCGTTGGCCAGGCAACATACCGCCTCAAGTAGCACTTGACCAAGATCAAGTTTCGGTACCTTTCGGAAAAGTGTTGACAGCTCGAAGGGCCGGACGAACACTGTCGCCATCGGCAGCCGCAACGACCGCCGATCCGGGTCACGCGACCCGGTCCTCCCGACTCGACCGCACGACAACCGGCCACCCCGCCGCGTTGTACGACGCCGACGCGCGGCCGCCGTCATCCTCCCACCGACTGCCCCGCCGGGTCGTACGACGCTGCCCGGCCCTCGCGAGGAGGATGCACGCACATGAACGACGCCCTCACCCACCCCAAGAGCCGCGGACGCGGCCGCATCAGGCTGCTCGTCGGGTACGTCTGTACCTTGGTGCTGGTCGCGGCCACGACGATGCTGTTGCCCGGCACCGCCAACGCCATAACGACCAACCAGACCGGCACCCACAACGGCTTCTTCTACTCCTTCTGGACCGACAGTCAGGGCACGGTCTCGATGGAGCTTGGGGCCGGCGGCAACTACAGCACCTCATGGAGCAACACCGGGAACTTCGTCGCCGGAAAGGGCTGGAGCACCGGCGCCCGCAGGTCCGTGACCTACTCGGGCAGCTTCAATCCGTCCGGAAACGCCTATCTGGCTCTCTACGGGTGGACCAGAAACCCCCTCATCGAGTACTACATCGTCGACAACTGGGGCACGTTCCGGCCCACGGGAACCTTCAAGGGCACGGTCACCAGCGACGGCGGCACGTACGACATCTACCAGACGACGCGTACCAACGCCCCCTCCATTGAGGGCACCCGGACCTTCAACCAGTACTGGAGCGTCCGGCAGTCAAAGAAGACCGGCGGAACCATCACCACCGGCAACCACTTCGACGCGTGGTCCCGCGCCGGAATGAGCCTGGGCAGCCACGACTACCAGATCCTGGCGACCGAGGGATTCCAGAGCAGCGGAAACTCCAACATCACGGTGGGCGGCTCCTCCGGCGGTGGCGGGGGCGGCGGTGGCGGCGGCGGTGGCGGCGGCGGCACCGGCTGCACCGCGACGCTGTCCGCCGGTCAGCAGTGGAGCGACCGGTACAACCTCAACGTCGCGGTGGGCGGCTCCAGCAACTGGACCGTCACCATGAACGTCCCGTCCCCCGCAAAGATCATCGCCACCTGGAACATCAGCGCCAGCTGGGACTCCAGCGGCCAGGTGATGACCGCGCGACCCAACGGCAACGGCAACAACTTCGGCGTGACCATACAGCACAACGGCAACTGGACCTGGCCGACGGTCTCCTGCGCGGGCTGACCCGCGACACACCTCGACCAGCGCGCCCGTGGCGCGGCGGCCCCCGGCCGCCGCGCCACACGGCGTTCGGAGCGGGTGGCGCGGCGGCGAACGCTCAGCCGCGCGGGGTGTAGCGGCGGCGGGTGAGAACGGCCAGGAGGGTGAGAGGGATCATGGTCAGCGCCGCGGCGCCGAAGAGCACGGCGTAGCGGCCGTCCTGGGCGAGCGGGCCGGCGAGCGCGGAGCCCGCGGCGCTGCCGACGAACAGCGCCGCGGCGAACATCGCCACGCCGGTGCCGCGCGCCTCCGGGGCGACCGTCGTTGCCCAGGTCTGCAGGGTCGAGTGCATGAAGGCCCAGCCCGCGCCGAGCAGGACCGCGGTCAGCGCGATCGCCGGAGTCGTCTGCCGGCCGGCGGCCAGCAGGTAGCCGACGGCCATGGTCACGCCGCCGGCCGCGAGCAGCACCCAGGCCGGGCGGCGCGTGGTGAGCCGCTTGACCATGCGGGTGAAGATGAGGATGCCCACCCCGTACAGGCCGACCACGGCGCCGGCGCGCGCCGCGGACAGTCCGTGCGCCTGCAGGGCGGGCGGCAGAAACGGCATGCAGCCCAGCAGCACGCCGCCTTCGATCAGAGCCAGGACCATGACGATGTACGACCACCGCTCCCGGAGCACCGTGAGCAGCGGCCGGTGCCGCCGGACGGACGCGGCGGGCCGTGGGCGCGGCGGCTCGGGCAGCCGGCGCAGCAGCACGGCCACGACGCCGGCCGCGGCGGCGGGCAGCGCGAAGACCGGGCGCCAGCCCGCGAAGTGCGCGACGACTCCGGAGAACACCATGGCGATGGCGGTGCCCACTCCCAGCGCCGACATCAGGTCCGACAACGCCCCCTGACGGCGGGAGACGGGGATCGTGTCGCCGATGTAGGTGAGCGAGGCCGGGATGACCGCGCCGAACAACCCCCCGGTCACCGTGCGGATGACGATCAGCGGCCACAGCGTCGGCATCAGCGCGGACACCACCCCGGCGAGCGCGGCCGCGAACAGCGCGCCGCGCAGGATCGGCAGCCGGCCGAACCGGTCGGACAGCATCCCCCACACCGGCTGGGACAGGCCGTAGGCGACCGCGTAGCCGCTGGCCACGGCCGCGGTGGCCGACAGCCGTACGTGCAGGCCGGAGGCGACGGCGATGAGGACGGGGCCGATCGTGAACCGGTCGAAGTTGCTGAGGAAGCACGCCGCGACGAGCGAGCGCGGCGGGGCGGAGCGGCCAAGGGAGGTTGACGCCTGCGCGACGGCCGCCATGAGCGGGCCTTTCTGGTTGAATGGGGGGCTGGTAGTAGAACGTGTTCTAGTTAGGTGCGTTCGACGGGTTCGATCCGGGAGGCGGGCGGATGAGGCTCGGCATCAACGTCGGTTACTGGCAGCGCGAGCCCGACGACGCGACCGAGACGGTGCTGGCCGCCGAGCGGCTCGGGTACGACTCGGTATGGACGGCCGAGGCGTACGGCTCCGACGCCTTCACCACCCTCACCTGGTACGCCGCGCGCACCTCGCGGATCAAGCTCGGCACGTCCGTCGTGCAGATGTCGGCGCGCACGCCGGCGGCGACCGCCATGCACGCGCTGACGCTGGACGCACTGTCGGGCGGGCGGCTGACCCTGGGCATCGGCGCCTCCGGACCGCAGGTGGTCGAGGGGTGGTACGGGGTGCCTTTCCCCAAGCCGCTGGCACGCACGCGCGAGTACATACGTGTCCTACGCGACATTTGGCGCCGCGAGGAGCCGGTCACGTCGAGCGGACCGCACTATCCGCTGCCGTATCCGGGCGGCACGGGCCTCGGCAAACCGCTGAAGTCGATCGTGCATCCGTTGCGGCCGGAGATCCCGATCTACCTCGGCGCCGAGGGGCCCAAGAACGTCGCGCTGGCCGCCGAGATCGCGGACGGCTGGCTGCCGCTGTTCGTCGACCCGACCCAGATCGACTCGCTGTTCGGCGCGTCGCTGGCGGACCGGCCGGCCGGCTTCGAGATCGCGGCGACCGTGACGACGATCGTCACCGACGATCTCGACGGCGCGCTGGAGCTGGCCAAGATCCCGCTCGCGTTCTACATCGGCGGCATGGGCGCCCGCGAGCGCAACTTCCATCTCGATCTGATCGGCCGGCTGGGCTACGCGGAGGCGGCGGCGCGGGTCCAGGAGCTGTTCATGTCAGGCCGGCGGGCGGAGGCGATCACCGCCGTGCCCGACGAGCTTGCCGACTCGATCTCGTTGCTCGGACCGCTCGGCCGCGTCAAGGAACGACTGCGCCTGTGGCTCGACAGCCCGGTGACCACGCTGCTGCTCGCCGGCCCCAGGGACGAGCCCACGCTGCGGGCGATCCGCGACATGGTATGACCTGCCGGAGCCGGCCCGGCAAGAGCCGCCAAGAGAGCAAGAGCCGCCAAGAGAGGAGGCCGGGCCCGGCCAGGGACCGGCCGGGCTCGGCCGATGTCGGCACAGCCGGCCCAGGGGCTGCGTAGGATCGGGGCTACGGGTCGTCAACTTCCTCGCAAGGTTCCTCGGAGGCGGGTATGCCGTGTGCCGTTTGCGGCGACATCATCCCGACCGAGATCGGCCGCTGCCCGGCCTGCGGCACGTGGGCCCGCCGGCGTAACTTCCGGGCGCTCGCCCTGTCGGTGTTCCTGCTGCTCGGCTTCAACGCGTTCATGGCGCTCGGCTCGGGCATCGGCCTCGCCCGGCTGTTCGGCCCGCTGATCACGACCACCAACGACTCCTACGACCCGCAGGCGACCGCGAAGGTCCTCACCGCGTACGCCGACGTCTTCGTCGTCACCGCGGCCCTGGCCGTGCTCACCGGCGTGCTCTTCCTGGGCTGGCTGTGGCGGGCGCACCGCCAGGCGGGCGCGGCCAGACGCTACCGGCCGGGCTGGGTGGTGGCCGGCTGGCTGCTGCCCGTGGTCAACCTGTGGCTGCCGCCCCGGCTCGTGCACGACGTGTGGGTGGGCAGCGCGCCGCACCGGCGCGTCGACCGGCAGCGCGCCGCCGTCATCGTCGCGGCGTGGTGGGTCAGCCTGCTGAGCGCGGTCGGGCTGGCCGAGGTGTTCCGCGCCACCGGGATGGACACGCTCGCCGACGCGCGCTTGGCCGCGCAGGTCGGGCTGGCCGGAGCCGCCGCACAGGCGCTGGCCGCCGCCCTGTGCATGACGATCGTCTTCCACATCACCCGGCTGCAGTTCCGCCGCGGCTGACCCGTCGCCGAGCGGGGCGCGCCCCGCTCAGGCCGTCTTGCCCGTGCCCAGATCGTCCGGCCTGCCGAAGCCGCCGGAGCTGCCGCCGCTGGCGTGCCAGAGCGCGCGCGGCGGATGCTTCACCGCTCCGCCGGCCGGAGCGACGTCGGCGTACGGCGAGATCCGGTATCCGTTGGCGTAGGTGATCGGGGCGCCGCCGGGGGGCTGGACCCGCGGCCGATCGGGTACGGCCATCGCCGCCCGCGCCGCGGCGAGCCCGCCCGTACGCCACGCCTCGTACAGCCCGGCGAGGTCCCAGCAGGCGGTGGCGTTGATCGAGACGGCGCGTCCGCCGGCCCGGCGGACCGTGCCGCGGATCACCAGCAGCCAGGAGCCGAAGACCGTGGCGGCGCAGCGGTCCTGGACGGACTCGAAGAACGTCACGTCGACCGGCCCGGTGGCGTCGTCCACGGTGGCGAAGATGATCCGCTGCCCCGACCTGACCGCCGGCGTCTGAGTGGCGATCTTGACTCCGGCGACGAGCACCTGATCGCGCGCCCGGCATCGCGGCAGGTCGCGCGCGCGTACGACGCCAAGGCCGGCGAGCAGCTCGTCGTAGCAGCTCAGCACGTGCGCGGTCACGTCCATGCCGAGGATTTCCAGCTCCGCCTCGATCATCTCTGGCAGCGTCATCTTGGGCAGCCCGCCCGCCGGAACCTCGTAGTCGTACCAAAGATCGGTATCCGACGGCGCCAGCGGCAGCTGGCCGGTGGCCAGCCGACCGCCCGCTCGGTCGAGGGCGCCGACCTGGCACATCAGGTCGCGGCGCGAAGCCTCCTGCCGGACGCCCGGCAGTGAGTCGAACGCGCCGACCAGCGCGAGCCGCTCGGCCACCGGCCGCGACACCCGCGCGCGCCGCCAGAAGTCGCCCAGCGAGACGTAGGGTTGCCCGGCCACGACGCGCGCCACCTCGGCCTCGCTGATGCCCTTGACCTCCGCCAGCGCCACCCTGATTCCCAGGACCCCGGGCGGGCGTTCGATGGGCGGCCGGATGGGCTCGACCCGCCAGGTGGCGGCGGAGCGGTTGACGTCCAGCGGCAGGATCGGGATCGCGAAGTGCCGGGCGTCGTCGAGGATGGCGCGCTTGGGGTACATCCCGGGATCGTGCGTGAGCACCCCGGCGAAGAACGCGGCCGGGTGGTGCCGCTTCAACCAGGCCGATTGGTAGGTCGGCAGCGCGAACGAGGCCGCGTGCGCCTTGCAGAAACCGAAGGCGCCGAACGCAGACAGCGCCGCCCACACCCGATCGACCACGGCGGCGTCGTATCCGTTCCGCCGGGACTCGTCGCGGAACCACGCCTCGACGTCGTCCTTCGTCGTGTCGTCGCCCAGCCGCCGCCGCTGCCATTCGGCCGTGGACAGGCCGCACCCGGTCATCACGTCGATGATCCGCAAGACCTGTTCGTGGAAGACCACCACGCCGTTGCTCTCGGCCAGCGCGGCGGCCAGCGCCGGGTGCGGATACTCGACGCGCCGCCGGCCGTGCCTCGCCTCCAGGAACGGCGTGATCATGTCGGAGTTGACCGGGCCGGGCCGGAACAAGGAGATGTCGATGACCAGGTCGGCCATGGTCCGCGGCCCCAGCTTGGCCACCAGCTCACGCTGCCCCGGCGACTCGATCTGGAAGCACCCGAGCGTGCGAGACGTACGGATCAACTCATACGTCGGCTCGTCGTCTGCCGGGACCTCCTCGAGGTCGACCCGCTCGCGGCCGCCGGACACGCGGGAGATCTCCGCGACGGTGTGCGCCATCGCCGACTGCATCCGCACCCCGATGACGTCGAGCTTGAGCAGCCCCATGTCCTCCACGTCGTCCTTGTCGTACTGGCTCATCGGGAAGCCGAGGAGGCTCTTTTCCACCGGCGTGCGGTCGCGCAGCGTCACGTCGGACAGCAGCACCCCGCACGGGTGCAAAGCGACGTGCCTGGGCAGCCCGTCGAGCCGCTCGGCGAGCCGGAACAGCCCGGCGAGCCGGCCCTCGGCGAGGCGGGCCAGGCCCGAGTCGCGCAGCTCGGGCAGGTCGCGCAGGGCGGCGCCGAGCCGACGGGCGCGCACGTGCGGGAACGCCTTGGCGATCGCGTCGATCTCGGCGGGCGGCAGCCCCACCGCGGCTCCGACGTCGCGAATCGCGCTGCGCGCCCGGTAGGTCTCCAGCATGGACACGCACGCCACCCGGTCATCGCCGTACTTGTCGAAGATCGCGTGGTAGGCCTCCAGCCGGCGGGCCGACTCGACGTCGAGGTCGATGTCGGGCAGCCCCTCGCGGCTGTCGGCGAGGAACCTTTCCATGATCAGCTCATGCCGGAGCGGATCGAGGTCGCCGATGCCGAGCAGGTAGTTGACCAGGCAGCCGGCCCCGGACCCGCGGATCGCGCAGCGGATGCCGTACGACCTGATCAGGGCGGCGACGTCGGCGACCACCAGGAAGTACGAGGCCAGCCCGCGACGTTCGATGATGCCGAGTTCGTGCGCGAGCCGCTCGCGTGCCCGCGCGTCGCGGTCGTAGCCGCGGCGCACGAGCCCCTCGGCGCAGCGCGCCCGCAGCATGGCGAACGCCTCGGCGATCGTGGCCGGACGGCCGCCGGCGGCGCCGGCGGCGCCGGGGGCGCCGGCCGGCACCTCGGGCAGGTGGGTGCGCCCCAGGCCCAGGTCGGCTTCGGGGTCCAGCACGCATCGTTCCGCGAGCCGCCGGGTCTGCACGAACAACTCGCCGGCGGCGTCGCGGTCGGGCCCGCAGATCAGCTCGGCGACCTGCGCCATCTCCTTGCCGGACTTGAAGTACGCCTGACCGGTCAGGTCGTCCAGGTGCCGGCGGTGCAGCGGGACGAGCTTGCGGGAGGCGTCGAGCACGTGCGTCACCGGGCTGTCCCCCGGGTCCAGGTAGCGCACCGCGTTGCTCAGCACGGCGGGCAGCCCCGCCTCCTTGGCGAGGGCCAGCATGCGGGCCGCCCGGTGAGATTCGCCCTTGCCCTGGTGGTCGACGATCTCGACGGCCACGTCGCCGGCGCGTTCCCGCCAGGCCGCGAGCCTGGCCGCGGCGAGGTCGGGCCGCCGGGCGGCGATCGCCTGGCCCACATCCGAGGCCGGGCCGAGCAGCACGACGAGGCCGGCGGCGTGCTCGGCGATCAGTTCGGGGGTGGTGACCGGGCCGTGCCCGGGTCGCCGGCCGGCGCCGCCCGTGCGGGCCGCCGCACGCGGGCCGGACAGGTGCGTGGCCGAGACCAGCCGGCACAGGGACGCCCAGCCGCGCCTGCCCACCGCCAGCGCCACCACCCGGCCGCCGCCGGCCAGTTCGAGGTCGACGCCGAGAATCGGGCGTACGTCATATTTCTCGCAGGCCACGAGATGTTTGACGGCGCCGTACAGGCCGTCGCGGTCGGTCAGCGCGAGCGCGTCCATGCCGAACTCGGCCGCCTGCCGAACGAGCGCGTCGGGGCGCGTGACGCCGTACCGCAGCGAGTACGCCGACGCGGTCCGCAGGTGGATGAAGGGGTCCATGCCCATCAGTCCCAGGCGCGGGAGAGCATCCAGGTGCCGGTGGCCGCGTCGAAGCGCAGCTCGTAAACCCCGATCTCGTCGTCGGGGGCCGCCTCGACCCGCCAGAACTCCCGCTCGGTCGCCGTTTCGGTCTCGGGATGTTGTTCCCGCCACCAGTCACGAGTGGTGACCCAATGTTCGAGGACCTGCCGCACCGAGTAGAGCCGGCCCCGCCACACGAACCTGACCGGGCGGCCCTCGACCGTCCACACATCGATGGGGTCGCCGTAGACGCGACTCACAAGCTGCTCCCCCTGCCCGACTGAGTCCCTGGAACCGCCGGGGGGAAGGCAGGCGGTGCGTTAACTCGAACATACGTTCGCCGATGGAAATTCGCAAGTTGCCCCAGAAGGTGATCAAGGTGATCAACCAGTCAGCCGGCACGGTCCGGGCCGGCCGGGACTGTTAACGTCGTCGGCATGCTGCCCTGGTCTGCCGAACTCTCCGGACGTCTCGACGAACACGTCATCACCAGCGAGTTGCTGCGCGACAACCCCCTCGGCGATCCGAACAAGCGTCCGCTCTGGGTGTACGTGCCCCCCGGCTACGACGCCGAGCCCGAGCGCCGTTACCCCGCCGTCTACGTGATTCAGGGATATACCGGGCACATCGCTATGTGGCGCAACCGCACGGCCTACCGCCAGCCGTTCATCGAGACGGCGGACGCGGTGTTCGCCCGCGGCGACGCACCGCCCGCGATCGTGGTCTACGTGGACGCCTGGACGGCCTACGGCGGCAGCCAGTTCGTCGACTCCCCCGGCACCGGCCGCTACCACTCCTACCTGTGCGACGAGGTCGTGCCGTTCGTGGACGGGCGGTACCGGACGATCCCGGACCGGGAGTCGCGGGCGGTCTCCGGCAAGTCCAGCGGGGGATTCGGCGCGATGATCACACCGATGCTGCGGCCCGACCTGTTCGGGGCGCTGGCCACCCACGCGGGCGACGCGCTCTACGAGTACTGCTACCTGCCGGAGTTCGCCCAGGTGGTGCGCCACCTGAGGGCCTACGACGGCGACATCTGGCGCTGGTGGGAGGCCTTCCACGCCCGCCCCGCCTTCAGCCACCAGGAGGACGCGGCCCTGATCACGGCGCTGGGGTGCTCGGCAGCCTTCTCGCCGGGCGACGACGGGCGCCCGGTGCTGCCGGTGGACCCGGTGACCGGTGTGGTGCGGCCCGAGGCGTGGGAGCGGTGGCTGGCGTGGGACCCGGTGCGGATGGTCGAGCGGTACGCCGACGCGGTGCTCTCGCTGCGCGCCGTGTGGATCGACGCGGGCACGGCCGACGACTACTACCTCGACCTGGGGGCGGAGGCGTTCCGCGCCGAGCTGACCCGGGTCGGGCTGCCGGCCGACCGGGTGCACTTCGAGCTGTTCGAGGCGACCCACGCCGCGATCGACTACCGATACCCGCTCGCGCTCAGCTGGCTGGCCCACCGACTGGCGCGCTGACCGGCCCGCCGCCCTCGGCTGGCGGGGTCGTCGACCAGGGGCGCCTGCTCGGGCACCGGGCGCCCGGTCGGGCGACTTGAGCACCGTTGGATGTGACTGTCAGGTAACGTCCGAGTGCGTCATCGTGACGACCCGAGGAGGACGCATGGCGATCGTCGTCGGCTACGTGCCGCGTGCTGAGGGAAAGGCCGCGTTGCGCCGGGCAGCCGAGGAGGCCCGGCTGCGCAACGTGCCCCTGGTGGTCGTGAACAGCAACCGGGGCGGCAGCCATCTCGACGACGAGGACGCCATCGAGCACGAGCGTGAGCTGGCCGAGGTGCGAGCCGAGCTCGACGCCGAGGGCATCAAGAACGAGGTGCGCCAGCTGGTCCGCGGGCTCGACCCGGCCGAGGACCTGATCGCCGTCGCCAAGGAGACCTCTGCCGACTTCATCGTCATCGGACTGCGCCGGCGGACCCCGGTCGGCAAGCTCATCCTCGGCAGCAACGCGCAGCGCATCCTGCTCGAGGCGCCCTGCCCGGTCCTCGCGGTCAAGGCCGAGGTCGACTGATCCATGGTCGGGGGGTGAACGCGGGGGTGAGCCCGGACCCGGGTGGGCTCGAGCCGTCCGACAGCGCACTGCTCGAGACCCTCGTGCTGCAGGCCCCGGTGGCGTTCGCGTTCTACGACACCGAGATGCGCTACCGCCGGATCAACCGGCTGCTCGCGGACATCAACGGTGTGCCGATGGCGGACCACATCGGCCGCCGCCCGGTCGACGTCCTGCCCGACTCGCTGGCGGCGGCCGTCGAGGCCCGCCTGCGCGAGGTCCTCGACACCGGGGCCGTCGTCCAGGACGACGACTTCACGTCGCTCTCGCCGGTGACCGGCGAGCTCTGCTTCTACGAGTCGAAGTGGTACCCCGCGACCGGGCCGGCCGGTGAGGTCATCGGCGTCGCGGTGCTGGTCTCCGACGTGACCGCTCGCCGCCACGCTGAGGACGCGCTGCGCCGGAGCAGCGACCGCACCGTACGGCTGCAGCAGGCGACCGCGGCGCTCGCGGAGGCGCTCACCGTCGACCGGGTCCGGGCGGTCATCGGCGATGCCGCGCGCACCGCGATCGGCGCCGAGACCGTCGAGATCGTGCTCACCGACGACCAGGACGTGCTCGCCGCCACCGGCAGCGGGGGCGACCCCCGCGTGCTGGCTGTCCAGCTCGTCGTGTCCGGCGGCAGCATCGGCGTGCTCCGGGTGCGCGTCGCCGAGCCCCCGGGGCCGGAGGACCTGGCCTTCGTCGGCGCCCTCGCCGGACAGTGCGCCATCGCGCTCGAGCGGGCCCGGCTCTACGAGCGGGAGCGCTCGACGGCCGTCGCCCTGCAGCGCAGCCTGCTGCCCGACGTGCTGCCCGAGGTGCCCGGGGTCGAGCTCGCCGCGACCTTCCGGCCCGGCTCGGCCGAGGCCGAGGTGGGCGGGGACTGGTACGACGTGTTCGTGCTGCCCGACGGCCGTGTCGTCCTGGTCATCGGCGACGTGATGGGCAAGGGGGTCGAGGCGGCCGCCGGCATGGGGCGGCTGCGGGCGGCGCTGCGCGCCCTCGCCCACGCGAACCCGCTGCCCGAGGCCGTCCTGCAGGGTCTGGACCGGGTGTTCACCGCCACCGAGCCGCCGGACCAGATCGCGACCCTGGTCTACGTCCTGATCAACCCGGTCGCCCGGCGGGCCGCGGTGGGGGGAGCGGGGCACCTGCCGCTCGTGCTGGTGCGGGCGGGTCAGGCGCCGGAGCTGGTGGACGCCGGGTCCGGGTCCACCCCGCTGGGCTGGCCCGAGGTGCGCGTCCAGCGCACCCTGGAGCTGGGGCCCGGCGACGTGCTGCTCGGCGTCACCGACGGGCTGGTCGAGCGGCGCGGGCAGGACCTCGACCACGGGCTGGCGACCGTCCTGTCCGCCGCGGCCGGCCGGGTCGGCTCGCTGCAGGACCTGGTGGGCCGGGTCACGGCCGCCACGCTGGACGACGCGGTGGGCCGCGACGACGCGACGGCGCTCGCGGTCCGGTTCCTGCCGTGACGCGCTGACCTGCTGGTTCTGCAGCCCTGAGGGCGTCGTGTCACAATGATGTGTTGCTACGTGCGGTCGTCACCCGCACGACCCCCGAGACACGCCAGCGCTGGGTGCTGCACGCCCACCGCGCGAGGAGAGGTAGTACGTGCCGGACAGCGTCCGCCCCCTTCCCCCGGAGTTCGCCAGCCCGCAGGTGCAGGAGCTGCTCGACCAGGGAAGGTCCAGCGGGTACGTCACCTCGGGTGACGTCCGGTCCGCCTTCGACGCCGCCGGCATCGCGCCGGCCCGGATGAAGGCCGTGCTGCGCAGCCTGCACGAGGAAGGCGTGACCGTCATGGTCGAGGCCGAGGTTTCCGCGGCCGCTGGGGGCGGACGCAAGACCGTCGCGGCGGCGACCACGACGAAGAAGGCCACCAGCTCCAAGGTCGCGCCGGCCAAGAAGGCGGCCCCTGCCAAGAAGGCCGCGAAGCCCGCCGCGAAGGCCGCCGCCACCAAGCCGGCAGCCAAGCCGGCGGCGAAGACGACGGCGAAGCCGGCCGCCAAGAGCGAGCCGGCCAAGAAGGCCGCGACGACGGTCAAGAGCGCGACCCCGGCCGCCGCCGCGAAGAAGGCGGCCGCGCCGGCCAGGACGACGACCAAGGCGGCCGCGGCCAAGGGCGGCAAGGACGCCACCAAGGACCCGAAGGACGCCGCTGCTGCCGGCGCCGCCACCGCCGAAGGTGCCGAGGAGACGCCCGCCGAGGGCCTGCCCGAGGAGGAGCCGACCGAGCTTCCCGAGGGCGAGGAGTCGTTCACGCTCTCCGACGAGGACGAGGAGGATGCCCCGGCGCAGCAGGTCGCCACCGCCGGCGCGACCGCCGACCCGGTCAAGGACTACCTCAATCAGATCGGCAAGGTGGCGCTGCTCAACGCCGAGCAGGAGGTCGAGCTCGCCAAGCGGATCGAGGCCGGGCTGTTCGCCGAGGAGAAGATCAACTCGAGCGAGAAGTTCGCACCGAAGCTGAAGAAGG
>DASTYC010000022.1:0-94646 GCA_035765195.1 Streptosporangiaceae bacterium
GGAGACAGCTACCGGCTCAAGAACCGAGACCTCGGCCGCCCACCCGCGGCCAAACACAACCACGAACAGTAACCAACAACAACATCAAGGGGTCACGGTTCAAACGTCCCCAGGGGGTCACGATTGGACCGCCGTTGACAAGGCTTATCTTTATTTCGCCACGCGCATGCAAAGCCGCGACGTCCCGTTTCGTGTCGTCGATAATTCCACGATGACCGACCAACGCTCCACTGTGGACTGGCTGAACGCCCGCTGTCGTGGGAGAGGACAATGACCCTGGAATTCCCCGATCTCGCAGCAGACGGGGGCGACCTGATGTTCCTTCTCGGCATCATGTTCAACCAGCAGATCCGCGCTGAGGCCGCATGGAAAGCGCCGGCCCGGCTGAGAAAACGGCTCGGCGTGCTGGATGTCGACGAGCTGGCCGACGCCGATCCAGCCACGCTCGCCGCCGTGATGCGGGACCGTCCGATGATCCATCCCTTCACCACTTCGATGGCGACCTACACGATCGGAATCTGTAATCGATTGATTGCCCTGTTCGACGCTCGTGCGGAGAACGTGTGGGCCGACCACCCCGACGCCGTCACACTCCTGCGGCGACTGACCGGTTTCCCTGGCATAGGTCGACACAAAGCGGCCGTGGCCATCGCCCTCCTCATACGCGAATACGGCATCCCTATCAGTGACGGCACCGGCTTGGCGCGTGAAGGGTTCGCGTCATGCCCCCGGCTCCGAGAGGTCCTGACGATCCGAGAGACGGAGATTGATCAAGATGTTACTCCCCACCGTCCACTTCGATGAACAGACACAATGCTTCAAGGCCGCAGGCGGCGAGGAGACTTTTCTGCTGATAGAGAAGATGAGCATGCCGCTCAGCGTTACGTTGCAGCTCACGCGTAACTGCAACTTCAAGTGCGTCTATTGCAGTGAGCCGCCTGGCATCCGTACCCGTTCCCACGGCGAAGTCCTCGGGATGATCGACAAGCTCGCGGGGATGCGGCGCATCATCTTCTCGGGCGGCGAGCCCATGCAGTACAAGTACTTCTGGAGTGCCCTAGAACACGCCCAGGGAAAGTTCGACCTGATCGTGCTGTCGACAAATGCCAGCATGATTACACGAGACGCTGCAGCGCGGCTGAAGGGCCTGGTCAGCTACGTGGACGTCACGGTGGACGGTCCGCGCCGCCAGCACGACAGGATCCGCGGCAACTACGACTGGGTGATCCGCGGCCTGCGCCGACTTGCTGAAGAAGACATCCCCCTGTCTGTGATCTGCGTCTACATGGGTGGTAACAAGAAGGTCATCAACTACATCGTCCAGACAGGTGACATCTTCGGGGCGAAGAAGGTCAAGATCCTCACCACGATCCCCAAGGGCATGAGCAAGAATCTGTTCGAGGACTTCACCACTGGCGAGGAACTGGAGAAGCTGTACGCGTATCTCCAGCAAGAAAAGGCGAACAACGGCTGGCAGCCGCGTATCACCATTGCCGACTGGATGCGCATCGGCGCAGGCCACGCAATCTTGATTGAACCCGATGGCCGCGCCATCGCCTCACCGGTCTGGGACGCCCCTGACTGCCTCGTCCCCTTCGGTGACCTCAACAGACAAACCGCCCAAGAGCTCTGGGCTACCTATCCCTACAAGACCGAACATCTGAACAAATACCTCGAACGCACCATGATGGTCGTGGAGTAGGTCAACACTCTTTGAGTCGCCGGTCGGGGAGAGTGATCGACTGCTAGCCTCCTCGCGAGTCCGAGCACGCTCACCCCTTCCCCGTGAGGATGGCACGGCATGGAACCGTTGGTTTCCGGAGCCTCGCTTCGCGACATTCAGGACTACGTCGCCAAGCTCGAAATCGAGCGTGGCTTCGCCAAGCGCAGTATGGGCGCGCAGGCGCTGAAGCTCGTCGAGGAGGTCGGCGAAGTCTGCCGTGCCGTCGACGCCCTCGAAGGTCAGCCCCAAGATCCGCGGGGACGGGTCAACGATCTCGGTGAGGAAGCGGCGGACACCCTCATCATGCTGATGTCAGTGATCAACCGAGCGGGCATCGACCTGGAAGAGGCGTTCCGCCGAAAGGAAGCACGCAACGAGTCGCGCGTCTGGCGCTAGCGGGGCGCGCCGCGGCAAGGGTGGCGGCGCCTCCTCGAGGACGCCCGATCCCGCCCGGGCGCTGCCTGGTCAGTACCAGTGGTTGTTCTGCCAGAAGGTCCAGGCCTTGCAGGGGTTGCCGTACCGGGCGGAGATGTAGCTGAGGCCCCAGGCGATCTGCGTGACCGAGTTGGTCTCCCAGTTCGGCCCGGCGGAGGCCATCTTGGACCCGGGCAGCGCCTGCGGGACGCCGTGGGCGCCGCTGTAGGGGTTGTGCGCCCGCTCGTTCCAGTGACTCTCCCGCGTCCAGAGCTCCAGCAGCGACGGCCAGCAGCTCGACCAGCCCTTGGCCGCGTTCATCCGCTTGCCCAGCGCCTGGTTCTCGGCGGCGCTCGGGTTGGGGATGCCGGCGAGCCTCCTGGCCTCGGCTTCGGCACGCGCCTTCGCGCGGGCGGCCGCCCGCGCCGCGGCGCGCTTGCGCGCGGCGATCGACTCGCGCCTGGCCTTCTCTCTGGCCGCGCGTTCCGCCCTGATCTGGGCCTCGTGGGCGCGCTTCTTCGCCGCCGCGATGCCGGCCGCCTCGCCCGGAGTCACGTAGTCGTGGCTGACGAGCGCGAGCATGTCGTTGGTCGACAGCTGCGATGCGCCGGCGGGCGGCGGCGCGCCCTTGCCCAGGCTGATGTTGGCGATGATGACGCCAAGGCCGACGACGACCACGGTGGTGATGGTGACGCTGTGGGTGAGCACCCGCCACAGCAGCGACCGCTCCGGCTCGAGCCCGCCGGCCGAGTCGAGCCCGGGCCGGCGCGCGGCGCGACCGGCCGGCCGGCGTGCCGGCCTCCGGGGTTGCCGAGGTGGCCGGGGTTGCCGAGCGGGCCGGGGCGACCGGGCAGGCTGGACCCGGTGGGCTCCGTGCGCGGGCTCGGTTCCCTGGGCTCGCTGACGACTGGTTCCCTGACTGCGACCCATGAACACGTAGATTGCACCATCGCGGCGCTCTTAGCACGTGTTTCTCATTATTCACTGGTCTCAAAGCCCTCACCCAAGCAAGTGCTCGCTTTTTGGCACGGGTTCAACTAGAGTGCCGAAAATCACAGCGCGATGCGGCGGTGACGCTGGGTATGGGGCAACGCCGTTGTGACTCCCGTGAGTGAGGAGGCGGGGATGGCGCGTCGCGTGCTCGGCGGTGTGCTCGACGAGACCGGCACCTTGTGCGTGACGTTCCTCGAGGGCATGCGGCGCAGCTGGGACGTCCGCACCTGGTGGGGCGAGTACGTCGAGCAGTGCTGGTTCATCGTCAAGGTGACATCGCTTCCGGTGGTGCTCATCGCGATCCCGCTCGGCTCCACCATCTCCCTCCAGGTCGGCGAGATCTCACGGCAGCTCGGCGCGCAGTCGGCCACGGGCGCCGCCGTCGTCACCGCGCTGGTCCGCGAGGTGGCGCCGCTGGCCGCCGCGCTGCTCATCTCGGGCGCCGCCGGGTCGGCGATGACCGCGGACATGGGCGCCAGGAACATCCGGGACGAACTGTCCGCGATGGAGGTGATGGGCATCAACCCGATCCATCGCCTGGTCACGCCCCGGCTGTGGGCGGCCAGCACGGTCGCGGTGCTGCTGTGCTCGCTGATCATCCTGTCCGGCGTGACCGGCGGCTACTACTTCAACGTCGTGCAGCAGGGCGTGAGCCCGGGAGCGTACTTCGACGGCGCGACCTCGCTGCTGCAGATCTGGGACCTCGGCGTCACCTTGCTCAAGGCCTGGCTGTTCGGGTTCATCGCCGCCGCCGTGGCCTGCTACAAGGGCATGAACTGCGCCCTCGGCCCGATCGGCGTGGGCCGGGCGGTGAACCAGGCGACCGTCGTCACCTCGATCCTGTTGTTCGCCGCCAACTACGTGCTCACCACGTTGGCGTACGTCCTCGTTCCCCCGAGGTTCTGATGGCGACGATCGCGGCGGCGATGCGCGAGGCGGCCAACCTGCCGATCTTCCTGGGGCGGGTCTGCTACCACGTGTTCGTCGACATCCCGTTGCGCCGCAAGTACGGCAAGACCATCGTCCGGCAGATCAGCGACATCTCCATCGGCGTCGGCGCCCTGGTGGTCGGCGGCGGCATGGTCTTCGTCGTCTTCTCCATGTCGTTCTTCACCGGGCTGCAGGTCGGCATGCAGGGCTATCCCGGCCTGCAGCGCATCGGCGTCGAGTCGTTCACCGGCGTGATCGCCAGCTTCGCCAACGTCCGCGAGGTCACTCCGATCATCGCGGGAGTCGCGCTGATCGCGCAGGTGGGGTCGGCCTTCACCGCCGAGATCGGCGCCATGCGGATCTCGGAGGAGATCGACGCGCTGGAGGTCATGGGCATCAACTCGCTGGGCTACCTCGTCGGCACCCGCATCATCGCCGCCGTGGCCGCGTTGGTCCCGCTGTACCTGCTGTCGCTGTTCGCCGCGTTCTTCGCCACCCGGTTCATCACCGTCAACTACTTCGGGCTGTCGCCGGGGATCTACGACTACTACTTCCATCTCTATCTGCCGCCCATCGACGTTCTCTACAGCGTCATCAAGGTGGCGGCGTTCGCGTTCATCGTGGTCTTCGTCCACTGCTACCGCGGCTACTACGCCTACGGCGGCCCGGTCGGAGTCGGCGTCGCGACGGGCCGCGCCATCCGGGAGTCGAGCGTCGCGATCATCGCGTTGAATCTCGTCCTCTCCTACATCTTCTGGGGCAACGGCGGAACGGTGAGGCTGACCGGATGAGCGCGACGGCCATGCGGGAGACGCGATGACGTTCGTGAACGGCGACCATCTGTCGCGCCGCGCGAAGCTGGGCTTCGGCGCGCTCGGCGCCGCGGTGCTCGCGGTCGGCACGCTGGTGACGATCGCCGGGGCCATGCCGTCGCATCCCGGCGCGACGTACTTCACCGCCACGTTCGGGCGCGCCGGGCAGGGCATGGACCGCCGCTCCGACGTCAAGGTACGCGGCGTCACGGTCGGCGGGATCGAACGGGTGACGCTCGACCGCGCCGGCCGGGCGGTCGTGCGGTTCCGCGTGAACCGCGGCATCCGGGTGCCCGCCACGGCGTCGGCGCGGATCGAGCCCGTGTCGGTCTTCGGCCCCAAGGACCTGGTGCTCGACCTGGGCGCCGGCGAGGGCCGCGGCCCGTACCTGCGCGACGGCGGCGCGATCGCCAAGACCTCAGATCCGCAGGAGCTGTCCGACGTCGCCGGCCCCGCCTACCGGTTGACCGGCGCGATCGATCCGCGCGACGTGGCGATCGTGCTGCACACGTTCTCGCAGGGCCTCGAGGGGCAGGGCCCGGCGCTGCGCCGCGTCATCGGCAACAGCGGCCGGCTCATCGACCTCGGCTACGCCGACCGCGCGAAGATCCGGCTGCTGCTCGGCGACATCGAGCGCCTGTCGGGGACGTTCGGTGATCGCGGCCGGACGATCGTGGGCCTGACGGGCGACTTCAACCGGCTGTCCCCGGTGCTGACCGACCGGCCCGACGAGATCGGACGGCTGCTCGACGGCACCGCCCGGCTGGCGAGCCGGGCCGGCGACACCCTCGACCGGCACGGCGCGAAGATCGGGCAGTTCGTCGACGCCGCCGGCGGCATCGTGGACGTCGTCTACGCCGAGCTGCGCAACGTGCCGGTCCTGCTCGACGCGCTGAACGGGTTCTTCGGCGGCATCGCGCAGGTGATCAGGGTGGAGGGACCGGACGGCACGCTGGTCGCCCAGATGGACAACTACTTCAAGTCCGACGTGTGCGCGGCCCTCATCGACCTGTGCAGGTCGTCATGAAGGGGCGCGGGCCGGCCCGGGGGGCGCTGGTGCGGTTCGGTGTGTTCGCCGCGGCCACCTCGCTGGCGACGCTTTTCATCGCCGCGCAGATCACGGGGATCGGCTTCGACGACCGGTATCCGCTCGTCGCCACCTTCGACGACGTCACCGGCCTGCTCCCCGGCGACCAGGTGAAGGTCGCCGGTGCGCCCGTCGGCCGCGTGTCGGGCATCAAGGTCGTGGCCGGCCGGGCCGAGGTCCGCATGGACGTCGACCGCACCGTGCGGCTGCCCGCCGACTCGACCGCGGCCGTACGCTGGCGCAACCTGATCGGGCAGCGCATGATCTATCTCGAACCGGGCCGCAGCACGACGATGCTCGGCGCCGGGGCGCGCGTGCCGCACACCCGCTCCGTCGTCGACCTGGGCGAGATCGTCAACAGCCTGGGCCCGCTCACCCGCAGCCTCGATCCCACGCAGCTCAACCAGATCCTGAACGCCTTCGCCACGATGCTCGACGGCAACCAGGGCAACGTCGAGCTGATCGTGCGCAACCTCGACGGCCTGCTCCGGACGTTCGCCGCGCGACGGCAGCTGCTGGCGGGGATGACCCGCGACTACGCGACGGTCAGCGACGCCATCGCGCGCCGCGACCGGCAGATCGCGCGGAGCGTGGACAACCTGGCCCGGCTCACCGAGGTCTTCGCCGCCAACCGCGGGCTGCTCGACGACGCCGCGGTGCAGATCTCCGGCGTGACCGCGAACCTCGGCCAGGTCCTCGACGGCAACGAGGCCGAGCTCGGCCGCATCATCCGCAACCTCGCCCGGTTCACCGAGACGGCGCGGCTGAACATCGACCAGCTGGAACGGATGGTCCGGAACCTGCCGCT
This sequence comes from Streptosporangiaceae bacterium, assembly GCA_035765195.1. Classification (GTDB taxonomy): domain Bacteria; phylum Actinomycetota; class Actinomycetes; order Streptosporangiales; family Streptosporangiaceae; genus CALAED01. The sequence goes on from DASTYC010000022.1 coordinate 6,768, forward strand.
GACGCTGCGCGAGCTGTTCGCGGCCGGCAACGGCGGGCACTACACCCGCGTCAACGCGCTGTGCTTCGGCGTCGTCCAGGGCCCGTGCCCGTTCCCGATGCGGCTGCCGCCGACCGACCCGCGAGAGCGGGGTGGCGGCTGATGCGCCCGGCAGTGTCGTCGATGCGACCCGTACGGTGGATGCGATCGATACCGTCGTTCCGCGACCTCAACCGCCGCGTCGTGGCCGTCGTGTCGATCGCCGTGCTCTTCGCCGTCTGCGCCTTCACCTACGCCGCCGGGCAGCTGAAGCTGTTCTCCGATGGCTACGAGATGAGCGGGGTGTTCATCGACACCGGCGGTATCAAGCCCGACGACGATGTGCGGGTCGCCGGCGTCAAGGTCGGCGGCGTCACCTCCGTACGGCCCGACTTCGCGCGCGGCCAGGTCGTGATCACCTGGACCGTCGAAAGCGGCGTCACGCTCGGCGGCAGCGCCACGCGCGCCGACGTGCGCACCGCCACCCTGCTGGGCGGCCGCTACCTGCGGCTGTCGGGGCCGATCAACCGGCCGTACGCGGCCGACCTGCCGGCCTCCCGGCGGCGCATCCCGATGGACCGGACCAGCGTCCCGGTCACCGTCAACGACGCGATCGCCGGCGCCACCCACCTCACCGGCTCGCTCGACCAAAAGGCCATCGCCAAACTGCTGAAGGAGACGGCGAAGATCAAGACGCCGAGCGCGCGGCAGCTGGCCCGAATGCTGGAGAACTTCCGCGCGCTGGCCGCGACGTTCAACGACCAGTACCCGGACATCCAGCGGCTCATCGCGAACAGCAAGACCGTGACCGGGACGCTGGCCGCCAAGGACGCCGAGCTGGCCCGGATCGTCACCGCGAGCCAGACGCTGCTCGAGACGCTGGTCCGGCGCCGCGCCGAGCTGGCCGCCACGATCGGGCAGAGCAACCGCACGGTGCGGACGCTGACGGACGTCATCTCCCGGCACCGGCGCGAGCTGGACACGCTGCTTGCCGACCTGCACCTGCTCACCACCCGGCTGGCGCCGAACATGCAGGCGCTCAACACCGACTTCGCCCTCCTGGGGCCGACCTTTATCCAGCTGTCCAACATCCGGGGCAACGGGCCGTGGATGGAGGGGCTCATGACCGGGCTCGGGCCGCTGCAGCCGACCGGACCCACCGGGACGCGACGCGGAGGCGGATCATGAGGCAGGGCATGAGGCAGGGCATGAGGCGGTTGATGACGAAGATCGCACCGGCGCTCGCGCTCGCCCCGCTGCTCGCCCTCGCCGGCTGTTCCGCGCTGCCCGGCGACGCGGACGGCCGGCGGCATCTGATCGCGTACTTCCCGCAGGCGCGATCGTTCTACCCGCACTCCCAGGTCAAGATCATGGGAGCCGACGTCGGAACGGTCGACGACGTACGGAGCATGGGCGACCGGATCAGGGTCGACTTCCACATCCGCGGCGACATCCCGCTCGCCAAGGGCGTCCAGGCGTCGATCGTGCCGCTCAACCTCGTCGGGGAGCGCAACCTCGTGCTGCACCCCGTGTGGCGGCCCGGCATGGCGAAGGAGCCGGGCGGGGAGCTCACCATTCCGATCGAGCGCACCCATGTGCCGGTCGAGACCGATACCGCCCTGACGGCCTTCACGAAGGTGGCGAACGCGCTCGACCCGGCCACGACCCGGGCCGCGGTGGGCCGGGCGGCCCGCTCGGTCGAGGGCAACGGGCGGCAGTTCAACGCCGCGCTCGAACAGGGCGCCAGGCTCACCGACAACCTCGCCGCCCAGGACCAGGAGCTGCTGGCGGTCGCCCGGAACCTCGACCGGCTGGCCGGCGTGGTGCGCGGCAGGGAACAGGTCCTCGGCGGCATGATCCGCGACTTCGGCACGGCCACCCAGATGCTGAGCGGCGAACGGCAGAACATCCAGGGGCTGATCCGCGGCGTGCTCGAGCTGTCCCGGCAGGGCGACGGGATCCTCCGGAAGTACGAGGGGCAGCTGCCCTACGACCTGGCCGTGCTGACCCGCGTCGCGCTCACCCTCAAGGGCGACGCCAAACAGGTGGGGATGCTGATCAAGGCGCTGCCCGGCATCGGGCAGGTGCTCATCCAGGCGTACGACCCGCAGATCAAGTCGCTGCGCATCCGCTTCCCCACCGACGCCTATCTGCGGACCTGGCTGGTCAGCGTGCTCAACAGCAACGAGGCGCCCTGCCCGCTGCCGCCGCCGAACTCCAACTGCCCCTGGCAGGGGAGGGCCACGCCATGAGACGACGAGTGGCACTCCTTATCGTGGTGGGGGCGGTGGTGGCCGCGGCGCTGGCCGCGGGGTGCTCGGTCCGTACGGCCGGCGCGCCGAAGGGAGCGCTGACGCTCACCGCCACCTTCGACGACGTACAGAACCTCGTCGCCGGGCACAGCGTGCAACTGGCCGACGTCAAGGTGGGCAGCGTCACCGGCGTCAGGCTGACCGGGTACCGGGCCACGGTCACCATGTCCATCCGCAACGGCGTGCGCGTCCCGCGGGGCACGTCGGCGCAGATCGCGGTCACCTCGCTGCTCGGAGAGAACTTCGTCCGGCTGGTCCCGCCGCCCGGCGCGGACCTCACCGCCGGCCCGTTCCTCGCCAACGGCGCGCGGATCGCCGACACCAGCGTCCAGCCGCAGTTCGAACAGGTGGTGGGCCGGGCCGGGCCGCTGATCGAGGCGGTGGCCAAGGGCGACGCGGCCACGATCGTGGACGCCGGCGCCACCGCGCTGAACGGGACCGGACCCCGGCTCAACGCCGCGCTCGCCAAGTCCGGCGCGCTGGTCGAGCTCTTCGGCCGGCAGCGGCAGGAGCTCGCCGTCGCCGTGGAGCGGCTCGCCGCGCTCGGCCGGTCGCTGGCCGGCGGCCGCGACGCGCTCGCGGCGGCGCCCGGCGAGCTGGCCCGCGCCACGGAGCTGCTCGACCAGGACAAGGGCAAGATCCTCGAGACCGTGCGCCAGCTCACGCGGACGGCGCGGCTGCTCAACGACAACGTGCTGGCCGACCGGGTGCGGCGGCTGGAGACCATGATCCGGCGGCTGGATCCGGTGGTCGCCCGGCTCGGCGGCGAGCGGCGGCGGCTCACCACCCTCATCAACGGCATGGTGACGTTCGAGGCCAAGCTGCCGCGGGCCGCGTACGACGGCCAGCTGCTGATCTACCCGATCGTTCGGTTCCAGCTGCCGAACGGCGTGGTCGTGCTGCCCGAGCCGGGACGCGGCCTGGCTCCGGGCCTGCCGGGGCAGGCCGGACCGGCCGTCCCCCGCGACCTGAAGGACGCGCTGCCCGACATCGACGACGTGCTCGGCGACGGCGTCGGACCGGTCCTGGGAGGCGGCCGGCGATGACCAGGCGGATCTTGATCAACCTGACGGTCTTCGCCGCGATCGGCGTGACGATGGTGGTGTGGGCGTTCCGGACCGTCGTGACCTTCGACTTCCTCGACCGGCCGTACCGCGTCAGCGCCGAGTTCTCCTCCTCGCCGGGGCTGCATCCCGGCTTCGAGGTCGACTACCTCGGGCTCAAGGTCGGCAAGGTCGACTCGGTGGAGCTGCGACCGGGCAAGGTCTTGGTACGGCTCGACATCGACCGCGGCGTGGCGATCCCGGAGGGCGTCAGCGCCGCCGTCGCGCGCAAGTCGGCGGTCGGCGAGCCCGCCGTCGAGCTGACGCCGGCGCCCGGACGAGGCGGCGCGCCCCGGCTGCGTCCCGGCGCGGTGATCCCGCTGTCGCGGACCTCGGTGCCGCCGGCGTACGGGAACCTCTTCGGCGCGATCAACCGGGCCGTCCGCGCCATCGACCCGGCCGACGCGAAGATCCTCACCCACGAGCTGGCCGTCGGCTTCGAGGGGCGGGCCGACTCGCTGCGCGGCCTCATCGCCGGCACCGACGAGTTCACCGCGACGTTCGCCGCCAACACCCAGATGCTCGACGGCCTGATCGACGACCTCGCCGCGCTGACGCACGTCCTGGCCGACCATCGGGCCGAGCTGGGCGCCGGCGTCGACAACCTCGCCCTGCTGCTGCGCGCGCTCGGCGACGTGCGCGGCGAGCTCGCCGACCTGCGCGACGAGGGACCCGGCATCCTCGACCGGGTCAACCGGCTGCTCGCGAAGGGCGGCCCCGACATCGACTGCGCGCTGGACGCGCTGGGCTCGTTCGTCCCGGCGCTGGCCACGCGCGACCACCTCGCGGAGCTGCGCCAGGTGCTCGCGCAGGCGCCGGCGCTGCTGCGCGTGCTCGCCGCCATCATCGGGGAGGACGGAGGTTACAAGGTGCTGAACACCTCCTTCGTACTCACCGCCCGGACCCGGGCCGCCCTCGAACACAAGTACCCGCTGCCGCAGCCGGCGGTGGCGCCCATCCCGAACTGCCCGGACGGGCGCCGGCCAGGCGTCGCCGAGCAGGCGAAGTTCCCCGGCGCCGACCCCGGCTCCGTCGCCCCCACCGCCGCCGCGCAGGCCGGCCCCGCGACGCCGGCCGCGGCGCGGGGGCCCGCCGATCCCGGCGGCCCGCCGGGCTGGCTGGTGTACGCTCCGCCTGCACTCGCCCTGGTCGTGCTGATCAGGGTCATCGCCGGCGCCGTGCCCGTCGTGAGGCGGCGGATCCGTGCGAAGCACTGACCCCGAGGAGACCGAAATGCCAGCCAACAAGAAGGTCCGCCGCGTACGGGTCATCGAGGTCATCGACGACGACGAAGTCCTCGACGACGACCTCGAAGAGGTGCTCGAGGCGCTCGACGAGAGCGACAACGACACAAGCGACGAGAGTGATGAGGCCGCCGCACCGGCCAAGCAGGCGACGGCCAAGCAGGCGACGGCCAAGCAGGTGGTGACCAAGCCGACCACGGTCAAGCAGGCCACGGTCAAGCAGGCCACGGTCAAGCCGGCGACGGCCAAGCGCCTGTTGGGCTCACCGCGTACCACGGCGGTGCTGGTGATCGTGCTGGTCGCCGCGCTGGCGAGCCTGGCCATCTGGCAGTGGCGGCAGGCCGCCCGCCTGGCCGCGGAGCGGGCCGAACGCCGGGCGGTCGCCGAGGTGGCCGGCGAGTACGGCGACACGGCGTTCTCCTACACCGCGAGCACCTACCGGACGTCCATCGACCGGAACCTGAAGCTGCTCGGCGGCGACCTGCTCGCCACCTACAAGCGCGACACGATCCCGAACCTGCCGACCGTGTTCAACAAGAACCCGCAGCTGGTCATGGAGTCGAAGATCAAGAAGGTCTATGTCGGGGACGTCAACGGCACGCTGGCCACCGCGGTGATCTTGGTGGACATCACGCTGCGGACCCCGCAGGGCGTCAACGACGGCTCCAACGCGCTGCTGCGGCTGTCGCTGGCCAAGAACGAGGGCGGCTGGAAGATCACACAGCAGGCCGCCTCGGGCCAGGGCGACGACGCGGCGAGCCAGCTGCCCACCCTGCCCAACGCCAGCGCCACCCCGAGCGACACCCCCTCACCGAAACCCAAAAAATAGGGGAAACGCGATTTAGGGGTCTTATCCGGACCTATCGCCATTCAAAAGAATGGGCGAAACTGTGCCGCGGAGAGCTGGACAAATTCGCTGCGGATTTTAAGTTCTTGCGTTAAGGTCATTATAGCTGTGAGTTCACGGGACGGCGGTTGGGCTGTCGGGGCAGGCCATCAAGATCGCTGGGTAGGATGTCGGGGACCAGTGCAACAGAGACTCCGTCGACAACGGCACCGAGCCAGGCTCCGGCCGTTGATGTGATCTCCTTGTGCCGCGAAATCTTCGAACGCCGATTGGTGGCGTCGACCGAGCGTCCGCGCGTCGCCCAGGTGCACGGCGACGGCGCGGCGCCGATCTTTGGCTCGACGATATCGGTCGCGATGACGGATGTGCGATATCAAGGCCCCACGGCGGTCGTCGGCCTGGTTATTCTGCCCATTACATTGCTGGTCAGCCGGCTTTGTGTGGCCATGGCGGTGGAGCGGTGAACGCAATTCAGCTCGCATCGGTAATCGTCGCATCCATCTCGGCGGTTATTGCACTGCTCTCCATTTGGTTCACCGAACTGAGGCCGCTGGCCAGATTCCGGCGCCGGAGGCGGGTAAAAAGGGAGCCCGTCCGACCGCTCCGGACTCTTCGGGAGGATATTTACGGCGACGCGCCGCTGGAACACGAGCGGCAAAGTCCGCCCCACGCCCGCGAATCCGTGCCGGTGCGGCATGTGCCGAGACGAGACACCAGATTTATCAGTGCGGATGCCCTTATCAATGCCGTCGCCGCCGTCGTCGCCGCCAGCATGATAGCGGGCGCGTCATTGGTGGTCGCCAGCCAAAAGAACGCGTCGAGCCCAAAGGCGGCACCGCCCGTAACGGTCGCCGTCCCCATCACGAAGACCGTCAGCCTGCTTCCCCCCGGGCCGTCCGCCCAGCCGGCGGGGCGGCATACGATGAGCACGTCATCGTCGCCGACCTGCCAACGACGAGAGCAGTACCGCGTGACGTTGAAAGGCGAAGTGCGCGACCCCTCGGGGAACGGCATCGGCGACGCGGAGCCGGGAGACCTCTTTCTTCGCGATCTCTCAGTGGCTCCTCCGCCTGATATGAGCGATCGCTACTTCGGAACCCTCCAGCACCCGGGCTCGGAGAAGGTAACCGGCTTCGTCCTGATGAAGAAGCTCGACTACGAGCGCACCATCTGCGTATAGGAGGCGCGGCCGCCTCCGGCCAGGCGACGAGGCGAACCCCCGCCCCCTTGGGTGAGGCATAACGGGGTAGCTGCGGGCACAATCGGGAGTGAGCCCGTTACGCACGGGCAGTCGAGATCGGCCCGCGGATCCCGCTCGATCGATCGCGCCGATGGAGCAGGAGGAGAGGGCGAACCCATGACCGATGACCGCAAGGCCGTCACCGTGCGGGCCCCGAAGGTCCCGCGGTTCACGCTCGACGGCGTCACCGGCGCCGAGGTGTCGATGCATCCGTTCCCGACCGAAGACGGTCTGGGGCTCAGCCTGACAAGGTTCCGCCGGGCCGACTGCGACGACGTCGTGCTGCTGATCCACGGGCTGACGACATCCAGCGATCTGTTCATCATGCCGGAGCACCGCAACTTAGTGTCGTGCCTGCTCGATGAGGGCTTCACCGACGTATGGGTGCTCGACTTCCGGATGAGCAACCGCTTCCCCTACAACATGGACACCGACCGCTTCACGCTGGACGACATCGCGCACTACGACCACCCCGCGGCGCTGGCCGAGATGCGCCGCCACATCGGCGGCCGCCGGGTGCACGTCATCGCCCACTGCCTCGGCTCGGTCTCGTTCATGATGAGCCTGTTCGGCGGCGCCGTCCGCGACATCACCAGCGTGGTCTCCAACAGCGTGGCGCTCACCCCGCGCGTGCCCGCCTGGTCGCGGGTCAAGCTCCTCACGGGTCCCGCGCTGCTCGACTACGTCGTGGGCCTGCCGTTCGTCGACCCGCGGTTCAGCACGGCGCGGCCGCTGACCCGGGGGTGGCTGCTCGCGCGGCTGGTGTCGCTGTTCCACCCCGAATGCGACGTGCGCTCATGTCACATGGTCAGCTTCATGTGGGGCAGCGGTCGCCCGGCGATGTACGACCACGCCAGCCTCGACCCCGTCTCCCACGAGCGCACCGCCGACATCTACGGCGCCTGCGACGTGAACTACTACCGGCACATGCGCAAGATGGTGCGGGCCGGCCGGGCCGTGCGCTACAAGCCCGGCGACCCTCGCCACGCCTGCCTGCCGGCCGACTATCTCGAGCACGCGGCGGACATCCGTACGCCGGTCCTGTTCATGACCGGAGACAAGAACAAGGTCTTCCGCGACTCCAACGTGGTCTGCCACAAGGTGCTGTCCGAGATGGTCCCCGGACGGCACGAACTGGCGATCCTCCCCGGCTACGGTCACCAGGATCCGATCATGGGCAAGAACGCCTACCGCGACGTGTTCCCGCAGATGATCGCCTTCATCAAGCGGCAGGGTCAAAGGTAGCGGGCGGCGGCCGATTCGGCCGGGGCGTCGTCGCCCGTGACGCCCTCCGGCCCCTTGGGCACGCCGTCGTCCACCTCGGCGGGGGCGTTGACGGTGACCCGGTGCATCTTGCGGCGCTGCGTGTAGTCGGCGACCGCGTAGTGCTGGGTGGGGCGGTTGTCCCAGAAGGCCAGCGTGCCGGGCCGCCAGTGCAGCCGGACCTGGAAGACCGGGTCGCGTACGGCGTCGAACAGCAGCGGCAGCAGCGCCTCGTTCTCCCGCCTGGACAGGCCGATCAGCCGGGTGACCGAACTGCGGTTGACGAACAGCGCCTTACGTCCCGTCTCGGGATGGACCCGGACCACGGGGTGGACCACCGGGGGGTTCTTCTCCTGCATCGCCCGCAGGTCGAGCCGGTGGCCCTTCTCGATCGCCTTGGTCACCGACATCGTCAGGTCGTGCTCGGCGTACAGGTCGTCGCACAGACGCTGGATCGAGGGGTGCAGCGACTCATAGACGAGGTACATGTTCGCCCAGTTGGTGTCGCCGCCCACCTCGGGCAGCAGGACCGCGCGCAGCAGCGAGCCCATCGGCGGCGTCTTCATGAACGTGTTGTCGCTGTGCCACTGGTCGCCGCCCTCGCCCTTGGGATCGGTCTGGTCGAGGACGTGGATCGGGCTGCCCGAGGTGTCCATCGGGGGCAGGTTCGGGGTGCCGAACTGCTTGGCGAAGGCGGCGTGCTCCTCGTCGGTGATGTGCTGGTCGCGGAAGAAGAGGACAAGGTGGTCGAGCAGCCCCTGCCGGAGCGTGGCGACCTGCTCCGCGTCGAGGGGCTTGCTCAGATCGACGCCGGTGACCTCCGCGCCGATGTTCCGGGTCACGGGTTGGAATTCGATCATGTCCGGGAGCCTCCTCCGCCCGCGAAAACCAAGCAATCGCTAGGTTGAGGGTAGCGTACCGTGATCACCCGAGCTTGGCGAGGGCCTGTTCGATGTCGTGCCACAGGTCGTCGCGGTGCTCGACGCCCACGGCGAGCCGGATGGTGCCCTCGCCGATGGAGGCGGCCGCCAGCGACGCCGCGTCCAGCTGCCGGTGCGTCGTGCTCGCCGGATGCAGCACCAGGCTGTGCACCGAGCCGAGCGACCCGGTCAGCGCCAGCAGCCGCGTCGCCTCGACGAACGTCCGGCCCGCTTCCCGGCCCCCGGCGAGGTCGAACGACAGCACCGCGCCCCCCGCGGGCAGCAACCGCCGGGCGGTCGCGTGGTCGGGATGACCGGGCAGCCCGGGATAGGCGACGCGGGCGACGGCGGGGTGTTCGGCCAGCCGCTCGGCCAGGAACAGCGCGGTGGCGCACTGCCGCTCCACCCGCAGCGCCAGCGTCTGCATCCCGCGCAGCGCCAGCCATGCCGCGAACGGGTCGGCGCAGGCGCCGAGGTCGATCGCATGGTCCCAGATCCGCCGCCGCACATCGGCCGAGGCGAAGACGGCCACGCCGCCGAGGAGGTCGGAATGCCCGCCGAGGAACTTCGTCGCCGAGTGCACGACGACGTCCGCGCCGTGCTCGATGGGGCGGCACAGCAGCGGCGTCGCGAACGTGTTGTCGACCACGCGGATCAGCCCGGTCCGGTCCGGCCCCGCCGCCTCGATGAGCGCCGGCAGGTCGACGACCTGCGTCGTCGGGTTGGCGATCGTCTCCAGGTACAGCAGCTTGGTGGCCGGACGGAGCGCGTCACGCACCTCCGCAGGGTCGTCGCCGGAGATGAACGTCACCTCGACGCCCCACCGTTCGGCCAGATCGCGCAACAGGGAGTAGGTGCCGCCGTACAGGCAGGTCTGGGCGATCACGTGATCGCCGGCGCCCACGTGGCCGAGGATCACGGCGCTGATCGCGCCCATGCCGGAGGCGAACGCCAGCGCGGCCGTGCCGCCTTCGAGGTCGGCGACGGCCTCCTCGAACGCCCGTACGGTCGGGTTGCCGAGGCGGCTGTAGAAGTACGCGGAATCGGGACCGTCGAAGGCGTTCGCCAGCTCATCGGCGCCGTCGAAGGCGAAGACGTGCCCCTGATAGAGCGGGACGCTGAGCGGCGTGCTGCCGGACGGCCGCGGAATGGGGGGATGTACGGTCCGGGTCTCAGGGCGAAGGCTCATGTACTCAGTCTCCCCACGCAACGAACGGCCACGACAGGGCCAATATCGAGATGCTGGCCTCATACCGCCTTTCGTCGCCGGCCGGGTGGCATGCGCCATTGCCGGGACCGGGCGCCCGGTCAACAATCTTGTGATCCCGCTCAACACTTCGCCGCGCCAGACCCTCTTTATGGGTGAAGGACGGTGGGGCGCCGCGTCGGCGGAGCCCCGGCAGGGACGGAGACAAGGCGTGGACGATCCATTCGTGTGGACGCTGATCATGACCGTGGTCAGGGGAACGTTCGGGCTGGCCGCGATATGGCTGCGCCGCCGAGACGGGGGCCGGGGCCGGGGCCGGCGGCGGGCGCGATGAGCGATCCGAGCGCCGGTCACGGCGGGTACGTGTCGTTCGAGGACTTCTTCGAGCGCACCTTCGACGCCCTGCTCGCGCGGGCGATCATGTTGTGCGGTGACCGGGATCGGGCCGAGCAGGCCATAGCCGACACCTACGTCAAGGCGTACAACCGGTGGGAGCAGATCGGGGCGCCCTGGGCATGGGCGGTCAAAGTGATGTCGCGCGAGCTGGCCGCCGCCGCCCGGCGTGACAAACGCCGTCGCGACAAAGAGGTGAAGCGCATGCTGGAGGTGCCGCTGCCGCCGGACATGCTGCCGGAGGAGAAGGCGGAGTTCGCGTTGGTGATGCGCGCGATCAGACAGCTGCCCCGGCGCCAGTGCCAGGTGATCGGCATGTACTACCTGTGCGACATGACGCAGCGGGAGATCGCCGAGACGCTGGGCATCCGGCGCGTCACCGTCGCCGGCAACCTGCGCATCGCGCTGCGCGCGCTCCGGCACCTGCTCGGGGTGACAGCGCCGGCGCCGGCCGAGCCGGGCGACATGCTCGTGCCCGCTCCCCGGCCCGCCCCGGCGGGTACGCGGGCCGCCGTGGCCGATCCGGTGGCCGCCAGGCTGCTTTTCGCCGCGACCTGGCTGGCCCGGGGGAGCCGCGCCGACGGGCGGGCGCGCGCACGGGTCCGCGAACAGGTCCGCGCACATCTGCCGGAGGGAGAACGGGGATGACGACGACGCTGCGCGCCGTCGTGGCGTTGCTGTTGTTGGTGGGTTTCTACCTCCTCGCGCTGGCCGTGGTGGCGTTCGGCCTGGTCGGCATCGGGGGAGCGGTGTACATGGCCTACCAGTTCGTCGGCGGCAGCGGCAGCGGCGCGATCCCCGGCTCCGCGCCCTTATTGCTGGCCGGGCTGATCCCGCTGGTGTGGGCGGTGCTGCGGGGGGTGTTCGCCGTCAGCCGGCCGGACTTCGACCTCGGCGGGCCCGACATCGACATCGCCGTGCCGAAGGAGACCGGCCACCGGCTGTGGCGGATGGTGGCCGAGCTCGCCGAGCGGGCCGGCACCGAGGCCCCCGCCGAGCTGCGCCTGACCGCCGAGGCCAACGCGGCCGTACGCGAGGACACGCGTCTGCTCGGCCTGGTCGGCGGGACACGCACGCTGTACATCGGCATCCCGCTGCTGGCGGCGCTGCCGGAGGACCAGCTGCGGTCGGTGCTGTGCCACGAGCTGGGTCACTACAGCCGCAACGACACCCGTCTCGGCGCCGTCACCTACCGCGGCCGCGTGGCCGTCCGGGAGACGCTGACCCAGCTCGTCCAGGTCGCGGAGGTGCGGTACAACCACGCGATCGCCCGAGGGTACGCGGTCATGTTCGGGTGGCTGTTCGCCCGCTACGCGCACCTGTACCTGCGGGTCTCCACCGCCGTGGCCCGCCGCCAGGAGCTCTATGCCGACGCCATGGCCGCGCGGATCGCCGGCGGCCGGGTCACCGCCGAAGCGCTGCGGGTCGTCCATGCCGCGCCCGCGGCCTGGCACGACTTCCGTGCCCGCTATCTGAACCCGATGCGCAGGCTGGGCCGCGTACCCGACCAGCCCTTCGGCGCCTTCCATCAGATGATCACCGATGGCGGCTATCGGAGGGTCGTGCTCGACGGCTACATCCGATCGGCGCTCGACCGCCCGGCGGAGCGGTTCGATTCCCATCCGGGACTGGCCGAACGGCTCCGCCGCATCGACGGCGACGACCGCGACGACGGCGGCGACGGCGGGGGCGGCGGCGCGGCCGCCGCCGCCCCCGCGGCCGGGCCGAACCGGCTGCTCGACGACCTCGAACCGCTGTTGATCCGGGCCGCCCGCCAGATGTTCCCCGCCGGCTCTCCCGCCCCGGTCGTCCTGCCCTGGCGCGAGTGGCGCGACCACATGGCCGAGGCCCAGGCCACCTTGCTCGCCAAACAGCTCGTCCAGGCCACGCGGCTCGTCTCCGCGCCGCTCGGGTTCAGTCCCACGGACCCCACGCTGGCCGTGGTGTTGGAGCTGTTGGAGGCCGGAGCCGGCCCGCGCCTGTCCGCCGCGCTCGCCGATGAGGCGGGGCTGCGCGAGGCGCTGTGCGTCTTCATCCAGCACGCCTTGGTGACCACGTCTGCCACCGGGCAGGCCGAGTGGCGGGTCTCGTGGACCGGCCCCAGCCGGCTCGACCCCCGAGACCCGGACATCGAGCGGCTTCCGGAGCTGGTCGCCGAGGCGATCGGCGGACACGTCGACTACCTGCGAGACCATCTCGCCTCGCTGGGCCTTGACTACCGCACGGTGCGGCTCAGCATCGAGGCGATCGCCGTCCCGTCCACGGAGGTCGCCGTCCCGCCCACGGAGGTCGCCGAGCCGTCGGCGACGAGTCTTCCCATGGGCTCCCGGCGGTGGTCGAAGGTCGGCATCGTGTCGATGTGCGCGGCGATCGCCTTGTTCGTCGTGATCTCCTTCGGTGACTTCTCGCCCGGCGACGACCCGAGTCCGCCGGCGGAGGTGGTGCCGGGCGGCGTCCTGCGCCCGGGCACTTCGTCCACTCCGATGATTCCGGTGACCCCGGTGGTCCCGCCCACTCCGCTCGGCCCCCGGCTGCCCGCCAATTCCGTCATGGAGTGCCTGAACGTGCCGGGGCCCACGCCCACGGATACGGCGGGCCGGCAGCGCCGGCTCGACCAGACGCTGCGCTGCCTCGAACGCCGTCACCTCCTGAACCCACCGACCTGGCCGGTGCCGAGGACGGTGCCTAGGACGGTGCCGAGGACGGCGCCGCCGCTCGAGTAGCGGCGGCACGGCGTACACCGTTAATGAGTTGCGCGGCGGCCCGGTGGCGGGCCACCATCGCAGCGGTGCCGGGCACAGGTTTCGGGATTTCCCGGCGGAGTCGAAAAGGGGGCGTGACTGATGAGCGTCGCAGCGCGGCGCGCCGTCGTGCGCGCCACAAGCCTTCACTTCGTCCGGCCCACCGGCTGACCTGGTAATCGCTGATCGGTGGGCGTCCTGATCAGGAGACCACCACAGTGCCCAAGCACTCATTCGATGGCGAGAGCTTTGCTCGCATGCGCCCTCCCGGGGGCAAGAACCGGCGTGGCCGCGTCGTCGCCGGTGAACACAAGCTGGACCAGATGTATCCGGAGTACGCCCGGCGGGCCGCGCCGAACACCGATGCCGAGCGGGAGGCCGCCGAGGACCGGCCCGCCCAGGGAGATCGCTGGTCGACGTGGGACCAGTCGACGGCGGGGGAGCGCGGCCCGCGGCCGTACCCCGATTGGCTGGTGACGGAACTCGCCGCGGTCGACACCGAGCTCGGCATCCTCAAGACCGGCAAAGAGGCCGACGTGTTCCTCGTCGAGCGGGGCGTGCCGGGCACCGGCAGGTCCACGCTGATGGCCGCCAAGCGCTATCGCGACTCCGACCATCGCATGTTCCACCGCGACGCCGGCTACATCGAGGGCCGCCGGGTCAGGGAGTCGCGCGTCAACCGCGCCGTCGCCAAGCGCACCGCCTTCGGCATGCGGGCGATCGCCGGGCAGTGGGCGAGCGCCGAGTTCGCGGCGCTGTGCCGGTTGTGGAACGCCGGCGCCGCCGTCCCGTACCCCGTCCAGATCCTCGGCACCGAGCTGCTCATGGAGTTCATCGGCGCGCCCGATGGCACCGCCGCGCCCCGGCTGGCGCAGCTGCGTCCCTCGCCCGCCGACCTGGAGGACCTGTGGGCGCAGCTGGGCCACATCCTGTCGCTCATGGCCATGGACGGCTTCACCCATGGGGACCTGTCGGCGTACAACGTGCTCGTGCACGACGGCGAGCTGTTCATCATCGACGTTCCGCAGATCGTCGACGTCATCGGCAATCCGCGCGGGAAGTCGTTTCTTGACCGCGACGTCCGCAACATCGGCGCCTGGTTCGTCGCGCACGGGCTGGCCGCCGAGCGCGTCGACCGGCTCGCCGCCGACCTGTGCTCCGACGCCGGGCTCGCGTAGCCACCGGAACGGGCCAAGACCCCATCCAGGAGTGGAGGGGAATTGGCCCGCCGATGCCCGCTCTGACCCCCAGGAGCTTGATGACGACCTCGAAACGCGGAGTAACCTCCTGGAGTCATATGATCACTGCTAGCATGCCTTTTGCTTGATAACCGAGCCCATATAAAGACCCCTAGAGGCGTACTGCGATGACCGCCGGGCATTCACCGCGGAACAGGCCCCGACGCACTCCGCGGGCGCATCCCGCGTCCCCCTCGCCTTGGTGGCGGCGGCTTCTCAAGAGCTGGCTTGCCTGGCTCGGTGCGCTCGTCACGGCGGTGATCACGGCCATGACGATTTCTATCGTCACAGGAGGCGCGGAGAGGGTCGTTAGTTCGCCGAGTTCGAAGCGTCCCGGGCCGACCTCCAGTAGTCCGCAACGCTCGCGCGAGGCATGGGCACAGGACGTCAACCGCACGTGCGGCAAGTACGTCCGGCAGCTGGGCAAAGACTACGACACCATCCGGATCGCGGGACTCAAGATAGTCAAACGCTCGCAGGAGCTGCAGAAATTTCGGGGGGATCCGGCCGAAGGGATCCAAGATTATTTCGCGGACATCGAGAGATTTCTCAACGACGCGTTTCCGGCCTTCACGAGAACCGATTCGACTTATCGGACGATCGAGAGTGAAATTGGCGCCTTGAGCTGGCCGACCCGGTCGACCGACGAGAGCCTGGCGCGCGGCTGGTGGAACCTGTATCGGGAGCGTACGAAGAAGTTCGCCGAGGTGTATATAGCGTCGGGTAATTTCCTGGTCAACAACCCATCCCAGTTGAGGCCCGCCCTCTTCGCGCAATTAGCGACTGCCCTGACCCAGTACCAGAAGATTAGTGAGGACTTCTACGCCAGGGGCAGCAGTCTGGGCATCGATAATTGCCGGTAGTGCAAACGGCCGCCTCCGTCTCGTCAGGTCCTCCTGGGAGCACGCGGCACGCCCGGGGTGGGTCCGGCTGGTGTGATATCGTGATATCACGATGGCCAAGCAAACGAAGAACATGGTGCTCCGGCTCGATCCCGCGCTCGCCGAGCGGCTGCAGCTGATCGCCGAGGTGGAGGGCCGCTCGGTCTCCGACGTCGCCAGGCAGGCGATCGCGGAGCTGGTCGAGCGCCGCAGGAAAGACCGCCGGTTCCTGCGGCTGCTCGACGACAACCTGACCCGCCATGCCGAGGCCCTTCGGCTGCTGCGCGACGAGCCGGCCGGGCCCGGCAGACAACGGGGGGCGGCCGCGCCCACGGACGGCGCCGACGCGGTCGGGGATGAGATCGCATGAGGCCGCTCGAAGTGCCCGATCTCGTCGTGGTGGCGACGCGAGTGCTGGGGCTCGACCCCGACGAGGCGCTCGACCTGATCGATCTCGACATCGCGGCGCGGGCCATCCGCATGGCGCGGTGCGACGGACCGCCAGAGGAGGCGGCCGCCCGGCTGCTGCGCACGCTGCTGCGTCACCGCCCGCTACCCGAGCGCAACGCCGAGGTCGCCGTCGTCGCGACGCTGCAGTTGCTGGCGCTCAACGGCCGAGAACTGGTGATCGATCGGCCGGAGGCGCTGCGCGATCTCGTCCGCGGGCTGTCCGCGGGCTCGCTGAGCCAGCGCGACGCCGCCTCGTGGATCGGCGCCAGGATCGACCGCTACAAGGAGGCGGGGATGCGCAAGAAGAAGGGCATCAGCAGGCTCTGGGGCGAGCAGGAGCCGTGCCGGACGCCCCGGCAGCGGCGCAGCGTCGACCTGGCAAAGGAGGAGGCGGTCGCGCTCGGCCACGGCTACGTCGGCACCGAGCACCTGCTCCTCGGCCTGATCCGCGAGGGCGAGGGCATCGCCGCCCAGGCGCTGACCCGGCTCGACGTCGACGCCGACGCGGTTCGCCACGAGATCGAGACGATCGTCGGCCGGGGCGCCGAGCCGATCGAAGGAACCCCGCCGTTCACGCCGCGCGCCAAGCGGGTTCTCCACCTGTCGGAGCGCGAGGCGCGGCGGTTGTCACACGGCTACATCGGCACCGAGCACCTGCTGCTCGCGCTGGTCCGCGAGGGTGAGGGGCCGGCCGCGCAGATCCTGGTCAAGCTGGGCGTCGACTTCGCCGGTCTCGTCGATGAGGTCATGCGGATCATGCGGGGCGGGCACCCGCCGGTCGACGTGCTGCGCGACGGGCTCGGCAACCTCTTCGAGGAGTACGAGCGGCTCAAGGACGAGGTCGTACGGCTGCGGACGCTGCTGCGCCGGCACGGCATCGAGCCCGACGGCGGGACCAGCCAAACGGCCTAGCCCTGGCCGGACAGTGCCGGTTGGAGTGTCGGGGGGCGTTGGCATACTCGCGCCGTGACCGAAAAGCCGAAGCACCTGTCCTCACGGTGGGCCGGTGACACCCGTCCGGCCCTGCCCAACGTCGGCGACGAGCGCGAGATCCTGACCGGCTACCTCGACTGGCATCGCCAGACCTTCGAGCTCAAGTGCGCCGGCGTCCCGCCCGCGAGCCTGTCCGAAAAGCCCATCCCGCCGTCCGGGCTGAGCCTGCACGGGCTGCTCCGGCACCTGTCGGGGGTGGAACGATGGTGGTTCCGCATCCAGTTCGCCGGCGAGGACCTGCCGCTGCTCTACTACTCCGACGACGACCCGGGCCAAGACTTCGACGACCTCGGCGGCGACGTCGACGCGGCCTGGGCGGTATGGCGGGCCGAGTGCGACCGCGCCCGCGAGATCGCGGCGCGCTCGGCGCTCGACGACACCGGCACCGTCATGGCGACCGGGCGGCCGATCTCGCTGCGGTCCGTCATGGTCAAGATGATCGCCGAGTACGCGCGGCACAACGGGCACGCCGACCTGCTCCGCGAACGGATCGACGGCACCACCGGCCACTGACCTGCGCGGGCCCGGCCACGCCGGCCTACGCCGACCAGTTCGGGTGACCGATCGGCGTGGCGGCCGGGGTGAGCGCCTGGGCGGCCGCACCGCCTTCGGCCCGGATCGCGTAGACGCGCGGCGTGGGCACCGGCCCGCGGACGAAGACGACCCACTTGCCGTTGTGCGACCAGCCCGGGTCCATCTCGTGCGCGGGGTTGTCGGTGAGTTGCCGGTCGCGGTCGCCGTCGGGCTCGACGATCCAGATGTCGCTGTTGTCGCCGGTGCCGCCGCGGGTGTAGACGATGCACTTGTCGTCGGGCGACCACTCGGGGTCCACCGCGCCGTAGGGCGCCGACGTCACCTTGGTCCACTCCGACGGGTTGTCGAGAGCCAGCGTGTAGATCTGTCTGCTGCCGTCGCGGTCGCTCCAGAACGCCAGGCGGCTGCCGTCGTGCGACCACGAGGGATCGTCTTCCACGGATGCCGCCGTGGTGATGCGCCGCGGCGTGTTCGAACCGAGCGCGATGACGAACAGGTCGCGGTTCTTGCCGACGCTGTCCACGTACGCGAGCCGCTTCCCGTCGCGCGACCACGCCGCGCGGCCCTTGCCCTTGACCGCGACGACCCGCCGCGCGTTCGACCCGTCCTGGTTCATCACCCACAGCTCGGAGTCGGGGCCTTTCGGGCGGGTGAAGGCGATCTGCCGCCGATCGGGCGACCAGCGCGGCAGCGTGTCGCATTGATCGCCCGGCAGCAGTCGGCGCGGCTCGGCGGTGGAACCGGGGATCATCAGGGCGATCGACCCGTGGCACTGCCGCGGCCAGCCGGCGGCCCGGTCGAGCCGCACCAAGAGGGGCTCGTCCGGCAGCGTCGCGGCGGCGGTCGTGCCGCCCGCTCCGCCGGGCCCGTTCTGGTTGTCGCCTCCGGAGTCGTCGAGTACGCCCTTGAGCGCGAAGCCGCCGCCCACCACCGCGGCGACGGCGAGCGCGGCGCCGCCGGCCGCCAACGCGCCGGGCCGCCGCGACCGCTCCTGCTGCCGCTCGGGCTGCCGCTCGGGCGGCGGTGGCCCGGCGGGCGACCACAGCGCGGGGTGGCCGGGATCCGAGCGGGTCTCGGCGGGACCTGGCGGGGGAACGTACTCCGTGGGCGCGGTAGGCCGCGTCGATCTGTTCGGCTCGGTCGGCGCGATCGAACCGGCCGGTGCGATCGGCGCCGTGGCCGCGGCCGTCGTGGCGGGCAGCGGCGGCGGCGACCATGTCCGGCTCAGACTGGTCTGCACCGCCGCGTCACCGGCCTGGCCGGCCGCTTGGCCGCCGATGAGGCTGAGCAGCAGGGTCTGTGCCGTCGGACGCTTGCGTGGATCCTTGTCGAGCGCGGCGCGCACCAGCCCGTCGAGCGGCGCGGGCAGCGGCCCGATCTCCGGCTCGGCGTGCAGCACACGCGCCGCCATGACGGGGAAGCCGCCCTCTCCGAACGGATGCCGCCCCGTCCCGGCGTAGGCGATCAGGCAGCCCCAGGCGAAGACGTCGACCGCGGTCGTCACCTCGAAGTTCTGGATCTGCTCCGGCGCGATCCAGCCGGGGCTGCCGATCAGCTGACCCGTCCTGGTGTGCTGGGAGGTGACGTCGAGCGCGCGGGCGATGCCGAAGTCGATCACGCGCGGACCGGACATCGACAGCAGCACGTTGCGCGGCTTCAGATCGCGGTGCACGAGACCGGCCGAATGGATCGCGACCAGCGCGGCCGCCACGCCCACCGCGAACCCGTGGAGCATGCCGGCCGACAGCGCGCCGTTCGCGCGGACGTACTCCGCGAGCGACGGCCCTTCGATGAACTCGGTCACCATGTAGGCGCGGCCATCGATCTCGCCGTGGTCGAGCACCTGCGCGGTGCAGAACGAGGCGACCCGTTCGGCGTTGACGACCTCGTCGCGGAAGCGGGCGAGGAACACCTTGTCGCCGGCCAGTTCCGCGCGCACCACCTTGACGGCGACGAGGCGGCCATCGGGCGCGCGGCCGAGATAGACCGTGCCCATCCCGCCTTCGCCGAGGCGGCCGGAGATCTCATACGAGCCGACCGTCGCCGGGTCGCCGTAGCGCAGCGGCGCCGGCGCCGCGCGTCCTGGGGGTTCCACTGGGCGACCACCTTCCCGCCGACACCGTGACGGTATCTCGCCAGGCGGGCTCGTATGTAAAACGATGCGACCGATATCGGCAATCCAACGCAACGTATGACGACCGATCGGCCCGGCAGGTTGGCATCGCGTGCGCCGGGGCGCGCGCGTCACCACGCGAGCGGCGCGCCGGCGCGGCGCTTCAGCCGGCTTCCAGGACTTGGGCGGCGATGTGTTCGGCGATGGCGAGGGAGGACGTGGCGGCGGGGGAGGGCGCGTTGCGTACGGTCACGACCGGGCCGCGCCGGCCGATCCGGAAGTCGTCGACGAGCGAGCCGTCGGGGTCGACGGCCTGCGCCCGTACACCGGCCGGGGCCGGCACGACGTCGCGCGCCGTCAGCTCGGGGACGAAGCCGCGCGCGGCGCGGACGAACGCGTGCTTGGACACCGACCCGTAGATCTCGCGCAGCCCGGTGCGCCAATGCCGGACCGCCAGCCGCCGGAACCCCGGCCAGCGGAGCGTCTCCCACAGGTCGCCGAGCGCGATGTCGCGCGGCCGGTAGCCCTCCCGCGCGAGCGCCAGCACGGCGTTCGGGCCGAGATCGACTCCGCCGCCCACCCGACGGGTGAAGTGGACGCCGAGGAACGGATAACGCGGGTCGGGCACCGGATAGATCAGCCCCCGCACCAGATGGTCGCGCTCCGGCACCAGCCGGTAGTACTCGCCGCGGAACGGCACGATCGCGGGGCCGTCGGTGTCTCCCGCGAGCCGGGCCACCCGGTCGGACTGGAGCCCCGCGCACACGACGAGCCGGTCGAAGGCCTGCTCCGCCTGCTCGGCCTGCTCCGCCCGCTCCGCCTCTGCGCCGTCCGGGCCGGACGGCGTTCCCCGGACCGTGACCCGGTCGCCGCCCCCGGCGGGGTGGATCCCGGTGACGGCGAACCCCAGCCGGACGGTGCCGCCCGCCTTGACCACGTCGTCGGCGAACGCGCGGGCGACCGCCGCGAAGTCGACGATCGCGGTGTGCGGCGAATGCAGTCCGGCCACCCCGGCGACGTGCGGCTCGACCTCGCGCAGCTCGCCCGCGGTCAGCCACCGCAGCCCCGGCACGCCGTTGGCCGTGGCCCGTCGTTCGATCTCGCGCAGCGGGCCGACCTCGGCGTCGGTACGGGCGACCACGACCTTGCCGCACTCGTCGTAGGGCAGCCCGCGCTCGGCGCAGTAGTCCTTGAGCAGACCGATCCCGCGGCGGCACAGCGTGGCCTTGAGCGAGCCGGGGGCATAGTAGAGACCGGCGTGCGCGACCCCGCTGTTGTGCCCCGTCTGGTGGACCGCGATACGGTCCTCTTTGTCGAGGACGGTCACCACGGCGTCGGGTCGCAGCCGGTTGATCTGGCGGGCCACGGCAAGGCCGATGATGCCCGCTCCGACGACACCGATCCGCATGTGTCTACCCTAGGGCCCCCATGAGCCAGTGGTTTCGCCGCTATGAGCCGCGCCCGTCCGCCGGCGTCCGGCTGTTGTGCTTTCCGCACGCAGGCGGCTCGGCGGTGTTCTACCAGAACTGGTCCGACCGGCTCTCGCCGGACATCGAGCTGGCCGCCGTCCAGTATCCCGGCCGGGCCGAGCGGTTCGCCGAGCCCATCATCGACGACGCTCCGACGCTCGTCCGGCAGATCACGACGGCGGTGCTGCCGCTGTGCGACCGCCCGGTCGCGCTGTTCGGACACAGCATGGGGGCGGTCATCGCCTACGAGGTCGCCCGGAGTCTCCAGACGCTGGGGGCGCCGCCGGCGTATCTGTTCGTCTCCGGCCACCGGGCCGCCCACGTGCCGGGTAAGGAGCGCTACTCCGAGCAGGACGACGACGCGCTGGTCGAGACCCTGACGGGGATGGGCGGCACCGACGCCGAGCTGTTCGCCGACCCCGATTTCCGCGAGATGGTGCTGCCGTACGTACGTGGAGATCTTGGGCTGCTGGACGCATACGAACACCGGCCGCAGCCGGTGCTGTCGGTGCCGATCACCGCGCTCATCGGCGCCGACGACCAGGTGGAGCCCATCGATCTCACCGCCCGCTGGGCCGAGCTGACCAGCGGGGCCTTCACCCAGCGGGTGCTGCCGGGCGATCACTTCTACCTGGTGCCGCACCGCGACCAGGTCATCGCCGAGATCGAGTCCCGCCTGAAACAGGCCGCGGCCTAGGGTGGTCTAGGGGAGCTTCCAGTCGAGCGGCGCGGCGCCCTGCTGTTCGAGCAGGCGGTTGGCGGTGCTGAAGGGACGCGAACCGAAGAACCCGCGGTCGGCCGACATCGGGCTCGGGTGGGCCGACTCGACGCATGGTGTGGTGCCCAGCAGCGGCCGGAGATTGCGGGCGTCGCGACCCCACAGGATCGCCGCCAGCGGCCGGTCGCGCGCGGCGAGCGCCCGGATGGCCTGCTCGGTGATCTCCTCCCAGCCCTTGCCGCGATGCGACGCCGGCCGGCGCGGCGCCACGGTCAGCGCCCTGTTGAGCAGCAGCACGCCCTGCTCGGCCCACGGCGTGAGGTCGCCGGTGCTCGGCTCGGGATGGCCGAGGTCGGCGCGGTACTCGCGGAAGATGTTGATCAGGCTGCCGGGCAACGGCCGTACGTCGGGGGCGACGGAGAAGCTCAACCCCACCGGATGACCCGGGGTGGGATAGGGATCTTGCCCGACGATGAGGACCCGTACGTCGTCGAAGGGCTGGGTGAAGGCGCGCAAGATGAGGTCGCCCGCGGGCAGGTAGCGGCGGCCGGCCGCCACCTCGGCGCGCAGGAACTCGCCCATCGCGGTGATCCGCTCCGCGACCGGCGCCAACGCCTGTGCCCAACCCGCTTCCATGACGTCGGTCAGCGGAGATCCCGTCATGGAACGTCACCTTAGCCAAGGGCCAGACCGCGGCAGGGGCGAACCGAGGATGTTGGCAAAGGCTTCTCCATTGCCCTCTCTTTCCGTCTTTTCACGAAGGCACAAAGCGTGCGACGGTGTGGAGAGGAGCCTTCTGTTCGCTCGGGAGTGTCATGCGGATACGCGACATTGTGCGCACCAAGGGAGACTCGGTGGCGACCGTCCGCCCGGACGCCACCGTACGGGATCTGCTCGCCACGCTGGCCAAGCACAACATCGGGGCGGTCGTCGTCTCGGCGGACGATGAGATCATCATGGGCATCGCATCCGAGCGCGATGTGGTCAGGCAGTTGCACGCCCGCGGCGGCGACCTGCTGGCCAGCGCGGTCTCGGAGATCATGACCTCCGACGTTCGGACCTGCGGCCTCGACGATGACCTCGACGAGGTGCGCGCCGTGATGACGAAGCACCGCATCCGCCACCTGCCCGTCGTGCGCGACGGCAAGCTGGCCGGCATCGTGAGCATCGGCGACGTGGTCAAGAGCGCGATCGACCAGCTGGAGACCGAGCGGGAACACCTGGTCGGCTACATCCAGCGCAGCTGAGCCGAGCCGAGCCCGGCGCGGCCCCGGCGCGTCAGGCCTTCACGCCGAGGCGCAGGGCGAGCGCCGGGCACATCGCGACGGCGTGGCGGGCGTCGGTCTCGAGCCATTCCGGCACCGGCGTGTCGGAGATGACCGGGAACCCGTCGCCGTCGAGGCGCAGCAGGTCCGGCACGACGAGCGCGCAGACGCCATGTCCGTCGCAGCGCGACCAGTCGACCGTGAGGTGCAGCTGGGACTGGCGGCCCGGTAGCGGCAGCACGCCCTGGACGGGCCGCCCGCACGTGCCGTTGGTCAGGTGCGCCTCGATGTCGTCGGCGAACACCTCGATCGACGACTGGACGAACCGCATCGTTCCGTCCGGATGGTGGCAGGCGCCGCGCCCGCGCACCCGCTGGCCGCCGCGCCGGACGGCCATGAGCGTCTCCTCGCCGGTACGGCCTTCGAGGAGTTCGGCGAGCGACCGGGCGATCGCCGGCAGCCCGAGGAAACACGGACCGCACTGGCCGGCCGACTCCTCGCCGAGGTAGGTCGCGACCGCGCTCACCTCGCCCAGCGGGCAGGTGTTCGTCGGCAGCGGCACGATGATCCCCGCGCCGAGCGTGGCGCCGAACTTCTTCATGCCCTCCCGCGACACCTCGACCGCCGCGGCCGCCTCCGGCGTCAGCCACGCGCCGTGGTAGCCGCCGACCAGGACGCCCTGGCCGATGCTCACGCCGCAGCGCTTGAGCACCTCGGCGAGCGGCACGCCGGTCGGCACCTCGACGACCATCGAGCCGGAGATGGTGAGCAGGACGGTGCCGGGCTCTTTTTCGGTGCCCAGCTGCCGATAACCCTCAGGACCGAGCCGCGCCAGCAGCGCCAGTTGGGCGTAGGTCTCGGCGTTGCTGAGCAGCGTGGGCAACCCGTCGACGCCGCTCTCGGCGGCCCGCACCTTTCGTCCCGGCGGGATCGGGGTCTCGCCGTTGACGCCGCGGACCAGCGCGCCGCCCTCACCGGTGACGAACGCCTCGGGCAGCCGGACGATCCTGATCGTGCCGCGGACGTCGAGCTCCTCGATGGCCTCCTTGAGCGACTGTTCGGCCGGGCCGCCCTCGATCACCCCGAAGACGACCTCCTGGGCGCGCAACGCGGTCGCGGCGATCATGGCGCCGTCCACCACCAGGTGCGGCGTCCTGGTGAGCAGCATCTTGTCCTTGAAGCTGGCCGGTTCGCCTTCGGTGCCGTTGACCAGCACGATGGTTCGCGCGCCGCGGCTTTCGGCCGACCGCGCGACCGCGCGCAGCTTCTTGGCGAACGGGAACGCGGCACCGCCCCGGCCCCGCATGTCGACGGCCTCGGCGATGGCGACGAGCTGGCTGAACGAAAGGTACGGCGCCCGGCCGTGGATGCGACGGTGCCCCTCCCGGTTGAGCCGGGCGTACCGGTCGAGTCCCCGGGTGAGCCGCGGCGGACCCAGCGCGGTGCCCTGGGGGATGTCCACCATGGTCGTCATCGGCGGCCCCGCCGAATCCAGACAGAGGTCTCCGCGCGCAGGTTCGCCCAGAACTCGACCTCGTCGATGTCAGGGGTGACGAACGGCTTGGACACCGCCGACCTGTCACGCCGCGGCCGCCACTGGAACAACGGGAATCGCTCCACCGCGTCGAGCCAGTGTCGTGGCTGGCGTTCATCCTCGGGCCGCGGCCGCTCCGGCGCCGGTCGGTCGCTCCCCGGCCGGTCGGCGCCAGGCCGGACGGTGGTCTCGGGTCGTCCGGTGGTCTCGGGTCGGCGGGCCGGCTCGGGTCGGCGGGCCGGCTCGGGCCGGTCGGGGATCAGCAGCCGTTCGCGCGGCGCCTCCGGAGCCTCGCGCGGCGGCGGCACGACGGGCGCGCTCGGGACGCCGGGAACGCCGGAGATCCCGGGGCGCGGCGGTGCCTGCGGCACCGCGCTCGCCACGACCGGCCGGGCGTACTCGGGCGGGCGGGTGCGTTCGTACGGAGGCGTGGGCTCGGGCGGGCGCATCCGGTCGGGCGAGCGCGGGCGCTCGTACGGCGGCAGGGGACCGCGCGGGGTCGCGGTCTCGAGCGGCAGCGCCGGCTCGCGCGGCACGGCCGGCTCGCGGGGCAGTGCCGGGCCGGGGTCGGGTTGCCGGACGACCTCACGCGGTTGGGTATCGGTGAGCGGCCGGACGCGTTCGCGCGGCACGGCCCGGCGGCGTTCCATGGGATCGCGGACGGCGTCGCGACCGCCAGGTCCGCCAGGTCCGCCGCGGCCCGTTCGCTCCGTTCGCGCCGGCCGCGGAGACCCGTCGCCGTCCTCGGCGGAATCGACGGGCGTCCGCCCCGGGCGCATCGCGGGGAACGGGCTGAACAGCCTGATGAGCAGCGCGAGCACGACGGCGGCCAGGCACGCGGCGTAGCTCACGGTCACCCATGTGCCCTTGACCGGCCGTCCCGCCGTCAGGCCGTGCGCGATCGCGATCGGCCAGCTGAGGTAGACGATTCCGTGCAGGATCCGCCACACCCACGGGCGCGACGTGTTGACGAACCGGCCGCGCAGCCTGCCCACCGCGTAGACGACGATCATGAGATCGGAGGCGATCGTGCCCAGCCCGATGGCGACGAGCCGGCCCTGGGTGTCCAGGAACGGCACGACCGCGTCCACCACGTGGGCGTTTTCGGCCAGGATCTGGCAGACGATGTGGCTGAGGAGGAAGCCGAGGCCGAGCAGCCCGAACATCCGATGGACGCCCTGCGCCAGCACGCGATGGCGCACGGAGACGAAACGCTCGGCCGCGATCACGCCCCAGACCACGGCGGCCGTGAACGCGATGAGGCTGAACGCGCCGGACCAGAACTGCAGGAAGGCCTGCGCCACCGCGATCGCGTGCGCGCCAGACTGCGTGGACACCACGGGAAACATCCCGGCCGCGCCCAGCGCCACGGCGACAACGACCAGTACCCGCTTAGCCGTCATATGGCCGTCAAGCCTTCTTCACCGCGCGCGGCGCCTTGAGCGGCGAGGGCACCAGCGAGGGCTTGGCGGACGGCTCCGCCGGGTTGCCCGGCGTGTCGGGTGCGTTCGAGTTTCCGGGCAGGCCCGGGAGACCGGGAAGACCGGGGACGCCGAGGTTGACCACGTCCTCGCCCGGCAGCACCTGCTGGTCGTCGTGGACGGCCACGAACCGATCGAGGTCGGTGCCCTCGTGGAAGGTCCAACCGCCGACGGTGCGGCCGGCGATGGACACGGCCTGGTCGGCGTGGCGCAGCGCGAACCGCACCTGCGGTTCATCCGAGCCGCCGCCGCACGGATTATCGGTGCCGACCCGTCCCAGGTAGGTGCCGCGCTTGACGATGCTGCCGGGCGTCAGCTTCGGCTGGTCGGTCAGCTGGTAGTACTCGGTGGCCAGGCCGTTCGGGTGGATCAGCAAGATCAGCCCGCCCCCCGACGACGTGCCGCAGAAGCGGTAGAACCGGCCGTCGGCGGCCGCGAGGACCTTGCCGTCGCCGCCGCTGAATCCCACGCCGTACTGGTCGGCCACGAGCGACCAGGTCTCGCCCTGGGACCAGGGCAGCATCAGGTCGCCGGTGTCCTTCGTCGACGCCGTGGCCGAGCTGTAGCGGGCCAGCAGTTGCCGCTCCGAGTTGACCATGAGAGCGGCCGGGGCCGTCCGCAGGAGTCTGTTGAACGCCTTGGTGCCGGCGAAGGCGACGTCCCAGCGTCGGCCGACGGCACGGGCGAGGAACAGCGACACCTCGGGCACCGCCTGGCTCCCCTTGGGCGGCGGCAGCGCCGCCGTACCGAACGTCCAGGTACGCGTGGACCGGGTCTCCTGGACGATCGGCTGACCGGTCGTCTTCGTGCCATATGTACGTCGCGCGATCGCGCCCCGCTGGGCCAGCGTCGCCTCCTTGACCGTGGTGGTGAGCGCGGCCAGCCGGATCGGCGGTCGCGCCGCCCGCGCGGCGCGCGGAGGACGTACGGGCGTGGACGCCTCCACGGCCGGGTCCGCAGCTCCGGTCACGAGGTCGCCCTCGTCAAAGCCCGCGATCGCCATGCGTTCGATGATCGCGCTCAATACAACGACGAGCCCGATGTTGGTCACCAGGGCGACCCGACTGATGCGGTTGACCCTGGCGAGCAGAGACGAGCCGCCTCTACCTGGTTTACGCCTCGACACCGTCTTTCCTTTCGGGAACACGATGATCCAGCAGAGGGAGCTTATGCGCCTCTCGGTGCGCACGGCTACCAAAGTGGCAAGATGGACATGGCTTCCTGGTCAAACCCCTGATCACGGCCCAATAACATATGCGCGATATGTCAATTAGCAGCGCCACGCTCTGGTGTCGTCACAGGCTGTAGCGGTGCAGTAAAGGGCTCCTGCCGTGGGTAGGAGCCGCCATCGCCGGAAGATGCCGGACAGGTCCCGCTGCTGTCGATCCATGTCTCGCCGCCGTCCTTCGACTCGAAGACGCGGCTCGGCGTCCGGAATCCAGTGCAGCGTACACGTGGCCGGGCCCGGCCGGCGGCCGGCCTCGGGCCGAGCGGGTGGAGACAGACGACCGGCCGGGAACGGCGTCGTTGCCGTTCCCGGCCGGCGTCCCCGGGGCGCGACGGAGAGTCGCGGGGGAGGGGGGTGACGGGGGGTTGCCGTGGGCTGTGCGGTTACCTGCTGCCCCAGGCGAGGTTGTAGCCGGTGCCGGACTTGACGTACCGGGGACCGGAGCCCATCTTCAGGACCTTGAACCCGACGCGGATGACGTTCCCCCGGGAGCCGGTGAGATCGGCCATCATCTTCTCCGACAGATCGACGATCGCCGGGGGACTGTGCTGTTTGACCGCCCACTCGGCCGGGCCGAAGTCTTGGACCTCACCGACGACGCTCTTGCCGCGGTAGGTGATCCTGACCTTGGTGCCGAGCGGCCAGTACGGGCTGGCCAGCGTCTTGTAGCGCATGGGTTTGCCCGACGCGGTCCCGGGGTCCCAGAACGAGGTGGCGGTGGACCTGCCGGTCGGCAGGCTCTTCTTCTTGACGGTCTTGCGGTCCGTCCTTCGGGAGGTGCCCGCGACGATCCTCTTCTTCTTGTGCCCGGACCTGGCTTTCGCCTTGTGCTCGGTCCGCGTCGTCGACTTGTGCTCCGACGCTTCCGGGGCTCCGGTCGCCGCGGTCACCGAGTCGTAGGCGGCCTTGCCGGTCTCGGGGCCGCCGTTCAAGGTGGCCGCCGTCAGGGCGAGGCTTCCGGCGAGAACGGTGCCGGTGGCGGACATGAGGATCGCGGTCGTCGCGCGCCTGTGCATGGAGTTCCTCTCGGTGGGGGACAAAAACGCCGCAAACCGCTATGGCAAAGGGGTCGCCGATAGCGATGCGGAGGTGCGACATGAGTCGCGGGGGAAGCCGTCGCCAATGGCGGCGCGTACCGGTTTTCGGCAGCATTGACCGAGGGCCTGGCGGCCCTGTTGCAAAGGAATGCCTCGCCGATCACATGCGATCGCCGATGACGTGGTGCGGCACCGGTCAGGCGGCGAGGTCGGTCTGTCCGCGCAGGTAGTGCGGGGCGACGGCGGCGTTTGCCGACTTTATGAAACTTGGGGGGATGTTGTTACCGAAGCATCGGCAAGTAGTGAGTTAACCATACAAACAAGGTAAAAGCGGCATCCCGAAGGTAGATCTTTTTGGACCGCCGCTCACGGGGCGGTAAAGGCCGATTCGCCGGGCAGTGCGGAATCCCGTCTGCGTGACCGGAAAAGCGCGCGCCGCGCGGTGAACAGACCGAGGGGTGCCGGCGCCCAATGCGTGATGACGCGGAAGAGCAGCACCGACTGCACCGCGGGACCTGCGGCCACGTCGAGCGTCGCCAACGCGGCGACCAGGACGGCCTCGGTCGAGCCGAGCCCGGCCGGCACCGGCACCAGGCCGCTCACGCTTCCGCCGATGAGATAGGCGCCGATCAAGACGCCGGCCTGGGCGGGCTCGGCGGCGCCGGGAACGGCGAGCACGCTGAGCGCGAAGGCGACGCCCAAGCTGAGCGTGGTTGCGGCCGAGGCGACCATCAAGACGACCAGGTCGCGCGGGCGCCGGAGCAGCCGGGCGACGCCCGTACGGGCGTCCGCCCAGCGATCGCCGCGGCCGCCGCGGCCGCCGCGCGAGCGGCGGCACAGCGCGACGACCGTCGCCACCGCCGCGCCGGCGCCGGCGATGGTGAGGACACGCGGGTCGGCCACGGCCCCGTACAGGCGCCCGACCACCTCGCGTCCCGCCCAGGGACTCACGGCCACGACCATCGGCAGATCGGCGAGCCCGCCCAGCACGTGCATGGCGGCGACGGCGGTGATCGCGGTTCGCAGCGGAAGGCCGTGGCAGGTGAGGAACCGTACGTTCACCGCGGAGCCGCCCAGCCCGCTCGGCGTGACGCGGTTCGCCGCGGCCGCCGTGAACTGGGTCATGACGGTGTCCCGTAGCGGGAGCCGGGTGCCCGCGACGGCGCGCAGTGCGATCGCGGCCAGTACATAATGCGCCGCGGCCAGCGCGACGAGGGGGGGCACGTACGCCCAGCGCAGCTCCACGCCTCTAAGCATTCCCCGGAAACCTGACCATCGCGCTGCCATGCCCTGCCGCCGAGGCGAACGCACGGTGTCGCCCGTCGCCCGGGGATCCGCGTAGGGTCTCGTGCATGCCCCAGACCATCATCTTCGATCTGTTCGGCGTGCTCGCCCGTATCCAGACCGAGGAGGCCAAGCGGCGCATCGAGGCGCTCGCCGGCGTGCCCGGGCCGGCGTTTTGGGAGGCGTACTGGGCGGGCCGCCCGGCCTACGACGCGGGTCAGCGCGGCGCCGACTACTGGGCCCAGGTGGCGACGCGGCTCGGCGTGCGGTTCGCCCCGGACATGGTCACCGCGCTGATCGAGACCGATCTGGAGAGCTGGACCGAGGCCGACGACCGCATGGTCGAACTCGTCGCGGAGCTGGCCGGGCAGGGGCGTTCGCTGGGCCTGCTCTCCAACATCATCGCCGACCTGGTGCCGCTGTTCGAGCGGCGTCATGCCCACTGGCTACGGCATTTCACCGCGCGGACGTACTCCTGCCGGATCGGCGTCGCCAAGCCCGACCCTCGCGCGTACCGCATCTGCGCCGAGCAACTCGGCGTCGACCCGCGTGACGCGCTGTTCTTCGACGACGACGAACGCAACGTCGTGGCCGCCCGCGCCGCCGGCATGCCCGCCGAGGTGTTCGTCTCACCCGACCAGGTCCGCCGCCGCCTCGGCCTTTGAACGGCGGCCAGGCCCGGAACCTCGCATGCGTCTGTCCACAGAACGCGATTCCAATTGGCGTCCCCTCTGTGGGGGGTGATTCTGCTGCCGACCCGCCCGTGACGTCGGGCCGGGGTTGCCATCCGAGTCTGTGGAGGCGGTCATGTCCATCACCATGTCTGTGCCGCAAAGCGTGACGTCCCGGTTCGTCGTGGCCGCGGACGAGGTGCCGAAGGATCCGTACGCCATGGCCAGGGCACAGGTCACCGGCCCGCCGGGCGAGGAGGTGCTCGACCGGCTCGGCACGCCGTTACTGTCCCTCCGCGCCGTCGCGGCCGCCGACTCGATCTGGCGAGACGACCTCGCCGCCGTCGCCGCGAGCGACGACGAGCGAGACCGGCTGTGGGCGGCGGCGGGCCACCTGGTGATCGAGAGCGAGACGCCGCCGGGCGAGCGGCCGCGCTTGGCGCAGGCGGTCCGGGCGGTCGCACGGGCACTGGCCGAGACGACCGGCGGCCTGCTGGCCGACCTGTGCACGGCCCAGATCGTGCGGCCCGACCAGCGGGTCGAGGGCGAGCGCGACTGGTTCTGCGCGGCCGACGGCTGGCTCGGCATCGACTGCCGCATCAACCCCGACGGCGGGATGGACACCGAGAGCCCGGTCGAGTGCGCGTGCCTGTGCCTGTTCACCCGGGGGCTGTCGCGGTTCGGCCTGCCCGACCTGGTCATCGACCGGGTCGCGTGCGCGTACGACCTGGCCGCGACCAACGTGATGCGCGGGCTGGCCGTGCGGCTGCTCGAACGGCTGTGGGCCGATCCCGGCGCTCGCGAGCTGCGGCTGGATGAGGCGGTCGTCGTCGAGCCCGCCGACATGTGGGGCTATTGGGCGGCCCGCCCGCTGTTCGGCCGTCCCGTGCCGATTCGGCTCGCTCACGCGAGCCGCGGCGATCTGCCGACGGGTTCGTACCTCGAGATCCTCCCGTCGCCGGACTTCCTCGGCACCCGTGCCGAGTGGGGCACCGACGTCCTCAACGAGGGCCTGTCGCCGGTCGCCGGTTGGCAGCCGGACGACCCGCCCTACCGCATCGATCCGCACCCCGCCTCGATCACCGATCAGACATGACCCCGCGCCGTTCACCGCGGTCGCGTGGCGGGTCAGTCCCACCAAAACGACCAGGAGGTCTTGCCGCGGATCTCGGCCGCGTAGTCCATGAGGGTGCCGGGGCCTTGGATGATGTTGTCGGGGCAGAAGGCCCAATGCTCGGCCGCGACCTGCAGGGCATGCCGCGCGGTGACCGGGGGAGCGGCCACGCTCAGGTCGAGCGTGTCGAACCCCACTCCGACCACGCGCACGCCGAACCGCTCCTCCCAGCTGCGCAGCACTGCCGAGAGCGGCGCGATCCACTGGTTGTGGTTGACGGCTCCCTGCCAGCCCATGACGGTGAGCACGTCGGCTCCGCGCGTCGCCGCGACCAGGCCCAGCGGCGTGCCGCGGTCGCCGGCGTCGCGCACGTAGCGGTCGGCCGCGACGTCCGGATCGCCGACGGGCTCGCCGGACGGCGCGAGGCCGGGGCAGGTCGGCCCGAACGGCTCGAGATCTTCGAGATCGTCGTCGGCCGCCACGCGCTCGGCCCACACCTCGGCGACGAACGCTCCCGGGTCGTACGCGTCGATGTCGGTGACCGGCTCGGGCGAGATCTGTCCCGCCGACCACGGCTGGGTGGAGTCGTCGAGCAGCACCGGCCACAGACCCGATCGGCCATGTTCGGCCCGCAGGTCGGCCCACAGCCCCGGGGGCACGGGTTCGTCGCTGACCCAAAGGGCCGGCTGCCGGGGCGGCACCTGCTGGCGGTAGCCCGGATCAGGCCACACCACGTCTCCCGGGGGCAGCGGCACCGACAGCGTGCGCCCGGATCCGCCATCGGCAAACAGCCGACGCAGGTCGGCGGGCAGATGCCGACCCTCTTCGCCGGCTCGCTCGAGGTCCGCCGCCCGCTCGTGAAGGTCGTGATCGTCCATCTCGGCCGTTCCGGTGCTCATCACCTCAGCAGGATCTTCGATGCTGCGGAGATGGTAATGCTGTAGGGGAGCCTCGTGACGCTATCGTCACCGGGGCCCTGGAACAGGTGACCACTCCCGGTGAGTTGATCCGCCGTCGAGATGATCCGCAACGAGTCGACGAGGAGAGACCTCCATTGAAAATTCCCAAGCCGGTCAACGCCATCCTGGACTGGATGGGCCACAACGTCCGCGCGGTCGCGGCCGTCGGCGCCGCGCTGATCATCTCGATAGTCGTCTGGCGGTGGGTGCCCCTGGCGTCCATGTTCGTTCTCGGCGTGGCCATCGGCGGCGGCGCCGTGCACCAGCGCATGGCGTCGCGGCAGGCCGCGCTGCGTTCGGACATCGATGATCTGCTGCGGCAAAACGGCGCCCTCCGCCGCGAGAAGCTCACCCTCGCCAGCGGAGTGATCGCCAAACAGGCCCAGCTCACCGCCAAGCTCCCCGTCATCTCCGACGATCCCGACGCCGCGGAGCCCGCGGTCGAGCCCGTCGCCGAGGAGCCCATGGTCGAGCGGCCGGTGGTCGAGCCGCCCGCCGGCCCCGCAGGTTCTACACGAACCGATGCCGTCGCGCGGACCGACCCGACCGCGCGCACCAATCCGGCGAAGCGGACCAACCCCTTGCCACAGGTCGATCACCCCGTCGTCCCACCCGACCCGGTCGCACCACCTGAGGCGGCGGGGGAGACCGGTTCGGCCGCGAAGGCCGATTCCGGGGCGCGCGCCACTCCTGAGCAGAGCAAGAGCACGAGCAAGCGTGCGGCACGAAGTGGCCGGACGACGCGGGGCGGATCTGGGAGCAAGGGTGATTCGGGCTCGGGTGCGGATCCGTCGCGGACCAGGCGAGAAGCGCGGGGGAAGCCCCGGGCCGACGGCGCGGATCCGGGCGCCAAGCCGACCGCGCGGCTTCCGATCGTTCCGGATGATTCCGACGTTTGATCAGATTCGGTCTCGTGGCACGGCCGCCGGAGTGTGGAGGTCGGTGAGCGTAACGATCCGCTGAACGCGAGGTCGAACCGATGCGAAAGATCTCCTCGCCCGCGACGGCCGGCGGGCTCGGCGGGTAGCGTCTGAACCGTGCTCGCCGAACCGGCTCAGTCGCTGACCGACCTCCTGCTGGGCGTCGTTGTGGTGTCGCTGGCGCTGCGGCTGCGACGCTCACCGGCGTCGCACGGCTACTGGCGGGCCGCCTTCTGGTGGGCCGGGATCGGCGCGCTGGCCGGAGCGGTGCACCACGGGCTGATCATGCATTGGCCGCGGTGGGGCGATCTGAGCTGGGCCATCATCAGCGTCATCGTCGTCGTCGCGGTCTCCTATCTGCTCGCCAGCACGGTCGCGGAGGTGCTCGGCCCGGGGCGGGAACGGGTGTTCTGGCTGCTGCGCTCGGTCGGGATCGTCGCGTATGTACTGATGGCGGCGACCGGCCACGCCGGGATCACCGCCATCCTGGCGTGCGAGAGCCTGACGATGATCAGCGTGTTGATCTTGTGGGGATGGGCGGCGATGCGCCGCCACCCGCTGGCGCGTCCGGTGCTCATCGCCATCTTCGCGAGCGGTATCGCCGGCGCGGCGCAGGGGCTGAGCCCCGATGTGACCGACCATGTGGGTCTCGATCCGACCTCTGTGTATCACCTGGCGCAGGTCGTGGGCATGGTGCTGCTCTATCTCGCGGTCCGTGGGTCGCGGTGGGGCGCGCTGCCGCCGGTGCGCCGTGCGGTGGGAGCCGAGGGACGGGAGTAAGGAACGCCAGTTGCCCTTGCGGGCCGCCGGCGGGCGTCGCGCCCGAGACGTGTTCCTTGAAGGTGCGCCCGACGCTGAAGCGCGGCGCGAGTGTCGAGGCCACCTGGATCGGCCGTCCGGTGCGTGGGTTGCGCGGGCCTTGATGGTATACGCGTGAACCGGCGTCACCCGGCGATCATCTCGGCCGGCGTGCGACTCGCCTCGGCGGCCAGATCGTGAGCGGGGTCGAGCGCGTCTGAAGCCCAGGCCACGTACCCGTCCGGACGCACGAGCATCGTGGTCGGCTCCGCCGCCGACGCCACCACGTCGACGTCGGCGCCCCAGCCGTCGGGCAGTGCCGTCGGCGAGCCGGCGGCCGCGCCGGCCCGGGTCGCCAGCACGAATCGCCCTGCGCGCAACGCCTCATACAGCCGGGCCGAACCGTCACCGGTCAGCCGTATGTCCGGTGCCCGCCTGCCGGCCGGCTTGTGCGCGCCGCGCGGTGCGGGGTAGCCGATGTCGATGCCGGACACCATGCCGGCGAAGCGACGCGCGATGGGGTCGATCTTGACGACGGCGCCGGCGGTCACATCGCGGAGGGCCCGCAGCGGCGCGGGTGCGAACAGCGCCAGCCGGAGCAGCGCGCCGCTGGCGCGCACCACCATGCGCCCGACCGGATGTCGCTCGGCGTCGTAGCTGTCGAGCAGGCTGTCGGGCGCGCGCCCGCGCAGCACCGCCGCCAGCTTCCACCCCAGGTTGGCGGCGTCCTGCAGCCCGGTGTTCATGCCCTGGCCGCCCGCCGGCGAGTGCACGTGCGCGGCGTCGCCGGCCAGGAAGACCCGGCCGACGCGGTAGCGCGGGGCCTGTCTTTCGTCGCTGTGGAAGCGGGAGGTCCACCGGGCGTCGTGCATTCCGTAGTCGGTGCCCAGCGCGATCCGGGTGAGCCGCCGGACCTCATCCATGTCGACGGCGGCGTCGTCCGGCAGCTCATGATGCCGATGCCACGCGATGACGCGGTACCAGCCGTCGCCGAACGGAGCGATGAAGACGAAGCCGTCGCGCACACCGTTGAGCGTGAGCACATCCGCGGGCGTCTCGGCGAGCCGTACGTCCGCCAGCATCACCGATCGGATCGCCGAGCGGCCGGGGAAGGGCAGCCCGATGGCGTGCCGCACCGCGCTGCGCACGCCGTCGGCGCCGACGAGGTAGGCCGCGCGCCACGTGTCGGCGGCCGTGGGGTCGGCGGAGCGTACGTCCGCGGTGACGCCGTCGCCGTCTTGCCGCAGCCCGACGAACTCCGTGCCGTGCACGATCTCGACGCCCAGTTCCCTGGCGCGCTGCTCCAGCACCCGCTCCGTCTCGTACTGCGGGGTGACGAGCAGGAACGGGAAGCGGCTCGGCAACATGGACAGATCAAGTCTGATCCGGCCGAACGCCCGCAACGAGGACACCCGCTCGCCGGTCTCGACAAGCTCGTCCGCGAGCCCGCGCTGGTCGAGTTGCTCCAGCGTGCGTGCGTGCACGGCGAACGCACGGGTCAGGTTCGACTGGCCGGCGCGGCGTTCGAGCACGGTGACGGCGACGCCGGCGCGGGCGAGGTCGCCGGCCAGCAGCAGCCCGGTCGGGCCGGCGCCGACGATCAGCACCTCGGTGGTACGGGACGACATGTGCGCCTCCTCGCGATCATGCCTCTGGTCAACGACTGTTGGTCAACGGCTGTTGGCCAACGTCTGTTGACAACCTTAGGCGCGCCTTCCGTGGCGGTCAACGAATGTTGGCCTACAGTTGTTGACATGACCGCGATCGAACCCCGCCCACGCCGCTCGGACGCCACCAAAACGGCCATCCTCGCGGCCGCCCGGGAACGTTTCGCCGCAGAGGGGTACGAACGAGCCACCATCCGGGCGATCGCCGCCGACGCGGGCATCGACCCCGCGATGGTGATGCGCTACTACGGCAGCAAGGATCGGTTGTTCGCCGCGGCCGCCGAGTTCGACCTGCGGCTGCCTGATGTGACCGCTATGCCCCATGAGGAGATCGGCACCCGGATCGTCGGGCACTTCCTCAGCCGATGGGAGGAGGACGAGACGCTGATGGCGCTGCTGCGCGCCGCCGTCAGCAACGAGGCGGCGCGAGAGCGGCTGCAGGCGATCTTCACCGACCAGGTCGCCCCTGTGATGGCGCCGCTGGCCCCCGATCCCGCGCAGGCCGGGGAACGGGCCGGGCTGCTGGCCACACAGATGCTGGGCTTGGCGCTGTGCCGCTACGTCCTCGGACTGCCGCCCATCGTGCACATGAGCCGAGCCGACGTCGTCGCGTGGCTGGCGCCCACGGTCCAGCGCTACCTCGCCGGCGACCGCACCTGAGCCCGCCGCCGCCACCGCCGAGACCGCTTGACGGAGGTGGGCCGCCGCCGTACGGTCACAACGCTCCCACTAGTCCGTCGACCTCCGTCGATCTCGGCGTACCCTCACGGTCGCCGCCGCGGCAGGGCGGAAGGGGAGTCGCATGCTCAGGTGCATGTCCATGTTCAGGCGCGGCACGCTCATCATCTCGACCGCCGCGCTGATCGTGCCGCTGAGCGGCGGGTCCGCCGTCGCCGCGCCCGGCGACCCGCCCCTCCCCATCTACCTCGACCGGTCGTATTCCGCCGAGGAACGCGCCGCCGATCTCGTGTCGCGGATGACGCTGGAGGAGAAGGCGGCGCAGATGAACAGCAGCCAGTCCGCGCCGATCCCACGTCTCGGGGTCGCCGCGTACGGCTGGTGGAACGAGGCGGCGCACGGCGTGGCCAGGGAGGGCACCCTCAACAACGCCAACCCGCCCACCCTGATCAACACGACCTCGTACCCGGTGGACCTGTCGATGGGCTCCACCTGGAACCCCGCCCTCATGCACCGCGAAGCGGCCATGATCTCCGACGAGGCGCGCGAGGTCGTCCGGAACAACAACCTCGACCTCAACTTCTACTCCCCGACCGTCAACCTGGCGCGCGACCCGCGCTGGGGCCGCAACGACGAGACCTTCAGCGAAGACCCGCTGCTGACCACGGCGATCGCCGCCCAGTTCGTCAACGGGATGGAGGGCAAGGACGTCGACGGCCGCCCGCTGCCCGCCGCGCGGGGCTACCGCAAGGTCAGCACGACGCTCAAGCACTACGCCGCGAACAACAGCGAGTTCAACCGGCGCACCGGCAGCTCCGACATGGACGACCGCACGCTCCGCGAGTACTACACCGCGCAGTTCAAAGACCTGGTACGGCAAAGCGACCCGGCCTCGATCATGAGCGCCTACAACCGGGTCAACGGCGTGCCGGCCGCGGCCGACGTCTACCTGATGGACACGCTGGCGCGCCAGACGTTCGGCTTCAACGGGTTCTTCACCTCCGACTGCGACGCGATCTTCGAGATCCAGGCGGGGCACCACTGGCAGCCGCCGGGTTACCCGCACCCGCTGGACCACATCGAACGTCACGCCTTCGCCAACTCCGCCGGCGAGGACCTCGACTGCCAGCGCGGCTTCCACGACGAGTTCAACTACGGGAACACCCTGCCCACCGCGGTCACCGCGGGCATCGAGACGCAGACCGGCATCTACAACGAGAACGACATGGACGTCTCGCTCGTCCGGCTGTTCACGGCACGCATCAAGCTGGGCGAGTTCGACGACCAAAGTCGTGTGCCGTGGGTGACGCGGGCCAGGGCCGAGGTGCCGCCCGGCACGTGGACCAACACCGACGCCAACAACGCGGTCACCGAGACGCCGGAACGGCTGGCCATGGCCCGCCGGGCGGGCGACCAGAGCATCGTCCTGCTGAAGAACGACGCGACGACGAAGCGGGACGGCACGGCCGGCAAGCTGCTGCCCCTGCGAGTGCCCGCCTCCGGGCCGTTCAAGGTCGCGGTCATCGGCGCCTACGCGAACCCGGCGTCGATGTACCTCGGCGGCTACTCCAGCAACCAGGGACCCGCCGGCGTCGCCAAGTCGGTCAACGGCTACCAGGGGATCCGGGCCGCGGTACGGGCCGTGAACCCGGACGCCGCCGTCGACTTCCTGCCCGGCGTCACCGGGCCCGGCCTCGGCACGGTCGACCAGGCCTCGGTCGACGCCGCGGCGGGCTACGACGCCGTCATCGTCTACGCAGGCACCGACGCCGGCACCGCCCGCGAGGACATCGACCGGGCCACGCTGGCGCTGCCCGGCGCCCAGGCCGACATGATCAACCAAGTGGCGGCCAGGAACCCGGCCACCGTCGTCTACATGGAGACCGTCGGCCAGGTCGACGTCGCGTCGTTCGAGCCGAACGTGGCGGCCCTGCTGTGGAGCTCCTACAACGGCCAGCGCAAGGGCGAGGCGCTCGCCGACGTGCTGCTCGGCGCCCATAACCCGAGCGGGCACCTGCCGTTCAGCTGGTACGCGGACCTCTCGCAGCTGCCGGCCCTCGGCGACTACGGCATCCGGCCGTCCGGATCGAGCCTCGGCCGTACGTACATGTACTTCAAGGGCCGGGTGTCCTATCCGTTCGGGTACGGCCTCGGCTACAGCACGTTCCGCTACTCGCGGCTGGACGTGGACCGCAGGCACGTCGACGCCAACGGCACCCTGCACGTGAGCGCGAACGTCACCAACACCGGTCCGGTCGCGGGCGACACGGTCGCCCAGCTGTACATCACGACGCCCGACGCGCCCGCCGCGTTGGAGCGCCCGATCAAGCGGCTGCGCGCGTTCGAGAAGATCTCGCTCGCGCCGCACCAGACCAAGCGGGTGCGCTTCACCGTCCGCGTCCCCGACCTGGCGTTCTTCGATCAGGACCAGCGCCGGTACGTCGTCGATCGCGGCAGGTACGGCATCCAGCTCGGCACCTCAAGCGCCGACGCCGACATCCAGCGGCAGACGACCGTCACCGTGAGCGGCGCGCTCCGGCCCACGCCCGCCGTCGTCACCGCCAAGCCGGTCGCGGCCGGCGACGCCGCCCGCGGCATCGCCAGCCGGGTCTTCATCCCGCGCGACACGGTCGTGGACCCGCAGCTCACGGTGGGGATGAGCGATGACACGCTGTTCGGCCACATCACCAGGGGCGCGAGCCGGCCGCTGCCGCCGGGCATGACGGTCCGCTACCGCAGCAACCGCCCGGCCGTCGTGTCCGTCGATCGCGCCGGCGTCGTCCGTACGGCCGCTCCCGGCGTGGCGACGGTCACCGCGACCGTGACCTATCGCGGCGCCATGGCGTCGTCGCGCTTCGTGGTCTACGTCCGCTGATCCGACGCGGCCCGCGCCCGGCCCGCGCGCGGGCCGCGGCGCGGGTTATGGAGCCGGCGCGAGCCGGACGCAACAGCGGCCGGGGCCGGGAACGAGTTCGGCGGTGAGCGCGGTCACGCCGAGGCCGTGCAGGATTCCGGCGATGAAGGCCTGGTTCATGCCGCAGATCAGCTCGGTGTGCCGGGTGGCCAGCCGCTGGAACGGGCAGTTGCGCAGCCCCATGGCCGCGCCGTCCGAGGGTTTGGCCGCGTCCGGCTCGAAGCCGAGCCGTTCGAGCAGCCGTTCCAGCCGCCCCCCTGACCGCCGTTCGGTGTCGCCTTCGGCCTGCCCGCGCCGGTACGCGGCGCGCAGCGCCTCGTCGCGTACGCCGGTGGGGGGCTCGCCATATGAGGCGGCGTCGACCGCATCGGCGAGGATCTCGCCGATGAGGTCGTAGCGGCGGCCGGGCAGGCTCAGGTCGATTTCGCCGTCGACGGCGCGGTAGACCTTCGGCGCGCGGCCGCGACCGCGCGGCTCGGGCGCCGCGTACGCCGCGGACAACAGCCCGGCGTCGACCAGCTTGTCGAGATGGAAGGCGGCCAGGCCGCGGGAGATGCCGAGCGCCGCGGCCGCCTGCTCGCGGCTGACGCCCTCGCCCCGGGTGCGCCGAACATGTTCGTACAGCGCTCGCCGCGTGCGGTCGGCGAGCATCTCCAGGGCCCCCCATGCCGAATCCACATCACCAGATTAATGCCAACGGGGGCTATTGATAATCCGCAGAGCGCCGTGCATGCTAAATAAAATCAATGAACGCTTGCGAAAATCGGATGATCATGACTGAGACGAGGCCGGCCAAGCGGCCGGTGACGGGGCTGGCCGGGCCCTACGGGCATCCCCTGCATCCGGCGCTGGTCACACTGCCCATCGGGGCCTGGGCGGGAAGCCTGGTCTTCGATGTGGCCTCGCGTGTGGTGGACGATCCGGGTTTCCTCGTCCAGGGGTCGCGGTGGCTCATCGCCTTGGGCGTGCTGACCGCCCTCGGCGCGGCGACGGTCGGGTTCCTCGACCTGTTCGCGATCCCGAGCGGGACGCGCGCCCACCGGAGGGCGCTCATCCACATGACGCTCAACCTCGCCGTCGTCACCTCTTACACCGTGAGCTTCCTGCTGCGCCCGACGCCGGAGCCGGACACCACGCAGGGCGTGGGCATCGGCTACATCGCCGCGTCGGCGGTGACGTTCGCGGTGCTCGGGCTCTCCGGCTTCATCGGCGGTGAGCTGGCCTATCGCTACGGCGTGCGAGTGGCGGACGAGGACACCCAGGCAAGCGGCTTCCAGTAGCTCACGGCGGAACACACGGCCCGGAACACAGCCGAGAGAGAGGGAGACAAACCGATATGGCAATCGCAGCGTTGATCACGTGGATCGTCACAGCCGGGGGCGGCTTCATCCTGCTGGGCCAGTGGCTCCAGCGAGGGGGCCTGCGTCAGCAGGCCGGTGGCACGACGTCGTTCAAGTCCGGGCTGATCTTCGGTCACTTCCTGCTGGCCGCGGCCGGTCTCGTGCTCTGGCTGATCTACGTCGTCACCGACACCGAGGGCCTCGCCTGGCTGTCCTTCGCCGTCCTCGTCGTTGTGGCACTCCTCGGCGCGACCATGTTCGTCCGCTGGCTCGGCGTCCGCCGCGGCGCGGCCACCACGGTGTCCGCCGGGACGGGAACACCGTCCGGCGCGGCGCAGACGGGTGACGAGCCCGCCGAACGAGGCCTGCCCGTGCCGATCGTCGCCCTCCACGGCGCGGTCGCGGTGGTCACCGCCGTCCTGGTGCTGCTGGCCTCGCTGGGCGTCGGCGGCGACTGACCGCCGGGCGGCCGAACCATGGACCCCGCCCGAGTCGTGCACCTCGCCGTGCATAGATACGGCAGGGCGGGGATGTCATGGTCATGGGGCTGGGACTGTTGCGCAGGGGCCTGTCACGCATCCCGAACGTACCTGGGGGCGGGCTCATCACCGAGTCGGCGGGCTGGGCGGTGCGCCACGGCGGGGGTGCGGTACGGCAGAGCACCCAGCTGGCCTGGCAGAGCACCCAGCTCGCCTGGCAGGGAGCGTGGCTGGCGTCCACCCCCGTACGTCAGACGGCGTCGGCACTCGCCACGCTGCCGGGCGAGCTGCCCGGCGTCCTGCCGGACGGGCTGACGGAGTGCCTGGCCGACGAACTCGCCGGGCCCAGGCGGCGCGTGTGGACCTACCCCGACCGCGTACACGTGCGGCTGCGCTGCTCGTACGGGCCGGCCGCGCAGCGGCGGCGCGCGACGATCGAGCGCACGCTCGAAGCCCACCCCGGAGTGACGTGGGCCCGCGTCAACCACGCGCTGGGGCGCGTGATCATCGGGCTGGCCGACCCGCCCGCCGAGATCGAGGAGATCGTCGCGCTGCTGGAGGCGCTGGACGCGCCCGGCAAGCAGGAGACCGAGGCCGGCGCCGACGGCCGGGCCGAGGCGGCCGCCGAAGCCTACGCCGACAAGGTCGGCCGCCGGCCGCCGCTCGGCCTGCTGCTGGCCACCGACGCCGGCGGACTCGTGGCCACGGCCGCCGAGTGGCTGTTCCGGCGGGCGCCGATGCCGCCCGAGGTCGCGGGCGCGATCTCCTTCGTCGACAACATCCCCAGGCTGCGCGCGATGGTCGAGCGGGCGGTGCCCGGCCAGTGGGCCGCGACCTGGTTTCCGATGGTCAGCGCCGTGGCCCAGGGGCTGGCCCCGGGCGGCACCGGGCTGGTGATCGACGTCGCGCAACGGCTCAGCCAGCTGCGTGAGGCCCAGGCCACGACGGCCGCGTGGGCGCGCGCCGAGCACGAGCTCACCGGCACGCCCGACCAGGCCGGCGCGGAGCCGGCGGCGGTGGAGCGGCCGTGCGCGCTGCCGCCCGGCCCGGTGGAGCGGTACGCCGACCAGGCCCTCGCCGGCGGACTCGCCGGCGGTCTCGTCGGCGGGCTTGTGACCGGCGGCATCAGGCGCGGCGTGCAGGCCGTGATGGCCGCCTCGCCCAAGGCGGCGGCCGCCGGGCGCGAGATCTACGCCGCCGAGCTGGGCGCCCGGCTGGCCCGGCGAGGTGTGATCGTGTGCGATCAGCGGGCGCTGCGACGGCTCGACCGGATCGACACCGCGCTGCTGGACGCCGCGGCGCTGCGGTCGGGCCGGTTCGCGATCGGCGATGTGATCATGATCGGGGACGCCGACCACGACGAGGTGGCCACCCGGCTCTACGCGTTGTTCGACGCCGCCGATCCGGGGCGCGTCGCCGACCACGAGGGGTGGCGCCTCGGCCCCGTCGAGGAGCTGCGCGTCCCCGGCCGCGCCGGCAAACGCGAGGCCAACCGGCTGCGCGGCGGCACGACCGCCTATGTGCTGGCCTTGACGTTCGAGCAGCGGCCGCGGGCGATGGTGGCGGCCATACGCCGGCAGGCACCCGAAGTGAACGCGCTCGTCACGGCGGTGCGCCGGGCCGGCCTGCGGCTGGCGGTCGCGGGCGACGACCTCGATCTCGCCAGCACTCCCGACGCCGTCGTGCCAGGCGGGTCGCAGCTGGTGGCCTCGGTACGACAGCTGCAAAGCGACGGCGCCGGCGTGCTGCTGGTGTCGGGGCACGGCGCGGCGCTCGCCGCCGCCGACTGCGGCGTCGGCGTGACGGCGCCGGGAGGCCTTCCTCCGTGGGGCGCGCATCTGCTGGTCGGCGGGCACGACCTGGCGGTCGCGGCGCGCGTGATCGACGCGGCGCGGGCGGCTCGACGGGTCAGCGAGCGCGGCGTCACGCTGGCCCGCTCCGGCAGCGGCGTGGCCGGGCTGTTCGCGCTGACCGGGCCGGCCGGCCGTTCCGGCAGCCAGGTGATGTCGGCGGTGAACGTGGCGGCGGCGCTGTCCATGGGCTACGCCGGCTGGCAGGCCCGCGGGGCGGTGCGCCGGCCGCTGGCGCCGCCGTCGGCCACCACCCCGTGGCACGCCATGCCGGTCGGCGCCGTGCTGGACGAGCTGCGCACCCGCCGTACCGGGCTGACCGACGAGGAGGCGCGCACGCGCCGCCCGGCCCGGGCCGAGCCGGGCGGCGCGCGCTGGGGGCTGCTCAAGACGACAGCCGACGAGCTCGCCAACCCGCTGACCCCGGTGCTGGCCGCCGGAGCGGTCGGCTCGGCCGCGGTGGGCTCGATGGCCGACGCCGCCCTGGTGGCCGGGGTGATGGGCCTGTCGGCGCTGGTCGGCGGCGTCCAGCGGCTGGCCACCGACAAGACGATCGCGCGTCTGTCGCCCCGCTCGACCA
The DNA here is from genome assembly GCA_035765195.1 of Streptosporangiaceae bacterium. GTDB lineage: Bacteria > Actinomycetota > Actinomycetes > Streptosporangiales > Streptosporangiaceae > CALAED01. The sequence goes on from DASTYC010000022.1 coordinate 50,251, forward strand.
CGGCGGCGCGGGTGTCGCGGGCGGGCGAGGAACGCGAGGTGGACGGCGACCGGCTCGTCCCGGGCGACGTCGTGCGGCTGGCCGCCGGAGACGTCGTCCCCGCCGACTGCCGGATCCTCGACGCCGACGGGCTGGAGGCCGACGAGTCCTCGCTCACCGGGGAGTCGCTGCCGGTCGCCAAGTCGAACCGCGCGGCGTTCGCCCGGCAGGTCGCCGAACGCAGCTCGATGCTCTACGAAGGCACCGTCGTCGCGGCCGGGGAGGCCAGGGCGGTCGTCGTGGCCGTCGGCGACGCCACCGAGACCGGGCGGGCGCTGGCCGCGTCCGCGGACAACGGCGACGCTCCGCTCAGCGGGGTCGAGGCCCGGCTCGCCAAGATCACTGATGCGACCCTGCCGCTCGCGGTGGGCTCGGCGCTCGGCGTGGCCGGCTCCGGGTTCGCCTACGGCAACGAGCTGCGCCAGGCGCTGTCGGAAGGGGTGAGCCTCGCGGTCGCCTCGGTCCCGGAGGGGCTGCCGCTGCTGGTCAGCGCGGCACAGCTGGCGGCCACCCGGCGCCTGTCCACGCACGGCGTCTACGTCAGGAACCCCCGCACGATCGAGGCGCTCGGTCGCGTCGACGTACTGTGCTTCGACAAGACCGGCACCCTCACGGAGGGCGAGATCAAGCTCGCCCGGGTCAGCGACGAACGGCACGAGGCCGACCTCGATCACCTCGACGACCCATTGCGCGGCGTGATCGTCACCGCCGTACGCGCCACGCCGCACGCCGAGAACGGCAACCACGCGCACGTCACCGACGCCGCGGTCGACGAGGGCGCCGCGGCGGCGGGGGTGCGGCGCCGCGCCGACGCCAACGGCTGGGAGGAACTGGCCGGCCTGCGGTTCGAGCCGTCCCGCGCCTATCACGCCACCCTCGGCCGGGCGGGCAAGGAACGGCTGGTGAGCGTCAAGGGCGCGCCCGAGGTGGTGCTGCCCCGGTGCGTGCGGACCCGTGACGGCGCCGAGCTCGACGAACAGAGCCGCCGTGACATCGAGGCCCGCATCGAGCGGCTCGCCGGCTCCGGGCACCGGGTGCTCGCCGTCGCGGAACGGACCAGGCGCGGCTCAGCCGGTGGCAATCCCGGCGGCGCGAATCCCGGCGGAGGCAATCCCGGCGGTGGCAATCCCGGCGGCGCCGGCGACGACGCCGAGGGGCTGACCGACGACGACGTCGCCGATCTCACCTTCGTCGGCCTGCTCGGGCTCGCCGACGTGCTGCGCGAGACCGCCGTGCCCGCGATCGCCGGGCTGCGCGACGCCGGCATCCAGATCGTCATGCTCACCGGCGACCACCCGAGCACGGCGGGGGCGATCGCCAGCAACGTCAGCGACACCGAGCACCAGCACGTGATCACCGGGGACGAGATCGACTCGCTCGACGACGATGAGCTGGCCGCGGCGCTGGCCGACGTGGACGTCGTGGCCCGTTGCACGCCCACCCACAAGGTCCGGGTCGTCCAGGCCTTCCAGAACCTCGGCCGGACGGTCGCCATGACCGGGGACGGCGCCAACGACGCCGCCGGGATCCGGCTCGCCGACGTGGGCATCGCGCTCGGGAGGCGCGGCACGGCGGCGGCGAAGGCGGCGGCCGACATGATCGTCGCGGACGACAAGCTCGAAACGATCATCTCGGCGCTCGTCGAGGGACGGGCGATGTGGGCGTCGGTGCGGCAGGCGCTGGCCATCTTGGTCGGCGGCAACCTCGGCGAGATCGGCTTCACGCTCGTGGGCTCGCTGACCGGGGGCAGCTCGCCGCTGTCGGCCCGGCAGCTGCTGCTGGTCAACATGCTCACCGACCTGGCCCCGGCCCTTGCCATCGCGATCCGGGAACCCCGGCCCGAGGCCGTGCTGTCGCTGCTCGGCGAGGGACCGGAGTCGTCGCTCGGCGGCGCGCTCACCCGCGGCATCGCCCACCGCGCCGTCGTGACCGCGCTCGGTGCGGGCACGGGCTGGACGATCGGCCGCTTCACCGGGCCGGCCATCCGGGCCCGCACCATCGGGCTGGTCGCGCTGGTCGGCACCCAGCTGGCGCAGACGCTGGCGGCGGGCGGCCGGGACCGGGCGGTGCTGCTCAGCGCGGTCGGCTCGGCGCTGGTGCTGGCGGCCATCGTGCAGACGCCCGTGCTCAGCACGTTCTTCGGCTGTGTTCCGCTCGACCCGCTCGGCTGGGCGATCGCGCTCGGCGCGATCGCGGCCGCCGTGTCGGGTGGTCGGCTGGTCCCCGGCGCGTCCGGCCGCCCGGCCGGCTGACTCGGGCAGGGCGGACTGTTCGGACTATTCGGCCGCTTCGAAGCCGGGCGGTGCGGCGCGCAACTCGCCCATGGCCTCGAAGTCGCCCACGAAGCCGCCCCAGCCGCCGACGGCGTCTTCCCGCGCGGGTGAGGTGATGGCCAGCAGCCGGACGTCCTCGGGTCCGCGGACCCGGTAGCCGTGCTCGATGCCTCGCGGCAGGAAGACGAAACCGCCCTCGCCCACCTCGAACCGCTCGTCACCGCACCGGAAGCTCGCCGCGCCGGCGAGCACGTAGCAGATCTCGTCCTCGGTGTCGTGGGTATGGTCCGGGGGCTCCTCGCCGCGACGGGTGGTGTACTCGACGACGGCGAGGCGCCGGCCGCGGCCCAGCTCGCCAGCCTTGACCGTGAACGCGACGCCGTCCTGGTTGTAGGTCCAGCCCTGCCCCGCCTCGAGGGCATACGGCTGATCCGCCTTGACGGTATACGGGCGCGGTCGTCCGCGGTCCATGGATGTGTCCCCCCCGATTTACATATAGGCGACCAGCACGGCCCGTTACCCGAGCATACCGTCGGTGAAGTTGAGCGGTCAGAACTGTCAGTGGGTTGTGCTGTGGGGATATTTCGGGTTAGTCAGTCTTATGGCCTCTGTTGACCCGGATGTCGCCGGGCGGCCGTCCCCGAACCGGCTCTCCCCGATGGGCTTTGTGCTGGCCTTCGGAGTGGTCAGCATGCTAGGCGATTTCGTCTACGAGGGCGCGCGCAGCGTTATCGGCCCGTTTCTGGCGACGTTCGGCGCGAGCGCGGCGCTGGTGGGGCTGGTGACCGGCGCGGGCGAGGCGGTCGCGCTGGTGTTCCGGCTCTTCACCGGGCAACTCGCCGACCGCACCGGGCGGCGCTGGGCGCTGACCATCGGCGGATACGTGATCACGGTGGTGGCCGTGCCTGTCCTGGCCGCCGTCCAGGCGCTGTGGCAGGCCGTGGCGCTGGTGGTGCTGGAACGGTTCGGCAAGGCCGTCCGGAGCCCGGCCCGCGACACCATGCTCGCCGAGGCGGGCGGCACGCTGGGCCGGGGGCGGGCGTTCGCCATTCACGAGGCCCTCGACCAGTCGGGCGCCCTGGTCGGCCCGCTGCTGATGGCGGGCATGGTGGCGATCTCCGGCTACCGGCTGGGGTTCGCGGTGCTCGCCATCCCGGCCGCCGCGTTGCTCGCCGTGCTGGCCTGGCTGCGGCTGGCGGCGCCCGACCCGGCCGCGTACGACGCGGCCACCCCGGCGAGCGGCGAGGCCGCCGCCGCCGATGACGCCGCCGATGACGCTGCCGATGACGCCGCCGCCGGTGATGGCGCCGGCGCCGCCGTGGGCCCAGCCGGATTCTCGGCGCGGTTCTGGTTCTACGCGGCGTTCACCACGCTCACCATGGCGGGCTTCGCGACCTTCGGCGTGCTCGCCTATCACCTGGAGGTACGGCACGTACTGCCGGCCGGGCTGATTCCCGTCACCTACGCCGCGGCGATGGGTGCCGCCGCGCTGGCCGCCCTGGTGTCCGGCGACGCCTACGACCGGTGGGGGCTGCGCGGCCTGTTCGTGTTGCCGCCGCTGGCGCTCCTCGTCCCGTTCTGGTCGCTGTCGACGTCGGCCGGGCTGGTCTGGGCGGGTGCCGTGGTGTGGGGCATCGCCATGGGCGTGCACGAGTCGACCATGCGCGCGGCGGTCGCCGACCTGGTCCCGCCGGCGCGCCGCGGCTTCGGCTATGGCGTGTTCACCGCGGTGTACGGGCTGGCCTGGCTGGCCGGCGGCGCGCTCATCGGCCTGCTGTACGACATGTCGGTGCACGCGGTCATCATCTACACCATCGTGACCCAGGTGCTCGCCATGGTCGCGTTCGGCGCGCTGGCGGTCGCGCGGCCCGCCCGCCCGGCGTGAGCCGCCGGGCGGGAGCGGGGGGGCGTCAGTCCGGGCTTTGGTGGTGCACGATGGGGCAGGTCAGAGTGTGGGTGATGCCCTCGATCCGCTGGATCCGCGCGACCACCAGGTTGCCCAGGTCCTCGGCGTTCGGGGCCTCGGCGCGAGCGATCACGTCGTACGGACCCGTGACGCCCACGGTGGCGATCACCCCGGGTACGGCGGCGACCTGGCCGGCGATGCGGGCCGCCGCCCCGATCTCAGCCTGGATGAGGATGTAGGCACCCAGCATCGCGTCTCCCCGAGGTCGCTCTTGCCTCCTATGGTGCGCGGTCGCGATCCCCTCGTCTGCGGGTGGACGCTAATAGTGGCCCCGGCGAATAGGCCCCAGCGGAACGGCGATGACTTCTGGCTCGCCAGGAGCCGCGGCGCCGTACGGCGGGGCCGCGTCCATAACCGGCCGGGTAACTTACGATCACGGCATGACCGAGTGGCACGTACGGTCGGCGGCGACCGCCGACATCGACGCCGTGCTTTCGTTTTGGGCGGCGTCCGACGCGGTTCGCAGCAGCACCGACAACCCGGCCGCGCTGGCCCGGCTGATCGAGGAGTTCGACGCCCTGCTGCTGGCCGAACGCGCCGGCGCGATCGTCGGCACGCTGATCGCCACCTGGGACGGCTGGCGCGGCAACATGTACCGGCTCGTGGTCGACCAGCGGCACCGCAGGCAGGGCATCGCGCTGACGCTCGTGGCGGTGGGCGAGCGCCGGCTCGCCGAGCGCGGCTGTCGGCGGCTTTGCGCGCTCGTCACCGACGAACACGAGCACGCGGTGCGGTTTTGGGCCGCGGCGGGCTATGGCGCCGATCCGGCGATGACGCGGCACGTGAAAATGATTTGAAGGCGGGTTCGCGGCGGCCATGTGTCCGCGTTCCTTGACGCGGACGATCAAGAAGGTTGAAATTGTCTCTGAGAATGCCGCGTCTTGTTCGCGTGGCATTAACGGATAAATCCGGCAAATGCCGGGCTGCTGCGCGTACGGGGGAAAAGCGGGATGTTTGTTTGCGGAGATCGGAGCTTAGCCGTGCGCATATTTCGAAATTTCCGATTTCCCGCGAATTTTCGCATCAGGCGCCATCAACGCGTTCCCGCCCGGCGGCGCCACGTCCTGAGCGCCGGCATGGCCGCCCTGGTGATCGGTTCCGCCGCCTGCGGCGGGGCCGGCACATCCTCGGCCACGGCGCGGGGAACCTCGTCGACGCAGCAGACGCGACAGCGGCACCAGGAGGTGCCGGCCAACCCGGGCGGACGGCCGGGATCGGTGACCGCGGCGGACCACGCGCGGGCGTGCGGGCAACCGCGGAGTCTCACGCCTGCCGGCGCCGACGAGATCATGGCAGGGCGGCTCACGGTCTCGAACTTCGCCCCCGTGCGGATCGACCCCCATAGGAACGGCCGCGTCAACTGGTCGCAGGACCCCTACCATCATCCGTCCTGGCGTGTCGCCTTCCTGTCCGGCGGCTGGATCAACGTGCTGGTCGCCCGTTACCTCGCCGCGCCGGCCCGGTCCGAGGCCTATCGCAAGCGCGCCGCGGCGCTGCTGCGCGGCTGGCTGCGCACGGTGCCGATGAAATACCGCAGTGCCGGCACGCTGGTGTGCGCCGCCCAGATCTTCCCGGGCCGGCGCTGGATCGAGCGGCAGATCCCGCGCCACGTCGACTACCACGCGGCCCATTGGGAGGGGCCGTGGAACCACGGGCTTCGACAGGACCTGGAACTGCTGCGCATCGGCTGCGGCTATCCGGCCGCCGCGTGGGGCGGCCGGCCGCTCAAGTGGCGGGCGACGGCCCGGCGGCAGCTGATCAGCGCCTTCGCCCCCAACCCGCTCGGCCCGGCGGTCGACCGGCAGGGCGTCGCGAACGAGCAGTCCACCGGCTACGCCAGGGTCGTCTACAGCTGGTGGACGGTGGCCGGTCAATGGCTGGCCGCCTGTCCGGCCGCACCTCTGCCGCGCCGGATCAGCGGCCGGATCGCCCGGATACCGGCGTTCCTCGCCCACGCCATGCAGCCCGATGGCCGCCTCGTGCAACTCGGCGACACCTACGAGGAGGGCGCAGAGCCGGTGCGGGGGACGCCGCTCGAATACGCCGCGACCCGGGGCGCGAGCGGCTCGCCGCCGGGCAGCCGCGTGGCGGTGTACGCGGCCGGATTCGCGTTCGGGCGCTCCGGATGGGGCACGAGCAGATCGTTCGGCGCGGAGTCCTTCTACTCGCTGCGCTTCGGCCGAGGCCGCCAGATCCACGGCCACAACGACCACATGTCGCTCACCTACTTCGCGCGCGGCCGCAACTTGATCGTCGACGCCGGCCACACCGGCTATGAGAACGGCGCATATCGGGCATACCTGCGCTCGCCCGAAGCGCACAACGTCCTCACCATGCCCGGCATGCGGTTCAGCCAGGCCGCGCGGACGCGCCTCATCCGCCGCGTCGCCCGCCGCGACGGCCAGTTCTTCGCCTTCACCGACACCGCCTACCGCGGCCACCGCCGCCACCGCGGGGTGTACGTCTCCCAGCGCCCGGACTTCGTCGTGGTCTTCGACCGCGCCGCGGGCGCCGGCCGCTACCAGCAGCTCTGGCACCTCGACCCCGGGCTGCGGATCACCGCCGTACGCCGGACGTACGCGGTCGCCGCCGCCGCGGGCACCCAGCTGCTGGTGCGGCAGATCCCGCTCCCCGGTCAGCGGGTCTCGTCGATGTCGACGACGGTGGTTCGCGGGCGGACCCGCCCGTACCAGGGCTGGGTCTCCCGCAAGATGCGCAGCCGCGTACCCGCTCCCGTGGTGACCATGACCCGCCGTGGATCCGGCGTCGCCATCCTCACCCTGATCGCGCCCACCAAGCCCGGAGCCGCGGTCCGCGCCACCGCCACCAGGCGGCCGAACGGCGGGCTCCGGCTGCGCGTGCGGATCGGCGGCCAGGCGGTGTCGTTGCTCATCCGTCCCGGCGGCACCATCACCCGCGGCTGATCCGGCGGCGCGAACGCGGCGCGGACGCGGCGGGGACGCGAGCTCTCAGTCGGTGCCGCCACGCGGCGCGGGGTTCGGCCCGTCGCCGGTGGAGCCCTGGGTCGCGGTGATCGGGTCGGTCACGGCGCCGGCCGCTTCGAGCAGGGTGGGGTAGGTCGCGATGAGCCGATCGAGGCCGGTGATCCGGAACAGCTTCTCCACGCGTTCGCTCAGACCGAAGAACGCCATCGGGCAGCCGCAGGCGTCCGCGTGCCGCTTGGCGTCCACCGCGACGTTGAGCCCGGTGGAGTCGCAGAACCGCACGCCGGTCATGTCGATGAGCAACGGCACGTCACCGCTGCGGAGCAGGCCGACGATCCGCGCCAGCAGCCACTCGCCTACGCTAAGGTCGATCTCGCCGACCAGTACCAGGATGCGATACTCAAGGCAGTCCACCACGTTCGCCTCGAGGAGCTTCCTCATGGCACCTCTCAGCCGGATCCTCGAACAAGACCGATAACCCCTCATCATGGTCTGATCACCCCGCGGTTGCCAACCGGTATCGGGTCTAGAAAGACGTTGGTCGCATTGTGGTCAGCTCCGCCGAGGAGATCGCTCGATCGCGGTCGTAGTCCCGGGGGCGTCGCGCCGAATGCCGAATCAGGCTGCGCGCGCGGGTGTGTACGGGAGAGTATGGGTTCGTGACCCACAGTGATGGCGATGGGGTCCGCGGTGGGCGGCCCCGCCCCGCGGAAACGGATCCGTGGCGCGCCATGGCCGAGGCCGAGGCGCGCCGTGCCTTCGACGCCTACCCCGACATGGTGACGGCCGGGGTGGTGTTCACCTGCCTTGAGGAGGTCGACCGGCGCTGGCGCATCCTGGCGAGCGACTACGAGACGCCACAGGACGCCCGCAACGGGCTCGCCCACATCTTCTTGAAGACCGCGGCGGAAGTCGGCGAGACCGAGGCCGATGCCGAGGCCGCCGAACGGTTCCGCGCGGCGGCCGACGTGCTCGACTGGGAACGGCATGACGAGATGACCGTGGCCGGGCGGCGCTTTCGCGTCGGCCGCCTCGAACGGTCGGCCCGCACCGGCCCCGACGGCCCGGAACCGCCCCGTTGCTCCGACCCGCAGTGGCCGTCCGGCGACGGGCGGACCGCGCCCAGCCGCACGCTGGGGTTCATCCACCGCAACGCGCTGACCGGCACGGCCGCAGCGATGCTGCGCTGCGCCCTGCACAACCGCGTGCCGGAAAGCGACAGCGCCGACGCGCGGCGCGACGCCGCCGGCGCCCTGCAGACGCATCCGCGCATCGTGCTGCTGCCCGCCGAGTTCGTCGTCGCCGAGGAGATCGATGGGCGCTGGCGGCCACGCGCCAACGTCACCTACGCGACCGTGGGGACGGCCCTCGACAGCCTCGCCGACTATTTCCGGGTGGTCGTGCCCGGCCCGGACAGCCCGGAGCCGCAGTACGCACGGATCGCCGCCGAACTCGGCTACGAGAGCCCGGGCCCGGCCGTCTGCGCGGAGTTCGCCCGGGCGGCCGACATCGTGGACCGCGACCGGCTGACCGACGTCCGCGTGGCCGGGCAGCATTTCCGGATCGTCCGCGTCGAGCAGATCGTCCGGCTCGGCCTGGACGGGCCGGAGCCGCCGCGTCCCTCCGATCCCGACCCTTACCTGCCGCCGGCGGTGCTGATGCACGACTACGACCAGCCCGGTTCCTGAGCCCCCGGCCGATGGCGGGGCCCTGTACCTGAATATCGCGAAACGGAACAATGGGCGGCCCTGGCCAATAACCGGAAATCAGCGGAATCTGGGGAGGGCGTCGTGCGAGTGGTCGTCATCGGCGGGACCGGACATATCGGCAGCTACCTGGTGCCCCGGTTGGTGCGCGGCGGCCACGACCTCATCGTGCTGACGCGCGGGGAACGCGAGCCGTACCACGCCGACGCGGCCTGGCGGCGGGTGGAGCGGCTCCGCGTCGACCGGGCCGCCGAGGACGCGGCCGGCACGTTCGGCAAGCGGATCGCCGACCTCGACGCCGACGCCGTGATCGATCTCGTGTGCTTCAGCGTCGACAGCGCGCGGCAGCTCACCGAGGCGCTGCGCGGCCGCACCGGGCTGCTGCTGCACTGCGGCACGATCTGGGTGCACGGGCCGCTCGCCCAGGTGCCGGTCACCGAGGACGCGCCGCGCGAGCCGTTCGGCGAGTACGGCGTCGCCAAGTCCGAGATCGAGACCTACCTGCTCGGTCAGGCGCGCCGAGGCGGAACGCCGGCGACCGTGCTGCACCCCGGCCACATCGTCGGCCCCGGCTGGCCGCCGTGCAACCCGGCCGGCAACTTCGAACTCGACGTGTTCGGCGCGATCGCTCGCGGCGAGGAGATCGCGCTGCCCAACCTCGGCCTGGAGACACTCCACCACGTCCATGCCGACGATGTGGCCCAGGCGTTCGAGCTGGCCCTGCACCGGAGATCGGCCGTCATCGGGGAGGGCTTCCACGCGGTCTCGCCCCAGGCGCTGACCCTCCGCGGGTACGCGGAGGCGGTGGCCGGCTGGTTCGGCGTGACGCCTTCGCTGCGGTTCGAACCGTTCGCGGAGTGGGCGCGCGGACTCGACCCGGCGGTGGCCCAGACGAGCTGGGAGCACATCGCGCACAGCCCGAGCATGAGCATCGACAAGGCCCGATCGGTGCTCGGGTACGCGCCGCGCTACTCCTCGCTGCAGGCCGTCCGCGAGTCGCTCGCCTGGCTCATCGCCCAGGGGCACGTGGACACCGGTGGGCGCTCGCCGGCCTGACCCACCCCAAATCGGGGCGCCGCGTGCGGGCCCGTTCGCATTAGGATCAGCCGGACATCTGGGGCACCTGGAGGCGAGGGTGAGCGAGTCGCAAGATCCGCCACGCGAATCGCGGGGGGAGCCGGGCGTACCGGACGAACCGGGCGAATCACGCCAGCCTATGGGCGCGCCCCCGCCGCCCCCGCCGTACCAGCCGGGCCGTCCGGGCCAGTTGCCGCCATCGGGCAGGCCCGGCCCGCCGGGGGGTTCGCCTCAGTGGTCGGCCGTGCCGCCCCCGCCCCCGCCGCCATGGCAGTCGGCGCCCGGCCGGCCCGGCCCGCCCGGCCCGCCGGGTCCGCCGGGACCGCCGCCCGGCCGCCCGCCCGCGTCGATGGGCCCGCCGCCGATGTTGTTCGGGCCCGGCGCGCCCGGTCCCGGCGACGGCACGCCGGCCGAGCCCGGACGCGATCGGCCGGTCGTGCACCTCGTCTGGGAGGGCTTCTTAGGGCTCGTCGCCGTCGTGCTCGTGGCGGTGCTCATGGCCACCGAGCCCAGCCGGGCTCTCACGAGCGTCTTGCAGCAGGCCGGCGCCGTCGGCCTGGTGGCGGTCGGTCTTTCGCTGTCGTTCCGGACGGGCACGCCCAACCTCGCGGTCGGTGCGCTGGCGGGCTTCGCCGCCGGGCTGGCCGCCTATCTCTCCTTGACCAACGGCTGGTCGGTGGCCGTCGCGATGACCGCGGGCGTCGGCGCGGCCCTCGTCATCGGGATCGTCCTCGGCGTGTTGATCGCGGCGCTGTCGGTGCCGGCCTGGGCGGTGACCCTCGGCGGCGCCGCCGCCATCGACGCGGGGTTCATCGGGATCACCGACGGCCGGGGCCGCTTCGCGCCGATCACCGCCGACTACCCGACCGGCACGTGGTTCGGCCTGTTTCTCCTCGTGTCGATCGGCGGCGGCGCGCTGTGGCTGCTGTCGGCCGTGCGTCAGCGGCTCAGCGCCACGCGGCGCCCGGGCGAACCGGGGCGCTGGGGCGGACTGCGGCCCGGCATCGGCGCCCTCGTCGGCCTCGCCGGCTCCAGCTTCCTCGCTGGGCTGGGCGGGGTGGTGCAGCTGTCGGCGGTGCGCATCGCGGACCCGGCCGCCGGCCAGTTCTTCGTGCTGCTCGCGCTCGCCGCCGTACTGCTCGGCGGGACCAGCGTCTTCGGCCGGCGAGCGGGCGTGACCGGCACGGCCTCGGCGATCATGATCATCCTCGTCGTGCGGATTCTGTTCCTGCTGCACGGCGCGGAGAGCTGGATGCCGAACCTGTTCGTCGGGTTGATGATCCTGCTGGGTCTGGGCGTGAGCCGCGGGCTCGAGAGCGTCACCGACGCGCTGACCCGCCCTAGGCGGTCGTCGCTCGGCTGACAGGCCGCGGCGGCAGCGATATCTCGGCCACGATGCGCGGCGGGGCGGCGCGGTGCCGGGAGAGCCAGCCGACGTCGCGGGCGAACGACCACGCGAGCGCCGCCAGGGCCAGTGCGGTCGCGGCCATCGCGGCGGGGCGCGGCAGCACGTCGGCGGCGGCCACGGCGAGCACGATCCCCTGTACCGCGGCGACGGACTTGCGGGTCATGCTGTGGGGCAGCGGGGCCGTCAGCCAGGGCAGCGCCCGGCTCGCCGCGGCGAAGACGTACCGCATCGCCCCGATCGCGAGGACCCACGGGCCGAGAAGACCGGCGACGTAGACGCTCAGTACCAAGATCAAGAAGGCGTCGACCTCCATGTCGAACCGCGCGCCCAGCGATGACTCGGTCGCGGTGCGCCGGGCGACATGGCCGTCGACGGCGTCCAGGACCAACGCCACCGCGGTGACGGCGACCAGCAGGGCGACCGGCGCCGGCGCGCGTACGGTGTCCGCCACGAGCGCCGTCACGCACCCGGTGAGCGTCGCCCTGGCCAACGTGACGTGGTCCGCAGGGCCGAGCGCGCGCGACCGGCGCCGGCGCAGCGCGAGCGTGAGGGTCGCGCCGAGGCCGCCGGCGAAGCAGGCCCCCGCGAGCCAGCCGGCCGGGCCGAGGCCGGTGGTCGCCGTCAGCCCGCCGAGCATGATCAGGATCACGCCGGCTCCGGCGGCCGGGGCCGGTGGGACCCGTGCGAACCGGATTCGGCCCCCCGCGGGCGAATGGACCGGAATATCGGAATGGTCGGCGTCCGGAACGTCGACGGCGGATGGGCCGGGGACGGCTCGGCGGGTCGCGTAGAGCACGTCTGTTCTGGCCATTCGCCCTCCTGTTTGGGAGCCGTCCCTGGTCGCCCCGTAGTATTCCGGGAGCTCGTATGGCTCCTGATACGGCCCCGGGATGGGGGGAGGTTCACCGATGCGGCCCGCGGCTCGCGCGTTTTGGTGCCGTCCGCCCGGCCGCGGCGAGATCCGGCCCGTCGATCTGCCGCCGCCCGGGGCGGGCGAGGTCCTGGTTCGTACGCTCTATTCCGGGATCAGCCGCGGCACCGAGGCGCTGGTCTGGCGGGGCGGGGTCCCGGCGAGCCAGTACGAGGCGATGCGGGCGCCGTTCCAGGAGGGCGACTTCCCCGGCCCGGTCAAGTACGGCTACCTCAACGTCGGACTGGTCGAGGAGGGGCCGCCCGGGCTGCGCGGCCAGACCGTTTTTTGTCTCTACCCTCATCAAACACGGTACGTGGTGCCCGCCCGCGCGGTGACCCCGGTCCCGGCGGCGGTGCCGCCAGGCCGGGCGGTGCTGGCCGGGACGGTCGAGACCGCGGTGAACGCGATGTGGGACGCCGCCCCGCTGCTCGGCGACCGGATCGCGGTCGTCGGGGCCGGCATGGTCGGGTGCTGCGTCGCCAGGCTGCTCGCCGGGTTCCCGGCGGTCCGGGTGCAGCTGGTCGACACCGACCCGGCCCGGGCGGCGGTCGCCGCGGCCCTCGGCGTCGACTTCGCCACGCCCGATCGGGCCGCCGGGGACTGCGACCTGGTCATCCACGCGAGCGCCACCGAAGCGGGATTGAACCGGTCCCTCGAGCTCCTCGTACCTGAGGGCGTGGTGATCGAGCTGAGCTGGTACGGCGATCGGCGGGTGAGCCTGCCGCTGGGCGAGGCGTTCCATTCCCGCCGGCTGGTCGTGCGGGGCAGCCAGGTGGGCACGGTGGCGCCGGCGCGGCGCGGCCGTCGCGACCACGCCCATCGGCTGGCGCTGGCCATGGACCTGCTCGCCGACCCGGCGTTCGACGCGCTGATCACCGGTGAGTGCCGATTCGACGAACTGCCGGCGGTGCTGCCCCGGCTGGCCGGCGGCGAGCTTCCCGCGCTGTGCCACCGAGTCACGTACGACGCGGCGTAACGACGGGGCCGACGTGACGGCACGTAACCGACGGGGCGACAAATAGTTGAGTACACAACGACTTACGGTGGGGAAGTGACGTGTTCGCAGTTACCGTCCGTGATCACATGATGATCGCGCACAGCTTCCGCGGGGAGGTCTTCGGCCCCGCGCAGCGGCTGCACGGCGCGACGTACGTCGTGGACGCCACCTTCCGCCGGGCGGAGCTGGACGCGGACAACATCGTCGTCGACATCGCGCTGGCCACCCGGCACCTGCGGGCGGTGCTCGACGAGCTCAATCTCCGCAACCTCGACGACGAGCAGGCGTTCGCGGGGACCAACACCTCGACCGAGTTCCTCGCCAAGGTGGTCGCGGACCGTCTGGCGGAGCGGGTGCACGCGGGCGAGCTCGGCGCGGGGGCCCACGAGCTGGCGGCGATCGAGGTCACCCTGCACGAGTCCCACGTCGCCTGGGCCAGTTACGAGCGATCGCTGAGTCCACCGTGACCACCCCGGACACCCCGGACGCCCGGCGGACCCCGCCGGTCTTCGTGCTGCCCGGCGACGTCGACGACGTGACCGTGCCGAGCGGGGGCAACACCTACGACCGTCGCGTGTGCCGGGCGCTGGCCGTGGCCGGCCGGCCGGTGCGCGAGATCGCCGTGCCCGGCGGCTGGCCCCGGCCCGACGCCGCGGCCCGCGACCGGCTGACCCGCGCGCTGGCCGGCCTGGCCGACGGCACGGCCGTGCTGTTCGACGGCATCGTGGGCTGTGGCGTCCCGGAGATCATCGAGCCGGCGGCGCGCCGGTTGCGGCTCGCGGTGCTCGTCCATCTGCCGCTGGCCGACGAGACCGGGCACGCGCCGTCGACCGCGGCGCGGCTGGACGCCCGCGAACGCGCGACGCTGCGGGCCGCGCGCATCGTCGTGGCGACCGGCGCCGCGACCGCGCGGCGGCTCGTCGACCACCATGGGCTGGCCGCCGCCCGGGTCCGATCCATCCCGCCGGGCACCGATCCGGCCCCGCTCGCGCCCGGCACGGACGGCCGGTCGCGGCTGATCTGCGTCGCCGCGGTGACCCCTCGCAAGGGCCATGACGTGCTCGTCGAGGCGCTCGCCGAGGTCGCCGCGCGGCATCGGGGCCTGCCGTGGTGCTGCGCCTGCGTCGGCCCGGTCAGGCGCGATCCCGCATACGTCGACGAGGTGCGCACGCTCATCGCGCGGCGCGGCCTCGGCGACCGGGTGACGCTCACCGGACCGCGGACCGGCGCTGAGCTGGACGCCGCCTATGCCGCCGCCGACCTGGCCGTGCTGCCGTCGCGGGCCGAGCCGTACGGCATGGTCGTGACCGAGGCGCTGGCCCGGGGGATCCCGGTGCTGGCCAGTGCCGTGGACGGCATTCCGGACACGCTGGGCCGGGCGCCGGACGGAAGCGTGCCGGGGATCTTGGTGCCGCCGGGGGACGCCGCGGCGCTCGCCGCGGCGCTGCGCCGCTGGTTCACCGATCCGGAGTCGCGCCGCGCGTTCCGGGCGGCCGCCCGCCTGCGCCGCGACGCGCTGGACGGATGGGACGTGCCGGCCCGGCAGTGGGCGGACGTCTTCGACGAGCTACGACGGGGAGCATGAGATGAGCGGGCAGCCGGTAGAGTGCGCGTCCGGCGCGTACACCCCGGAGTGGCTGGACCTGCGGGAGGACGCCGACGCCGCCGCCCGCTCCGCCGAGCTGATCGACCTGCTGCTGCCGGCGCTGCCTCCGCCGCCCCTGGTCATCCGCGACCTCGGCTGCGGCACCGGCGCGATGGGACGCTGGCTCGCCGGCCGGCTGCCCGGCCCGCAGCGCTGGATCCTGCACGACCGCGACCCCGGCCTGCTGGTCCGGGCCGCCGTCGGGCTGCCGGGCACGGCGGGCGACGGCGATTGGGTCACGGTCGCGCTGGAGCGCGGCGACCTCACCGGACTGCGCGCGGCCGACCTCGCCGGTACGTCCCTGGTCACCGCGTCCGCGCTGCTGGACCTGCTTACCGCAGGCGAGGTCGCGGACCTGGCCGCGGCCTGCGTCGCCGCCGGCTGCCCGGCCCTGCTGGCGCTGTCCGTGGCCGGGCACGTCCGGTTCACCCCGGCCGAGCCGCTCGACGCCGAGCTCGCCGCGGCCTTCGACGACCATCAGCGCCGCGTCAGCGCCGGCCGGCGCCTGCTCGGCCCCGACGCGGTCGGCGTCGCCGTCGCCGCCTTCGAGCGCTGCGGCGCGACCGTCCACCGGCGCGCCAGCCCGTGGCGGCTCGGCCCGGACCAGTCGGCGCTGATCGCGCGGTGGCTCCAAGGCTGGGTCGCGGCCGCCGTCGAACAGCGGCCCGACCTGGCCGGACCGGCCGACGCCTACCTGTGCCGCCGGCTCGCCGCCTGCGCCGCGGGCGAACTGCGTGTCGTGGTCGGCCATGACGACCTGCTCGCGCTCCCGACGGAGGAGACGAGCCGTGACCGGATGGATGGGTGAGTGGTGAAGCGGACGATGTGGGCGTGGTCGCGGGTGCTCATCGGCGTGGGCATCATCGGCGTGCTGGCGTGGCAGCTCGGCACCCGGGCGTTCGTGGAGGGGCTGGGTGTGATCGACGCCCGGGCGGTGATCGCCGCGCTCGCGATCGGCTTCGGCACGACGGTGTGCAGCGCCGCGCGCTGGTGCCTGGTGGCCCGGCGGCTCGGCCTGCGGCTGCCGCTGCGCAGCGGCGTCGAGGACTACTACCGGGCGCTGTTCCTCAACGCGGTGCTGCCGGCCGGCGTTCTCGGCGACGTCCATCGCGCCGTACGGCACGGCCGGCAGGAGGGCGACGTCGGGCGGGGCGTGCGGGCCGTGATGCTGGAGCGGCTCGCCGGCCAGGTGGTGGTCGTCGGCGTCGCGGTGCCGGTGCTGCTGGCCCGCCCGGCCGTCGTCCCGGAGCGCTTCCACGGCGCGGTCGTGACGTCGGCGGCCGTGGTCGCCGCGGTCGCCCTCGCCGTGTCGGCCGCCGCCGTCGTCGTCGGGCGCCGCTGGACGCGGAGCGGGTCGCGCTGGCGGCGCGTGTCGGCCGCCTCGCTCGGCGACCTGCGGCGCGGCCTGCTCGCCCGCGACGCCTGGCCGGGCGTCGCGCTGCTGTCGGCGCTGGCGTTCGCCGGGCACCTCGCGCTGTTCCTCGTCGCCGCCAGGACGGCGGGAGCGACCGCGCCCGCCGCCCAGCTGCTGCCGCTCATGGTGTTGACGTTGCTGGCGATGGGGTTGCCGGTGAACGTCGGGGGCTGGGGACCGCGCGAGGGCGTGGCCGCGCTCGCGTTCGCCGCGGCCGGGCTGAGCGCCGCCCAGGGGCTCACGACCGCGGTGGTGTACGGGGTGCTCGCGCTCGTCGCCAGTCTGCCCGGAGCCGTCGTGCTGGTGCACCCGGTCATCGCGCGGGGCGGCGCGAAGGTGCCCGTCGGCTCGCCCCTGTGATCTGTCCGCCGGCTGAGCGACAAATGACCGAATCGGTGCGCTCCGCCGCGTAACGTTCTTCGGACAGTTGCGTAGATGGGATAGGTGCATGTCAGAACCTGACGTCGTCCTGGACGTTCCGCGGCGGTCGGCCATCGAGCGCGTGGTGGACACCCGGCTGCCCACCGTGTACGGCGAGTTGCGCGCGGTCGGCTACCTGGACCGCGAGGGCGGCCATGAGCAGGTGGCCTTGGTGCACGGCGAGGTCCGCGGGGGGCAGGGCGTGCTCATCCGGGTGCATTCGGAGTGCCTGACCGGCGACGCCTTCGGCTCCATCCACTGCGAGTGCGGCGACCAGTTGGCCACGGCGCTGCGCGCGATCGTCGCCGCCGGCGCGGGCGTGCTGGTCTACCTGCGCGGCCACGAGGGGCGCGGGATCGGGTTGCTGGCCAAGCTGCGAGCGATGCGGCTCCAGGACGAGGGGCTCGACACGGTCGAGGCGAACCTGGCGCTCGGGCTGCCCTCCGACGCACGTGACTACCGCGTCGCCGCCGAGATCCTGCACGACCTGGGCGTGGGCTCGGTGCGCCTGCTGTCGAACAACCTGCGGAAGCTCGAAGCGCTGCGGGGGTACGGCGTCGAGGTGGTCGAACGGGTTCCGCTGCTCATCCCGCCGAACGACGAGAACCTGCGTTATCTGCGCACCAAGCGCGAACGGCTCGGCCACCACCTGCCGCACCTGGACGATCTGGAACCTCCAGGCGACGTCCCCGGCCGGACCGGCAACGGTCAGCGGCCCAGCGCGGACAGCGTGTCGCCGAACGAGGCGACCAGGCTGGCGAGGACGTCCCGGCCTTTTTCCGCCGAAGCCAGCGAGGGCCGGCCGACCACGCCCGACTCGGTGTAGGCGGCGAGGCCGAGCGTCAGCAGGTGCTCGCGGTCGTCGGCGAGGTGATCGGCCGAGGCGTACCCCGGGCGGACCAGGTGCGGATGGGCGTGCAGGAGCAGGCTGGTCTCCAGCTCTCCGGCGTGCATGTCGCTGTCGAGCGGCGTGACGATGCCCGCCGCGGTGTGCGCCTTCGCCCACGCCTCCAGCGTCGGGAACAGCGCCATGGCCTGGCCGGCGACACCGGCCTGCTGGACGACGTTGGACAGCACATAGTTGCCTCCGTGCCCGTTGACCAGCACGAGCGTGCCGACTCCCGACCGGTGCAGCGAGTCGGCGATGTCGCCGACGACGGCCGCCAGCGTGGTGGCGGAGATGCTCACCGTCCCGGCCCAGGCGGCGTGCTCGTGGGAGCACGAGATCGTGATGGGCGGTAGCCGCAGCACCCGGTAGGCGGCGTCGATCGCCGCCGCGATCGTGGCGGCGATCACGGTGTCGGTCGCCAGCGGCAGGTACGGGCCGTGCTGTTCGAAGCTGCCGATCGGCAGCACCGCGACCGCCGCGGCCCTGTCCCGTTCCTCCGCGGTGGTGCGCGGCGGGAAGAGCGCGGGCAGGGAAGGATCGGCGTCGGTCATGGCTCTCCCAGCAGGTGTGCGTTCGCCGCCGCGGCCGGCTCGGCGAGGTCCGCGAGCTCCACCACGGTGACGCCGGCGGCCGTGAGGGCGGCCACGCCACCGGGGTCCGGGACGAACACCGGTGGCTCCCGCCACGCGATGACCACGCGCCGGATGCCGACCGCGACGATCAGGTCCGCGCAGGCGCGGGCCCCGGACGCCCGCCGGGAGCACGGTTCGAGCGAGCTGTAGATCGTCGCCGCGGACAGGTCCGTGCCGGCCGCCGCGTCGAGTTTGCGCAGCGCGGCCTCCTCGGCGTGGCAGCGCCCCGTCTCGCGGGAGAACCCGCGGGCGATCTCCGCGCCCCGCTCGTCGACGACGACCGCGCCGACCGAGAAGGCCGTGCTGCTCGGCGGGCAGCGGTGCGACAGCTCGATGGCCAGCGTGAGCCATCGGCGATCGTCATGGGGGGCCGGACGCTCCGGACGCTCGTCGCCGGTCACGGCCGGGCTCGCTCTCCGGTGCCGGGGAGGTACCGCAGCAGGGCCACGTCTCCGACGGCCCGGACCTCCGCGAGCGTCATGCGATGCGCGGCGTCGTTCGGGAAGACGCCCGCGTTGATGAAGCGCGGCGCGTCCGGGTCGCCGACGAAGAACGGCGCGATGGCGAGCTGGAGCTCATCGGCCAGCCCGGAGGTCAGGAACTGCGTGTGCACCGTGCCGCCGCCCTCGACCATGAGCCGTCCGACGCCGCGCCGCCCCAGGTCGGCGAGGAGGGCGGCGACGTCGAGGTCCGCCCCGAGGCCGGCGACCTCGGCGAGATCGCCGAGCCGGGCGCGCAGCTTGGGCACGACCGGGTCGGGACAGTAGACGAGCTTGTCCCCGCCGTGATGCCAAAAGCGCAGGCCGGGGTCGAGGTCCCCGCCTCCCGTGATCGTGATCTTCAGCGGGTACGGCGGCTGTCCGCGGGCCGCCCGTTCGGCGCGCCGCTTCGCGGAGTGCACGATGAGGCGCGGGTCGTCGCGGCGCAGCGTCGTCGCCCCGACGAGGATCGCGTCGGATTCGGCCCGTACCTGATCGACCCGGTCGAGGTCGGCGGCGTTGGACAGCACCAGCCGCTCCGGGCCGTTGTCGTCGATGTAGCCGTCCACGGAGGCGGCGACGCTCAGCAGGACGTAGGGGCGCACTGTCATCCTGTGCAGTCTGCCACCCGCCTTGACCGGCCGCTGAACCGCCGTCGCGGACCGGCCGTATCAAGGTCGAGGCTCTCCGGAAAGGACCCACGCGTGTCGTCCGACCTGACGTCTGCCGGCTCGTCCATCATCGCCGACGTGGAGACGAGCGCCGAGCCGGCCGACACCGTGACCGCGAACAACCCCGGCGGACCCGCGTCCCGCCGGCGCCGGCGCCGCGTCGCGTCGGGGGTGGCGACCGCGCTGGCCTGCCTGCTGGTGCTGTTCGCCCTTATCGTCCCGGGCGACCTCACCGGCCTCGCGCCCGCGCAGTTCGTGCGCATCCCGCTGGAGGGCGTCATCGGCGTGGTCCTGATCGCCGTGCTGCCGCCGCGACCGCGGATCGTGGTGGCGGTCGCCGCCGGGATCGTCCTGGGGCTGCTGGCCATCTTGAAGATCTTCGACATCGGCTTCTACGAGACACTCGACCGGCCGTTCCATCCGGTGTTCGACTGGCCCTTCCTCGGCGCCGGCGCTGAGTTCCTCACCCAGATGCTCGGCCGGCCCGGCGGCATCGCCGCGATCGCGGTGGTGGCGCTCCTCGCCGTCGGCATGGTCGTCCTCATGACCCTGTCGGCGCTCCGGCTGACCCGCATCGTCGTCCGGCACACCGCGGCGGCGGTGCGCGGCGCCGCGGTGCTCGCGGTCGCCTGGGTCGCCTGCGCCGCGCTCGGCGCACAGCTCGTGCCGGGGGTGCCGGTCGCCGCCAACGCCTTCGGCCGCCTCATGCAGGTGCCGGCCGACCTGCGCGACCACGAGACGTTCGCCGCGCAGTCGGCCCGCGACGCCTTCCGCCACACCCCCGGCGACCGGCTGCTGACCGGGCTGCGCGGCAAGGACGTCATCTTGGCCTTCGTCGAGAGCTACGGCCGGGTCGCGATGGGCGACCCCGGGGTCACGGCGGCGCTCGACGCGGGGAACAGCCGGCTGCGGGCGGCGGGGTTCGGCGCGCGCAGCGCGTTCCTCACCTCGCCGACGTTCGGGGGCGGCAGCTGGCTGGCCCACGGCACGTTGCTGTCCGGCCTGTGGATCGACAACCAGCAGCGGTACGACACCCTGGTGTCGAGCGAACGGCTGACCCTCACCAAGGCGTTCATGAGGGCGAGCTGGCGTACGGTCGCCGTCATGCCCGGCAACACCCGGCCCTGGTCGGAGGCCGCCTTCTACGGTGCCCAGCGGGTCTACGACCACTGGAACATGGGCTACCGCGGCCCCGGCTTCAACTGGGGGACCCCGCCCGATCAGTACACCATGTCGGCCTTCCAGCGCCTCGAGCGCGGGGCGCCGGGCCGCCCCCCGGTGATGGCGGAGATCCCGCTGGTCACGAGCCATTCACCGTGGGCGCCGACGCCGCACCTCATCGAGTGGAAGAACGTGGGCGACGGCTCGGTGTACGGGCCGATGGCGGCGGCGGGCGACCGGCCCGCCGAGGTGTGGCGCAGCCCGTCGCGGGTGCGGGCCGCGTACATGCGCTCGGTCACCTACTCGCTGAACACCCTCATCACCTACATGGAGACCTACGGCGGCGACGACCTCGTGCTCGTCTTCCTCGGCGACCACCAGCCGGCCCCCATCGTCTCCGGACCGCACGCCGACCACGACGTGCCGATCACGGTCGTCGCCCGCGACCCGTCCGTCCTGAACCGGATCTCCGGCTGGGGCTGGCAGGACGGTCTGCGGCCGGGCGCGCGGGCCCCGGTGTGGCGGATGGACGCCTTCCGCGACCGCTTCCTCACCGCGTTTTCCTAGGGAGGGTCGGTCATCCCGGCCGGCGGAAAATGGTGATCGAGTGGCCGACCTCGTCGATCGGGGTGCTGCCCTCGATGAGCGCGGCGAGCCTGGCGTCGCCGGGCCGGGCGATCCGGCTGTCGGAGACGACGAGCAGCCCGCGGACCTCGTCCGGCGGCACGGTGCGCGGGTCGCGTGCCGCGATGCCGTAGTAGGACGGCACCCCGCCGCCCTTGTAGACGAGCCAGACCCGCTCGCCCGGGTACCGCTGCCGGAGCCGGTCGGCCAGCAGGCCCAGGTCCTGGCCCCAGTCGACGTTCGAGTCGTGCAGGCGCAGGTGGGTCTTCGCCGGGCCGCCGAACGCCTCGTTGGAGTACGGCAGATAGTACGGGTACGTCCGGATCGAGCTCACCGCGACGAACACCGTCAACGCGGCCGTCCAGGCGAGTGCCCGGCGCCGGCGGACGGCGACCACGCAGGCGGCCGCGACCGCGAGGAACATCGGTACGAAGATGGCGTACCGGACTCCGAGGTTGCGCGATTCGGTCAGCTGCGCGGCCAGGAGCACGGCGGAGGGAACCAGGACATACGGCGCGGCCGCCCGCAGCCGGGGCGTCATCACCATGGCCGCCGCGCCGGCGAGCCAGAGCACGAGCATGCCGAGCGGCGTCTTCACCAGCAGCGCGGCGGGCAGGTAGTACCACAGCGAGCCGACATACTGTCTGCCGAACAAGAAGCCGCCCCACCTGGCGTTCTCGAAGCCGAACTGGATGCGGATCCCGTCGAGGTAGGGCCGCGGCAACGGCAGCCAGTCGATGACGAGCCCGCGCGGCCCGGGAACGATCGGTGTGCCCGGCGGGGGCACCCAGCGCAGGCGCGGATCGACGGCCAGGTAGGCGGCCCACACCACGCCGATCGTGAGCAGCGCGACGCCGCCCGCGGCGCCCGCGGCGCGGGCGAGCCGGCGCACCGGCCGTTGGTTCCGCGCGGCGAACCACGCGGACCAGGCCGCGAGCAAAGCCAGCACCGGCACGGCGGCCAGCGCGCTCATCTTGGTGGCGACGGCGGCGCCGAGGGCCGCGCCGGCGAGGGGCAGGTAGCGAGCCGGCCGGAGGCGAGCCCGCCACAGGCACCAGGCCGACGTCAGCAGGAAGCCGGCCGCCGGCACGTCGAGCGTGGCCAGCGAGCCGTGGGCGATGATGTCGGGGGAGAACGCGTAGAGCGCCAGCGCCACCAGCCCGCCGACGGCGCCTGCCACATCGCGGGCGAACCCGAAGACCACCAGCCCGAACAGCAGCGTCAACGCGATCATCGGCAGCCGGGCCCACAGCAGCACGTGGCCGGCGTCGTTGCCCGACTCGTACAACAGGTGCCGGCCGATGTCCCCGGCGGAGCCGGTGAAGGCCGGGTCGACGCGCGGGTGGGCCGCCGCCACGCCCATCTCGATGATCAGCTTGCCCAGCGGCGGATGCTCGGGGTTGGCCTGGAGGCTGTGCCGCCGCAGGTAGACCGCTGCCGCGCCCACGTAGACGGGCTCGTCGATGGTCGGCGTCTGCCGCACCGCCGTGGTGACCATGGCCACCGCCATCTGGCCGAGCAGCACGACCACGAGGAGCGCGAGGAGGGGGCGGCGATGCCGCCGCAACGCGCCGAAGCGGCTCCGCGCCGCCTCCGGAGCGCCCGCGGGCGCGGCTCCCCGCGGAACGGCGGACGACACCATGACCTCTATCTTCCCGTGGCCGCGCGACCGTGAAGGGGAAACCCGCCACTCAAGCCGGGTATGCGGTGAATTGCGGCGAAACCATGGTTCCGAACCGCGGGTGGACTGCTACAGTCAGGACCCTGCACGTGCATATGCAATTACCGAAGCGCGTGCAGCATCCTTTGCATTTTGGATGGATCTCGCTGGGAACATGGAGTGGCCCCATGAGCCAGCCGACGTCGGCGATGCACAGATCGATCCTCTGCGTGGACGTGGAGAACTTCGGCGACCGGCGCCGGACCGATCCCGATCAGGCCATCGTGCGGGCCGGGCTGTACGGGGCCGTCAAGGACGCGTTCGCCGCCGCTCGGATCGTCTGGGACGACTGCCACCACGAGGACCGCGGGGACGGCGTCCTCGTTCTGGTCCATCCGGACGTGCCCAAGAGCGCCCTCGCGACGACTTTTCTCGCCGAGCTGGCCGAGGCGCTCACACGGCACAACCGGGCTCATGGTCCGTCGGCGCGGATCAGGCTCCGCGTGGCCCTCCATGCCGGAGAGGTCCGCCACGACCCGCACGGTGTTGTGGGTTCGGCGATCAACTTCGCGTTCCGGCTGCTCAACGCGGGCGCCGTCAAATCGGCGCTGCGCCGTTCCGCCGGAGTGCTGGCCGTCGTCGCATCGGGCTGGTTCTACGACGAGGTCATCCGGCACGAGCCGGCGGCCGTCCCGGCCGAGTACAACGCCGTCCGCGTCTCGGTCAAGCAGGCCAGGGCACGCGCCTGGGTGTACGCGCCCGACCGGCCCGGCGGACACGGCGGGGCCGACCATGACACCACATGGCAGGGGACGCGTGCCGCCCCGGCCGCGGCGAACGTGCCCAGGCAGCTTCTCGCTCCGGTCGGCGACTTCGTCGGGCGAGACGACGCGCTCGCGACCCTGGCGGGTCTGGTGGGCGAGCCCTCCGGCCGGGCCCCGGCCGTGGTGGTCGCGGTGATCGCGGGGCCTGCCGGCGTGGGCAAGACCGCGCTGGTCATGCACTGGGCCCATCAGTTCCGAAGGCATTTTCCCGACGGCGAGCTGTACATCAACCTGCGCGGCGCCGACCCCGGACCGGCGGTCCCTCCCGAAGAGGCGCTGGACTGGATGCTGCGCGCGCTCGATGTGGACGCGGAGAAGATCCCCGCGGGCGTCGAGGCCAAGGCCGCCGCGTACCGCTCGCTGCTCGACGGGCGGCGCATGCTCGTCGTGCTGGACAACGCCGCCAACGTCGAACAGGCTCGGTCACTGATGCCGGGCACGCCCGGCTGTGTGGTCATGGTGACGAGCCGCGGCCTGCTGTCCGGCTTCATCGCCCGGGACGGCGCGCACCGCATTCGGCTCGACCGGCTGACCAAGGCGGAGGCGGTCGACTTGCTCCGGCAGATCATCGGTGCGACGCAGGTCGACGCGGAGCCCGCGGCCGCCCTGACGATCGCGTTGCGGTGCGACTGCCTGCCGTTGGCGCTGCGGGTGGCCGCGCAACGCGTCGTGACCCGCAGGCACGCCAGCCTCGCCCAGGTGGCCGATGACCTGTGCGACGAACGGAGCCGGCTGGACATGCTCGACACCGACGACGAGTACACCGGTGTGCGCACGGCCTTCTCCTGGTCCTACCGCGCGCTGCCCGCGCCAGATGCCCGTACGTTCCGGCTCCTCGGGCTGCACCGTGGCCCGGACATCAGCCTCGACGTCGTCGCGGCGCTCACCGGTACCACCACGGCCGCGGCGCGGCGGTCGCTCGAGTTGCTGACGAGCCAGCATCTGGTGGAGGAGACCGCGCCGGATCGCTACCGCCTGCACGATCTGCTGCGCTGCTATGCCGAGGAACGTGCGCACGCTGAGGAGACGGAGCAGGACGTCTCACACGCGGTGCGGTGCATGCTCGTGTGGTATCTGCAGGCCGCCGACGACGCGAGAGGCAACTTCCTTCCGCACCACTTCACCGTCGCGCTCACCGCCGGCGTCGCACCCGCCAGGCGGGGAACCTTCACCGGCTACGGCGAGGCGCAGCGCTGGTGCGAGATGGAACGGATCAACCTCATCGCCGCCATCCACCACGCCGCCGACGCCGGCCATCACGACATCGCCTGGCGCCTCACCGTCGCCCTTACCGCCTTCTTCTACCTGCGCAAATATCCCGCGGACTGGACCGCGACGCACGAGGTCGGCCTGGCCTCCGCCCGTCACCTCGGCGATCGAGTCGGCGAGGCCAGCGTGCTGATGGGCCTGGGGTTCGCCTTTCAAGACCACCGCTTCGAGGAGTCCATGGGGTACTTTCGCCAGGCCCTGGACATCTTCCGGGCGACGAACGACCGCTCGGGCCAGGCGTGGGCCATCCTCGGAATCGGGCATGTGTCGCGCGGACTGCGCCGGTTCGAAGAGTCGATCGAGCACTACAGCGAGGCGCTGGACGTCTTCGGCGAGATGGGCGTCCGGCTGGGTCGAAGCCTCGCCTTCCTCGGGCTCGGCTACGCGTTCGGCGGCCTGCAACGATTCGAACTGTCCATCGAATGCTTCCGCAGCGCCCTCGAGTTCGTCGACGACGACCAGCGGACCGAAGGGTGGGCGCTGCATGGTCTCGGTTACGGGTACCGAGGTCTCGGCCGCGTCCCTGAGTCCATCGACCATTGCGAGCGGGCGTTGCTCGTCTTCGCCAAGATCGGCGACTGGCGGGGGCAGGGCGAGGCGATGTACAACCTCGGGAAGGCCCAGGCCGACGCCGGCCGCCACGAGTTGGCGCGCCAATATTGGACGCAGGCGCTGGCCATCTTCCACGACCTGAACGACGACCGCGAGTCCGACGTTCGCGCCCGCCTGGACGAACACGAACCAGATGTCCGGGCCGGCGCCGCGACGGCCGGCACGGCGCGTGCCGGTGGCGTGTCCGTATTGCCACGAGGTGGCAACGCCCGCGACCGGAGCGGCGGCGGGGATTAGAGTCGGCTGGTCGGCGTCGTACAACCAGGAAAGGAATCACATGGCTCACGTGGTTCGCGGGGTGGTCGCACGGGCGAAAGGCGCGCCGGTCTCGGTGGAGTCGGTGCACGTGCCCGACCCCGGACCGGGAGAGGCGCTGGTGAAGGTGCAGGCCTGCGGGGTCTGCCACACCGACCTGCACTATCGCGAGGGCGGGATCAACGACGACTTCCCCTTCCTGCTCGGGCACGAGGCGGCCGGCCTGGTGCAGGCGGTGGGCGAGGGCGTGACGGACGTGGCCCCCGGCGACTTCGTGATCCTCAACTGGCGGGCGGTCTGCGGCCAGTGCCGGGCCTGCGCGCGGGGCCGTCCGTGGTACTGCTTCGCCACGCACAACGCCACGCAGAAGATGACGCTCGCCGACGGCACCGAGCTGTCTCCCGCCCTCGGCATCGGTGCCTTCGCCGAACTCACCTTGGTGGCGGCCGGGCAGTGCACCAAGGTCGATCCGGCCGCGAGCCCGGCGGCCGCCGGGCTGCTCGGCTGCGGCGTGATGGCCGGCCTGGGCGCGGCCATCAACACGGGCGGGGTCACGCGCGGCGATTCGGTCGCGGTGATCGGCTGTGGCGGCGTCGGGAACGCCGCCATCGCCGGCGCCCGGCTGGCCGGCGCGGCGAAGATCATCGCCGTGGACATCGACGACCGCAAGCTCGACTGGGCCAAGGGGTTCGGCGCGACCCACACGATCAACTCCGCGTCGGCCGATCCCGTCGCGGCGATCCGCGAGCTCACCGGCGGCAACGGCGCCGACGTCGTGGTCGAGGCGGTGGGCCGGCCGGAGACCTACGAGCAGGCCTTCTACGCTCGCGACCTGGCCGGGACCGTCGTGCTCGTCGGCGTGCCCACGCCCGACATGCGCCTCGAGTTGCCGTTGCTCGATGTCTTCGGGCGCGGCGGTTCGCTGAAGTCGTCGTGGTACGGCGACTGCCTGCCCTCCCGCGACTTCCCCATGCTCATCGATCTCTACCTGCAGGGCCGGCTGGACCTGGACGGCTTCGTGTCCGAGACGATCGGGCTGGACGATGTGGAGGCGGCGTTCGACAAGATGCACAAGGGCGAGGTGCTGCGCTCGGTGGTGCTGTTTTGACGGCCCGGATCGACCACATCGTCACGTCGGGGCAGTTCACCCTGGACGGCGGCACCTGGGACGTCGACAACAACGTGTGGCTGGTGGGCGATGACCGCGAGGTGCTCGTCATCGACGCCGCCCACGACGCCGACGCGGTGCTGGCCGCGGTCGGGGACCGGCGGCTCGCCGGCATCGTCTGCACGCACGCGCACAACGACCACATCAACGCGGCGGCCGAGGTGGCCGACCGCGCCGGGGCGAAAATCCTGCTGCACCCCGCCGACCAGGTGTTGTGGGACATGGTCTATCCCGATCGCCGGCCCGACGAGCCGCTGGCCGACGGCGCCGAGATCGTGGTGGCCGGCACCGCGCTGCGCGTCCTGCACACGCCCGGTCACGCGCCGGGGGCGGTGTGCCTGTACGTGCCGGAGCAGGCGACGGTCTTCACCGGCGACACCCTGTTCCATGGCGGACCCGGCGCAACGGGCCGGTCGTACTCCGACTTCGACACCATCATCGCGTCGATCCGCGACCGGCTGCTGACGCTGCCGCCCGACACCACCGTACGGACCGGTCACGGCGACGCGACCGACATCGGGGCCGAATCGCCGCACCTGGAGGAGTGGATCGCCCGAGGCCATTAGCCGGCGCCGGATTCGGCATGGCCTGAATGCCGTCCGGACACATAATTGCGGCTTCCCTGCCGAGCGCCATTGCCGGACCCCTTTCCGGTGGGCGGCGCATTTCCCCCGGTCGCGAGTCGATTTGGGGATCGACTGAGTTCTGGAGCCGCGATATTGGGCGATCGCACCATGCGTACCGCCGGAGCGCGCGCGACGATATTGTGCAGCGGCCCTGACGCCCAAGAGGAACGTCAAGCCGGGAGCGCGAAAGCACCGCAGGCAGCGGGACAGAGGGGACGATTATGGCGATGCCCAGTGCGTTGGAGATCGCGCGGCAGGCCACGCTCAAGCCGGTGACCGAGATCGGCGCGGATATCGGGATCCCGCCCTGGCTGATCGAACCGTACGGCGAGTACGTCGCCAAGATCGGGCTCGAGGCCATCGATGAGCTCGCCGACCGGCCCAGGGCTCGTTACGTGGTGGTCACCGCGATCACCCCGACGCCGCTCGGCGAGGGCAAGACGACCACCACGGTGGGGCTCGGCCAGGCGATGCGGCACATCGGCAAGCGCGCCACGGTCGCGATCCGGCAGGCGTCGATGGGCCCCACGTTCGGCATCAAGGGCGGCGCGGCCGGCGGCGGGTACAGCCAGGCGGTGCCGTTCGAGACGCTCAACCTGCACCTCACCGGCGACATGCACGCGGTGACGGCGGCGCACAACCAGTTGGCCGCGATGATCGACAGCCACCTCTACCAGGGAAACGCGCTCGGAATCGACCCGCACAACATCAGCTGGCGCAGGGTGCTCGACGTCAACGACCGGGCGCTGCGCAACATCGTCATCGGCCTGGGCGCGGCCGCCGACGGCGTGCCGAGGCAGAGCGGGTTCGACATCACCGCCGCCTCGGAGGCGATGGCCATCTTGGCCTTGTCCGTCTCGCTGCGGGACATGCGGACCAGGCTCGGCCGGATCGTCGTCGGCTACACCAAGTCGGGCGAGCCGGTGACCGCCGAGCACCTCCGCGCGGCCGGCGCGATGACCGTGATGATGCGCGAGGCGATCAAACCGAACCTGCTGCAGACGCTGGAGAACACCCCGGTGCTCGTGCACGCCGGCCCGTTCGGCAACATCGCGCACGGCAACTCCTCGGTGGTCGCCGACCTCATCGGCATTCACACCGGCGATTTCCTGATCACCGAGGCGGGGTTCGGCGCGGACATGGGCGCGGAACGCTTCTTCAACATCAAGTGCCGGGTTTCGGGGCTGGTCCCGGACGCCGCGGTGGTGGTCGCGACCGTACGCGCGCTCAAGGCGCATTCCGGACGGCACCGCATCGTCGCCGGCAAGCCCCTCCCGCCGGCGCTGCTGGAGGAGAACCCCGAGGACGTGGCGGCGGGCGCGGCGAACCTCCGCAAGCAGATCGAAAACGTCCGGCTGCACGGCGTCACCCCGGTGGTCGCGATCAACGCGATGCCGGAGGACTTCCCGTCCGAGCACGCCGAGATCAGGGCGGTCGCCGAGCAGCTGGGCGTCAGGTCGGCGGTGTGCCGCAACTTCACCGAGGGCGGCCGCGGCGCCACCGAGCTCGCCGAGGCCGTCGCCGAAGCGGCCGAGGAGCCCGGGGAGTTCCGCTTCCTCTACCCGCTCGACGCCTCGCTCCGCGAGAAGATCGAAACGATCGCCACGCGGGTGTACGGCGCCGACGGCGTGGACTATTCGGCCAGGGCGGCGGGACAGCTCGACGCGTTCGAAGGCAACGGTTTCGGGGACCTGCCGGTGTGCGTCGCCAAGACCCAGCTCTCGCTGTCGGCCGACCCGAAGCTGAAGGGCGCGCCGACCGGCTACCGGCTGCCGGTGACCGAGGTCCGCGCCTCGGTGGGCGCCGGGTTCATCTACCCGATCTGCGGGGATATGAGGACGATGCCGGGGCTGGCGGCGAATTCGGCCGCCACGCGGATCGACATCGACGAGAACGGCCAGGTGGTCGGCCTGTCGTGAGCGCCGACGGGGGAGCGGATGGTGTGGTGAGCGAGCCGGAGCCCTATCTCGGCATGCCGGTGGGCCGGTTCCTGGACGAGCTGGCGGCGGGCCGGCCGGCCCCGGGAGGCGGCTCGGCCGCGGCCTTGACCGTCGCGCTCGCCGCCGGCCTGTGCGCGATGGCGGCGCGACTGTCGGAGGGGCGGCTCGCCCGGGCGGCGGAGCTCGCGGCCCAGGCGGAGGAACTGCGGGCCGGCGTTGCCCCGCTGGCCCAGGCCGACGCCGACGGATATCGCGCGGTGCTCGAGGCGCACCGGCTCCCGCCCGGCACACCCGGCCGGGCGGAGGCGATCTCCGCGGCCCTGTCCGGGGCCTCGGCCGTGCCCGTCCAGATCGTCGAGGCGGGGGTGCGGGTGGCCGGGCTGGCCGGAAGACTCGCCGAGGAAGGCAATCAGAACCTGCGGGGCGACGCGGAGACCGCGGCGCTGCTCGCCGCCGCGGGTGCGCGCGCGGCGGGCGGCCTGGTCGCCATCAACCTGGCGGGAGCCCGCGACGACGACCGCTCCGCCTACGTCGAGCGGTTGTTGCGAAAGCTCCCCCCTGCCGCGGGCTAGGGTCGCATCACCGCACCCTACGGCTTGCGGGCGACGCCGCAGATCGCGTCGACGGGCGGGGGCGTTTCGTCGAGCTGAACGAGGTCGGGCCGCCACCGCGCGGTCACCACGACCCCGGGCTCCACCAGCTCGAGGCCGTCGAAGAACTGGGCGATCCGGTCCGGGCTGCGCAGGTGGTAGGAGCTGGCGGAGGTCGCGTTGTAGGCGGCGATGGCCTGGTTGAGCGTCTCGTTGGTGTCGGTGCCGTCGCTGCAGGCCAGATAGCTGCCCGACGGCAGCGCGGCCAGCAGGCGGCGGATGATGCCGTCCGGGTCGTCGGAGTCGGGTATCTGGCCCATGATGCCCAGCATCATGAGCGCGACCGGCTTGGAGAAGTCCAGGGTCTTGGCCGCCTCGGTCAAGATTTTCTCGGGGTCGCGCACGTCGGCGTCGATGTAGGCGCACGCCCCTTGAGGGGTGCTGGTGAGCAGCGCGCGGGCGTGGGCGAGCACGAGGGGGTCGTTGTCGACGTAGACGATCCGGCATTCGGGGGCGACGCGCTGGGCCACCTCGTGCGTGTTGTCGACGGTGGGCAGGCCGGTGCCGACGTCGAGGAACTGCCGGATCCCGACCTCGCCGGCGAGGAAACGAACGGCGCGGGCGAGGAAGTAACGCTGGGCGCGCGCGATGTGGGCGATGCCGGGGAACGCTTCAATGATCTTGTCGCCGATCACGCGGTCGACGGGGTAGTTGTCCTTGCCGCCCAGCAAGTAGTTCCACACGCGTGCCGAGTGCGGGCGGCTGCGATCGATCGCGCCAGAAGACCGGTCGGCGGGTGAGTCCGGAGAAAGAGGGTCGCTCATGGTGGCTGGTTTCTGTGTGCGGCGGCAACACGGTGTTGCCTTCGCTGCCTCACCTTAGCCATTGCCGTGCCGGACGGAAGGTCTCGAATGATGATTTCACGGCCGGTGCCGGGCTCGACTACGCCGGCAACAGGCGGTGAGCTCGTCGGTCGCCCGGCGAGTGTCCGTGGAGAGCCCGGCGGCCGCCGCATTGACGCGCAATTTGCCAGGCGAACGCCGTGCGGCTGCTCTGTGCGCCAAAATCTTGGAACGGCTCTTTGTCGCCGATTATTCGGAAAGTCATGCGAGCAAAGAAATGGCAACTCCTTCCAGCGCGGCTCCATGCGGTTCCCACGTCGCATGCCCGTTGGGGGGCGACGGCCCGACCGCGTAGCCTCTCGACACATGTCCTCTTCGGCTCTCCGAGCCCGGCGGTGGTCGCATCGGGCGGTCTGCGGCGCGATGACCATCGCCCTGGCCGCGGCCGCGGGCTGCACGGGCTCCCCGGACCCCGCCACCACGTCCACCACGTCCGGCGCGCCGCCGGGCGGGGCGACCACGGCGACCACGGCGACCCCGCCAAGCGCGCCGGCCGCGCCCGCCCCGGACGCGCCGATCCGGGGCGACGCCGCCTGGGCCGCGGACGCCTTGACGCGGACCGACGTCGCGCTCGACCAGGCCGTCGACGCCTGGCGAGACGACGGCGACCCGGCACGCGGCGAGCCGCCCAGGACCGTTGTGCTCCTGGCCCTCTACCAGCAGCGCGTCTACCGATTCCTGGCCCGCCATCCGGCGCTGGCCCGCCGGACGATGGCCAAGCTGCGCCGGCCGCTGGCCGCCCAGGTCGACGACAACGTGACGGCCATCCGCGACCTGCTCTCGCTGACCCGCCCGGTGCGCACGCCGGACGTCGTCCGCACCCAGCGGCCGCTGCCCGCGGGGGTGCTGCTCGGCTACTTCCAACGGGCCGGGCGCCGCTTCGACGTCTCCTGGCAGGTACTGGCCGCGGTGATGTTCGTGGAGACCAAGTTCGGCCGGGTGAAGTCGTCGAGTTCGGCCGGCGCGCAGGGCCCGATGCAGTTCCTGCCGGCGACCTGGAAGGCCTACGGTCTGGGCGGAGACATCCGTGATCCGCGCGACTCGGTGCTGGGCGCGGCCAACTACCTGCACGCCTCGGGCGCGCCGCGCGACTATCCGCGGGCAGTGCACGCCTACAACCCCGATCGCCGCTACGTCGACGCCGTGCTCCGCCACGCCCGCCAGATCAGGCGCGACCCCCGGGCGTTCTACGCGTATTACAACTGGCAGGTGTTCGTCGTCACCACCCGCGGCGACGTCCGCCGCTCCGGACCGCCGCCGCTCTCCGGCGACTGAAGTCCGCGATGTAGATAGAACACGTTCTTGTCATGGGCGGCCGGGGCGAGCATGCTGGGGCGCATGGACCTGATCGCGCTGGAGGAGATCCGCCAGACGAAGTACCGCTACCTGCGCTGCGTGGACCTCAAGCTGTGGGACGACCTCGCCGACACGCTGACCGAAGACGCGGTCGCGGTGTACGGCACGCGGGTGTTCGGCGATCCGCTCCGCCTGGAGGGGCGCGCCGCCATCGTCGATTACATGCGCGCCAACCTGGGGCCCGGTGTGATCACGACGCACTTCGCCGGGCATCCGGAGATCGAGATCGACGGCGACGGCGACGGCGCCAGCGGCACCTGGTGCTTCGACGACACCATCATCGCCACGGACTTCCGCGTGCTGATCCGGGGTTCGGCGTTCTACGAGGACACGTACCGGCGCTGCGCCGACGGGCGGTGGCGGATCAGCGGCACCGGTTACGAGCGGACGTATGAGTTCACCGTGTCGCTCGACGACCTGCCCAGCCTGAACCTCATCGCGAACCGCTGGGCGACGCCCGCCATTTGACCGTCGTTAGAACACGTTCTAGTCTCGGGAGTCTTGTGGCCACCCAGTCATTCGCCCGGGCGATAGCCGAGGCCGAACAGATCATCCGGACGGCGCCGCACGTGCGGACCGAGCAGGACCTCGCCGAGGGGCTCGAATACCTCGCCGGCAGCATCAAGGCGTCGCTGCACATGGCCTGGGCCTATGAACGCGACTTCCCTTACTTCGCGACGTCGACCGGTCCGTACACCAAGCTGGGCCTGGACAACCCCGACGCCCTGTACTTCCACGCCTACATCCGCGACGACGCCGAATACGTCGTCACCGGCCGCCGCGGCACCACCGCCGACCTGAGCTTCCAGGTGCTGAACGGCGACTACACGCCGGCCCGGTCACCCGACAGCCTGGCGGCGTTCGACGATCGCGACATCGAGATCGCCGCGGACGGGACGTACGAGCTGCGCTTCGGCCCCGCGCGGCGGGCGGACTCGGGCCCGAACTACTTCACGCTCGGGCCGGGCTCGGCGATGCTGCTGGTCCGCGAGGTCTTCAGCGACTGGGCGGCCGAGCGGCCCGGCGAGATCCGCATTCACCGCGCCGACACGCTCGGGACCGCGCCGCCGCCGGCGGCGCCGGAGCGGATGGCCAAACGGTACGACGTGGCGGGCAGGATGCTGCTCTCGCGGCTGCGGACGTTCCTCGCCTTCCCGGAGTGGCACTATCTCGACCTGCCGGTCAACACGATGACCGAGCCGCGGCCCACACCGGGCGGCCTGGCGACGCAGTACTCCTCGGTCGGCCACTATGACCTCGACGACGACCAGGTCCTGGTGGTGACGGTGCCGGCCGCCGCGCGGGAGGACGCTCCGTACCAGGGCTTCCAGCTCGGCAGCATGTGGTACATCTCGCTCGACTACATCAACCACCAGACGAGCCTGACCGCCGGCCAGGCGCGCGTGGACCCCGACGGCAAGATCCGCTATGTGGTGAGCGAGCGCGATCCAGGGCTGGCCAACTGGATCGAACGCACCGGGCATCGCCGCGGCTACCTGCAGATCCGCTGGCAGCGGCTCGGGCGGGAGCTCGAACCGAAAGACGGTCCCGAGGTCGAGGTGCTGGACTTCGGCGAGCTGCCGCGGCTCGCCTACCACGACCGGCAGCGCGTGACCCCCCGGGAGTGGGCCGCGCGGATCGCCGCCCGCCAGATCGCCGTCGCCCAAAGGATGCTGGGCTGATGCTGCTGGACAACGAGGTCGTCGTCATCTCCGGGGTGGGGCCGGGCCTGGGCCGCGGGCTCGCGGTGCGGTGCGCCGAGTCCGGCGCCGACGTCGTCCTCGCCGCGCGCACCGGGTCGCGGCTGGCCGAGGTGGCCGAGGAGGTGACGCGACGCGGCCGCCGCGCGGTAACGGTGGAGACCGATATCACCGACGAGGCGGCCTGTCGGCGGCTGGTCGACACGACGCTGGATTCGTTCGGCCGGATCGACGGGCTCGTCAACAACGCCTTCGCGATTCCGCCGCTGACCGACCTGGCCGAGGTCGACCTCGAAGCGGTCCGTGCCGCCTTCGAGACCAATGTGCTCGCGGCGCTGCGGCTCACCCGGCTGTTCGCCCCGGCGCTCGCCGCGCACGGCGGCTCCGTCGTCATGATCAACTCGGCCGTGCTGCGGCATTCGCGCCGCACCTTCGGCGCGTACAAGATGTCCAAGGCCGCTCTGCTCGCTCTCGCGCAGAGCCTGTCCACCGAGCTCGGCCCGCAGGGCGTACGGGTCAACACCGTCGCACCCGGATACATCTGGGCCGACAGCCTGAAGTGGTACTTCGACTACCTCGCGCGGGAGCGGGGCGTCTCGGCGCGGCAGGTCTACGACGAGACCGCCGCCACGATCGACCTGCGCAAGCTCCCCGAACCCGACGAGATCGCCGACGCCGTCGTCTTCATGCTCTCGCCGCTCGCGCGCGCGGTGACCGGGCAGTGCCTCGACGTCAACGGCGGCGAGTGGCACCACTGACGGCAGCACTGACGGCACCACTGACCGATGACCGGGAGGGCGGGCACCCGATGGCCACTGGACGCGACAATGTCGGCACGGTCGATGACCTGCACGCGTCGGCCGCCAGGCTGACCGGCCTGAGCGACTTCGGCGACGACCCGTACGTCGACGGCCTCGAGGTGCTGCTGGACTCCTACGCCCGGGAGGCGGCGCTCACCCCGGTCGGCAACAAGGCGGCGCGCGCCTTCGTGCGCGGCGCGCTGGCGGCGCGGCTGCTGTCGGAGGCGGCGTGGCGGCGCCATCCCGAATACGCCGAGGTGCGCATCGAACGGCCCATCTTCGTCACCGGCCTGCCGCGCACCGGGACGACCGCGCTGCATCGCCTGCTCACGGCCGACCCCGCCCACCAGGGGCTGGAGGCCTGGCTGGCCGAGGTGCCGCAGCCGCGCCCGCCCCGCGAGACGTGGGCGGCGGACCCGGTGTTCCAGGCCATCCAGTCCGGCTACGAGCGGCATCACATCGAGCATCCCGAGTTCATGGGCGTGCACTACATGTCGGCCGGCATGGTCGAGGAGTGCTGGCAGTTGCTGCGCCAGTCGATGCGGTCGGTCTCGTTCGAATGCCTCGCCCACCTGCCCACGTACTCCGCCTGGCTGGCCGCGCAGGACTGGACGCCGGCCTACCGGCGGCACCGGCGCAACCTGCGGCTGATCGGGCTGCCCGACGCCGGGCGGCGCTGGGTGCTGAAGAACCCGAGCCACCTGTTCGCGCTCGACGCGCTGCTGACGGTCTACCCCGACGCGCTCGTCATCCAGACCCACCGCTCGCCCCGGATCGCGATGGCGTCGATGTGCAGCCTCGCCGCGCAGGCGACAGCGGGCTGGTCGCAGACGTTCACCGGCGCGGTGATCGGGCGGGACCAACTCGAGCTGTGGAGCCGCGGCCTCGAGCGGTTCCGCGCCGAGCGCGCCGAGCACGACCCGGCGCGGTTCTTCGACGTCGACTACGACGACTTCGTCCGCGACCCCCTCGGCACGGTCGAGGCGATCTACGCCCATTTCGGGCTGCCGTTGGCCGAGGCGGCGCGCGCGGCCATGGCGCGGCTGCACGAGGAGAGCCGCTCGGGGCCGGGGCGGCCGGCACACCACTACACGCTGTCGGACTTCGGCCTCACCGCCGAGCAGGTCGATGAGCGCTTCGCCGCCTACCTCGCCGGCCACCCCGCGGCGGCTCGGTCTCAGTCGGCGAACAGCAGGGTGAGCCCGCCGACGGTGTAACCGACCATGAGGGCGAGCAGCGGAAGCTGCCCGGTCAGCGCCCTGTCGCGCGGCAGCACGGCGATGGCGCGATCGTGGGCGGCGAACACGCCGCCGATGTGGCCGGCCACCACCGCGCCGGCTCGGATGACGGCGATCGCGGTCACGCCGAGCAGACTGTAATCGACGGTCAGCGTGGCGGTGCCGAACAGGTTCGCGCCGTTGTCGAGCGGGTCAGACCAGATGATCGCCGCCTGCTGGCCGCCGAACACCAGCAGCGAGAAGTAGTGCGCGATCAGGTAGCCGACCGCGATCGGGATCAGCGAGTGCGCCAGCGTGCCCGGGCCCGCCTGCCAGGTGGCCAGCCGGTAGGTGAGGGCGACGAACAAGACGAACGCGGCCAGGCCGAGCGTCCCGGTGAGCGTTCGCGGGAGCGGCCCGGACTGTTGCAGGTTGACCCAGAAGACGGTGCGGGAGAACCCGTCGTAGGCGGTGGACCCCAGCATCACGCACACCACCGCGACCAGCCCGGCGCCCTCCGGCGTGGCGGCGAGCCCCTTGAACGGGTTGCGCAGAGCCAGCCGCCCGTCACGACGGCGGCCCAGCGGCGCCAGCCTGCCGATGAGGCCCGAATAGACCTCGAAGGCGTCGCCGCGGTCGAACCACCCCTCGCCGTACAGCGCGGCTCCCACCAGCATCGCCATGGAATAGACCGCGAACCAGACGATGAGCGTGACGGCCTCGTCCGGGTCGGGCGCCACGAGCTCCAGCCAAGTGAAGGCGAACAGCCCGGCCGCCGCCGGCCAGTAACCGATCCGGGGGGACAGGCGCAGCAGCGGGGTGCCGCCGGTCGGCAGCGCGATCGCGCGGTAGATCGTGCGCAGCGGGTTGAGCAGCTTCCACACCGGCCCGAACAGCAGGGACAACGGGACGAGGCCCACCCAGAAGAGGATGTAGATCGTCCACGGTGCCGGGTTGGCCGCGGCCGGCGGGCCGAACGCCGCGGCGTAGAAGGTCGCCACCGCGACGAGGAGGCCGGCCAGCCTCAATGCCGCGCGAGTCGCGCGATGGTCGGCCAGCCGTTGCAGCGGGGCGGGGATCGCCCGGCCCTCCTCCGACCGGAACCGCGCCGACCGCCACAACACGCCCAGCGTGACGAACGAGACCACCACCGCCAGGCCCGCTCCGACCAGCAGGAAACTCAACGGGATCGGGAGGTCCTGCCGGCCGCCGACCCCGTGGGCCAGCACGCCCGACCCGCCCGTGTACGCGGTCATGACACTTGCAGCTGCAGCAGCTGCAGGCTCGACTCGTGGGTCTCGACCTCGAACCGGCCGGCCTGGCCGGCGCGGAACTCCAGGGTCGCCGGTCTGCCCGGCGTCAGCTTCAGCGTCCGCTCATAGCCATGGACGTGCACCTCGTCGGCCTCGTCCGCGGTCACGGTCAGCCGCACGGTCTGCCCCGACCGGACCCGGCGCACCGTGGGCCGGGGGCTCACCTTTCCGCCGGCGACGGTCACCCGGATCTCGACGACGTCGGCCGCCGGCGTCGGCGCGGCCGCGGACGACGCCGGGCCGCTCCCGCCGGCGCCCGGCGTGTTCGTCGCGCCGGCCGTGCCTCCCGCGGCCGCGGACGAGCCCGGCGACCCGGTGGCCGTCCCGGGGTCGGCCTCGCCGCCGCACGCCGCGGCGAGAACGGCCACGGCCAGCACCGCGGCCATGGCAGGGGGAAGCGAAACGCGGCGTGACCGTGACAAGGGGGACTCCCGAAAGGGCGCTGCGGTCGGCGACGCGCCTCAGTGTAGGCCCGAGCCCCCGGCGGCCCGGAAGAGGTCGACGGGGCGGCGTGGACGCTGCGAGGCTGTGTCTCGTGGTGGCTCTGGGGTTCGCGGCGGCGCCGGCGTTGGCGGGATGGATCTATCTCGCGTTCGCACATGGGTGGTTCTGGCGCACCGGGCCCGGACTGCGCGCGGAGACCGGTCCGCCGGAGTGGCCGGAGGTCGTGGCGGTGGTGCCGGCGCGCGACGAGGCCGCGCTGCTTCCGCGGACCCTGCCGAGTCTGCTCGGACAGGAGTACCCGGGCCGGTTCCGGGTGGTCGTGGTCGACGACGGCAGTGCGGACGGTACGGCGGCGGTGGCCGAGCGGCTGGGGCGCGATGCGGAGACCGAGCTGTGCGTCGTGCGGGCGGGGGAGCGTCCGGAGGGGTGGGCCGGAAAGGTGTGGGCGATGGCCGCGGGGGTGCGGGCGGCCGGCGAGCCCGCCTTCTTGTTGTTCACCGACGCCGACATCGCCTACGCGCCCGGCACGCTGACGCGCCTGGTGAGGGCGGCGGCCGGTGAGGGGTACGACCTGGTCTCGCAGATGGCGACGCTGCGGACCCGTACCGCCTGGGAGCGGGCGATCGTGCCCGCGTTCGTGTACTTCTTCGCGCTGCTGTACCCGTTTCGCCGCGTGGGGCGACCGGGATCGCGGACCGCGGCCGCCGCCGGCGGTTGCATGCTGGTGCGCGCGAGCACGCTGGCCGCGGCGGGCGGGCCGGCGGCGATCCGCGGCGCGCTCATCGACGACGTCGCGCTCGGCCGGCTGGTCAAGCGGCACGGCGGGCGGTGCCGGCTCGATCTGAGCCGCGATGTGGTCAGCCTGCGGCCCTATCCGCGGCTGGCCGACCTGTGGACCATGGTGGCGCGCAGCGCCTACACCCAGTTGCGGTACTCGGCGCCGCTGCTGGCCGGCACCGTGCTGGGCCTGGCGCTGCTGTTCGTGGCGCCGCCGGTCGCGGCGGCCGCCGGGGCCATTGGCCTGGCCCTCGGCGGCTCGGCCGCCGCGGGGCCGGTCGCCGCCGTCGGGTTCGGCGCGTGGGCGATCATGGCGGGCACGTACGTGCCCATCCTGCGCTTCTACCGGCTGTCGGTGCTGCGCGCCGCGGGGCTGCCGATGGTGGCGGTGCTGTATACGGCCATGACCCTCGATTCGGCCCGCCGCTATTACACCGGCCGCGGCGGCGTCTGGAAGGGCCGCACCCTCGCCGGCCGCTCGGGCCCCGCCGGGGCCCAACGCGGTTGACCGGCGAGGTCTCTCGTTTTATCCGGGTTTTCGCGCCGGACGCCTAGCGTCGGCGCCGTACCCGATCAGGGAGGCGTGTCCGTGGAGGCTTTCCATCGCTATCTCGCCGAAGAGATCGCGTTCGACCACGCGGAGGGACTGCTCGGGCGCCGGGAGGCGCTGCGCCGCCTGTCGATGCTCGGGCTCGGGCTGCCCGCCGCGTCGGCGCTGCTCGCCGCGTGCGGCGGCGATGAAGACACGCCGGCCGCGTCCGCCCCCACGACCTCCGCCCCGCAGACCACATCGTCGTCCGCGGCGCCTCAGATCGCCACCCAGCCGATCACCTTTTCGGGGCCGCGGGGGCGGTCGCTGCGCGGCGCGTGGGCGGCGGCTCCGGAGCCGAAGGGCGGGCTGCTGGTCATCCACGAAAACCGCGGCCTCAACGACCATATTCGCTCGGTCGCCGGCCGTTTCGCGGCGGCCGGGTACTCCTCGCTCGCGATCGATCTGCTGTCCGAGGAGGGCGGCACGGAGGCGGTGGGCGGCGACGCGGAGGCCATGGCCGCGATCTCGAAGGCGCCTCAGGAACGGCTCGCGGCCGATCTGAAGGCCGGCGTCGCAGAGGTGGCCCGCAGGGAGCCGGACGTGAAGATCGGCGCGATCGGGTTCTGCTTCGGCGGCGGCATGACCTGGCTGTTGCTCGCATCGAAGGAGCCTCGGCTGGCCGCCGCGGCGCCGTTCTACGGCCCGCTTCCCGACAACGCGGACTTCAGGGGATCGAAGGCGGCCGTGCTCGGCGTCTACGCCGAGCTCGACCAGCGGGTCACCTCCACCAGGGAGGCCGCCACGGCGGCGCTGCGGCGCGCGGGGCTGACGCACGAAATCGTCACCTACAAGGGCGCGAACCACGCGTTCTTCAACGACACCGGTCCGCGCTACAACCCCACAGCCGCCGCGCAGGCCTATCAGAAGGTCCTCGACTGGTTCGGCACGCACCTGGCCTGACGCCGGCGTCGGGCGATCGGCCCGTGGTACGTACTGTCCGCGGCGGTATGACGGCGGATACCGCGAACGCGGGCAGATGTCTTGCTGTCCGCATATCTCGCGAAGACTGTGGCCAGAGGATAATAATCGCGTGCGACTCACGCCGATTCGGTGTCGCCGGCCGCGACCTCAACTATGCTGACGGTGTGACTTGCCCTAAGTGCCAAGGCCGCATGATGACATTTGACCGCCACGGCGTGCACATCGACCAATGTGAAAATTGCCGTGGGATTTTCCTCGACCGAGGTGAGCTCGAACAAATCGTCAACGCCGAGCAGCACCATTACGGGGGAGTCCCCGCGTACGGGGGAGGTCACTACTCTGACTCGCCCCGTCCGTACGGGGGACACCGCGACTCGCCGGCGCCTTTCGGCGGCGGACACCACAGGGACTCGCCGCGCCCGTACGGCGGGCGGCACAGCGACTCGCCGCGTCCGTACGGCGGTCAGCGCCGCAAGCGGAGCTTCCTCGAGGAGCTGTTCGACTGACCGGCGCGGTCAACCCGCTGATCTGCGGGGGCTGTGGGGCGCGCACCAGCGCGCCCGACGTCGTCGTCGATCCCGCGGCGGCGGTGGTCTGCGAGGTCTGCGGTCACCGGCAGCCGATTCGCCGGCTGCCGCTGTGGGCCCTCACCGGCGCCAGCGGCACCGGTAAGTCGACGGTCACCCAACTGCTCCTCGAGCGACTCGGCGACCGCTTCGTCGTCTTGGAGCAGGACGTGCTGTGGCAGTCGGGTCTGGACGATCCCCACTGGTTCCGGCTGGCCTGGCTGCGGATGGCCGCGATGATCCACCAAAGCGGCCGGCCCGTGCTGTTGTGCGGCACCGTGGTGCCGCCGGAGTTCGAGCCGCTGCCGGAGCGTGCGCTGTTCACCGAGATCCGCTATCTGGCGTTGACGTGCGATCCGCACGTGCTCGCCGAGCGGTTGCGGCGCCGCCCGGCGTGGCGCGAATGGTCCGAACCGCGGATCACCGAAACGCTCGAGTTCAACGACTGGATCCGCGCCGAGGCGGCCTCGATGAATCCGCCGATGCGCCTGCTCGATACGACACGATCCTCGGTCACCGCGACCGCCGACCATGTATGTGCCTGGGCGCTTGAGGAGTCCCGAACACCGGAGAGCACCGCCCACTAAGGCCCATTTTTCTGAAGGCGAAACGACTTGGCGGACGGTGGCCGAAGACGCCAAGGATTGGGTTGGGCGCGACGGCGACCATGGCAACTCGGAACGGGTGGAAACTGTCAAGTTTTCGGATGCATCAGGATTGGCCGGCGCCGGTGAGACGAAGCTCGTGACGGTCGGCGGGAACGCCGCCGCCGCGCCGCGCCTCGCCGAGGCGGGCAGGCCTGCCGTCCGCGCTCCGCGCGAGGCGGCGCATCCGTCATCCGCCGACCTGAACAATGTCGCTTGCGGCCGGTAATAGTCTTGCTTAACGACGCGATCTGATGTATTGGTCGGTCAGATGCGCATCCTTACGCTAAGGATGCTCCAAGCGGCGCTCTGCCACTGATTCGGGTAACGAGGAAGCGACCAAATCCCGCTCCGCTCGGGGCCGATACTCCGGCACAAACTCGACCGCACACCCTTAAGGGATTTTTGCTCTAATCCCACTATTGACTATGGTTCAGCAAGGTCACACCATAGCCAGCAACAACTTTGCCCAGTGCAAGGACAGGCGTGTCCATGGCGAAGCCGTGCCCCATTTGCCCTGAGCTCGATTTCTTCGAATCCAGCGGCCCGCGGCTCAGCCAGTCCGGTGTTCTTATCCCGAGAGCAGCGCCTCCGGCTTGGCCACCCGGCGGCGACGTGAGCAGGAGGCCGGGGGCGCACGCAAATGGGTCGGCTCGTCCCCGGCCTCCAGTCACAGGGTACGGCCGGCGCGGAGCAACCCCCGGCGCGGTCTTGATCGTCGAAACGACCCTGGGGGCGAGGGCACGGGCGACCGCCGCGTCTCGTTCGGATACGAGCCTCGTCATATGGGCCGCCCAACGGAATTGACCAATGAACCTGCGTCGCGGCGCCCGCCGGCCGCGGCAGGTCGAGAGGAGGTGCACCGGTGCCGTACGGCATAGTCCGACCGGCAGGCTCGGTCCGTATGATCGCCGGCACGATCATCAGTGCCGCCTTCCTCGTCGCCTCGGTGGCGCCCACCGCGGCCGCGCACACGGCCCTGAAGGCGAGCAGCCCGAAGGACGGCGGCAAGATCGGCGTGGCCCCCAGCCGGCTGCTGTTGGAGTTCACCTCTCCGATGATCAGCGTCGGGTCCCGCATCGTCGTGGAGGGTCCCGATGGCCGCGCGTACCAGGCGGGCGCACCCCAGATCACCGACGACAAGGTGACCCAGCCGCTGAAGCCGCTGGGCCCGGCCGGCGAATACCGGGTCGAGTTCCGCGTCGTCGCCTACGACGGGCACCCGCTGTCCGGCGGGATGCGGTTCACGCTGACCAAGCCCGGCCCGGCCGAGGGCGGCGCCGAGGCCGTGCAGCCCGCCCCGCTCGTCGCCGTGTCCTCTAGCTCGGTGAACAACGCGCCGAGCTGGGCGCCGTGGTTGGGGGGCGCGCTCGCGGTGATCTTGCTGTCCGGTGCGGTGCTGTTCGGCAGGAGGGCGACTCGTGACCTCGACTAGTTCTCGTTTCTCGGTTCAGCAGCGCACCATCGACGTTCCGTCCTCGCGGCGGAGACGGGTCGTGGTGTTCGGCGCGGCGACGGCGATAACGGGCATCGGCGCGCTGGCCCTCGGCATGTGGCTGGGCGGCAACCTCACCGAGTCCCAGATCAACGGGCTGGCGATCGGCGGTACGGGCAACTTCACCGGATGGGGGCTGCCGGCCTCGAAGCTCGTGATGGACGTGGCGTCGATCGGCGTCATCGGCCTGTTGCTGGCCTGCCTTCTGCTGCCTGAGCATGATGGTGAGCCGACCGCCACGGCGCGGCGTTGTCTGCGGACCGCGAGCCGGCTGGCGCTGGTGTGGAGCGTCGCGACCGCCGCGCTGCTGATATTCAGCTGGTCGGACGTAGTCGCGCGGCCGGTGACGGACCTGCCGTTCACCAAGCTTTTCACCGACACCGTCAGGACATTTCCTGATGCGGCCGACTACGTCTCCACCACCGCCTTGGCGTTGGTGATCGCGGCGGCGCTGGCCATCACCCAGACCCGCCGGGGCGCGCTGCTGCTGTTGCCCTTGGCCGTCTACAACATCGTGCCAATGGCGCTTCAGGGGCACGCATCGCACAGCACGGCGCTCAAGTACAGCTTGATCGTGCACGTCATCGCCATGTCGCTGTGGGTGGGCGGCCTGCTCGCCCTCTTGACGCACGTGCGAGGGGAGCCGGCGCTGCTGGCCGTCGCCGTTCCGCGTTTCAGCTCCATCGCCCTGGGCTGTTACGCCACGGTGGCGGCCAGCGGCGTCGTCGCCGCCTGGGAGCTGCTCGGGGCGGTGTCCGCGGTGTGGGAGACCCGGTACGGCGTGGTGGTGACGCTCAAGGTGGCGGCGCTGATCACCCTAGGCATCCTCGGCTGGTGGCACCGCCGGCACACGGTGCGGCGCATCCGCACCGGCGAGGGCGGCCGTCCGCGTCGGGCGTTCGTCCAGCTCGCCGCGGCGGAGATCGTCGTGATGGTCGGCGCGGTCGCGATCGGCGTCGCGCTGTCGCGCAGCGCCTCACCCGACACGATCCTGCTGCACACCGAGCGCGGGACCACCGCTTCCGTCGAGCGACCCGCCCCGGCGCCCGGGACGGATTCGGGTCTCCGCGTCGCGGCGCCCTCCGGTCAAGGAGCCGGCGGCGCCACCGGCACAC
Organism: Streptosporangiaceae bacterium; assembly: GCA_035765195.1. GTDB lineage: Bacteria > Actinomycetota > Actinomycetes > Streptosporangiales > Streptosporangiaceae > CALAED01. The sequence goes on from DASTYC010000022.1 coordinate 94,296, forward strand.
GGACTCCCTGAGGCGGAAACCGCGGCGGCGCTGAGCGTGGCCGGCGGCACCCCTCCGTACGACACGAGACCTTGCTGACGGGCGGCGACGCCCGGGTTGATGAGCTGCCTGCGTGGCCGGGGCCGGGCTTGCCACGCGTAGGAGCGGAGCGGTCCGCGGCGCCCCGCGTTTGATATGACACCTTGGCGGTGGGCGGCGGGGGTACAAAAACGGCATCCCGTACGGGCGCGCTTGGTTGGGAAGCTGTGCCCGTACGGGATGGCCGCGTTGTTGGTTGTGGTCAGGGTTGAGGTGGTGGTGTTGGGGTTAGCCGACGCGGAAGAAGCGCATCATTTCGTGGTCTTCGTGTTC
>DASTYC010000023.1:0-199950 GCA_035765195.1 Streptosporangiaceae bacterium
TCAGTACGGCCTTGGTCTCCTGGTAGAGGAAGGACTTGTTGGCGCTGCCCCCGCCCTTGGCCATGAAGAGGAACTTGTAGGTGTTCTCGTGGCCGGGCGCGGTGTCGGCGTAGAGCTCGATCTGTGCCGGGAGATTCGAACCGGTGTTCTTCTCCTCCCACGTCGTCACGGGCGCCATCTGCGAGTAGCGCAGGTTGAGCCGTGTGTAGGCGTCGAAGACGCCGTGGGCGATCGCCTCCTCGTCCGCCCCGGCCGTCAGCACGTGCTGGCCCCGCTTGCCCATGGCGATCGCGGTACCGGTGTCCTGGCACATGGGCAGCACGCCCGCGGCGGCGATGTTGGCGTTCTTGAGCAGGTCGAGCGCGACGAACCTGTCGTTGGGGGACGCCTCGGGATCGTCCAGGATCCGGCGCAGCTGGCGAAGGTGCGCGGGCCGCAGCTGGTGGGAGATGTCGCGGACGGCCGTCTCCGTCAGCATCCGCAGCACCTCGGGGTCGATCTCGAGGAACGTACGTCCGCCCGCCGTGAAGGTGCTCAGCCCATCGGTGGTCAGCAGCCGGTAGTCGGTCTCGTCGGGTCCCACGGGGAGCAGTTCGGTGAAGGCGAACTCGGACATGCGGCCATCCTCTGGCGACGATCCGGCTGGGATGACCCAATGCTAAAGGCGCCCACCGGGCCGGACGGGCCGGGGGACCCGCACCCGCACGGCGGGAGCCGGCCGAGGGGCAGGCGGGGGACGCAGGCCGACGACCACGCCGGCGGCGACGAGGGCCGCGCCGACGAGATCGGCGGTCCCGGGCCGGCCGAGGCCCAGCGCCATGGTGGTGATGACGGCGCTCACCGGGATCAGACCGGCGAACAGGCCCGCGCGATCCGCGCCGAGCCGGCCGAGCGCGTCGTACCACAGGAAGAACGCGACCGTGGTGACGAACACCCCCAAGTAGGCCAGCCCGGCGGCCTCGCCGGCGGTCGGCATCCGCAGGACGTCCCGGCCGTCCACGATCAGCCCCGTCGCGAAGAGCATGGGCGCGGCCAGGGCGGCCGAGTAGGCGGAGACGCGGACCGGGCCGAGCACCGGCAGCAGCGGCACGGCGAGCAAGGAGAAGCACACCTCGCCGGCCAGCGCCCCGAGCGACAGCAGCAGGCCGGGACCGCTGCCGCCGCCGAGGCCGTTGGTGACGGCGGCGCCCGTCGCGACCACCGCAGCCCCGGCCACGAGCAGCGGCCGCGGCCGGCGACGCGCCAGCAGCGGCGCGATGAGCGCCAGCAGGATCGGCACCGTGGCGATCACGGTGCCCACGGTGGCCGGCCCCGCGTAGCCGGTCGCCAGGATGACGCACACGTTGAACCCCGCGAGCCCCGTCGCGGCCAGCGCCGCCAGCAGCGCCCACTCGCGTCGTCCGCGCGGGAACCACCGCCTGGTCGCGGGCGGGGCGGGCCTACGGGATCCGAGGAGACGGGCGCCGATCGCGTCGGCGCTGAACAGGATCGCCGCCGCGACCGCGTAGCGCAGCGCCTGGCCGCCGAAGACCGGGTAGTCGCGGAGCGTCGCGGAGACCGCCGCCAGCGTGCCGACGCAGCACATCGCCGCGGCGGCGCCGGCGGCACCGCGCGGACCATCGGAGCTGTTCACGCTCCGGACGTTAGGGATGAACGTGGTTCATGGCACAGGGCCAATCACCTCGCCATATCGGAGACCAAATGTTGCATTGCCGTTGATCGCTAACTGGTAAGTTCACCAACCAAGGGGGGCTTGGGGGCTGACGAACACGGAGTCATGACCGACCTCCATCTCCATTTCGACCGGTCGGCGGGCCGGCTCTCCGACCAGATCGCCGCCGAGTTGCGCGCGGCCATCCGGGCCGGGCGGCTGGCGGCCGGCACGAGGTTGCCGTCCAGCCGCGATCTCGCCCAGGAGCTCATCGTCTCGCGCGGCGTCGTCGTCACCGCGTACGAGCAGCTCATCGCCGAGGGCTTCCTCGTCGCGCACCGCGGCGAGGGCACCAGGGTGGCCCCGCTGGCGACTCCGGACCGCCCGTCGCCGCGGCCGCGGCCGCCCTGGCCCGCGCCGGATCCGGACCTGCCGTATGACCTGCGTCCCGGGGTGCCCGACCTCGCGGCGTTCCCGCGCGACCGATGGCTCGCCGCGGTCCGGCAGGTGCTGCGGACGATGCCGAACGCCGACCTGACCTATCCCGACCCGGCCGGGATGAGTGGCCTGCGCGCGGAACTGGCCGCCTATCTGGGCAGGGTGCGGGCGGCCAACGCGTCGCCCGACGGGATCGTCGTGACGAACGGCGTCGCGCACGGCCTGTCGATCATGGTCCGGCTGCTCGCCGAGTCCGGGCACCGCGTGCTCGCCGTCGAGGACCCGGCCAGCGCGCGCCAGGTGCCGCTGCTGCGCGGCGCCGGAATCGACATCGTGCCCGTCCCCGTCGACGCCGACGGTATCGACGTCGCGGCCCTCGCCAAGACCGCGGCCAGGGCGGTCCTGGTGACCCCCGCCCACCAGTACCCGACGGGGGTCGTGCTGGCGCCGCACCGCAGGTCCGCGCTCATCGGCTGGGCCCGCGACGTCGACGGGCTTGTGATCGAAGATGACTACGACGCCGAGTTCCGCTATGACCGGGACCCCATCGGCTGCCTGCAGGGCATCGATCCCGCCCGGGTGGTGTTGGCCGGATCGGTGAGCAAGTCGCTGGCGCCGGGACTGCGCCTCGGCTGGGTGGTCGCGCCGGCCGAACTGGCCGAACGCGTACGGGATTATCGCGCCCGCACCGACCTCGGCGGCCAGGTGATCGAACAGCAGGTCCTCGCGCATCTCATCGGCTCGGGGGCCTACGACCGGCACCTGCGCGTCATGCGCCGCCGCTACCGGGCCCGGCGCGACCTGCTGGCCGGCGCGCTGCGCACGCACCTGCCGGGCGTGACCGTGCGGGGGGTGTCAGCGGGCCTGCACCTGTACGTCGAGCTGCCGCCCCGGTACGCGGAGGGGGACGTCGTCCAGGCGGCCGCGCGGCTCGGGGTGGCCGTCGAGGGGGCCGCCGAGCTGTGGATGGCGACACCGCCCAGGCCGGCGCTTGTCCTCGGATACGGACGGCTGAACGGCGGCATGTTGGCCGAGGCCGTGGTGCGGCTGGGCCGGGCGCTGTCGGACCAGGGGCAGGGGGCCGGCTCGTTACAGCCGCTGCCGCACCTGGCGGGCCGCGCCATCCGGGTCGGCCGGGGCGGCGGCGGCCGCCGGCTCGAACCCGCGCGCGGCGAACACGATGACCAGGGTGAGCGCGGCCGGCACGACGAACGCGATCCGCAGCCCGTTGTCGGGGCTCATCGGGGCGATCGCGCCGATCACCGCGGCCCCGGCCACAAAACCCACGTAGTTGAAGACGTTGACCCGCGACACGGCGATCCCGAGGCCGGTGGGATCGACCTTGCCGGCGGCGGAGAACGATACGGGCGGCACGACGCACAGGCCAAGGCCGGCGACCGCGAATGCCCCGATGGCCACCACCGCGTTCGGTGCCGCGACCACGCCCGCGAGGCCGATCAGGCCCACGATCGCGCCCGCTCGTACGACTCGCGCCGGGCCGAACCGCCGCACGCCGAAGTCGGCGATCGCCCGGCTCGCCACCATCGCGACCTGGTACGCGACGTAGGCCAGCGGGGCGACGGCCGATGAGCTGTCGAGCTCGTCGTGCAGGTACTTGGTGCTGTAGGTCGAGGTGGCGGCGTCGGCGAGGTACATGACCCCCATGGCCGCGCCGATGACGAGGATCGGCCGCCACGGCACCAGCCTGCCCGCCGCCTTCAGCTCCGCGCCGCTCGGCGCCGACCCTTCCTCCGGCTTGCGGTAGAGCCGCCGCCCCGTCCACAGCGAGCCCGCGAGGCCCGCGGCCGCGGGTACGGCGAAGCCAGCGAACAGCGACAGGTCGATCTTGTTGGCCAGCGACACCCACAGGCCGCCGACGATCCCAGCGGCGCTCCACACGGCGTAGTACCCGTTGATCAGGCTTACCCGGTAGCGCCGCTCCACGGCGACGGCCTGGGCGTTCATCGACGCGTCGACGGCCCCGACGAACAGGCCGAACAACGCCACCGCGCCGTAGAGCGCGGCGTCGTTGTCGCCCGTCATCCCGATGAGCACGGCGGACGCGCAGACCGCGGGCTGGGCCGTGCGCAGCACGATCGCGCTGCCATGCCGCGAGAAGACGATGCCGGACAGCACGCTGCCCACGCCCGCGATCACCGGCACCAGCAGCAGCACGATCGCCAGCGCCCCGTCGCCGAGGTGATGGGCCCGCTGGATCTGCGGCACCCGGGTCACCAGCACGGCGAAACACAGGCCCTGGATCGCGAACCCGGCATAGGCGGCGAGCCGCGCCGCGCGGTCGCGCGCCGGCGACTCCGCTGTGTCCCGCGTCACGACTCGCCTCTCGCCGAAACATGAACAAGCCTCGCGTCAGCGTAGAGAACCGGCTTTCCGCGGGTCAACAAGGCGATGAGATCGGGCATGGTGAAGTCACCGGCGGTCGCCGAGGGCAGGAACGGTCTCCAGTTCGGCCGGCCGGAAGACCAAATGTGGTCGATTGGTGCCAGGTAGCGATGTCCACGCTCAAGCCGACAAGACGGGCGAAGGCGGCGGTCTATGCGTGCTTCACGGCGTCGTGAGCCGCTGTCCCACGATCTGCTGGAGCGTGGTGACGTACGCGCCGAACGCCGTACGGCCCTGGTCGGTGAGCTTGAGCCAAGTGCGGGGGCGCTTGCCCACGTGTCCCTTGCGGATGTGGACGTATCCGGCGTTCTCCAGCGCGGCCGCCTGCTTGGACAGCACCGAGTCGCTGATCTCCAGGGTGTCGCGGACGAAGGAGAACTCGGCCTCGTTGGCGGCGGCCAGCAAAGACACGATCTGGAGCCGCACCGGTGCGTGGATGACGGGGTCGAGATTCACCGGATGACCTTCCCGGCGGTACGAGCGATCACGCGACGCTCGATCCACCGCAGGGTGGCGACGCTGTAGACGGCGGCGGCCACCCCGATGGCCACCCGCTGCACGACCGGCTGGAAGTGGATCGCGCCGATGATCAGCCCGGTGAGGCTCATGACGACCCCGATGGAGACCGCCCACGCACCGAACTCGGCCCCGGCGGCGAGCGTCCAGGCGCGGGCCTTCCAGCGGACCCGCATGCTCCGGGACAGTCCGTAGACCGCCGCCGCCATGGCGAGCCCGCCCGTGGCGATCGTCACGCCCCGAGCCGGGCCGTGCAGCTCGGTGCCGACGCCGAGCAGCGTGATCGCGCCGACGACCGCCGGCACGTACCAGATCGGGATGCGCCGGCGGCTGTAGGCGGCGCGCTGGGTGCGCTCGATCTCGGCCAGGGCCTCGGCGGGGCTCGGCACCTTCTGGTCCATGGGCTCCTGCTTTCTGGCGGCGAAGTACTTGCCGCTATGGAAAGTACTTTCTACTTTCCAATGCGTCAAGTACTTTCCGGAGCCCCAGGCGCTGGGTGCGGGCGGCCATCCTCCCGGCGTTGAAGTGCAGGGAGGATCCGGCGAATCGGCGCACGCCCTAGTCGATGAGGCGGCGGCGCATCCCGCGGACGGCGATCATCCACATCAGGGCGGCGAACACCAGCAGCACCGCGAAGTGCCCCAGATCGGCAAGCGGCCGGAAGCCGAAGACGGCGTGCCGCACCAGCTCCACGCAGTGCAGCAGCGGGTTGACCTGCGCCGCCACGTGGACCCAGCCGGGCAGCTCCTGCACTGGGAAGAACGTGCCGGCCACCAGGAACAACGGCGTCACCACGCCGGTGATCACGTAGTCGAACGAGTTGATCGACGGCACCACCGTGGAGGTCCACATGCCGAACAGCCCGAACCCCATGGCCGTCGCGAACACGATGACCGGGATGACGAGCATGCCGGGACTCGGATCGAGCCCGAACCCCATCGCCACCACCACCGGGGCGCAGCCGTACACCGACGACTTGGCGGCCAGCCACAGCACCTCGCCGGTGACCAGCTCGTGCACGTCGAGCGGGGTGGCCAGCATCGCGTCGTAGGTGTGCTGGAAGACCCGCCGGATGTAGGGGTTGAACATCCCCGGGAACACCGAGGTGAACAGGGCGGCCGTGCCGACCATGCCGGTGCCGACGAACTCGAGGTAGCGGTAACCGCCGATCACCGACACCAGCGAGCCGAACCCGTAGCCGAAGGCGAGCATCATGAACGTCGGCTCGAACATCGCGGCGAACGACGACGTGCGCCAGTAGCGCTTGAAGAGTGCGAACTCGTGCCGCCAGGTGCCCCGCAGCGCGGCCAGCTCGAACCGCCGCAACGGCATCGCGGTCGGCGGCGTGTCCGGCGGGGCGCCGCCGGGCTGTGCGGTGCCCGCATGCGCCGTGCTCATCGCGTGGTCACCCCCGATGGAAAAGGAACGGTCTAGGAAACGGCAAAGGGAACCGGAGCGGACCGAGTGAGCACGCGTCGAGCGCGCGAGGCGGCCGGAGCGAGACTCACTCGACCCGCTCCCCGGTGAGGACGACGAAGACGTCCTCGAGGTTGGCTGCCCGCCCCACGCCGTCGGGACCCAGCTCGTCGGCCAGCGACGGCGGCATCTCCTCGGCCCGCAGGATCGACACCGAAGGCCCGGTGCGCCGGGTCGGCAGCCCGGCGACGCGCGCCAGCCGCTCGATCTCGGCCAGCCGGTGCGGCGGCCCGTAGTGCTCCACCACCCGCTCGCCGGCGTGCTCGGCCACCAGCGCCGCCGGCCCGCCGCGAGCCACGATCGTGCCGCGCGACATCAGCGCGCAGTCGTCGGCGAGCCGCTCGGCCTCCTCGATGTAGTGCGTCGACATCAAGACCGTCGTGCCGCCGGAACGGAGCATGTCGATCAGCCCCCACAGCTCGGCCCTGACCTGCGGGTCGAGCCCCACCGTCGGCTCGTCGAGCAGCACCAGCCGCGGCTTGTGGACCAGCCCCCGGGCGATCAGCAGCCGGCGCCGCATGCCGCCGGACAGGTCGCCCACCCGGGTCAGCTGCCGCTCGGTGAGGTGGGCGAGGACCAGCGCGTCGTCGACCGCGGCCCGGCGCAGGGCGCGCGGCACCCGATACAGGTGGGCGAACACCTCGAGGTTTTCGCGTGCGGTCAGCTCCTCGTCGAGGTTGTCCTGCTGCGGCACCACGCCCATCTCGGCGCGAGCCCGCTTGGACTGCCGCGGCACCGGGTAGCCGAGCACCTCGACCACCCCGGCGTCGGCCACCGCCTGCGCGGTGAGGATGCGCATCGTGGTCGATTTGCCGGCACCGTTGGGGCCGAGCAGGCCGAGGCAGACGCCGGCCGGCACCTCGAGGTCGAGCCCGTCGACGGCGGTGAGGTCGCCGAACCGCTTGACCACCCCGCGCAGCGCGATCGCCCGCGCGCCATCGCCGTACGAAGGCCGCACGGCGGGCTGAGCGGCGGTTCGTACGGTCTCCATAGCGCCACCATAGGCGCCGCCCATGACATTCCCCGAACGGTTTTCCGGCCCTGGGAGGACTATCGTCAGATGTGTGGAACTCCCGATGCGGCCGCCGTGGTCCCAGCCGCCCGAGCGGCCCACCCCGGTCCGGGACCTGCGGGCGTCGGACGCCGACAGGGAACGGGTCGTCTCCTTGCTCGGCGAGGCACTGGCCGATGGCCGGCTGAGCGCCGACGAACACGCCGAGCGCATCTCCGTCGCCTATGCGGCCCGGACGCTCGGCGAGCTCATCGGGCTGACCGCCGACCTCAGCCCCGCCGAAACCCAGCCGATCTTGGTGGACGACCGGCCGGTGCACGTGCTGTTCGGCTCCCTACGGCGCGCGGGGCGCTGGGTCGTGCCCGTGCGGGTGCCGCTGTTCGCGGTGCTCGGCACGGTCGAGCTCGACCTTTGCGAGGCGGTCCTGCAGCGGCGGCACATCGTCATCGACGCGCAGGTGCTGGGCGGCCGGCTCCGGCTGCTGGTCCCAGAGGGCGTCCGGGTCGACGTCACCGGCCGTACGATCATGTGCTCGCGCGACGTTCGGCTGCGCGCGGCCGGCGGCGACGGCCCGGTCATCGAGGTGCGCGGCACGATGGTGCTGGGGTCGGTGCGCGCCCGCAACCCCAAGCGCAGGTGGCGCGACCGCTTCGCCAGGCCGCGCCAGGACTGACCGCGACCTGACCGGATCCGCCGCGGGACGACCGGCGTCTCCGTTAAGACGGAGCGTCGAAGTTGATCGCGCTGTAGGCGCGCAGCTTCGCGAGCTGGTGCTCGCTGTGGATCTGCCGGATGGTGCCGCTGCGCGAACGCATGACGAGCGAGTGCGTCGTCGCCGTGCCCTTCCGGTAGCGGACGCCGTTGGCCAGCTCGCCGTCGGTGATTCCGGTCGCGGCGAAGAACACGTCGTCGGAGGTGACCAGGTCGTCGGTGGTGAGCACTCGGGACAGGTCGTGGCCGGCGTCCCGCGCCTGCCGCAGTTCGGCGTCGTCGCGTGGCCACAGCCGGCCCTGGATCACCCCGCCCAGGGCCTTGATCGCACAGGCGGCGATGATGCCCTCGGGAGTGCCTCCGATGCCCAGCAGCAGGTCGACGCCGGTGCCCTCCCGGGCCGCCATGATGGCTCCGGCCACGTCGCCGTCGGTGATGAACTTGATCCGGGCCCCTGCCTCGCGGGTCTCCTTGACGATCGACTCGTGCCGCGGCCGGTCGAGGATGACGACCGTCACGCCCTGCGGCGACGACCCCTTGGCCTTGGCGACGGCGCGGATGTTGTCGGCGATCGGGCGTTCGATGTCGACGACGTCGGCCGCCTCCGGCCCGGTCACCAGCTTCTCCATGTAGAACACCGCGGACGGGTCGTACATGGACCCCCGGGCGCTCACCGCGATCACCGAGATGGCGTTGTTCATGCCGAGTGCGGTCAGCCTGGTGCCGTCGATCGGGTCGACGGCCACGTCGCACTCGGCTCCGCTGCCGTCGCCGACGTGCTCGCCGTTGAAGAGCATGGGCGCGTTGTCCTTCTCGCCCTCGCCGATGACGACGACGCCCTGCATGGCCACGGTGTTGATGAGCTGGCGCATGGCGTTGACCGCGGCGCCATCGGCCCCGTTCTTTTCGCCGCGGCCCACCCATCGGGCCGCCGCCATGGCGGCCGCCTCGGTGACCCGGACCAGCTCAAGCGCGAGGTTGCGATCGGGCGCGTCCTGCGCGGTCGCCAGCGGCGATGATGCGGTTGACTCGACAGCCATAGTGGTCGCCCCCAAAGGTCGGTCGGGCTCGTCGCCTCACTCGAATCGTAGTTCCCGACTGGCAGGGCGTAATCTCTGCGTCTATGAGTACGGAAGCGGCCGCCGCGCACCCCCTGCGGATCTCTGATCGAGGTGCCGCGACACGCAGCGCCCTGCTGGCGGCGGCGAGAGAGGTGTTCGTCGAGGCCGGATTCGCCCAGGCGGCGGTGACGGACATCGTGGCCAAGGCAGGCGCCAGTGTCGGCAGCCTTTATCACCATTTCAACGGCAAAGCCGACCTTTACCTCACGCTGTTCGAGGAGTTCCAGGGCAGGCAGCAAGAGCGCACGAAGGAGGCGGTCCGGCGGGCCCGCGACGCGGGCGAGTCCGACCCGATGCGCCTGTTCACCGCCGGCGCGCGCGCCTACCTCGACGGCTGCCTGGCCGAACGGGACCTCTCCCGCCTGTTCATGTCGGGCGACGGGCCGCCGGGGTTCGACCGGGTCATGCGCGACCGGATGCGCACCTGGGCGGGTCGCAACGCCGCGCTGTTCCACACCAAGGACGGCGTTGACGAGGCGCTGGCGGTCGTGCTCACCGGCGCGATGGCCGGGGCGGTGTCGGAGATCTCACAAAGCGACGACGAGGCGGCCTCCCGCCGGCTCGCCGACGACTGCCTGGGCATAGTGGAGACGATCCGGAACCCGCGTACGAGCCGGCAGTGAGGCTCCGCGCGTGGCCGCCCCCGGAGGCGGCCGAGCGCGTGCGCGGCGGCGCCCGGCGCTACGCGGCCGCCGCCGCCCTGTGCGCGGGCCTGGTCGCCGTGCTGTGGCTTCTCGTGGTGCGGCCGAACGCGCGAGCCGAGCCGCGCGTCGACGTCGCCGGGCAGGCCGCCCGCTTCCGTGCCCTGGCGCCGTACCAGACGTACGCCCCGCAGGGGCCGCTCGCGGGCTGGCGGGCCACCAGCTCGCGGATCACCGGCGACCCGGTGGCCTGGCATCTGGGCTTCCGCACCGCGCGCGGCGGCTACGCCGCGGTCGAGCAGAGCGATGAGGCCCCCGCCACGTTCGTGCCGCGCATGGCCAACCGCGACCGCCCCGTAGGCGCGCAGCAGGTGGCCGGCGCGACGTGGGAGCGCTACTACCGGCAGGACAAGAGGCAGTACACGCTGGCACGCCGGCTACCCGGCGTCACCCTCGTGGTGACCGGCACGGCCGGCTACGACGAGCTGGCCGCCCTCGCCGCCACGCTGCGGCCGCAGCCGCCGTCCTAACCCACACAGAAGCGGCGGCGCTAGAAGGGAGTCTCGGGCTGCCCGCCGTTGTGCCGGGGGCCGTCCTGCTGCTCTGGCCCCGGGACGGCCGCCAGCGCCGCCGACAACCGGGCCCGGGCGCCCTCCAGCCACTCCTCGCAGACCGCCGCCAGCCGTTCGCCGCGCTCCCACAGGCTCAGCGACTCCTCCAAGGTGAGCCCGCCGGCCTCGAGCCTGCGCACGACATCGGCCAGCTCGTCGCGTGCCTGCTCGTACGACAATTCCAGCTTCTCCTCCGCCACGCCTGCCAGCTTAGGCTCATCTCAGGCCCCACCGGCCCCAGCCGCGCGCCCGCCCTCGTTGTCGTCATACGCGTTCCGTCCAGTCGTCGGTGACGGCATTCCAATCGTCCTTGTTCAGAAAGTGGCAGTAGGGGAGCTGTGTGTTGGACAGCCGAAGAGGCTTGTGGCCCGACCAACAGGCAACCTCGATGTGGCCCAATCTGAGCTGCTTTATTGCCTCAATGGCGGGCAGCAGGTCCGTGTCGCCTGAGATAGGACTAAGGCGTCATACTGCCTTCGCAATGCGAGGTGCATGAGATCAACTGCTATGGCGACGTCGATCCCTTTCTCCCGGGGAGGCAGGTTCGGCCAATCGCGATAGTTGAGTTGCCGACGCTCCACGTGAACTCGAGGATCGCGAGTCCAGGCAGCTGCCTGCGCGTCGTTGGCCGCGGTCGGGATGGGCTGATGGTTCGGATCAGGGCGTCCCCGATAGACACGGATTGCGACGACCTCACTCGGGCGGGCACGTCGCGCCCCGATGAGATCGGCAATCCGCCGAGGATTTGGCACGCAGGTGTAAGCGGGGGTGCCGTAGCTTTCGAACAGTCCATGTCCAACCAGATGGATGTTCTGAAAGTCCAAGAAGAGCGCTACGCGCTCTGTCATAGTGCTCTCCCACAAAAAAGCCCCGCCAGTCCCGGAGGACGGCGGGGAGTAATGATTGAAGAATACGAAAGTACTAACCCGTCGTCAATCCTCATGACTACCAATAGTGCTCAAAACACTACCATGCGTGGCGGTCTGCCGCGTTCATCGCACTCGAGAGCCGGTGAGCGCTGCTCACCTGGCGGAGGGCCACGTCATGAGCCGGGGGCGGGCTCCGCGGCGTCTCCGGCCGTGGCGGTGACACGGCCGTCGGCGAACCTGATCAGGAGCTCGTCGCCGGCCGCGATGTCGGCTGCGGCTCGTACGACCATCTCGTCCGGGCGCTGCACGATCGCATAGCCGCGCTCCAGCGTCGCGGCCGGCGACAGCGAGGTCAGCCGGGCGCGGGTGTGCGACAGCTCGCCGGCGGCGGCGTCCAGCGCGCCCGACAGGCAGCGGCGCGCCCGGTCGCGCAGCGCTAGCACCCGCTCCTCCTGGCGTTCGACCTCGCGCACCGGATCGGCCAGCGCGGGCCTGGACCGCGTCGCCGCCAGCCAGGCCTGCTCCCGCTCGACTCGCCCGAGCAGGCAGCGCCGGGCCCGGTCGCGGAGCTGCCGGACGAGCTGCGTCTGCTCCCGGACGTCCGGCACCACCTTCTTCGCCGCGTCTGTGGGCGTCGAGGCGCGTACGTCGGCGACGTAATCGAGCAGCGGGGTGTCCTGCTCGTGCCCGATGGCGCTGACCACCGGGGTGCGGGCGGCGGCGACGGCCCGTACCAAGGCCTCGTCGGAGAACGGCAGCAGATCCTCGACCGAGCCGCCGCCCCTGGCGACGATGATCACGTCGATCTCGGGGTCGCCGTCGAGCGTGCGCAGCGCCTCCATGATCTCCGGCACCGCGTACGAGCCCTGCACGGCGGTGTTCTCCACGGTGAACCGCACGGCCGGCCAGCGGCGTCTGGCGTTTTCGAGCACGTCCCGTTCGGCGGCCGAGTCGCGGCCGCAGATCAGCCCCACCCGGCCCGGCAGGAACGGCAGCGGCCGCTTGCGCTCGGACCGGAACAGTCCCTCGGCGGTGAGCAGCCGCTTGAGCCGCTCGAGGCGGGCCAGCAACTCGCCCACGCCGACCGGTCGGATCTCGACGGCCGCCAGCGCGAACGACCCGCGATTGACGTAGAAGTCGGGCTTGGCATGCACGACGACACGGGCCCCATCGGCCACGGAAGGACCGGCGTCGTCACAGACCGCGCGCGGGCACACCACGCGCACGGACACGTTCGCGACCGGGTCGCGCAGCGTGAAGTACGCGGTGCCGGCGCGCCGGTTGAGTTCGGTGATCTGGCCCTCCACCCAGATCCGGCCCAGCCGGGTGATCCAGCCGCCGACCAGTTGCAGCACCGTGCGGACCGGTACGGGGGACTCAGCCGAGGTCTCGAGCGCCATGCGGAGAGCCTACGGGGGGACGGGCGGCCGCGGCCGCCTTGTGAGGACCGGGCGCGAGGTGACATTTTCGGAGGGTGGCGACCTCGGATGTGGTGATCATCGGGGCCGGCGTGATCGGTGCCGCGTGTGCCTACTACGCCGCCCGGGCCGGTCTCACGGTCACCGTCGTGGATCGCGGCCCGGTCGCCGGCGGCACCTCCGGCGCCGGTGAGGGCAACATCCTCGTCTCCGACAGAACGCCCGGGCCCGAACTCGGCCTTGGCCTGCTGTCCGCCCGGCTGTGGCGGGACCTGGCCGCCGACCTGGGGGACGTGTTCGAGTACGAGGCCAAGGGCGGCCTGGTCGTCGCCCGCACCGCCGCGACGATCGACCGGCTGCGTGAGTTCGCCGTCCGGCAGCGCACCGCCGGCGTGGAGGCCGTGGAGGTCGCCGGCCCGGACGGGTTCGCCGACTACGAGCCGCACCTCGCTCCCGGCTTCGCGGGCGGGATGTTCTATCCGCAGGACGCGCAGGTACAGCCGATGCTGGCCGCCGCCCACATGCTGCGCGCCGCCCGCGAGCGGCACGGCGCGCGGGTGCTGACCGGCGTGGCCGTCACGGGCCTGCTGAGCGCGGGCGGCCGGATCACCGGCGTCCGCACGACGGACGGCGATATCGGCGCGGGAGCGGTGGTCAACGCGGCGGGCACCTGGGGCGGCGAGATCGCGCGAATGGCCGGGCTACACCTGCCGATTCGGCCGCGCCGGGGGTTCATCTTGGTCACCGAGCCGCTGCCCGCCCGGGCCGGGGGGCCACTGATCCGGCACAAGGTCTACACCGCCCAATACATGGCCAACGTGGCCAGCGACGCGGCCTGTCTGGAGACCTCGGCGGTGGTCGAGGGCACGCGGGCGGGGACCGTGCTGATCGGCGCCAGCAGGGAACGGGTCGGCTTCGATCGGACGATCTCGCTGCCCGTGCTGCGCCGGCTGGCCCGTCAGGCCATCGCGCTGTTCCCGGTGCTCGCCGAGGTCGCCGCGATCCGCGCGTACTGCGGCTTCCGGCCCTACAGTCCCGACCACCTGCCGGTCATCGGCGCCGATCCGCGCGCCCCGGGGTTGCTGCACGCCGGCGGCCACGAGGGCGGCGGCATCGGCATGGCCGCCGGGACCGGCCATCTGATCGCGCAGGTGCTCACCGGCGTGGCACCGGGCCTCGACCTGGCGCCGTTCCGCCCCGACCGGTTCGCCGAGAGCGCCGCATGAGCGACTTCGAGATCACTTTCGACGGGCGGCCGATCCCGGTGGCCGCGGGCCAGACGGTCGGCGCCGCGCTCATCGCCGCGGGGATCAGGTCGTGGCGCCGCACCCGGGTCGCGGACCGGCCGCGCGGGTTGTTCTGCGGCATCGGCGTGTGCTTCGACTGCCTGGTCACGGTGAACGATCGGCCGGGCCTGCGGGCCTGCCTGGTCGAGGCGCGCCCCGGAGACGTGATACGGAGCGGCCGTGCGTGACGAGCCGGCCGCGGCCGACGTGGCCGCGGACATCGCCGTGATCGGCGCCGGTCCGGCCGGCCTGGCCGCCGCCGTCACGGCCGCGGCCGCGGGCCGCGACGTGGCGCTCGTCGACGCCGCCCCGCGCCCCGGCGGGCAGTTCTATCGTCACCGCGCGGTCTCGTCTGAGGAGGAGGACCGGCGCGGCGGCCGCGGCTGGGAGACGTTCGTCCGGCTGCGTGAGGGCCTCGCCGCGGTGCGGTACCTGCGCGGGCACCGCGTATGGCACATCGAGCCGGGCTTCGTCGTGCACGCGCTGGCCGGTGACGGGGCCGAACGGGGCGAAGGGGGGAACGGGGACGAAGCAGCTGAAGGGGGTGAAAGGGGCGGGCGAGCCGTGGAGATTCGGGCCCGTGCGCTGATCCTGGCGCCGGGAGCCCATGACAGGGTGCTCCCGTTCCCCGGCTGGGACCTGCCCGGCGTGCTCACGGCGGGCGCGGCGCAGGCCCTGGCCAAGGGGAACGGCGTGGCTCCCGGGGCGCGGACGGTCGTCGCCGGTACCGGGCCGTTCCTGCTGCCGGTCGCGGCCGCGCTGGCCACGGCCGGCTCGACGGTCGCGGGAATCTTCGAGGCCAACCGGCCCTTCGGCTTTGGCGCCGCGCTGGCCAGGCACCCCGCCAGGCTGGCGGAGGCCGCCGGGTACGCCGCCGCCCTCGCCCGCGCGCGGATTCCGTACCTGATGGGCCGCGCCGTCGTCGCCGCGCACGGGGACGACGCCGTGACGGCGGTGACCGTCGCCCGGCTCGACGCGGGCTGGCGCCCGGTCGCCGGCACCGAACGTCTCGTCGAGTGCGACACGGTCGCGGTGGGCCACGGGTTCGCGCCGCAGCTTGAGCTGCCCCTGCAGCTCGGCTGCGCGACCAGGGTCACCGCCGAGGGCGACCTGGTGGTCGAGGTGGACGCCGCCCAGCGGACGAGCGTTCCCGGCGTGTACGCGGCCGGCGAGATCACCGGGATCGGGGGCGCCCAACTCGCCCTCGTCGAAGGCGAACTCGCCGCCTTGTCCGTCCTCGCCGCCGGTGGCGCTTCCGCCGGCGAGATGTCCTCCGCCGCGATGTCCGCAGCCGCGATGTCCGCAGCCGCGAGAGCCGTGTCCGGGAAAGCCGTGTCAGGGAAAGGTGTCGCGTGGCTGCTGGCGCGCCGGCGGCGCCTGCGCGCCTTCGCCGCCGCGCTGGGCGCCGCCTACGCGGTACGGCCGGGCTGGCCGGCCTGGCTGCGCGACGACACCGTCGTGTGCCGCTGCGAAGAGGTGCCCTACGAACGGCTGGTGGCGGCGGTCGCCCTCGGCGCCACGGATCCGCGCACCGTGAAGCTGCTCAGCCGGGCCGGCATGGGCTGGTGCCAGGGGCGGGTGTGCGGGCACGCCACGGCGGCGCTCACCGCCCGGGCAACCGGCCGCGCGCTCGCCGCGAGCGATCTGCGCGGGCTGGTCCAGCGGCCCATCGCCCAGCCGATCCGGCTCGGCGACCTCGCCCACGCACCGGAAACACGCGAAAAGGAGCCCCCATGAACGCGTCCCGCACGCCCTGGCACGGCGTCCTGGTCGCCACCGCGCTGCCGCTGCGCCCGGACCTGTCGGTCGACTTCGATCGGTACGCGGAGCACGTTCGGTGGCTGGTCGACTCGGGCTGCGACGGCGTCTGTCCCAACGGCTCGCTGGGCGAGTACCAGAGCCTGACGCCCGACGAGCGCGCCGAGGTGGTGCGCACCGCCGTCGCTGCGGTGGGCGGCGACCGTGTGGTGCCCGGCGTCGGCGCGTACGGCGCCCTGGAGGCGCGCCGCTGGGCCGAGCAGGCAGCCGAGGCGGGCGCCGCCGCGGTGCTGCTGTTGCCGCCCAACGCCTACCGCGCAGACGAGCGGATCGTCGCCGCCCACTACGCCGAGGTCGCCAAGGCGGGCCTGCCGATCGTGGCGTACAACAACCCCTACGACACCAAGGTCGACCTCACCCCCGCCCTGCTGGCGCGGCTGCACGAGGCCGGCCACATCGTGGCGGTCAAGGAGTTCAGCGGGGATGTGCGCCGTCCGTACGAGCTCGCCGAGCGCGCGCCCGGGCTCGATCTGCTGATCGGCGCCGACGACGTGCTGCTCGAGTTGGCGGTCGCGGGAGCCAAGGGGTGGGTCGCCGGCTTCCCCAACGCGTTCCCCGCCGAGTGCGTCGCGCTGTACGAGGCGGCCGTCGGGGGCGACCTCGACCGGGCGCTGCCGTTGTACCGGGCCCTGCACCCGCTGCTGCGCTGGGACTCGAGAACCGAGTTCGTGCAGGCCATCAAGTTGTCGATGGACGTCGCCGGGCGCTACGGCGGGCCCTGCCGGCCGCCGCGGCTGCCGCTCGTCGCCGAGCACGAGAAGACCGTACGAGCGGCCACCGAGGCGTTCCTGGCCGGCCGGTGACCGGCGATGCGGACCAAGCACGTCTTCCACGCCGTCGACTCCCACACCGAGGGCATGCCGACCCGCGTCATCACCGGCGGGGTGGGCGTCATCCCCGGCGCGACGATGGCCGAGCGGCGCCGCCACTTCATGGCCGAACTCGACCACATCCGCACGCTGTTGATGTACGAGCCGCGCGGGCACGGCGCGATGAGCGGCGCGATCTTGCAGCCGCCGGTCCATCCGGACGCCGACTACGGCGTGGTGTTCATCGAGGTCTCCGGCTGCCTGCCGATGTGCGGGCACGGCACGATCGGAGTGGCGACCGTGCTCGCAGAAACCGGCATGGTCGAGGTCACCGAGCCGGTGACGACCATCCGCCTGGACACCCCCGCCGGGCTCGTCGTCGCGGAGGTCGCGGTGGAGGACGGCACCGCCACCGCGGTGACCATCCGGAACGTGCCGGCCTTCGGTTACGCGCTCGACCGGACCGTCGAGGTCGCCGGGATCGGGCCGGTGACGTATGACATGGCCTACGGCGGCAACTTTTACGCGATTTTGCCGATCGAGTCCGTCGGCCTGCCGTTCGACCGGTCGCGCAAGCAGGAGATCTTGACCGCCGGGCTGGCGATCATGGACGCGATCAACGCGAGCGACGCCGATCGGCCGGTGCACCCGGAGCAGGCCGACATCTCCGGATGCCACCACGTTCAGTTCGTCGCGCCGGGCTCCGACGCGAAGCACTCGCGGCACGCGATGGCGATCCATCCCGGCTGGTTCGACCGGTCGCCGTGCGGCACCGGGACCAGCGCGCGGCTGGCCCAGCTGCACGCGCGCGGCGAGATCGCGGTGGGCGCGGAGCTGGTCAACGAGTCGTTCATCGGCACACGGTTCATCGGCCGCCTCGTCGCCGAGACGACCGTGGCCGGGCGGCCCGCCATCGTCCCGACGATCACCGGCCGGGCCTGGCTCACCGGCACCGCCCAGTACTTCCTCGACCCGCGCGACCCGTTCCCCGCGGGCTTCCTCCTCTAGACACCTCGGCGGTCTAGGAGCCCGAGGTGAGCTTGGCGATCCTGTTCTCGTACATCCTCAGGAAGTCGGCGCGGCCCTTGTGCTCCTGCTCGTAGTCGCGCAGGAGGCTGACCTGCGCGGCGGTCAGCGTCCGCAGGCGGGCGCGCACCGAGGCCAGCGTCGCGTCGTCGTAGTCGGGCACGGGCAGCGACTCGGCAGTGATCTTGGTCACCCGGCTCGGCGTGCTCGTGGGCTCGGGAACCGGCTCCGGGACGACCTCCGGCGTCGGCTCGGGCGCCGGCTTGGCGACGGGTCCGCCGTCGGTCTCGGCGGCCGGCGAGGTGCTCACCTTGCGGCCGGACGATGGGCGTGGCGGCGGCTGGGCGACCGGGGGTTCCGGCGTGGGTCCGGGCTCGGACTTGGCTCCCGAGGGCATCCGCTCCGCCACCCGGCCCATGATCTTCCCGGTGAACTGCTCCGCGTCCTCGCGCCAGCGCTCGAGAACGGGCCGCAGGCCGGACTCGCGGGCCTCGCGGTAGTCCTTGCGGACGCGATCGGTCAGCAGCAGCGTGCGGCCGACGCCGAACAGCGCCAGGCGAGCGGCCTGCACGGGAAGCTCGCGGACCGTTTCTTGTATGTGCTCCTTGATGCGGCCCTGCGATCGTGTCATCGTCCTTCAGCTCCTTCCAGCCCCGCTCCTTGGGCTGGTAGGCATGATCTGTTATCTACCACTGTGCCGTACGGTGCGAACCTGGTCACGTCGGGCACAGGGAAATCCCCGCCCACTCCGGGTGTAGTCGATCACACATACCATGGGGCCATGACGCCAACCCGTCGTGTTCTCCTGGCCAAGCCGCGCGGCTACTGCGCGGGCGTCGACCGTGCCGTTGAGACGGTCGAGCGGGCGCTCGAGCAGTACGGCGCGCCGATCTACGTCCGCAAGCAGATCGTGCACAACACCCATGTGGTGAAGACCTTGGAAGCACGCGGCGCGATCTTCGTGGACGAGACCGAGCAGGTGCCCGAGGGCTCCATCGTCGTGTTCTCCGCACACGGCGTCGCCCCGGTGGTCCATGACGAGGCCAGGCGACGCGACCTGCGGACGATCGACGCGACCTGCCCGCTGGTGACCAAGGTGCACAAAGAGGCCGTACGGTTCGCCACGGCCGACTACGACATCTTGCTGATCGGGCACGAAGGGCACGAAGAGGTCATCGGCACGTCGGGCGAGGCGCCGGAGCACATCCACCTCGTTGACGGCCCCGAGGATGTGGCGAACGTCCGGGTCCGCGACCCGGAGAAGGTCGCCTGGCTGTCGCAGACCACGCTGTCGGTCGACGAGACCATCGCGACGGTCGAGGCGCTGCGCCGGCGGTTCCCCAAGCTGATGGACCCGCCGTCCGATGACATCTGCTACGCCACCCAGAACCGGCAGATCGCGATCAAGGAGATCGCCGCGCAGGCGCAGTTGGTGATCGTGGTCGGCTCGGAGAACTCCTCCAACTCCAAGCGGCTGGTGGAGGTGGCGCTGGAGGCCGGCGCCGACGCGGCGTACCTCGTCGACGACGCGAGCTTCTTCGAGCCCGCGTGGCTGACGGGCGTCACCACGGTGGGCGTGACCAGCGGCGCGTCGGTCCCCGACGAACTGGTGCAAGGCGTGCTCGACGCGCTCGCCCGGCACGGCTTCGGGCAGGTCGAGCAGATCGAGTCCGTACGCGAGCACATGATCTTCAAGCTGCCGCACGAGCTGCGCCGCGATCTACGTGAGGCCGGCTCGCGAGCCGCCCGCTGAACGCCGAGCGGTAGGACGGGCGGAAGGACGCACGGGGAGGCCCGCCCGCCCGTCGATGCCTGGTCGCGTTGACCCAAGGCCGGACGCGTTCGGGCGTTCGGGTGTTCCGGCGCGTCGTGACCGACAGTCCGTGATTCGGGTGTCACGATGCGGCTCATGGACCTCGAGCGCCGGGCGAAGAGGGTGGGCGGCTGATGGATGTCGCGTTGCTCGTTGGGCTCACGGTCGGCGCGGGCGCCGGCCTGGCCTGCGGCTGGGCGCTGGCGACAGGCCGGCAGGCGTCGCTGCTGGCCAGGGCCAGGGCGGCCGAGGAGAAGCTCAGCTATGCCGAAGATCGCATGGCCGAGCACTTCGAGGCGCTGTCGGCCCGGGCGCTCGACGCGAGCAACCAGCGGTTCTTGGAGCTCGCCGACACCCGGCTGCGGGCGGCCGGGGTCGAGGCCGCGGGCGAGCTGGAGCGCCGCAAGCAGGCCGTCGAGCACCTCGTCGCGCCGCTGCGCGAGACCCTTGGCCGGGTCGAAGAGCAGCTGCGCGAGGTCGAGATGGGGCGGCGCGAGTCGCACGCCATGCTGGCCAAGCAGGTCGACTTCGTGCGCCAGCGGGCCGATCAGCTGGGTGCGGAGACGCAGGCCCTGGTCCGCGCGCTGCAGCGACCCGAGGCCCGGGGCCGCTGGGGTGAGCTGCAGCTGCGTCGCGTCGTCGAGATCGCCGGCATGGCGGCGCGCTGTGACTTCGATGAGCAGCCCACCGCGTACGCCCCGGGCGGCACGGAGGGCGCGGGCGGCGGGAACGGCACCGGCGGCGCGCTGCGGCCCGATCTCGTGGTCCGCCTGGCCGGCGACAAGAACATTGTCGTCGACTCGAAGGTGTCGCTGGCCGCCTATCTCGAGGCCGCCGCCGCCGAGAGCGAGTCCGTGCGCTCGGCGCGGCTGGACGCGCACGCCAGGCACCTGCGCGAGCACGTCGACAGGCTGGCCGCCAAGACGTATTGGCAGGCGTTCAGCCCGGCGCCGGAGTTCGTCGTCCTCTTCATTCCGGGGGAGGCCTTCCTTGCCCCCGCGCTGGACCGGGCGCCGGATCTGCTGGAGTACGCCATGCGCCGGCGGGTGCACATCGCGACGCCGACCACGTTGATCACGATGCTCCGTACGGCCCATTTCGCCTGGCAGCAGGCGGCGCTGTCGCGCAACGCCCAGGCGGTGTTCCAGCTGGGCAAGGAGCTGTACGAGCGGCTCGGCACGATGGGCCGGCATGTCGACGAGGTCGGGCAGGCGCTGGCGAGCGCGATCAAGGCGTACAACCGTTCGGTCGGCTCGTTGGAGAGCAGGGTGCTGGTGAGCGCGCGCAAGCTCACCGAGCTCGGCGTCGTCGACGGCGACCTCGACCCGCCGCGCCCGGTCGACGAGACGGCGCGCGCCCTGTCCGCCGCCGAGCTGACCGACGACCTCAGCCTGATCGATGACGCCGGGCCGACCGATGAGGCGGGGACGATCGATGACGGAATGGTCGTGGCACCTCGGGTCGATGGCTCTCACCAGGTAGGTTGCCGTCAGGAGGGTGGTGAAGGCGCATGGTGACGACCGACGGCGCGCGCTCGGCGCCATCGGCATCTGGGGGCTCCGTGCGCCGTCGATCGGGCCGGTCCGACCGGTCCGGTCGGTCCGGTCGGTCCGGTCGCTCCGGTCGTTCGGGAGGACGGTCCGGTCGGACCGGCAGGTCCGAGGGCTCGTCGATCACACTGACCGGACGCGGCGGGATCGTCTTGATCTTCGGCGCCGGTCTGCTCGCCGAGTTCTTCGGCAACGTGCTGCATCTGGGCTTTCTGTCCGGGTTCGGTTTCGTCGCGGCGTGCGGGCTGGCGGCCGTGGCGACTCGCGCCGGCGACCTGTTGACGCTCGTGGTGAGCCCGCCGCTGATCTTCCTGGTCATCACGATGGTCAGCGAGTTCGTCGGGGCCCTCGGTGAGCGGTCGCTGGCACGGAGCATGTTCGTCGGCGTGATGACGACGTTCGCCGCCGGCGCGCCCTGGCTGTTCTTCGGCACGGCGCTCGCGATCGTCATCGCGCTGCCGCGCGGTCTGCCGGCGGCGGTGCGCGCGCTGCGCTCCGTACCCTCGCGCCGGCCGGGCACCCCGGACGACGCCGACGACCCTGACGGCGCCGACGAGGTCGGCACGGTCAAGGGCGCGGCCGCCCGCGCCGACGGCCGCCGCGCGGAGCACGCGGACGACGACCCCGTACGGTGGGACAACTAGGTAGACCAGGGCTCGGGCGCACGCTGCGCGGTCATCGCCCGACTGGCCGTAGACTCGGCGTCCGTGAGTTTGTCCATCGGCATCGTCGGACTGCCCAACGTCGGCAAGTCCACGCTGTTCAACGCGCTGACCAAGAACGACGCGCTGGCCGCCAACTACCCGTTCGCGACGATCGAGCCCAACGTCGGGGTGGTCGCGCTGCCCGACCCGCGCCTGGAAGAGCTGGCACGGCTGCACGACTCGGCCAAGATCGTGCCGGCCACCGTCCGGTTCGTGGACATCGCCGGGCTCGTGCGGGGGGCGTCGGAGGGGCAGGGGCTGGGCAACCAGTTCCTGGCGCATATTCGCGAGACCGACGCGATCTGCCAGATCATCCGGGTGTTCGACGACCCGGACGTGACCCACGTCGACGGAGACATCTCGCCGGCGCGCGACATCGAGACGATCAACACCGAGCTGATCCTGGCCGACCTCCAGACGATCGACAAGGCGTTGCCGCGGCTGGAGAAAGAGGCGCGGACGCGCAAGTCCAAAGAGCTGCTGGAGACGGTGGAGGCCGTCACGACGGCACGCAAGGTGCTGGACGAGGGCACCACGGTGTTCGCCGCCGGGCTCGACCAGGCGCCGCTGCGCGAGTTGCAGCTGCTCACCGCCAAGCCGTTCCTGTATGTGTTCAACCTCGACGAGGGTGAGCTGGGCGACGCGGGGCTGCGGGCCCGGCTGGCCGAGCTGGTCGCGCCCGCGGAGGCGATCTTCCTCGACGCGAAGATCGAGGCCGAGCTCATCGAGCTGCCGGACGACGAGGCGCTGGAACTGTTGCAGGGAATGGGCCAAGAAGAGTCGGGTTTGTCGCAGCTTGTCCGGATCGGGTTTGATGTCCTTGGATTGCAGACATTCCTGACCGCCGGCCCCAAAGAGGCGCGCGCCTGGACCATCGACAAGGGCGCGACGGCGCCCGAGGCGGCCGGGGTGATCCATACGGATTTCCGGCGCGGATTCATCAAGGCGGAGATTGTCTCCTACGACGACCTGATCGCCGCCGGTTCTGTCGCCGCCGCGCGTTCCGCCGGCAAGGCGCGCATGGAAGGCAAGGACTATGTGATGCGCGACGGTGACGTAGTGGAGTTTCGTTTCAATGTCTAAGTGCGCCGCGTCACCCGACGCGACGCCGAGTGCGGACCGCGGGGCGGGCAGTGGCCGGGCAGGCCGGACCAGTCGGACAAAGCAAGCAGATCGTCACCCTGCGGAATCTTCGCTGGAGGCTACTCTGTCAGCGTTTCGCAATGTGAGGTGTGTCGCGTTATCCACAAGGGCGTGCCGGGGCTGGGCATCTCCGGGAGACGCTGGAACAATTAACGCCCGTGGTTAAGGTGGGTTAGTCCGACGTCCACACACACCACACGACCAAACTGGCACTGCACACGCAGGCACTGAACAGGCACTGAACATGACAGCGCGCCGACTGGGGGCAGGGCGCGAGCGGAGGCGCGATGGCTCGCAAGTCGGCCGTGCGACACGGCCCGGAGACGGCTGCCTATCCAGGCGCCGTCCACGCGAGCGGCGGCGTGGATGTCCACGACTACTCCACGGGTCAGTGGGACGTCCGCGAGGCCCGGCGCGGTGGTCGCCGCCCGTGGCGCGGGTCGGGCGGCCGGTGGCGCGTGTGGATCGGCCGTTTTCTGCTGTGGGCTTGCATCATCGTGTTGCTGGTCAACGGCGTGCGGGCGGAGTTCGAGCGGTTCACGGCCGAGCCGTCGCAGACTCCGTCGGCGCCCAGGCAAGACGCCAAGGCGGCCTTCCCCGTCACCGGGGCGCAGGCCTATGCGGTGCAGTTCGCGGGCGTGTATCTCAACTACGACCAGAAGGATCCGGTCGCACGCGAGCGGGCGTTGCAGTTCTTTTTGCCGGACGGCGTCGACGGGCAGTTCGGCTGGAACGGCACGGGCGACATGCGGGTGCAGTCGGTGCAGTCGGCCGGGGCCGACGTGCGCGACGCCAACAACGCCGTGGTGATGGTGCTCGCCCAGGCCAACGGCCGGTGGTTGCAGCTGGCCGTCCCGGTGTACGCGAAGGACGGCCGGTTCGTGGTGTCGGGTGAGCCGGCGCTGTTGCCGCCGCCGCAGCGCGCGCAGCCGCCGCAGCAGGCGGGGACCATCGAGCGTGACACGGGGCTCGAAAACGAACTGCAGCAGACACTGGTCGGTTTCTTCAAGGCGTACGGCAGTGGCGATACGGTCAACCTGACGCGTTTCTCCGACGACGAAAGTGTGACGGGTCTGGGCGGTGCCGTCACTTTCGGTCAGTTGAAGGAGGTCAACGCGCCTAACGGTGCCGCCGATCAGCGCGACATCACCGCCACGGTGGCGTGGCAGATTCCTTCGTCCCAGCCCAGGGGCGCGTCCGGCGAGCTAGAGCAGACATATCAACTTACGGTGGTGAAGAAAGACGGGACTTGGTACGTGAGAGACATCCGTGGTTCGACCCAACGAACCGGATCATGACTTGCCCGGCGACCGAGGAAGGCAGTAAGGGTCGATGTTGCACCATGTCATGACGTCGCTGCCGGGCCAGGTGCTGGCGGAACCGTCCGGCCTCAAGACCGATGACCTTGCCTCCTGGCTGCGGGAGATCTTTGGTCCGCTTTTCCTGGTCATCGTGTCGATTGTGGCGATCTTTTTCCTGTTCACGCGGGAGATCACAAGGTTCGTGCAGTTCATCGTGTTGGCGATTGGCATCGGCATCATCTTCTACGTGCCCAATGTGATCGAGGTGACGGCCAAGGCGATCGCCAAGGCCCTCGGAGTGACCCTGACCTGACCCGGTTCCAAACCGGCGAGGGCCGGTGTTCGCCAAGGTGAGGGGAGTGGGGCGTGGATCTACCCACGTACACGAACATCTGGCGCATCGAGAAGCGGCTGTACAAGCTCTACGACTTGCGGCTTCCGATGCCGCTGCCGCTGGTACAGATCGGTGTGTTCCTCGGGGTGTTCGTGCCGTGGATCGTGCTGCTCCGGCTCCTTGGCATCCCCTTCGGCGGCGGCTGGATCCTGCCGCTGTATCTCGTGCCGCCCGCGGTGCTGACCTGGCTGGCCACCCGTCCCGTCATCGAGGGCAAGCGGCTGACCGAGTTGCTGTTGTCGCAGGGCCGGTACGTCACCGAGCCGCGCACCTGGTGCCGGCTGACTCCGATCAGAGAGCCCGAAGAGGTCGTCGTCGTCGCCCGCGTGTGGCGGCGCGCCGGGGCTCCCGCCCCGGCCGGCGCGGCCGAACGCGCCGTGGTGCGCGGCCGCCGCAAGGCGCGCAAGGCCCACCGTGCTCGACACGCCTCCCCCCGGCCGGCCTTCAGCCCGGCCCTGCTTCCCCGGCAACCGGCACCCGCGCTGCCGCCACGCGAACTGCCCACCCCGGCCGCCGCGGTCGCACCCCCCGAGCCCCAGCAGGCGGCACCGCAGGCACCGCCGCCATCACCGCCGCCGCCTCCCGACGAGCGTCAGCGCGTCCGCGTACGGGCACAGGAGCCGGGCGGCCTCGTCGTGCCGCGAGATCCGCTGACCAACCCGAGCGAACCGCCGCCCGCGGTCCCGCAACTTGATATGCCGTCGGTGGCCGCACGTGCTCCGGCGCCCCCCGACGCGGCATCCGGCAAACGCGGACTGGTCTCCGGTGTCCTGCGCGCCGGGGACGTCGCCGCCGATTCCTGGCAGGCGATCTCCAAGACCGACGCCGAACATCTCGACGAGCGCGCCCGGGGCAACGCACCGGCGGCTGAGCCGGCGACCCCTGCCACCGGCGCGGAGACCGGCGACAGCGCGGCACCTCCGCATGTGTCCGCCGCGCCCGAGGCCGAGACCGCGTGGACCGAGGCGAGCAGTGCGCCCGCTCCCGAGCGGGCCCGTGAGTCGGCTGCTCCTGGGGCGGCTCACGTCGAGCACGAGGGCGCGGTCGCCGAGATCGGCGCCGCCGCGGAGCCGCGGAACCTGACGGCCGCGTCCGACGCGGAGAGCACGGCAGACGCCGAATCGCCGAGCGTCCCCGCCGCCGCGACAGACCCCGTCGGACGAGGGAGCGAGTCCGCCGCCGAGTCCGCCACCGAGTCGGCACGCGCCGAGGCGGAGAGCACGGCCGCGGAGGATACCGGTGCGGCCGAAGCCGAAGAGACGGCCGGAGCCGGGTCGCAACGAGCGGCGGCTCAAGCTCCCAGCGCGCCGGTGCGGAACGCGCCGCGGCCGTGGTCTGAGGAGTTGTCGCGGCCCCGTGAGGCGCGCACGGATTCGCTCGTCTGGCCGCCGCCTCCGCATCGGCGGCCGGGCGCGGAGGCCGACCGGCCGGGTGCGGCCGCGGCGCCACCGGCGTCGGCCGGCAAGCCGGTGTGGGGTCGTCCGACGGGTCCGGTGCGGATACCGGCCGCCGGAGCCGGCACGCCGTCGATCGGGGC
This sequence comes from Streptosporangiaceae bacterium, assembly GCA_035765195.1. Taxonomy (GTDB): domain Bacteria; phylum Actinomycetota; class Actinomycetes; order Streptosporangiales; family Streptosporangiaceae; genus CALAED01. Next base: position 26,249 of record DASTYC010000023.1, read on the forward strand.
GGCGTCGCGTCCCGAAGGCACCCCGGTCAAGCCGCCGCCGCCCCGGGTCGTTCCCGATGCGCATGAGCTGCCGGCGCCGCCGCGCGAGACGCGATCCGGCCCCGCCTCCCCGGTACGACCCGAGCCGCGTCACCGTGGCCAGCGGCCCGCTCAACCGGTTCCCACGTTCGCGCCGCCCGAGGGACGCGCGGCTCCGTCCGCTCCCGCGATCACGCCGCCCGACCCGGCGCACGATGCCGGTCCGGTCGGCCTGCGCAGGCTGCTCAAGGCGGTGGGCGGCGGCCACACCGAGATGGACTCGGAGTACGAGGAGCGGCTGCAGCGGCCGTTCTACGGGGCCAGGCACATCGTCGTCCTCGGCTGCACCGGTGGCGCGGGGCAGACCGTGACGGCGTTGATGATGGGGCACACGTTCGCGCAGCACTGCGGGGAGCCGGTGGTCGCCATCGACGTCAACCCCGGGCCCGGCGCGCTGACGCGGCGTACCCGCAGCCAGACGCCCGAGACGCTGACCGGGCTGATCACGCGGGCGGACCAGATCACGAGCCTGACGGCGGTGCGGCGCTACACATCGCGGGCCAAGTCGGGTCTCGACGTGATCGCCGCCGGCAAGAATCCCGTGCAGGCGCTGGACGATCGCGACTACGCGCTGGCGTTCCGCACGCTCGATCACTTCTACTCCGTCACCATGCTCGATGTCGCCGCCGCGATCGTGGCGCGTGTGCTGCCGTACGCCGACCAGCTCGTGCTGGTCGCTCCGGCGAGCGCCGACGCCGCGCGCGCCGTGCAGATGACGTTCGAATGGCTGGACGGCCATGGCTATGACGAGTTGCGGGCCCGGGCGGTCACGGTGGTCAACGGGGTGAGCCGGCGCAGCATGGGCGATGTCTCCCACGCCGAGTCGGTGGCGCGGGGGCGTTGCCGGGCGCTGGTGCGGATCCCGTGGGACGACCACCTCAGCCTCGATCGGTCGCCCCGCAATGAGCTGAAATCGCTGCGGGCGCCGACGAGGCGTGCCTACCTTGCACTCGCCGGCGTGGTCGCCGGCGGGTTTTCCGTCGTGCCGGATCGATACCAAGAACAGGAGGCGACAAGGTGAGCGAAGCTCGTGCCGCTGAGCGCGCCGATGGCGCGTTGAGGACTGCGCGGGGGGCACCATGAGTTCGTTCACCGGGAGCGGCCGCCGCAGCGCCAGCAGGCTCGCGGTGCGTTATTTCGACGATCGCATCCTGCTCACCGACAACGCCGCCTGGGCCTACTTCCGCCTGCCGACGGTCTCGTATGAGTTCACGACGGGTGAGCAGCGCGACGCGCTGGCCACCAACATCACGATCGCGCTGGCCGGGCTGCGGATGCAGGACGCCGAGGTGCATCTGCGGATCGCGCACCGCACCTATCCCGCGGCCGACTGGGCGCTGTCGCTCGACCAGACGGCCGACGGCGGGCCGGGCTGGCGCGACTATCTGGAGGAGATGTACGCCCACGTGTGGTCCAAGGACTTTTGGACCAAAGAGGTCTATCTGGGCGTACGACTCGGCAAGCGGGGCGTGGGGGCGCAGCTGTCCGGCGGGTCGCTGTCGCAGTTGCTCGGGCTGTACCGGCGCGGCGAGCGGACGCTGGGCCTGGAGGACGACGCGATCGACGACAAGGAGATCGCGCGCTGGACCGAGAACGCCGAGCGGATCGGCCGGGCGCTGGGCGGCGGTGCGCTGCGCGCCAGGCACGCGCTGGCCGTCGAGGTGGCGTGGCTGTTCCAGCACGCGGTGACGGGGTCGCTGACCGACCCGCCGCCGTCCGCGGTGCCGCGCCGCACGTGGGGCGCGGGCGAGATCGAGACCCTGGTCGAGGGCGCCATCCACAACGGGCGATCCCACTTGCGCATGGAACAGCCGGGTGGTTCGTCGTACGTGGCGTACCTGTCGTTCGCGCGCTTCCCCGACCTGATGCCGTTCCCCGACGGCGAGCCGTGGATGCACTACTGCGACGCGCTGCCGTTCCCGGTGGAGATCAGCGCCCGGATGAAGCTGATCCCGCCCGCGCTGGCCTCCCGCGACGTGTCGCGACGGCTGGCGCACGCCCGCGACATGGACCAGCACATCAGGGAGGCGGGCGCGGAGGCGCCGATCGCGCTGGCCGAGCAGATCGACGCGGCGCGGATGCTCGAGCACGGCATCACCAAGGAGCGGCTGCCGTTCGTCTACGGCTGGCACCGGCTGGTGGTGTCCGCGCCGACCGAGGAACTGCTGGTGCAGCGGGTCGACGCGGTGGTCGAGCACTACCGCGACATCGGCATCGACGTCGTCAACTCCACCGGCGACCAGTTCTCGCTGTTCTGCGAATCCCTGCCCGGCGACCGCATCCGGCTGAACGCCTACGCGCAGCGGCATCCGCTCCGCACGATCGCGGGCGGCATGCCGGTCGCGACCGTTGATCTGGGAGACCGGGCCGAGAACGGCAGCTGGGTCGGCCCGTACATCGGCGAGACGCTGGGCCGGGCGCGGTCGATCGTGCACTTCGACCCGCTGGTGGCGGCGGCCCGCAACCGGCCGACGGCGGTGGCGATCACCGGTGAGCCGGGCGGCGGCAAGACCACGCTGGCGTTGCTGCTGATCTATCAGATGGCGCTGCGCGGGGTGACGGTCGCGGTCGTCGACCCCAAGGGCGACGCCGAGTCGCTGGTCGAGCTGTTGCAGTCGCGTGGCCGCAGGGCACGGATCTTGCCGTTGGGCTCGGCCGCGCCGGGGTTGCTCGACCCGTTCTCGTTCGGCGACGACCTGGCGACGAAGAAGACGATGGCCACCGAGACGCTGCGGCTGCTGCTGCCCCGCATGTCGGAGGAGCGCGAGTCGGCCATGATCCAGGCCGTCGGCGCGGTCGCCAACGGCGAGCGACCCTCGCTCGGCAAGGTCGTCGACTATCTGGAGGAGGCCGACGACCCGGCGTCGCGCAACCTGGGCGCGGTGCTGCGGTCGATGTCGGAGATGCACCTGGCCCGGCTGTGCTTCGACCCCTCGGGCGGCGACCGCATCGACACGGCCGGGTGGACCACGGTGTTCACGCTCGGCGGCCTGACGCTGCCTGACGTGACGATCAGCCGAGACGACTACTCCTATGAGCAACGCCTGTCGGTCGCGCTGATGTATCTGGTCTCGCAGTTCGCGCGGCGGCTGCTGCACGGCCTGGATCGGCGGCTGCCCAAGGCGATCTTCCTGGACGAGGCGTGGGCGATCACCTCGACGCCGGAGGGCGCCAAGCTGGTGCCCGAGGTCTCGCGGATGGGCCGGTCCCGCAACACCGCATTGATCTTGGTGTCGCAGAACGCGGGTGACCTGCTGAACGAGCAGGTCACCAACTGTCTGTCCTCGGTGTTCTCGTTCCGGTCCTCCGAACGGGTCGAGGTCGGCAACGTGATGGCTCTGCTGGGGGTGGAGCCGTCGGAGGAGCACAAGGCCGTGCTGCGCAACCTCGGCAACGGCGAGTGCGTCTTCCGCGATCTCGATGGGCGGGCGGGCCGTATCGGCGTGGACCTGATCTCCGAAGAGTTGCTGCGGTGGCTCGACACCAACCCGACGCATGCCAGGCCGGCCGCGCCTGGCGGGCCGCTGCCGGACGAGGGGGAACCAGAGCTCGCGGGGGCCGAAAGCGAGGAGGTCGCCCGATGAGGTTCCCCCACCCCACCTGGCCGCACCGGCCGGGGCGCGGATCCGCCGTGCGGCTGCCGCGTGATCGGGCGATCGAACGTGCGGTACGGACCCGGCCGGAGCGCCGCGGCAGGCGCCGGTCGATCATCATCCTCACCGTCGTGGCGATGTTCTCGCTGAGCCCGCTCGGACCCGGCGCCGCGAGCGCCGGTCCGTTCAGCCCCGACCCGTGCCAGCCGGCCGACCATCCGGCGCCCGAGGCGTACGGCTCGGGCGTCGACGGCATGATCAAGCCGCCCGACTACCCCGACGACGAGCTCAAGCACACGCCGGCGCGAGACCTCACCTACTACGACCGCTACGGCACGCGCGGGCAGTTCTGGTACGCGACCGACATGGGCTGCTCGGACGCCGTGGCGCTGATGGGCAACTCGATCGCGAGCACCGTGTTCACACTGACACAGTCGATCGACCGGTCCACGATCAGCATCTACCAGTCCGCGGCGTCGGAGTCGCTGCTCGGCTGGCTGAAGAAGACGGTCGACGGGGTGATCAGCGGCATCGGCAACACCTTCAACGCCAAGTACTGGGCGTGGGTGGTGGTGCTCGGCGCGATGTGGCTGGCCTGGTGGGGGCTGATCCGCAAACGGGCCAGCAAGGTCGCCGAGGGCACCATCTGGATGGTCGCGGCGATGGTCGGGCTGATCTGGCTGATCGCTCGCCCGGCCGACTTCACCACGCTGGGCACCAAGGTCTCCGAGGCGACCACCGCCGCGTTCAACGCCGCGCTGCCGCAAAGCGACGACAGGGGCAGCACCTGCGTTCCGCCGCCGCCGGGACAGCCGGCGCCGCGCATCGCGGACATGGACGCCACCACGCGCAACGCGAACGGGCTGTGGGTGGCGCTGGTCTGCAAGCCGTGGCTGATGGGCGAGTTCGGCACCACCGATCCGAACGCCCAGGTCGTCAAGGACAACGCCGCCAAACTACTGAGCGCGCAGGCCGTGGACCTGCCGGAGACGTTCGGCGGGCAAAAGCCCGACCTCAACGCGAAGGCCGACGCGTACAAGGACGTCGCGAAGAGCGTCAAGGAGGATTACCCCGGCGTCTATCCGCTATTCCAGGGCAAACAGTGGACAAGTCGGTTGGCGGTGTCGTTCGGCGGGCTCTTCGCCGCGCTGATCGCCGGGTTGCTGATCCTCGTCATCGCCATCGCCCTGATCGTGGTGAAGATCGCGTTCTTGCTGTTGCTGGTGGCCGGGCCGATCTTCCTCGGTATCGGCATCCATCCGGGCATCGGCCGGGTGATCGCCATCCGCTGGTTGGAACTGCTGCTGTCCATGCTGCTCAAACAGGCGGCCTTGATCGGTGTGCTCGCGCTGCTGTTGTGGGCGTACGGGCTGATCCTCGGCGAAGGGCTGCCCTGGGGGTTGCAGATCCTGCTCATCGCGCTGGTGACGTTCGCCGCGTTCGTCTACCGCAAGCCGTTCCAGCACCTGTTCTCCGCGGTCGGGTACTCGGCCGTCGGGTCACGCGCCAAGAGCGCCGAGCAGCTGGATAAGTCGATCTCCGAGACGCGCAAGGCCTCCACGGCGGTGGCCACCGCGGCGATGCCCGGCGCGCTCGGCTACCGGCTGGCCCGCTGGGGCAAACGCGACGCGCTGACCGACGGCTCCGACGGCGCCGCGGCGACGCCCGAGCCGCTCACCTCCGATCCCGCCGCGGCGGGCTCCCCGCGTACGGCCGTCGGCGGGTCGGCCACGGCGGCGGGCGCGGGCGTCCGGCCGCGCGACGGCGCGCCGCCGCTCAACCTGCCGACCCGAGGTGGCGCGAACGGCGGTGCGAACGGCGGTGCGAAACCGCCGCCGCCGGCCGGAGGCAGACTCTCCGGCGCGGGCACCGGCTCCACCAGGTCGAGGCCGTCGGGTGGCGGCGGACCCCGCGGCGGCGGTGCGGGAAGCGGACCGCGCGTTACGGGCGGCGGCGGTAGGGCCGGCGGCGGTGCCGGCGGTGCCGGCGGTGCCGGCGGTGCGGGCCGCGGATCAGGCGGCGGTACGGGCGGCGGGTCGAGCGTGGTCCGGCGCGGCGATGACGGCTCCGGCGCGGGCGCCGGTGCCGGATCAGGCGGCCGTGGTCGCGGCTGGTTCGGCGGTGGCGGCTCGGGACGTTCCGGTGGTGGCGGCGGCTCCGGCGCCTCGGGCAACGGCGGCGGGCGCTCCGGCGGTGGCAACGGCGGAGGGGTGCGAGGCCGCCCGAGCGATCCGGCCGCCGGCGTGCCGCGACAGCGCACCGGCCCGGAGGCATCGCGCGGACCGGGCTCGTCCCCGCCGCCGCTGTGGGGCCGGACCGCCGGCCGAGGCGACGGGCCGCCGATCCCGTTCTGGCTGCGTCCGATGGAGCACTCGGGCGAGCGCGACGAGGCGGACGAGTGACCGCCCGGACCGCCGGGCGGCGGACCCGTGAAGGGCCCCCGCGATGGACCTGACGGATCGCCAGCGCAAGCTCGTGTTCGCGGGCATCATCGTCGCGCTGGCCGCCGTGGGTATCTACCTCACTCTCCCGAACTCGGCGTCGAACAGGTCCTCGCCCGCCGCGACCGAGACGCCTTCGGCCGCGGCGCCGGCGCCGGCGACCAGCCCGCCGGGGATCTCCTCCACCATCTCCCCGGACGGCTTCGACATCTATCGCCTGCTGCCGTTCTCGCAGCGCGACTTCGCCACGGCGGCCGATCTGGCGCAGCGGTTCACCGTCGCGTACGGGACGTACCGCTATGACGAGGACCCCGCGGCGTACGGGCAACGGCTGCGTCCGTTCGTCACCGACCAGTTGCTCACCGACCTGCAACGCAGCGCCGCCGCCCCCGGCATCATCGATCAACGCGACCACGACCAGGTCGTCGCCGTGGGCTCGGCCGCCATCGACTCGATCCGCGACATCACGACCAACTCGGTGATCTTCGAGGTGACCGGCAAGCAGCGGCTCACCGCGGTGGCCGGAACGAGCGAGGACAGCAAGCGGTGGGCGGTGACGGTGGCGCGCGACGGAGGGGTGTGGCGGGTCTACGCCTTCGAGCCCGCCGACGCCGGCCAGGCGGGTGACACCGGATGAGCGCCGCGGGCGCGCGGGCCCGGGGGAGCGGGGCCGACAGGACGTGGGGAGCGGGGCCGACAGGACGTGGGGAGCGGCGGACGGAGCGGGCTGTGCGGGCGAGTGAGACAAGCGCGGGCTTAGGGCCTGTCGAAGCTGTGTTGCGTGTCGAAGCCGTGTGGGAGGCGCGATGAGCCGTCGTCGACTGCTGCTGCTGGTCGCCGCGATGGGCGGCGTCGGGGTTCTGTTCGCCGCGCTGCTCATCATGCCGATCCTCTTCGGGGCCGGTCAGTTCCTGTTCGGCGGCGGCGGCGCGGGCGGCGCGTGCACGGACACCTCCGAGGCGAACGCGCAGCCGGATGAGGCCGCGGACGCCAGGGCGATCCCGGCCAACTACCTGGATCTCTACCAGACGGCGGGCAAGAAGTTCGCGATGCCGTGGAACGTGCTCGCCGGGATCGGCAAGGTGGAGACGAACCACGGCCAGTCCAGACTGCCGGGAGTGCACACCGGCGAGAACTTCGCCGGGGCCGGCGGGCCGATGCAGTTCCTCGCCGGGACCTGGGCGGCCTTCGCGGTCGACGGCAACGCCGATGGCAAGAAGGACCGTTACGACCCGGCCGACGCGATCCCGAGCGCGGCCGCCTACCTGAAGCACAACGGGGCGCCCGACCGGATGCGCACCGCGATCTTCATGTACAACCACTCGTGGGACTACGTCGACCTGGTGCTGGCCTGGGCGAAGCGCTATGCCAGCGGCGCGTTCGACGTGGTACAGGCCGACGGTGCCGTCTGCGCCGACAACGCGTTCCTCGACGGCATCTCCGACGGCGTGGTCGCCAAGATCATCGCGTTCGCGATGGCGCAGCGCGGCGAGAAGTACATCCTGGGCGCGGCCGGGCCCGACGCGTGGGACTGTTCCAGCCTCGTGCAGGCCGCCTACCGGGAGGTCGGCGCCACCATCCCGCGCACCACCTTCGGGCAGTGGCCGTTCGGCGTACGGGTCCCCAAGGGCAAGGAGCAACCCGGCGACCTGGTGTTCTTCAACTCCGGCCCGTTCACCGGCCCCGGCCACCCGGGCCACGTCGGCCTCGTGATCGGCGGCGGCAAGATGGTGGTCGCCCGGTGCAGCCGCTGCCAGCCCAACATCGGCGTGCAGAACTACCGGGTCAGGGCCGACCTGGTCGGCTTCACCCGCCCGCTGGCCCGCCCCGACGTGCGACGACAGCTGAAGAATCCCAGCCAGTGACGGGCATCGTCGTGGGCGCGGCGATCATCGCGGGCGGCCGGCTGCTCGCGGCGCAGCGAGCCGATCCGCCCGAACTGGCCGGCGGCTGGGAGTTCCCTGGCGGCAAGGTCGACCCGGGCGAGGCCGACGAGGACGCCCTCGTCCGCGAGTGCCGTGAGGAGCTCGGCGTCGAGATCAAGCTCGGCGAGCGGGTCGGCGGCGACTGGCCGCTCACCGCGACGACGGTGCTGCGCGTGTGGACGGCCGAGCTCGTCGAGGGCACCGGCACTCCCCGGCCGCTCGAACACCTCGCGTTGCGCTGGCTGGCCGCCGACGAACTGTACGACGTGGCCTGGCTCGCCGCCGACCTTCCCGTTGTGGCCGCCGTACGCGATCGTCTGTGAGGCGAGACGTGGCCCGCGCGCCGCGTAGACTGAAGACCGCCGGCAGCGCCCAGCGGTCTGCGGCGATCCCCAAACTCACAACGCGAGCGAGCCCGCATGCCTATGTCCACCCGCGACGATCTCCGCAACGTCGCGATCGTCGCCCACGTCGACCACGGCAAGACCACGCTGGTCGACGCCATGCTCTGGCAGTCCGGGGCCTTTAGGGCGAACCAGGAGGTCGACGAACGCGTCCTCGACTCCAATGACCTGGAGCGCGAGAAGGGCATCACGATCCTGGCCAAGAACACCGCCGTACGGCATCGCGGCCTGACGATCAACATCATCGACACCCCCGGCCACGCCGACTTCGGCGGCGAGGTCGAGCGCGGCCTGTCCATGGTCGACGGGGTGGTGCTGCTCGTCGACGCCAGCGAGGGCCCGCTGCCGCAGACCAGGTTCGTGCTGCGCAAGGCGTTGCAGGCGGCGCTCCCGGTGATCTTGGTGGTCAACAAGGTCGACCGGCCCGACGCCCGCATCGCCGAGGTCGTCGACGAGACCTACGAGCTGTTCCTCGACCTCGACGCCACCGAGAGCCAGATCGACTTCCCGATCATCTATGCCTCCGCGCGCGCGGGCCGGGCCGGCCTCGACCGGCCGGCGAACGGCGGGATGCCGGACAGCCCCGATCTCGAACCTCTCTTCCAGGTGATCGAGGAGACCATTCCCGCGCCCGCGTACGATCCGGACACGCCGCTGCAGGCCCACGTCACCAACCTCGACGCCTCCAGCTACCTGGGCCGCATCGCGCTGTGCCGCGTGCACGCCGGCACGATCAAGAAGGGACAGCAGGTCGCCTGGTGCAAGCACGACGGCAGCATCGAGCGAGTCAAGATCACCGAGCTGTTGATGACCGAGGCGCTGGAACGCCGTCCGGCCGAACAGGCGGGGCCGGGCGACATCATCGCGATCGCCGGCATCCCCGACATCATGATCGGCGACACGCTGGCCGATCCCGAAGACCCGCGTCCGCTCCCGCTGATCACCGTCGACGAGCCCGCCATCTCCATGACGTTCGGCACGAACACCGGGCCGTTCGGCGGCCGCGAGAAGGGCACCAAGGTCACCGCCCGCCTGGTCAAGGACCGGCTGGACCGCGAGCTGATCGGCAACGTGTCGATCCGCGTGCTGCCCACCGACCGCCCCGACTCGTGGGAGGTGCAGGGCCGCGGCGAACTGGCGCTGGCGATCCTCGTCGAGACGATGCGCCGGGAGGGCTACGAGCTGACCGTCGGCAAGCCGCGCGTCGTCACCAAGGAGATCGACGGCAGGCTGCACGAGCCGGTCGAACGCCTCACCATCGACGCGCCCGAGGAGTACCTCGGCGCGATCACGCAGCTGCTCGCGGTGCGCAAGGGCCGCATGGAGCAGATGACCAACCACGGCACCGGCTGGATCCGGATGGAGTTCCTGGTGCCGGCCCGCGGCCTGATCGGCTTCCGTACGGAGTTCCTCACCGAGACCCGCGGCACCGGCATCGCGCACCAGGTCTTCGAGGGGTACGAGCCGTGGTTCGGCGAGCTGCGCACCCGCCCGACCGGCTCGCTGGTCTCCGATCGCTTCGGCGCCGTGACCGCGTACGCCATGTACAACCTGCAGGAACGCGGCACGCTGTTCGTCGGGCCCGGCACCGAGGTGTACGAGGGCATGATCGTCGGTGAGAACTCGCGCGCCGACGACATGGACGTCAACATCACCAAGGAAAAGCAGAAGACCAACATCCGGTCCTCGACCGCCGAGTCCTTCGAACGGCTGACGCCGCCGCGCGCGCTCAGCCTGGAGGCGGCCCTGGAGTTCGTCGCCGACGACGAATGCGTCGAGCTGACTCCCACCGCCATCCGGCTGCGCAAGATCGTCCTCGACGCCAAGGAAAGGGAACGGCGCCGCGCCCGCGCCAAGCGCGCCTGACCCCCCGCTCGCGCCGGTCTTGATGTGAGGGCGGTGCGGGCCAGTCGTACGAACGGCTCGCCGATCTGCTCAGCGAAACAACATCGAAAGGCGACCGACGATGACTGAGTACGTCTCCGGCCAACAGCCCGCGGCGCCGCTCGTACGGCCCGGCATGTTCCTGCTCGAGCTCGTGCCGGTGCCGGTCAGCGACATCGACAGGGCCAAGGAGTTCTACACCGAGCGCCTCGGCTTCCACCTGGACGTCGACGTGCGGCCGGGCGACGGCGTGCGGTTCGTACAGCTCACGCCGCCGGGTTCGACCTGCTCGATCGCGCTGTGCGAGGGGTTGCCAATGGTCGAGATGCCGGTCGGCGTGCTTCGCGGGCTGCATCTGGTGGTGAGCGACATCGAAAAGGCGCGCGCGGAGCTCATCGAACGCGGCACGGACGTGGCCCCGGTCCAGGACATGGGCGGCGTCTACTACGCGTATTTCGCGGACCCGGACGGCAACACCTGGACGCTCCAGCACATGCCCTGGCGCAAATAAGCGGCAAGCGGCCGCCGGCGACGGTGGTGGCGGCAGGCAGCGCGGTGTCGGATTTCCATGAGCTCCGATATCGGTTCCGATGTGGGCGCGGACGGCGGGTCCGGTGGACGCCGCCATGCGCATGGCTCAGGCGAGGCCGGCGAGCAGCAACAGTATTCCCGAGCCTGTCAGCAACACCGGGCAGATCTTGAACCAGACGACCCGCGCGCGGGCGCCGGTGAGGGCCGTCAGCACCGCGAGCACGAACAACGCCCCTGCGGTGACTCGGTAGACCCAGTCTGCTGTGGACGTTCCGACGCCGACCGTGGTGACCACGATGATCAGCGCGGCGAAAGACCACATGGTCACGGCCTCGGCCAGCCACTCTTGGAGGATCACCCGGCGGTTGTCCGCGGAGATCTCACCGAACCCGGCGACGACGGCTCGGGTCGGGATCGCGTGCGAAACTCCCCACAGCCCGACCAGGCCCGCGGCGACGTAGGCGAGCACCTGCTCCATGACCCCATGGTCCCCGTGCCCATCGCACCCGCGATAGGGGCCGTTCGTCCCAAGCCGGGGGCGTTACCTGCCGTTTCGCAGGTCCTGACCCTTAGGGGCGGCACCCCCAGAGATCGGACGGTGAATCTGCTGGGGGTGGTCCGTCGTTCGGGGGGCGGTCAGCGCACGCCGCCGCTGTCCCGGATGTCCTTGATGTCCTCGCTGATCTTGAACATGACGATGACCAGCTCGAGATAAAGCCGGGCGAGCACCAGGAAGAAGAGCCAGATGATCGGCGCGAGAATGATGAAGAGCACGCCGACGCCGGAGCCGTTGCCGAGCGCCACCAGGCCCACGACGACGTAAACGATGGCGGCGATGGAGGCCAGTATCAGCGACAGGACGTAGAGGAACTTGACGAGCTTCGTGGCGATGAAGTTGTCGAAGCTGAAGTCGAAGAGCGACCCGAAGAAGCCCTTGTCGTTGTCATAACGGGGGCCGGCCGGAGGCTGCTGTTGATAGCCCATGTGAGCCTGCGGCGGGTAGGGCGATTGCGGCGGCCCCGGCTGCTGCCAGCCGCCCGGCTGTCCGGGACCGTAAGGTGGATTCGCCAACGTAGCCTCCTTGGCAAGTGACGAGGGTTTAGGGCTGAGCTAGTCCCCCGAGGTTGGATTCGCGCCCCAGACGATATCTCGAAGGGGAGCGAAAGTTGGTGTCAATGTGCAGCCGCGGCTTGGCGCATTCGCGGCGCTCACATAGACGCTCAGCTAAGGTATACGGTTCCGGTGACATCCGCGGCGAGTCGCAACGAATCGCCCTCTCGCAACGGAACGTCCACACCCGGCGGAATCCGCTCGCCGTTGACATAGGTGCCGTTGGTCGAGCCTTCGTCCCGTACCCGCGGCTGGCCGGTGGGATCGAGCGAGACGGTCGCGTGCCGCCGGGACACGTTGTCGTATTGCGTAAACGTCGCCGCGACGGGCGACTGGCCGGCGTCGCGGCCGAGCACCAGGCGCTGGCCGACGGGGATCTTCACCTCTCCGGCCGGGAAGGAAAGCCGCAGCACCGGCGGCGGCCGCAACGGCCGCAGGCACTGCACGCAGACGGACGCGTGCGGATCGGTGATCACGGCCTCACAGTGCGGGCACATGAAGGCCGTGCTCTCGTCGCCGGCGCCCCGCGACCGGGCGGACAGCCGTTCCTCAGGCGGGACCAGGGTCTCTTCGCGCCGCGCCGGGACCGGCGGCGGACCAGGCCGCACGGACGGCGGCCGCGACGGCGGCGGCGGTACCGGCGGCCCACCCGAACCGGCGGGCCCGCCGGGACCAGGCGGAATCGGCGGCCCCGGTGGCTCGGACGGCCCCCGGCCCGGCGGCACGTCGTGTCGAGGGTAGGGCGGGGGCGGCGCGGCCGGGCGCTGCGGAGACGGCGCCCCTGCCGGACCGTGCGGCGCATGCGGAGCGTGCGGCCCGGGCGGTGCCGGCTGACCGGGCGCCCCTGGTGCCCCCGGCGCCCCAGGCCCGCCTGCCGGCCGGGGCGGTGGCGAGTCTTCGCGGGTGGGACCGTGCTTGCGCGCGGCCCGGGCGCGCGCGAGATTCGCACCGCACTCCAGGCAGATCAAATCCCCGGGCTGGAAGGGGGTGCCGCATGTGGGACAGGTCATGGTCGCCATGAGACGTCTCCAGGATGCACCCCGGCACGCTCCAGTGTCGAATTGAGACGGTCCATGTCGCCGCGCCGGGGGATGCCGATGTAATAGACACGCCGTCCCTCCGGACCGGCGTCGATCGACACCTGGATGCGGGACGCGCCGAGGTCGGCGACGTCCGCGTACCTGCGGTGGCCGAGATCGGTCAACGGCACGATGCGCTGGTTCGCCGAGCCCATGAGCGGCCCGCCCTCGCCCCGCCGCTCGACGTAGGGCCCGGCCACGACCGCGTCGCACCGCGCGAGGATCTCGCGAGTCTGCGCCGAGCGCGTCAGCCGCGAGTAGGCGTACCCGGAGTAGATGAGCACGTCCACCTCGGCGGCAAGGCGGCCGCGCCATTCGTCGATGCCGCGCAGCAGCGCGGCCAGCGCGGCCGGTTGCTGGAACGGCTCGCCGCCAGAGATCGTCACGCCGTCGACGGGCCCGGGCAGCGAGCCCAGCCAGCCGAGCACCGCGCGCACCGGGACGGCCGTACGCGGGTCGGGGTCCCAGGTGTCGCGGGACAGGCAGCCGGGACACCCGATCGTGCAGCCCTGTGTCCACAGCCCCGCCCGCGTGCCCGGCCCCAGCGCGGTGACCGGGTAGTGCGCCTTCGCGAGCAGCAGCGACGCGGGCGACGCGGCGTCGGTTGGGCACCCCGCGGCGTCGTTCACGCGGGACGTCATGCCAGCGACAGTTCCACGATGCTGCCCTCTCGCCGGATGGCGGTCACGGTGACGCGGGACCCGGGCGCGTGCTCACGGTCGAACAACGCGCGGGCGAGCGGATTGACGAAATACGACTCCAGCGCCATCCCGATGCCGCGGCCGCCCTTTTCGAGCTCGCTCGTGCACCATTTTTGCAGCGTCTCCAGAACGTCTCCGCCGAGCGCGAGCGTGAGCCGGTGTTCGTCGGCCACGCGGCGGCAGATGTTGGCCAGCTGTATGTCGAAGATGCGCGCCGCGGCCTTCGGGCCGATGAAATTGAAGATGACGATGTTGTCGCCGAACCTGTTGAGCAGCTCAGGTCGATTAAGGACCGTGGTGAAGTGGTCGGAAACCGCGGTCTTCAGGCGGTGTTCGATTTCGTCGTACGGCATGGCCGGGCTGATGTTCTGCACCCGCCGCCCCGTCGCCGGGTCATCGATGTACATCCCGAGGTTCGAGGTGAAGATCAGGATCGATTCGGAGAAGTGCACTGTGTTGCCGCGGCCGTCGGTGAGCCTGCCGTCCTCGAGGATCTGCAGGAACTTGTCCAGGATGCGCGGGTGCGCCTTCTCGATCTCGTCGAACAAGATCACCCGGAACGGGTCTTCGCGTACGGCGTTGGTGAGCTCGCCGCCCGCCTCGTGCCCCACGTACCCGGGCGGCGACCCGATGAGCCGGTCGCCCGCGTGCTCGGCGGAGAACTCGCTCATGTCGAAGCGCAGGTAGGCCGACTCGTCGCCGAACACCAGCGACGTGATCGCCTTGGCCAGCTCGGTCTTGCCCGTGCCGGTCGGCCCGGCGAAGAACAGCACGCCGCGCGGGCGGCTGCCCGACCTGGTGGCCTGGGCGCCGGACAGGCCGAGCACCGCCCGCTTGAGGATGTCGAGCGTCTTGGTGACCGCCTGCGGCTGGCCGACGACCCGGTCCGGCACCCGCTTTTCCCCGTCGAGCACGCGCTTGCGCAGGTGACCGCGGCTCCACGGGTTGTCGAGCACGCCCAGCTTGTACGTGCGCACCGCGTCGGGCAGATCGGCGAGCGCGACGTTGCGCTCCTTGGCCAGCCGGGTCACCTCGATCATGCTCTGCAGGGTGAGCCCGTCGGCCTGCTCGGCGAACGCGTCGCACGCCTCGTTCGCGACCGGGTCGGCGCCCACGTCGGTGACGCCGAAGGCGCGGGCCAGCAGGCGGGCGGTCTCCTGCCGGTCGCCGAGGTGCGGGCGCGGCACGGTGATCTCACGGATGTTCTCGTTGTCGGAGGTCAGCCAGGGCGGCAGGTCTCCGGGCCGTTCGACGAGCCAGATGATCGGGTTGTAGAGCGGCTTGGGCCGGGGCCCGTCGACGCGCACCGGGCTGGCCGTACGGGACAGTCTCGCGCAGAACCGGAAGAAGTCGCGTTCGGCCGGCTCAAGGTCGGTGGGGGAGCGGGCGATCCGGGACGCCTCGTCGATCACGAACGCCGCCCGGACGCGTTCCTCCGGGCGGGCCACGGCGGTCAGGTGCCGGCGGAGCGCCTCCAGCGACGGCTGTTCGTCGCCCTTGAGCTTGCCCACCAGCTTGGCCGCCGCCGCGCTGGCTTCCTGTGAGGCCTCGGCGTCGCCGCCGGGATGAACGCGCAGGCCGTCGACGGGGTCGTAGACGAACATGCAGCCGTAGCCGCTGGTCCGCAGCGCTTCCCAGAGCAGATCGCGCAGCGGCAGCAGATGCGCGGGGCTGAACTCATCGGCACCGGGCGTCAGGAAGCTGTCGTGCAGGTTGCCGGACAGGATGTACTGCGAATGCACCGAGAGCGTGGCGTCCAGCTCACGGACAAAGGCCGGCCACCCCAGCAGCCGTCCCCCGAGTGTCGGCTGATCAATGCTCATGGCTCGCTCACCCCTTCTCCTTCGCTACGCGGACGGCCTCGTTCCTCGGCCCTCCACTCCGCTCACTCGGCGGGCTCGCTCGCTGCTCATGGCTCGCTCCGTGCTTACTCCGCCCGGAATCTCTTCCGACCACCGCCCCAGCGAGCGTAACGCGAGGGACGGCGGGCGAGGGCGCGGTCGATGCCGCGCCCATGACTCATCCGCGCTCGCGCGGGCGCTCTTTCGCCTTCTCCTTCGCCTGTGTCTTGGCCGCCGTGCCACGCCGGGCGCCGCGGTCGGCGTCGCGCAGGCCGAGGCGCCGTGCCTCGTCGACGGGCAGTTGCCGCAGGCCGGGTTCGATCCGCCACTGCACGTCGGAGCGGACCCCGGCGGCGGCGAGCCGGGACCGTGCCTCTTCGAACGCCGCGCACCACTGTTCCTCGCGTTCGACGTCGAGCCGGCGTTCGTCGTCGCCGGCGGGCGCCTCGGTGCGCAGCAGGGCGGCGCGGATCTGGCTGGCGTCGTCGAGCCGCATCTTGACCGCGTGCTGCGGCCACTCGTCGCGGGTGAGCAGCACCTCGCCGTCGTGGGCGGTGAGCGTCTCGAAGCCGGCGTCGACCTCGTATCCCATGTCGGTGAAGGCCGCGGTGATCGCGTCGAGGACGTACCGCTGCTCCGCCTCCTCCTGCTCGCGCGCCTCGCGCTCGGCGGCCAGGCGGGCCAGCTCGGCGCGCCGCAGCCGCGCGTTCTCGGCGGCGCGCTGCACGCGCAGCCTGACCTCGGTGAGCAGGCCTTCGGCGGCGCTCGGGGTGGCCGCGCGGGCGACCCGTTCGGCCGCCTCCGCCACGTGTTGATAGTCGGCGTCGGCGGTGTCCGGCGGCAGCCGCGACAGCACGCGCCGCAACGTCTCGGCCGTCTCCTGCCGCGGCTGCCGCGGCTGCCGCGGCGCCTCGCGAGAGGCAACGTCGCTGGTCAGCCCGGCCGCCGGGGCCTCGAAAAGCCGGCCGGCCACGGCGTCGGCGACCCGCTGGGAGAGGTCGCGCTCGGCCTCGGCGATCTCGGCGTCGGCGCGCGCAACCCACGCGGCGAGCTCATCGGACGACTGCTCGGCGATGGTCAGCGGCGCCGGCAAAGCGACCGCCGAGACGCCGAACCGCCGCTCGGCTTCACGCCGCGCCTCGGCGAGCGCGGCGATCCGGGCGTTGCGGTCGAGCACGTCGCGGATCGCCCGGTCGTATCGTTCGAGCTCGTCGATGGCGCCCCGCTTGGCCGCCGCCCGCGCCGCGGCGAACCCGGCGAACGCGTCGGCTCCCGCGGCACCCAGCCCGGCTGCCCGGCCCAGCACCCTGTTGAGCCCCAGAGTGAGCACCACCGCCGCATCGATCGCGATGTCGGCCTCGACGCCGCTGCTCAAAGGTCGCTCACCGGCCTTCCCGCGGCCGGGCCGCCGCCCTGACCGAGTACGTCGTACCGGGTCCGCTCGTGCGCCTTGCGCCATCGGTGCTGCCGTACGCCCGCCGCGATCATGTGCGAGACGGGAACGACCACGATCAGCAGCAGCCACAGCGCGCGGGACAAGGCCGACAGGATGGGCAACAGCAGCAGCACGATGAGAGCGGCCGCCGCCAGCAGGCAGCCGGGCCGCCCGCGCGACGCGACGGACAGGCCACGGGCGGTCCGGCCGGACGTCGTGGCGAGCCACGACCATGGCCCCAGCGCCAGGTAGTCGCGGCCTTGGCGGACGGCGAGGACGATCTCGGCGCCCACCTGCACCGACCAGGCGACCGCCGACAGCGTCGCGAGCACGCCCGCGTCGAAGACGGCGCCCGCCCCGCCGCCGCCGCGCTCCAGGCCCAGGCCGGTGCCGACCAGCCAGGCGCCGACGAGCCACACCGCGAGCACCGGAAGCATCCAGAGCACGGCGCGGGCCATGGCCGCCGCGCGACCGGCGCGGCGCGCGGCCTCGCGCTCAGCCCAGTGGCGTTCGCGCTCGGCCGCCTGCCGCTGCGCCGCGTTCCGCTCGCGCGCGTACGTCTCGGCCTCCAGCGCGGCATCGGGCACCGCGCGGATGACGGCCAGCAACCGGATGGGGTCGTGTCCCGCGCCCTCGGCCAGCCACGCGAACCACGGCACCGGCTCGCGCACCGACTCGCTCGCCCGTGCGGCCGCGTGGGCGAGCATCTCTGCGGTCTCGGCGGGCTTGGCGGCCAGTGCGAGCAGGGTGAGCAGAACGACCGGGGGCTCGTCGCGGCCGGGCTCACCGGCGTCCGGCAGCCTGCTCGCCACCGGCTGCGGGAGCCGGCCGCGCAGCCGGTCGACGAGGTCGTTCCACGCCGCGACGTGCCCGCGCCAGCGCGCTCCGACCGCGGCGAGGTCGGCGCCGTCGGCGAAGCCGGCCAGCACCGGCAGCAGGTCGTGGTCCCACAGGCCGCGGCCGATGAGACACGCGGTGCGGTGGTCGGGGTGCGGGGCCTCGTTGGCGAGCGCGGCCAGGCCGGGCAGGTCGTCGACGGTGACGCGGCGGCCGAGATAGTGCGGCGGCAGCGACGGGTCGAGCCAGCGCACCAGGTGCAGCAGCTTCACGTCGGGCGGCCAGGGGCCGGTGAGATGAGAGTCGATCAGCTCGATGCGGCCGCCCGCGTCGTCATCGAAGCCGGCCAGCCAGTCGCGCAGAGTCCGCCACGCCTCGCCGGCCTCGCCGCGGCCGAAGAAGTAGCGGGCCGCCTGGTCCCAATCGGCGACGAGGGCCGCGGCCAGCTCGGCGCGGTCGGTGTAGCGGCGGCCGGCGAACGGCAGGCCCGTCGCGCCGCCCGCGGTCGTACCGGTACGCGCGGGACCGCCCGGGACCGGAGCGGCCTCCACGGCGACCGGCGGGCTGGCGCCCCCGCGCCACGCCGCGACCTCGGCGGCGGCCCAGCGGCGGCGCGGATCGCGGGCGAGCAGGCCCTGGCAGAGCAGCCGCAGCCGCGGGTCGGCGATGTCGTCGTTGCCGATGGGCCGGGTGGCCAGGTGGTCGACCACCGCGGTCTCGCTCATCCCGGCGAACGGCGGCCGTCCCGTGACGAGCTCGCGCACGATCATGCCCAGCGACCACCAGTCGCGGGCCGGCGACACCTGGCCGGACAGCGACTCGGGCGCCGCGTACGCCAGGGTCCGCGACGACGACGCGAACACCATGCTCTGCTCGATGACCTTGCTCAGCCCGAAGTCGGTGATGACGAGCCGCGGCGGATCGAGGCTCGCGACGAGGACGTTCTCGGGCTTGAGGTCGCGGTGGACGATGCCGGCCCGGTGCAGGCAGTCGAGCCCGGCCGCGAGTTGCGCGGCCATCTCGGCGACCTGCGAGGGCTCGAGCCCGGTGGCCGGGATGAGGGCGCGCAGGTTGCCCGCGGGGGCGTACTCGATGACCTCGAAGTCGCGGTCGTCGGCGCGCCCGGTCTCGAGGATGCGGACGACGTGCGGTGAGTCGAGCCGGGGGAGGGTCCGCCACACCTCGCGGTCGGCGCCGTACCCGCGCCGGTAGACCTTGACCACGTAGTCGGCGCCGCGGGCGTCGCGGACCAGCAGCAGATCGGACTCGGCGCCCTGGACGGGCAGCTCGCCGACGACGGTGAACCGCTCGGCGAGCGCGCCGGGCAGCCGGAGCAGACCTGGCCCGGGTGTCGGCGGGGCGCCCGCGTCGCGGCGTGTCTCATGGGTCGGATGAGCACGGTGGTCGGCGTGGGTGACGCCGGGGTCCCGCCGCGTCTCGAACTCGGCCACAGCCCGCCTCGCGCTTCGCTGTCCGGTGTGCTTGTAGTGTGCCGCAGCGAGCCTAACCTGCCCGCGGCCCCTGGTCGCCTCCGGCGAACACGCCGTGGAACCTGCGGCCCGCGAGCACCGGGACCGCCGATCGGGCGGCGGCCACCTCATCGCCGTCGATATCGGCCACCAGCAGGTCGGACTCCGCGCCGAGCCGGCCGCGGACCTCGCCGAGCGGCGAGACCACCATGCTGTGGCCGATCCCGCCGGGGGCCTTGCCGATCGGCTCGCGGCCCGCCGTACGCGGGTCGGCCATCGCGCAGGCGAGCACCCAGCTGGTGCTGTCGAGGGCGCGCGCCCGGACGAGGAGTTCCCATTGTTCGACCTTGCCGGGCCCGGCGCCCCAGCAGGCGGGCAGCACGATGGCTTTGGCGCCATCGTCGGCCAGCCGCAGGAACAGGTCGGGGAACCGCACGTCGTAGCACGTCGCCACGCCCAGCGTGAGGCCGTCGACCTCGAACGTCACGGGACGATCGCCCGGGGCCACGGTGGCCGACTCGGCGAAGCCGAACGCGTCGTAGAGGTGGATCTTGTCGTAGTGCGTCTCAACGCCAGGGCCGGTGATCAGCAGAGTGTTGGTCACCCGGCCGTCGGGCGCCGGGGTGAACATGCCCGCGACCACCACCACGCCGGCCTCCCGGGCGATGGCGCGTACGGCGCCGGCCCAGGGTCCGTCGAGCGGCTCGGCGATCGGCCCCAGCGGGATGCCGAAGCACGCCATCGTCGCCTCGGGAAACACGACCACTCGTGCGCCCTGCGCCGCCGCGTCCTCGGTGCAAGACTTGATCTTCGTCAGATTGATCCCCGGGTCGGGGTCGGCCACGATCTGGCTCAGCGCGATCCGCATGATGCTCAACGCGTCCCGTCTTTGTCTTTCATGATTCGGAGATATTCGACGCCCTTGAAGCGAACAATTATCGCTTCCAGGATGAGGCGCCACAAAATTATCTCGATCAACCACGTGACCGGCGTGGCGATCATGATCATCACACCCCAGGCCCAGGCGTCGTCCCAGCCCGCGATGTTCATGCCGAGCACGAACTGACCGAGGTTCCACAGGGTGATGGCGATGAGCAACAGGACGTAGAAGTGCTTGATCAGTTTGGGCGTGATGAGGTTGTTGAAGTTGACGTCGAACAGCGCCCCGATGAATCCGCCGCCCTGCCTCGGGCTGACCGGTTCGCCGAAGTCGCGGTCGGCGTCGAGAGGCGGCGGCTGCCCGGGGCCGACGGGCCGCGGGGCGGGCGGAGGCTGCGGGTGCAGCCCGCCTCCTCCTCCACCAGGCCGGGGGTGCGGCGGTCCGTACGGCTGACCGGGATCTGGGGGACGCGTCATGACCGCTGAACTCCTGAGCTGGCGACGTATCGGCGGACGAGCACTCTCCCCACGACCTTAGAACGGTTCGCCGGTCAAGCGGGAACGCACGCGACGGCGACCGTGATGTCGCGCGGACCGCCACACTTTGGTCTCGGTCGGTCATCGCACATACGCGTCTGCGGGGCCTGCGGCCGGCCCTTCCCCGGCCCGTACGATCCGGATGCCCTTCTCCCAGACGTGCGCGGTGAGTTCGTGTGGCCGATAGCTGCGTCCACACCAATCTCAAGGCGCCGGAGGCGGCATCAGTTCAGGAGCGCCCGACGACCAGATCACTTGTCAAAGATCGCGCGACGGCGCTCGTGGGCGAGATGGCCGACGCCCGTAGGGACCTTCGGCTCTACAGGTCGCCTTGCCGCCGGGATCGCCTGGAAGCGATGGCAACCATACGGGGGGAACGATGGCAACCGACGTCGGGCCGGTGGTGGCTGAGGCTCCCGAACCGAGGCGGCGTTACCGGCGGCTACGAGCATTCAACATCGTGGTTGGCGCGCTGCTGGCGGCAGAGGCACTGTACATGTTGCTCGCCAGCAACGATCTTGCGCTTCCGGTGACGGCGTCGTACCTGGGTACCGATCCGGTGACCGTCACCGGGCCGACTCTGCCGCAGGCGGTGTTCTCGCTGCGGATCGGGCCTGCTGTGGCCGTCTTCCTCGGCTTGGCGGCCATCGACCACCTGTTGGTCGCATCGCCCGGTGTGCACAGTTGGTACGAGGGTGGACTATCCCGCCGCGCCAACTACGCGCGGTGGATCGAGTACTCCATCAGCGCGTCGGTGATGATCGTGCTGATCGGGTTGTTTGTCGGCATTCGCGATCTGGCCGCCGTGGTCGCCATCTTCGCGGTCAACACAGCGATGATCTTGTTTGGCCTGCTGATGGAGCGCCAGCAACGGCCGGGCGCCGCGGACTGGAGTGCCTTCTCGTTCGGCTCCCTCGTCGGCATCGTGCCGTGGGCGCTGATCGTGGTGTATGTCGCGCAGCCCGCCCAGGTGCCGGGGTTCGTCTATGCCATCACCATCATCCAGTTCCTGTTGTTCTTCAGTTTCGCGATCAATATGGCGCTGCAGTACGCCCGGTTCGGGCGCTGGCGCGACTACGTCCACGGCGAGGTCGTCTACATCGTCTTGAGCTTCACCGCCAAGTCGCTGCTGGCATGGCTCATCTTCGCCAACGTGTTGCGTACCTAGCCTGAGCCACGATCAGGTGGCCGGCCGGGTCTCTCGGCGGCTGACGCGCACGGCGGTGAGGACGCCGGCCAGGGCCGCGCCGGCCAGTCCGAGTGACTCGTCGCCGATGGTGTCCCGGTAGATGCCCACCGACTCGGGGGTCTCCAGGATGAACACACCGAACTCGGCGAGCTCCCAGAGGATCGCGGCCATCGCCCCGATCCCGGCGCAGCACAGCGCCAGCAGCCACGGCGGGATCGCCGGGCCGCGTCGCAACGCGGCGCCCGCGGCCGCGCTCAACAGTGCCCAATTGACGAAGTGGCAGGCGTCATCGAACCACCCGACGGTGTCGAACAGGTCGGCCGCGTTGCCGGCGACATCGATGACGAAGGGGGCGACCAGCAGCGCGTCGATGTCCCAGGGGTAGCCGGCCCTGCGGAGACGGCGCGATGCCGCCCATACCGCCGGCACGACCAGCGCCGCCACGGGATAGGCGATGGCGCGGGCGCCCATCGCCTTGTCGGCGAAGCGTTCCCAATCGGGATGGACCAGCGCGAACAGCAGCAGTCCCGCCAGAGCGACCTTCAACGCAAGGGCCACCGTACGCCAGTAACGGCCGGGCAGGTCGTGGGCGTGAATCACGAGGCATTCCTTTGCCGCATTCGCCACGGACGGACGCTGGGACGGCTGATGCGGGCTTGGGCGGGTTGTGTGATCCACATCGTAGGCAAGAACATCGGGAGGAGCATTCCAGGAGCGCAAAGGAGCGGCCCCATGGCTGAGACGCCGGGTACACGATCGTTCCGGGCGGCCCGCGACTTCCTGCTGGCCAATCGGGAGGACTACTCAGCGGCCCGGGAGCGGTTCCGGTGGCCGGAGCTCACCGAGTTCAACTGGGCACTGGACTGGTTCGACGTCATAGCCCACGACAACGAGGCCCCCGCGCTGTGGATCGTCGAGGAGGACGGCGCCGAGCGTCGCCTGTCATTCCAGGAGATGTCCGCGCGTTCGGGGCGGGTGGCCAACTGGCTGCGCGACCGCGGGGTGCGGCGCGGCGAACGGGTGATCGTGATGCTCGGCAATCAGGTCGAGCTGTGGGAGGTGCTTCTGGCCGCCATGAAGCTCGGCGCGGTGGTCATTCCGGCCACACCGCTGCTCGGCCCGGCCGACCTGCGCGACCGGATCGACCGTGGGCACGCCCGGCACGTGGTCGTACGCTCGGCCGACACCGACAAGTTCGCCGAGGTCGAGGGGAACTACACGCGGATCGCGGTGGGCGGGCCGGTGAGCGGCTGGCTGCCGTACGACCAGGCCTACGAGCAGGACGCGGCGTTCATGCCTGACGGGCCGACCAGAGCCGACGATACGTTGCTGCTCTACTTCACCTCCGGCACCACGGCGCGGCCCAAGCTGGTTGAGCACACCCACGCCTCGTATCCGGTCGGCCACCTGTCCACCATGTACTGGATCGGGCTGCGCCCCGGCGACGTACACCTCAACATCTCCTCGCCCGGCTGGGCCAAGCACGCCTGGAGCAACGTATTCGCCCCGTGGAACGCCGAGGCGTGCGTGTTCCTCTTCAACTACGAGCGGTTCGACGCGACACGCTTGATGAACGAGATGGACCGGTGCGGGGTGACGAGCTTTTGCGCCCCGCCGACGGTGTGGCGGATGCTGATCCAGGCGGACCTGTCGCGGCTGCGCACCCCGCCGCGCGAGGTCGTCAGCGCCGGGGAGCCGCTCAACCCGGAGGTCATCGAGCAGGTTCGCAAGCGCTGGGGGGTGACCATCCGCGACGGATTCGGGCAGACCGAGACGACGGTGCAGATCGCCAACACCCCGGGGCAGCCGGTCAAGCCGGGCTCGATGGGCCGTCCGGTCCCCGGCTATGCCGTCACACTCCTCGACCAGACGACCGGCGAGCCCGCCGAGGAAGGCGAGATCTGCCTGGACCTGTCCGATCGTCCGCTGGGCCTGATGACCGGATATCGCGGGGACGCCGAGCGCGACGGCGAGGCGATGGCCGGCGGCTATTACCACACCGGCGACATCGGCTCGCGCGACGCCGACGGCTACATCACCTACGTGGGCCGTACGGACGACGTCTTCAAGGCGTCGGACTACAAGATCTCGCCGTTCGAGCTGGAGAGCACGCTGATCGAGCACGAAGCGGTCGCCGAGGCCGCGGTGGTGGCGTCGCCCGACCCGGTGCGGCTCGCGGTGCCCAAGGCGTACGTGGTGCTCGCTCCCGGCTGGGAGGGGAATGCCGAGACCGCCAAGGCGATCTTCGCGCATTGCCGCGCGCACCTCGCCCCCTACCAGCGCATCCGTCGCCTGGAGTTCGCCGAGCTGCCCAAGACCGTCTCCGGCAAGATCCGCCGCGTGCAACTGCGCGGCTATGAGCTCGAGAAGCATGCCGCCGGCGACGCCCGCCCCGCCGGCGAATACCGCGAGGACGAGCTGATGTGATCGCGTAGGCAAGCGTCTTTTGGAATCCGATGAAGCTGTGTTGCTACGGTTGTAGCAGATTGCTACGCTCGTGCCATGAGTGCCGTCCCCGCCCGCGATCTCCGGAACCACACGGCTGAGATCCTCAGGCGGGTCGAAGCCGGCGAGGAGATCGAAGTCCTCAAGGACAACCGCCCCGTCGCGAAACTCATCCCCCTTGCGCGGCGGCGTCAGTGGCTGCCGGCCACCGAGATCGCCTCCGAGCTCGTCCGCCTGGGCGCCGACACCACAGGCCTTGCCCGGGAGCTGCGCGAGACCCTCCCCGACACCACGGACGATCTGTCGTGGTGACGCCTCGGCGGGCGATTGCCGACACCTCGGTCTTTATCGGGCTCGAGGCGGAACGCTTCGACGTCGACCGATTCGCCGACTACGAATGGGGGGTATCGGTGATCACGCTTGGAGAGCTGCGGCTAGGGGTGCTGCAGGCGCAGGGGCCTGAGGCCGCAGCTCGCAGACTCTCGACCTACCAGCTCGCGCAGCGGCTGGAGCCGCTCGGTGTGGACGAAGCGGTCTCCGAGGCGTGGGCCCTGCTCGTATCTCGGCTTCGCGCGGCCGGCCGTAAGGCGCCGATCAACGACAGCTGGATCGCGGCCACCGCGATCGTCCACGACGTTCCGATCGTGACCCAGGACAACGACTACGACGCGATGCCCGACGTCGAGGTCATCAAGATCTAGATGAGCGTCCAGATCGGCGCTCAGTCTCATCAAGCTCATTCGTCATCATGGCCAAAGGGCCGTGGCGGCCGGGGCTTGCGCCTCATTGCTGGTGTCCTGGCACGGCGGCCAAGCCCTTCTTGTCCATCGCATCGTCATTATTCAGCGTGTTGCCGGATAGATGTCGGTGAGGGTGACGAGCCGAGTGTTGGGCGGCGTACCGGGGGAGCGGAGGTCGTCGTGGAAGCCGGCGCCGCTGTAGCAGGCGAGAACGGTTGTGCTTGTGTCGTAGCCCTTGCGCGCGAGGAGGTCACGGGCGCGCGTCAGCCTTTCGACGTTCGGAGCGCCCATGACCTCGCCCCACTTGGCCTCGCCGAGGGAGAGGATCCGGCGTGGCCGGCCGGGTTCTTGCGGGGCGAAGACGGCGACGTCGATCTCGATCTGGCTCTTGTTCGCCGAGTCGTTGACGACGCCGGCGCCCACCTCCGCGGGAGGACCGCCGTAGACGTTCTCGTCGGCGCCGAGTGCGTACTGCCTGCACATCGCCTCGAAGTGGGGCCCGACGATTTGGGACAGGAAGGTCGAGCGGAGCGAACCCCAGACGGCCTCGGCCCGGTGGATCTCCAGTTCCGGCCAGCGTCTTCGCATGATTCCTTCGTAGAATGCGATCAGCGGTTCGACGATGTGATAGCGCGCCCGGCCGGTGCGGAAAAGGTCGGGCTCGCGAGTGATGAGCCTGCAATCTTCGAGGACGTTCAGCGGGTGGGTGATCTCATCGGACCTGCGCCCGATGTAGTTCGCGATTCCGCCATTTGTGGTGTTGCCGCTCGCGATGGCGGCCAGCACAGAGTGGTACAGCGCCGGGTCCCTGATGTCTGACTCCTCGGCCAGCAGATATCTCGCCTCGCGAAACAGCGGGGTCTGCGGATTGAGAACGGTACGGACCACCCAATCGTCGAAGTCGGCCAGGTCGGCGGGAGAGTCGCCCTGGACGAACTCGGTGCGATAGGCGGGTGTGCCGCCGACGACGGAATGGACGAGTACGGCCAGGCGCGGGTCGGTGATCCCCCAGAACTCGGCGGCTTCTCGATGGCCGAACGGATGGACCGCCAGCTCCAGGCCGGCGCGGCCGCGCAGCGGAGCGCTGCCGGCGAGCAGGTCGCCCATGACCGACATGGCGGACCCGCAGAGCAGGAGACGAGCCTTGCTCTCCGTGCCGGTGCCCCCCGGGCCGAGCTCACGCTGGATGATCGAGGGAAGCGACGGCGAGACCTTCGACAAGAACGGGAACTCATCGATCACGACGGGGGCCGGAGCGCGGAACTGCCCGAACAGGTACTGGATCGCATCGTTCCAATCGCGGAACGGGAACTCGATCGGCTGCCGGGTGTGCCGCACGAGCGCGTCGGCGAACAGCCGCAATGACTCTGCCTCCGTCGCCTCGATCGCCGCGAAGTACAACCCGCCCATACGCTGAGCGAGGGCCTGCAGCAGGTAGCTCTTGCCTTGCCGCCGCCGGCCGCTCACCACGCCCAGCGTCGACCCATGGCGCCGATCGCGGACGAACCTGACCAGTCCCTGCCACTCCCGGTCGCGATCGAAGACATGATCAGGCTTGGCGACCACGTCCAGACCTCCTTCCAAGATACAGAACTATACTTCCCGGAAGTACGGTTCCGCATGCCTGGGCCGCGTCAATAGGCGACGTTTCGGATTCCGGGAGTGCGGGCTTGTGTGCATTGTCACATTCCCGGTGTCGCAGGTAGGCGTGTCGTGGTGACAGGCTGGGGCGTATGGTCGCTTCGCTAGTTGACGCGGGCGCGTTTTGCAGGCAACGGCCGCGAGGGTAATCAGGAGCGCGAAGAGATGAGCACAGCCACGGCGCCGGCCAAAGCGCGCGCCGCGATCGGGGAACGGACGCTACGGAAAGACAACTGGCGCAGATATCCCATCGTCACGTTGGTGGTCTTCTCCACGTGGCTGGCGTATGGGCTCGTACGCGTGCTGATGGGCGCGGACTTCTACGTCGAGCAGTACCACTATCTGACGCCGTTCTACTCGCCGTGCGTGAACGTCGAGTGCGGCGAGGCGGCCATGTTCGGCACCTTCCTGCCCGCGGCAACGCCTTTCTTCATTCCGTTCGCGGCGCTGTCGATGCCGGTGCTGCTGCTGTTCCGGCTGTCGTGCTACTACTACCGCAAGGCCTACTACCGCGCGTACTGGGCGTCGCCGCCGGCCTGCGGCGTCCGCGAGCCGCACAAGTCCTACACCGGTGAGCGGCGGTTCCCGCTGATCAGCCAGAATCTGCACCGCTACACCTGGGTGGCCGCCTTTATCGTGTCCGTCATCAACACGTGGGATGTGATCGAGGCGTTCCACGGCAAGGACGGCGGCTTCGGCATCGGCCTCGGCACTGTGATCTTGTTCATCAACCTGATCCTGCTGTGGGCCTACACGATGTCGTGCCACTCTTGCCGGCACATTGTCGGCGGCAGGCTGAAGAACTTCTCCAAGCATCCGGTCCGATACTGGGCCTGGATGCAGGTTTCGAAGCTGAATCAGCGGCACGGTCAGTTCGCCTTGATCACGCTCGGCTCGCTGGTGATCGCGGATCTTTACGTGGCGCTCCTGGCGCACGGGACCTTCTCCGACGTGCGCATCTTCAACTAGTAGGAATCCCGATGACTGAGATCGAAAGGCACTCGTACGACGTCGTTGTGATCGGTGCCGGCGGTGCGGGCTTGCGGGCGGCGATCGAGGCCCGGCTGCAGGGCAAGAAGACCGCGATCATCTCCAAGTCGCTGTTCGGCAAGGCGCACACGGTGATGGCCGAGGGCGGCGCCGCGGCGGCCATGGGCAACGTCAACGCCAAGGACAACTGGCAGGTCCACTTCCGCGACACGATGCGCGGCGGCAAGTTCCTCAACAACTGGCGCATGGCCGAGCTGCACGCCAAGGAGGCCCCCGACCGGGTCTGGGAGCTGGAGGCGTGGGGCGCCCTGTTCGACCGTACGAAAGACGGCAAGATCAGCCAGCGCAACTTCGGCGGGCACGAGTACCCGCGCCTGGCCCACGTCGGCGACCGCACCGGTCTGGAGCTGATCCGCACCGCCCAGCAGAAGGTGGTCGCGCTGCAGCAGGAGGACCACGCCGAGTTCGGCGACTACGAGGCGCGCATCAAGGTGTGGGCCGAGACCACCGTCACCCGCCTGCTCAAGGACGGCGACCGGATCTGCGGCGCCTTCGCGTACGTGCGCGAGACGGGCAAGTTCGTCGTCTTCGAGGCGCCGGCGGTGGTGCTGGCGACCGGCGGCATCGGCAAGGCGTTCAAGGTCACCTCCAACTCCTGGGAGTACACCGGCGACGGCCACGCGCTCGCGCTGCTGGCCGGGGGGACGCTGCTGAACATGGAGTTCGTGCAGTTCCACCCGACGGGCATGGTCTGGCCCCCCTCGGTGAAGGGCATCCTCGTCACCGAGTCGGTGCGCGGCGACGGAGGCGTGCTGCGCAACTCCGAGGGCAGGCGGTTCATGTTCGACTACATCCCCGAGGTGTTCAAGGACAAGTACGCCACCACCGAGGACGAAGCCGACCGCTGGTACGACGACCCCGACAACAACCGGCGCCCGCCGGAGCTGCTGCCGCGCGACGAGGTGGCTCGAGCGATCAACGCCGAGGTCAAGGCCGGCCGCGGGTCCCCGCACGGCGGGGTGTTCCTCGATGTGTCCCAGCGGCTGCCCGCCGAGGAGATCAGGCGCCGGCTGCCGTCGATGCACCACCAGTTCAAGGAGCTCGCCGACGTCGACATCACCGCCGAGCCGATGGAAGTGGGCCCGACCTGCCACTACGTGATGGGCGGCGTGGAGGTCGACGCCGACACCGCCGCCGCCGTGGTGCCCGGACTGTTCGCCGCCGGCGAGGTGGCCGGCGGCATGCACGGGTCCAACCGGCTGGGCGGCAACTCGCTGAGCGACCTGCTGGTCTTCGGCCGCCGGGCCGGGCTCGGCGCCGCGCGGTACGTCGACGCGCTGGGCGAGGCGCGTCCGGTGGTCCCCGACGCGGCGGTGGAAGCGGCGGTCGCCGAGGCGCTGGCCCCGTTCGAGCGGGAGGCGGGCGAGAACCCCTACGCCGTGCACGGCGAACTGCAGCAGACGATGAACGAGCTGGTCGGCATCATCCGCAAGGAAGAGGAGCTGGCTCAGGCGCTCGCCGCGCTCGACAAGCTGCGGGAGCGGGTCGCGACGGTGAGCGTCGAGGCCGTGGCGGGCGGCGACGGCCGGGCCTACCACCCGGGCTGGCATCTCGCGCTCGACCTGCGCAACATGCTGCTGGTCTCCGAATGTGTCGCCAAGGCGGCGCTGGAACGCCAGGAGAGCCGCGGCGGGCACACCCGCGACGACTATCCGGCGATGTCCGCCGACTGGCGGAAGATCAACTTGATCTGCAAGCTGGGGGCCGAGGACAAGGGCGTCGAGCTCGTCCGTCAGGACGCCGAGCCGATGCGAGACGACCTGATCGGCCTGTTCGAGGTCGACGAGCTGAGCAAGTACCTCACCGAGGCAGAGCTGCCCGCGGGCGCGCGGACGGACGGAGGACAGGGGCAGTGAGCTATCAGGCGAAGTTCCAGGTGTGGCGCGGCGAGGCCGGTGCCGGCGCGCTGCGCGACTACACCGTGGAGGTCAACGAGGGCGAGGTGGTGCTGGACATCATCCACCGGCTGCAGGCCACCCAGGCGCCCGACCTCGCGGTGCGCTGGAACTGCAAGGCCGGCAAGTGCGGCTCGTGTTCCGCCGAGATCAACGGCATGCCGCGGCTCATGTGCATGACGCGGATGTCCACCTTCGCCGAGGACGAGACGGTGACCGTCACCCCGATCCGCACCTTCCCGGTGATCCGCGACCTGGTGACGGACGTCGAGTGGAACTACGCGAAGGCCCGCGAGGTCCCGTCGTTCGACCCCGGCGACGTCAAGCCCGGGGAGTTCCGCATGATGCAGCGGGACGTCGAGCGGTCCCAGGAGTTCCGCAAGTGCATCGAGTGCTTCCTGTGCAACAACGTCTGCCACGTCGTCCGCGACCATGAGGAGAACATGCCGGCCTTCGCCGGGCCGCGTTTCCTGATGCGCATCGCCGAGCTGGAGATGCACCCGGCCGACACCGCGGACCGGCGCAAGCTGGCCCAATCCGACCATGGCCTGGGTTTTTGCAACATCACCAAGTGCTGCACCGAGGTCTGTCCCGAGCACATCAAGATCACCGACAATGCCCTCATCCCGATGAAGGAACGGGTGGCCGGTCGCAGCTACGACCCGCTGGTCTGGCTCGGCTCCAAGATCGGTCGTCGCAAGCACGCCGACACGCCCAAGCCCTGAGCCTTCCTCAGGCTCCCTGAGCCCCACCCGGGAGCCGCCCTACTCGGTGGCTCCGGGGGGCAGGGTGAGGACCCAGTTGGCGACCTGTACCCGTGAGTTGCAGGCCAGCTTGCGCATGATCTTGCGCAGATGGTTGACGGCCGTCCATTCGGCGATGCCGAGCCGGCGCGCGATCTCCCTGTTGGTCAGGCCGGACGCCACCAGTTCGGCGACCTCCATCTCGCGGTGGGTCAGCGGGTTGTCCCGCCCGGCCCCCGCCGCCGGACGCCGCCGGCGCTGGGGCTGGAACGGCGCGAGCGCCTCCGCGATGGCCTCGTGCAGCGGCCGGCGCTCGGCGGCCGCCCACTCCTCGTCGAACAGCTCGTCGCCGAGCCGAACGCGGGCCTCGTCGATGATCTCGTCCAGGCGCGCCCGCTCGATGTCGGAGGCCGCCAGGCCGGCCCGGTCGCGCAGCTGGGCGCCGACCCCGAGGTCGCGCACCGCGCGCCGCCAGGCCTCCGTCATCCGGCCGTGCCGCACCGTCATCAAGATCCCGAGGATCTCCAGCCCGGTTCCGCAGGCCGGCGCGTCGCCGAGGTCGTCCAGCCTGAGCAGGGCCGTCCTGGCCAGCTGCTCGGCCTCGTCGAGACGCTCGTCGGCCATCGCGATCTCGGCCAGCACGTACTGGCTGAGGGCGACGTCGCGCGCGTCCTTCCCGTCGGTGAACTCCTGGAGCGCGGCCTCGGCGAGCTTCCGCGCGGCGGCGCGGTCGCCGCGGGTCAGGCGGACCCGCGCCAGCTCGATCGTCGCCAGGGCGTGCTCCCGCGACGCCTCGCCGGCCGTCCGCAGCCTGGCCGTGCTCTCCTGGAGCAGGCGCTCGGCCGTGTCGACGTCGCCCTGATGGAAGGCGACCCGGCCGAGCAGACCCAGGCAGACGGCGACGCCGCGGGGGTCGCGTGCCTCCTCATACCGCTGCCGGGCGAAGTTGAGGCGGCGCTCGGCCGCCCGGGTCTCGCCCAGGCTGAGAGTGAGCTCGCCCAGCACCTCGTGCACATCGGGGGTGATGTCGGCCGGGCGGTCGGCCAGGTCGAGCCCTTCCTCGAGCCAGGCCACGCCCTCGCGCAGCGCGCCCGCGGCGTGCCAGTGCAGGCGGAGCGCGGCCGCGAACCCGGCCGTCGCCGCACCGTCCCCCGCGTTGACGAGGAAGCGGAGCGCCGCCCGCAGGTCGGCGTGCCAGTCGGCGAGGCGGCTGAGCCACCAACTCTGCTCGGCACCGGTCAGCCCGGCCCGGGCGGCGCGCGCCATGGCCTGGAAGTAGTCCGCGTGCGCGCGCATGACCTCGTCGTGCTCGCCGCGCTTGCGCAGTACGGTCAGCAGCTGCCGGCGCACCAGGCCGAGCAGGCGGAAGACGACCTCGCCGTCGGGACGGTCGCTGGCCAGCAGCAGGTTCTTGTCAACGAGCGACTCGATGAGCTGAGCCGCCTGGCCCGCCCACGGGCGAGCGACGCCCTTGGCGGCGGCCGCCCCGAACTCGCCCTCGAAGGCGGCGAGCCGGTCCAGGAAGGCCCGCTCGACCGAGTTCAGCCGGCTCAGACCCGCTTCGATGGCCGTGTCCATGTCGGTGAAACGCGACATGGTGTCGGCCGCGGTGCCCGAGATCACGCCGAGGTCGTCGTCGAGATCGGCCAGCAGCGCCTGCGGTGAGGAGAGTTTGGCGCTCGCTGCGGCCAGTTCGATGGCCAGCGGCAGCCCGTCCAGGCGCCGGCACAAGGCCGCGACCGCCTCGCGGTTGTCCTCGGTGAGCGTGAAGCCCGGCCGGACCGCGCGGGCGCGATGCACGAACAGCTGGACGGCCGGCACACGCTCCAGGTCGGTGAGCGAGCCGCGCCGCGGATCCGCCGGCACCTCCAGGGGCCCCAGCCGGACCAGGCTCTCGCCGTACACGCCGAGCGGTTCGGGCGCGGCGACCAGCACGGTCAGCCGCGGGCAGGCGGACACCAGGCCCGCCACCAGCGGCGCCAGCTCGGTCAGCACGTGCTCGCCGGCGTCGATGACCAGCAGGAAGTCGCGGTCGTGCAGATAGGAAAGCAGCAGGTCGCGAGCCGCGTCGGGCTCCTCGACGAGGTCGGCCGAGTGCAGCGCCAGCGCGGCGGCCAGGTGGGCCGCCGGATGGGCGGCCAACTGGTCCGTGGGGTACGGCGAGTCCATGTCGTCGAGGTCGACGAACCGCCCGCCGTGCGGGAAGTCAAAAGCGAGATCCTCGAACAGCGCCGCCGCCAGCCGGCTCTTGCCCACCGCGACCGGCCCGGTCAGCGTGATCAGCCGGAACGCCGGGTCCAGCAGCTTGTTGCGCAGCTCGGCGAACTCCGCGTCGCGGCCCACGAACGAGGTGGGCGCGTGGATCATCGAGGAGCCCGCGCGATATGCGGCAGACGACGTATCTGAGCGCACGGCATTCTGCACGGGGTTGCGCCGCAGCAGGTCTTGCTGGGGGAAACGCACCTTAGCTCCTTCGTCGAAACGGGCAAATCTGGTTGCCGTTCGTAGCTGAGCCTCTGTCAGCCAAGATAAGAAGGGATTCGTCGTTTCCGGGTGGCCTGTAAATGCAGCCCAGCGGCAACATCCTGTTACGCGGCAGGCATATCGGCAGGTAGATCGGCGATTAGGGCGGCGACCTGGCCGCGGCAACTGCCGCAACCCGTGCCGCTGCGGAGCCGATCCGCCAGGGCGTCGAGCGTGCGGGCCCCGGCGGTGTACTCCCTGACGATTTCCCCTCGCGTAACCCCATTACAGCGGCAGACCGTCGCCTCATCGGGCAGGTCCGGTCCGCTGTCGTCCGCTCCCTGGCGAAGTCCCCGGAATAGCAGCACCTTGGGGTCTGGCGGGGCAACGGCGCCCCGGTCGAACAGTTGGGTGACAAGGCCGCTGGTCTCGTCGTCGCCGAGCAACACGGCGCCGACGAGTCGCTCGTCCCGCAGGACGAGCTTCTTGTAGGTCCGGCGGCGGGCGTCGCTGAACACGACGCTGGCCGCTTGTTCATCGTCGGGATTCACCTCCCCCATGGCGACCAGATCGACGTCGGCCGCCTTGAGCCGAGTCACCTCGGCAGAACCGGTGTAGCGGGTCGTGCTGCCCGGATCGGTGATCAGCTCGGCCAGCACCGTCGCCTGCTCCCATGCGGAGTCGAGCAGGCCGCCCGCGACGCCCGGGTGTTGTGCGCAGTCGCCGAGCGCGAAGATCCGCGGGTCGCTGGTGCGCAGCTCGTCGTCCACCACGATCCCGCGCTCGACGCGCAGGCCGCTGTCCGCGGCCAGGCGGGTGCTCGGCCGCATGCCGCACGAGAACACCACCAGGTCCGCCGGTATCCGCTCGCCGGAGTCGAGGACCACGCCGTCCGCCCGGTCCACGCCGCTCACCTCGGTGGCGGTGGCGTCCACGCGCACGTCGATGCCCACGTCGCGGTACGCGGCTCGCAAGATCTTGCCGCCCTCGGCGTCGAGCCGCGTCTCCATCAGCCACGGCGCCATGTGCAGGACGCAGACGTCGAGCCCGCGCCCGGCCAGGCCGCGAGCGGCCTCCAGGCCGAGCACGCCGCCGCCCACCACCACGACGCGGCGGGCCGCCTCCGCGGCGGCCGCCAGCGCGCGGCAGTCGTCCAAGGTGCGGAACACGAAGACGCCGGGGCGCAGCCCGCCATCCGCGGTGCGGACGCCGCGCACCGGCGGGATCAGCGGATCCGCGCCGGTGGCCAGCACGAGCGTGTCATAGCCGACCGCGTCGCCGTCGTCGGTGATCACCTGCCGGCGGTCCCGGTCGATGGCCCGCACCGCGACGCCGAGCCGCACCACGGCGTCCTCGTCGGGAACCGGCAGCGGAATGTCGTCCTCCGCCATGGACCCGGCCAGCACGTTGGTCAGCTGCACCCTGTTGTAGGGCCGGTGCGGTTCGGCGCCCAGCATGGTCACGTGGACCCGTCCGTCCGGGTCCCGCTGGACGATCTCCTCCGCCAGCCGGGCGCCGGCCATGCCGGCGCCCACGATGACGACACGATGGGCGGCCCGGGCCGTTCGCGGCGCGCTCATGCCGCCACGGGGCGGAGCTCGTCCGCCGTGCCGAGCAGCGGCTCCAGCCGCACGGCGCAGATCTTGAACTCGGGCATGCGCGAGACCGGATCCAGGGCCGGGTTGGTGACCAGGTTGGCCCGTTGCGCGCCCGGCCAGTGAAACGGCATGAACACCGTGTCCAGCCGGATCTCCTCGCTGAGCCGCACCTCGGCCCATGCCGCCCCGCGCCGGGACACCACGCGCACGCGCTGTCCGGCGGCGAACCCGAGCCGCTCCGCCAGTTGCGGATGCAGTTCGACGAACGCCCCGGGCTCGGCCTCGCGCAGCTCCCTGATCCGGCGGGTCTGGCTGCCGCTTTGGTACTGCGCCAGCACCCGCCCGGTGATGAGCTGCAGCGGAAACTCCTCATCGACGCTCTCGGCCGCCGGCCGGTGGCGGACGACCGCGAAGCGCGCCCGGCCGTCGGAGGTGGCGAAGCGATCGGCGAACAGCCGCGGCGTGCCGCCCGCCGGCTCGTCTTCGCGGAGTTCGTCGCGAAGGACGTCGCCAAGTTCGTCGCGAAGGTCGTCGCGAAGGTCGTCGCGACCGCGCGGGTTCGGCCAGTAGACCGGGGCGCCCGAGTCGAGCATCTCGTCGGTGATCCCCGAGTAGTCCGCGGGGCCGCCGGCGCTCGCGCGGCGCAGCTCGGCGAAGACCGCCGCCGGATCGGCGTCGAAGCCGTCCGGCCGGCCCAGCCGGCGCGCCAGGTCGGCGAGGATCTCCAGGTCGGTGCGCACTCCCGGCGGCGGCGCGACGGCGCGGCGGCGGCGCAGCACCCGACCCTCAAGGTTGGTCATCGTGCCTTCCTCCTCGGCCCATTGGGCCGCGGGCAGGACAACGTCGGCCAGCTTGGCGGTCTCCGACAGCACCAGGTCGCTGACGACGAGGAAATCGAGCGCGGCAAGCCGGCGCTCGGCCAGCTCGGCCCGCGGCGCCGACACCGCGATGTTGCTGCCGGCGACGAACATCGCCTTCGGCCCGCCGGGGGTGCCGAGTGACTCCAGCAGCTCGTAGGCCGACCGGCCCGGCCCGGGCAGGTCCGCCGGATCGACGCCCCACACGCCGGCCACGTGCGCCCGGGCGCGAGGGTCGTCGATGCGGCGGTAACCCGGCAGCTGGTCGGCCTTTTGGCCGTGTTCGCGCCCGCCCTGACCGTTGCCCTGGCCGGTGATCGAGCCGAAGCCCGAGCCGGGGCGGCCCGGCAGTCCCAGCGCCAGGGCGAGGTTGACGAACGCGCGCACGGTGTCGACGCCCTTGCTGTGCTGCTCGGCGCCGCGCGCCGTCAGCACCATGGCGCCGCCCCTCGCCCGCCCAGCGGCGAGCCTCCGGACGGCCGCGCGCTGCTCGCTCACCGGCACTCCGGTGATGCGTTCCACGCGCTCCGGCCAGTAGGCGGCGACGTTGCGCCGTACCTCGGCGAACCCGGTGGTCCGGGCGGCGATGTACTCGGAGTCGATCAGCCCCTCGGCGATCGCGATGTGCAGCAGCCCGTTCGCCAGCGCCAGATCGGTGCCGGGCGTCACCTGCAGGTGCAGGTCGGCGTCCCGCGCGGTCTGGCTGCGCCGCGGGTCGATCACGATGAGCTCGCGGTCGTCGCCGGGGCGGGGCAGGTGCCGGACGAACGGCGGCATGGTCTCGGCCACGTTCGCGCCGACCAGCAACACCGTCCCGGCCTGGGCGATGTCGGTGACCGGGAACGGCAGTCCGCGGTCGACGCCGAGCGCGCCGCTCACCGCCGCGGCCGCCGAGGACATGCAAAAGCGGCCGTTGTAGTCGATGTTGGCGGTGCGCAGCGCGACCCGGGCGAACTTGCCGAGCTGGTAGGCCTTCTCGTTGGTCAGGCCGCCGCCGCCGAACACCGCGACGGCGTCCGGCCCGTGGGCGTCCTGGATGCGGCGTAGCTCGGCGGCGACCCGGTCGAGCGCGGCGTCCCACGACACCGGCTCCAGCGGCGCCGTGCGCGACGCGCGCATGAGCGGCGTGGTCAGCCGGTCCGGGGAGGACAGCAGCTCGGCCGCTGTCCACCCCTTCCGGCACAGCCCCCCGCCGTTGACGGGGAAGTCACGCGGTTCGACGTCGAGCCCGCCGTCGCGGCGCGGCCGCAACGTCATCGCGCACTGGAGGGCGCAGTACGGACAGTGGGTCGGTACACCCCCTCCGACTACCTGTGGTCGCATCACGGACCGCCGCTATGCGACCAGCACCTCGGCGCCATCGCCGTCGAGGTTGTCCAGGTCGATCTCGATGCCCTTCTCCTCGGCGATGCGCATGGCCTCTTCGATGAGGGTCTCGACGATCTGCTCCTCGGACACGGTCTTGACGACCTCGCCCTTGACGAAGATCTGGCCCTTGCCGTTGCCGGACGCGACGCCGAGGTCGGCTTCGCGTGCCTCGCCGGGGCCGTTGACGACACAGCCCATGACGGCCACCCGCAGCGGCACCGGGAACCCCTCCAGGCCGGCCGACACCTCGTTGGCCAGCTTGTAGACGTCGACCTGGGCGCGGCCGCAGGACGGGCAGGAGACGATCTCCAGGCTCCGCTCCCGCAGTCCGAGCGACTCCAAGATCGCCGTGCCGACCTTGACCTCCTCGACCGGCGGCGCGGACAGCGACACCCGGAGCGTGTCGCCGATGCCCTCGGCGAGCAGCGCGCCGAACGCCACGGCCGACTTGACCGTGCCCTGGAACGCCGGGCCGGCCTCGGTCACGCCCAGGTGCAGCGGGTAGTCACAGCTGGCCGCCAGCTTGCGGTAGGCCTCCATCATCACGACGGGGTCGTGGTGCTTGACGGAGATCTTGATGTCGCGGAAGTCGTGCTCCTCGAACAGCGACGCCTCCCACAGCGCCGACTCGACCAGGGCGTCGGCCGTGACCGTGCCGTACTTGGCCAGCAGGCGCTTGTCGAGGGAGCCGGCGTTGACGCCGATCCGGATCGGGATGCCCGCGTCCTTCGCGGCCCGGGCGATGTCGCCGACCTTGTCGTCGAACTTCTTGATGTTGCCGGGGTTGACGCGCACCGCGGCGCACCCGGCCTCGATCGCCGCGAAGACGTACTTCGGCTGGAAGTGGATGTCGGCGATCACCGGGATCTGCGACTTCTTCGCGATCGCGGGCAGCGCCTCGGCGTCGTCCTGGGACGGCACCGCCACGCGGACGATCTGACAGCCGGAGGCGGTCAGCTCGGCGATCTGCTGCAGCGTCGCGTTCACGTCGGCGGTCAAGGTGGTGGTCATCGACTGCACCGACACCGGCGCGTCCCCGCCCACGGGGACCGAGCCCACCATGATCTGCCGGGACTTACGCCGCTTCGCCACCGTGGGCGTCTGCGGCCGAACCTTGGGAATACCGAGTTGAACGCTCATCTGCCTTCGTCGTCCTTTCCTGCTGGGAGCCGGCCGTCAGGGCGGCCATCGACTCGTTCACTTCGTTGCCCTCGGCCAGGTCGGCGATCTGCTCGACCACGGCGCGGGAGATGTTCTGGGCGGTCAGCCCGTGCTGCTTGAGGAGATCGGGGCGCTTGCCGTGGGGGAGGAAGCGCCGCGGGAGCCCGAAGTCGCGCACGGGGGTGGACACGCCGGTGTCGCGCAGCAGTTGCGCGATGGCCGAGCCCACGCCGGACGCGCGGCTGTTGTCCTCGATCGTCACCACCAGGCGGTGGCGGATGGCCAGGTCGGCCAGGCCCGGGTTGACCGGCAGCAGCCAGCGCGGGTCGGCGACGGTCGCGCCGATGCCGTGCACGGCGAGCCGGTCGGCGACCTCCACAGCGGTGCCGGCCATCGCGCCGGCCCCGACGATCAGGACGTCCAGCGGGCCCGAGCGGTGCAGGATGTCGATGCCGTCGATCGTGCCGACCGCCGGCAGGTCGGGACCGACCGCGCCCTTGGGGTAGCGCAGCAGCGTCGGCCCGTCGGGGATCTGCACCGCCTCGTCGAGAAGTTCGCGCAGCCGGGCGCCGTCGCGCGGCGCGCCGATGCGCAGGCCCGGCACCACCTGCAGGATCGACAGGTCCCACATGCCGTTGTGGCTGGCTCCGTCGTCACCGGTGACGCCCGCCCGGTCGAGCACGAACGTCACTCCGGCGCGGTGCAGCGCGGCGTCCATCAGCACCTGGTCGAACGCCCGGTTGAGGAACGTGGCGTAGACCGCCACGACCGGGTGCATGCCGTCGGTCGCCAGTCCGGTGGCCAGCGCGGCCGCGTGCTGCTCGGCGATGCCGACGTCGATGAACCGGTCGGGGAACCGGTTGGCGAAGCCGAGCAGTCCGGTCGGCTCGGTCATCGCGGCCGTGATGGCCACGATCTCGGGGTTGGTCTCGGCCAGCCGGACGATCTCCTGCCCGAAGACCGAGGTCCACGACGCGTCGGCCGGGGCGGCCTCGGTGGTGCGGGGCGCGGCGTCCTCGGGTTTCATCGGCTTGACCGCGTGGAACCTGTCCAGCTCGTCCTGCTCGGCGGGGCCGAACCCGCGGCCCTTTTGGGTGATGACGTGGACGAGCACCGGACGGCGCAGCATCTGCGCGCGACGCAGCGCGGCCTCCAGGGAGGGCACGTCGTGCCCGTCGACCGGCCCGAGGTAGGTCAGGCCGAGGTTCTCGAAGACGCTGAACCCGCCTCGTCCCTCGCGCAGCTCCGCCAGGTGCGTGGCGAGCCCGCCGATCGTCGGCGAGTAGGAGCGGGTGTTGTCGTTGAGCACGACGACCATCGGGCGATCCGGTGCGCCGCCGATGTTGTTCAGCGCCTCCCAGGGCATGCCGCCGGTGAGCGCGCCGTCGCCGACCACCGCCACCACGGAACGGTCGTGCTCGCCGCGCAGCTCGTGGCCGCGGGCCAGGCCGTCGGCGTACGACAGCGCGACCGACGCGTGCGAGTTCTCGATCAGGTCGTGCTCGGACTCCTCCCGCGACGGGTAGCCGGACAGTCCGCCGGCCTGGCGGAGCCCGTCGAAGCCGTCACGTCGTCCGGTAATGATCTTGTGAACGTACGCCTGGTGGCCGGTGTCCCACACGATGCGGTCTTTCGGCGACTCGAACACCCGGTGCAGCGCGAGCGTCAGCTCCACCACCCCGAGGTTGGGGCCGAGGTGCCCGCCGGTGCCGCACACCTTCTCCACCAGCAGTCCGCGGATCTCATCGGCCAGCGTGCCCAGCTCGGCCTCGGTAAGCCGGCGCAGGTCCGCTGGCTGGTTGATTTTCTCCAGCAATGACATCGGTTCCTCCTCTCACCGAGCTCTTACCGAGGTCCCCCGGGCTCGACGGCGGAGACGAAGGCGATCTTCGTCTCGGGTTTCACCGCGAGCTCCGGTCCGGTCGTCGGCCGATCGGTCAGGATCAGCACGTTGTAGTGGTTGGGGAAATGGCAGGCGTCGAAGCCGAGCACGGTGCCGACGGGCGTGCCGTCGACCAGCACCCGGTCGCCGCGGTCGATCACCCCGGCGTTGGCGATCTCGGCGAAGCCGAGGAAGCCGACCCGGTCGACGCGCGCGCCCGCGGTGGTGTCCGCCTGGTCCGTCGTCACGAGCTCGTGGACCTCGCCGGCGCGCACGCACCGGCTGGCGAACGGCTCCAGCCGCATGCCCCGGTCCTCGCGCCGGTGCTTGAGCACCTTGACGACGGCGGCGTCGATCCGCCGCTTCGACCCGTCTTCTGTCAGGTTCGCCCTGACGTCGGAAACGGTCATCGGTGGCTCCTATCCGGTTCCGGCGGCCACGTGCCGTTCGGCGGCGTACGCGGCGTGGACGAGCTCGAGCGCGGCGAGTCCGCCGTGTGAAGCGGGGTCGCCGGCGCGCACCAGGCGGACGAACTCGTCCAAGATGCCGACGTACTCGTGCCACAGGGAGCCCTTGAACTCGGTGTGACCGTCGAGCATGTCGGCCCGGTCAACGGTGCCGTCGGCCAGCCGCACCTCGACGTCCTTTTGCTCGCCGTACGGGTACGACCAGTCCAGCTCGACCGTCGCCGGCACACCGGCGGCCGAGCGCAGCCGGACCGTCGCCTGCCGGTCCAGGCCCTGGGCGTCGCGGACCACGTCCGACTCCTCGACCGACACGTCGCCGAGGAAGAGCCGGACCACATCGAAGGCGTTGGGGCCGTTGTCGGCGACGCAGCCGCCGCCGCACCGGTCCGGGTCGAGATACCACCCGTCCCGGCCCACGTGCTCTTCGATGCGCTCGTTGTAGCGGACGGTCAGCGACTCGATCGGCGTCCCGGGGGGCAGCCGCCGGAGCAGCGCGAGCACGTTGTCGTTGTAGCGCCGGTGGAACGCGGTGGTCAGCGTGAGGCCGCGCTCGGCGGCCAGGCCGGTCAGCTCGCGACCCTCGTCCAAATCGATGGTCAGCGGCTTTTCGACGCAGACCGAACGGCCCGCCACGAGCGCGTCCCTGACCACCTCTCCGTGGACGTTGTTCGGGACGTTGACCACGATCGCGTCGACGTCGTCGCGCCGCAGCAGCTCGCGGTGGTCGCGCAGCGTCGCGACGTCGCTGCCGGCGAAGGGCCGCAGCGCGTCCTCGCGCAGGTCGCAGACCGCGGTGAGGCGCGCCGAAGGCACCTCGTCGAACGCGGCGAGGTAGAACTTGGAGATCACACCGAGGCCGATGACCCCGATGCGCAGCTGGTCTGTCATGATTCCTCTCTCAACGGCGTGGGAGGCGTGATGCCGAGGTCGCGGCCGACCTCGGCCAGCTCGCCGAACAGGCCCGGCGTGAGCGGGACTCCGGTCCGCAGGTGCCGTCGCGCCCGCTCCGCCTCGTGCCAGCCCGGGTAGCTGACCCTGCCCTCACCACTTGCGGTGGGAGCGTCCAGCAGCGTCCCGAACAGGCCGTCGGCGTCGCCGAGGAAGCCCTCGATCGGGCGCAGCGACCCGGGCGCGATGGCCACGGCCAGGAAGCCGATGTCGTCGTCGCGGCCGCTCGGCCCGCCGTCGCCGGCCAGCGCCTCGGGCTCGGGTCCGAGGCCGGCGCCGGGCAACAGCGCGCCGAGGATCTCGACGAGCAGGCCGAGGCCATAGCCCTTGTAGGCGCCGGTCTCGGGCCGGCCGCCGAGCCACATCAGGTGCGCCTCGCCCCGGTCGAAGGCCGAGGGGTCGGTCACCGGCTCGCCCCGGTCGTTTTCCAGCCAGCCCTCGGGCGCCGGCAGCCCGGCCCTGGCCTGGGCGCGAACGCGGCCCGTCGGCACGACCGTGGTGCTCATGTCGAGCACGAACGGGTGGCGGTCCGGCCCGGCGGGCGCGGCGAGGCTGAGCGGGTTGGTGCCGAGCATGGTGACGGCGGCGCCCGGCGGCCTGATGATGCGCTGCCGCCCGCAGTTGGACGCGATGAGCCCGATCATCTGCCGGGACACCGCCCGCGCCGCGTGGTAGCCGGCACACCCGATGTGGGTGCTGTTCGACACCGACACGAGCCCGACGCCGTACTCGGCTGCCCGGTCGGCGGCCATCGTCATCGCCTCGTGCGCGACCCACAGGCCGAGGCCCTGGTCGGCGTCAAGCAACGCCGCCGCGCCGCGGTCGGCCAGCACGCGCGGCCGCGCGTCCGCCTTGACCCTGCCGTCATCGAACAGCTTCAGGTAGAGCCGGGTCAGGTTGGTCAGGCCGTGCGAGGTGACCCCGGAAAGGTCGCCGTAGACCAGGGCGGTCGCCGCGGTCCGGGCCCGCTCCGCGGGCACCCCGCGCGCCTCGAACACCTGGGCGGTGAACGCCACGAGCTCGTCGTAGGCCAGCCGGAGCCGGCCCGGCGCGCCCCGCCGGCCCGCTTGCGCCGTAACAGTGGTCTGGGTCATCGATTACTCGCTCCAGATCGTGTTGTGCGTGAAGGACAGCAGCAGCCGGGAGACCGCGTGGGAGAACGTCTCCAGCTCCGCCAGGTCGGCGAACTCACCGGGCGCGTGCGCGTGGTTGGCGCCGAGCGAACCCGGCCCGAACACCACGGTGCTGGTCTGCGGCACCCCGGACATCCAGATGGCGTCGCAGGTGAAGGCGGGCTCGTCGGCGGGCCAGCGGGCGAGGCCGGCGTCTTGGACCAGCTGGTCCACCGCCACGTCGCCGGCCGGCCCGAGCTGCGGCGCGAGGGCCGGCAGGCCCCGCTTGAGCCACACGAGCCTGGTGATGTTGACCGCGTCGGCCGCGGTCAGCGCCAGCCCCGGGGCGCCGGCGAACCGCTCGGCGAACTCGGTGAGCCCGCTGTCGAGCGCGGTGACCAGCGCCCGCTCCATCCGGTGGGCGGAGGTCACCGAACCGTAGGACAGGTTCAACAGCAGCCGGCCGGTGCCGTAGACCTTGTTGTGCATCGGCCCGGTCTGCAGCCCGGCGATGCACACCTGGCCGTCGCTGACCTGGGGCGGGAGCAGGCGGGCGAAGTGCTGGGCCAAGAAGCCGAGCAGCACGCTCGCGTTGTGCCCCTTGCCGGGTTCGTCGTCGATCGCGTCGTGGCCGGCCACCTCGATGCACGCGGTCATCGCCGCGGTCGACCGGGTGAGCAGGCGCAGGCCGGTGGGCTCGCAGAACACGTTCAGCCGTCCCACGTAGCCCTGCTCCACGAGCGGCCGGGTGCCGAAGCTGCCCATCGCGCCGCCCTCTTCACCGGCGACGGCCTGGATGATGATCGCGGTCTCGGCGCCGACGGCCGGGCTGGCCGCGAGCGCGGCGCGTACCCCGGCGAGCAGGGCCACGGCGGGCCCCTTGGCGTCGATGGCGCCGCGACCGTGGAACCGGGCACCGTCGAAACGGACCGGTTCGTTGCCGCTGGTGGTGTCCAGGTGCACGTTGAACATCACGGTCGAGCGGCGCGGCAGCTGCGGGCCGAGACGCAACACCAGGCTCGGCTGCGAGCCGAGGAAGTCGGGCAGGATCTGCGCGGTGTCCTTGACCAGCTTGGGCACGTCGTCGCCGCGGATGCTCGACGGGTCGGCCGGCCGATGGCTGACGACCTCGAAGCCGAGCTCGCCGGCAGCGCGGGCGTACTCCTGCTGGGCCTCCCACAGCCGCACCGGATGGCGGCCCCGGGTCTCCAGCGGCCCGGCGGTCGGCAGTTCGAGCAGCCGGAGCAGCAGCTCGCGGTCGCCCGGAGTGAACTGCGCCGCCGTCCGATGCGCCCGGGAGAGGGATCCGCTGACGGTCATCGTGTCACCCCTTCGGGGATCGCTGTGTCGGCGCCGGCCTCGGCGCGGAGTCCGGCCACCAGCCGCTCGAGCCGGCGGCCGTAGGTGACGAACGACTCCGCCAGCGCGGTCGGCTTCTCGGCGTCCTTGTCCGCGTCGGCGCGGCCGCCGGTCCGACCCTCGTGCGGGCGCACGTGCAGGTGCGGCTCGATCGAGATGGTCCCGGCATAGCCGCGCGAGAAGAGCAGGCGCAGGCAGTCGGCCACTCGGCTGCTCCCGTCGCCGGGCATCGTGTAGACCGGGTCTGCCGAGGTGCCCGCCGCGTCCTTGACCTGCACATGCTCGACCAGATCGACGATCTCGGCGAGCACGTCATAGGCCTCGTAGCCGTAGGCGATCCCGTTGCCGGTGTCGAACAGCAGCCGCAGCGCGGTGCCGCCGGTCGCCTCCACCAGCCGGCGCATCCGGTCCGGACGGGTGCCCGCCCAGCCCGAGCAGTTCTCGTGCAGCAGCACCAGGCCGGCGGCCTCCGCCCGCGCGGCGAGCGTGCGCATCCGGTCCAGGACGCGGCGGCCCCACTCGACCTCGTCCAGGCCGTCGTTGGGGTACGACATGATCCGCACGTACGGGGTGCCGAGTGCGGTGCACCGCCGCGCCAGCACCTCGAGCTCGTGCAGGTCGTCCCCGAACGGCGCGGTGACCGGCCGGGCCCAGTTGGCGATGCGCGAGTCCACGCACACCACCGACAGTCCGGCGTCGGCGAGCGTCCCGGTCAGCCGGTCGAAGGCACGCTCGTCCAGGTCGGCGATGGCGTGCCCGTCGACGTTGCGCAGCTCGATCCGCCGCCAGCCCAGCTCCCGGATCGCCGCCACCTGGCCGGCCAGTCCGGGAGCGGCCTCGTCGGCGACGCCGGCGTACGTCGGCTCAGGAGGCAACTTTCATCACCTCCGCGTCGGGCCCGGTCGACTCGGCGGCACCGGTCAGGACCGCGCCGGCCTTCGCCTCGGCGAGCAGTTCCACCACGCGGGTCGCCAGTCGGAACTCCTCGTCGAAGGAGATCCCGTCGGCGAACTCCTCGTAGACCCGGGTGAAGAACGTCGACAGCGCGTCGTCGGGGAAGACGTCCGCGGACACGCCGGCGGACAT
Organism: Streptosporangiaceae bacterium; assembly: GCA_035765195.1. Taxonomy (GTDB): domain Bacteria; phylum Actinomycetota; class Actinomycetes; order Streptosporangiales; family Streptosporangiaceae; genus CALAED01. The sequence goes on from DASTYC010000023.1 coordinate 70,997, forward strand.
CCCGGCCCCGCGGGTGACGGTGAGGTGGGCGAAATGGTCGTCCTCGCCGCCGGGGAAGTGGCCGATGGCCCGCCCTTCGGCGAACGCCAGCTCGATGCGGCGCTCCCTGACCGGCGAGGCCAGGTCGGAGAAGATGGTCGTACGCGGACCGGAGTCGTGGTCGAGCTCCAGCCGGGCAGAGCCCATCCCGGGGACCACCAGCCGGCCCACTTTCATGTCGGTCAGCTCCGCTCCCGCCACGCGGGCGTCACCCGCGATGCGCAGCGCCACCCCCACCGAGTGCGGCAGTTCGACGTCGAAGGCGGTCGGATGCCCGGTCGAGCCGAGCGTGCGCTGCAGCCGCGGCTTGAGCTGCGCCACCGAGATCGACTCCAGCGGTCCGAGCTCACCCAGCCGGATCAGCTCCAGCAGCCGCCGGGTCAGCGCGCTGTCCAGCCAGTGCGCCACCACGACCATCCGCAGCTTGGCCGACCGGCGTACCCGATCGATCTCGGCGAGCGTCTCGGCGTCGGCGGCCAGCGGCTTTTCCATCACGATCTGCCGGAAGCCGGCCGCGCTCAGCCGCCGCAGCAGGTCGAGGCGGGCGGTGGGCGGGGTGCACACGTGCACGACGGTCTGCGCCGGGTCGGTCAGCCGGACGGCCTCCTCCAGCGAGGACACCGGCTGCAGGCCGGCGCTCTCGGCGATCTCGTGCTTGTCCCGGGCGTCCATGGCCAGCGGGGTGTCGCCGGCGAACAGCCATGGCGACTGTTCCCGCAGCCGCCGGAGCACCGGCCAGTGCAGTTCCAGGCCGGCCCGGCCGAGACCCACGATGAATGTTCGCAACACGGATGTCTCCTCAGAGATTGGGCGGGTCCCGTCAGCGGTCCCGGTAGGCGACGGTGATCGCCAGTGCGGCGAGCTCGTCTCGCCATTGCTGGTCGATCGGCGCGTGGGCGATCGACTCTTGGGCGCGCTCGGTGAGCTCGCCGATGTAGCGCTCGATGTCGGCCGCCGCGTCGATCTCGTCGAGCAGGCCGCGCAGCTCCGCCGGGTCCCAGTCGCGCCTGCGCAACCGCTCGCGGACGCGCGGGTCGCGCTGTGCGGCGCGCACGAGCAGCAGTGTCATCTTGTGCTGCTCGAGGTCCAGCCCGGCCGGCTTCCCCGTGGTCGTGGAGTCGCCGAAGTCGATCAGGTCGTCGCGGAGCTGGAAGGCCTCGCCGAGCGCGGTGCCGTACTCCTCGAAGGCGGCGGCGAGATCGTGCCGTCCGGCGACCGCGGCGCCGAGCACCAGCGGGCGGTGGATGCTGTACCGGCCGGACTTGCAGATGGCGATCCAGCGGGACAGCTCCGGGTCGGCGACCGACTCGGCCGCGATGGCCACGTCGAGGAACTGGCCGATCATGATCTCGGTGCGCAGCTCGCCCCAGACGGCCCGCGCCCGCGGCGACAGGCCGGCGGCCAGCCGGTCGGCGTACACGTCCGCGAGGTCGCCGGACAGGATCGCCACGCCCTCGCCGTAGCGGCGCGGCTCCCCGCGCAGACCACGCTCCGCGTGGTCGGCGATGTGCCGGGTGTGCACGGTCGGCGCCGCGCGGCGCAGCGGCGAGTCGTCCACGACGTCGTCGTGGATCAGCGCGGCCACGTGCACCAGCTCGAGGCCCGCGGCGACGTCCACGATCACGCGGTTCGCGGGGTCGCCGCCGGCGGCGAGATACCCGCTGACGCAAAAGGCGGGCCGCAGCCGCTTGCCGCCGGCATGGACGAGGTCGGCTATCGCGTCCACGGGGACGGCGGCGCGCTCGTCGACGGCGGACCAGCGCGCCCGCTCGTAGGACAGGAACTCGCTCAGGCGCTGCTCGACGGACTCCACCAGACGGAGCCGGGCGGCCTGGGCCGCGGGGGTGACTGACTTGGCCATGGTCACTTCTCCGAAACGGGTTGGGTGAGCCGGGCCGGAGGAGTGAAGACAACGTCCTCTTCCACGGTCACCGTGGTGTCGACGTCGGCGTATCCGAGCTCGGCGAGGCGGTCGAGCAATTGCTCCACGAGGATTTCGGGCGCGCTCGCGCCGGAACTGACCCCGACGGTCGAGACGCCGGCCAGCCAGCTCTCGTCCAATTCGGTGACGTCGGGGACGAGATAGGCGGGCGTCCCGCTGTTGCGCGCGACTTCCACCATGCGGATGGAGTTGCTCGAGTTGCGGGATCCGACGACCAGGATGAGGTCCGACTCGGGCGCGATTTCCTTGACCGCGTTCTGCCGGTTCTGGCTGGCGTAGCAAATGTCGCTGCCCGGCGGCCCGGTCAGGTTCTTGAACCGGCGCCGCAGCGCCTCGACAATCTCGCGGGTGTCGTCGATGGACAGCGTGGTCTGGGTGAGATACGAGACCTCGGCGTCCGGCGGCAGATCCACCTGCTCGGCGTCCGCGACGCTCTCGATGATGATCGTGTGGTCGGGGGCCTCGCCGTAGGTGCCTTCGATCTCTTCGTGTTCCGCGTGACCGATCAGCAGCAGCGTGCGCCCGGACTTGGCGAACCGCACCGCCCTTTGGTGCACCTTGGACACCAGCGGGCACGTCGCGTCGATCACGTCGAGTTCACGGTGCTTGGCGCTCTGGCGGACCTCCGGCGAAACCCCGTGCGCGGAAAAGACGCATACCGCGCCCGATGGCACGTCCTTTTCGCTGTCCACGAATATCGCGCCACGTTGCCGCAACTGGTTCACCACATAGTGGTTGTGCACGATCTCCTTGCGGACGTACACCGGCGGTCCATATCGCTCGAGCGCCAGCTCAATAATGGCAATTGCTCGGCGTACGCCGGCGCAGAAGCTGCGTGGCTCGGCCAAGACGACCCGTTTTGTGGCTTGCATCAGCGCTCCGGATTCATTGCTCGTTCGCTATGGATTCGACCTTATGCGAGACTGCGAGCCTGACCGCCGCCATTTCAACGTGGGAGCGCCTTCTTAGCATGAAGTAATCATCTGCGCGAGTGGCACGTTGTCATATGGCACAGCCGAACCTTGCTATGCATTAGTCATCCCATTTGCCCCCTGCCGGTCACCGGCACCGCGGCCTTGTCATCACGGCCGATCCGGCGCCCCGATGCCCGTGGCGCGCCGGCGGGGGTACGGCGTCCCGGACCTGTCCCACCTGTCGTGACGACCCGTTGCCCCGCGGAAAGCGTTCAGCTGAACGAAAGTGTTCGGCAAAATCAGACATGCGAATTATCTGTGGCTCAGCTGTGGCCGCTCTTACGTTCCGCAGAGGTTTTCCTTGGGTGCCTATTGGTAGAGTCCGATCCCGGGGCCGCTGCACAGAGGAAAATCCGAGAACCCTCAGAAAAGGACCGCCGTGAAGACGTCAAGTCAGCAGGCAGCGGAGCATGGAGGCGTGCCATTCTTCACGCAGGCCGCGTCGTTCCGGGGCCTTTGGCCAGAGCTCAGCAGGCATGTGCACGAGCTGATGGACCATGGCAAGTACTCACACGGCCATAAGGTCGCCGAGCTGGAAAAGGCCATGGCCGCCTACACGGGGGCGCGGCACGCGCTCGCGGTGAACAACGGCACCGACGCATTGGTGCTGCTGCTGCGCGCGGCCGGGCTCGAGCCCGGCGACGAAGTCGTCGTACCCGCGTACACTTTCGTGGCGTCGGCGACGTCCGTGTCCCTGGCCCGAGGGCGTCCGGTGTTCGCGGACATCGACCCCGAGACGTACGCCATCGACCCGGAGTCGGCGGCGGCGGCGATCACCCCGCGGACCAAGGCGATCATGCCGGTCCACCTGTTCTGCCAGCTGGCCGACATGGCCGCGATCGGCAAGGTGGCGGCGAGCCACGACGTCCAGGTGCTGGAGGACAGCGCGGAGGGCGCCGGCATGCGATGGAACGGCGTCCACGCGGGGCTGCTGGGCGACGGGGGAGTGCTGTCGTTCTTCCCGACCAAGACGCTCGGCGCGCTGGGCGACGCCGGGATGATCCTCACCAACGACAAGAAGATCGGCGAGCAGGCGAGCATCCTGCGCCACCACGGCCGGATGGGCCGCACCGTCGACCACTTCGCCGGCATCTCCAACCTGTCGGGGGTCTCCGGCACCAACAGCAAGATGGACGACATCCAGGCGTGCATCCTGCTGGCCAAGCTGACCCGGCTGGAGGAGGAGATCGCCAGGCGCGCCGAGCTGGCCGCGGCCTACACCGAACGGCTCCAGGGCCAGTCCGGCATCGTGCGGCTGCCCACGGTCGTGCCGCGCGACGCGGAGACCAACCCGGTCTTTTACGTTTACCTGATCGAGGTGGAACGGCGCGACGACCTCGTCGCGCACCTGACCGCCCGGGGCATCGGCACCGAGGTCTACTACCCGAGGCCGCTGCACGTGCAGCCGTGCTTCGCCGATCTCGGCTACGGACCGGGGGACTTCCCGAACGCCGAGGCGGCGGCCGAACGGGCCGTCGCACTGCCCCTCTATCCCGACCTCAGCGACGAGGACGTCGACGTCGTCTGCCGCGCCATCGACGACTTCTACTCAGGGAACCGGTCATGACCGATACCTTGCACTTCTTCCCGCCCGACCTCTTCGAGCCCGACCGTGATGCGCTGCTCGACATCGTGTACGAGGTCGGCACCGACGCCGAGCAGAAGTTCATCCTCGGCCGGCGCACCGCCGAGCTGGAGCAGACGCTGGCCGAGATGACCGGTGCCAAGCACGTCATCGCGTGCGGCAGCGGCACCGGCGGCCTCAACCTGTCGGTGGACGCGCTCGGCCTCGGGCCGGGCGACGAGATGATCGTGCCGGCCTTCTGCTGCCAGCCGGTGGCCAGCAGCATCGCCAACGCGGGCGGCACACCGGTCTTCGCCGACATCGACCCGTGGCGCATGGTCATCGACCCGGACGAGGTCGAGCGGCTCATCACCCCGCGGACCAAGGCGATCATGCCGGCCCATCTGTTCTCCATCATGGCCGACATGCCGCGCCTGATGGAGATCGGCCGTCGGCACGGCATCCCGGTGATCGAGGACGCCGCCGTCGCGCAGGGCGCGGTGCTGGACGGGACCCCCGCGGGCCGGTTCGGGGACCTGGGGGTGTTCTCCTTCTTCCAGGTCAAGGCGTTCGGGACCGCCGGTGAGGGCGGCATGGTGCTGACGGACGACGACGAGCTGGCCAGGGCCGTACGGATGCTGCGCAACCACGGCCAGGACGGCGTCAACCGGTTCCTGCACCACCGCATCGGCCACAACAGCCGCTTCGACGAGATCGTCGCCGGGTTCCAGTTGCACCGGCTGCCCACGTTCGGCGACCGGCTCGAGCGGCGGGCGCAGATCGCCGACTACTACACCGAGCGCTTCGACCCGCTGCGCGAGCGAGGCGTGCAGGCGCCGCCGGCGGGACGCAACGGCCGTTGCTATTACGTGTACTCGCTCCTGGTGGAACGGCGGGAGGATCTGCGCTCCTATCTCACCGGCAAGGGCGTCGGCACGCACATCTACTATCCGGTGCCGCTGCCATTGCAGCCGGCGTTCTCCGCCTGGGCCCCGGAGGGGATGAGCTGGCCGAATTCCGAGCGGGCCAGCCGGCAGAACCTGGCCATACCCATCTGGCCGCATCTTACGGATGCCCAGGTGGAGTACATCGCGGACACCGTCTGCGAGTTCTTCGAGTGATTTGCCACGCGGAATCGCATTAGGAAAGGGGGCGTCCCCGGATGACCGTCCAGGACGGCGCCAAGCAAGCACAGGGGTACGTCTTCAATCCCACGTGGGATCAGGAGACCGAGCGCCTAATCACCAACGAAGCGATCTGGGATCCGGGGACCATCGAGCGGTTCGAACGGCTCGGCGTGGACCAGGGCTGGGCCTGCCTCGAGGTCGGCGCGGGCGCCGGCGGGGCCGCCGAGTGGCTGCTCGACCGGGTCGGCCCAGGCGGCAGGGTGGTGGCCGCCGACCTGGAGGTCGGCCGGCTGGGCCGGCTCGCCGAGCGAGGCGTGGAGGTCCTGCGCAACGACCTGCGGAGCGAGGAGCTTCCGGCCGAGTCCTTCGACCTGGTGCACGCCCGCATGCTCATCCAGCACCTGCAGGACCGGGAGACCGCGGTGGCCAGGCTGATCCGGGCGTTGCGGCCCGGCGGCTGGCTGTTCCTGGAGGACACCGACTCGCTGCCGCTGTTCCGCAGCTACCGCTCCGAGCGCTTCCTTGTCGACATCAAGGAGGCCGGCTACGGCCTCATGCGGCGCGCGGGACACGAGCCTCGCGGCGGCCACTTCGACCTGGAGATCGTGCTGAACAGCGAGCTCACCGAGGTGTCCGCCGAGGGCCGGGTGGTCATGGTGCACGGCGGTTCCGACCAGGCCCGCCACTACCAGCTGTGGCTGGAGTTCATGCGCTCGAAGATCGTCTCCGAAGGGCTGCTGCCCGACTCCCGCATCGATGAGGCCCTCACCGAGATGGGCGATCCCGCCAACCGGTGGCTGAGCCAGGTCCTGATCTCCACCTTCGGGCGCAAGGCGCCCGCGACCGACCCCGGAGGGAACCGATGACGGCCAAGCAGGGCAAACGGCCCAAGAACATCGGCCTGATCTTCGATCACCACGCGATGGGCGAGACCCCGGTGTTCCACCTGGACCGGCCGTTCGACATCGCCCCGCACGGCGGTGTCCGTTACACCGTGGCGGGCCTGGCCGAGCTTGTCGCCCGCGCGTCCGCCGCGCTGCACGCCGCCGGGCTGCGCAAGGGCGACCACCTGGCGATCATCAAGGACAATCACTGGGACACGGTGCTGCTGGCCGCGGCGGCCGCCCGGATCGGCGCCGTCGGGGCCATGATCTCCTCGACGATCTCGTCGGACCATCTGCGCACCATGATGGAACGGCTGCGCCCCCGGGTGCTGGTGGCCGGGCCGAGCACGCTGGAGGCGGCAGAGGCGGCCGGGGTCGCGCTCGTCGAACCCGATGTCTCCGTCCTCGTGGCGGCGCCGAGCGAGCAGGTGGCGGCCGGCGCGACGACCGGTGCGACGACCGGCACGACGACCGGTGCGACGACCGGCACGACGACCGGCACGACGACCGGCACGGGCGGCCGGCAGGCGTTCGAAGACCTGCTGGACGAGCCCGTCCCGCCGACCGAGCCGTGCGGCGACGACGAGCCGATGATCGCCACGCACACCTCCGGCACCACCGGTGTGCCCAAGCTGGTCGTGCACTCGCCCAACACCCTGCTCGGCGTGCTCGCCAAGCTGGAGACGCTGCCGCTGCCGAGGCTGTCGATCCGCAAGGACGACACGGTCGCCTCGTGCATCTCCTTCGTCCACGGGCGAGCGGTCACCTGGACCGCGGCCCAGCTGGCCCGGCCGCCGGAGAAGGTGGTCATCTTGTCGGGCTCCGAGCCCGACACCGTGGCCGAGATGCTCAGCACCCATGTGCCCACCACGTTGGAGGCCTGCCCCAACATCTTCCAGCGCTGGGAGGGGCTCACGGTCACGCACCCCGACCTGTTCGCGCGGATCCGCACGTACTTCAACACCTTCGACGCGATCCACCCGCGCACCGTGCGCACCTTCCTCAACGCCTCCAAGCGCCGCAACCCGCTGTGGGTCCAGGTCTGGGGGCAAAGCGAGGTCGGGCCGGTGAGCCCAGGCATCTACACCCGCCGCCGCCTCAACCGCGCGGTCGGCGCCGACACCTCGGTCACCAGCGACAACGGACGGCCCTTCCCGTTCCTCACCCGCATCAAGGTGGTCGACCCCGAGACCCGCGAGCGGCTCGGGCGCGGCAAGATCGGCATCGTCCTGGTCAAGACGCACGGCCGCTGCCTCACCTACCTGGGCGAGGAGGACCGGCACACCGAGAAGATCTGGGACGGCTGGTGGAACACCGGCGACCTCGGGCTGCTCACCCGCACCGGCGCCGTGCGCATCGTGGACCGGGAGGTCGACCTGATCCCCGGCCTGAGCGCGATCGAGCTGGAAAGCCTCTTGCTCGAACGGCTTCCCGAGACCACCGAGGTGATCGTGCTCGGCGTGCCGGGGCGCCCGCCCGTCGCGGTCGTCAGCACGTCGGAGGGCTCCCTCGACCCCGAGCGGTGGAAGCAGGCCGTTGCCGGCCTGCCCGAACTCGCCGAGCCGATCGTCATCGGCTGGGACGAGTTTCCGCGCACCGGCACCTGGAAAGTGCGCCGATTCGAGCTTCGTGAACGTCTGCTCGGCACATCCAAGACGTACGGGAGTGGCCAGTGGACTTAACGCAATACGACAAAAAAGGCCGGCTCTTGGCCGGCGTGGTCCCTCGCATAACACGCAGCTGAACTGCGTTTGTCAGTGCGCTAAGGAGAACAACCATGGACTTCGACGGAAAGGTCGTCTTCGTCACCGGCGGCGGCTCCGGAATCGGCGCGGCATGCGTTCGGAGGTTCGCCGACCACGGAGCTCGGGTCGTCGCGGCCGACATCAACGGCGACAATGTCGCGAAGGTCGCCGCGGACATCGGCGACGACGTGCGCGCCGTCACGCTCGACGTGACCGACCCCGACGCGGTGGCCGACGCGGTGGCCGGCGTCACCGCCACCGAGGGCGCCCTGCACGTGGCCGTGAACAACGCCGGGATCACCGGGGCGCTGGCGCCCACGCACACGCTGTCCCTCGAGGACTTCCGGCGGGCCATCGACATCAACCTGGCAGGGGTCTTCCACGGGATGCGCGCCGAGATCCCGGCGATGCTCGAGTCCGGCGGCGGGGTCATCGTCAACACCGCCTCGGTGGCGGCGGCGAGCGGCTACCCGTACGCGGCCGCGTACTGCGCCAGCAAGCACGGCGTGCTCGGCCTCACGCGCGCCGCGGGCGTGGAGTACGCCCAGGCCGGCATCCGGGTGGTGGCCGTGGGCCCGGGCGCCATCGACACCCCGATGACGCGCGCCGCGCCCCCCGAGGTCGCGCAGGCCGCCATCGAGATGGCCCCCGCCAAGCGCCCGGGAACGGCCGATGAAGTGGCCGCCGCCATCTGCTTCCTGGCCTCGCCCGATGCCTCCTTCATTACGGGCAGCTACCACGCCGTGGACGGCGGCTACCTGGCGCAGTAGCAACTCCATCAAAAGTCAATTAACACAGATCTGATATTCGCCTTGACCGGCTCTTCACTTGTGCGAACAGTCGATCAGTTTCACTGGAAGGCAGGGGCGGTTGCCGGAAGTTTTCGCCATCCGCCAATTCCAATCGGAGGACTGAAATGTTGGCAAGGCTGACCGGCCTCGCACTACGCAGGCCGAGAGCCGTTCTACTGGTCGTGCTGCTCCTGGTCATGGGAGCGGGCACGCTGTCCATGGGGTTGCAAGACCGGGTGACCGCCGGCGGCTACGAGGACGAAGGCTCCGAGTCGCGTCAGACGACCGCCGTGGTCGAGCAGACCTTCGGGCAGCGCGACCCCAACCTCGTGCTGGTCGTCACCGATGGCCGCGGGGTGGACAACCCGCAGGTCACCGCGGCGGCGGAGCGGCTACGCCAACGGCTCGCCAAGGAACCGGGGGTCACGAACGTGGCCTCCTACTGGTCGCTGGGCAAACCCCCCGCCCTGCGCGCGAAGGACAGCGGCGCCGGCCTGGTGATCGGGCACGTCGCCGGCGACTTCGACCAGCGGATCGACCGGGCCAAGGAACTGCGACCCCGCTACACCGGCACCGTCGAAGGCCTGCAGGTCAAGATGGGCGGCACGGCGCTGATGTGGCAGGAGAACATCACGCAGTCGCAAGAGGACGTGGCCAAGGCCGAAAGCCTTGTCTTCCCCCTCACCATGCTGGTGCTGGTGCTGATCTTCGGCAGCATCGTCGCCGCCCTGTTGCCGCTGGCGGTGGCCTTCGTGGCCCTGTTGGTGGGCATGGCGGTGATGTGGGGGCTGACGTTCGCCTCGGAAACCTCGAACGTCGTGGTCAACATCACCACGTTCCTGAGTCTGGGCCTGGCGATCGACTACAGCCTCCTGATCGTCTACCGATACCGGGAGGAGTTGCGTAAGGGGCTCGACATCCCGACCGCGATCACCGGGGCGGTGCGCACCGCGGGCCGCACCGTGGTGTTCTCGTCGGTCACGATGGCGATCGCCTTCACCGCGCTGCTCGTCTTCCCCCACCCGTTCCTGCGTTCCATCGGATGGGCGTGTATGGCCACCGCGTTGATCGCGGCCGCCGCGGCCTTGCTGGTGGTGCCGTCGATGCTGGCCTGGCTCGGCCCGCGGGTGGAAAAGGGCCGGATCTTCCGGCGCAAGCAGGCTCCGGCGGTCGAGAGCGGCTTTTGGCACCGCATGGTCACCTTCGTGATGCGGCACCCGTTCGTGGTGTCGGCCGGGGTGCTCGTCGGCGTCCTGCTGGTCGGCTCGCCCGCGCTGGGCATGCACCTGCGCCTCCCCGACGAGCAGATGCTGCCCAAGTCCGCGCAGTCGGCCGAGGTGGCGCAGACCATGCGCACCCAGTTCGACACCCGCGAGCTGTCGACCATCCAGGTCGTGGCGCAAGACATCGGCAACCCGCAGAGCCGCTCGTCCGACATCGCCGGCTATGCGACCAGCCTGTCGTCCATGCCCAACGTGGCGCGGGTGGACGCCCTGACCGGCAGCTACACCGAGGGACGCCAGGTGGCGCCGCCCGGTCCGAACTCGCAGCGCTTCGGCGCGGCGGACGCCACCTACTTGCAGGTGGTGCCGGCCGTGGACGGCTACTCCGAGGACGCCAAGACGTTGGTGGACGACATCCGTTCCAGCGACGCCCCGTTCGACGTGACCGTCGGCGGCATCCCCGCCGACAACGCGGACACGTTCAAGACCCTCTACGACCGGATGCCGCTGGCCCTGGGCATCCTCGCGGTGGGGATGTTCGTGCTGCTGTTCCTGCTCACGGGCAGCGTGGTGCTCCCCGTGGTGGCGATGGTGCTGAGCGCGCTCAGCATGACCGCCACGTTCGGCGCCGTGGTCTACATCTTCCAGGACGGCCATCTGAGGTGGTTGGTCGGTGACTTCATCACCACCGGCGCGGTCATCTGGATGATCCCGGTCATGATCTTCGGGATCGCGTTCGGGCTGGCCATGGACTACCAGGTCTTCATGCTCTCCCGGATCAAGGAGGAGTGGGACCGCACCGGTGACAACACCCAGGCCGTCGCGGCCGGGCTGGAACGCACCGGCCAGGTCATCACGTACGCGGCGATCCTGATCTCCACGGTGTTCGTGGTCTGGGTCACCTCCGGGCTGAACTACATGAAGGCGTTCGCCGTCGGCATTCCGCTGGCGATCCTGGTGGACGCCACCATCATCCGCGGGCTGCTGCTGCCGGCCGTCATGAAGATCCTCGGCAGGGCGACATGGTGGGCGCCGCGGCCGCTGCGGGCCGTGCACGGGCGCTTCGCCCTCCGGGAGGCGGCTCCGGCTCCCTCCGCACCCGCGGCCCCGGCGTCGTCCACGTCTTCGTCGTCGACCTCGGTCGGCGCGAGGCGTTGACCGGCACGAGAAGAGAAGGGTGAGCGACCTATGAACATAGACCGAGCCCGCCGAGTGAGCGAAGCGGCCGGGCGTGCGATGAGCCCGTCCGTGCGGCGAACGAGAAAGGGCACGGGCCTATGAGCAAGGTCGTCATCGTCGGCCAAGGTTATGTCGGGCTGCCGCTCGCGGTGGCGGCAGCCCGCGCCGGCCATACCGTGATCGGATACGACGTCGACACCGCGCGCATCAAGCAACTGGACGCCGGTGAGTCGTACGTCGAGGACATCAGCAGCGAGACGCTGAACGAGATCATGGCGAGCGGACACTATCGTCCGTCGTCGGACCAGTCGGATCTGCGCGGCTTCGACATCGCTGTGATCACGGTCCCCACGCCGCTGCGAGAGGGCAGTCCCGACCTGTCCTACATCGAGGCCTCGGCCACCACGCTGGCGCGGTATCTGCGCTCGCGGGCGACCGTGGTGCTGGAGTCGACCACGTATCCGGGGACCACCGAAGAGCTCCTCGGCCCGATGCTGGAAGATGTCTCCGGGCTCGCCCCGGGCCGCGACTTCTACCTGGGCTACAGCCCCGAGCGCATCGACCCGGGCAACAAGACCTGGGACCTGACGCGCACCCCCAAGGTGGTGTCCGGCGTCGACGAGGAGTCGCTCAAGGTCGTCCGCGAGTTCTACGACGAGCTCGTCTCGGTGACCGTCCCGGTCAGCTCGACGCGGGTCGCCGAGCTCGTCAAGCTGATCGAGAACACGTTCAGGCACGTCAACATCGCCCTGGTCAACGAGCTGGCGATGTACGCGCGGACCCTCGGCATCGACATCTGGGAGGCGGTCGACGCCGCCGCGTCCAAGCCGTTCGGCTTCATGCCCTTCACCCCGGGCCCCGGGGTGGGCGGGCACTGCCTGCCCATCGACCCGGTCTACCTGTCGTGGCGGGTGCAGCGCAGCGTCGGCCGGCTGTTCCGGTTCGTCGAACTGGCCAACCACATCAACAGCCACATGCCCCAGTACGTGGTGCAGCGGCTGGTGACCGGCCTCAACGCGCGGCGCCGTACGGTCAACGGATCGCGGATCTTGCTGCTCGGCCTGGCCTACAAGCCCAACACCGGCGACGCGCGCGAGTCGCCGGCGCTGCGGATCGCGCAGTTGCTGCTGGAGATGGGCGGCGAGCTGACGGTCGTGGATCCGCACGTGGTCGAGCCGGTGGAGATCGACGAACGGACCGAACGCGTCGAGTTCTCGGCCGCCGAACTGGCCGCGGCCGACGCGGTGCTCGTGGTCACCGACCACGACGAGTTCGACTACGAGATGGTCGCCGAGCATTCGCGGTACGTCCTGGACTGCCGGAATCGCGTGCCCGAGGGACCCAACGTCGAGGTCCTCTAGGCACTGAACACCGGCCCGTCAAACCGTTCTGCACAACGCACGCACAACGCACGCCCAGCACTCGAGATCCCGATCCCAGAACTGCGGTGAAACCCATGACCATGACGGAGCGAGGCGCCACACCAGACTTGCGGAAACTGTTGGGATTCGATCCCACCGATCCCAATTTCCGTGCCGATCCGTACGCGGCCTACGAGCGGCTCAGGGAGACCACTCCGGTGCTGCGGACGCCGAGCTTCTGGCTGCTTACGCGATATGACGAGTGCTATGCGGTGCTGCATGACGCTCGATTCGGATATCCCGACGAGGACCCCGGCGAGAACTTTTTCATGGCGGGGTTCTCCAAGCAGCGCAACTTCCTCATCTTCATGAATCCGCCGGATCACACGCGGATGCGCCGGGTGGTCCGCGAAGGGCTGAGCCCGAAGGTCGTGCACGCGCTGCGCCCATACGTCCAGGCCGCGACCAACCGGCTGCTGGACGACGCGTTGGCCGGCGACGGCACGTTCGACCTGGTCAAGTCGCTGTCGCATCCGCTGCCGTTCGGCACCATCTGCGAGCTGCTCGCGGTGCCCGAGGACGACCGGACGCGGATCCACAGCCTGGCCGCGGACTACCTGGCCGGCATCGGGGCGTCGTTCGCCATCACCGCCGAGCAGGCCGCCAAGCGCGACAAGGCGCTGGACGAGCTCAACGCGTACTTCGACCGGCTCGCCGGCGAGCGGCGCCGCACGCCCGGCGAGGACATCCTCACGCACCTGGTGAACAACGCCGATACGGGCGAGATGAGCCGGGACGAGCTGCTCGGCACATGCGTGCTGCTGTTCGTCGCCGGGCACGGCACCACCACGAACATGATCGGCAACTCCGTGCTGGCGCTGCTGCGGCACCCCGATCAGCTCGACAGGTTCAAGAACGAGCCGGACCTCGAAGCCGGCGCCATCGAGGAGTTGCTGCGCTATGACTCCTCGACCCACCAGTCGTTCCGGGTCGCCCGCGAGGACGTCGACCTGGGCAACGGCAACGTCGTTCGCAAGGGCGAGCAGGTGCTGGTCGTGCGCGGCGCGGCCAACCGCGATCCGGCCGTCTTCGATGACCCGCATCGGCTCGACCTCGGCAGGACCGATGTCCGGCACCTGTCGTTCGCGATGGGCCATCACATCTGCCTGGGCTCTGCGCTGGCGCGGATGCAGCTCAGGGTCGCGCTGCGCACCCTGTTCGACCGGGCCCCGAATCTGCGGCTGCTCGAGGACGAGCTGGAGTACATCCCCAGCCTGCTCCAGCGCGGCGTCCGCCGCCTGCGCGTCAGCGCCTAACACGCGCGTCATCCCTCGCCCCCACGCCCGCGCCGGCGTGGGGGCGACGCCTGCGCCGCGCACGGGGCGGAAGACGATGACGGGCGGCGTGGCGTGGCGCGGCGTGGGAAGGTAAAGAGACGAAACCGGCCGGGCCCGTCTCGGGTCCGACCGGTTCGCCGCCGCTCAGGCGCCTGCTCAGAAGATGCCGTTGTCGTGCTGCAGCTGGGCCGGGACCGCGGTCGCCACGTCCCAGTGCTCGACGATCTTGCCGTCCTCGACGCGGACGAGCTGGAGGATCGCGTGCGGGACCCCGTCGATCTTGCCTTCCGACTGGCTGAAGACGAAGTTGCCCTCGGCGATGATGCGGTGGAGCCTGACGTACTCCACGGAGTTGTCGAGCGGCAGCGGGTTGTGGTGGATCAGCTTGTCCTCGTCGACGTAGTCGTCGATGATCGCGACGTTCCCGCCGATCAGGACCTTTTCGATCAGATCGCGAACCAGGTCGCGGTTCTGCGCGGTGCGGTCGAGATCGGTGATCTGAGCGTGGCCCTCCGGCATGAGCGGGTCCCCGGTGGCCCGGAGGGATTCGGGCTGGATGCCCTCCCAGTGCTCGGCGATCACGTCGCCCGCGACCCGATAGAAGTTGAACAGCAGGACCGGTTCTTCGGCCAAGCCGGTGACCCGGGCGAAGAGGACGGCGTGATCGCCCTCGCCGATGGCCTGGAGCAGCTCGTATGTGGCACCGCTGTCCTTGGCCTGCTTCACCATGGCCTTCAGGCCGTCCCGGCCTCCTGGGAAGATCGGGCTGTGCTGAATGAAATCAGGTGCATAATGGCGATCGATGGCGGCGTCTGGATCCGGACCTGTCGTCATTTCGAGCACAGCTTGACCGACGCGTTCGGCGACGCGCATGACAAATAGCTCCTTTGGCTCGGTGTCAAACACTGAGATGACGTAATGCTATTGCCATCTTAGTGAGAGCGGCATGACAGGTCATTGCCGTCGGGATGGCTGATTCGTACTCTGTTTAGTCGGGCAGCAATGATCTGCCGTCGTTCCTGCCATTTTGGCGACGACGTGTTGTTCGTACGTTGGATTTCATGACGACGACGGCACAGACGACCGCGCAGCGGACAGCGCAGCCGGGCGCAGCCGCCCGGCCCAATCGCCTGAGCTCTTATGCCAGGCTGGCGAACCTGTATTTCTACGACTACTACCTGTGTGTCCTCGTGGTGTGGGCGCTGCTGGCCGAGTCCGTTCGGCTGGACGGCCGCACGCTGGCGACCATGGCGTTGGTGGTGCTCGGCTGGGTCGGCGTCGTCGCGGCGACGGTCACCTTCGACGACGTGACCGGCTACCGGGACGGCAGCGACGACCGCAACTACTCGCCCGACCAGGCCGTTCTGCGCAACCGCGCCAACAAGCCGCTGATCACCGGAGAACTGTCACTGGCACAGGCCCTGCGGTTCGGCTACGCCGCGATGGCGGCCGGCGCCCTGCTGTGGGGCGCCGCCATCGCGGTGGCGCCGCACCGGCCCCTGTGGGCCGCGCCGGTGGCCGCGTTCGTCCTGCTGATCAGCGTGCAGTACTCGTACGGGCTCAAGATCAGCTATCACCGGGGGCAGGAGCTTGTGCTGCTGCTCAGCCCGGGGCTGATGGTGCTGGTGCCGTTCGGCCTGCTCGCCGGCGAGGTCACCGGCCTCATCGTGGCCGAAAGCTACCTGTTTGGGCTCTGGAGCCTGCTGGTCTCGCTCTACTCCAACCTGAACGACCTCGACGGCGACACCGCCGCAGGGCGCCGGAACCTGGCCACGACGTGCCGCCCGGAGACCTACCGGAAAGTGGTGGCCGCCATCAGCGCCACCGAGATCGTCGCGATCCTGGCGGCGCCCGCCTTCGGGGCCGTCTCGTGGTGGTTCGTCGCGTTCCTGATCCCGGTCATGGTGATCCGGGCCCGCCAGCTTTGGCACGGCCTGGGCCGCGGAGAGTTCCTCGCCGCGCGCAAGCTCGGCATCAACGCGCACCGCATCGGGACCATCGCGTTGATCATCGCCAACCTGGCGCTCACCCACTGAGGACGTACGACGGCGACGCGCCGTACGACACATCACGCTCGCTCACCCGAGCACGACCGCGCACGAGACGGAGACTTACCATGGCCAACGCCCAGGTCAGCGATCAGCCGGACGGCCGGCGCACGGACGGCCGGCGACGTGACGGCAGCGACGGCAAGCCCAAGGGCACACGGTCCCGCGGCAGGCGGCCGAACAACATCGGCTTGATCTTCGAGCACTTCGCCGACCGCGAGACCCCGGTCTTCCACCTCGACCGGCCCTTCGACGTCGCGCCCGAGGACGGCACGCGGTACACCGCCGGGCAGCTCGCGGCGCTGGTCGCGCGGCTGTCGGCGGCGCTGCACCAGTCGGGCCTGCGCAAGGGCGACCGACTGGCGATCATCAAGGAGAACCACTTCGACGTGGTGCTCCTCGCCGCGGCCGCCGCGCGCATCGGCGCCCTGCCGGCCATGATCTCATCGACGATCAAGGCCGAGAACCTGCGCATCATGATGACCCGGCTGCGGCCGCGGGTGCTGGTCAGCGACCCGGCCGCGCTGGCGGCGGCCGAGCGCATCGGGGTGAAGCTGGTCGGGCCGGATGTCGCGATCATCGCCGCCGGGCGCGCCGCCGCCCCGGCCGGCGTACCGACCTTCGACGACATGCGCGACGCCGAGGTGCCGCCGGCCGACCCGGTGGACGACGACGAGCCCATGATCGCCACGCACACGTCGGGCACCACCGGCGTGCCGAAGTTCGTGGTGCACTCGGCGGCCACCACCATCAGCGTGAACACCAAGCTGGAGACCGCGCCGATCCCGCGGCTGTCGATCCGCCGCGACGACACGGTCGCCGCGTGCTTCGCCTTCATGCACATCCGCGCCATCACCTGGACGGTGGCGCAACTGGTCCGGCCACCGGAGAAGGTGGTCATCCTCGCCGACCCCGCGCCCAAGGGCGTGATCGACACGCTGAGCGAGCACCGGGCGACGACGCTGGAGGCCTGCCCGAACCTCTACCAGCTCTGGGAGGGACTCACCGAGACCCATCCGCAGCTGTTCGAGCGGGTCCGCACCTACTTCAGCACGTTCGACGCGATTCATCCGTCCACCGTCCGGAAGTTCCTAGCCGTGCCGCGGCGGCGCAACCCGCTGTGGGTGCAAAGCTGGGGGCAGAGCGAGGTCGGGCCGGTGAGCATCGGCGTGCTCACCCGGCGCATGGTCGCCGACGACCGGGGGAACGCCGACAACAACGTGGGCTGGCCGGTGCCGTTCGTCACCCACTTCCGCGTCGTCGACCCGCGGACTCGCCGCCGGGTCAAGCGCGGCGAGGAGGGCCTGGTTCTGGTGCGCACCCGCGGCCGCTGCCTCACCTACCTCGGTGAGCACGACCGGCATCAGGAGAAGCGCTGGGACGGCTGGTGGAACACCGGCGACATCGGCGTGCGGACCCGCACCGGTGCCATCCGCATCCTCGACCGCGAGGTCGACCTGATCCCCGGCATGAGCGGCATCGAGCTGGAAAGCCTGCTGCTGCACCGCATCGACAGCGCCACCGAGGCCATCGTCTTGGGTGTGCCCGAGGGCCGTCCTCAGCCGGTGCTGTCCACCCGAGATGGCGAGCTGGACCCGGAGGTCTGGCGCGCCGCCACCGCGGACCTGCCCGAACTGGCCGAGCCCGCGGTGATCCCATGGGAGGAGTTCCCGCGTACCGCCACCTGGAAGGTGCGCCGGTTCGAGCTGCGCGAGCAGATCCTCGGCTCCGACCAGACCATCGGCAGCGGAAAGTGGACCTGAGCGATGACCACCGATCATGTCAACGCCGACGGCGGCGGCTCCGCGTCTGAAGCCCCGTCCATGTCGGTGCTCGTCACCGGCGCCACCGGCTTCGTCGGCGGCGCGGTGGTGCGGGCGCTCGTCGCCGCCGGTCACCAGGTGACCGCGCTGGTCCGGTCGCCGGAACGGGCGCGCCTGCTGCCCGCCGGCGTCCGGCCGGTGATCGGCGAGATGTCCCGTCCCGAGACCTATCGGGACGCGGCCGCGGCGGCCGATGTCGTCGTGCACGCCGCGCAGGTGCGCGTCGAGGGCCGGGTCACCAGGGGCCGGCTGGCCCGGCTGGCCGCGGCCAACGACACGATGACCACCGAACTGGCGAGGGTGTGCAAGGAGCACGGCCGCCGCCTGGTCTACACGAGCGGCTGTTTCGGGTACGGCGACCGCGCGGCCGACTGGATCACCGAGGACACCCCGCTGCGCCCCACCCCGCTCGGGCTCGAGCACGCGACACAGGTCGCCCGCCTGCGCTCCATGCACGCCGAGGAGGGGCTGGACGTGGTGATCCTGCACCTCGGGTTCGTGTACGGGCCGGGCGGCACGTTCAAGAACGTGTTCTACGACCAGGCGCGCCGCGGCCGGCTGCGCTGCATCGGCGACGGCGCCAACTACTGGAGCCTGGTCCACGTCGACGACGCGGCGAGCGCCTACGTCGCCGCGGTGGAGCGCGCCCCGGCGGGCGCGGAGTACAACGTCGTCGACGACGAGCCGCTGACCTTGCGGGCGTTCGTCGACGAGCTGACCCTGGCCCTGGGCAAGCGCCGCCCCGGCAACGTGCCGCGCGCGCTGGCGAGCCTCGCGGTGGGCGCGCCGGCGATCGCCTCGCTGACCTCGTCCTACCGCGTCAGCAACAACCGTATCCGGGCGCAACTCGGGTGGCGGCCGCGTCACCAGAAGGTGTCGAGCGGGCTACCCGCGGTGGTGACACAATTGCGCCGGCCAGCGGCACGACAGGAGAATGTTAAGGCAGCTTAACCAGCCTTTAGCCGCCCCGAATTTCTGCGGCAATTCTTCGGTAACCGCCTGGACGCCCGGCACTGGCGGCGCTGACCATGAAAGGGACGGACGGAACGTCGGCCCTGAGGATATATCGGCATGATCGGCCGGACCGAATGGGAAGCCGGGTGGGAAGAGACCGGATGGGAATTCGCACCCGAGTGGACGCAAGGCACACTCGCCGTGACGAACAGACGCGGCTCCCGGGTCATCAGCCGGGTAGCCGACTTTTGGGGCGTGTTCTACCTGCGGCCGAACGGCAGATTCGCCGGCTTTTCTATCAACCTCCGGCTGTCCGGCCGGCCGCGTTCCGCCGACCTCCGGTCTGGTCGGCCCGGCGTGAGGCACCGGGCTGACCAGGCCGGTGCCGACCCGACCGGTCCGACCGTGCTGTGGGAGGCCGTCGACCTGAGTCACCACGGTGAGCGTGACTTCGCCGCGCGAGGGGTGCTCTCGAACGGGCGGAACGAAATATTCACCGACGCCGTTGGCAAGGTCGTACCGGCGACGTCGCCCAGCTCCGGCCGGCCGTATGTGAAGGTCAGAATGAGCACGCACGTGCGCGGGCTGCAGCTCAACTGGTTGCAGCTCGGCTGGCCGCCCAAACGCTATTTCTTCCGGCAGCTGCAACTGAGCTTCTTCACCGAGCTCAGGCAGCGCGTCCGGGCCTGATTGATGGCAATAACCTGTATCGACAGGCGCCACGATCGCCTGCCATATTCGGCAATAACCGATGGCAGGATATTGGCGTTGTGACTGCTCAACGCCAAAGTTAACGTGACTAATGGAATTGAAGTCCCAGAAGGATGGGTGGAGGCGACGGATGGCAACGTTGCAGGGGCGCCTTCCCGGCGCCGATCACGCGGTGGTCCTCGGGGCGAGCCTGGCCGGCATGCTGTCCGCCGCCGTCCTGGCCCGCCACTTCGACAAGGTCACCGTCATCGAGCGTGACCGGCTCCCCGAAGGTCCGGCCTGGCGACGCGGGGTGCCTCAGGCGCGCCACGCGCACAACCTGATGACCATGGGTCACGAGGCGATGGAGCGCCTGTTCCCCGGGGTCCGCGACGAGCTGGTGGACGCCGGCATGGTCCGGGTGCGGATGCCGCAGGACATGCTGCTGCTGACCGCGGGCGGCTGGATGCCGCGCTTTTCCACCGACCTGGCGATGCTGACCAGCTCACGCGATGTCATCGACTGGGTCATCCGGCGCCGGCTCGCGACCGTACAGAACGTACAGGTCGTCGAGGAGGCGGAGGTCGTCGACCTCCTCACCGAGGACAACGCCGCGCGGGTGACCGGCGTGCGGCTGCGCCGCAAGGACGCCGGCGCAGCGCAGGGCTGGAGCACGCCGGAGGATCTGCGCGCCGACTTCGTGGTGGACGCCACCGGCCGCAACACCCGCACCCCCGACTGGCTCGACGCGCTCGGATACGGCCGGCCGGCCGAGAGCGTCGTCGACGCACAGACGACCTACGCCACATGCGTCTTCGAGCCGCCCGCCGGGCACAGCGCCGACTGGAACTGCATCCTGCTCCAGTACGCGCCCGAGGCGCCGCGCCAGGGCATCCTCAACCCCATCGAGGAAGGCCGCTGGATGGTGTCGCTGGCGACGCTGGGCAACAAGCAGCCGCCGACCGACATGGAGTCGTTCCTCGAGTACGCGCGCACGCTGCGCTCCCCGGTGCTGTATGAGGTGCTGCGCGACGCCGAGCCGGTGACCCCGATCTACCGTTCCGGCCGCACCGAGAACCGCCGCCGCCACTACGAGCGGCTGCGCCGCTGGCCCGACCGGTTCGTCGTGCTGGGCGACGCGGCCGGCGCGCTCAACCCCTCCTACGGCCAGGGCATGTCGGTGGCCGCCAAGGCCGCGCTGGAACTGGACGAGGCGCTGGACAGGGCACGCCGGCTCGACGGCCTGGCAGCGAAGCTGCGCCGGCACGTGGCCAAGGCCATCGACATCGCCTGGAGCATCGCGGCGACGGCCGACCTCGCCTACCCGTGGGCGGCCGACCACGTGGCGCTGCCCGTGCGGATGCAGCTGGCGTACCTGTACCGGGTCATCGCGGCGGTGCCCGGCAGCCGGGCCGCCTCCAAGGCGCTGCTCGACATCAACCAGATGGTGACCGGACCGCAGGCCATGGGGCGTCCGGCGGTGCTCGCCGCGGCGCTCGGCACACGCGGCCGCGCCA
Organism: Streptosporangiaceae bacterium; assembly: GCA_035765195.1. GTDB lineage: Bacteria > Actinomycetota > Actinomycetes > Streptosporangiales > Streptosporangiaceae > CALAED01. The sequence continues at coordinate 92,195 of DASTYC010000023.1, forward strand.
CCGGCGACCCCGGGCCGCCCCCGGCCGTCATCTCGCCGGATCGTGCCGTACCGGCCGACGTGCGCTGACCTGACCGTCCCCGCGGATCGGCGGGCCGCGGCCCGCCGATCCGTTACCAGCCGGGTCCATGGAGGTGGAGGAGCCTTGTCCAGCCGGTCGAACGTCACCGAGGTCACCGAGCCCGCGCCGACCGTGTCGCGCGTGCCGTTCAGCCTTCCCGTCCACCCCGATGGCCCGGACGGCCGCGCCTGGGACATCCCCGGCGAGCTGTATCTGCCCGCCGGCCAGGTCCCGCGGACCGTCCAGGTGCTGGTGCCCGGCCTGACCTACGACCGGCGGTACTGGACGCTGCCCGAGCCGTACAACTACGCCGAGTTCATGGCCGCCGCCGGCTACGCCGTGGCCGTCTTCGACCGGCTCGGCACCGGTGGCGCCAGCCGCCCGCCGGCCGAGGAGGTGACGATCGACGCGCACGTGCTGGTGCTGCGCCGGCTCGTCCAAGGGCTGCGCTCGGGCTCCCTGGTGGCGCGGAAGTTCGAGCGCGTGGTCGTGGTCGGCCATTCGTACGGCTCCGGCATCGCGATCATGGAGGCGGCGCGCCACAAGGACGTCGACGGCCTGATCATCACCGGCATGCTGCACGCCTTCACCGAGCTGTACGGCGAGGTCCGCGGCTTCTTCCACCCGGGGACCGAAGACCCCGTGGTCGGGCCGACGAACCCGCCGCCCGGCTACCTCACCCAACAGCCCGGCCGGCGGGCCACGATGCTCGAGTACGAGGCGAACATCGACCCGGCGATGTCCAAGCTCAACGAGGCCATCAAGTCGACCGGCACCCTCGGCGAGGGGGAGACGCTCGAGCAGACCTACGACGCCGCCTCGTCGCTCGGCGTGGGCGTGCCCGTGCTGGTGGTCGTCGGCGAGCACGACGCGCTGTTCGGCGGCAAGGACGTCGACTTCAACCGAAGCTCCGAGGCCGTGCACTCCTTCGAGCAGGCCTACTACTCCCCGGCGTCGCGGCTGGAGACCTACGTGATCCCGCGGGCCGGTCACTCGCTCAACCTGCACTACAACGCCCGCACCTGGTTCGCGATCGCGCGCGACTGGATCGACCGCCTGGTGCCCCCGGCCCGCGGCGCCTGACTCTCCGCCGCGAAGGCGATCAGCGCGCGGCGGCAGCCCCGGCGTCACCGTCGCCACCTTCGGCGCGCACGGTGTGGACCGCCATGGTCGAGCCGGCCTCCGCGTTCCGCTTCCTCAAGGGCTTCGGCCGGCCGTCAGTACTCGTCCTTACGTTGTGTGTTCCACACCCGCCGGCCGGTCAGGCCGACCGGTGCGGGCGACGACCGGGAGCACGAAACACGACCGGCGGAGCCGGCAGTGGTGCGGCGAGTCCTGACAGGGATGCCGCACCACTGGCGGCCGGCGGCCCCTCGCGGCCGTCTAAGGGTCGAGGGCGTCCGTCCGTGCCGGCTACCGGTCTACCGGTCGACACCGCCCATCAGCGGGTCGAGGCTGGCCACGGCGACGATGACGTCGCCCAGCTGACCGCCCTCGCACATCGCCGGGATCGCCTGCAGGTTGGCGAACGACGGGTCACGGAAGTGAACGCGGTAGGGCCGGGTGCCGCCGTCGCTGACCACGTGCACACCGAGTTCGCCGCGCGGCGACTCGACGGAGGCGTACGCTTCGCCGGCGGGGACGCGGAAGCCCTCGGTCACCAGCTTGAAGTGGTGGATGAGCGCCTCCATCGACGAGCCCATGATGTCGGCGATGTGCTGCTCGGAGTTGCCAAGTCCGTCGGGGCCGAGGGCGAGCTGGGCGGGCCAGCCGATCTTCTTGTCGTCGATCATCACCGGACCGCCGCCGGCGGCGAGACGGTCGAGGCACTGCTCGACGATGTTCAGCGACTCGGTCATCTCGGCCATCCGGACCAGATGGCGCCCGTAGGCGTCGCCGCTGTGCTGCACCGGCACGGCGAAGTCATAGGTTTCGTACCCGCAGTAGGGCTGAGACTTCCGCAGGTCCCACGGGAGACCGGCGGCGCGCAGCAGCGGCCCGGTCACTCCGAGCGTGACGCTGCCCCGTATGTCCAGGTATGCCACGTCACGCGTACGGGCGAGGAACACTGGGTTGGCGTTCAGCAGCTTGGCGAGCCTGCCGATGCCGTCGCGGGTCTCGGCCACGAGTTCGCGCACCCTCGTGATCGAGCCGGGCGGCAGGTCCTGAACGACGCCTCCCGGCCGGATGTAGCCGTGGTTCATCCGGACGCCCGTGATCAGTTCGAACGTCTCCAGGATGCGTTCCCGACTGAGAAAGCCGTTGGTCATCACCGTGGTCGCGCCGAGCTCCAGGCCGAACGTGGCGATCGCGACGAGGTGGGAGGAGATCCGGTTGAGCTCCATCATCATCACGCGGATGACCTGGGCGCGTTCGGGGATCTGGTCGGTGATGCCGAGCAGCTTCTCCACGGCCAGGCAGTAGGCGGTCTCGTTGAACAGCGGCATCAAGTAGTCCATGCGAGTGCAGAACGTGACGCCCTGCGTCCACGTCCGGTACTCCATGTTCTTCTCGATGCCGGTGTGCAGGTAGCCGATGCCGAGCCGGGCCTCTTCGACGGTCTCGCCGTCGAGGGTGAGGACCAGCCGCAGCACGCCGTGGGTGGAGGGGTGGTGCGGGCCCATGTTGATGACCAGCCGGTCCTCGTCCGACTCGGCGGCCGCCGCGATCATGTCCTCCCACTCGCGCGGATCGGCCCCGGTGATCGAGAAGTACTGGGGCTCCTGGGCGGTCTCGCTCGTCACCGCTTCACCCCCGATGCGCCCTGCAGGGCCGCGGCCTCACGCTCGTCGAGCTGCTCCACGCGGCGGTGACCGAGTCGCTCGCTCCGGATCCGGTCGTGCAGCTTGACGATCCCGTCCAGCAGCATCTCGGGCCGGGGCGGGCAGCCGGGCACGTACATGTCGACTGGAATGATCTTGTCCACTCCTTGGACCACCGCGTAGTTGTTGAACATGCCGCCGGACGCGGCGCACACTCCCATCGCGATGACCCACTTGGGCCCGGCCATCTGGTCGTAGACCTGCCGGATCACCGGCGCCATCTTCTGGCTGAGCCGGCCCGCGACGATCAGCAGGTCGGCCTGGCGCGGCGTCGCGGAGAAACGTTCCATCCCGAAGCGGGCGAGATCGTGCCGGGGGCCTCCGGCCGCCATCATCTCTATCGCGCAGCAGGCCAGCCCGAAGGTGGCGGGCCACAACGAGCTACTGCGCGCCCAGCCCGCCAACTGCTCGACCCTGCTCAGGAAGAAGTCACCAGGAAGGTGTTCCTCGATGCCCATATTGGGGCGCCCTCCAAATCGCCGCTCCGGCTCGGCTGTCGAGCGGCGCAACCGTATCGAATCAGTACCTCCCTCAATTGTCCCGGATGATTAGCAGAAGGGCAATGTGCGGGCAATAGCAGATTCGTGCGAAGGAATGACAAGAGAATCAAAGGGCAACTGCAGAGGAACTACAAATCGGCAGGTCAGCCGCCATGGAATGCAACTGCACGGTGTCTTATTAATTGTCCGGGATCGGGGCCGTGGTGCGATACGATTGAACAATAATTGTGCTTCAGCCTGGCCATGAGCTCGACCGGAGCCGGGCTGCTCGAAGAAGACGGCGATTGCGACAGTTCTCCGGTCCCGACGGCCGGACGCTGACAGAAGATTGAGGCAGAGCCATGGATTTGAGCCCTCTTGGGATCTCCCCCACAGAGGAGGACGTCTACCGGTTCTTCCTTGAGCATCCGAACCGGGGACTTCCCGACGTCGGACCCGAACTCGGGTTGGACTGCGACACGGTGGAAGGCGCCGTCGAGCAGCTCGAGCGCCTCGGGCTGCTCGACGCCTCCCAATGCCACCGCGTCCGTTCGGCCGATCCGCAGGACGCGATAGAGCACCTGATAGAGCAACGGATCGGCGAGCTCAACGACGAGATCCGGCAGGTGCTCGCGGCCCGCGCCACCGTGCCCATGCTCCGCGACACACAGCAGCGCGCCGACGAGGCCGACTGTTCGCCCAACGTCGAGCGGGTCAGCGGCTCCGACCTCATCCTCAAGCGGGTCGAGGACCTGGCCTTCTTCTGCCATCAAGAGTCGCTCGCGCTATGGCCGGCGACCACGCCGGTGGAGAAGGGTCCCGAACGGGCCCGGCCGCTCGACCTGCGGGCGCTGCGACGGGGCATCGGGCTCCAGTCGGTCTATCACCGCAAATGTCTCGATGACCCCCACATCGCCGCCAATCTCCGAGACATCGTCTCGCTCGGCGCCCAGGTGCGCGTCACGGAGAACGAGATCGACTGGCTGCTGGTCTACGACCGTACGGTGGCGGTGGTGCCCGCCGACCCCGAGCGACGCGAGCGCGGCGCGCTGCTGGTCCGCGAGCCGGGCCTCGTCGCCCAGCTGGTCACGCACTTTCGCGGCATCTGGGACTCCGCCAAGGACATCCACGACTACATCGACGCGGACACCCCCGACAGCATGCTTTCCGAGCATGAACGGATGGTCCTCGAGGCATTGGCCACGGCGGACAAGGACGAGGCCGCGGCCCGCCAGATGGGCGTGTCGGTCCGTACGTTCCGCCGCTACGTCTCGGACCTCATGATGCGTCTCGGCGCCGCCAACCGGTTCCACGCCGCCCTCAAGGCCAAGGAAAAGGGCTGGATGTAACCCCAAGCCCTGGGAAGCAGGCGCTTCCCGCGAGGACGCGAGGACGCGGCCGACTCAGGGCCGCGTCCGCGGTGACGGGGGCGCCGGCCTCCGGTGATGTGCCGTCGAGCCCTCGTCCGGTTCGGTGGCGGAATCACTTGGGTTCCGATGACGAGTTCCGATGACGAAAGGTGAGCCGCCCCATGTCGGGGCGGCTCACCTGTCTCTCGTCGGGCTTGCCGGGCGCCGCGTCCGTCAGGCGTCGTCCGGCGGGTTGAGCTCGCGCCGTCCCGAGGAGTTCCCCGAGGTGACCTGGCCGGCGAGCCGCGGGTCGGGCTCGTCGTCGTCATGGCCGTTCAGCGTGGGCACGCCGCCCTTGTGGTACGCCTCGTTCAGCCGTACGCGCAGCTTGGTGACGGCGCGAGTGAGCGGCCGTCGTTGCTCGGGCGCCGCGACACCGTTGCCGTCGGTCTCGTCTATGGTGACGCGCGGCATCGGCTTCTTGCTGAAGACGACGGCTCGCTCCGTCTCCTGCAGCGGGCGGGTGGCCTCGGTGAAACGGCCGTCCGGGCCCATCTTGATCTGCCCGATCTCGAGGCCGTGCGAGGCCAGCTCGCTGTCGCGGCGCTGCAGGCCGATGCAGATCCGGTAGGCCACGATGTAGGCCAGCACCGGGCCGATGATTATCGCGCCGCGGAAGAACCAGGTGGTGGCGAACAGATCCACCTGGAACGTCGTGGAGATGATGTCGTTGCCGCCTGCGGCCCACAGGATCCCGTAGAAGGCGATGCCGGCCGCGCCCAGACCGGTGCGGAACGGGGCGTTACGCGGGCGGTCGAGCGTGTGGTGGTAGCGGTAGTCGTTGAGGAGCCATTTCTCCAGGAACGGGTACAGCGCCAGCCCGCCGAACAAGATCCCTGGCACCACCAGCGCCGGGATCGCCACGCTCAACGTGAGCGTATGCCCCAGCACGGTCAGCTCGGCGGACGGCATGATGCGCAGCGCGCCCTCCAGGAACCCCAGGTACCAGTCGGGCTGCGAACCCGCTGTGATCTCCGAGGGGTTGTACGGCCCGAACAGCCAGACCGGGTTGATCTGGAAGGTGCTGGCCAGCAGTATCGTCACGCCCGACACGGCCAGCAGGAACGCCGTGGTCTTGGCGATGAAGACCGGGAAGAAGGGGTAGCCGACGACGTTGCGCTCGCGGCGGCGGTGCCCGGGGAACTGGGTGTGCTTGAGCCGCCAGGTCAGTATCACCGCGTGCAACGGGATCAGCGCCGCGAGAATCCCCGGGATGAGCAGCACGTGCACGATGTAGAGCCGGGTGATGAAGTCCTCACCGGGGAACTCGCTGCCAAAGAGGAAGGTCAGCAGGTAGCTGCCGACGATCGGGATGGCCGCCACGGTGCCGGCGAAGATCCGCAGACCCGTCCCCGAGAGCAGGTCGTCGGGGAGCGAGTAGCCGGCGAAGCCTTCGGCGAAGGCCAGGATCATCAGCACCATGCCGATCAGCCAGCTGATCTCACGCGGCTTGCGGTAGGAGCCGGTGAAGAAGTGGCGAAGCATGTGAATGAGGATCGCGCCGATGAACAGCACCGCGGACCAGTGATGGATCTGCCGGACCAGCAGCCCGCCGCGCACGTCGAAACTGAGACGGAGGGTCGAGGCGTAGGCCTCGCTCATGTGCACGCCGTTGAGCTTCGTGTAGGAGCCCTCGTACGGTACGACCGTCATGCCCGGCTTGAAGAAGAACGTCAGGAAGATGCCGGTCAGCAGCAGGACCACGAACGAGTACATCGCGATCTCACCGAGCAGGAAGGACCAGTGATCAGGAAAGGCCTTCCGCATCACGGTGATGCCCCACTTGCCACCGCCGAAGCGATCATCGACCGTCCGGCCGGCTCCACCTAGCGCCTTGCCGGTCGCGCTCATCTCGAAGGACCTCCCGCTCGTCGACTTCTATCGGCAGGCCGTATACCCCTGAGGCACTACCTGACATTCATTAAGCACTCCGCCAAGGCTAACCCTTATTTGCTACGTGTGAAGCGACTGAACCAAGCCTTGATTTACCGCTGCGGTGCACCCAACATGGATTTAACGTAAATCTGTTGTTGGCGCCGGCCCAGGTCGGAGGCGATCCGCCCGGGGGTTGTCCTCATTGACTCGACCGAATAGCTTTTAGAATTATGGATGTGTCGGCAGCCAATGAACGCGATATTCTGCGAGCCACCGTGGCGCTCTGCCAGGAAAAGGGTTATGACGAGGTCGGCTTCGCGACTGTGGCGGCCGCGACCGGCGTGTCCGTCGCCGAGCTGAACGAGCGGTGGAGCACCGAGAGCGCGTTGGTGATCGACGCGTTCCGCGCGGCGGTCGCGCGCGACCTGGCCTTCCCTGACACCGGTGATTTCGGGGCTGACCTGCGGACTCAGCTGGCCGCGATCGCGCGCATATTCCATGACCCGGCGCTCGGTCCCCACCTCGCCCGAGTTATCGGCGAAGGGCAACGCGACCCGGTTGTGGCGGCGCAGTTCCTGGAGCGGGTTTACACGCCCAACCGCGCCGCGGCGCGTGCTCGGTTCCAAAGCGCCCAAGCCGCGGGGCAACTCCGCCGTGACGTCGAACTGGACGCCGCGATCGACCTTGCCTTCGCGCCGTTCTGGTTTCGGCTGTTGGTCAAGTCGGGCGAAAATAATGAGGACTACGTCAACTCAATCGTCGAACTCGCCAAACGCGCATTGGAAGTGCCATGAGCGGGCGGTTCTGCGCGCCCGCTCAATCCGGCGCGACCAGCGGTATTGACGCGGTCCGGGGTCGCGCCGACGCCAACGGCCTTGGCGAACACAAATTTGCCCCCCTGATAGCTATGGTCTGCCAGCCGTCTGCTCTGCTGATGGCCGCCTGCACGTCCGTACGCTCGGGGGATGCCGGAAATGGCCGAGAAGGAGCCAGTCCCTGTCGTCCAGCGCCTATGGCCGGTGGAGGTCGGTCGAATGTCCAAGAATCGGCGCAACCCTGACGCCTCGATCCGGGATGCCGAGACCGAGCTGGCCGATCGGATCGACCATCAGTTGCGAAGCGCCATGCTCGTCTTGACTCCGCTGGAGCGCGCGATATTGGCCCTGCACAACGGCTTCGCCTTCAGCCACGCCGAGGTGGCCGAGATCCTCGGTATCGATGAGGCCAAAGTGGCGTCGGTGGTCGAGGACTTGCGGCCGCGCCTGCGCGACATGGGCCCGTTGGCCGACAAAAGAGCTGGTCATCCGGGTGATGGCGCCGATGGGCGCGATGGTCCGGAGAAGCGCTGACGGACGGCATCCTTCCCTCGGCCGACCGGTGGCCCCAGCCTCTGGCGCAAAGAGTCCTGTGGACTCTGTAAAGTAAACCTTTTGCCGTGGGGTCAACGGATGGCTAGATAAAAGTGTGGAGGGCTCAGGCTCGCCACACGCAACCTGTCGCCAACGACGGAACCGCAACGGAACCTTAAATGAACGTCCTCATCGTGGAAGACGACGAGCAGATAGCCGACGCACTGGAGGACGCGCTGACCCGGCATGGACATCAGACCGTGCAGGCGTCCACCGCGGCGGAGGCCCTGACAATTGTCCACAACGCACAGTTGATCTTGCTAGACCTCGAGTTGCCCGACCTTGACGGTCACGAGTTGTGCCGGCGGCTGCGTCGCCAGATGGACACTCCGATCATCGTCGTCACCGGACGCGATGACGAGGTCGATCGGGTCATGGCCCTCCACCTGGGGGCCGACGACTACGTGGTGACGCCGTTCAGCCGGCACGAACTGATCGCCAGGATCGTGGCCGTGTCGCGACGTGCCTTTCGGCCCGCCGTGCCCAAGGACGTGGCGCCCGCGGGCGACGCTCCTGCCGCTCTTGACGACGATGGTTCCTCGACGCTCCGCCTGGGCGAGCTTCAGCTCGACCTGCGGGCCCGGCGCGCCTTCGTCGGGGCGAGACAGGTCCAGCTCACGCGTAAGGAGTTCGACCTGTTGAGCCTGCTCATGGAGGACTCGGGAGCGGTACGTACCCGGGAAGAGATCATCACCAAGGTGTGGGACGAGAACTGGCATGGCTCGACCCGCACACTCGACGTGCACATCGGCTCCCTGCGCACCAAGCTGGGGGACACCCGGTGGATCGAGACCGTCCGCGGTGTCGGTTATCGCGTCGAAGAGCCCGAGCCCACCGCGGCGGAAGCCGTGCCGGACACGGCCCCCGTCGTGTCCGCCGCCGGCAACTGACCACCAGGGCCCCGGGGGCCACAAGGTCGCATCGAGGAGCGCTCCGCGCTCGTGGCCGGTTACCGGGCTGGGTGAAGCACCGCAGCACACCCGGCCCGGCGACCGGCCATACCCTCCCCCGCCCCGCCCTGCGGCGTCCTCGGTGGCTCCGCGGCGGATCAGGTGGTCCGGCGGCGCTTGAGGCGGGCGAGCCGGGTGCAGATCGCGTTGAGCTCATCGTCGTCGGGATTCCAGCCGCGGCGAACAGAGCCGTCATGAGCGCCGCGAGGAACGGGTAGGGCGTGGCGAGCACGTCGGCCTTGGTGACCACGATGAGCTCCCAGCCCAGCTCCTCGCGGAGCCAGCGACGGCGCGACTCGTCGTGCTCTCGGTCGCGAGGCGCCACGTGGTGTCGTTCGCCGTCGTATTCGACCCCGACACGGTGGGCCGGATAGCCGAGGTCGATGAGCAGATCCGGGCCCAGCGGCCCCGGCACCGAGACCTGCGCCCGCGGTCGCGGGAATCCGGCGTCGACGATCACGGTGCGGGTCCAGCTCTCACCCGGCAGCATCGCGCCGCGGTCGCCCAGCGCGAGCACCTCTCGCAACTGCCTGGCGTTGCGCTCGCCCGCGCAGGCCTGCGCCCGCGCCGCGAGCACGCCCGAGTCAACGCCGGCGCGCAGGAACTGATCGAGCGCGGCGACCGCCTGGAGGCGGGGCAGCCATCGGGCGCAGTCGAGCGCCGTGCGCTCTCGCGACGTCACCCGGGTGCGGTCGAGCCGGACCACATCGTCGCCCGCGCAGTCGGCGACGTAACACCGGCAGCCCTCCCGGCGCGGCGGCGATCGACCGGGCGGAACGAGCACCTCGACGGGCCAGTCGCCCGGCGACACGCCGGGAGCCGCCGGCTCAGCACGACCGCCCGTGCCCGCAGGTCGCGCAACTCGGCGAGCGGAGGGGACGCGTCGATGATGAGCTGCCCGCGGCCCGCTTGCGTTCGATTCATGGCGTCGAGTGTCGGCGGGGTCGGGGCGGCCAGGCGAGTGGAACCACGTTCTGTGGACAGCGCGCGGCGAGCGCCCGATTGAAGATGATTTGTGGCAAACGCGAACAACTTTGCCTGTGCGCCCCAGGCGGCGCGACCGCCCGCCGCCAAGACCGCGTTGCTGATCGGGCCGCTGCTGGCGGGCGCGGCGGTGGCCGTGGCGCTCGGCGTGTACGTGCAGAGTGCACGCCCCCACCGGCGTCGCGGTCAACGTGGCCGGCTTCTCCGGCCCGCAGGAGGCGAAGTCGTGGCTGGCGACGGTCTCGGCGGCCTTCGTGCTCATCCAGCTGGCCTCGGCCCTGGTGCTGTACGGCAAGGTGCGGTTCGTCCGGGCGTCGTCCTGGATCGGCGGCCTGCATCGCTGGTCGGGCCGGATCGCCTTCCTCGTCGCCGTGCCCGTCGCCGTGCACTGCCTCTACGCGCTGGGCTTCCAGTCGGCAGAGCCGCGCGTGCTGATCCACTCGCTGCTCGGGTGCCTGTTCTTCGGCGCGTTCACCACCAAGATGCTCTCGCTTCGTAAAGACGGCCTGCCCGGCTGGGCCCTGCCCCTGCTCGGCGGCGTCGCCTTCATGGGCATGGTCGGCCTGTGGCTGAGCGCATCCCTGTGGTTCTTCACCACCTCCGGCGTCCACCTGTAAGCCCCCCGGCGCCGCGTTCCGCGCGGGCGATCTCGCGGGCGAAAAATCAGTCGCTGGGCCGGCGAGCGGCTCGTTAGCCTCGATCGGTCATGCGTGAACTTCCCCTGCCGGACCCCGGTCCGGCCGATCATCGCTCGCCGCTGCGCTACCTGCTCTGGGTGGCGCGGCGGCTGCTGCCGTCCCTGTGCGCCGGCATGGGCTGCGGCATCGTCTGGATGGTCACGCAGGCGCTGATGCCGGCCACCATCGGACAGGCGATCGACTCCGGCCTGACCGGTCGCGACGTCGGCGCGCTGGCGATGTGGTCGGGCGCGTTGCTGGCGCTGGGCGTCGGCACCGCCGTCGCCGGGCTGATGCGGCACCGGTTCGTGGTGTTCAACTGGCTGGCCGGCGCCTACCTCACCATCCAGGTGGTGACCCGGCAGGCGACGCGGCTCGGCGCCACGTTGCCCAAGCGGCTGGCCACGGGCGAGGTGGTCAGCGTCGGCATCGCCGACATCTCGCATGTCGGCAACGCGCTCGACGTCACCGCGCGCGCCGCCGGGGCGGTGGTGTCCATCGCGGTGATCGGGGTCATCCTGCTGCTCGCCTCGCCGGTGCTCGGGCTCCTCGTGCTGCTCGGCGTACCGCTGATGGCTGCCGCGGTGGCGCCGCTGCTGCGCCCGCTCCATCGCGCGCAGCAGCACCAGCGCGAGCTGGTCGGCCGGCTCACCACCCGGTCCGGCGACATCGTGGCGGGGCTGCGCGTGCTGCGCGGGATCGGCGGCGAGCAGGTCTTCGCCGACCGCTACCGCGCCGAGTCGCAGGCCGTACGGTGGGCAGGCGTGCGGGTGGCCAGGGCCGACGCGCTCCTGGACGCCGCGCAGGTCCTGCTGCCCGGGCTGCTGGTGGCGCTCGTCACCTGGCTGGGCGCTCGGTTCGCGATGGACGGGAAGATCTCCGTGGGCCAGCTCGTCGCGTTCTACGGCTACGCGTTCTTCCTCATCCAGCCGATGCGGACGCTCACCGAGGCCGCCGACAAGGTCACCAAGGCGCTGGTGTCCGCCGGCCGGGTCGTACGGATCCTCGCGATGCGTCCCGAACTCTCCGACGAGGGAACGGCCGCCGCGCCGGGACGGGCCGACCTGGTGGACATCGCCTCCGGGCTCGTGGTCCGGCCGGGGCGGCTGCTCGCCGTGGCCGCCGCCGATCCCGCCGACGCACTGGCCATCGCCGACCGGCTGAGCCGTTTCGCCGATGGCGAGGTCGCCTGGGGCGCGGTACGCCTGCGTGACGTGCCCATGGAGACGGTACGGCGCCGCATCCTCGTCGCCACCAACGACGACCGGCTGTTCTCCGGGCGGCTGGGCGAGGAACTCACCGCCGGCGCCGACGTTGCCGACGCCGACCGGCTCAGGACGGCGCTGCACGCGGCGTGCGCCGAGGACCTCGTGGACGACGTCGGCCTCGACAGCCAGATCGCCGGCGGCGGCCGCGAGTTCTCCGGCGGCCAGCAGCAGCGGCTGCGGCTGGCCAGGGCGCTGGCGACCGATCCGGACGTACTGATCCTGGTGGAGCCGACCAGCGCGGTCGACGCGCACACCGAGGCCCGCATCGCCGCCCGGCTGGGCAAGGCCCGCGGCGGACGGACCACGATCGTGTGCACCACCAGCCCGCTCGTCCTCGACCGCGCCGACCACATCGCCTACGTGGAGAACGGGTCGGTCATCGCCGAGGGCACCCACCGCGACCTGCTCGCCACCGAGCCGCGCTACGCGGCGACGGTCACCAGAGAAGAGTCCGAGTGAGCGCCCCGCGGCGCCGCACCGGGCCGCACCGAATCCGAATCTGACTTCCCCGGCCGTCCGGAGCACGAGTCCCCGTGAGGCCGCTGACCGAGAAGACAAACGAACAGCCATGAACGAGATACTGCCGGTCGCCTCGGCGGCGCAGGTGCGGGCGTACGCCCGCCGGCTGACGCTGCGCTACCCCCGCGACCTCGGCTTCGCGCTGGCCGCGCACGGCCTGGCGGCGACCTGCGGGCTGGCCGCGCCGCGCCTGATCGGCGAGCTGGTGCAGGAGGTCCAGGGCGGCACCACCCACTGGACCGTCGACGCGATCGCGCTCGGCATCGCCGGCTTCGCGGTCGCGCAGGCGGTGCTCATGCGATTCGCGGTCAACGCCTCCGCCCGGCTAGGGGAGAAGGTGCTCGCCACCCTGCGCGAGGAGTTCGTCGACGGGGTGCTGGCGCTGCCGCTGTCGACGGTGGAACGGGCCGGCACCGGCGACCTGGTCACCCGGACCTCCCGGGACGTCGACACGCTCGCCCGCAGCGTCCGGCACGCCGTGCCGGAGACGCTGATCGCGATCGTCACGGGGGCGTTCGCGCTCGGTGCGCTGCTGCTCGTCGGGCCGCTGCTGGCGCTGCCCTGCCTGTTCGGGGTGCCGCTGCTGTGGGCGAGCACGCGCTGGTACCTCAACCGCGCCCGCGACGGCTACCTGCGCGAGAACGCCGCCTGGGCCGAGGTCACCGAAGGACTGACCGAGACGGTCGAGGGCGCGCGCACCGTCGAGGCCCTCGGGCTGGCCGATCGGCGCATCGCGCGGGGGCGCGCCGACATGGCCGGCTCGTGGGCCGCCGAACGCTACACGCTGGGGCTGCGCACCGTGTGGTTCCCAGTGGTGGAGTTCGGCTACGTGCTGCCCGTCGTGGCGACGCTGCTGATCGGCGGCCTGTTCTATCTCCACGGGCTGGCCTCGCTGGCGCAGGTGACCGCCGCCACGCTGTACGTCCAGCAGCTCATCGACCCGCTCGACCGGTTGCTGTCGTGGGTCGATGAGCTGCAGGTCGGCGGCGCGTCGCTGGCCCGGCTGCTGGGGGTGTCCGCGGTGCCGGACGATCGCATCGCCTCCGGCCGGCAGGCGGCGGGGGAGCAGATCGTCGCCCGCGACGTGCGCTACGCCTACCGGGAGGGTCGCGACGTGCTGCACGGCGTCGACCTCTCGCTGCGACGCGGGGAGCGGCTCGCCATGGTCGGGCCCAGCGGCGCGGGCAAGTCCACCCTGGGGCGGCTGCTGGCGGGCATCCACGCTGCGCGCACCGGCGCGGTCGCGGTGGGCGGCGTGCCGCTCGTGGAGCTGCCGCTCGACGAGCTGCGCGGGCACGTCGCGTTGGTCACCCAGGAGCACCACGTGTTCCGCGGGACGCTGCGCGACAACCTCGTCATGGCCCGGCCCGAGGCCACCGACGACGAGATCCGCGCCGCCCTGGCGGCCGTCGACGCCGGCGAATGGGCGGCCGAGCTGGGCCTGGACGCCGAGGTCGGCTCGGGCGGCCACACGCTGTCCCCGGCGCGGGCCCAGCAGGTCGCGCTCGCCAGGCTGGTGCTGGCCGACCCGCACACCCTCGTCCTGGACGAGGCGACCTCGCTGCTCGACCCGCGGGCGGCGCGGCATCTGGAACGGTCGCTCGCGGCGGTGCTGGCCGGCCGTACGGTGGTGGCGATCGCACATCGGCTGCACACCGCGCACGACGCCGACCGGGTCGCCGTCGTCGAGGACGGCCGGATCAGCGAGCTCGGCAGCCACGACGAGCTGGTCGCGGCCGGCGGCTCCTACGCCGCGCTGTGGGACTCCTGGCACGGCCGGTAGCCGTCGGGCATCGCCCCTACCTTCCGTATGCGCGCATCGACAGGTCCTCCCACTTGGCCCACTCCTTTAGGCGCCGGTCGTATGCGGCCCGCGCCATTTCGGGCACCGGAGCGCCGAACAGCGCGCCGAACAGCACCCGCAGCGGCGGCTGTTCGGCGTCGACGACTTCGAGCAGCGCCCGCGCGGCGGCGGCCGGGTCGCCGGGCACGCTCATGCTGCGGCGAGCCGCCGTCTCCGCGCGCATCGCGTCGTAGGCCGGCCGCGGGTCGCTGTGCCGCGCCGACGATCCGCCCCAGTCGGTGGCGTACCCGCCGGGCTCCACGAGCGTGACGTGCACGCCGAACCGGGCGACCTCGGCGGCAAGGGACTCACTCAGCGCCTCCAGCGCCCATTTCGACGCGTGGTAGGCGCCCATGTTGGGGACCGCGATCACGCCGCCGATCGAAGAAACCTGGATGATGTGCCCGCCGCCGCGCTCGCGCATCCCCGGGAGGACGGCCCGGACGACCCGATGGGCACCGAAGACGTTGGTCTCCAGTTGGTCGCGCAACTCGGCGTCGGTCAGTTCCTCCACCGCGCCGAAGTGCCCGTAACCGGCGTTGTTCACCACGATGTCGAGACGGCCGAAGTGCTCCTCCGCCTCCGCGACACGGTCGCGGACGGCTTCGGCGTCGGTGACGTCGAGTGAGAGGGCGAGCAGCCCGGGATGCTCGTCGCGGAGATCCCGCAGGCTCGAGACGTCGCGTGCGGTGGCGGCGACGTTGTCGCCGCGACCGAGCGCCGCCCTGGCGAACGCGCGGCCGAGGCCGCGCGATGCCCCGGTGATCAGCCAGGTCTTCGTCGTCTTGCCGCCAGGCCCGCCGGTGACGGGTGGGACGTGCGCGGCGTTGTCGTTCACGGCTGTGCCTCCGATAAGATGTGAACATGTCGTTCATATAATAGCCACGGAAATGAACAAACAGTCCACAAGTGGGGCCGAGATGTCCGAGAGCAGTCCAGGCCGGCCGGGTCGCGGGCGCCGGCCGACCGCCGAGGTGCGCGCCGTGGTGCTCGCGGCGGCCGGGCGCATCCTGCTGCGAGACGGCATGGAAGCGGTCACGTTCGACCGGGTGGCCACGGAGGCGGGAGCGAGCAAGACGACCCTCTACAAGTGGTGGCCGTCGCCCGGTGCGCTCGCGGCCGAGGCGTACTTCGACCAGAGCCGGCCGGTGCTCGAATTCCCCGACACCGGTGATCTGCGCGCCGATCTGATCACTCAGCTCTGCGCGTTCGTGCGCTGGCTGAAGGACGAAGGCGCCGAAAAGCCCGTATCCGAACTTATCGGCGCGGCCCAGACGGACCCTGACCTCGCCCGAGCCTGGTCGCGGACCTACGCACAACCCCGCCGCGAACTCGCGCGCGAGCGTCTGCGCACCGCCCAGCGGCAGGGCCGGCTACGCGAGGACGCCGACCTCGACATCATCGTGGACCAGCTGTGGGGTGCCTGCTACCACCGGCTGCTCGTGCTCAAGGTGCCCTTCGACGAAACGATCGTCACGCGCCTGGTCGACCAAGCACTCTACGGATCGGCACCACAAGCTCCGTGAGCCGTCCCGTCCAGGGGCCGCTCGTGCGTGGTCGTTCCGGCCAATAGACGTCTGGCCGTTCTGGCGGCGGGTCACGACCTCGACCGTGGAATTCAGCGCGGCTCCCGCCTGTGCGACACCGCGCCCCACCCCGCCCGTTTCTAGGGTGGGCCGGTGTCGTCCAGGCCGAGGGCGGAGCGCAGGAAGTGCACCTGCAGGTGGAGGAGGTTCTCCGCGACGACCTCCTGCGGCGTCATGTGGGTGACCCCGGACAGCGGCAGCACGGTGTGCGGCCGGCCGGCGGCCAGCAGCGCCGACGACAGCCGCAGCGTGTGCGCCGCGACCACGTTGTCGTCGGCCAGGCCGTGGATGAGCAGCAGCGGGCGATCCAGCTTGCCGGCGTCCTCGATCAGCGAGTTGCGCGCGTAGTTCTCCGGCTCCTCATCCGGCAGGCCGAGGTACCGCTCCGTGTAGTGGGTGTCGTACAGCGCCCAGTCGGTCACCGGGGCGCCCGCGACCGCGGCGTGGAAGACGTCGGGGCGGCGCAGCACGGCCAGCGCGGCCAGCCAGCCGCCGAACGACCAGCCGCGGATGCCCACCCGGGACAGGTCGAGGTCGGGGTGGCGGCGCGCGGCCGCCTCCAGCGCGCTGATCTGGTCGTCGAGAATGGGGCCCGCGAAGTCGCCGCGCACCGCCTGCTCCCAGGCCGGGCCACGCCCCGGCGTGCCGCGGCCGTCGGCGATCACGACGGCGAATCCCTGGTCGGCGAGCCACTGCGCCTCGCAGTAGGCGCGCTGGACGGCGACCACCCGCTGGGCGTGCGGCCCGCCGTAGGGGTCCATCAGCACGGGCAGTCGGCTCGTGCCCGGCTCCCAGCCGGTCGGCAGCACCACGGCGGTGCGTACGTCCCGCGGGCCGGCGCGCAGCAGTTCCACCCGCGGCGTCAGCACCGGCCGCTCCGCGTGCGTGACGATCTCGGCCGCGCCCACCCAGGTGACCGTGCCGAGCCGGTCGAGGCGCGAGCCCGTCAGCAGCGTCACGCCGGCGGTCCGCCGGCCGGAGTAGACGCCGGGCTCGGCGGTCAGCCGGTTGAGTCCTTCCGGGCTGTAGACGTACACGTGGACCTCGGCCGGATCGTTCTCGGACGCCGTGAACAGCACGCTCGCGCCGTCCACGTCGAGCACCGAGCGGACCTGCAGGCCCGCCGGGGTGACCGGATCGTCGCCGACGACCAGGCGCCGGGTGTCGGTCTCGGCGTCGGCGACCGTCCACACCAGGTCGCCGGCACCGGTGCGCGCCGGCACGCCGGGCACGATCTCCAGCCAGACCGGGTCGTGGTCCTCGCGCACGAGCGTGGTCTCCCCGCTGTGGGGGTCGACCTGCAGCAGGTGCGTCATCCGCTGGTCACGGGTCTGCACGACGATGAGCGGCCCACGTTGATCCCAGCGTGCGGTGACGACGTACGGGAACAACCCGCGATCCCAGGCGACCGAGACCCGGCCGCCGTCGATGCCGAGGATGACCAGGCCGACGTACGCGTTGGGGGTGCCGGCGGCCGGATAGGCGACCTCGGTCGCCGGCCGCTCGGGGTTGGCCGGGTCGGCGATGTGCCAGCGCCGGACGGGCGTCTCGTCCACCCTGGCCACCAGCAGCGCCGAGCCGTCGGGGGCCCACCAGTAACCGCGCATGCGGTTCATTTCCTCGGCCGCGATGAACTCGGCGGTGCCGTACGAGACCTGGTCGCTTTCCGGCGTGGCCAGCGCACGGTCGTCGGCCGCCTGCGCGTCGTCCGTCAGGCCGATCACCCGCAGCGCGCCGCCGGAGACATAGGCCACGTGCCGGCCGCGCGGATCGGGGCGTGGATCGAACACCGGCTCCACCGCACCGTTCAGCGGCCGTACGGCCCCGGACCGCAGATCGGCCACATACAGCCGCCCGGCCAGCGCGAACGCGGCGAGCCCGCCGTCGCGATCGGTGGCATAGCCGACGATCCCGCCCGCCTGCTCGCGGGCCCGTTCACGGCGCGCCCGCTCGGCCGCCGGCAGGTCCTCGTCGCCCGCCCTGGTCAGCTTCACGGGGTCGGCGATCAACCGCTCCGCGCCGGTGGCGGTGTCCAGCGTCCACAGGCAGGTCACCGGGTCGGTGCCGCTCTGGCTGCGCAGGAAGGCCACGTACGACCCGTCGGCCGCGATCTGGAAGCCGCGCGGCGCGCCGAGCGTGAACCGCCTGGTGCGGGCGCTCTGCCTCGGGTAGCTCATCGTCATGACCTAGATCCTGCCAGGCGATCTGGCCTCCTTGTCGGCGGCATCCGGCCGGCCGCGGGACGGCGGGCGGCGACCCCGCACACTGACCCCTCTGGAGAGTGCCTGATGCCACGGAACGGCTTCCCACCACCGGCGCGGGCTGCGGTGACCTCGATTACAGATCGGCGGCGGGGCTCGCGTAGGCTCACATGATGCCGGAAACCCGTCCGCTGCAGCCCGGTGACCCCCCGCGTCTCGGGCGATACGAGCTGCTCGGACGCCTGGGCGAGGGCGGTCAGGGCGTCGTCTATCTGGGTCGCGACCCCGACGCCGGCACCCAGGTTGCGGTCAAGCTGCTGCGCGCGGAACTGACACTGGACCCCTCTGCCCGCGAGCGCTTCGTCCGCGAGGCGACGGCGGCCACGCGGGTGGCGCGCTTTTGCACCGCACAGGTGTACGAAGCCGATGTCGCGGGCGATCGGCCCTACATCGTCAGCGAGTACGTCCCAGGTCCGTCCCTGCACGCGCTGGTCAGCCAGGAGGGGCCGCGCACGGGCGCCGTGCTGGAGCGGCTGGCGGTCGGCACGGCGACCGCGCTCGTGGCCATCCACCAAGCCGGGGTGGTGCACCGCGACTTCAAGCCGCACAACGTGCTGCTCGGCCCCGACGGCCCGCGGGTCATCGACTTCGGCATCGCCCGGGCGCTCGACGTGACGGCGACGATCAGCACGCGGTCGATCGGCACGCCCGCGTACATGGCGCCCGAGCAGGTCAAGGGCGATCCGATCACGCCGGCGGTCGACCTGTTCGCCTGGGGCGTCACCATGGTCTACGCCGCGAGCGGGCAGCCGGCCTTCGGGCAGGACACCATCGCGGCCGTGGCCCACCGCATCGTCACCGGAGAGCCGCGGCTGGCCGGGCTCCCCGACGAACTCGCCGGCCTCGTGCTGGCCTGTCTGGACAAGGACCCGGACCGCCGGCCCAAGGCCACCGAGGTCCTCATGCGGTTGCTGGGCCACGCTCAGCCGGGCGGCGGCCCGGCCGGTGCCATGGCCGCCGGCGTGGCCGGCGGTGTCGCCGGAGGCCTCGGCGGCGACGCGGGGGCGGGCACGGCCGAGGCGGCGCCGACCGCCGTGCTCGCCGAGGGCGTCACCGCGGCGGGGACCGCCGAGCCCACCGCACAACTCGGACAGACGGCTGGGGTGGGGCAACCGACGCAGACGGCGCCCGCCACCGCGGCGCCGCCCGGCCTCCGCCGCGGGCGCACCGCCGCGATCGCCGCGATCAGCGCCGTGCTGCTGGCGGGTCTGGTCGCGCTGGCGGCCGTCCTGCTCGTGAACCGCGACGACGGGTCGCCGCCGGTGACCCCGCCCTCCACGGTGAGCTCCTCGACGGACACCGGTGGCGGCGCCTCGCAACCCGCGCCCGCGCCCCCGCCCCCGACGTCGACGCGGCCACCCACGTCCGAGCCGCCACCGGTCACGAGCAGCTCGCCGCCCCCGTCGACCTCGAGCTCGCGGCCGTCGACCTCGGCCCCGCCCGCGACGACTTCCGCGCCGCCCTCGTCGGCTGCGCCGCCTCCCGAGCCGGCGGAGTCCTGAGGTGGTCCTGACGCGGGCCTGACGTATTGTCGATCGCATGAGGCGACTGCTGCTCGTACACGCCCATCCCGACGACGAGGCGATCGGCACCGGCGCCACCATGGCCAAGTACGCCGCCGAAGGCGCCGAGGTCAGCCTGGTGACCTGCACGCTCGGCGAGCTCGGTGAGATCATCCCGGACGAGCTGCGCCATCTCGCCGCCGACAAGGAGGACCGGCTCGGCGAGTTCCGCATCGACGAGCTGGCGGCGGCCTGCGCGGCCCTCGGCGTCCGCGACCACAGGTTCCTCGGCGGGCCCGGGCGCTGGCGCGACTCGGGGATGATGGGCACCCCGACCAACGACGATCCACGCTGTTTTTGGCGGGCCGATCTCGACGAGGCCGGGCGGGAGCTCGTCAAGATCGTACGAGAGGTCCGCCCGCAGGTGATGGTGACCTACGACGCCAACGGGTTCTACGGCCACCCCGATCACATCCAGGCGCATCGCGTGGCGTGGCGGGCGTTCGAGAAGGCCGGCGACCCGTCGTACGGCGAGGGGGAGCCGTGGCAGGTGGCCAAGTTCTACGCGACCGCCATGCCGCTGTCGGTGCTGGAGCAGGTCATCCATGTCCGTGGCGGCCCGTTCGAGGGTGTCGAGAGGGTCGAGGATCTCGGCTTCGGCGTCCCGGACGACCAGGTGACGACGGTGGTCGACGCCTCCGGCCATCTCGACGCCAAGATCGCGGCGATGCGCGCGCACCGCACGCAGATCGCCGTCGACGGGCCGTTCTTTGCGCTGGCGAACAACGTGGGGCAGCGGGCCTTCGGGGTGGAGTACTACACGCTGCTCGCCGGCGACCTGTCGGTCCCGGCGGCCGGCGGCAGAGAGACCGATCTGTTCGCGGGCGTCGGATAGCCTGACGGCTCGTGAGCGAGGAAGTTCGCGACGACGTTCCGGTGGAGCCGCCGGCACCGCCCCCCGAACGGCCCGGACAGCCCGGAGGCACCGACCGGCCGGAGCCGCGGCCCGGCTCCGCCGCGGCGCCGACCCGCCTGGAGGCGTTCGTGACCGGCGGGGCCTACGGCGTGCTGGCCGTGGCGGGCGCGGTGATCGCTTTGCTGGGGTCGTTCTACCACGGCTTCGGCGTCGGCCCGATCCCCGTCTCCGCGATCGCGTTCGTCCTGCTCAACCTCGGCGCGTTCCGCCTGGCCGGCTGGGCGATGGGGACCAGGCTCGGCGCCGTGGCCCCCGCCGCCGCGTGGCTGCTCGTTGTGATCTTCCTGTCCAGCCGGCGAGCCGAGGGCGATCTGGTGATCAGCGCCACGGCGGGCGGGTACGTCTACATCCTCGGCGGCTCCATCGCCGCCGTCCTCGCCATCGTCCGCACCCGCTCCACCACCTCCTGGCTGTAGTCCACCTGGCTCTGGTACGCCTGGCAGCTCCCTCGGCTCAGCCGGGGATGCCGGCCTCGACGGTCTCCGGGGCGGGCTCGGGCCTTCGGGTGTGGCGGCGTACCGCGAAGCACGCGGCCGCGCCGGCCAGCGCGACGGCGACCGGCAGCGCGACCGTCGGCTTCATCGCCGTGACATAGCCGTGCTGGAAGATCTCCACGGTGACGCGCTGGATCGTCCCGGCGACCTGTTGCGGCACGCTCGCGGGCAGCGGCGGCGGACCGCCGCCGACCTCGAGCCCGCCCTTGGCGGCGTCCGCGAAACCCGCGACGACCTGGCCGCGGTACGGCGCAGGGACCTCGGCGGCCCGCGTCGCCGCCTCCTCACGCAGCGAGTTCGCCAGCTGGTGCTGCAGCACGGCGCCGACCGCCGCGGCGCCCACGACGGACCCGACCTGGCGCACGGTGTTGTTGACGCCGGCGGCCGCCCCGGCCAGCCGCGGCGCGACGTTGCGCATCGCCTCGGTCGCCATCGGCGCGAACGTGCCGCCGACCCCCAAGCCGGACACGATCAAGGCGGGCAGGAACGCCGGCCAGTCCGTGTCGACGTCGGCGATCGCCACCATCCAGGCGGTGCTGACGGCGTACAGGGTCAGGCCGGTCATGAGGATGTACTTGCCGCCGATCCGGTCGGACAGCCGCCCGGCCACCGGAGCCACGAATATCGACACCACCGAGGTCACCGCCAGCACCATGCCGGCCTTGAGCGAGGTGTACCCGAGCACGTCCTGCAGGTAGATGGTCATGGGCAGGAACATGCCGATCATGCCGACCGAGACGGTGGCGCCGACGACGTTCATGACCGTGAAGTTGCGGTCGCGGAACAAGGCGAACGGCACCAGCGGCTCGCCGTCCTGCCGGCTCCGCTGGTGCAGCAGGAAGATGACGAACAGCACGGCACCGCCGCTCAGCAGCGCCCAGATGCCGGCGTTCCAGTTGTAGCGCTGCCCCTCGGTGAGCGCGAACGTGAGGCAGAACAGCGCGGCGGTCGCGATCAGCACGCCGCCGATGTCGAGCCGGTGCGGACGCTCCATGCGCGTGTCCGGGACCAGCAACACCGCCATGATCAGCACGAGGACGCCGACGGGCAGGTTCACGAAGAAGATCCACCGCCAGTCGAAGGCGGTCACCAGCAGCCCGCCCACCGTGGGGCCGGCGATGGTGGCGACGCCGGCGACCGCGCCCCACACGCCGAGGGCGGTGCCGCGCCGGTGGGCGGGGAAGGTGCCGATGATGATCGCCATCGTCTGCGGCATCAGCATCGCCGCGCCCAGCCCTTGGATCGCGCGGGCGGCGATCAGTTCCGCGGGGTTCTGCGAGACCCCGCAGGCCAGGCTGGCGATGGTGAAAACGGTGACGCCCGCGATGAACATGTTGCGCTGACCGCGCAGGTCACCGAGGCGGCCTGCGGTGATCAGCAGCACCGCGAGGACGAGGACATATCCGTTGACGACCCAGAGGATCTCGTCGAGCGAGGCGTCCAGCTTCTCGACCATGCTCGGGATGGCGATGTTGACGATGGTCAGGTCGAGCAAGGTCATGAAGAACCCCAGGGAGAGCGTCAGCAAGATCGCCCAGGGATTGCCGTGCCATTTCCTCATATGTCCTGTCCTGTCTCTTGCCACCGCAGCCTGCCGCCCGTGATGTCGTCCTCCGCCGCGCGCAGCCAGTCGAGCTCGGCGCGCAGCACCGCCTGGCAGTACTCCAGCTCGATCAGCCCGATCCGGTCCACGCCCTGTTTGCGCAGTCCGTCGATGATGGTGTCGTGCGCCGCGATCCGCGCCTCCACCGCCACCGCGCGGCGCCGCAGCAACAGCGCGAGCTCGTCCGGCGCGAGCATCCGCGCGAAGGTCAGCGCCGAGCCCAGTGCCGGGTATTCCTGAACGGGTCGCGCGATCATGATGCGCAGCTGCGCCAGCGCCTCGTCCTTGCCCGCTTCGGTGATGGCGTAGACGGTCCGCTCGGGCCGGCGTCCCGCCCGGCTGGTCTCGACGGCCTCGATGTATCCGTGCTCGGCCAGCCGCTCGACCGTGTGATAGAGGGATCCGTGCGTCACCTTGATCGCGTAGTCGATGCCGTGATCGCGGATCCGCTGCCGCATCTCATACGGATGCATCGGCTTTTCGGCGAGCATGTGCAGCACCGCGAGGGCGAGGGGGGTGAGCGGCCGGCCCATGCGAGAGATCCCCCGATACTTCGTTGACTATTCCATGTGGACTATATCGGAGGATTGAGCCGAAACGACACCCGCCTTCGGTCCGCCGCCGGAGGGGCGGATCGACTACGCTTCGCTATCGCTTGCATCGAGATTGTCACCGCTGTCAGCTAGCATCGCAAACGTCAGGCAAGAGCCACGCTATGGACGTGACGTCTCATGCGAGGCGCCGCAATGTCCGAGGTGTCCGGTTAACTGGACTTATGGATGAGGCGCACGCTCAGGAGGATCCGATGGCCACGGTAGTCGGCAAATCAAAGGATGAACTTCGAGCTGAGCGCCAAGCGCTGATCCAGCGTGCCGGTATGGACGAGGCCGAACTGCGGAGCCGGGCACGCTCGTACCAGCTGACATCGGAACAGATGGACATACTGGACGCGATCAACGGCATCGACTACCTCTTGAACGACTGATGCCAGAAGTCGATCATGACGAGGAACTCGTCGCCAAGGCGATCGAGTTCGCTGAGGCTTTGACCCACACTGTCCACAGTGTCCTGGGTCCCGATGAGCCCGCGTTCGAGGCTGTATACGAGGCCAAGACGGGCGCCGCACGCGTGGTCGTACGACCACGGGCAGCGGAAGGCAGCCCGCCTCCCCCGATCGCGATACGGATCAAGGACTACGTCCGGCTTCAGTTAACGGTCCAGATCTTGTGCGCTTGGGACCGAGACAAGAAGCTTCTCGCCGTTGCCGAATCCAAGGTCACCGTCCGGATGACCGGCAAGGCCGAGCCCCTCTTCCGCTGGGAGTTCCTCCACGCTCCCGGCGGAAACGTGCCGAGTGGTCACTTCCAAATTCATGCACACCGCGACGAGGCCGTTTAGCTCATGATGTGCGGCGAAGGCAACCGGCGCCGCGGTCCGCGACTGCCCACAGGAGGCAGCTCGCGTCCTAGAGATCTTGGGTTACAAGGTCGAGCCGCCAAATCCGCGCCCCGACGAGAGCGCCAAGCTGGCGATGTACTGAGACCGCCCCCGCCGGTCCAGACTGTGCCGGTACGTGCCCATGCGCGCCGGTGCGCGCTGGTGCGCCGTCGGTGTTCAGCCGGTCAGGGCCTGGTCCAGCCGGTCGAGCGCCCAGTCCAGATCGTCCTGGTCGATCACGAGCGGTGGCGCGAGCCGCAGCGTGTTCTCGTGGGTCTCCTTGGCGAGCACGCCCAGCTCCATCAGCCGTTCGCCGACCGGCCGGGCCGGTCCGTACAGCTCCACCCCGGCCCACAACCCCCGGCCGCGTACCTGCTTGACCACGCGCGGGGGCAACTCGCCAAGCCGCTTGTGCATGTGTTCCCCGAGCGTCCGGGAGCGGTCTTGGTACTCGCCCGTCTCGAGGATCGCGATGACCTCCCGGGCGACCGCACAGGCCAGCGGGTTCCCGCCGAAGGTCGAGCCGTGCTGGCCCGGCCCGAAGACCCCGAGGACGTCTCGGTCGGCCACCACCGCCGACACCGGGACGATGCCGCCGCCCAGCGCCTTGCCGAGCACGTAGACGTCCGGGATCACCCGTTCGTGCTCGACGGCGAACGTCGTGCCGGTTCGCCCCAACCCCGACTGGATCTCGTCGGCGATCATCAAGGCGTTCGCCTCCGAGCACAGCTCGCGGACCGCGGTGAGGAACCCGCGCGGCGGCACGATGACGCCCGCCTCGCCCTGGATCGGTTCGATCAAGACCCCCACCGTGTTCGCGTCGATGGCCCGCCGCAGCGCCGCCACGTCGCCGTACGGCACGATGCGGAACCCGGGCGTGTACGGGCCGTAGGAGTCGTGCGCCTCGGGGTCGGTGGAAAAGCTCACGATCGTCGTCGTCCGGCCGTGGAAGTTGCCTTCGAAGGTGACGATATTGGCCTGCCCGTCCGGGACGCCGCGGACCTCGTACCCCCACTTGCGCGCCGTCTTGATCGCGGTCTCGACGGCCTCGGCGCCGCTGTTCATGGGCAGCACCATGTCCTTGCCCGCCAACAGCGCCAGCTCGGTACAAAACGGGCCGAACTGGTCGTGGTCGAAGGCCCTGCTGACCAGCGTCACCTGGTCGAGCTGCCGCTTGGCGGCCTCGATCAGTCGCGGATTGCGGTGGCCGAAGTTGATCGCCGAGTACGCGGCCAGCATGTCGAGATACCGCCGGCCCTCCACATCGGTCACCCAGGCGCCCTCCGCATGGGCGATCACGACCGGCAGCGGGTGATAGTTGTGCGCGCTGTGCGCGTCGGAAAGCGCACGCAGTCGGTCGGTAGTCGTCACAACCGGCTCCTTTGCCAGTTACGGGGCCATGTGTCCCCCCTGGTGGGGTGACACGATCAAGCGTATGTTCGCGACCAGCCCGCGATGAAAGCCGATCACGCGCGCCGAAGGGGCCGAACGTTGCGTCTTGATGACCTGGACCGGCAGATCGTTGCGCTTCTCTTGGAGGACGCCCGCGCCTCCTACGCCCAGGTCGGTTCCCGCGTGGGCCTGTCCGCGCCCGCGGTCAAGCGCCGCGTCGACCGGCTGCGCCACACCGGTGTGATCACCGGCTACGCCGCCGTGGTCGATCCGGCGGCGCTCGGCTGGACGACGGAGGCGTTCATCGAGATCTTCTGTACCGGCGCCACCTCGCCGGAAGAGATCTACGCGAGCGTACGAAAGCATCCCGAGGTCGTCGCCGCGTACACCGTCACAGGGGAGGCCAGCGCGCTCGTGCACCTGCGGGCGCACGACATCCAGCACCTGGAGCGGGCGCTCGAACGGCTGCGCACCGAGCCCAACATCACCCGCACCAAGACCTCGATCGTGCTGTCGCGGCTCATCGGCCGGCCGACCGGCGGCCCCGGCGCGGACTCCGGTCGTGGTCCGGGAGCTGTTTCATGAACCCCACGAGAGCCGCGGGCCGCGGGCCGCGGGATCAGCCGATCTTCTGGAGTTGCTTGGTCAGCACCGTCGTCGCCTTGTCGGCGATCCGCTCGCCCGGCGTGGTCGGCTTGACCCGTTCCCAGTAGAGCGTGGCGATCACGACGTTGCCGCGGACGGCGTAGTCGTAGACGTCGTAGAAGACGTTGAACCTGCTGGTGCGCGGCGGCTCCACGTGCTTTTCGAAGCCGCGCACATGGGTCCAGCCGGCGATGGTGTCCTCGGTCAACGTCCAGGTGTCGGTGTGCTCGATCGAGAACCGGCGCTCGCCGAGCCGCTTTCCGGGGAAGTGCTTCTTGGCCGGGCAGGCCTTCGCCTTGGCCCGCAGCCTGTCCATGCCGGCCGCGGCGCCCGCGGCATCCGGATACACCGCGACGAGCTGGATGTAATGCGTGCCGGTAAAACCGCGCTTGCTGGTCTCGAGCTGCCGGCCGATCGTCTTGGGCCGGTCGGGCAGGCTGAAGGTGGAGGCCGAACACCCCGGCGCGCCGGCTTCGGTGAGGCCGGGGAAGGTGGGGGCCTGCGGCTTGACATCGCCTGCCACCTCCTTCGGCGGCAGCAGCGACTTTCTGACGTGCTCGATGTCGAACGTAGGCGGCGGCGCCGACGTGGCCGCCGAGGCCGCCGGCCGGTCGGACGGCGCCGCTCCCTCGGCCTTGTCCCCGTCGCCGCCGCAGCCGGTGACCCCCAGCGCGGCGACCGCGAGGCCGACCACAACCGAACACGAACGCCAGCGGGACACGGCCGCCTCCCCGAAGCTCGAACGACTCGACTATCCAGGCTGGGACTCGGTCTGAATCTCGTCAACGGGAAGCTGCGCCGTCGACGTCATCGTGATGTCGGCGAGGTCGCCGCCGTCCGAGTCGCAGTTGGCGCCTTCGCAGGTCCACGTAACGTCCCACACGACGGTGGCCGTGATCTGGTACCTGCCGCCGGGCTGGGCGGCGGACGAGCGCTGGTAGGAGTAGCCGCACTGCGTGCCGTCCGGGCTTCCGGCGCTGCGGCATTGGATCGTGGTCTCGACGAGGTTCCACTCCACCCGCTTGGGAGTCGCGAACGCCGTCACGGTCTGGCCGCCGGCCTCGACCGGAGGCTCGGTGTGGAGCGGGGCGAAGCCGGCGGGCTCCACCCACAGGCCCGTGCGCAGCCGCACATACGTGCGCGGCTCAGGCGACCAGCGAATCCGCGGCGGCGGCGGTTCCAGGAGGCCGCGAGCATCCCAGGCCAGATCGATCGAGGGGATCTGCTGCACCGGGCCAGGCGGATTGTTCAGGCAGCCCTGTCCCGGGATGCCGTTGCCCTGGTTCTGGCAGCCGTTGTTCGGCCCGGTGGCGCCACCGTTGCCGGAGCCGTTCGAGCCGCTCCCGGACCCGCCCTGGTGATCGGCGTCGCTCGCGTCGCAGACGGCGACCTTGTCGATCACCTTGCAGTCGGCCAACGCGGTGCCGGGCGACCAGGCGACCGTCAGCGCCGCGCCGAAAACGAGCGCCGCGGCCGATGCGGCGAGTCTCTTCAGCATTTCTGTCCCTCGGTGGCGTTAGAGATCTTCCAGGTGCCATCGGCGTATCTCACGACCGCCTGGTACGCGCGCGTTCCGCCGCGGAAGGAGCCGAGACGCTTGCCCGTCTTGGCGGAGTACCGGTGGGCGGCCAGCGTACGCAGGCAGTCGATGACCAAGACCGTGGCACCGGTCTGCGAACGATTCTGGATCCGCGGGTTGACGACGTTGTGGAAGCGCCAGATCTCGCCCTTCGCGGCGTTCTTGCGCAGGTCCGCGGCGATGATGCTCAACAGCGGGTCCATCGCGTACGCGTCGAGCCCGGCGGGGCTGTTCGTCTCGTACGCGCGCTCGTACGCCCGCTGGTAGGCGCGGTAGCGCGCCAGGACCTGCTTGTCGATCTGCGCGGTGGTCAGGCCGGTGGGCGCCGCGCCGGCGGAGTCGGCGGCCGGGGCGCCGCTGGTCGCCGGGGGAGCGCTCTGCGGCCGGCCGGCGGGCCGGAACGTGCCGCCGTCGCCCGACGAGCCACAGGCGGTCATGAGCGAACACGCCAGCACCAGCGCCCCGGCGGGGGTGACGAACCGCGCGCGCATCGGCGTAACAGCTCCCATATAGCGGTCACAGCACCCGCTGAGCTTACTGAGACTCAAGTGTCTCGGAAAGGGCTTCCGTTAGGACCTGTGTGTAACTGTGACCTGCGACAAGATCGCCGACGCTCCCCGAGGGCGAGGGAGGGGCGGACCGCCGCGGCACGGCGGCCGGCGCCGGGCACACCTTCAACGGAACGCCGCCGCGGTCGAAGAATCCTCGAATGGCCGGGCGGATTTCTTTCCGAGATCTACGTCGAGATTCGTCTGCTGGAAGCGCACTTTATGGCACAAATCACTGGCTTGTGAGTCATAAATCTCAGTACTGGATTTCGTATGTGGGGTGTGTTCTGACAAGCGCCCTGACGCCGGCCAAGTGATCAGCCCGCGTCAGAGTGGACCTTCGAGGAGGCAATCACATGCGAAAACTGCACGCCATGCTCACCGCGGTCGCTGCCGCCACCCTCGTTGTCGGCGGTGCCTCCGCCGCGAACGCCGCGGGGCCCGAGCAGGGTAAGCCGCAGTCCAACCAGGCCAAGATAGGTGTGGCGTCGACCACCGCCAACGACGCTCTCGGCTGCCCGTCCGGCTATGTGTGTCTCATCGCGAGCGACGGCACGATCGTGAACAGGTACTACTACTACGGCACCTACAACCTGTCCGGGAAGCACGGCTACTGGATCGTGGACAACAACCAGACGGGCGGTGCTCACGTTGACCTTTGCTACAACTACGGCGGCACTAACTGCTTCGCCGGCCCGCCCGCCGGTTACTACGCCTGGTACAACCTGACTCCGATCAACTCGATCAAGCTGCGCGCGTAACGCGAACGCGTGCCAGACCCGCTGAGCCCGGACTCCTGCCGAGACCCGGCGAGGAACCGGGCTCAGCCCGTTGCTCCCGGGGAGCAGGGCGGTCACCGGCGCCGTCGGTGGCCGGCCTTAGCGCCGATGACGGCGGCGCGGGATGTCTTGCGCGAACTCCACGACAAATCCGTCCGGGTCGGCGACATGCAACGTCCGGTGTCCCCACGGCCGGTCGGCGGGGCCACTGAGGATGGCGGTCCCCAGGTCCCGGAGCCGGCGAGCCTCGATGTCGACGTCCTCGACCATGAAGACGACCTCGGCCGCCGGGCCGGGCGCGGTCCGGCTGTTGGTCAGCCAGTCGGCCCGACGCTGTTCGTACAGCGCGAACCTTGTGACCTCGGTGGCGAACTCCGCATAGCCCGCGTCCTCGAATTTGAACGCGAGTCCGACCACGTCCCGGTAGAAGGCGATCGAGGCGGCGAGGTCGCGGACATACAAGATCACATAGCCAAGGTTGGGCGCCATGCCAACCTAGATTCCCATGGACGATGGCCACCCGACGCAGATCACGGTCCCGCCGCACGCGCGCCGGAGGTGGCGGCAATCCGTGGGGACCGGCGTGTCGAGCCGGCGATCGCGAGCAGTGACATGCCGCCGGCGATCCCGAGCATGGTGAACACGCCGCGCGGCCAGAAGATGTGGCTGTCGAGGAACGAGACGCTCGATGCGAGGAGCAGCAGACCGCCGGGCAGCGCCGCGAGTCCGGCGCGCAGCGCGATCGCGACGGTGATGGCGAGGCCGGCGACGAGGAACGACCAGGCGCCCACGTGGCCGAGCCGGTCTCCGATGTGGAAGACGGCGGCGGTGGCATCGGTCCACCGTCCTTGCGTGTGGACGAGGGCGCCGGCCGCGATGCCGTCCACGGCGTCGAGACCGTCGTAGTACACGGCGAAGCTCGCCGCCGCCACCCGGCCCGTCCGGCGCGGCCACACCGGGGCATCGGCGAGCAGAACCCACTGGGCCGCGCCCAGCAGCGGGAACACCGGCAGCAAGAGCACATGCAGCGTGCTCCACCACTGGGCCGTGCCGGCGCCCAGGTGCGCGGGGTGGACACATCCGAAGCCGGCCAAGATCAGGGCCGGCGACGCGATCAGAACCGTACGCAGAGCACGTGACCGATCCATGGGCAGACGCTACCGACCGGCACGACGCCGCCATGGCCAACCCCCTTACGGATCGGTTACGTGAGTGCGCTCGGGATTCGCCGGGACCGCGGGCGTTACCCCAGCTGGTCGCGGCGGCGTGTCAGGTAGGCGGTCTCGGCGGTGTTGCCCGCCAACTCGATGGCTTTGTCGTACGCCGCACGCGACTCCAGGCCGCGGCCCAGCCGGCGCAGCAGGTCGGCGCGGGTCGCATGGTAGGCGTGATAGCCGGCCAGTTTGTCCGCGAGACGGTCGACGGCCCCTAGTGCGACGTCAGGGCCGTCTAGCTCGGCGACCGCGATGGCCCGGTTGAGCGCGATGATCGGCGAGCGGTCGAGGCGGACGAGTTGGTCGTAGAGGGCGACGACCTGCGACCAGTCGGTGTCGCGTATGTCGCGGGCGGAAGTGTGCACGGCGTTGATCGCCGCGAGGATCTGGTAGCGACCCGGAGCCACCCGGGCGGCCAGGCGTTCGCGCACCAGCCGGTGCCCCTCGGCGATCAGCGCCGCGTCCCACGCCCCACGGTCCTGCTCGGCGAGCGCGACCAGGTCGCCGCTCGCCGAGACGCGGGCGGTGCGGCGGGCCTCGGTGAGGAGCATCAGCGCCAGCAGCCCGGCCACCTCGCCGTCCTCCGGCATGAGGGCACGGACCAGGCGGGTGAGCCGGATCGCCTCGGCGGTCAGGCCCGGACGTACCGGATCGGTGTCGGGGCCGGTCGCCAGGTAACCCTCGTTGAAGACGAGGAACAAGACGGCGAGCACGCCGGAGACGCGCGCCGGGAGATCCTCGGCGGACGGCACGCGGTACGGGATGCGCGCCGCCTTGATCTTGGCCTTCGCGCGGGTGATCCGCTGCCCCATGGCGCTTTCTCGCACCAGGAAGGCCCGGGCGATCTCGGGCACGGTCAGACCGGCGACCATGCGCAGCGTCAGCGCCACGCGGGTCTCCATCGCGAGCGCCGGGTGACAGCAGGTGAAGATCAGCCGGAGCCGGTCGTCGTCGATGGCGCCTGGAGGTTCGGACGGCTCGTTGTCGTACAACATCTGAGCCTCCCTGTGCTTGTCGTCGCGCTTGTTCTCGCGCCGGATCCGGTCGATGGCCTTGCGGTTGGCGGTGGTGGTCAGCCAGGCGCCGGGGTTGGGGGGCACGCCGTCGGCCGACCAGCGCTCGACGGCGGTCGCGAACGCCTCGGCAGCCGCCTCCTCGGCGATGTCGAGGTCGCCGAACCGCCGGGTCAGGGAGGCGACCACCCGGGCCCACTCCCCGTGGTGGGCCCGGGTGATCGCCTCCTGGACGTCGGCACCGTTCATAGGAACGGCCGCACCTCCACCTTCCGGTTGCAGGCCTTCGACCCCTCGGCGGCGAGCTTGAGCGCCACGTCGAGGTCGGGTGCCTCGATGATCCAGAAGCCGACGATGTACTCCTTCGACTCCAGGAACGGCCCGTCGCTGAACATCGCCTCCTCGCCTCGGTTGTCGATGACGGTGGCCGTCCCGGGCGCGCCGAGACCGCCGGCGAAGACCCAGTGACCCTCGGCTTGGAGCCGGTCGTTGTACACGTCGATCGCGGCCTGCTCGTCGGAGGTGGCGAGGTCGCTCTTGTCGTGGATCACGGAAACCAGGTACCGCATTTCGGATCATCTCCTGTGGTCGGGGGACGCCCCGCGTGGGCGGCCGCTCACGCTTGTCGCGTGCTTCAGGTCGCGTACCGCGGACGTCCGGCGGGCCGATAGACCTGGAGCGTGATGCCTTTCGGGAAGGCTCGTGATTCGATCAGGTCAAGCGCCATGTCCGGGCCGTTGTCGGGGAACAGCCGCGCGCCCTGGCCCACGACCACCGGGCAGACGAGCAGGTTGATCTCGTCGACCAGCTGGTTGGCGAGGAGCCAGTGGACCAGCCTGCCGCTTCCGTGCACCTGCAACTCGCCTCCCGGCTTGGCCTTCAGCTCGCGGACGGCCGCCGCGACGTCACCGGACAGGACGGTCGTGTCCGCCCACTCCGGGTCGGTGAGTGTGTTCGAAGCGACGTACTTGGGTCGCGTGTTCAAGGCGTCCGCGATGGGGCTGCGGCCCGAATCCATCACCCCCCAGTAGCCGGCGAAAAGATCGTAGGTCCGCCGGCCGAACAGGAAGGCGTCGGCGCGCTGGTAGAACTCGTCGACGAACGTCATGGACTCGTTGTCGAACAGCGGCCTGGCCCATCCGCCGCGCTCGAATCCGGGGTCGAGGTCCGGATGCCGCCCGCCGTTTCCCTGCACCACTCCATCGACAGAGATCTGCGTGTTGGTCGTGAGTTTCATGATCGCGGTTCCCTCTTCGTCCGGGCGCCCCTCGTGGGCGGCCTCACCCCTGCCACGAACGCCACCGCCTCGATCCGACACCGTCCCTCGGATTTCTTTCGAGGACTTTCCGGGTGCCCGGCGAAAACCTGTTGACCCGGTCCGTCGGCCCCGGATAGTCCGGATAGATGCCTTGGAACGCGCGCATCCGCCCTCGCCTGTGCACTCACCTTCCGCGTGCGGCGCTCACCGTCCTGACCGCCCTCGTCTTAACGGCGCCGACGGTCCCCGCCGCTACCGCCGCTACCGCCGCTACCGCCGCTACCGCCGCGGCCGCGGGGCCGGCCGGCATCGTTGTCCACACCGATAAGGGCGCCGTACGGGGTGTCGCCCACGACGAAGTCATCGAGTACTCCGGCATCCCGTACGCGGCTCCCCCGGTCGGGGCGCTGCGCTGGCGTCCGCCGCGGCCCGCCGCTCGCTGGAATGGCATCCGCGACGCCGGCACCCCCGGGCCGGACTGCGCCCAGTCGGCGGCAGGCTTCCGACCGGGCAAGCCCGCCTCCGCCGCCGAGGACTGCCTCTACCTGAACGTCTGGCGGCCGGTGCACGGCCGGCGCCCGCTGCCTGTCATGGTCTGGATCCACGGCGGCTCCTACGCCTTCGGCGCCGGAGCCGACTTCGCCCCCAGGGATATGGCGATCAAGGGCGACACCGTCGTCGTGACCGTGAACTACCGGCTGGGCGCGCTGGGCTTCCTCGCCCACGACGCGCTGAACGCCGAAAGCTCCGACGGCTCCTCCGGCGCGTACGCCATCCAGGACCAGCAGGCCGCGCTCGGCTGGGTGCGGCGCAACGCGGCCGCCTTCGGCGGCGACCCCCGCAACGTCACCATCGCGGGCGAGTCGGCCGGCGGAGCGTCGGTCTGCACCCAAATGATCTCGCCCCCTGCGCGCGGCCTCTTCCACCGCGCGATCTCCCAAAGCGGCGCCTACGGCGTCGGCGGCTGCGACACGCGTTCGGCCGGCGCCGCGGTCGCCGAGGGGCAGGCGTTCGCGGCCGCGCTGGGCTGCGCGGACACGGCGGACGCCGCCGCCTGCCTGCGCGCCAAGCCGGTCGCCGACCTGCTCGAGGCGCAGGCGAGCCAAAGCTGGAGCCCGGCGCTGGGCGGCCGTACGCTCCCGCTCGACCCGGCCGCCGCGTTTCGCACTGGAAGGTTCACGCATGTGCCGGTGCTCACCGGGACCAACACCGACGAGTCCACGATCTTTGTGTACGGAGCCACCGACGCGATCGGGCAGCCGCTCACGGCGGAGGCGTACGAGGCCGCGGTACGCGACGACTTCGGTGCGGACGCGGACGCGGTGCTCGGCCGATACCCGCTCGACGCCTACCCGCATCCGGGCGCGGCGTTGTCGGCGCTGCAGACCGACCTGATCTTCGCCTGCGGTCAGCGGCGCTGGAACCGGGCGATCGCACCGCGGGTGCCCACGTACGTCTACGAGTTCGCCGACCCGCATGTGCCGATACAGCTGACCGTCGAACCATCGTTCCCGCTCGGCGCGTTTCATTTCGCGGAGCTGTTCTACCTGTGGGGGGTCTTCAACCCCGCGGACCCGCGCAGCCCGGAACAGAACCGGCTGGCGGCGCGGATGATCGGCTACTGGTCGGCGTTCGCGCACACCGGCGACCCAGGTACGCGGCACGGCGTACGGTTCCCGCGCCACACGCCAGGCGAACCGGTGCTCCGGCTCCACCCGGACGGCGACACCGTCGACACCACATTCGGCACCGTCCACCAGTGCGACTTCTGGGACACGCTCTGAGCACGCCTCAGGCTGTCAGTCGCCGGAGCGCGGCTGCCGCAGGCGTTCCAGCTGTCGGCGGCCGATCTCGTTGGCGGCCCGCAGAAAGTCGATGGCCTGCTCGAGCTGCTCGGAGGTGAAGCGTTCGGCGAGGGTGGCGTCCCAGTCGGCCCTCATCGGTCCCCAGATGCGTTCGGCATTGGCGTAGAAGCGCGGGGTCACCTCGACCTTGACCCGACGCCGGTCGGTGGGGTCGGGAACGCGGCGTGCGTAGCCGACCCGTTCGAGCCGATCGATCACGCCGGTCACCGCTCCGGTGGTGAGCGCGGCCTCGGCCGCCAGTCCGCCGGCGGTCAGCCCGCCGCTGTTCTCGATGATGTTCAGGCAGTGCAGGTCGGTGCGGTTCACTCCGAGGTGTTCGGCCGCGAGGCTGTCGAAGGCGTTGTCTTGGTTGCCGCTGGTCCGGAACTCGCCGACCAGTTTGTCGATCAGCTCCCTCTTCGTCCTGCCGGCGGTGGTTGCCATGCCATATCCTTCACGCACTAAGATATTTAGCTATTAAGTAGGTTGCTTGCTAAGAGGATTCTAGTCCTGGGCCCAGGCCCGGAAGGAGATCGGATGGCGAACGCGACGCTGGACCACCACCATCACGTGAGCGAAGAGATTCGCTTCGTGCAGCTCACCCCTCCGGGCTCGGCCTGCTGACGGGGACGTGAGTGAGATGACCGCGAACCCGCCGCCCGGTTACTCGACGGTCCAGCCGTGGCTGGTGACCCGAGACACCGGCCGCCTGCTCGAGTTCATCTCCGCCGCCTTCGGCGGCCGCGAACTCGCGCGTGTCCCCACCGAGGACGGCGGCATCGGACACGCCGAGATCCGAGTCGGTGACTCGATACTGCTCGCCTTCGATGCCCAGCCCGACTGGCCGGACACCCCCAGCATGCTGCGCGTCTTCGTTGACGACGCCGAAGCGGCGTTCGATCGTGCGGTCGCCGCGGGGGCCCGCGTGGTCACCCCGCTCGACGACGCCGCCTGGGGAGACCGCGGAGGTCGGATACGCGACCCGCTGGGCAACATCTGGTGGGTCGTTCAGCACATCGAGGACGTCGCTCCGGACGAGATCGCCGTTCGTATGCAAGACCCGAAATACGCCGAGTCGATGACACGCGCCCAGACCACCCTGGACGCCGAACTGGGCACCGCCGGTAACAAGTGGTCAAGCCGGCCGGTCCTTTAGCCCCGCGTCCGCATCTGCCGAGCGGCCGGCGGACTCCGCCGGCCGCTCGGCAGATGTCAGGTTCGCAGGAAGGCCAGCAGGTCTGCGTTGATGGTCTCCGCCTGCGTCGTGGGCATGCCGTGCGGAAAGCCGGTGTAGGTCTTCAGCGTTCCGTTCCTGAGAAGCTGCGCGGACAAGGGAGCGGAGTCGGCATAGGGAACAACCTGATCATCGTCGCCGTGCATCACCAGCACCGGCACCGATATTTTCTTCAAGTCTTCGGTGAAATCGGTCTGCGAGAAGGCGACTACGCCGTCGTAGTGCGCCTTCGCGCCGCCCATCATGCCCTGTCGCCACCAGTTCTGGATGATCGCCTCCGACGCTTCCACGCCCGGGCGGTTGAACCCATAGAAAGGTCCTTCCGCAATCTCGCGATAGAATTTTGATCGATTGGCCGCTACTTGTTTCTGGAACCCATCGAATACTTCCTTGGGGAGGCCGCCCGGATTGGCCTCGGTCTGCACCATCAGCGGCGGCACCGCGGCTATCAGGACGGCCTTGGCCGTCCGGCTTTCGCCGTGCCGGGCCAAGTAGCGCACCACCTCGCCACCACCCGTCGAATGACCGACGTGAACCGCGTCGCGCAGATCGAGGTGCTCGGTCAGCGCGGCAAGGTCGTCGGCATAGTGGTCCATGTCGTGGCCGTCACCGGTCTGGGCGGATCGCCCGTGGCCGCGCCGGTCATGGGCGATGACGCGATAGCCATGCCGGAGGAAGAACAACATCTGTGCGTCCCAATCATCGGCAGACAAGGGCCAGCCATGGCTGAACACGATAGGTTGACCGGTTCCCCAGTCCTTATAAAAGATTTCGGTGCCGTCCGAAACGGTGATCGTGCTCATTTGATCTCCCCATTGACCGCTTGTGATGGAACTCTTCAAGAATCGAGTATCCACCAGATCCCCGCGGCTTCCCAGGCGGCTCCGGGCGTGTCACGGCAATGGATCACCCGCCCCGCGTCCAGGTGCCCGACGTTCCGTCAGAGGATTCCTTAGATGTACAACCCCCGTTCATGCCACGGTCGTATGCCGCTCGGCGTCGGGAACGTTGTTCGGTGGGTTGCACGGGGTTGGCGGGCGCGGGCCCTTATGATTCGGCCGGTGACCGTCTACGACGACTATGACCTGTTCGAGCAGCTGGATGCCTCGAGCTTGCCGGCGCGGCAGCAGCGCATCCTGGTCGCGATCCGCGATTGGGTTGTCCGCTACGGGTACTCGCCGAGCGTTCGGCAGATCGGTGACGCGGTGGGGCTGCGGTCATCGTCATCGGTGTCCAAGCACCTGATGAGCCTGGAGGAGAAGGGCTTCTTGCGGCGCGGTGCGACCGCGTCCCGGCCGATCGACGTGCGGGCGTTCTTGCCGGGGTCGCGGCCGGCGGACTCGGGTGGCGACTCGGTGGCCGTGCCGGTGGTGGGTGAGATCGCCGCGGGGGTTCCGATTCTGGCGGAGGAGCACGTCGATGACCTGCTGCGACTGCCCCGGGGGCTCACCGGCCGAGGCACGGTGTTCGCGCTGCGGGTGCGCGGGGACTCGATGATCGAGGCCGCCATCTGTGATGGTGACATCGTCGTGGTGCGCCAGCAGCAGGAGGCCTACTCGGGACAGATCGTGGCCGCGATGATCGATGGAGAGGCGACGGTCAAGGTGTACCGGCAGCGCGGCGGTCGCGTCACGCTGGAGCCGCGCAACCCCGCCTATGAGGTTATCGACGGCGACCGGGCCGCCGTGCTGGGCGTTGTCGTCTCGGTGCTGCGCAGCGTGTGAGCTCATTCGCCGAGCGGGCTCTCGCTCGGGGCGGACGACGGCGACGATCTCGCAGCGCCCGGCGATACCGATCCCCGGTGCCGAAGCGGGCGGACCGGTCACGTGTGTACGGGATGATCGCGGCCGGCGCCGGCACGGCTAGGCTTGGCAGTCGCTCGACACAGCCTCAAATGCCGCGAACGCCCACATCACGGTGCTCGCACGCTCAGATGAGTTCCCCATGTGGCGCTTCACGTTGTTGATGTCGGCCGGTTCTCGGGTGGGGCGGTCGATGCATGGTGTTCAGGTTTCGTCCTCGTACGGGGGTTTGGATGTTCGGGCGGAGAGATCGGCAGCGGGAAAAGATCGCCGAGGTGCTGCTACGCGCTCGCGGTCACCGTCCCGGCGATTACGGCCGTTGGCGGATACTCGAGGAGCTCGACGGCATCGACCAGGGGGCCGTCTTCGATGAGGCGATGCAACTGTGCCGCGGTGGTATCCCCGAAGAGATCACACTGGGCGCCGAGATGCTCGACGGTGTGCTGTGCGGGGACGGAGGCAGCGACCGCCGCAAGGCGGAGGCGCGATCGCTGTTGATCGATATTTGCCGGCCCGCCCAAGACCCCGGCGTTCTCGCGGCCGCGCTGCATCCGCTCGCGATGACCGGGGAATTCGGTGACCTCTATCTTGACCTGCTTGGCCACCCGGACCCGAGGGTGCGGCGCTCGGCCGTGCGACTGCTGAGCGCTGCCGTAGGTACGGAGGCGCACACGCGCGTGGTGCGCGCGCTGATCCAGATTCTGGACGAGGATCCCGACGACGAGGTTCGCGCCGAGGCGGCTGATTCGCTGTCGTCCTGGTCGGAGAACGACGTGCGGGAGCAGCCCGACGCCATCGCCGAGGCATTGTCTCGGCACCTGGACAGCCCGATACCGGCCATTCGGGTGGCGGCATCGTTTTATCTGTCGGCTACCGGCGACGAGCGCGGCTTTGCCGGGCTGTCCGCCGAACTGGCATCGTCATCCGCGCCATGGCAGGCCGTACGCGCCGTGGGCGACCTCGGAGGGACGGACGGCCTGCCCGCTGACGTCCGCGGCGAACTTCACGACACGATGATCCGCCTGCGCGACGGCGGCTGGGCGCAGCACGCCACACCGGGTGAATATCCGAACGCCGACCAGCGCGCGGAATTCCTGCGGGAGGCCATCGAGGCGCTCCACCATTGAAGCGGCAATTCCGCTCGCATAAAGCCATTAAGCTTGTGGAAATGATTTTGAGTTGTCGCTCTTGTCCTCGATATGATAATCTTTTTGGTTCGCAGCCCAAGTGATTTGAGTGGAGCTTCGCATGGCGCCGCAAGGGTTCGATCCTCCGTCCGGCACCCGGGATTTCCTCGCACACGAGCTGCGGTCGCGCGAGCACGTTTTTGCCGTCATTCGGGAGATATTCGAGCGGTATGGCTTCGAGCCGTTGCAGACCTCGGCATTCGAGCGCCTGGAGACGTTGACGGGGAAGTACGGCGACGAAGGCGACAAGCTGATTTTCAAGATTCTTCGACGTGGGGAGCATGAGGCGTCCGGGGAGGCCGACCTCGCGTTGCGGTACGACTTGACGGTTCCGTTGGCGCGAGTGGTGGCGGCCTACGGGTCGCAACTGCCGACGCCGTACAAGCGGTACGTCATGGGTCCGGTTTGGCGGGCAGACCGCCCTGGAAAGGGGCGTTTCCGCGAATTTACGCAATGTGACGTCGACGTTGTGGGGTCGCGGTCGCCGCTGGCCGACGCCGAAGTGGTCAACGCGGCGGCGGACGCCTTGGACGCCCTTGGTGTCCAAGACTTTCGGGTACTGGTGAATTCGCGGCGTGCGCTGTCGGGGCTGCTGGAGGTCTACGGCGTTCCGGCCGGTAAGGGCGGCGGCGTGCTCATCACCCTCGACAAGCTCGACAAACTCGCTCCGGACGCGGTGGCGGGTGAACTCGTTGACGTACGCACATTGCCGCCGGCGACGGCCGAAACGCTCGTCGCGGACCTGACGGCCCACGACGCTCAGGAACGGATGCGTGCGGCTCTCAAGGACAGTGCGGACGGCCGCGCGGGCCTGGCGGAAATCGACCGGCTGCTGGAGCTTGTCGGTTCGGCCGAGGGCGACGGACGGTTTGTCTTCACTCCCAGTCTGGTGCGGGGCCTCGATTACTACACGGGGGTCATCTGCGAGGTGGTCGCGGACGGCATGCCGGGATCAATCGCCAGCGGGGGCCGATACGACCGGCTGATCAGTGCCCTTGGCGGTCCAGATGTCCCCGCGTGCGGAATGTCCCTCGGCGTCGAGCGCATCATCGGGCTGCTGGAAGGCGACGCCGCTCATTCTCCGCGGCTTGACGTGGCGATCACGGTGATGGATCAGGAATCCGCGGCCGACGTCATGGCTTTCGCGGGTCGGCTGCGGAATGCCGGCATGCGGGCTGAAGTGTATCTGGGGACAAGCGGGAAGCTCGGCAGGCAATTGAAGTGGGCGGCGGATCGGCACGCACGGTTCGCGGTGATTTACGGGGAACGGGAGCGAAGCGAGCGGACCGTCACCATCCGCGACATGGACAGCGGCGAACAGGATCAAGTTCCTGTCGATGAACTCACCCAGCGCCTCAAGAGCGACGCTCAGGGGCGTGTTCGCCGGGGGGACGTGGCCCACCCCGTGTGAGGAGGTTGTGGCGCCCGGGAGTGACGCCGGCTCCGGTGCCCGGTCTCGGTGTGCCGGGGGCCTTCGACTCTGGCGGGGCGGTAGACGTCCCGAAACATTCCCGGCACTTCTTAGCCGGTTACATGCACGTACCGTGCGCGCGCCGCGATCCAGTAGAGATCAGTCAATGGACGTCCAACGGCAACGGCAACGGCCGTGCGCTGAGCCCGGCCGCCACCGTCTCACCCCCGTCGCCTGGGGAGCCGGCCGGTCAGGGTCTACCGGCACCCGGCGCCGGCGCCGGGAACGCCACAACCCGCCCGCTCGGGCGCCGCGGCTCGGGTCCGCCCCAGGTCTGGCCGACGACGAAGAGACGAGGGTCGTCCTCGCGGCTGAGCGCGCAGGCGAAGGCGCCGCGATCCAGGTCGACCGTAGCGAGCACCTCGCCGCCCTCGCGCACACGAACACAGTGCTGGTTGCCGACGTCGGCGTACCAGACGGCGCCTTCGGCGTCCATGCAGATCCCGTCCGGGTGGTCGCCAGGGGTCTGCGCCCACACGCGCCGGCCGCCGAGGTCGCCATTGCCGTCAATGTCGTAGGCGGTGAGCCGATTGGCGTACGACTCGGCGATGATCAGCGTGGCACCGTCCGGGCTGATCGCCATGCCGTTGGGGAACGCGAGGCCGTCGGCGACCTGATCGACGTTGCCGTCCGGCGTGACGAGCACGATCAGGCCGGGGGCGAACTCACCGCCGGGGAAATCAAAACCGATGGTGTTGACATAGGCGTTGCCCTGGTAGTCGACCACGATGTCGTTCCACGGCTTCTCCGAAATCTTGGAAAGGTCGGCATGCTGGACCAGTGCCCCGTCGTGCTCGCGGCGCAGCAGCCGTCGGTGCGCCGAGTCCACGACGAGGAGCCGGCCGTCGGGCAGGAAGTCGATGCACATCGGGAACGACGGGATCGTTACCACCACCTCGTGGCGGCCGTCGCGGTCGAGCACGATCACCTGGTTGGCGCCCCAGTCGGAGAACCAGACCCGCCCGTCGTGCCAGCGCGGCGACTCACCGAACATGACGCCTTCCATCAGGATTTCTGGGGCCATCATTGACACTCCCCTCGCTTCGCAGA
The DNA here is from genome assembly GCA_035765195.1 of Streptosporangiaceae bacterium. Lineage (GTDB taxonomy): Bacteria > Actinomycetota > Actinomycetes > Streptosporangiales > Streptosporangiaceae > CALAED01. Next base: position 133,365 of record DASTYC010000023.1, read on the forward strand.
GGAAGACCCGCCCAGGCGCCGGAACTCATCGCGATCCGCGACCAGCCGACGGGCGCAGGGCGAAGGCATGGGTGGCCGTCACCTGGACCTGTGCCGGGAGATGAATCCGGCGAACTCGGTGCAGCCGTCCTGCTCCAGTAGGGGACTATGAGCGTGACGAGCGTGTCGTTGTAGACGGGTCCGTCGGTGGTGTATTCGGGCGTGCCCGTGGGGCCGGGCAGGGTCCGCCAGCGGGCGTCAGCGGCCGATGGCGCTGACCAGGTCGAGCGCCAGGATCAGGTCGAGATGCACGAACGTCTCGAACTTCGAGCCCGGCGGGATGTCCGGGTCGTCGGCCAGCCGGTCGAGCACCGACAACACGGCCGGGGTGTCGAGGTCGTCCTCGAAGGCCGCCCCGGCCTCGGCCACGTAGTCGGCGCACATCGGGCGGCCGGGGGAGTCCGCCCACGCGGCGACCCGCTCGCGCCAGCGCCGGAGCCGTTCCGCCGGCGCGTCGAGGGCCCCGCCGGGCTCGATCGGCGTCCGGTAGTGCGCCGACAGCATCGCCAGCCGTACCGCCACAGGGTCGGCGTCCGCCCAGGACGATGGCGCCGGGGCCACCGCCACCGCCACGGCGGCGCCGGCCGCCATGTGCGCCGGCGCGGCCGCGTCGGCGACGACATGGAGGTCGGCCTCGCCCGGGGGCCATTCCATCGGCTGGACGTTCAGCTCGGCCGGGTCCCAGTCGGGCACGTCCCCGGAATGGCCGATCAAGACCCGGTGGCCGTGCCGTTCGGCCACCCGCCGCAGCACGTCGGCCGTCACGTGGACCCGCGGATCGGCGCCGTGCACATGGACGCGCAGCGGTCCGGGGCGAAGCTCTCTGGCCGCCCGCGTCGTGGTGTCGTACAGCCGCAGCATGGGTCCAGGCTGTCAGACGCTCAGACCGGGCGCAGCGCCCGCAGGGCGTGCTCGGGCCCCGCGGCGGCCAGTTCGGCCGCGTCCTGGATCTCATCGCGCGAGGTGTCCGGGGTGCGGACGGCGGCGAACCGGAGCCGCACGTAGTCGGCGACCCAGCCCGACTCGCGCCGCAGCGCGGGCGCGGCGAGGTCGTTGATCCGCATCAGCAGCGGCTCGACCACCTCCGCCGGGACCTTGCCGAGCGGCTCGGCGGCGAACACCCTGACCCAGTCGGCGGCGCCGTTCGGGCCCTGCGTCATGCGGGTCGGCCGCTCGGCGTACTCCAGCAGCCGCACGGTGAACCCGCCCTCCTCCAGCCGGGTGGCGTACTCGGCCGGGGTGGGGAAGTACCACGGCAGCTCGGGCTCGGTCAGGCCGAACTCGCGCCAGGCCGTCTGCATCGCGGCGACCAACTCGGCGCAGTTGCCCGCGCCGCCCATCTCGGCGACGAACCGCCCGCCGGGCCGCAGCGACCCGTGCACCTGGGTGATCACCGCGTCGGGGTCCCGGATCAGCCAGTGCAGCGCGCCGTTGGAGATCACGGCGTCATGGCGTTCGGCGACGGTGAAGTCGTGCGCGTCGCACACCGTGAACGACAGCTCGGGGTAGTGCGCCTTGGCCTTGGCGATCATTTCCGGGTTGGCGTCGATGCCCAGCACCTGGGCGCCCCGCGCGGAGATCTCCGCGGCCAGCACGCCGGCACCGCAGCCGAGATCGATGATCTTTTCGTCGGGCTGCGGGTCGAGCAGATCGACCAATGGGGCGCCGTGCGCGGACACGTACCCGAAGGCGGAGTCGTACGTCGCGACAGCCCAGTTCACGCTTGCAACATAGCCGACAAAATCCTCGATCGTGTCACGACTCACATCTCGAACGAGCTTCACAAGTCGGGTCATGTGGGGTCGTGCCCCGGCAGGGCGCGGCGGGGTCGCGGGCAGGGTCCTTACTAGAATTTCGTTCTACGAACTCCTGCCAGGACACGGGTTCGCCACCGGGAGCGAGGAGCAGACGTGCCGTACGCCGAGATCGAGTACGAGGTCGTGGACCGCATCGCGACGATCACGCTCAACCGCCCCGAGCGGCTCAACGCGTTCACGCTCGTGATGCGCGGTGAGCTGATCGACGCCTTTGATCGCGCGGACGCCGATGACGACGTGCGCGCCGTCGTGGTCACCGGGGCGGGGCGCGCGTTCTGCGCCGGCGCGGATCTCGGCGCCGGACCCGTGACGTTCGACCACGAGGCGAGGGCCCGCGCCCACGGCGACCTCGAACGCCTCGACGACGGCACGCCGCGGGACGCCGGCGGCACGGTGACGCTGCGCATCGCGCGCAGCCTCAAGCCGGTCATCGCCGCGGTCAACGGGCCGGCGGTCGGCTTCGGCGCCTCGGTGACGCTGCCGATGGACGTCCGGCTCGCCGCCGACACCGCGCGGTTCGGCTTCGTCTTCGCCCGGCGCGGCATCGTCGCCGAGTCGGCGTCGAGCTGGTTCCTGCCCCGCGTCGTCGGCATCGCCCAGGCGATGGAGTGGGCGGCGACCGGCCGCGTCTTCGACGCCGCCGAGGCGCTGCGCGGCCGCCTGGTCTCCCGGACCTACGCCGCGGCTGACCTGCTGCCCGCCGCGTACGAGCTGGCCAGGGAGATCGCCGACAACACCTCGGCGGTCTCGGTGGCGGCCATCCGGCGGCTGCTGTGGTCCGGGCTGTCCGCCGACTCACCGTGGGACGCGCACGTCGCCGACTCGCGCCTGATGTACGAGATCGGCCCGACGGCCGATGTCGCCGAGGGGGTGACCGCCTTCTTGGAGAAACGCCCGGCCAAGTTCCCGCTGCGGGTCAGCGCGGATCTTCCGGCGGGCGTTCCCGACTGGCCCTGACGGGAGGCGGCGGGACCACCTTGGCGGCCGCCATCGTCGCTTCGGCGACCTCGACCAGCTCGCCGCCGCGCCGCCGCACCTTCAGCGTGCCCTCGGCCCAGGATTCGAGGACGCCGACCACGTCGCTGTACCCTCCCGTTGGCAGACGTCGGCGCAGCGAGATCCGCCGCCCCACGTCCGCCGGAGTGATCGACACCACCAGGCGTGCGGGGAAATCGAAAGTCATACTTCCGGACCCCCAAGTCGATCGCGCTTGCCATCGACGGCGATACTAGGGTGCAACGAGCGTGCGGAGAGCCGTACCTACGGCGGGGCCTGCCGGAAAACCCGAGAGGAGTTGGGACGTGACCTACGTCATCGCGCAGCCCTGTGTGGATGTGCTCGACAAGGCGTGCATTGAGGAATGCCCGGTTGATTGCATCTATGAGGGCAAGCGCATGCTCTACATCCACCCAGACGAGTGCGTCGACTGTGGTGCCTGTGAGCCCGTTTGCCCGGTTGAGGCGATCTACTACGAGGACGACACTCCCGAGCAGTGGAAGGACTACTACAAGGTCAACGTGGAGTTCTTCGACGACCTCGGCTCGCCCGGCGGCGCCTCCAAGGTGGGCCCGATCGACAAGGATCATCCGATCGTCGCCGCCTTGCCGCCGCAGGGAGACGCGTAATATTTCGGAGATGCACAGCCTGCCGCACTTTCCGTGGGATCGGCTGGCCCCGTACAAGGAGACGGCGGCGCAGCACCCTGATGGCCTCGTCGACCTGTCCGTCGGCACGCCGGTCGACCCGACGCCATGGGTCGTGCAGCGGGCCATGCGAGCGGCCTCCGATGCCCCCGGTTATCCGGTGACCTACGGCACCCCGCGGCTGCGGGAAGCGGCCGCGGGGTGGTTGCGGCGCCGGCTCGGCGTCACCGGCGCCGACCCCGACGCCGTGCTCCCGCTGATCGGCACCAAGGAGTTCGTCGCCTGGCTGCCCACGCTGCTCGGGGCCGGGCCGGGCGATGTGGTGGCCTTTCCCGAGCTGGCCTACCCGACGTACGACGTGGGCGCGCGGCTGGCGGGGGCCACCTCGATGGCCACCGACGGACTGTTCGGCCTCGGCCCCATCACGCCGAAGCTGGTCTGGCTCAACTCCCCGTCCAACCCGACCGGTCAGGTGCTGCCCGTCGAGCATCTGCGCAAGGCCGTGTCGTGGGCGCGCGAGCGCGGCGTGCTGCTGGTCAACGACGAGTGCTATGTCGATCTCGGCTGGTCGAACGCGCCCGAGGAGCGGCCGATCTCGATCCTGCACCCCGACGTGTGCGAGGGCTCCCACGAGGGCCTGCTCGCCGTGCACTCGCTGTCCAAGCGGTCCAACCTGGCCGGCTATCGGGCCGGCTTCGTCACCGGCGACGCCGCGGTGGTCAAGCAGCTGCTCGAGGTGCGCCGGCACGCCGGGATGATGGTGCCCGCGCCCGTGCAGGCGGCCATGACCGCGGCGCTCGACGATGACGCCCACGCGGATGAGCAGCACGCCCGCTACGCCCGGCGCCGGGCCGCCCTCCGCAAGGCGCTGGTGTCGTACGGCTTCCGGGTCGATCACTCCGAGGCGGCGCTGTACCTATGGGCGACGCTCGACGAGCCCTGCTGGGACACCACCGGCCGGCTGGCGGAGCTCGGCATCCTGGTGGCTCCCGGGGACTTCTACGGAGCCAAGGGCGCCCGGCACGTACGCGTGGCGTTCACAGCCACCGACGACCACATCGCCGCGGCCATCACCAGGCTCGCCGCCCAGTCCGACTGACGCCCTGGACTGACGCCGTGCGGATCGTCGACGCCAAGGTCATCGTGACCTGCCCCGGGCGCAACTACGTGACGCTCAAGATCACCACGGCGGACGGCGTCACGGGGGTGGGCGACGCCACGCTCAACGGGCGCGAGCTGGCGGTCGCGTCCTACCTGAGCGAGCACGTCTGCCCGCTGCTGATCGGCCGCGACGCGCACCGCATCGAGGACACCTGGCACTACCTCTACAAGGGCGCCTACTGGCGGCGCGGGCCGGTCACCATGACGGCCATCGCCGCCGTCGACATCGCCCTGTGGGACATCAAGGGCAAGGTGGCCGGGCTGCCCGTCTACCAGCTGCTGGGCGGCGCCGCGAGATCCGGCGTGACGGTCTACGGCCACGCCAGCGGCGCCGACGTCCCCGAGGTCCTCGACGACGTCGGCCGCTTCCTCGACGCCGGTTACCGCGCGGTGCGGGTACAGGCGAGCGTGCCGGGGCTGGACAAGACCTACGGCATCCGCGCCGGGACGAGCCTGACCTACGAGCCCGCAGCCGGGGCGCGGCCCGCCGAGGACGTCTGGGACACCGGCGCCTATCTTGACTTCGTGCCGTCGGTCATGGCGGCGGTCCGCGACCGGTACGGCTTCGGGTTTCATCTGCTGCACGACGTCCACCACCGGCTGACCCCGATCGAGGCGGGCCGGCTGGGCCGGTCGCTGGAGCCCTACCGGATGTTCTGGATCGAGGACCCGACGCCGGCCGAGGACCAGGCCGCCTTCCGGCTGATCCGCCGGCACACGACGACGCCGATCGCGGTCGGCGAGATCTTCAACTCGATCTGGGACTGCCAGCAGCTGATCACCGAGCGGCTGATCGACTACATCCGCACGTCTGTCTCGCACACCGGCGGCATCACGCATCTGCGCCGGGTGTTCGGCCTGGCGGAGCTGTACGGCGTGCGCACCGGCTCGCATGGGGCCGGCGACCTGTCGCCGGTCTCGCTCGCCGCGGCGCTGCACGTCGACATGGCGGTGCCGAACTTCGGCATCCAGGAGTACATGAGCCACCTCGCCCCGGCCGATGAGGTCTTTCCGCGCGGCTACTCGCTGACCGACGGCCTGATGCACCCGGGCGACGCCCCGGGGCTCGGCGTCGACATCGACGAGAACGAGGCCGCGAAGTACCCCTACGACCCGAAATACCTGCCGGTGAACCGCCTCCGCGACGGAACGATGCACGACTGGTGACATGACGGAACGGATCCGAACCAGGTTCGGTCGCGGCGGATCGTAAGTGCTAAATTACGTACGGCCGGTCCGTACGTCGGAAGGGGACCTGTGGTGCGGCGCGAGATTTTCACCGAGGAGCACACGGCCTTCCGCGACATGGTCCGGTCCTTCATCGACAAGGAGATCGCACCCTTCCACGAGCAGTGGGAAAAGGACGGCGTCGTCTCCAGGGACGTGTGGCTGGCGGCCGGCCGGCAAGGTCTGCTCGGCATCGACATCGACGAGGAGTACGGCGGCGGGGGCAACACCGACTACCGCTATTACACGATCTTCAACGAGGAACTCGCCCGTGCCGGGGTGCACGGCCCCGGCTTCGCGGTCCACAACGACATCAACGGCGCGTACTTCCGGCGGCTGTGCACGGAGGAGCAGAAGCGGCGCTGGCTGCCCGGCTACTGCTCCGGCGACATCATCACCGCCATCGCGATGTCCGAGCCGGCCGCCGGCTCCGATCTGCAGGGCATCAAGACCACCGCGGTCAGGGACGGCGCCGACTACATCCTCAACGGGTCGAAGACGTTCATCTCCAACGGCATCCTCGCCGACCTTGTCATCGTGGTGGCCAAGACCGACCCGGTGGCGGGCGCCAAGGGCGTCAGCCTGCTCGTCGTCGAGCGCGGCATGAAGGGCTTCGAGCGCGGCCGCAACCTCGACAAGGTGGGCCTGCACGCGCAGGACACCGCCGAGCTGTTCTTCGACAACGTGCGCGTGCCGGCGGCCAATCTCCTCGGCGAGGAGGGCCACGGCTTCTTCTACCTCATGCAGAACCTCGCCAGGGAACGACTGTCGATCGGGGTCGGCGCGCTGGCCGGCGCCGAGGCGATCTTCGAGCGGACCCTGGAGTACTGCAAGACCCGCGAGGCCTTCGGCCGGCCGATCGGGAGGTTCCAGCACAACCGCTTCACGCTCGCCGAGATGAAGACCGAGCTCACCTTCGCCAGGCCGTTCACCGACCGGTGCGTGCTGGCCGAGAACGACGGCTCGCTGAGCGCCGAAGAGGCCGCCATGCTCAAGTGGTGGAACACCGAGCTGCTGGTCAGGGTGGTCGACCGCTGCGTCCAACTGCACGGCGGATACGGCTACATGACCGAGTATCCGGTGGCGAAGGCCTATCAGGACGCCCGCATCCAGACCATCTTCGGCGGCACCACCGAGATCATGAAAGAGATCATCGGCCGTTGGCTGGGCGTTTAGCCACCCGCACCGGCCCCGGCCGCTTCTTACGTGATCGTTCCTCGGCCGGTGAGGAGTAGAGATCGGACGGGGGCGCGTAGAGCGCCGTCGGCGCCGTCAGCGACCTCGCGACCACCGACGCGACCGACACCCTCGACGGCGCAGGGGAGACCTCGGGACCCTTCCGGTCCTTCCGCATGGTGGCGCCGGCGCGACGGGTCCAGGCCTCGTAGGCGCCGTTGAACACCACGTGCAGCACGTTGATGACGAGGACCCCCGGAGCGACGACGGCGACCGTCCCCGGGAGGCCGCTCTCCAGCAAGAGCGCGAGCACGATGGCGGTGATGCCGTTCTGCTGGGCGAGCGCGAGCCAGACACGGTCGGTGGGCTGCTGTGACCGCCCGAGCATGAACCCGGCGAGCATCTGGGCCGCGAACGCGACGCAGCCGAGGACGAGGCCGGGGAGCCAGCGGACGTCGAGGACGAGGATGAGCCCCAGCCCGACGGTGGCCAGCGCGAAGGCCATCGTGGTGACCCGGCCGAGGAGCCGGGGGAAGGCGTCCGGGTCGCGCGCCGACCGCGGCCGCAGGAACAGGCCGATGAGCGCGATCGCGAGCATCCAGAACCGCCAGACGGCGGTCGCGGCGACGGCGGTGAGCACGACGCACTGCGCGATGAAGCCCGCGGTGGACCGGGCGGAGCCGGAGGTTCCGGGACCCCCACGGACCTCGGGGGTGCCGGCGCGGCGAAAGGCCACCACCCACACCAAGAACACCGCGCCCGCCAGCAGCAGGTTCCACGTCAGCCCGGTGCCGAACGCGCCCAGGCCGCCGTCGGCCAGCCGGGCGGCGTCGGCCCCGCCCAGCGCGCCGGCGGCGAGCGCGATGCTCACGGCGTACACCGTCAGCAGCGTCGTCACGGGATCGTCGAAGGACGCCCAGGCCAGCAACAGGGCCTTGCCCTGCTTGGTCATGCGAGACGACTTCTCCAGCGCCGCCACCGAGAGCGGATCGATCTGCGCCACCACGGCGCCGAGCACGATGTACTCCGGGTGCTCGCGGAAGAAGGCGAACATCAGCGCCGAGATCAGCAGCGCCTTGGCGAACACCCCGACGGTGACGGCCAGCACGACCGTGCCCACGTTGCCCCGCAGATAGGAGCGCTCGATGCCATGGGTGCTGCTGTAGAGGCCGATGGCCAGGAGCGCGGAAATCGCCACGAAGTAGGGCCCGGCAGTGACAATTTGGCCGATTCGGACGTCCCCTATTAACCGCCCGGCGAGGTAACCGAGGAGGGCGAGCCCTATCGTGAGCAGCAGCCTGCGTGCGGCCGAAGGGGGCCGTTCACCGGGTGTCTCGGCCACTCGTACCCCTTTGATCGCGGCAAACGACCTGATGCCGGCCGCGCGACGCGAGTTCGCTCGTAACGTCCGCTGGGCAATGCGTCCGGTCTGATAGTAAGGGCTTGCCGCGAGCGCGGCAATCACGAGCGCATTCGTGCGGAAGAACAGCGGCCGGGCGGGCTGGACGGGTAAGACCGCCGTGCTCCGCGCGACACCGCGATTTGGTTATTGGCCATGCGGCGGTGAAAGGAATGAAATGGATCGTTCCGTAAAACGCTTTGCGTCGTCCGCCGCTCACCGCCCGCACCGCGCTCGTGGCCGTCACGGGCGGGCGGGCTCGTTGCGGTCGCGCCAGCGCCGCCGGTGGTCGGCGGACAGGCGGGCGGCCCCGGCGAGCGCCTCTCGCGACACCCCTTCGCGGCCGAGCGCCTCCAGGGCGGCGAGCATGCCGGTGACGAATCTGCGTCCCAGCGGGGTGATCCGTTCGCCGTCCAGCAGCACCTGCGCGGTGTCCAGCGCGGCGTCCCGCCACCTGGCGAACAGCACGTGCGCCTGTGAGTCCGGATCACGTTCGGCGCGACGTTGCCGGTTCCAGAACCTGGCCACGCCGAGGTAGGCGTACGCCCCGTGGAACAGCCCCTCCAGGGGCCGCGGGTCGTCGCGCCAGGGCGCGTAGAAAAGCTCGTCGGGGCGCCCTCGGGTGAGCTCGTACAGCTGGAGCAGCGGGGAGAGCTTGTTGTGCTGGATTTCGTGGGCGAAGGTCTCCGCCAGCGCGCGCGGCCCGCGCGGCAGGGACAGCGCGACGCAGCCGAAGGTCTCCGGTGAGCTGGCGCTGACGGCGTGACTGTCGGGAGGGTCGATCGGCACCAGCGCACGGATCCCGGCGGCAACCTCCGAGGCCGGGCCGCGATGGAAGGCGCGCAGCAACCGCCAGCCGCCGCCGACCACCTCGCTCCACGCCGCGAACTCCGCCGCGTCCAGGCGCGGCAGGCACGGCCGGTCGCCCGCGGTGAAGCGGAACGGATCGACGTCGTCGAGCAGCAGCGGTGCGCCGCGAGCCAGGGTCGCGACCCGTCGCAGGCCCGACCAGTCTCCCGCCTCGACGTACGGATCGGACGGGATGGACACGACGCGACCGCATGCCGCCAGCGTGGCGCCATCGGGGCCGACGTCGAGTACGGCGGGGGCGCCGGCCGGCGCGCCGGGGAACGCGGCCACGCCGAGCGAGGGCAGGACGATTCGTTCGTCCCGCACGGACAGCGTGATCTGCGCGGGCCGGCCGGCGTGCACGGCCGCCGCCGCGGCGATCTCCAGTAGGCGGTCGAGATCGGCGGGTCGCCGGCCGCCCGCGAGCGTCCGCAGCAGGTCTACGCAGCGGGGGCCCACGGACGGATGGGTCAGCACCTTCCGCGCGGCCGCCTGGGAACGCCGATGGACCGCGGCCAGCACGTCGTACGCCTGGCGCGCCCTGGCCCCCGGGCCGGGACCGGACCGCTCCGCCGCGTCCACAATCGCCCGCAGCAACACGAGCCGCCGGCTGAGCTCGGCGCGGCGGAGCATGGCGAGCGCCACGGGTCCGCCGCCACCGGCCGCGACCTCGTCGAAGACGGCCGGCGGCAGCTCATGCCTGGGCAGCGTCATGGCAGTGCTCGGCCCGCGGCCGCCAGGTCGGCGATGTCCGCGGTCAGCCTGTCGCGCACGCGCGCGATGAGCGCGTAAAGGTCCGGGCAGTACACGCTCGGGTTGGCGAACCCCGAGCCCGGCCGGTACCGATGGGGGTAGTAACCGCCGCCGCACACCCGGTGCAGGTCGCACGAGCGGCAGACCTCCGCCAGGGCGCCGGCGCCGAGTTGGCGGGCCGCGATCGGCGGCAGCGAAAGCGCGCGATCGAGCGGATCGCGCGACACGTGCAGCCCGGTCCACGCCGCGCCGGGATAGGCGGTGCGCAGCGCGTCGTCCTGGCCGATCGCGCCATCGGTCTCGATGACCAGGCACGACGAAGGCGAAAGGCCGAGGCCCTCGGTCCCGGACGCGCCGCCGAGCAGCATGGCGATGATCTCCTCGAGCACCCGCACGCTGGTCCGCTGCGCCGGCGCGCCGTACCAGCGGTCGAAGACGGCGATGAGCCAGTCGGCGTAGGGGGTGGCGGACGCCCCCGGTTCGCGTCCGGGAGGCGGCGACCGCCAGTTGGCGTGGGGGAGCAGGAAGTCCACCGCCGGCGGGTCGAACGCGAGCAGCGCGTCGTAGGTGGCGACCGGGTCGTTGCGTACGTCGATGGTGCAGAGCAGGCCGGCGAACAGATGTCGGTACGGGCCCGCGGACAGCCGCTGGATCGCCTCGGCGACCTGTGCGTGCGAGCCCCGCCCGTCGGCCCGCACCCGATGCCGGTCGTGTGCGGCGCCGGCGCCGTCGATGCTGACGCCCACGTGAACGCCGAGCGCGTCGAGCACCATCAGGTAGCGGTCGGTGAGCCGCATCCCGTTGGTCTGGATCGAGACCCGCACCGTCACGCCGCCGCCCGCGGCCGCTTCGATGGTCTCGACCGCGTAGGAGATCAGATCGGGGCCCGCCAGCAGCGGCTCGCCGCCGTGGAGCACGATGTCGACGGCCGTCGTGCCGTGCGCGTGCGCGTGTTCGGCGATCCGCAGCGCCGCCGCCTCGATCACCTCACGGGACATGGCCGGCGGCTGCCGCCGCCAACTCTGATCGGGGCCGCGGTACATGTAACAGTAATCGCAGGCCAGATCGCATCGGCCATGAATCTTGAGAATGAATTGCCGGAATGGCGTCGGAGTCCATCCCGCATCGCGGATGGCTTCGACGTCGAGCGTGTAGGGCCATTCTCGACGACGGCGGGGCGCCGGCTCTCGACCGTTGAGAACTGTGGATTCGTCGATCAATTAGCCCGCCCTTCGGTCCACTCGGCACCGTCGCGCACGGCTAGTATTTGCGGTGATTACCGCAGAGTCAAGGTAGAGTGAAGCGGCCGCGGATTTTATTTACCGGCGGTTCGGAGGCCACTGCGTACCGTACTCTGGCCGAACTCGGACATCTGTGCCGTGTGACACAGAGGCCGTTGCGGACACGTGCTTATATGCGCGGTCTACCTTTCCCGGTTGCTGGCCGCGGGCTATCCGTGCGAAGTAAGATACTCACCATATGGTGTCCATATCCGTGATCTCTTCGAGTGGTGGCGACTTCGATGGCTGACCCGGCCGCGGCGGGCAAGGGCCTCGTCTCCGATTTGGTCGACCTTTCCTCGCTGCCGTTAGAGGTCGTCGCGGAGCTTCCCCCGTCTGTGCTGGGCCTCGCCCTGCGCCGGGCCCTCGAGACGGCTCGTCGTCCCGACGATGCACAGTCCAGCTACCAGAAGTGCATTTCGAAAGCGGTCTCCTCGGTGCGAAGCGGTTCGGGGCGGAGTGAGTGATCATGGAGCCTGACGGCGGTGCCGCCGACCGGCCGGCCCCTCGGGTGGCGGCGTTCTGCTCGGCGGAGGAGCACATCGGCCAGACCACGACGCTGGTCAATGTGGCGCTGGTGCTGGCGGGGGGCGGTCGGCGCGTGCTGATCGTCGATACCCGCGGCGGACTACTCGGGGCGGAACAGTATCTGCGGCCGAGCGCACCGAGCGGTGGCGACACCGCGGATCGCGGCGAGGGCCGCGACGAGGGCCGTAGAGAGGCCGGGACGGTGGATCTCATCACCGTCGACGGCGACTCGCCGATCGAGGGCCTCTCGCGGCTCGCCCCATCGGCGCGGCCCGGCCCGGCCGAGGAGGCGGGCGCGTTCGATGGCTATGACTACGTGCTGATCGATGCGCCCATGGTCCAGACCGATGCCGGGCGCGCGGCCCTGGCCGGCCTCGCCGACCTGGTGGTCGCCTGCTTCACGCTCAACTCGTGGTCCATCGAGGGCACCGCCGACGTGGCGCGAGCAGTGTGGGAGCGGGCCAGAGCCGCGGGCAGGGAGTGGGTCACGGTGGTCGCCGTCGGGCTCAAGGTCGACACGCGGATGCAAGACCAGCTTCGCTCGGCGCGTGCGATCGTCCGTACGGCTTTTCAGGGCATCGCCGATGACGGGCTCCGCTACCTGGAGATCCCGTACAACGCCGCTTACGCTCTCATCGAGAGCCCCGCAGCGCGACCACTGGCCGAGACGGCGGCGAGCCTGGGCCCGTACTTCGGTGAGCTGGCCAAAGAGCTCCTCGAGGAGCGCTCGACGCGGATCAAGCGGGCGACCGTGGTCTACACGCCGCGCCATCGCCGCTGGGCCGAGTGGTTCACGGCCCAGCTCAACAGCTGTGAGGTCGAGGCGTCGGCCCTGCCGTTCGGGCGGTTCAAGGGCGAGTCGCCCGGTCTCGGCTCCGCTCTGTTGGTGATCGCGCCGACCGAGATCGACCGGCAGGCGGTCGACGAGCTGGGCCGCCTTTCCCATCCGAACATCCGGCTGGTGCTGGTCGACGACCTGACGCCGGCCGCCGAGCTCGCCCACCACGAACAGCTCGACCTGCGCCGCATGACGGAGCCGACGGCGGTGGCCCGGCTGCGCCGCTCGCTTCATCTGTCTCCCGCCGAAGGCCCGCCCGCGGGGTCCGTGCGGTTCCCGAGGTTGCCCAGCGACACCAACCTGGCGCCGCGCGACCCGGGGTTCGTCGGTCGCGATAGGGAGATCGCCGGGATCGACGAGGCGCTGCGCTCGGCCGACGGCGGCGTCTGCGTGCTGACCGGCGAGTCCGGCATCGGCAAGAGCGCACTGGCGAACGAGTTCGCCCATCGCTTCGGCGGCGACTACGACCTCGTGTGGTGGCTGTCGGCGGCGTCGAAGGAGACATGGCAGGACGCATCGGGGCAAGGGCGGCCGACAGCCGGGCAAGAGGAAAGGGTCGCAAGGTCAAAGTCGGTTCAAGACGGGCTCTTGGCGCTCGCCGATCGCCTCGACGTGCCGGGCGCGGGGGACCGGATCGCCGCCGTGCTCGAAAGGCTCGCCGCCCCCGACTCCGGACCATGGCTGTTGATCTTCGACGACGCGCCGGGGGACGGCACTCTCGACGGCCTCCTCCCCGAAACCGATGAGCACCGTCACATCGTGGTGACCAGTCGCGAAAGCGGCGCGTGGCCGGCGGCTCGCTCGGTGTCCGTCCCTCCGTTCTCGCCGGCCGACGGCCTCGCGGTGCTGTCCGCCCGGGTGCCGGGAATCCTGGCCGACCAGGCCCAGATCATCGGAGAGACCGTCGGCTATCTGCCGCTCACCGTTGGTCTGGCGGCGGCGTGGCTGTCCATCAACGCCGAACTGGAGCGCGCCGAGAACCGCATGCCCGAAGAGGCCGTCCGCAACTCCGTCAAGCAGTTCGGCGACGAGTTCCGTCGGGCACAGCACCAGATCGCGGCGGATCCCGCCGGCTCCGCGTTGCCGCGGGCCATGGTCGAAGTCAGCCTGCGGCTGCTCTACAAAGATCCCGGCGTCGAGGTCTGGCATCAGGAAAGCGTCGGCAGCGAGGGACCGGTGTGGCTGCTGGAGACCTGCGCCATCCTCTCCGCCGGCGGGCTCACCGTCGATGTGCTGAAATCGCCCGCCATGCAGCAAGCCCTGGCGTACGCGGACGCGCCCGAACCGCGCGACGACCCCCGCCGCACGGGAACGGCACCCGTCGACAGCCCCGCGGGCGTCGCACCGAGGTTCCGATCGCTGAGCGACGGCCTGGTCATCGACGTCGCCCTATGGAGCCTGGCACGCCACGGCCTCATCGAGGTCGATCTCGGCGACCACGCTTCGCCCATACGAATGCATCCGATGCTGCGCGGGCTCATCGTGCGGCGCATGGGCGCGCGGCTCGACGCACGGATCACCGTGCTGCGCGAGGCGCTGAGCCGTTACGCCGAGCCCATCGACGGCGGGCGGGCCGGGGCGGACGCCGCGATCGTCGGCTATGCACCGGTGCTCCGGCCCTGGGAGGACGATCGGCCGGAGGTCAGGCAGTGGCTGTTGCGCGAGCTGAGCAGTCTGATCAGGGGCTACAACAAGATCTCTTTGCAGCGTGCGCTGGAGCTGGGCAGGGCGGCCGAGCGGGCCTGGGCCGACGACGCGAGGTCGGCGGAGTATCTGCGGCTGCTGGATCTGCTGGCGCAGACCCTCCGCGAGTTGGGCAACTACGGTGAAGCCGGCCGGCTCGCCAGGCAGACGCTGCGCGAGCAGCGACGCACCCTCGGCATCCACCATCCGCGGTCATTGCTGTCCGGCGACCACTACGGCAGCATCCTGTGGAGCACGGGCGACTTCCGTCAGGCCAAGACCGAGGTCGGGCGCGTGATCACTTCGATCAGGCGGCTTCTCGGGCCGGACCATCGCGCCACCTTGCAGGTCCAGCACAATCTCGCGATCGCGGAGGTACTGGCGGGCAACCCGCGGGCGGGTCTGGAGCTGATCCAAAACGCCTTCAACCGGCTCCGCGCGGTGGGCGGCGAAAGAGAGGAGGCGGCCTGGGACATCGCCGCCTCGCTGGCGTTCTGCCACCGCGCCCTCGGACAGAACCGCGAGTCGTTCGCCATCTTGAAGAGCTTCCTGCGCCGCCGCGGTGTGCTCGCCCCCGGCAGCCTCCCGGCCCGGATGTCGCTGAACGCCGAAAACGGGCTCGCCGTCGCCGAGCGGCGGCTCAACAATCCCGAAGGCGCCCGAGAGCGCCACGAGCGCGTACATGAGGGGTTCATCAAGGAGTTGGGCGAGGACGTCATGGCGACCGTGAGCTGCCGCGCCGGGCTGGCCGCCGACCTGCACAGTCTCGGCAAGCACGCGGACGCCGTCGACCACGCGAACCTCTGTCTGCGGACCCTCGCCGGCATGCTGAGAGCCGACCATCCGTTCGTCGGCGCCTGCGAGGTCAACCTGTCGAGCTACCAGCGCGCGGCCGGCGACCTCGACGGCGCGACGGCGTCGGCCCAGGAGGCGCACGCACGGCTGATGGAGCGGCTTGGGCCCATGCATCCCTGGACGCTCGCGGCGACCATCAGCCTCGCCAACCTCGCGGCGGCGCTCGGAGATTACGGGAGGGCCGCCGACCTGGAGCGCGAGGTGCTGCACGCCTTCGACGAACTGGGCCTGCGTTCGCACCCCGACTACCGCCTGGTGACCCGCAACCGCGCCGACTCGCTCGCCGGCCAAGGAGCGACCTCGTCGCACGCGCACCCGTACCGCCGCTTTGACATCGACCTGGAACTGCCGGCGGGGATCTGATGCACATCCAGCCCGGCGTCGGCAAGGAGCCCGTCATGACCTCGGACCTGAACACGGCGGGGCACGGCATCGCCGAGCCCGAGTTGCTGAAAGAGCCGCATTGGGATGATTCCGAGCGCTCCCCGAGCGACGTTTGCGTCGCCGAGTTCGCGGCCACGCACGGGCTGAGGTCCATCGCCCACTTCAGCAACCGCTTCCTCGATTTCGTCGTACGGCCGCATGGAGTGGGCCGGCAGTCACCCGACTACGGCGATGACGAGATCAGCGAAGCCGAAGGTCGCACCGGTGGCGAACTCGTCCAGTGCTTCGAGGACTTCGACCTGGCGTTGCGGCCGACCAAGACCGGCGAACTGATGCGCATGGTGGTGGCCGCGCCCGAGGGATGCGGCCTTTATTGCGGGCGGATCAAACTGGGACTCCATCTGGTCGGGATCACGCGCGAGTCCGGCGGCGCCGATCACCTCGACTTCACCATGAACCGGATCATCACTCAGATCCGCGATGAGTTCTACAGACTGCCCGACGAGCATCTCGGGGGCGATCGCAGGCTGTCGATGCGGCCGGTGCCATCCGATGACGGGGATGCCTTCAGCTTCGACCTGGCCCGCGAGGAGCTCAAGGGCACCGCCATGGAAGTGCGGCTGAACAGCCTGTGGGCGGGCTTCGTGAACTACGTGGATCTGCAATACGCCGCGCTTTACCGCGACTGGTCGCTGGTCTGCGTCGGCGACGCGTTCGACCACAGGAAGTTGGGTCCGCAATTCAGGAACATCGAGCCGGGCGCGCGGCGGGCCCTCTACCGCGACGTCGCACAGCGCCTGCGCACCGATATCGCGCGGCTGCGTGACATCATGCTGCCGGTCACCACCGCGCCCATCGACCGGCTGGTGCTGGATGTCCAGGAAGGCGCCGTCTATATCCATTGGCTCGGGAGGCGCACCGGCGACTTCATCGTGGGTGTCACGATGAACCAGGAACTTGTACATGTCGCCGAGCAGCGGCTCCGCATGCTGGCCGGCGAGCTCCCGGCCGAAGGTGAGACGTGACGGCCGGATTCCGGCTCGGCCTGCGCTGCCGAAGGGGTCTTGTCCGCGGTCCTACGCCATACCCCCCGTGGCGCCGCCGAGCGGATCGGTAGAGCCGAAGGGCGTGTAGCGAATGGGGCCGGTGTCGCCACTGCTGCGTGCGCCCCATTCCCCGACCTCGCCGCTCGTGGCCCCCGTGCCGCCGGTGGCGCCGGCGCCGCCGGTAGTGACGGCGTCGATCGCGGCCTTCCGCACCCGCGCGGCCAGCCGGTTGATCACATCTTCGGCTTCGGCGCGGCGGAGCGCGCGGCGGCGCCGCTCGCCGGCGATGCGCGCGCTGCCGCTCGGACGGGTCTCGCCGGAGGCGGCGCGTGCCTCCAGATCGCCGAGCGGCATCACCTCGGTCGTGATTTCAAAGCTCCGGCAGATCACGAACAGGCGGCGCCAGTGTTCTTCGGTCGCTCCGGGGTCCCGGGGACCGCGGGGCACAGTGCGCAGCCAGTCGGCGACGTCCCGCTGGAATGATTCGAGGAGCAGCCGCATCATGGTCATCGCCCCGAGGGCCTGGAACTCCTCCGCTGTGAACCCCAGCCGATGAGGCTTCGTACCGGCCGGCGTGCCCGCCTCCTCGCCGCCCGGGGACACGCCTGGACCGGATGCGAGATCTTCGCTCAGCAGGTCCAGGGCCTGAGAGGCCTCCCGGAACCTGTCCGCCAGCGCTTCGGGCAACTCGGCACCCTCCACCGAGGTCGGCAGAGCGCCGGGCCGGTCACCTCGGACGACGAGCCGGTCGAGCCGGGAATCCAGTTGCCGGAGCTGTTCGATGACCTCAGCCTGGTGCCCGGCGAGCAGTCCGACGCGATCGCGCAACGCGGCGGCGTAGCCCTCCTTGTCGGCATCCTCCAGCCGGCGCGTCAACTCCGTGAGCGACGTGTGGAGGCGCTCGGGGAAATCCTGCTCGTTGTAGCGCACCGGCTGCGTTCGCGCGATGTCGACGATCTGCTGGTGGAGCCGGGGAGACACGAGGCCGTTGACGACGACGAGGACTTCGACGGCGCCCGGGACGCCTTGGCGGGCCGCCGTAATGTCTCGCTCGAGCGCGGCCACCTGTTCGCCCGTCAAGATGGAGCGGCGGATCATGATGGCGAGCCTGGACGTGGTCCCGACGCGGACCCAGAAATCCACATCCTCGGGACGGCCGGCGAATCGGGTCGACCGGGGCTCGGTGCGCCACTGGCCATCGGTGAGCGTGCGTTGGATGACCGAGACGACATGCTCGCGGGTGACCTGCTCGAAGAGTGCGCGCACGGCATCATGCACGATGAGGACGTCGATCATCTTTTCGGAGTCGGCGAAGCCCTCCGCGATGTTCCAGCATTCAGAGCAGGTGGTGAGAATCCATCGCGGGTTGCCGTTGAGCAACTCGCAGATCTCCGTCACGGCGTCGGGGGTGAAGGGCGCCAGCTCGGCGGCCGCGGCGGCGGACGCCTCCTGGTCCACGGCGGCGGACGCGTCCTCGTCCGCGGGGGGACTCACGTCGCCGGATCCGTTGCGGTGCTCCAAGGCCGCGCGATGTGGAGCGACGTACTGCCTGATCAGATCGGCGGTCTGCGCGGGACTGAGTCCGGTCAGCCAAAACTGCAGTGTTCGCTCGTGCAGGCTCTGCGGAAGCTCGCGGAGCGGGTCGGGAGGAATGCAGAACATCAGCAGCCCGCCCCTGCTGATGTAGACGTTGACAAGGCGCTGGAACGCGTCGAGGAACCTCGTCCGTTCCTGTTCCGGCCAGCCGAGGACGTTCTCGAGCGCGTCGATCACCAACACGTACGGTTTGCCGGCGCTGCCGTACATGAAGGCGAACACCGCGAGCGTCTCGAACGTGGGGTTGATGCCGCGAATGGGGTTGAGGATGCCTCGGTCCTTCAGCGGCTGCTGGGGGGGAAACCCCGAGAGCCAATCCCAGACGATGCGGTTGAAGTCGTTTTCGAGTAGCAGTGCGAGCGCGGTCGCGAACGTGCGGTGCTCGGTGATCTCGCTGAGGTGCCGGCGGAGGTCGCGATGGATGAGTTCGGTGTCCAGCCGCAGGGTCCTGGCGACCTTCTCCGGATCGTACTCACGCTCGCGCAGGCCTTTGGCGATGTCCGCCCGCCCTTCGCCGGTGGGGGAGTCTTCGCGCTCCAGGCGCTCCAACTCCGCGGCGGTCACATCGGACAGATAGTCGCTGACCAGGTCCTCGAAGGCGTCTTTCTGGTTGCGATCCTCACGCAGGCTCATCAACCGGTCTTGGTAGACGTCGCCGAGATCGATGATGGCGCCATCGATCATCCACAGCGGCGGCGCTCCCTGCTCCCGGACGAGGTTGATGATCTGACGGGTCAGATGAGTCTTGCCTGCTCCGTACGGACCGACCAATGCCAGGGCCCGGCCGCGTTCGGGCCGGCGAAAGTAGTTCTCCACCTCTTCGCGCAGGTTGGCCATGGCGTCGGTTTCGACGTTGATCCGGCGTGGTTTACCGACACCGATACCGGCCGTGCTCGGAAATCCGCCGAGCCGGTCGGCCGAACGCGGGGCGAATGGGTTTCCCGTCCGGTAAATGCCCTGGCGCTCGCTCATCAGGAGGGTCCCCGCCGGCGCTTGCGTCGCTGGCGCATCTCTTTTTCCGCCTGTTTTTGCTCCCTTTCCTGGTACGCACGCAGCCGGGCCATGTCAATCACGCCTCCGTTCCGCCGCACCTCTTCGGCGACGCCGTAGAAAGTCAACTGCATCTTGCGCACGCAACGGTAATCGACGGTTGCGCGATAGCCGAGATGGGCGTCGTCCGTGACGACGACATGATTGGTATACGCCTCCGCGGCAAGGAGGCGCCGCGTAATGAACTGTTCGCAATCGAACTCTTTGAGCTGGCCAATGGTCAAATGCGTGATATGACGCTTTTCGGATTCGGTGAACTCGGCATCGACAAGTTCGTCCATCTCGCTGTTCGTGCTTTCCACGAAAAAGACGATACCGGGGGTGCTGAAGCTGGCGCAGGAGCGCAAGAACTGCCGGGTGAGGTCACGATCGTTCCATTTGATGTTCGGCACGATGACAAAGATCGTCCAGCGCAGGTCCATCAGGATGTCGCTGAGCCTGCCGTAACGAGCTTCCACGCTGGCGGATTTGAGATCGTCGGTACGCTCGGGCGATTCGCTGATGTGCTTGAAGGTCTCATCGCCACCGCGGAGGATCTCCAGCACCTGCTCGTAGATCGTGAGGTTGACCTCGTCGATGCCGGCGAGTTTCCCATTCCGATACAGGAGCTTCTTGTCGTCGTTCCTCTCACCGGCCACATTGACCACCTTGACGCCGGGGGGCAGCGTCATTTCGCTCCACGGGGACGCGGGCGCGTCCGGTGGCGGATCGTCGAAACAGCCGAGCCGGGTCATGAGGTCATGTACGCAGTAGTGGATGAGCGAGGTCTTACCGGCCCCCTCCTCGCCGCTCACGACGACGAGGTGACCGCTGGTCGACAGCCGGTCCGTGAGGTTGTCGGGATCGGGTCCCTCCGCTCGGAACCGCTCGAGCACCTGTTCCAGGTCGTCGATCAGCGCGAAGAGGGCGTCGTGTCCGTGCACGCTCCATGGCACCAGCGGCCAGTCGGGCTCCCATTTGACCTTGACCTTGACGTCGTCGGTGTCGTTGGGCAGCCGGTGCCGCGGGATCGCGAATGAGTTGTGACGGTGGACCGGGGGTGTCGTGAGCGTCACTCGCCATCCTCTCCGGGCAACTTGTTGTGGCGTCGACTTCGAAGGAACCCCCGCGGACCGGTGCGGTCGTCGTTCTGCCCGCCGGCTGCCACGCGCTCCCTGACGCGGCGCCAGCGCCACGCGAGCGCGCCGCGGGACAGAAGTTCGGCCTTCGCCAGCGCCTCCTCCAACGACGTCCGCTGCCGGGCGGCCTCCTGCCTCCGCTGGTCGAAGGTCTTCTGCCTTGTCCGCCCCGCTTGTTCCGGAACGATCCCCGAGAGCGGACGGGCGAGCGGAAGCTCCACGGACAGCGCTCTGACGGTCCTGCCGCGCGCACCCCCCGCGGCCAGCCCCTGCAGCGCGGCCGTCAGATTCCGGCGGTCGTCCCTGACCCTGTCGTGGGGGGTATCGGCGTTGTATGTCCACGCCGCCAGGTAGTCCTCGGCGCTGCCGCGGAACTCGTCGATCGCCGGGACCAGCCTGTCCAGTCGATGACGCCGATGTGCGGCGACGCGTTCGAGCATCGCGCCGAACGTGGTCAGCGCGGACCCGGCGACGAGAAGCAGCAGAGAACTCCATGGTCCGTTCGAGCCGCCGCCGGCCGGATTGTCGGAATTCGCCTTGATGAGGGCCGAGCAGACTTTGTCGAAATCCTCGCGGTGATCCCGGCGCCATTCTTCCAACGTCACGGGGCGCTTGTCCGCGCCGATCGCGAGCATGTCGGGGCTGCCCGGCACTTCCGCGCCCTTGCCCAGGTGTATGGCCGCCTTGACGACCTCGGGCCGGCGGTCGTCGCGCAGGCAATAGACGGCCTCGACGTCTCCGGGTCCGGCCGCGCTCGCCGTCGGAGCCAGGATCACGATCGCGCCCATGGCGACGGCGCCCGCCATCGCGGCCCCGGTCCCACGATTCATCACGCGCCCCGCCCGATTCATCTCTTGCGAGCATAGGCGGGGAATGCTCGTTTAAAGAGTCGTATGAGTCCAAAGCTATTGTTCCGTGATGTATCCGCACACCCATAAGGGGTGAGCGTTCGTCCGATTTCTTGTCGAGCCGAATCCCGGCAGCCAGGGTCGGCCGGTGGGACCGTCGCGGCAGGCGGTCATCGATCTCGCGGAACGGGGCTCCGATCGGGTCGGAGGAACGCCCGCGGACCCGCCGGGATCGGTCGGCGTCCGGGCGCCGGCCCGACTAATGGGCACGGCCGCTCGCCGCGCCGCATCGTGATTTCGCGACGTGCGCATCGTTCGCCCACCCCCGGAGATCGGCTCCGTCGCCCCCGATCCTTTGTGTATTGTAAAAATTGCCGCCTGATGACGGAAGCACGGATTTTGCTCCATCTTGATCGTTAGGCCGTCGTCGCGCATCGTAAATGGCCGGCGGAATCACCGTGCTTCGATCTCGCCGCGAGAGTGTCCGCATTGCGGTGGAAAATCACCAAACCCACCTTGACCTGGGCTTACCGCGTGCTGAAGAGCGGATTTGGGTCGCCTCCGCATACGGTCGGCAGGGGACGAGGCGGCCTGACGGCGACGCCCCGGCGCCCACGCCGGAATTTCGCGCGGCCGGCGGCGCGGACCAGGTGCGGCCAGCCTCGCGGGCCCGCGAGAAATATGCGCGATGCCAGGGGGCGCGCTCGGCAATCCGTCCGGCCCGTTCACCGGTGCCGGGAGCTATTTGATGACGACGCGATCGTCGGGGGCATTGGCGGCCTTCGTCCAGCCCGCGTGGCCGTTTCCGGCGGTCCAGTGACGGCCCGCAAACCTGACCTCGCTGAGGCCGTACGCCTGCGCGTGGGAGACCGCCCACGCCGCCAGCGCCCACCCCCGGCGCGGCGAGGTGACGGCGATGGCGTTGTCGTCGACCCGCGGCGACCCGGACCCGAACGCGCGCCGGAACTCGCGCAGCGCGGCCGCCCGCCGCTCCTTCGTGCGCTTCCCTGGAGTGAACCAGCAGCGCACGGCCATCGGCCGCCGCCCGCTGTAGGCGGCGGCGAGCGCCTGCGCCATCGTCACGTGCTGGGCGTACGCGCTGCCGTCGGCGCTGCGCTGCACCCGCTGGGCCGCCTCGGCGACCGCCTGCCGCCGGTAGTTCGGCACCTTCGCCAGCGCGCCGAAGAACCGGTGCGAGGCGTACACCGGATCCATGAGCCGTTCCCTCGCGCCCCATCCCTGCGAGGGGCGCTGCTGGAACAGGCCCACGGAGTCGAGATGGCCGCCCTCCAGGTTGCGGATGTGCGACTCCTGCAGTGCCGTCGCGTACGCGATGACGAGCGCCCGCTCCGGCATGTTCTCCCCGGCCGCCACCGTCGCGATCGTCGCGGCGTTGGCCGCCTGCTCCAGGTCGAGCGCCGCCGTGTCCGCCTGACAGCCGGAACCGTGCAGGTACGGGCGCGCGAAGCGATACGCGGCGTACGCTCCGATGCCCAGCACGAGGACGACTGAAAGCGCGATCACCATGACGCGCGACCGTCCTGAGAACCCGCCCACGGGTTGACCGTACCGGCATCTCGGACCACTAAGCTCACGGCCATGACCGACACCTTCAACAGCCCGATCTCGGCCGACATCGATGAGCTCTGGGAGCGCCGGGCGGAGCTCGGCCCGGACGACGCGGCCGCTCGCGCGGCCATCGTGGCGGCCGTCGACACGATCGACTCCGGTGAGAGCCGCGTGGCGTTCGTGGACAGGTCCACCGACGAGGTCGTCGTCGACGAACGGGCAAAGCGGGCGATTCTGCTCAGCTTCAAGGTGCTCGGCATGGCCCGGGCCCAGGTGGGCGACTTTCACTACAACGACCGGATCCCGCTCAAGAGCCGGTTCGACGGCGTCCGGGTGGTGCCGGGCGCGATCGCCCGCTGGGGGGCCTACCTGGCGCCGGGCGTGGTGTTGATGCCGTCCTTCGTCAACATCGGCGCGCACGTCGAGTCCGGCACCATGGTGGACACCTGGGCGACGGTGGGGTCATGTGCCCAGATCGGCAAGAACGTTCATTTGTCCGGCGGCGTCGGCATCGGCGGCGTACTGGAGCCGCCGAACGCCAAGCCCGTGATCATCGAGGACGACTGCCTGATCGGCAGCAGGTCGATGATCACCGATGGTGCCCGGGTGAGCACGGGCTCGGTGATCGGCGCCGGCACCATCATCAACCCGTCGATCCCGGTGATCGACGCCCAGACCGGCGATGAGATCAGCCGCGGGCACGTCCCGGCGTGGAGCGTCGCGGTCGGCGGCACCCGCGTCAAGGAGTTCGCGGGAGGTACGTTCGGCCTGCCGTGCGTCCTCGTGATCAAGCGGCTGACCGAGGGCGAACGGCACGACAAGGCCTCGCTCAACGACATCCTGCGCGATCACGGCGTCAGCGCCTGAGGCGTTCGCTAGAGCGCGCGCGGCGAGAGCGCGCGCGGCGGGAGCGTCTGCGCGGAGACCGTGACGCGACCTCGCGGCCGGCGTGGGTCGCCGGCCGCGAGGTCACGCGGGGTTCCGCGGCTGTGCGCCCAGAGGCCGTCCGTCAGGCGGGGGTGTTGTTGGCCAGTGCCAGCAGGCGGGCGGCCGAACCGTTGAAGACGTCCTGGTCACCGGGGAAGGTGCCGGAGTCGTCCCACTGCCAGAAGGTGTAGAAGCCCCAGCCGGCGGGGAGCGTGCCGACGGTGCTGCTGTAGCGGGCGATCCACAGGGGGTTGTTGGCGGCGAAGCCGCTGTAGTCGCCCGTGCAGGTCCGCCACCAGTCGGTCGTGGTGTAGATGACCGCCCAGCGGCCGGTCCGCGACCGGTAGGTGTTGACGAAGTCGGCGATCCACGATCGCATCGCGCTCTGGCTCAACCCGTAGCAGGTGGCGCCGTACGGGTTGTACTCGATGTCGAGCGTGCCGGGCAGCGTCTGGTTGTCCGCCGACCAGCCGCCGCCGTTGGAGGCGAAGTAGTTCGCCTGTGTGGCGCCGCTCGACCGGTCGGGCAGCGCGAAGTGGTACGCGCCGCGGATCAGGCCCGCGTTGTAGGAGCCGAGGTAGTTGGCGTTGAAGTTGGGGTCGTGGAAGGTCGTGCCCTCGGTCGCCTTCATGTAGGCGAACCGCGCGCCCTGGTTTTTGATCGTGGTCCAGTTGAGGCTGCCCTGCCAGTGGCTCACATCGAGGCCGGGCAGCCCGGCGGGGGCGGCGAGCGCGCCAAAGGACGCGCCCTCGTGGGCGGCGACGGTCGAGCCCATGTGGTCCTGGTCCGGGTGGCTCATCGGCCCGCTGACACGTGTCGGCCCACTCGGGTCGGCCGGGTACGGGCTCGGCGCCGCGGTCGCCGGCGGCCCGCCGAACAGCGTGACGCCGCCGGCGAGCGCGGCCGTGGTGGCGATGGCGGCCAGGCCGCGGGCGAGGCGGGAGACGGACATCACAGCTCCTTGCGTGGTCTGCCGGGTCAGGCGGGGGTGTTGTTGGCCAGGGCCTGCAGGCGGGCCGCCGAGCCGTTGAAGACGTCCTGGTCACCGGGGAAGGTGCCGGAGTTGGCCCACTGCCAGAAGGTGTAGAAGCCCCAGCCGGCGGGGAGCGTGCCGACGGTGCTGCTGTAGCGGGCGATCCACAGCGGGTTGTTGTTCGCGAAGCCCGGGTAGTTGCCGGTGCAGGTCCGCCACCAGTCGGTGGTGGAGTAGATGATCGCCCAGCGGCCGGTTCGGGCGTGGTAGGTGTTGATGAAGTCCGCGATCCAGTTGACCATCGCGCCCTGGCTCAGGCCGTAGCAGGTGGCGCCGTACGGGTTGTACTCGATGTCGAGCGTGCCGGGCAGGGTCTGGTTGTCCGCCGACCAGGCGCCGCCGTGGTCGGCGAGATAGTTGGCCTGGGCGGCGCCGCTCGACCGGTCGGGCAGCGCGAAGTGGTACGCCCCGCGCACCAGCCCGACGTTGTAGGACCCGACGTACTGCTGTGAGAAGTACGGGTTGGTGTAGCCCGTTCCCTCGGTCGCCTTGACCACGGCGAACCTGGCGCCGTTGGCCTTGACCGAGCTCCAGTTGACGTTGCCCTGCCAGCTGGAGACGTCGAGGCCGGGCAGCCCGGCGGGGGCGGCGAGCGTGCCGAAGGACGCGCCCTCGTGGGCGGCGACGGTCGAGCCCATGTGGTCCTGGTCGGGGTGCGTGACCGGGCCGCTGACCCTGGTCGGACCGTTGGGATCGGGGGTGGGAACGGGGGCGGCGCCGGCCGCCGGGGCGGTGAGCACCTGGATGCCGGCGGTGATGGCGATCGCCGTCGCGCCGGCGGCGCGGCGTACGCGGCGGCGCCGGGGCGCCGGGACGGCGGCGGTGACGGGTCGGCGCGGTGGCCATAGCCGCGGCGCGCGGGGATACAGGGCCACGGTCATTCTCCTTCGATGTGGCGGGGGACTGGTCGAGGTCTAGCGGAGGGTTTCGCCCGGGCCGAGGGCCGGGCCGTGGTCGAGCCGCCGGGCGGCCGGACCAGGGCGCGCGGACCCGGCGGGCGACGCCTTCGGCGCGGTACGTCCGTCGGGCTCAGCGCGCCCGGTGCGCCGCGAGCCGAGCAACCGGCCCGCGACATCGTCACGCAGGTCGGGAAGCATCGCGTAGAACACATCACCCGGGCACTGCGTGGCCACGTAGTCGCGGTGGCCGACGATCGCCTGATGCGGATCGAGGTCGTAGACGTCGCACAGCCACGCGAGCGTCTCCACGAGCGAGTCCCACAGCCATTGGGTGGGCCGGGCGCTGACGTAGATGCCCTCGTTCTCGATGCCGAGCGTGTGGCTGTTGTTGTTGGCCGTCTGCGCGCCGAGGACGTTCTGGCCCTGGCCGATGGCCTCCAGGCTGCGGTTGCGGCCCTCCATGATGAAGCCGCCGCGACTGATTGTGAGCTGGTTTCCCGTGTCGCCCCAGCCGTTGGTGAGCTGGTGCAGATCCTGGATCCAGCGGGAGAGCCTGAACGCCTGGTTCAGCGAGAAGTCGGTGACGTTGTCGGAGGCGGTGTGGTGGACGACGAGGTGATCGGGTTTGTTGATGATCCGGGCGGCGAAGTCCGGCGGCCGCGCGCCCCATTCGGCTCGGGTGTAGACGCGCGGCATGGCCGCGGCGGCGGCGGTGGTGCCCAAGAGCCCGGACGCCGGGCCGGCGAGGGCGAGCCCCCCGGCCGCGGCGGCGGTACGGGCCAGTACTTGGCGACGGTTCATCAAGGATCGGGACATGCGGGGTTCTCCGATCAGGGGACTAACCGTTTCACTGCGCGTAGGTTATCTACGCTCAACAGGATTGTTAGGTAAATATCCAACACATGGAGGTGCCCCGAGTTGTCAGTCCTGTCCGTCACTCGAAGTTAAGGAGGGGGCGCTGGTCCGGACCGCTGGCCATGTCCGGCCACACCGGCCCCACTAATGTGAGTCTCATGCGGCTCGATTTGCTGTCAGACGCGAAAACCCTCACCGCGGCGATCGTGGACATCGAGTCGGTGAGCGGCGCCGAAAAGCCCCTTGCCGACGCCATCGCCGCCGCCCTCACAGTTCTCCCGCACCTGTCCGTCGAGCGCGACGGCGACGCCGTGGTCGCCCGGACCACGCTCGGCCGGGCCGAGCGGGTGGTGCTCGCCGGCCACATCGACACCGTCCCGGTCAACGGCAACCTGCCATCGCGCGTCGACGGCGACCGGCTGTACGGCTGCGGCACCACCGACATGAAGAGCGGCGTGGCGGTCATGCTGCGGCTCGCGGCCGCGGTGTCGGCCCCCAGCCGCGACGTGACGTACATCTTCTACGACTGCGAAGAGGTCGAGGCGGCCCGCAACGGCCTGGGGCGGCTGG
This sequence comes from Streptosporangiaceae bacterium, assembly GCA_035765195.1. Classification (GTDB taxonomy): domain Bacteria; phylum Actinomycetota; class Actinomycetes; order Streptosporangiales; family Streptosporangiaceae; genus CALAED01. The sequence continues at coordinate 160,508 of DASTYC010000023.1, forward strand.
CCCGCACCCGGCCCGACCTGCTCGGCGGCGACTTCGCCGTGCTGATGGAGCCGACCGCCGCCGTCGTCGAGGGCGGCTGCCAGGGCACGATCCGCGTAGAGGTGCGCGCGGCGGGGGAGCGGGCGCACAGCGCGCGCGCCTGGATGGGGTCCAACGCCATCCACAACGCGGGGGCGATCCTCGACGTGCTGCGCGCCTACGAGCCGGACCGCCCGATGGTGGACGGTCTGGAGTACCACGAGGGCCTCAACGCGGTCTACGTGCGCGGCGGGGTCGCCGGCAACGTGATCCCCGACGAGTGCGTCGTCACCGTCAACTACCGGTTCGCGCCGCGGATGTCGTTGGCGGAGGCGGAGGCGTACCTGCGCGAGCTGTTCGGCGGCTTCGAGGTCACCGTGGTCGACGCCGCGCCGGCCGCGCGGCCCGGTCTCGACCATCCCGCGGCCGCCGCGTTCCTGACGGCGACCGGCGGCACGGCGCGGGCCAAGCTCGGCTGGACCGACGTGGCCAGGTTCGCCGAGCTCGGCATCCCGGCCGTCAACTACGGTCCCGGCGACCCGCCGCTGTCCCACACCAAGGACGAGTACGTCGAGATCCCCCGCATCCACGACTGCGAGCGGCGGCTGCGCACCTGGCTGAGCGATTAGGTCCCGGCGCGGGGCGGCGCGGCGCGGGTCAGCGGCGGTGGGCGGCGAAGAAGTCCCACATGGCCGCGCTGGCGTCGATGTCGGTGCTGGTGGGGCCGGCGAGAGGTACGGGCGTGCCGCCCGGCCAAGTGTGCCCGCCGCCGGCGACGCGGCAGTAGACCACCATGGCCGGGTCGCCGGCACGGCAGGTGACGCCGCCCTCGTGGTAGCTGACGCGCACGGGCGGCGACACGCCGTCGATGCGCGACCAGGTCCGCACGATCTCCGGCTGCGACGGGAACGTGCCGCGCATGCCGAGGGCGGGCAGGCTGCCACCGGTCTCGGGGACGGTGGTGTCCGCCGTGCCGTGAAAGATCATCAACGGCACGGGCCGGGCCGGGCGGCACGGCCCGTACGTCATCGAGCCCGCGACCACCGCGATCGCCGCGACTTTGTCCGCGCGCTGGCAGGCGAGCCGGTAGGCCATCATCGCGCCGTTCGAGACGCCGGTTACGTACACCCGGTCCGGGTCCGCGCGCCGCGCGGCGGCGAGTTCGTCGATGAGCCGCACGATGAAGCCCACGTCGTCGGCGGCCGAGCGGTTGCAGCAGTCGCCGGCGTTCCAGACGCGGGCCGTGGGGGGCGCGCCGTCGGGGTAGGCGACCAGGAACTTCTTCCGGTCCGCGACGCGGTCGAGGCGCGTCAGCAGCTCCATCACGCCGCCCGAGCCCAGCGCGGCGTGCAACGCGATGACGAGCGGCGCCTTCCCCGCCGGCAACCCGGCCGGCACGTACAGCCGGTACGTCCGCGCGCCCAGCCGCAGGTCGTGCGCGCCCGGCGTGGCGGGCGCCGGGGAGACCGGCGGGTCCGGCACGTCGCGCGCGCTCGCGCAGCCGGCGAGCAGGAGCGCGCCGGCGATGACGGTGACCGGTCGAAGCATCAAGCGCATCAACCGCACGGTACTTCGCCGCTTCGCTCCCGGGAGGCCTGATGTAACCGGTTGGCCGGGAAGTCCAGTTACGGTTGTTCACATGGAACCCGAGTTGCCCCCGCTGATGCGCCGCCAGGGGCCCGCGATGCTGCGCGGCAGGGCGGTGCCCCAGACGACGACCGACCAGCGCCTGCTCGACAGCCGAGGCCCGGCGGACTGGGTGCACACCGACCCGTGGCGGGTGCTGCGGATCCAGGCCGAGTTCGTCGAGGGCTTCGGGCTGTTGTCGGAGCTCGGCCGGGCGGTGAGCGTGTTCGGCTCGGCCCGCACCAAGCGGGGCAGCGACGAGTACGAGCTCGCCGAGCAGATCGGGGCCAAGCTCGCCGGCGCCGGGTACGCCGTGATCACCGGGGGCGGACCGGGCATCATGGAGGCCGCCAACAAGGGCGCCGACCAGGCCGGCGGCACCTCGGTGGGGCTCGGCATCGAGCTGCCGTTCGAGCAGAAGATGAACGACTACATCGACATCGGGCTGGAGTTTCGCTACTTCTTCGTGCGGAAGACGATGTTCGTGAAGTACTCCCAGGCGTTCGTCGTGCTGCCGGGCGGGTTCGGCACGCTGGACGAGCTGTTCGAGTCCGTCACCCTCGTGCAGACGGGAAAGATCACCAGGTTCCCGATCGTGCTGGTCGGCTCCGACTACTGGCGCGGCCTGCTCGAATGGGTGAAGGACAAGATGCTGTCCAGCGGCAAGATCTCCGCCGCCGACCCCGAGTTGCTGCACCTGACCGACGACCCCGACGAGGTCGTCCAGACCGTCACGCGGGTCCACGAGACGCAGCTGCGACAGGCGCAGGAGGCGCAGCGGGCCGCCGCCCGCGAGGCCGGGAACGGCACCTGATGGACATCTGTGTGTTCTGCGCGTCCAGCAGCCGCATCGAGCGGCGTTACCTCGACCTCGCCACCGAAGCGGGTGCCGAGCTCGCGCGGCGCGGGCACCGCCTGGTGAGCGGCGGCGCGACGGTCTCGTGCATGGGCGCGGTGGCCAGGGCGGCGCGCGCCGGCGGGGCCGCGACGGTCGGGGTCATCCCGCAGGCGCTCGTCGACATCGAGATCGCCGACAACGACTCCACCACTCTGATCGTCACCGAGGACATGCGCAGCCGTAAGGCCGAGATGGACCGGCGTGCCGACGCCTTCCTCGTCCTCCCCGGTGGGCTCGGCACGCTGGAGGAGCTGTTCGAGATCTGGAGCGCCCGGGTGCTCGGACTGCACGACAAACCGCTGGTGATCTTGGACCCGTTCGGCCTGTACGACCCGCTGCGCGACCTGATGACGCATTTGCTCGACGCGGGTTTCGCCCGGCCGAAGGTGTTCGACGCCGTCGGCTGGACCCATGCCGTGCCGGAGGCGTTCGACCTGCTGGAGCGGCGGCAGGTGCGCATCGAGCCGACCGCGGAGGACTACGCGGAGGCGGAGCCCTGACCGTCCACCTCGCTGACGGTGGCGGTAGGCGGACACTAGGAGGGGAGGCCGATCCGGGGATCGATGAACGCGTTCGTGGCGATGTCGTCCGGCCGCAGCCCGGCCTTCAACGGCCTCTTCTCCGCCGCGAGCAGCGGCCGCAGAATGTCGATGATCTTCTGGACGCGGGCGGTGTCGAAGTCGCCGACGGTCTTGTTGGCGCCGTTGCCGATGATGCCGTACCGCTTCATCGTCGCGACCGCCGCGGCCGCGCGCTCCGGGCTGTAGGGGAAGGCGCCGTAGTCCTTGACCAACTGGACGATCAGGGCGTTCGTGGGCGCCGGGTCGGCGGCGTAGGCCACCGCCGACCGTTGCATGATCGGCACCAGCTTCTCGAGACACGGCGCGAGCGCCGCCTTGCGGTCGGGACGGATCGCGACCGCCGCGGGGTAGTTGGGATATCCGGCGTCGCTCACCAGTTGCCAGGCGACCTTCCTCTTCCATTGGGGCAGTTCGTGTTCGAACTGGAAGACCTCGTTGGTCAGATATCCCTGCTGCGCGACCTTCCCCCGCTCGGCCACGAACCGGGCGGGGGTGCCGTCGTAGGAGTCCTCGACCTGGGACTTGCGGAGAATTCCGGCGTCGACGAGATATTGCATGTAGGTCGAGCCGGGGAAATAGAGCACCCGGGCCCCGGTCTTGCCGATGTCGGCGATGGACTTCCACTCGGGATGCGCCCGCGGGTCCCACATCAACACCAGCGGTGAGATGTCCATCGGCGCGAAGACGGGCAGGACGGGCTGGGCTCCGTTGCTGGCCGCGGCCGCCAGATCGATGTCCGCCGAGCCCAGCATGACCTCCTTGTCGAGGTAAAGGATCTTGGCCGCCCGGGTAAAACCGTTCGCCGGGCCGCCCGCGCGCAGCTCGATCCGGACGCCGGTGTCGGCGCCGTCGGACACGAGCGGAGCCGACACCCGCTTCTTCGCCTTGTCGACCCGGACGTCCTCGCCGAGCAGCCGGTACAGCGCCGCCGTCTCGGCCTGGGGCCACCAGTCGTCCTGGAAGACGATCGTGGCCGGGCAGACGCCGGCGAGCGACGTGGCCGGGGCGGACCGCGTGACCCGCTGGCCCTCCGCGTGTCCCGAGCCGCCCGCGCCGTCGGCCGCGCCCGAGTCCGAGCAGCCCACGAGCGCGAGCCCGAGCGCGACCGCGACCGCGGCGCACAACGCACGGCCGAACGGCCGGCCCTTGGCGCGGAGGCGGATGCGGGCGGCGATGCGGTCGTTCATGCGGAGTCCCTTCCGACCGGCTCGAGGGCCGATTCGTGCCACGCGGCCGTCACGCGGTGACCGACGAACCCGAAAAACCAGAACACGACCACGCCGAGCAGCGACGACAAGATGACCGCCGCGAACAGTTGCTCGGCCTGCAGGCGCTGACGATAGACGTCGATGAGGATGCCGATGCCGGGCTCGCCCTGCTTGAAGAAGAAGTCGCCGACGATGGCTCCGATCACCGACATGCCGGCGGAAATGCGCAGGCCGGTGAAGATCGCCGGCAGCGCGGCCGGCAGCTGGAGCTTGACCAGCCGCGTCCACCGCCCGGCGCGGTGCAAGGTGAACAGCTCATGGTGCACCGTCGCGACCGACCGCAGCCCGAAGAGGGTGTTCGCCACGATCGGGAACAGCGCGACGAGCACGCATACCAGCACGCGGCTGGCCAGCCCGAAACCGAACCAGAAGCCGAACAACGGCACGAGCGCGAGCACCGGGATCGTCTGCAGCACCACCAGGTAGGGATAGAGGGAGCGTTCGATCCAGCGTGCCTGGCTCATCGCGATCGCCGCGGTCATGCCGACCGCCAGCGCGATCCCGAGCCCGATCGCCGCGATCGATGCCGACAGCAGCAGGGCGTTCAGCAGCTCGGTGAGATTGGCCCGGTCGAGGAACGCGACGCGCACAATGGCGTGCGGCGGAGGCAGCAGGAACCTGCGGTCCGGTGCGAGCAGCATGTAGGTGACCGCATACCAAATCGCGACCACCACCGCGAGCACCAGCAGCGGCGGACCCCATTTCAGGCGGCCAGGCATGCGGCAATCTCCCGCGCGAGAGCGGTGAAATCGGCGGCGAAGAGAATATCCGGCGAACGCGGATGGTCGAACGGGACACGATAATCGCCGATGATGCGGCCCGGTCGCTCGGACATGACGAGCACCCGGCTGCCCAGGAAGACGGCCTCGGTCACCGAGTGCGTGACCAGAACGGCGCCGAACCGCCGGGTGCCGAACAGCCGCGACAACTCCACGCCGAGCCGCTGCCGGGTCATCTCGTCGAGCGCGCCGAAGGGCTCGTCGAGCAAGAACAGCTCCGGGTCGAGCGTCAGCGACCGCGCCAGGGACACCCGCATCCGCATGCCGCCCGACAGCGTGCGCGGCCGGTGCCGGGCGAAGTCGGCCAGCCCGACCAGCTCGATCGCCTCGGCGGCGCACCGCCGGCGCTCCTGTCTGGGCAGGCCGCGCAACTCGAGGAGCAACTCGACGTTGCCCTGGACGGTGCGCCACGGCAGCAGGGCGGGATCTTGGAAGACGTAGCCGACCTTGTCGGTATGGAGCCGCACCGTGCCGCCGGTCGGGCGTTGCAGCCCGGCGGCCACGTGCAACAGGGTGGTCTTGCCGGAGCCGGACGGGCCGACGATGGAAACGAACTCGCCGGGCGCCATGGCGAAGTTCACGTCGGCGAGCGCGAGAGTGCCCTCGGCGAACCGTTTGGACACGCCGCTGAACTCCAGCATCGCCCGCGTTGCTTCCGCTGCCTCGGGGCGGCTCACCGGTGCCCGGCCGGTCACGCGGCGGGCCCGTAGGCGCCCCGCCTGAAGCACTCGGTCAGGTGATCGTCGACGAGGCCGCAGGCCTGCATGAGCGCGTAGGCCGTGGTGGGGCCGACGAAGCTAAAGCCGCTCTTCTTCAGCTCCTTGGCCAGCGCCTTCGAGCCCGGCGTGCTCGCCGGCACGTCGGCGAGCGTGCGCGGCGCGGGCGCGCCGGGGTCGGCGTAGCGCCACACCATCGCGGCCAGGCCGTCGGGCAGGTCGAGCGCGGCCTGGGCGTTGGCGATCGCCGCCTCGATCTTGGCGCGGTTCCGGACGATCGACGCGTCGGCCAGCAGCCTGGCGATGTCGTCGGGCCCGAAACCGGCGACCTTCGCGATCGCGAAGCCGTCGAACGCCCGCCGGAAGCCCTCTCGTTTGCGCAGGATCGTCAGCCACGACAGGCCGGACTGGAACGCCTCGAGGCACAGCCGTTCGTACAGTGCGTCGTCGTCGTGCACCGGCCGCCCCCACTCCTCGTCGTGGTAGGCGATGTACTCGGGCGTGGACAGGCCCCACGGGCAGCGGGCCAGCCCGTCGTCGCCCGTCACCGCGCCGGACACGCGGCTCAATCCCGGCCGTCCGCGGTCGCGCGGGACTCGTCGCCGGCCGCCGCATCGGACCCGGCACCGGCGTCGGCGCCGGTCGCGCGCTCGGGTGCCCGCCGCGCGCGGGATTCGAGCTCCAACGACTCGGCCGACGGCGACGTCCACGACGCGTCACGCTCGTCGGGCGGGTGCCACGCCCCGGACACCGCCCGGGTGGTCGTGGCGCCGCCGCTCTCGAGCGAGTCGAGCTTGTGCCGCAGCTCCGCCGCCTGCTGCTCGAGGATCGCGATGCGGGTGTCGCGCTCGGTCAGCGCGTACGACAGCCGGCGCAGCGCCTCGTCGGTGACGCGCGTGTGGTAGCCCCACAGCCCGAGCGGAAGCCGGAGCAGCGCGGCGTCGGTACCCGCGATCGGCCGGTTGGTCGGCAACGGCAGAGGCGGATGGTCCGGATGGGTGTCCGCCAGCTCGCCGCCCATGCCAGAGGCGAGCATGACGACCGCGACCACCACGGCCAGCCCGGCCAAAGCGATGGCGACAATCACGATCAAGGCTCCCCTGCGCTCTGCGACGTCCCTACGCCGTCCCTACGCCGATCGTGCCACGATCGAGGCATGGAGTTGCGCCTCGGGCACCAAGTCTTCCGTCCGGGCGACTTCGTGCTGTGGCACGATATCGCGCCGGATGCCCTGCCGCTGCTCGGCGATCGGCTGGCCGAGGAGGCGGCGGCCACCGGCGCGGCGCTGGTGTGCGCGGACCCGCGGCGGGCGCGGGAGGCCGGCGTACGGGCCGATGGCATCATCGTCGACGCGGGGACCATGCCGCCGGCGGTCCGGGTCACCGAATGCCTGGCCTCCGGCCACCCTGTCCTCGTCACCCTGGCCGCGGCGCCGGCGGAGCCCCCCGACATGGCAGACACGGCAGACACGGCCGACCCGGGCCTGCTCGCCGCCGCCGCGGTGTACGCCTGGCTGGGAGTACGCGTCTTCCGCGCCGACGCCGCCGACGCCGGGGCGGTACGGCAGGTGCTCGACATGGTCGCCTCGATCAAGGGAACCCGCCAGCCCACGGTCTCGCGCCGCGCCCTCGCCTGACGCCGTCGCCTGGTGCCCTGGCCGGAGGCGCGAACCGCTACCGGCCTTCGAAGACTGGTTGCTCCTTTTTCAGAAAGGCGCGCGTGGCCGCCACGTGATCGGCGGTGGCCGCGCAGGCGTCCTGGAGCTCGGCCTCCTTGTCCAGGGCCGCGGACAGGCCGTGCGTGGCGGCGTGATCGAGGGCCTGTTTCACCGCCGCGTACGCCACCGTCGGCCCGACCGCGAGCCGTCCGGCCAGCGTACGGGCCACCGTCTCGAGCTGATCGGCCGGCGCCACCTGGTTCACCAGGCCGAGCGCCAGCGCCTGCGGCGCCGACACCGGTTCGGCGAGCAGCAACAGCTCGGCCGCCTTCGCCCGGCCGACGAGACGCTGCAGCGTCCACGACATGCCGCTGTCGGGGGCGAGGCCGATCTTGGTGAACGCCGTGGCGAACGAAGCCCGCTCCGACGCGACGATCAGGTCGCAGGCGAAGGCGAGCGAGGCCCCCGCGCCGGCCGCGACACCGTTGACCGCGGCGACGACGGGCTTGGGCATGGACGTGATCGCCCGCACGATGGGGTTGTAGTGGTCGGCGACCGTCCCGCCCAGACCCTCACCGGCGTCCAGGCAGGCCGCGTGCTCGCGCAGGTCCTGTCCGGCGCAGAAGGCACGACCGGCGCCCGTAAGCAGCACCGCGCGTACGGTGCCGTCCGCGGCCGCCCGGTCGACGGCGGCGCGCAGCGCCACCTTCGCCTCGACGGTCAGCGAGTTCATCGCGTCGGGCCGGTTGAGGGTGATCGTCGCCACCCCGTCCCTCAGCTCGTACAGCACGGTTTCGGACACCGTTGTCCCTCCAGTCCCGTTCTCACTCGTCGAGGCAACGATCGACGAAGCGAGCCGCGGCGGGCAAGAGCCGCGCCGCCTCCGCGTCGAAGAAGGCGGCCGCGACGGTGCCGGGCCAGCCCGCGGGCAGCACCGCCGCCGGGAGGCCGGGGTCGAGGAACAAGAACTTGCGCCACTCGTGCACCAGCGTGCTGCGCAGCGCGAAGGCCTGCTCGTCGGACAGGCCGTCCGAACCCCGTACGGTGTCGCGCGCCCAGACCAGCCACCGTTCGTAGGCGTCGCCCAGGGTCGCCAGATCCCACGCCCGGGCGACAAGGGCGCACTGATCCCCGTCGAACCTCGAGTGGAACCGCTCCGCCGAGACCCTTTCGGCGTCGAGGAGGGCGTCGAGCTCGGGAGCGACGCGCGGGCTGATCCAGACGGACTCGTCGAGCGGCGCGTAGCCGAGGTAGGCGAGGCCGGCCCGCAGCCGCGTTCGCCGGGCCCGGTCCTTGAGCCGCTGGACGACCAGCAGATGCCACGCGCCGTCCCACGGCTGGGGCACGTCGCGGTAGATGCGGCGGGCGGCCTCGTCCAGTCGCCGCGCCGCCTTGGGGGTCAGCGCGTAGCCGGGCCCGGCGGGCAGCCGCACGGGGTCCAGCCAGCCCTGTCGCACCATGCGGGACACCGCCGTGCGCACCGCCGGGGCGGCGATGCCGACCGCGGCCAGCAGCTTGACCACGGCGGCGATGGGCGCGGACCCGTCACGATCGCGCAGGTGGTCGCCGTAGAGATCGAAAAGCGCGGAGCGGGCGTTCACCAGGTCAGCTTCGCATCTCACGCGCCCGATCTGGACGCTGATCGTTACCACTTCGCGCTCGGAAGACGAGATAATGAAGCAATACCAGTGATGCGAATGCGGCAAGCGGCCACGCGGCCAACGGCGCCCGACGGCCCTAGGCAGGAAGGGGATACACGCATGGCGGCGATGAAGCCGCGGACAGGCGATGGTCCGCTCGAGGTGACCAAGGAGGGGCGCGGAATCGTCATGCGTGTCCCGCTGGAGGGTGGCGGGCGGCTCGTGGTCGAACTGTCGGCCAACGAAGCCAGCGAACTAGGCGACGCACTCAAGAATGTCGTCGGCTGACCGCCGCCTCCCCATATTGCACTTTTGGTGACGGCCCCGGTTGTCTTAGCCGGGGCCATCGCCGTGCCCAGCGGCCTTCGCCAAGGCCGACGGCGACAGCGCAGACCACACGCAATCAGGAGACATCGTGCCCGTCGAGACGAAGCTGACCGTGGTCGCCGGAACCGCCGACGTTCCGTTCCCCTCGCCCGACACCGCCGACGTACTGGCGGTGCCCATGCGCCCGAGCGCGTCCGGCGCCGCCGCCGCGGATGCCGCCGTGGGCCCCGAGATCTTCCCGCGCTACGCCGCGACGCTGGGCGACCTGCTGCCCGTTGACGTGGCCGACGTGCTGGCCTACCACGAGGCCAAAGGCGAGGCCGGTGAGATCATCGCCGTGCCGGCCAGGCTGGGCGCGGGCATGGGCGAGGTGCTGCTCTACGGCACGGGCGACGGCTCGGCGGCGGTGCTCCGGCGGGTCGGCGCCGGGCTCGCCCGCCGCGCGAGGGGCCGCGGCGCTCTCATGGTCGGGGCGCCCGACGGCGATCACGCGGCGCTCGCCGAGGGGCTCGTGCTGGGCTCGTACGGCTTCCGTGTCGGCGGACAGGGAAAGAAGCCCGCCGCACCCACCGTGGTGCTGGCCGGCGGCGACGAGGCCGCGGTGCGGCGGGGAGAGACGCTCGCCAGGGCGACCGTGTTGGCCAGAGACCTGGCCAACACCCCGTCGGTGGACAAGAGCCCGGCCTGGCTGGCTGATCGGGCGAAGGAGATCGCCGGTGAGGCGGGGCTGTCGCTGCGGGTGCGCACCGAGGGCGACCTGCGCGCCGGCGGCTTCGGCGGCCTGCTGGCGGTCGGCTCCGGCTCGGTCCGCCCGCCGTGCCTGATCGAGTTGTCCTATCACCCCGACGGCGCGACGACGCATGTGGTGCTCGTCGGCAAGGGCATCACCTTCGACTCTGGTGGGCTCTCGCTCAAGCCGACCGACAGCATGAAACTGATGAAGACCGACATGGCCGGCGGCGCTGCGGTCATGGCGGTGCTGAGCGCGCTGCCCGCGTTCGGCGCGACCGTCCGGGTCACCGGCCTGATCGCGGCGGCGGAGAACCTGCCGTCCGGTTCCGCCATGCGGCCCGGCGACGTCATCCGGCACTTCGGCGGGAAGACGTCCGAGGTGCTCAACACCGACGCGGAGGGACGCCTGGTGCTCGCCGACGCCCTCGCCTATGCCGACGCCGAGCTCGACCCCGACGTCATGGTCGACATCGCGACGCTGACGGGCGCGGCCAGGGTCGCGCTCGGCACGCGTACGGCCGCGCTGTACGCCACCGACGACGCGCTGGCCCAGGAACTCGTCCGGGCGGGCGCGGCCAGCGGCGAGACGCTCTGGCGCATGCCCCTGGTCGACGAATACCGGCAGAGCATCGACTCCGACGTGGCGGACGTGTCGAACATCGAGCGGTCCGCCGCGACGGGCGACCGCCTGGGCGGCGGCTCGATCATGGCGGCGCTGTTCCTGCGCGAGTTCGTCGGCGCGCGCCGATGGGCGCACCTCGACATCGCCGGGCCCGGCCGCGCCACCGCCGACGAGGGCGAGCTGTCCAAGGGCGCCACCGGCTTCGGCGCCCGCGCGCTGCTGTGCTGGCTGACCGACGCGGCCGCGTCCCGCTGAGCACGGAATTTCCCCGGGCCGCCGCAATCCGACGGCCGTTCTGGAGCGAATAACCGATCGTGGAGACGAGTGCCGGGCGAACCCCCCGCCCGTGGCAGCGGCGTTCCGGCGGCGAGGGCAGGCGGTCGGAGCTCGGCGTGCTGCTCGGCCGCGTCGCCAGGGGCGACCAAAGCGCGTTCGAGCAGGTGTACCAGCACATCGCCGGTCCGGTGTACGGGCTCGTGCTCCGGGTCGTGCGCGATCCGGCCCAGGCGGAGGAGGTGGCACAAGAGGTACTGGTCGACGTCTGGCGAACCGCGGCCCGCTATGACGAACAGCGGGGCAGCGCGCAGGCGTGGGTGATGACGCTGGCGCATCGCCGGGCGGTGGATCGGGTCCGGTCCGCGCAGGCGGCCGCCGACCGCGAGGAGCGGGCGGCGCGAGCCGAACGCGACCACGACGAGGTCGCCGAGAACGTCGAGGCGCGGCTGGAACGCGAACAGGTCAGGCGCTGTCTCGGCACCCTCACCGAGCTGCAGCGGGAGTCGGTGACGCTCGCGTATTACAGCGGGTACACGTACCGTGAAGTGGCGGAGTTGTTGCAGGTGCCGCTCGGGACGGTGAAGACGCGAATGCGCGACGGGCTGATCCGGATGCGCGACTGCCTGGGGGTGGGGGAGCGATGAAACAAGAGCTTCACGCCCTCGTCGGCGCCTACGCCGTCGATGCCCTCGACGACATCGAGCGGCGCCGCTTCGAAGACCATCTCGCCGAGTGCGAAAGCTGCGCCCGCGAGACGCGCGGGCTGCGTGAGGCCGCCGCCCAGCTCGGCACGGCCGTGGCGATGCCGCCGCCGCCGCGGCTGCGGGAGAAGGTGATGGCCGACGTCGCCCGGGTGCGTCCGCTGCCGCCGCTGCCGCCACTGCTGTCCGACGTCCGGAGCCGCCGGAGCCGCACGCCCTGGCTGTTGATGGCCGCGACGGTGGCGTGCCTCGTGGCGGTCGCCGGATTCATGGGCGTGCTCACCGTACGCGCACAGGACCGCGCCGACCGGGCCGAGGCGGCCGGCCGGCAGATCATCGAGGTGCTGTCGGCGCCCGACGCGCGCCGGGTGAGCGGCCGGGCGAGCACGAGCGGTTCCGGTACGGTCGTGGCCTCGCGCGCCCAGGGCAAGGCCGTCGTCGTGCTCTCCGGCGTGCCGTCGCTGCCCGGCTCGCAGACCTACGAGCTGTGGCTGATGGGGCCGGGCAAGCCCCGCCCCGCCGGGCTGCTGCGTGGTTCGGGCACGCCGGTCATCGCTGCCGGGCTCGGCGATGCCACCCAGGTCGGCGTCACCGTCGAGCCGGCGGGCGGCTCGCCGCAGCCGACCTCGGTCCCCGTCCTGACCATCGCCCTCCCCGCCTGACGCGGGGCGGGGGCGAGGGGCGGCAGGGCCAGGTCAGCGGCGATCGGCGAAGGGCACGCGGCGGTGCCGGCGGACCGCGGACACCACGTCGTCCACCGAACGGTCCCACGCCTCGCTGACGGGGATCGACCAGCGTGGTTCCGCGACGCCGGGGACACCGGTCATCTTGACCGCCATGATCTCGGCTCCCGCGGCCGGGTGATCGGTCTCGCCGCGCGGCAGGAACACCAGGTACTGGCGGTGGCCCCGGCCGGCGGGGATGCCCTGGCTCCACGCGCCCACGGCGGCCAGTTCGTCCCAGCGCAGCAGCCTGCTCGTCCGCAGCGGCCAGCCGGCCGGTCGCCGGATGCCCTCGTCGTCGATCTCGAGTACCGGCCGCCCGGCGACGAGGCCGCCCAGCAGGGCCAGGGCGCCGCTGCCGAACATCGCGACGCCGGCCACCCCGAGCAGCAGGAACAACACCCCGCCGAAGCTCGCCGGGTCGGCGGCGCCGCCCACGATGAACAGCGCCGAGACGGCGGTCAGCAGCAGCCGGCCGATCGCCTGGGCGACCAGACGCGGGGTCGGCCGCAGCCGCACCCGCCACGGCGGCTCAGGCTCGCTCATCATCGCTCACGTGGGGTCGTTCACGCGGGTCACTCGCGCTTGAGCGCGCACAGCAGCCCGTCGCCGACGGGCAGCAGCACCGGCACCAGCGCGTCGTCGTCGCGGACCAGCCTGCCCACCTCGCGGATCGCGACCGTCTCGGGGTCGCGCTGGGTGGGGTCGGCCACCCGGTCGCCCCAGAGCGCGTTGTCGAAGGCGACGATGCCGCCCGGCCGCAGCAGCCGCAGCGCCTCGGTGAGGTAGTCGGGGTACTCGTGCTTGGCGGCGTCGCAGAAGACCATGTCGTAGGCGTGGTCGGTGAGCCGGGGCAGCACGTCCAGGGCCCGCCCGGCGATCAACCGGGTGCGCGATGAGGCGAACCCCGCCTCCGCGTAGGCCTGCTTGGCCAGCCGCTGGTGTTCGGGCTCGACGTCGACGCTGGTGAGCACGCCGTCCGGGCGCATGCCGCGCAGCAGCCAGATGCCGGACACGCCGCAGCCGGAGCCGACCTCGACGACCGTGCGGGCATTGATCGCGGCGGCGAGGAAACGCAGCGCCGACCCGCCCGCCGCGCCGATCGGGGCCGCCCCGACCTCTTCGCCCCGGCGGCGGGCGGCACGCAGCGGCTCGTCCTCCGCCAGGTAATCCTCGACGTAGGCCAGAGTCTGCTCCGGGCCCCGCCCGCGGACCGCGTCGATGGCTGCCTCCTGAGGAATATGAGCCTGCTGGGGTCACACTATCGTCGCGCGGGAACGATGGCGCGGTTCGTCACGTTCTCTCGGTGTCGGCCTAAGACGCCCCAGCCCCAGGCGAACCATTTTGGTTTCGCTTCGCATGTAGGCGTGAAGGGAAGTTTCGAGGCACCATGGTGGTCTCAGCACTCTCATGCACAGGTGTGGTGGGTGTATCCCCCCGCCGGCGGGTTGGAAGGGGCGGAGTGGCGGCGTACGACCGTGAACACGCGCCGGCGACGGCGGAGTGGACACCCCCGTCATGGGACGAGGTCGTTCGAGAGCATTCCGGGCGGGTCTATCGTCTCGCCTACCGGCTGACCGGCAACCAGCACGACGCCGAGGACCTCACCCAGGAGGTCTTCGTCCGTGTGTTCCGGTCCCTGTCGGACTACACGCCCGGCACGTTCGAGGGCTGGTTGCACCGCATCACCACGAACCTCTTCCTCGACATGGCCCGCCGCCGGCAGCGGATCCGGTTCGAGGGGCTGGCCAACGAGGCGGTCCAGCGGATCGCCGGCCGCGAGCCCACCCCGGCGCAGGCCTACGACGACAGGAACTTCGACGCCGACGTCCAGCGCGCCCTCGACTCGCTGGCCCCCGAATACCGCGCGGCCGTGGTGCTGTGCGACATCGAGGGCCTGTCGTACGAGGAGATCGCGGCGACGCTGGGCGTCAAGCTGGGCACGGTGCGCAGCCGCATCCACCGCGGCCGGGGGCAACTGCGCTCGGCGCTGATGCACCGGGCGCCGCGGACCTCCGCGGACGCGTGCGAGGACACGTCCGCCGAGCCGACGGAGGGCATGTGAGCGAGCAGTGAGTCACCTCGGGGACCGCATCACGGCACTGGTCGACGGCGAGCTGGGCCATGACGAGCGCGATCGGGTGCTCGCCCACCTCGCCGCCTGCGAGCCGTGCCGCGCCGAGGCCGACGTCCAGCGCCGGCTCAAGCAGCGCTTGAGCTCGCTCGGCGACGCGGCGCCGTCCCCCGAGCTGCTCACCCGCCTGTACGCCATGGGCGAGCCTGGCGGGCCGATCCCGCCGCGTGCCCGGCCGATGCCCGGGGCGGCCAAACCGCCGGTCGTGGCCCGGCCGAGCGCTCATCGCCCGGGCCGCGCCAGGTCCACCGGCAGGGCGACGCGCCGCGGCCTCAAGAGCGGGGTCGGCGGCCATGGCATCGACCCAGGCCACGGCACTGACCCGGGGCACGGCATCGGACCGGAACGCGGGGCCAGCCGGGCCGGCCGACGGGTGCCCCGGATGCGCTACCTCGCGGTGGGCGCGGCCACCCTCGCCGTCTTCGGCATCGGCACCGCGGGGTTCGTGGCCGGCGGCGACCAGGGCCGGCTGCCACGGGTCGCGCCGGCACTCGACCAGTTCGCGGTCGAGCACGCGCTCACCTCAGGAGACGTTCCCGTCACCGACCGAGATCCGGCGGAGGGATCCACCTCGAGACCGTGAAGACACAGCACCTGGCGTCATGCGAAGGGCACCGCTACAGGCACGGAGCGTGGCTGGCGGGCGGACTCGCCACTGCCCTCGTGCTGTTGCTCTCGGTCACGACCGGCGACGCCGGCGCCGCGCCGGTGACCCGCAGGTCCGACGCGGAGGCGCTGCGGCTGCTGCGGGACGCCGGCGGCGCCGTGCTGTCCACCCCGTACGAGGGGACGCAGTTCATCACCACCTGGAGCGGCACAGGGGCGACCACGTCGCTGATCCGCGTCACCCACACGCCCGGTCACGGCACCTACATCGAGGTGCGGCGGACCACCGCCGACTCCGGCGGCGTGACGTACGAGCCCGACAGCGGCGAGGCGCGCGGCGGGCTGACCGGGTTCACCCCCGAGATGCTCGACCTGATGGCCCGCAACTACTCCGTCGTCGAGGGCGGCGAAGACTCCGTGTGCGGCCGTCCGGCCCGCGTCGTCGAGGCCCGCCGGGCCGACGGCGTCCCGGCCGGCCGGTTCTGGATCGACCGCGCCACCGGCGTCATGCTGCACCGCGAGCTTCTCGACGCGCAGGGCCGTGCGGTCAGCATCACCGGGTTCTACGACATCAGGATCGGACGGCCCAAGCCACAGATCCACAACGTCCAGACGGTGGCCGCGCCATGGGGTCACCAGCTCGCGGCCGCCGAGCTCGGCATGCTCCGCAGCGACGGCTGGACGCTGCCCGCGTCGCTGCCCGGTCACCTGGAGCTCTACGACGCGCGGCAGGCCGATCGAGACGGCGTCATCCACCTCGGCTACACCGACGGCCTGTCCGCGGTGTCGGTTTTCATCCAGCGCGGAGCGCTCGACGAACGCCGGGTCGCCCACTGGCGCAAGACCGAGCGCGACGGCCGTACGGTGTACGAACACAACGCCCTGAAGCGCTGGGCGGTCTGGGACAGCGACGAGTACGTCTACACCGTGCTGGCCGACGCCCCGCAGGGCACCGCGGACGCCGTGATCGCCGCGCTGCCGCATGGAGACCCGGGTTTTTGGGGACGCTTGGGCCGCGGGCTGAAGCGCCTGGGCTCGTGGCTGAACCCGTTCGAGTAGGGTCTGGTCCCAGCCGGTTTTCCACACCAGACGCGCGAAGATGCGGGCTTTACAGTCACCACATGGCCCGAGCGGCACGCTGAAACCGTACGACCGGTAGACGCCCATGAGGAGACGGGAATGACGGACGACAGCCGCGTACCGCGAGGGGAATCCGGGCACGAGGACCCAGCGCGGCAGGCGAGCGGCGAAGACGCCCACGCCGAGCCTGTCGAGCCGGCCGAAGGATTCACTCCGCCCGACGCTCACGACGACAGATTGCTGGTTTCGCCGCAGCCGCCGCCACCACCGGCAGGTCCGGCCCATGGCGACCAGCCGCAGCGGCCCGGCTTCGTGCCCCACGGCCAGCCGCCCTATGGATGGTCCCCGGAGCGGCCTGGGCCGTACCCGGGCGGTGTACCCGGGGGGCCGGGCGCGCCGCACCCGCCAATGCATGGTCCCGGCGGCGGACCGGGCGGCCCCAGCGGACCCGTGGGACCTGGCGGGCCGGGCGTCCCCAGCGGACCTGGAGGGCCCGGCGGACCCGGCGGACCCGGCGTGCCGGGCGGCCCTGGTGGTCCGCCCGGGACCGCGCCCAACTGGGCGGCGCCGCTGCCGCCCGCGCCCAAGCCGCCCCGGCGGCTGCCCGGGGTCGGCCTGCTCGCCGTGCTGGGCCTCGTGATCGCCCTGGTGGCCGGAGCAGTGGGCGCCGGCATCGGCGTGTTCGCCACGGGCGACGACAGCCCGGCCGGCAGCGTCGACCTGGGCGGCGGATCATCCGCGAGCAGCAACAACACCGGCGCGACGAACCGTGCCCCCACCTCGGTGGCCGGGATCGCCAAGCGGGTGCTCCCGAGCGTCGTCATGATCAAGATCCAGACGTCCGGCGGCGAAAACGGCGCCGGCACCGGGTTCATCACCAAGGGCGGCTACATCATCACCAACAACCACGTCGTCGCCCA
The DNA here is from genome assembly GCA_035765195.1 of Streptosporangiaceae bacterium. GTDB lineage: Bacteria > Actinomycetota > Actinomycetes > Streptosporangiales > Streptosporangiaceae > CALAED01. The sequence continues at coordinate 177,811 of DASTYC010000023.1, forward strand.
GGCCGCCAACGGCGGGCAGATGCAGGTCGTCTTCACCGACGAGAAGACCACCTCCGCCAAGATCGTCGGGCGCGACCCGTCGTCGGACGTCGCGGTCATCAAGCCGGACACGACCAACAACCTCCCGGCCCTGCCGCTCGGCAACTCCGACGACATCGCGGTCGGTGACCCGGTGATCGCGATCGGCTCGCCGCTCGGCCTGTCCGGCACGGTCACCACCGGCATCGTCAGCGCGCTCAACCGGCCCGTCCAGACACAGGACGAGACCGGCTCCGGCGACTCGGCGGTGCTCAACGCCATCCAGACCGACGCCGCCATCAACCCGGGCAATTCGGGCGGGCCGCTCGTCGACGCGCAGGGCCGGGTGATCGGCATCAACTCGGCCATCGCCACCGTCGGCGGCCAGGGCTTCGGTTCGGGCGACCAGGGCGGCAACATCGGTGTCGGCTTCGCCATCCCGGTCAACCAGGCGAAGCGGGTCGCCGAGCAGCTGATCAACAACGGCGGCAAGGCCACCCACGCGATCATCGGGGCAACCATGGACCTGCAGTTCCAGGGCAACGGCGTCCGGATCGCCTCGACCACCCAGAACGGCCAGGCCCCGCTGGTCAGCGGCGGGCCGGCGGAAGGGGCCGGGCTCAAGCCCGGTGACGTGATCACCAACTTCGACGGCAAGCCCGTCACCCGGCCGGAGCAGCTGATCGCGCTGATCCGCAGCCACGCACCGGGCGACAAGGTGAAACTGACCTACCAACGCGACGGTAAGTCGACGACGGTCGAGCTGACGCTGGCCGAGTCGAACTGATCATGATCTGGGACTAACCACGGTTTGCCCTCGCGGTTACGCTGTGGAGGCCGGGCCAACGGGGCCCGGCCTCCGGCGCTGTTGGAGGATGGGTGTTCGACGTCGGCTTCGGCGAGGTCCTGCTGCTGGGAGTGCTCGCCCTCGTCATCTTCGGCGACAAGCTGCCCTCGGTCGCCCAGCAGGCGGGCCGTGCGCTGCGGCAGCTGCGCCAGATGGCCAACAGCGCCAAGCGTGACCTGCAGGAGGGGCTGGGCCCCGAGTTCGCCAACTTCGACCCGGCCGACCTGCACCCGCGCAGGTTCGTGCAAAAGCACCTGCTCAGCGACATCGACGATGACAGCCAGGTCATCCCGGACGAGCCGGTCCGCAGGTCGTCCGACTCGCCCAAGACCTCCACCTGGGACGACGCCGCCCGTCCGCCTTTCGATCGCGAGGCCACCTGACCGCCGCGTCGTCACAGGGCGTGGCGGAGTTCGGCGGCGCGGTGAGGTCGATCGGTGATCAGTACGGCGACTCGGGGATCGGCGAGGAACTGGCGCATCAGGGCGTCGGTGTTGACCGTCCAGACCATCGCGGGAAACCCGTACTGCGCGCAGCGGCCCAGCACCCCGAGTCCGGCCAGCCGATGATTGATCGCGATCCAGTCGGCGCCGCAGGCGCGCAGCCGTCGCAGCGGGAACAGATCGCGCACGCCGCCCGGCTCGTACCACCCGCGGCCCAGCGACAAGGCCGTGCGCACGCCGGTGAACTCCCTCTTCACGAGCGCGACCGAAGCGGGGAGCCGGCTCGTCACCACGATGTCGGCCGGGTCGAGGTGGCCGGTCGCCATCGCCACCGCGGCGCGCTCACAGCCCGCCTCCTTCAAGTCCAGCTGGACCGCGGCCCGGCCCGCGATCGCCGCGAGCACGTCGCGCAGCCGGGGCACCGCCCGGCCCGCGGCCACGCACAGCTCACGGTAGGACGCTCCGGCCAGCCGCAGCCCGCGCACCCGATCGTCGTGGTGCGCCACCAGTTCGCCGTCGCCGGTGCGGCGCACGTCGATCTCGACGTAGTCGGCGCCCACCGCGGCCGCCGCCTCGTAGGCCTCCTCGGACTCCCCGGCCCGGTGCGCCGAGATCGCGGTCACTGTGTCTCCCGCGCAGGCCTCGGCGCGCTATGGGCGCGCGCCTGCGACACGCTCATTTGGGGCTCCCGCGCGGCTCGGGGGTGCTCTGCGGGGCGAACCTCCATAGGGCGACGCTATCAACCCATTTGTTATGGTGGCGGGCCGTGAGCGCACCCCCGTTCCTCACTCCGCCGCCCGGTGTGCGCCGACTCGACATCGACACCGCGCGGGGCAGGTTCGCGGCGCTGGAGGCCGTGCCGGGGTCGCGTGCGCCCGAACGCCGTCCGGCCCTGCTCGTACCCGGTTTCACCGGCAGCAAGGAGGACTTCATCGCGGTGCTGCCGGCCCTCACCAAGGACGGCCGTCGCGTGATCGCCATCGACCAGCGAGGGCAGTACGAGACGCCGGGCCCCGACGATCCGGCCGCCTACACCTGCGCCGAGCTCGCCGCCGACATCGCCGCCGTGCTCGACGCCCTCGGGTCCGCCGGCGTGCACCTCGTCGGGCACTCCTTCGGCGGTCTGGTCGGCCGCGAGGTCGCGATCGCCGAGCCGGCCAGGCTGGCCTCGGTCACCTTGATGGGGTCGGGACCGGCGGCGGTCGACGGGTCGTCCGCCGAACGCGCCCGCGCGTTGCGGGAGGCGCTCACCAGCTTCGAAGTCGCCCACATCTGGGACACCTACCTCGAACCCGAAGCGGTGGCGGACGGCCGGGCTCCCGAGATCGTCGCCTTCCTCCGCGAGCGGATGCTGGGCAACGCGCCGGCGGGACTGACCGGCATGATCAATGAGCTCGTCTCCGCCCCCGACCGCGTCGACGCCCTCGCCAAGGTGATCGGCGCCAGCGGCCTGCCCGCGCTCGTGCTGTACGGCGAGGACGACGACGTATGGGAGCCGCGGGTGCAGGCCGAGATGGCCGACCGGCTGGCCGCGCGCAAGGCGGTCATCCCCGGCGCGGCGCACTCGCCGGCCGTCGAGGCGCCAGAGACGACCGCGAGCATGCTGACCACGTTCTGGGCCGAGGCCGAACGGTCTTCGTGACGGCGGGTCAGTCGGGCGTGGCGAGGCCGGCCCACGATGACTTGCGCGGCGCGGCCCGCTGACCCTCGGGGCAGTGCCGTGCGTAGTCGCACCAGGAGCACTGGCCGCCGGTCCGGGGCGGGAAGACCTCGTCGACGCGGCCGGCGGGCAGCCCGGCCCGGAACGCCTCGTCGGCGTCGGCGCACTCCTGCGCGATCCGCTCGGCCCGCGTCAGGTGCCGCCGCAGCGACTCGTCGGTGTGGTCCCAGGCCACCACGGCGCCGGTGGGCAGGTGGTGCAGCTCGACCCGGCGGCAGGGGCGGCGCAGCACCCGGGCGGCCGCCACCGCGTACAGGGCGAGGGCCAGCGAGCCGCGGGCGTCGGCCGCGGTGAGCACGTGCCGGCCGGTCTTGTAGTCGACGACCACCACCTCGGCGTCCCGTACGTCGAGCCGGTCGACGCGCCCGGAGACCGCGATGAGGTCCGTGCGGGTCGCCACGGTGCGTTCCACGCCGATCGGCTCATCGGCCGGATCGAGCCCGGCGACGTAGCGCTCCACCATGGCCCTGGCGCGCTCGCGCCACTCGGCCGCCTGCTCGGCGTCGCGGTAGCCCTCGGTGAGCCAACCGCGCAGCAGCAGGCTCCCCGCCATCTCGGTCGTCCGCTCGGGCAGCGGCAGCCGCCACCAGGCCGCCAGCGCGTTGTGCACGCTCGCGCCCAGGCTGTTGTGCGCCCACGGCGCGCCCTTGGGCGGCGGCGGCCGGTCGAGGTAGGTCATGCGGTAGCGGCGCGGGCAGTCGAGCCAGGCGTTCAGCCGCGACGGCGTGCAGACGTACAGCCGCCTCGGCATGCCTTCGAGCCCCAGCTGCTCGGCCGCCACGACGCTCCCCACTCCCGTGTCGTGTGCACGCGCGCCCGCCCCCCTCGGCCGGGGAACGGCGCCCTGATCACGTTGGTTCGGCCGCCCGTCGCCCCGCGCGCCTTGCGCCGGGCGGGCCGGTCGTCACTCGTCAGGCTCGTTGGCGAGGGCGTGCCAGCTCTCCCAGCGCGCGTCCTCGTCGCCCACGGTGGTCTCCTCGCCGTGGCCGGGGAGCACGCGGGTGTCCTTGGGCAGCGGACCGAGCAGGGTGCCGATGGAGTTGAGCTGAGTCTGCAGGTCGGGGTAGACGCCGCCGACCTCGCCCGGCTTGCCCTTGTGCAGGGTGTCGCCGGAGAACAGCGCGCCGAGCTGCTCGCTGTAGAGGCAGATGCTGCCCGGGGTGTGCCCGGGGGTGTGCAGCACCTCGAGCTGCGCGTCGGCGATCTCGAACACCCCGCCGTCCTCGATGTCGATGTCGGGGGTGAGGTCGCGCATGAACTCGGCGTCCTCGCCGCCCTCGTCGGCCAGCCGGCGGAAGTAACGGCGCCACAGCAACCGGTCGCGAGGGTGCAGCGCGATCGGCGCCGGGTCCTCGTCGTCGGCCTCGGCGACCTCGACCGCCGCGCTCAGATGGTCGTCGTGTCCGTGCGTGCAGATCACCGCCATGACCTCACGCTCGCCGACCACCTTGAGGATCGCCTCGGCGTCGTGCGCCGGGTCGATCACGATGACCGCGTCGTCGTCGCCGACGACCCACGTGTTGTTCTCGACGTCGTATTCCTCGTCGTCGATGACGCATTTGCCTGACGTCACGACCTGTTCGATCCGGGCATCCACGGCTCAGCACCCTATCCCTATTTCGCCCAGAGAGCGCCTCACGGCAGCCGCGGGCACATGGCGCCGTACGGGAGGTCCGGCTCCATGTCTGAATCGCGCAGGTCGCGCAGATTCAGCTCCTCGAGCAGGAGCAGGCCCGCATCGCTCGGCCATAGCACCGCCCACAGCCAATGCCCCAGCGCTTCGCCGACGTAGACCGCCCGGTCCTCTGGGGCATTCGGAATGGCCCACAAGGGCACGGGATGTCCGCGTATTGCGGCCTTTGCGTGGGGCGGCGACGCGTCGAAGACCCCGCCGGGATCGGGGCCGTCCAGCCCGGCGACGTACGCGCCGAGGCCGACCCCCAGCTCCTCGGCGATGAGCAACATGTCGGCGGGGCCGCTCAGCAGGGCGGGCCCGGACAGGGCCACGACGCAGGCCCGCGACCCGGAGCGTTCGTCGCCCGCGTCCGCGAAGCCGGTGACGAGCCAGCTCAGCGGCAGCGGCCACGGCACCCAGAGCGGCACGCGCGCGTCACGTAGCGCGCCTTTGAGTCCTTGGCTGGACGGGCCTTTAGGGGGTTGCAGCGGCAGGACCGCGCCATGCACGGGGCAGGTCCAGTCGCTGGACCAGTAGTTCGGGGCGCGCACCGGCCCGCCGCAGCGCGCACACACCGGCTCCGACCTCACGATTACTCACGGTCGTCGCTGACCGTCGTCACGTCAAGGTTCTGGGGAGATACTTGACCGCGTGCGGGTGCGTTGTGTGGGCGCGGTGGTACGCGACGACGAAGGCAGGCTGCTGCTGATCCGCCGCGGTCATCCGCCCGGTGAGGGGCTGTGGTCGCTGCCCGGCGGCCGGGTCGAGCCGGGCGAGTCCGACGCCGTCGCGGTCGTCAGGGAGCTGCGCGAGGAGACCGGCCTGCGCGCCGAGGCCGGCGACCTGATCGCGGTCGTGGCGCGGCCGGGTCTCGGCGACGTGGTGTACGACATCTACGAGTACACCGCGACGCCCGTCGGCGGCACGCTGCGGCCCGGCGACGACGCCGCGGACGTCCGCTGGGTGGACGACGCCGAGCTGCGTGCGCTGCCGACGACCCCCGGACTCCTCGAAGCGCTGACCGATTGGGGTGTATTGCCCCATGATGGGGATGGGCTCGGGCGGCCGGACGGATGGACGACGGATCCACGCGGCGACCACACGACGTGACAGATCCACATCATCGATAGAGTGGCCACTCCCGAGCGCGGTTCAACAAGCGGCAAAGAGGGGGTCGGCAGCGTGCAACGCCTTGAGTTTCGGCTGGAAGCCCGGCAGCGCGTCATCTACATCGTGCTGGCGGGTTTTTGGGTGCTGATCGCGCTGCTCAGAGCGGCCGTCGGCTTCGGCGGCGGCGCCTTCCTCGCGCTTCTCGTCGCGGGAATCTTCGGCTTCTACTACTTCTGGCTCGCCCGGTTCGGGGTGACGCTCACCGCGCAGGGCATCACGTTGCACGGCTGGACCACCGCCACCCACGGCTGGCACGAGGTGCGCGCCATCCAGCCGACGACGTTCTTCTTCCAGCGGCGCACGTCCATCGAGTTCGTCCACGGAGGGCGGCGCCGTACGTGGGCTCCTTTGCACTACTGGTCGATGCCGGACCACGAGTTCGACCGCAAGGTCTACGCGATGCAGCAGTGGCACGCGCAGTTCGCCGGCCAGCAGGGCCAGGTGCCGCAGCAGGGCTGGGGCGGTCCGGCCTACGACGGGCAGTCCTACGGCCAGCAGGGGTACGACCAGCAGGCGTACGGGCAGCAGCAGGGCTACGGCCAGCAGCCCTATGGGCAGCAGCAGTACGGGCAGTCCGCCGGCTACGGCCAGCAGCAGTACGGCCAGCCCGGCTACGGGCAGCAGGATTACAGCCAGCCGGATTACGGGCAGCCCGGCTATGGGCAGCAGGCGTATCCGCAACAGCCTCAGCCGCAAGGACCCTACGGCGGCCAGCCGGGGTACCCGTCGCAGCAGCCCCAGCAGCCGTACGGCGGCGCGCAGCCCGACTACGGCCAGCAGCAGCCGCCCTACGGGCAGCCGGACCCCTACGGGCAGGCTCAGCCCCACGGCGGGCAGGCCGACTACGGGCAGCAGGGCTACGGCCAGCAGCAGCCGCCCGCGCAGCAGGGGCAGGGCTCGGCCGAGTGGACGAAGATGTTCGGCGCCGACGCCGACGCCCGTCCCAACGGCCACCAGCCGTACGGCCGCTGATCTCGCCGCCAGGGCCGCCGGTCAGCGGGCCGCGTACTCCTCCAGCAGCTGGCGACCGATGATCATCTTCTGGATGTCGGCCGTGCCCTCGCCGATGAGCAGCATGGGCGCCTCCCGGTAGAGCCGCTCGATCTCGGCCTCGGTGGAGTAGCCGTAGCCGCCGTGGATACGAAAGGCGTCCTCGACGACCTCTTTGCAGTACTCGCTGGCGAGGTACTTGGCCATGCCCGCCTCGAGGTCGTTCCTGGCCCCCGAGTCCTTGCGCCGAGCGGCCATCACCATCATCTGGTGCGCCGCCTCGACCTTGGTCGCCATCTCGGCCAGCCGGAACCGTACGGCCTGATGGTCGGCGATCGCCTTGCCGAACGTCTCACGCCGCTGGGCGTAGGAGATCGCCAGTTCGAAGGCGCGCAGCGCCACGCCGCAGCCGCGCGCGGCGACGTTGACGCGGCCGACCTCGACGCCGTCCATCATGTGGAAGAAGCCGCGCCCGGGCGCGCCGCCGAGGATCTGGGCCGCCGGCACCCGGAAGCCGTCGAAGAGCAGCTCGGTGGTGTCGACGCCCTTGTAGCCCATCTTGTCGATCTTGCCCGGCACGCGCAGCCCGGGCGCGACCTCGCCGAACCCGGGCTCCTTGTCGACCAGGAACGTCGTCATGCCCCGGTGTCCCGCCGCGGGATCGGTCTTCACCAGCGTCGCCACCAGGTTGGCCGTCGCGCCGTTGGTAAGCCAGTACTTCTGCCCGGTGATCTCGTAGTGGTCGCCGTCGGGGACCGCCCTCGTCCTGATGGCCGACACGTCGGACCCGCAGCCGGGCTCGGACATCGAGAAGGCGGCCCGCACCTCACCCGAGGCCAGCCGCGGCAGGTAGTCCGCCCGCTGCCGGTCAGTGCCGTGGTGCATGATCATCCAGGCCACGATGAAGTGCGTGTTGATGATCCCGGAGACGCTCATCCAGCCGCGCGCGAGCTGCTCGACGACCAGCGCGTAGGTCAGCAGCGAGGCGCCGAGCCCGCCGTACTCCTCCGGGATCATGAGGCCGAACAGCCCCATCTCGCGCATGCCGTCGACGATCTCCGCCGGGTAGGTGTCGTCGCGCTCGAGCGCCGCCGCGACCGGCAGGATCTCCTTGTCCACGAAGGCGCGGACGGTGTCGATGATCTCTTGCTGGACGTCGGTGAGGCCGTCGGTCCGCGCGAGCCGAGACATGCCGTTCCTCCCAGGTCGACCGAACCAAATTCTAGGCCGCGTGCTCGTGGCGACTCCCTGCCACCGGGCGTGCGCCCGCCGGGCGTGCGTCCGTACCGCCCGCGCCCTGTGAGAGGCTGCCGGGATGAACGACTTCCATGCCGCCCTGATCGAGGAGGCGACCAAGAAGTCGGGCGTGCTGTGGCTCGCGCTGCCGGGACTGCCGCGTCCCCGGGCGGCCTGGCACATCTGGTACGAGGGCGCGGCGTACGTGCTGACCGGCGGCGAGGGCGAGCAGCCGCTGCCCGGGCTGCCTGAGTCCGAGCAGGTCACGGTGATCGTGGGCAGCAAGGACAAGGGCGTCCGGCTCGTCACCTGGGTCGCCGAGGTGACCGAGATCGAGCCCGAGACCGACGAGTGGGACGCCGTGGTGCCCGTGCTGGCCAGGGAACGGCTCAACGGCGATCAGGAGCAGGCCGCGCGGTGGGCGCGTGATTCATACATCATCCGCCTCGCCCCCACCGGCGAGGCGACCACCGACCACCCCGCCGACTACGCGGCCGTACGGCCGGTGCCCACGCCCGCAACGACGACCGCCAAGCGGCCGTTCATGATCGGCGCCAAACACCGCAAGGCCGACCGGTAACCCGCGCCGAACGCGCAGGTAACCGGTCGGCGCACGGCCTACCGGCGGGTGGGGGACAGGCCGAGCTGGCGTCCGATGAGACCGCGGGAACGGCCGGAGAGCTTGTCGGCGATCATGCGCAGCTCCTTGGCGGCCTGGGCGTCGGGCTCGGCCAGCACCAGCGGCCTGCCGTCGTCGCCGCCTTCGCGCAGCCGCAGGTCGATCGGCACCTGACCCAGCAGCGGGACCCGGGCCCCCAGCGTGCGGGTCAGCGCGTCGGCGACCGACTCGCCGCCGCCGGTGCCGAACACGTCGGTGCGCTCGCCGCAGTGCGGGCAGGGCAGGTACGACATGTTCTCGATCACGCCGACGATCTGCTGGTGCGTCTGCGAGGCGATGGCCCCGGCCCGCTCGGCGACCTCGGCCGCGGCCTTCTGCGGGGTGGTCACGACGAGGATCTCCGCCGTCGGGACCAGCTGCGCCACGGAGATGGCGATGTCGCCGGTGCCCGGCGGCAGGTCCATCAACAAGACGTCCAGGTCGCCCCAGTACACGTCGGCGAGGAACTGCTGCAGCGCGCGGTGCAGCATCGGCCCGCGCCACACCACCGGGGAGTTGCCGGGCGTGAACATGCCGACCGAGATGACCTTCACGTCATAGGCCGACGGCGGCATGATCATGTCTTGGACCTTGGTCGGCCGGGTAGTCACCCCCAGCATGCGCGGCACCGAATGGCCGTAGATGTCGGCGTCGACGACCCCGACCTTGCGGCCGGACGCGGCCAGCGCGGCCGCCAGGTTGACCGTGATCGACGACTTGCCGACCCCGCCCTTGCCGCTGGCCACCGCGTACACCTTGGTCAGCGAGCTGGGCTTGGCGAACGGGATCTCGCGCGCGGGACCCGCGTCGCCGCGCAGCTTGGTCTGCAGGTTCTTTCGCTGCTCCTCGCTCATCACGTCGAGCTCGACTCGCACCCCGGTGACCCCGGGCAGCTTGGAGACCGCGCCGGTGACATCGGTGGTGATCTTGTCGCGCATGGGACAGCCGGCGACGGTCAAGTAGACGCCGACCGCTACAGAGCCGTCGGCGGCGACGTTGACGCCCTTGATCATGTCGAGTTCGGTGATGGGCCGGCGGATCTCGGGATCGATTACAGTCGCGAGCGCCGCGGTCACCTGCTCGGTCGTGGGGGTGGCCATGTCCACATGGTATGAACTCTGTACGCCCCCCGGCGAACCCACCCGCGGAGCCTTACCATCGGACAACGTGGCCACCACCCTGCCGGAAACGATCTCTGCCGAAGAGCTCGAGGTCTGGCGGACTTTGCTCCGCGTTCAGGCGTTGCTCTCCCGGCGTCTGCAGGCTCATCTGCTCGGCGAACACGATCTGTCGCTCGGCTCCTACGACGTCCTCGTCCACCTCGCCGAAGCCCCTTCCGGCCGGCTGCGCATGAACGACCTGGCCGACCGGGTCATGCTGTCGCGCAGCGGGCTGACCAGGCTGGCCGACCGGCTGCAACGCGACGGCCTGATCGACCGGGTGTCCTGCGAGAGCGACGCGCGCGGTCTGTTCGCCGTGATCACGCAGGCCGGACGGGAGCGGCTGTGCGCGGCGACGCCCACCTATCAGGAGGGCGTACGGACCTTCGTGCTGAGCCGCCTCGACGCGGCCGAGTTCCGGCAGTTCGCCGCGATCCTCGACAAACTCGAACACTGAGGGCGGCACGCGCGGTTCAGCCGACATGACCGTCGCCGTCGCGGCGCGGCCGCCCGGCCTGCCGCACCTGTTCCCGCCGGCCGTTGTGGGCGTCGAACTCCTTCATCAGCTGCTGAAGCTCGGAGCGCAGGAAGTCGCGGGTGGCGACCTCGCTCATCGCGATGCGCAGCCCGGCGATCTCGCGGCTGAGGTACTCGGTGTCGGCGATCGACCGCTCGTCTCGTGCCCGGTCCTGTTCGTACTGCACCCGGTCCCGGTCGGTCTGCCGGTTCTGCGCCAGCAAAATCAGCGGCGCGGCGTACGACGCCTGCAGCGACAGCATCAGCGTGAGAAAGATGAACGGGAAAGGGTCGAAGCGCAGGGCGGACGGCGCCGCGAGATTCCACCCGATCCACACGACGACGAAGATCGTCATGTAGACGATGAACCGCGCGGTGCCCAGAAACCGCGCGAAGCGTTCCGCGAACCGCCCGAACGACTCGGGGTCGTACTGCGGCCGCGGCAGCAGCGACCGCCGCACCTCGCGCGGCTGATCGAGGCGGGCCCTGCCCTTCATGGGCGTGCTCATGTTTCCCGCGCAAGCCTCGGCGCGCTGTAGGCGCGGGCTTCCCTCGGCGCGCTGTGGGCGCGGGCTTCCAGGGCGGAATCGGCGGGCCGCGGGGGCGCGGGCGTGACGATGGTCATGGCTTGCTCCGGACCGCCTCTTCTTCGGCTTCGTCCGCGGGGTCGACGGATCGCTCGGCGACGGCGTCCATCACCGTCTCCCGCCAGTCGTCGGGCAGCAGGTGGTCGAGCACGTCGTCCACGGTGACGGCGCCGAGCAGCCGGCCGTCGTCATCCACCACGGCGGAGGCGACCAGGTTGTAGGTGGCCAGGAAGCTCGCGACGGCCTCGAGCGTCAACGTCGGCCGCAGCGGCGCGAGCTCGTCGTCGACGATGCCGCTGACCAGCGTCGACGGCGGCTCGCGCAGCAGCCGCTGGAAGTGGACCGTGCCGAGGAAACGCCCCGTCGGGGTCTCCATCGGCGGCCGGCACACGTAGACCTGGGCGGCCAGGGCCGGGTTGAGGTCGGGGTTGCGGATCTGCGCGAGCGCCTCGGCGACCGTGGCGTCCGGCGGGGCGATGACCGGGTCGGTGGTCATCAGGCCGCCGGCCGTGTCCTCGGCGTACGACAGCAGCCTGCGCACCGGCTCGGCCTCTTCGGGCGCCATCAGCGTCAGCAACTGCTCGCGGCGCTCAGACGGAATCTCGCCGAGCAGGTCGGCGGCGTCGTCGGGTCCCATGGCCTCGAGCACGTTGGCGGCGCGGTCGGCGTCGAGCTTGCCGAGGATCTCGACCTGATCGTCTTCCGGAAGTTCCTCGAGCACGTCGGCGAGCCGCTCGTCGTTCAGCGCGGCCGCGACCTCGCCGCGCCGCTTGGCGGACAGCTCGTGGATGACGTTGGCCAGGTCGGCGGGCTTCAGCCGCTCGAAGGCGGCGATGAGGCTGGCGGCGCCCTGCCCGTGCTCCTCGGCGGCGAACCCCGTCACCGCGTCCCAGTCGACCACGATGGTCTCGCCGCTGCGGCGCCGCAGCCCGCGCCCGACGCGACGGACCGCGACCTTGGTGATCAGCCAGTCGCGGGTGCGGGTCTGCTCCATCGCCGCGTCGATCACGGTGACGCGCTCGCCGGTCTCGGTGAGGACGACGGTACGGTCCAGCATCTCGCCGAGCGCGAGCGTCTCGGTCGCGCGCTGCTGGAAGCGGCGGACGTTGAGGCGCCCGTCGAAGATGATCGCGTCGGCCTCGATCGTGGTGACGCGGGTGATGGGCACGAACACCGGACGGCGGGGATGGACCTCCAGGACCAGGCCGAGCACCCGGGGCGGCCGGTCGCCGACGCGCAACGCCACCACGACATCGCGCACCCGGCCCACCTGATCGCCGGCGGGGTCGAACACGGCGATACCGGCGAGCCGTGCGATGAATACCCGTGCGGTGGACCCGCTCATGTGAGCAGGCTACCCATGATCACGGGACTCATCCTGACTCGGCATGGCCGCCATGTCACAACCTGCCACCCGGTCCCGTCGTAGGAGGTGACCGGAGATAGGCGAGAGCGGAACGCGCGCGATGATGGGCCCTGTGACCGATGTCTTCGAAGAACACCGCAACCTGCTGTTCGCGGTGGCCTACCGGATGCTGGGCACCGCCGCCGACGCCGAGGACGTCGTCCAGGACGCCTGGCTGCGCTGGTCGGCCGACGATCGTTCGGATGTCGCCGAGCCGAGGGCCTACCTCGTGCGGATCGTCACCAACCTCGCCCTCGACCGGCTGCGGTCGGCGCAGGTACAGCGCGAGTCCTATGTCGGACCATGGCTGCCCGAGCCGCTGCTCACCACGCCGGGCGCCGGGGAGGACGTCGACATGGCCGAGTCGGTGTCGATGGCGATGCTGGTCGTGCTGGAGACGCTGAGCCCGCTGGAGCGGGCGGTCTTCGTGCTGCGCGAGGTGTTCGGCTATTCGTACGCCGAGATCGCCGAGGTCCTGGACCGTTCGGAGTCCTCGGTGCGGCAGCTGGCGCACCGCGCCCGCGAGCACGTCCAGGCGCGCCGGCCGCGGTTTCAGACGAACAGGCAGGAGCGGCGGCTCGCCACGTCGCGGTTCATCGACGCCACGCTCGGCGGAGACATCAACGCGTTGATGGAGGTCCTCGCGCCGGACGTCACGCTGTGGACGGACGGCGGCGGCAAGGTGCCCGCGCCGCACCGGACGATCACGGGAGCCGACAAGGTCGGCCGCTGGCTGCTCGGCATCCGGGGACGCCCGTACGTGGGGGTCGCCGCCGAGAACATGAGCTTCGAGACCATCGAATTCAACGGGGTCCCCGGCATCGTGATCAACGGCCCGGACGGCCCGATCTCGGCGCTGACCGTCGATCTCGACGACGCGGGCCGAATCAGCGCCATCCACGTCGTGGCCAACCCCGACAAGCTGCGCGCGCTGTCGACCGGCCGCCGGCTGCCGTTCTGAGCCGGGCACACGAGCCGGCCCGGGGCAGAGCACCGGGAGCCGCGAGTGGCGTGAGCGGCCCGGCGGATCCGCGTGCGGCGGTGGCCGCCGGGGTCACCTCGATTCAGTCGGAGTTCTCCTGAGAGCCGCCCTGGCCGGTCGCCCGGCGGGTGCGGCGACGGCGCCGGCGGCGAGGCCGCGGGGCGTCGCCGGCCGCGGCGTCGCGGGCCGGCTCTTGGGTCTGCTCTGCGGCCGGTTTCGCCGCCTGCTCGGTGGTCGTCGCGGCGCCGTCGGCGGCGGAACGGCCGGAGTCGACCGGGCGGCCGCCGCGCGTGCGGCGTCGCGGGAGGCGCTCGCGCCGGCGGCCACGGCCACTCGAGCGGGTCTGCTCGCCGGACTGCGACCTCGTCCGGCCGGTCTCGCCGATGTCCTCGAGCTCCTCGGCCGCGAGGCCGGCGCGGTCGCGCCTGTCGCTGGGCAGCGTGCCGGTCGAGTCGGCGGGGATGTCGAGCGCCGCGTACAGGTGCTCGGAGGTGGAGTAGGTCTCCTCCGGGCCGGTGAACGGAAGCTCGAGCGCGGCGTTGATGATCTTCCAGCGCTGCAGGTCTCGCCAGTCGACCAGGGTCACCGCGATGCCGGTCTTGCCGGCCCTGGCGGTGCGCCCGACGCGGTGCACGTAGGCCTTGTCGTCCTCGGGGCACTCGTAGTTGATGACGTGCGTGATGTCGTCGACGTCGAGCCCGCGGGCCGCGACGTCGGTGGCGACCAGCACGTCGATCTTGCCGGCCCGGAACGCCCGCAGCGCGCGCTCGCGCTGGCCCTGCCCGAGGTCTCCGTGCACGGCCGCGGCGGCGAAACCGCGGCGGGAGAGGTCTTCGGCGACGCGGTCACAGGCCCGCTTGGTCTGGCAGAACACCATGGTCAGGCCGCGGCCGCGCGCCTGCAGGATGCGGGCGAGCAGCTCGGGCTTGTCCATCTGATGCGCCTGCCACACGTGCTGGACGACCGCCGGGGCCGCCGCCGACTCGGTGTGCGACTCGGCCCGTACGTTGGTGGGACGGGTCAGGTAGCGGCGCGAGAGCGTGACGATCTCACCGGGCATGGTGGCCGAGAACAGCATGGTCTGCCGCTGGTCGGGCACCAGCTCGATGATTCGCTCGATGTCGGGCAGGAAGCCCAGGTCGAGCATGCGGTCGGCCTCGTCGAGGACCAGGACCTCGACCGTGGACAGGTCGAGATACCGCTGGCCGACCAGGTCGAGCAGGCGGCCGGGGGTGCCGACGACGACGTCGACGCCCTCGCGCAGCGCCTCGATCTGCGGCTCGTACGCGCGACCGCCGTAGACCGACAGCACCCGGCTGCCCAGCTTGCCGCCGGCGATCAGCAGGTCGTCGGTGACCTGGAGAGCCAGCTCGCGGGTCGGCACGACGACGAGCGCGCGCGGCGGCCGCCCGCCGTGCCGGATGCGCTGCAGCAGCGGGATGCCGAACGCGAGCGTCTTGCCGGTGCCGGTGCGGGCCTGGCCGATGATGTCGTGGCCGCTCAGCGCGATTGGCAGCGCCAGCGACTGGATGGGGAATGGTTCGACGATGCCTTCGGTCTCGAGTGCATCGGCAATCTCGGGACTGACCCCGAGTTCATGAAACGTAGTCAGGGCTTCCAGCCTCCATGGTGCGGGGTCGACCTTCCGGACCGCGGCGCTGCGAAGGCGCGGCGGGGCGCCTTGCGCCTCGCCGAGCTGTTTTCGAAGCCCGCGCGCTCGCGCGGTAGGGACCAGCCGTCGATCATCGTATGGATTTTGACCGGTATCAGGGGTGTGCAACCGGTCGGTTGCGTGCGGTCACAGTCCGCGACGGAGTGTACCGCTGAACCGCGGATCCGCGCCATTGCACGCTTCACCTTATGCAACGCGGAGCCCTTCGTGTCCATTCCGTGGCGTGTGACATGCCCCGCGACCGTCGTTCCGATGGGCGCCGGGACGTGGCTCAGCGGGACGTCAGCGGGACGATGGAGTGGCGTGACGTCAAGCCCCCGGAGGGGCTGAACTGGCCGATATCGGTCAATAGTCAGCATGGTGAGTCAGCAAATCGTGAACCAGTTGTCAAGGGCCCGACCGTGGGGCCGTGCTCCCACACACAAAACGAGGCCCCACGGTCAGTTACCAAGCACCGGTCAGCCCTCGGACCGGCGGGTGCGATGGATATGCCCGCCGAAGGCGGCTTAAACAACCGCGGGACGTACTGCGTTACAACGTGCCGAAGCCGACCTGGCGATTTTCCTCTTCGGCGATCTCGAGGTAACCGACGTGTTGGGCCGGGATGACGATCCTGCCGCCCCGCACGTCCTTCAGCACGAACAGCCCCGTGGGCGACTCCAGCGCGTCGCCGAGCGCCTGCTGGACCTCGTCGGCGGACTGTTTCGTCTCCACGACGAGCTCCTTGGGGACGAGTTGGACCCCCACCCGCACCTGCACGATGGTCCCCTCCGGCGACGCTTAGGCGTCTTCGGCCCGGCGGCCGCGACGCTCCGATGTTCGTGCGCATTCATCGTGACACGTCGCCGATGATCTCGGCGGGCCCACGTGTTCGCTGGGCGCGGAACCCGCGGGGTGGTGAGCGGTGCCGGTCAGGTGGTGAGCGGGAAACCGCTGATGCCGCGCCAGGCCAGCCGCGAGATGATCCGCCCGGCGTCCTCCTTGGGGACGGCGCGCTGCTGGGACAACCAGTAGCGGGCGCTGACCTGGGCCATGCCGACCAGACCCATGCCGAGGAGGTACGCCTCGTCGCTGGGGGCGTTGGTGTCCTGCTGGATGACCTTGGCGATCATCTCGGCGCACTGGTGGTTGGCGCGTTCGAGCCTGGCCCGGACGGGCGCGACGTTGCGCAGGTCGGACTCGAAGATCAGCCGGAATGCCTCGCCCTCGCTCGCCACGAAGTCGTAGAACGCCTGCATGCTCGCCTGCACGCGCGTCTTGTTGTCCGTGGTCGATTCCAGCGCCTCGCGCACGATCTTGACGAGGGCCTCGGCGTGCTCGTCGAGCAATGCCAGGTACAGCTCAAGCTTGCCGGGGAAGTGCTGGTACAGCACCGGCTTGCTGACTCCGGCGCGTTCGGCGATCTCATCCATCGCGGCGGCGTGGTAGCCCTGCGCGACGAAGACCTCCTGAGCGGCGCCGAGCAACTGCCGCCGGCGGGCCAGTCGAGGCAGTCGCGTGCCTCGCGGACGGGCCTCCGGTGTAGTGGTCACCGCACCCTCTCCCTCATGGTCGTGCGACGGACGGGACCCCGCGGGGACTGGACGGGACTCGGACCCACATCCTACGCGCGGGTAATACTCCGGGCCCGTGAACGCGGCGCGATCCATGGCGAGATCGCCAACCGCGATTCGCCCTGCCCATCGAACGAGCGTGTCACCGGTAGTCGTCTTCGTCCAGTTCCACCAGACGCTTCTGCTCGGCGGCGTCGGCCTCGTTGACGTCGAAGGGCACCTGCGCCGTCCACTCGATCCGATCGTCGTTCTGGTCGTCGTCGCGCAGCGGCGTGTGCTGCTCCACCGCGTCGCCCTCCGGTGTCTCCAGACCCATCGCCTCGGCGTCCTGCTCGCTCATGAGGTCCCCCTCCCCCTGTTCCGCCGTTCGCTAACCACGTGCCGGCCCGATCGCGTCCGGCACGCGCACCCGATGAGATCACCGTACGTCGGGCGCACGGTGACGACGTCGCCAATGGCGCACAACGACGGGGGGATTCTCGGAACGATCTTGAGGATCATGGCAGGCGATGGCGGTCGCCGTCCACCAGCGGGGCGAGCAGGTCGCCGTCGCGCTCGATCCGCGCCAGCACGTCGGCGGGTTCGAAGACGGGCACCGCGGTGCAGCCGTCGACCTCGTCCCAGGTCACCGGGGTGGACACCGCGGGTTCGTCAGCGGCTCGCAGCGAGTACGGCGCGACAGTGGTCTTGGCGCCGTTGTTCTGGCTCCAGTCGACGAAGACCTTGCCCTTGCGCAGCCGTTTGTCCATGCGGCTGACGACGAGGTCGGGGTGCTCGGCGGCGAGGCGTTCGGCGGCCGCCTTGGCGTAGGCCGACGTGCGGCTCGGCTCCGTCTCCTCGATCGGGATGTACAGGTGCAGGCCCTTCTTGCCGCTCGTCTTCGGATACACCTCGAGCCCGTCGGCGCTCAGCAGGTCACGCAGCAGGCAGGCCACCCGGCACGACTCCACGTAGGTCGCGGGCGGTCCGGGATCGAGGTCGAACACCAGCAGGTCCGCCTCGTGCACCTCGTCCTTGGGCCCGATCCGCCACTGCGGCACGTGCAGTTCGAGCGCGGCCAGGTTGGCGCACCACACCAGCGTCGGCAGGTCGTCGATCACGACGTAGGCGAGCGACTCGTGCCGCCCGCCCGGCGTCGGCAGCGTCGCGACCCGCACCCACTCCGGCGTGTGCGAGGGGGCGTTCTTCTCGAAGAAGAACTCGGCGTCCACCCCGTCCGGGAACCGTTTGCGGGTGGCGGGACGACCGGCCAGATGGGGGAGCAGCACGGGCGCGACGCGCGTGTAGTAGTCGATCACCTCGCCCTTGGCGAACCCGTGCTTGGGATAGAGCACCTTGTCGAGGTTGGACAGGCTCAGCCGGCGTCCCTCGACGTTGACCCAGATCTTGTTCATGTCGGGTGGTCCATCCCGCTGTCGGCGATCCCGCCGTCGGTGGTTCCCGCATCGGCGATCACGATTCGGCGTTCCACCGTACGTCCTCGGGCCTGATGTCGGGGCGCAGCCCACGCCAGGACGGGTTGCGCATCCTGCCGTCCTGGGTCCACATGGTGTAGGCCACCTCCCCGGCCAGCCGCGGCTCCACCCATCTCGCGTCCCTCGCGTACTCGCGCGGCACCTCGTCGGCGTACGGGCTGGTCTCGCGCCGCAGCGGCGCCAGCATGCCGGCGAGCTCGTCGAGCATGCGGTCGGTGAAGCCGGTGCCGACGTGGCCGGTGAACCGCAGCCCGCGCTCGTCGTAGACGCCGAGCAGCAGCGCTCCGACCCCGCCCGCGCGGCGACCCTTGCCGGGCTTCCAGCCCCCGATCACCACGTCCCGGGTACGGAAGTTCTTGATCTTGCGCCAGTAGCCGACCCGCTGGCCCGGCCGGTACGGCGAGTCCAGCCGCTTGGCGACCACGCCTTCGAGCCGCTGCTCGAGGGTGAAGTCGAGCAGCTCGGTCAGCTGGTGGACGTCGCCGCCGTGCAGGAAGGACGGGGACTCGATCGGCCCGTGCGCCAGCTCGAGCCCGTCGAGCAGTTCGCGCCGGTCACGGTAGGGCACGTCGAACGTCGCGTGCCCGTCGAGGTAGAGCAGGTCGAACACGACGTAACGGACGGGCACCTCGCGGACCAGCCGCTGCGGCGGGTGCGCGACGTGCATGCGGCGTTGCAGATGCTCGAAGCTGGGCCGGCCGTCGCGGTCGAACGCCACCACCTCGCCGTCCAGCACCGCCTGGTGGCCGGGCAGCATGTCGGCGAGGGCCGCGACCTCGGGGTAGCGATCGGCGACGTCGTTGCCCCGCCGTCCGGTCGCCCGGACGACGTCGCCGGAGACGTACGTGATGACGCGCACGCCGTCCCACTTGATCTCAACCCCCCAGCGTTCCGCGTCGGAGGGAATGTCGCCGGTCGTGGCGAGCATGGGCTCGACACGGTTCGGCATAGGGTCTCCCATGTCAGCCTTTTGCCCCACTTGAGGCTCCGTGATACCAGGGCGTCAAAGGATCAAGAGGGGACATATCGCACATATCGAACAGATTTGCGAAGCTATGCTGAAAGCCCCTGTGGGTAAGGACTCTCCATGCGCAGCATTTGGAAGGGCGCGATCTCCTTCGGCCTGGTGACCATCCCGGTCAAGGTCTACTCGGCGACCGAGCAGCGGGATGTTTCCTTTCATCAGGTGCACCGCAAGGACGGCGGGCGCATCAAGTTCCGGCGCGTCTGCACCGTGTGCGGCGAAGAGGTCTCCTACGCCGACGTCGCCAAGGGCTATGAGCTGCCCGGCGGCGAGGTCGTCGTGCTCACCGACGAGGACTTCGCCGACCTGCCGCTGTCCACCAGCCGCCGCATCGACGTGCTGCAGTTCGCGGAGGTCGACCAGGTCGACCCGATCTACTTCAACAAGTCCTACTACCTGGAGCCGGACGCGCAGGGCGACAAGCCGTACGTGCTGCTGCGCGACGCCCTGGAAAGCTCCGGCCGGGTGGCGGTGGTGAAGGTGGCGCTGCGCCAGCGCGAGTCGCTGGCCACCCTGCGCGTCCGGAACGGCGTGTTCGTGCTCGAGACGATGCTGTGGCCCGATGAGATCCGCACCCCCGACTTCCCGTTCCTCGAGGAGGACGTCGAGGTGCGGTCCCAGGAGCTCGCCATGGCCACCTCGTTGATCGAGACGATGGCCGGCGACTTCGACCCGAGCGACTACAAGGACGCCTACCGCGAGGCGCTGCAGGCGGTCATCGAGGCCAAGGCCGAGGGCAGAGAGGTCGTCCAGCCGACGCCCACCGAGGAGGAGCCGGCCGCGGCCGACCTGCTCAGCGCGCTGCGGGCGAGCGTCGAGGCGGCGAAGAAGAGCCGCGGCGCCACGGACGGGAAGTCCGGCGACCAGGACGGCGCCAAGGACGGCGACGAGGACGGCGCCGCGGGCGGGACGCGGAACGGGGCGGCGAAGGACGGCGCCGCCAAGAAGGCGCCCGCGGGCAAGAAGTCCGACGGAAAGAAGAGCACCGGCAAGAAGACGCCCGCCCGCGGCCGCAAGAGTGCGTGAGGTCGGTGCGTCGAAGTGCTCTGTTGTGGGTATCGCCAAGCTCATGAGTGAGCCGATTCCGATCTGGCCGGGGACCGAGGTCCCCCTGGGCGAGGGTCGTTCCGTCTTCGTTCGGTCCGTGTCCGGAGGCAATGGCAACGGCACCAGGGCCGGCACCAGGGTCGGCGCCGGCGCCGCGACGGGCGACGGGCTGGAGACCGGCGTGTACGTCCACGGTCTCGCCGGCTCGGCGACCAACTGGACCGATCTCATGGGGCACCTGTCCGATGTGCTGGCCGGCGACGCGATCGACCTGCCCGGCTTCGGCTTCTCGCCGCCGCCGCCCGATCACGACTACTCGGTCGACTCGCACGCCCGGACGGTGGCCAGGCTCATCGAGCGCCGGGGGTATGGCCCGGTGCACCTGTTCGGCAACTCGCTGGGCGGCGCCATCGTCACCCGTGTGGCGGCGCGCCGTCCCGATCTCGTCAAGACGCTCACTCTGATCTCCCCGGCCCTGCCCGACCTGCGGCCCCGCGTCGCGCCGACCCGGATCGCCGTCGCCTCGGTGCCGGGGGTCGGCCCGTGGGCGCTGCGGCGGCTGCTGGCCGTGCCCGCGGAGCGACGGGTCATGGCGTCGATCGAGATGATCTACGCCAACCCGCGGCTGCTGCATCCCGACCGGTTGCGCGAGCTGGTCGACGAGATCAGGCGGCGCGACGACCTTGAGTACGCCGCGCTGGCCGTGCTGGGCGCCGCCCGTGGGATCGTCACCGAGTTCCTGCGCCGCGGACCACGCTCGCTGTGGCGCGACGCGGCACGCGTCGAGGCGCCCACACTGCTGGTGTACGGCAGGCGCGACCGCATCGTGGACGCGCGGATGGCCGGCCGGGCCGGGCGGATCTTCCGCAACGCCCGGGTCGTCGTGCTGCCGGACGTCGGTCACGTCGCCCAGATGGAACGGCCCGATCTCGTCGCCTGGGAGTTCCGCTCGCTGCTCGCGGACACGTATCCCGCGGCCGTCGTGGCCTGAGCCGCCCGGACGTCGCCCGCGGCGGCGTACGGCGAGCGGCGTGTGGCGTGTGGCGTGTGGCGAGTGCTGCGGGATCGCGCGCGGTTCGGGGAATTCCGGACGGCGTGGCAGAGTTGAGCCTGGACGGGGATGATGTCCCCAGCAACCGAAACCTCAGCCAGGAGCTTGATCGTGTCGCTGCCACCTTTGGTCGAACCCGCCGATGCCCTCACGGTCGACGAGGTCCGCCGCTATTCGCGACATCTGATCATCCCAGACGTTGGCATGGCGGGCCAGCGCCGTCTCAAGAACGCGAAGGTGCTGTGCGTGGGGGCGGGCGGGCTCGGGTCTCCCGCGCTGATGTACCTCGCCGCGGCGGGCGTCGGCACGCTCGGCGTGATCGATTTCGACGTCGTCGACGAGTCGAACCTGCAGCGCCAGGTCATCCACAACACCGAGCGCGTCGGGCGGCCCAAGAGCGAGTCCGCGAAGGCGACGATCAACGCCCTCAACCCCGACGTCGAGGTGGTCGAGTACCAGACCCGCCTGGATGCCTCGAACATCCTCGAGATCATCGAGGGCTACGACGTCCTGGTCGACGGCGCCGACAACTTCCCGACCCGCTACCTGCTGAACGACGCCTCGGTGCGCCTCCGCAAACCGGTCGTCTCCGCCTCGATCCTCGGCTTCGAGGGCCAGATCTCGACCTTCGTCCCGTACGAGGGCCCCTGCTACCGCTGCCTCTACCCGACCCCGCCGCCGCCCGAGCTCGCCCCGAGCTGCGGCGCCAACGGGGTGCTCGGCGTGATGGCGGGACAGATGGGCCTCCTGCAGGCGAACGAGGTCATCAAGCTCGTCGCCGGCATCGGCGAGCCGCTCGTCGGCCGCCTCCTGATCTACGACTCGCTCGGCACCCGCTTCACCGAGCTCAAGGTCCGCCGCGACCCGGACTGCCCGATCTGCGGCGAGCACGCCGAGGAGATCCCGGCTGA
>DASTYC010000024.1:0-150759 GCA_035765195.1 Streptosporangiaceae bacterium
GATCGCCTTGATCGGCATCCCCTCCGCCCGATGCAACCGGCGGATCTCCGCCCACTCCTCCACCTTGATCACCTTCCAGAGGTTGGAGGGGGTCAAGATTCGCGCGCCCACAGGGGGTCATTTTTCAGCCGCCGCCGACACCTCGGAGGCGAGTTCGGCCAGGCATGCGCGGTGGGCGACGAGGCACTTTTCGACTGCCTCACACAGGTTCATCCATACGTGGAACCTGGGTGGCCTCGGACGCGGCGGTGCGAACAGGCTCGGCATAGGCTCCCGCACGCTCGCGGCAGACGATCTGCACGCCGGGTGTTCGCGCAGTCAGGCGGCCAGCGTCCCGGCTGCCAACATGGCGTTCCGTTCTCCCTGCGCTGACCTCGGCCGCGTCGAAGGGTACGCACGCGTGCCGCCATCGCTGTTCGGCTTCGGTAACCGCGACGTATCATCGCGACAGCGGGCGGCGAGGAGGCATCTCCATGATGGAGTCGGGGCACGACGATGGCACCGGCCTGACCCAACTGGTTCCGATGTCGCTCCGTCGGCTCGCCGAGCTTGACGACGCGCTGCTCGAGCGGGTGGTCGAACGGCTGGTCGCAGCACGCGGGCCCGCCGACCGATTGTGGCAGCGCGGCGACGTCCATCAAGGCGAGCGGGGGTGAGCCGGCCGCTCCGCGACACGGAGCTTTCCGGCTTGGCGCGCGGCATCGTCACCGCGGAGACGACCCAACGGCTGAACGCCGCCCAGCTCGCCAAGCATCAGATACTCGTCGAAACCGTACGCCGGCGAGCGGCCCGCACTCAGTCGGCGTCCACGGTGGCGACGCTCACCCGGGCGGTAGAGCTGCTCACGGAGATCCAAAGTCAAGACCCCCATGTGGTGGATGAATTACTGGCACTTCCCCAGATCGGGAGCTGGGCGGTCTCGTGTCTGGAAGGAATGCGCCGCGGCGAGCGACCCGATGCCGACTACCTTGCCCAACTCGCCGCAGGAGCCGCCTTTCGCGTCGGCAGAGAATGCGGTCCACCGGCCGACAGAAACGGTCACACCTTTTTCCCCGGTCTTGGCGTACGCGACGGGACGCGCTGGACTCTGATCCCTCACCTGCGCGTCCGTGCCGGCGAGCTCGCGCTCAGCGTGAACCTTGACGCGATGGATCCCTACCTCGGCATGTACGGTCGCCGCACCCGGCCGAATCCACGGGAATGGCGTGATCGCCTCACCGTAGCGTGGCGCATCCTTGTGCATCGGCATCGGTCGTCGGCACGAGTACTCGCGGTGGGCGTGCGTACGCTGGTTCCCCTGGCGGGACCGACATCAGGGCCGCCATTCAGCGGGACGTCCGGCTGGACGTACGGCGCGGTCGCCACGTCTCTCCCGGATGACTCGCTGATCCTCGCCGAAACCCTGATCCATGAGTTCCAACATCTCACCTTGGGTGCGGTCGAGGATCTGGTCGCGCTGACGCAGGCCTACGACAAACGGCTCTGGTACGCACCATGGCGCGAGGATCCACGACCCCTGTCCGCACTACTCCAAGGCTGCTACGCCTTTCTCGGGGTCACCGAGTTCTGGCGCGAGGAGCGAAACGCCGGGCCGCCTGAGGATCGGCGCCGGGCGGAGGCCGCCTTCGCCCGTTGGCGGCGCGCCACCTTCGACGCGGCGCGGACTCTGAGCGCCGCCGACGGTCTGACGGCGACCGGCCGGGCCTTCGCCA
This sequence comes from Streptosporangiaceae bacterium, assembly GCA_035765195.1. GTDB lineage: Bacteria > Actinomycetota > Actinomycetes > Streptosporangiales > Streptosporangiaceae > CALAED01. Next base: position 1,713 of record DASTYC010000024.1, read on the forward strand.
CCGGCATTCGCGAGCGTCTCGAGCCTTGGATGACGGAACCGGTCTCGCCGGCCGCGGAGCGGTATGCGGCTCGCGCGGGTGCGGAGCATCGAGCGCGCTGGGAGCATGCCCATGGCGATGGCCATGCCAATAGCCGTGTCGGTCGTATCAGTCGTGCATCGGCTCGAGGTTGAGATTCAGTCGCCCTTGGTTTTGTGCGAGCCTGGCGTGCGGATGGTCGGGGAGCTCGGACGCCCGGTACCCGGCCAGCGCCTCCTCGCGCAGCAGGTCGGCTCCTTCGACATCTCCGTCGGCCCGCCGATCCAGGGCAAGGTTGGCCATGGTGGCCAGCGTGGACGGGTGCTGCGGCCGCCGGTAGCTGCGGCTGATCTCCAGCGCCCGCTCTCCCATCTGCCGCGCGAGCTTCACCTCTCCCAGCATGGCTAGATCGCTGGCGAGGTTGTGCATGGTGACGAGCGTGCTGGGGTGTTCGTCGCCGAACAACTCACAAAAGCCGGTCAAGGCGCGTTCGTTCAGCTCACGAGCTCGCTTGGGGTTGCCTCGCATCCGCAGCGCGGTGGCGAGGTTGGAGCAGGTCGACAGCGTGTTGGGATGGTCTGGCCCGGCGATCTTCTCCCAGGCGGCGAGCGTCTGCTCGCCCAAGCGATGGGCGCCGGTCAAATCTTCGTTGACGCGGTGGTCGTTGATGAGATTGGTGGCCGCCTGCAGGGTTTGGCGGTGATCGGGCCCGAGGATGGAGCGGTGGCGCTCGAGGTTGGCGGCACCCTGGGTGAAAGCTTCGTTGTAGTAACCGGCATACCGGAGCGCGACGCTGAAGTCGATGACCACCAGCAACCGGAACAGATGCCATGGCCCGCCCTTGGATTCGAGCGTTTCGTTGATCTCTCGGATCAGGTCGAGCGACTCCTCGTAGTGGCCAAGCCCCCGCAGATCACGTGACTTCCCGAACATGGAACTCAACGTCCCGTGCTCGTTCGGGGCGAGCGTCCGCAGCCGTTCGGCCAGGGTTTCCTCGTCATAGCGAAGGGCATCGTCGAACCTGCCGAGGCAGCGCAGGCTAACCCCAATGTTGTTGCGGACCCGGAGGGTGTCGGGATGGTCAAGACCGAATTCACGTTCGTAAACCGGCAACAGCGCCAGGTCATTTTCCAGCGCGTCACCATAACGGCCCAGCAGGCGAAGATCGATCCCGTAGACGCGGGCGCACGTCAGGTAGACGGGGTCGATTTCGGCGACTGTGCCCTTGAGGCGGGCGAGGGTGTCAGAGTGCAGCTTCCACGCCTCTTCCCACTGCCCGCCGGTTCGCATCGCGGCGCCTATCTGGACCGCCAGCGCCAGGGTCTGCTTGTCATCGGCACCGAACCTATTCCGCCAGTGCCGCAGGATCGGCTCGCCGAACCCGAGACTTTCCTTGGTGCCGCCGTGTACGTACAGCCGTTCAACCTGGTTGATGATCAATCTGCGCACTGGGGGGTTGGCCGAATTGTGCGCGTCCGAGGGGACGATGTGCTGCAGGGACAGTTGGTAGATAGGTTCGCTGTCGTCGCGATGGGGAGTCCCCGGGTCGGAGGCGGCCAGGAGCAAATGGGCCGCGTCACGGAAGCGTTCGGCCGCATCCGGGTCCTCGCGGGCCAGCCGGTCCTTTGTCACGGCCCGCACAACGCGGTGGAGTTGAACGACGTTGCGGGTGCCGGAAACCTTCAACAAGGAGAATCGGCCGAGCTCGCGAGCGGCCCGCCGAAACTCGGTACGACCGGCCAAAACCCGGTTGAGCGGCACCGGAAGATTCGCCGTGGCGGTCGGCTGCACCAGCAGATGTTCCGAGATCGGCTCGGCGGACAAGAACGCCAGCAATTTGAACAGCGCGTCGGCCTCCCTGGAGATGCGCGCCAACGACACGCTCCAAGTGGTTGTCACCGTTTGCGGGTAATTGATGTTGACTTCGCTGGCGAATAGTTCGTGGGCGTTGCGCCGGAACAGGCGTACGTACTCCTCGACCGAGGTGCCGGTCTCCACCAGGTACGCAGCGGCGTGTTCAGCGGCCAGCGGCAGGTGCCCGAGCTCCGCCGCCAGTTCCGCGGCCGCGGCGTCTCGCCGTTCGTTCTCGCGCGCGGCGTCTGGCCTGTCGTCCATGGCGACCTCGGCCAGGACCGGCACCCGCTTGCGGAGGAACACGGTCGTCTCCTCCGGCTTGAACTCACCGATCTCGATCCCTTCCACCCGCAGCGCCCTGCGCCAATGCTGGTCGCGCGAGGTGAGGATGACATGGCCGCCTTCGGGGATGTATTTGCTGACCACAGTCGCGCTCTGGGCGTCGTCGAAGATCAATAGCCAGCGTTCGTACGGATCCTGGTTGACCAAGGCCTCGAGAACGATCTCGGTGCCCGTATCGCGGTCATCCGTCCGGAAGTGGGGAAGCCTCATCTTCCTGCCGAGGGCGATGAGCGAATTGATGATCGTCTCGTCCTGTTCGGCGCGGACCCACCAAATGAGATCGTATTGATCGCGATGACGGTGTGCGTACTCGGCGGCAATCTCGGTCTTGCCGACGCCCCCCATGCCGTGGATCGGCAGCGGCGGCTGGTCGAGCAGGACGGTCGAGTCTTCGGTCAGCCGCCGGTGCAGCTCGGCGAGCTCCTCTTCCCGGCCGGTGAAGTGCCTGTTGCGGAAGGGGATCTCGCGGCCCCACACGGCGAGCCGTCGCTGCGGGCGCCCCTCGTCTCCCGTTTCAACCATTCCCGCTCCCCGCCAGGTCTGCGTGCTATGAATAGGTTTGAGAAGCTTCATTTCTTGGGTTGCGTCCATCGTATGCGGAGTATCAACCCGTACGATGGAACGCCAGGTCGCACTGGCTGCACTCCCTGTCCGTAACTTATGTTTGGTGCGACCGCGAATCGGGGGGATCCAGGAAACCAGCCATGACTGAACATCCGTACATCGGCCCACGGCCCTTCAGCCGCGCCGACGCGGACCGTTATTTCGGACGCGCGGAACAGGCCAGAGAGGTTCGTTCCCAATGGCTCTCCCAGCGCGTGACCGTGGTGTACGGCCCGGCCGGCGTCGGCAAGACATCGCTTCTGCATGCCGGCGTTATCCCCCTGCTGGAGGGCCAAGAGACGATCGATCTGCTGCCGGTAGGGCGTTTTATCCATTGGACGGCGCGTTCGATGGTCGCCGATCTCTCGACCAACATCTTTCGTCACGCGCTGCTGCACAGTTGGGAGACCAAAGATCATCCGGCCAATCCCGGCCAATCGATAGTGGATTACCTGACCGCCCGCACGAGGATTGAGAAACGACGCCGGGCGGCCCCGATCCTCGCCGCGATCGACCAGTTCGAGGACCTGTTCGGCGCCTTGCCGACGCGGCGCGCGCAGCGGGAACAGCTGATCGCGGACCTGGCCGACGCGCTGCGCGAACTGCCTGTCCACCTCCTGCTCAATGTGCGGGAGGACCAGCTCTCCACCCTGCGATCCGAGGCGGAACGACTGCGGCTGCCGCCGCTCGCCCCGGTACGGCTACGCGAACTGGATCCGGGCCAAGCGCTGGAGGCGGTGACCCGGCCACTGGAGGGAACCGGCCGCCGCTTCGCCCCCAAGGCCGCTGAGCTCCTCATCGAACGAATCCGTACCGTGACCTACACCGACCGCTTCGGGGCTTCCGCCACGATCCGCGCCGAGCGGGTCGAACCGCTCGCATTGCAGACCACGTGCGCCGCACTATGGGACTCGCTTCCCAGCGACCGCCACGTCATCACCGCGGCAGACCTCGAAGCGCTCGGCGAACCCGAAGATATGCTCGCCGACCGCTTCGACGCGGTCGTCCGCGAGGTCTGCACGGAATCCGGTACGAAAGAAGAACCCGTCCGGGCCTGGGTCGAGGCCACCTTCATCACCGAGCACGGCACCCGCGGCGCCGCCTACCGGGGCGTCACCAGGACTGGCGGCATGCCGAACACAGTGGTCGACGGATTCGCCGACCGCCACTTTCTTACGGTCGAGCAACGCGCCGGCACCGCCTGGTACCAGCTGGGCCATGACCACCTCGTCGGGGCGGTCCGGCGATCCAACCGGAGGCGAAACGTCGTCCCTCGGACGGTCCAGCTCCCGGCGCGCGGTTTGGACTTCCGCCTCGCGGCCGAGACGGCCTTGGCGGAAGGAGACTTCGTCGCCGCCCGCAGATTGGCCGATGCCGCCGCTCAACGCTACGCCGAACAGGGAGACGACCGGCAGTTCGCGCGTACGCTCGCCCTGCAGGGTGAGATCGCCCGGATGGCCGGCGACCTTCAGTCCGCGCACAGAAGTTTCGGCCGGGCCCGGTCGGAGTTCGAGAGCCAGCAGGACCGATCGTCGGCCGTCCGCATGCTGAAGTTCCTCGCTGATCTGTGCGTTTCGATGGAAAACTACGACGAGGCCGTCGACCTGCAACGGCAGGCGATCAGTAGGATGCCGGCCGACCTGGAAGCGCGAACCGGCCTGGCGTACGCCTTGTGGCATCGCGGTTCTCCGGCCGACGCGGAAGCGGCCTTCAACGACGCGCTCGACCTGGACAGGTCCGCGGCCCGGGCGGTGGCCGGACGCGGCCTAGTCCGGATAGCACTGGCAGACTACGCGCGCGCGCTCGACGACCTGGAACACGCGCTGTCGCTCGAGCTTCCCGCCTCCGACGAAGAGGCGGTGCGATCGGCGCGGACGGAAGCGCTGCGCGCCCTCGGCCGGCAGCGAGCGCAGGGGCCGCTCACCGTACCGCTCTGAACCGCAGCACGGATGACGCATTGGAATAGGCCGGTGATGGCGGTCACCCGAGATGGCCACCCGTCGGCGCGGCTGCTACGGACTATTGCCGTGGCCTTGTGTTTAACAATGGGCTTGGCGATCGCGACCGTCGCGATGTACGGCTGCCGCGTCGCGGCACAGGCGGCGGCCGAAGGACCGCGCTTTCTGGACCGGTCGGCTCTCGACATACCGCTGCGCCGGTTGGCGGCCGATCCGACCCATCCGGCCGATCGGACCGCTCCGGCCCCGAGCTGGGCGGTGGAGGCCCTCAATCCGAGCGGCCAGACCATCGAGGTACGGTTGCGAGTCGCTGGGCCGATAGCAGACGCCATTCAGGTGGCCGACCCGGCGAGCATGCGCATCCCGCCCGGCCAAAGCGGGGTGTTCCGGCTCACGCGGGGTACGCGGCCGCACGCCGGGTCGGGAGAGCTGGTCGTCGTCTCGGTCGCCGGCCTGGACAGGCGGCCCGTCCTCGTCACCCAACCGACCCGTGGCGGCTGGGCCGGGCTCAGGGACCGGGTGGTGAGCCGCTGGCCCCTCGCCGTAGGGCTGGTGGCGATACTTCTCATCCTGCTGGTCTATGGCCGGGCTCAATGGGGCCGACGCCGACGGTCCGTACCAAAGACCGGGCCACCGACCTTGCCCGCGGCGCCGGGCGCGGCGGGAGCGGCGGCCGACGAAGCGAGCCTTGACACCCGGATCTGGCATAACGACGAGTCGACTATCGACGACAGGCTCGACAGAGGCCATTACGTGACGGCGCTCGCCAAGCTCGCCCGCACCGTCGAGCCGCCGATGGTCATCGGCCTGTTCGGCGAATGGGGCTCCGGCAAGACCACCTTGTTGCGTCACCTTCACGCCGAGCTCGACGCGAAGACGAGCGAATGCGCGGTGGTGTGGTTCGACGCGTGGAAGCACCAGTTCGATGAGAATCCGGTATTGCCGCTGCTGCACGCCGTCGTCCGAGACCTCGGGCTGGAGGGCCACGGGGAGGTGCGCCGGGCGCTATGGGTTATCACCGAGGCATTCAGCTCGATCGCGCTCAGCGCCACGACCAGGCTGACGGTCGGGGACGTCCGCAAATCCATCGACGCCTACGATGAAGCGAACTTCCGCCTCCGGTCGACCCGGACCCGGCTGGACGAGCATTTCGCCGAGCTGGTGACGAAAGCCTTGCTGGCGCGCGGCGCCCGCCGCCTGATCATCTTCATCGACGATCTGGACCGTTGCCTGCCCGACCAGATCATCGCGCTGCTGGAGGCGCTCAAGCTCTATTTGAACCGCCGGGACTGCGTCTTCTTGCTGGCGGTGGACAACGAACGTCTCGTCAAGGTGATCGCCGGCAAGTACGGAGAACTCGGCATCGAGGGCACGGACTACCTGGAGAAGATCGTCCAGATGCCGTTCCTGATGCCGCGGTTGTCGCGTCCGGTTTTCGCGCGGTACGTCGACCACCTGCTGCCCCAAGAAATCGAAGCGGCCGCCCCCCTGCTCCGAGTGGCTCTCAAGCGCAACCCGAGGGCGATCAAGCGGTTCGTCAATGTCCTCGTTTTGCACGACGCGGTCGCACGCGCTCGCGGCGTGTCACCCTATGACGTGCGCGTACTCGCGACCGTGTTGCTGTTGCGCACGAACGTGCCCGAGTTCTATCGCACGCTCGAGGCGGATCCCACCCGGCTTCGCCGTGTTGCCGACGACGTCGATGCCGCGGAGGAGGGTGAGACGCCGATGTGGGCCGACGAGGTCGTCGCCGTGGTCGAGCGGTTGCGGCGGGCCACGGGCGTCGTTCCCCGCGACGTCACCGGCTATCTTGACCTCGCCACGGCGTCCGCACCTTCTGAAGATCAGCGTCGCCCGACACACCTTGACGAGACCATCGCATCGAAGCGGGAGACGGCCGAGGCCGCAGTCGGCGATCCCGTGCTGCTGGCCGAACTCGCGGAGGCGTTGCTCGCCCGCTTCCGGCGCACGGGGGTACGAACGGATCTGGAGGAGGCCATCGGCTTCTTTCGTAGTGGGGTGAGCGGCCTGCCCGCCACCGACCGGTCCCGCTCCGCTCGGCTGCTGTCCGGCCTGGGTGACGCGCTGCGGACCTCGTTCGAGCTGTCCGGCGACACCTCGGATCTGGACGAGGCCATCACGTACAAGAGGGAAGCGGTCGAAGCCACGCCCGCCGCCCACCCCGCCTATGCCACGCGACTGACCAGCCTGGCGCTGGCGCTCCGGCATCGCTTCGGAGTGACACGACGCCGACCGGACCTGGATGCGGCCATCGACGTCGGCCGGCAGGCGGTGGACGCCGCTCCGGAAGGCCATCCCGATCGGCCCGCGATAGTGTCCGATCTCCGGCGAGCCCTGCACACCCGGTTTGAACTCGATCGTCGCCAGGAGGACCTCGACGAGGCCGACCGACTCGGCCGGCTCATAGAGCCGTGACCTCCCCGAGACCACCTGTAGGGTGCCAAACTGCGTCTGTAAGCTGTGACCTGCGACTACCTGAGTCAGCTGTTGATGTTCATGCCACCCGTCCGTATTCGTTGATCAGCCCGCCGAGGACCCTGCGACGCCGAATCTGTGGTGTCTCAAGATCGACGATGACCGGCGAAGCGATTTCCTCAGCGCTGCAGTTGCCGGAAATGTCATCCGTGCAGGTCAAGCAGCATGCTCGTATGCGTTGAGGATTCCGCCGAGGCGGTGGTGTCTTCGTATGTTCAGGTGGGCGATCCGGTCTGGATCAGTGATCGGTGATGGCAACGGGCGGAGGGGGCGGGCATTGGCGATGCCCTGGTGGGGCCGGTCCTCGTTATAGAACTTCTCGAACTCATGCAGCTCGTCAGCAGGTGCCGTTGGTTCCAGATCAACGTCCGATCGAGGAGCTCCCGCCGGCAGGTCAGCACCCACCGCTCCATGATCGCGTTCATCCGCGGCATCCGCACCCCGGTGAGCACCACTTTGATCCCGGCGTCGGCAAGGACGGCATCGAACAGCTCGGGGAACTTCCCGTCCCGATCCCGGAGCAGATACCGTGCCCGGCACCGGGCGTCCTGAAGGTCCATGACCAGATTCCGGGCCGCTTGGGCCATCCACGAGGCGGTCGGGTGCGCGGTGGCGCCCAGGACGTGGATCCGCCGCGCTTGGTGTTCGATCACCGCCAGGACGTACATGCGGGCTCCGCAAAGCGTGACGGTTTCGAAGAAGTCGCACGCCAGCAGGGCGTCTGCCTGGGAGCGCAGAAAGCCGGCCCAGGTGGTGGAGGTGCGTTCGGGCGCGGGGGCGATACCAGCGTCCTGGAGGATCTCCCACACTGTTGAGGCGGCGACCTTCACGCCGAGGACGAGGAGTTCGCCGTGCACGCGGCGGTAGCCCCATCCCGGGTTGTCCCGGACCAGACCCAGCACCAAAAGGCGGATGGAACGCACGGTCGATGGGCCGTCCCGGCCGCTCGGGGGGTCTAGACCGGGCGGCGTGCCGTGCTCTGATCAGGTCGCGGTTCCAGCGCAGCACCGTGTCCGGCCATACCGGCAACCGCATCCGGCGCAGCACCTCGGGTCGCAGCCGGTGCAACAGCGCCGCCAGCAGGGCCCGGTCGGAGGAGGTGAACCGGATCCTCCTTCCACCCAGTTGACGTTCCAGTACCGCGATCTGGTGACGCAGAACCAAGATCTCGGTGTCCTTGTCCCGATCGCTCGTGGGCAGAAGACGCAGGACCGCGAACGTGTTGGTCACCGTCAGGTAGGCGAGTCGCAACACCACAGCCGGTCATCATGCCGTGACAACCACCCTCGACATCGCCATTTCCGCCAGTGTCAGGCCGACGACCCCAACATCCCCAGGGCACACCCGGCATCATGGCCTTCACCTGCGCGGACGATGTTTTCGGCACGAGCAGGGCTGGCCGACATCTTGCACGCCGGTGTGGTCGTCGCCACCCACGCCCAACAACTACGCCCCGATCAGACCGACCGCACCCCGCGGGCACGAGTGGTCCGCCGAGCCCGCGACGCCACCGCCGGGCTCACCGTCACCCGCCTCGCCGACGGCGCCGGCACCATCAGCTTCGCCGGCACCGGCTACCGCGCCGGACGAGCCTGGGCCCACACCGCCATCGAAGTGTCCATCGTCGCCGGATCCGTCCAGCTCGCCAAGGACGGCAAGGTCATCCGCATCCACCCGATCCGCCACGACCGCTCCCGCGAACTCGGCGCCTTCGCCAACCCCCACGGCCGCCCCCGCCGCAAAAACACCGCCACCGGCAACAGCCGGCTACCACTCCATTCGCACAAGAGATTGTCCCACCACGCGCCTGGACAACGCATCCGTCCCTCTGATTTGTCGATCACGTTCTATAGAAACCGCCAACACATCGGGAGATATCGCAAGATACCCCGCGTCACCCGATATCAGGCCATCCCAATCAAGGTTGGCAGTTCGCCCATCTCGATCCAGAACATATCCCACCGTATCAAGCGGATTCCGTTCCGCATAATTGAGCAGAGTATTGCTCACGTCGCGGAGCTGATCATACGTCAGACCGGACAAATAGTAGGTCTGTATCTCACAACCAAGTGGAATATATGAGAAATCACAAGTCAAATCAACGTCGGTCGAAAGCCACCACTGAACAGTAACCGCACCAATTCTCAGATTTATAAGATGGATGATTTCGTCGACATCGAGTTGGACTTGATCGCCATCGACATTGAGTAGCACGCCCGTTTGGAGCATCGGATGCACGATCGAGATCGAATGCCTCGAGAACTCTGTTATCTGTTTACGAATATCCGCTTCATTCGATCGAGAGCGATACCATTTGAAAAATGAGTCCAAAACGTGTCAATCCCCATCGATAACAAATACGCTATCTCTACCACTTCGGCCATTGGCATCACGGGTGACTGTGCCACCGGTAAGGTCCGCGACCGTGTCTTCCCTTCGCGCTCCTACCTCTGATGCACTCTTTGCGGCGCTGTTGGCGCCGCCCTTGGCACCCGTTCCTGGCAGCAGTCTTCGCCGAGTTTGCGGTTGCTCTTTCGGCTGCTTTTCTGGCTGCTCCTCGGATGGCGCTGCCGCCGCCGATGATGACGGGGACCCAGTCGGCGATGAATTTTATGATCTTGTAGGTGCGGCTGTTCTTGTCGCCCCATGCGTGTGGGTCGTCGTACCAGCCTCTGTCCTGTGCCTGTGGGTGCCGGATATCGTGTCACAGGTTCTGATCAGGGGTTTCGCCACGCTCGGCCGCGCGACTCCAGCAGGATCGCAGGATGGCGTTGCGGCTGCTTTACTTGATCGCCTTACGAGTATTCGGCTGGATCGTGCTGCTTGCTCGATCACCGGCGTCCAGGGACGTAGAGGTCCTTGTGTTGCGCCATCAACTCGCGGTGCTTCGCCGCGAGGTCGCCACTCCTCGGCCATCCTGGGCGGACCGAGCGATCCTTTCCGCGCTCGCACGACTACTCCCCGACACCATTGGCAACACCTGTTCGTCACACCACGGACGCTCCTGCGATGGCACGCTGACCTGGTGAGGCGACGCTGGATCTACGCCAAGCACGGGCCGGGACGACCACCGACCCGACCGACCATCCGGGCCCTGGTACTGCGGTTAGCGACAGAGAACCCGACCTGGGGATATCGCCGCATCGCCGGCGAGATCACCGGTCTGGGCCGCAAAATCGCCCCGGCCACCGTCTGGGCGATCTTGAAGAAGGCCGGTTTCGATCCCGCACCTCGGCGCGGTGACCTGACCTGGAGCCAGTTCCTCAAGGCGCAGGCGTCAGGGATCTTGGCCTGCGACTTCTTCAGCGTAGAGACGATCACGTTAACTCGCCTGTACTGCTTCGCGGTGGTGGAACACGCCACCCGCCGTGTCCACATGCTGGGGGTCACGGCGAACCCCACAGCCGGCTAGGTGGCGCAGCAAGCCCGCAACCTGATGCTCGACCTAGGTGATCGAGCCGGCTCCTTCCGATTCATGATCAGCGACCGGGACGGCAAGTTCACCGCGTTGTTCGTCGAGGTGTTCAAGGCCGAGGGCATCCGCGTGGTGCTCACTGCTCCGCAGGCACCCCGGATGAACGCGATCATGGAACGGTGGGTGGGCAGCGTACGCCGCGAGCTCCTCGACCGGATCCTCATCATCAACGCCCAGCATCTACACCGCGTGCTGGCCGAGTACGCGGCTCATTTCAACAGCCACCGGCCGCATCGGGCTCTGGACCAAGCCAGCCCACTGCGGGCATTACCCCATCCCGTCGATGCCGAGGTCAACGTGATCCGACGAGATCGGCTCGGCGGCCTGATCCACGAATACGCCCAGGTCGCATGAGGTGACGGAATATCCGGCACCCACACGCTTGAGGTACATGGCGATCTTCTCCGGACCGAAGTGGTCGTTGGTCCGCAGATAGATGATCTTCCCGACGACCTCGACATGCGTGGCGTTCGGGCTCGTCTTCGGCCGCGTCGAGCGGGTCCGCAGGCCGTCGACGCCCTCGGCTTGGTAGCGGCGATACCACATGTAGTAGGCCTGTCGGCTGATTCCGAAGTACCGGCAGCTCATGGCGACGTTGCCGGTGACCTCCTCGACGTGGCGGATGACCGCGAGCCGGCGCTTGGCGTCACGGTCGAGCGGGGGTTGGGGGTTGGACATGTGGATCTCCGTAGTGCGCTGGAGACCCGGGTGTCAACGAAGATCGTCAGTTTTAGAGGTGTGTGGTCGGCCGGGCCGCTCTGGCAGGGAAGGATCACAGTGATTGATCACGACAGCAATCGGGGCGAGGAGACTTCCGGTGAGCAGGCCGGCGGGCTGGATATTCAGCTGGCCCGGGAGCTGGTTGAACGGGCCCGCGTCGAGGGTGTGAGCCACAAGCCGCGGGTGGGGCGGCCGATGCCCTATCCGGGTCTCGTTTTGGCGCGGTCGGGGCTTCACCTCGCTGGAGGCGATGCAGCAGGCCGCCGTGACCTGATGCCTACAGGTGGCCGGGCGGCGTTCGTGCCGTCCACTGGCCGGCGCGGCCCCGCTGTCGGTGTTCGCCGCGGTCGAGGCCCAGGCGCTGCTGGCGTTGCCGCGCCGCCCGTTCGTGCACCTGGTCGACGGACACCGTCGGCCCCGACCTGCATGTCAAGGTCGGCAAGACGTTGTACTCGGTGCCGTGGCGGCACATCGGCCGCCGGGCCGACGCCCGCGCCACCCCCGCCACGGTGCAGATCTTCGATGACGGGGAGCTGATCGCCACGCACCCGTTCAAGGCGTCCGGGCAAACGCTCCGAGGCCTCGCACTACCCACCGGAGAAGATCGCGTTCCAGATGCGCACCCCGACCTGGTGCCGGACCCGGGCCGGGTAGATCGGCGAGGCCACCGTCGCGGTCATCGGTGAACTGCTGACCGTCAACGCGCTGTTCCGGCTGCGGGCTGCGTAAGGCGTGCTCGGCCTGGCCGACAAACACGGCGCCGAGCGGCTCGAGCTGGCCTGCGCCCAAGCACTCACGGTCGGCGACCCCTCCTACCGCACCGTCAAAGGCATCCTGGCCGCCGGACTGGAAACCGACCCGCCGCCACCCAGCACAGCGACGGCTGCGCCGCGGCGTTCCTGCACGGTCCATCGCGGCTGTTCATGAACGTCGTGGCCCTGCCCGCCACGGACCCCCGCGACCGCCCAGGACACCGCCGCCCCGTCCGACTTGATCGTCGTCACCACCACCACCGACACCGATGAGGACCGTGACCGCAACGACCCCCACCGTGAACCGCCACCGAGCCAATGAACGACCCGGGAACCGAGGTGTCCGCGTGATCGTCGATGCAAGGAGCCGGGAATAACGTGATCATCGACACGGTGCCAGCGCAGCCACTGTGTCCGGACGTACCAGCAACCGCATCCGGCGCAACGCCTCCGGTCGCGACCGGCACAGCAGCGCCGCCAGCAAGGCCCGATCCGACGAAGTGAACCGGACCTTCCTTCCGCCTAGTGACTTTTGCAGGTCAGCATGATGCAGGTGCCGTCGGCCGGGTTGGTCAGTGTGATGGGGGCGCCGACCGACCGCTGGTAGGTGAAAGTGCCGGTGGAGCCGCGGACGGGTCCGGCCGCCACGAAGGGACCGAGCAGGGCCAGCGCGGACAGGGCGGCGCCGGTACGGATCTTCACGAGGAGGCCTCCCGATGCGGTGATGTCACCAGGCCGTTGTAGGTTCCGCGACCGGGCAGGCACAAGGCGACAAAACTGAGCGAGTCCGTTCCAGAGGTGTGGCGGCACCGCCCAGTCCAGACGGCTCCCGGCACCTCCTGAGCGCCCCGGGCCGAGCACGCACCGAGCGCATGACCCGATCCTCCGGCCTACATGGGACATTGCCGATCAGGCGCCGGGGTTTCTCTATCCCGTGAACGGCGTTTCCGGCGCTTGTTAAGACGACACTCGCGCCAGTGATGAGGCATCAAGTTTCGTGCCGTTGAGCTCGGCGAGCAATGACAGGACAAGCAGTCCACTCGCGATCTCGAATGCCAGAGAAGAAGACTCAACTTCGTCATAGGCACCCCTATCAACAACCAGCAGACCACCGGAAGGCCAATTAGCAGGCACCCTCACAAGTCCGTCCAGCGTTGCCTGGGCAAACTCGGAAGGCAATCCCGGGACCAGCGATCCCGCAAACTTGCTGGGGCACGTCTTTTCGGCACCTAGCGTCATCGCTGACGACGACTGCGCGACTCTTACCTTCAAAGAATCACGTCCCGCCAAGGCCAGTTCTCCCCCCACCAGTGCCCGTGGGGTGATGCCACTCGTTGCACGGAATACTTCCACCACTACTCGGGATCGACCAGAAATCGTACCTGCTGTCTCCAAAGGCCAGGACCACTCTAGCCAATCTCCCACGGTATAAGCGGCCGCTTGAACATCGTCACTCAAGGCAGCCCGCCAGGCACCGTGCGTGATCACCTGCGTCATGGGATACCCCAGCAACTACGCCAGTTCGAGTTGAAGAACTCAGGATACTGCTTGATCAACCTCAGGATCATAGTTCCCGAATGTCGGATGGGTCTGGCCAGCCCTTTCGTGAGCCAGCTCTTGGCTCACCCCGAGACATTAAATTGGTTTCAGTCAATTCGTGCTTCATGAAATTCCGCTCGGCCCAAGTAAGCTCTCGACCGGCGGCTATCGCATCTCGAATGCGTGCTACCATCGCGCTATTCGGCGGATGAGAAGCCAAGGCATCGATGCTATCTAGATGTTGCGTGACACGATCGACATCGCCGGCCGAGTAGCCCGGCAAAGAGATCGGCTTCCCCTCGGGCGTTTCTACTCTTCCGCTTTCACGTCTTGCTGCTTTCTTTGCGGAGTTTGCGGTTGCTCTTTCGGCTGCTTTTTTGGCTGCTCCTTACTCCTCCCGCGGGCTGCGGACCCGGCGACTGCCCAGGGCGGGAAACAGATTGCGCCTGTTCGTTGGCGATGACTGGGCCGAGGATCACCACGACATCGCGGTGCTCGACCACCACGGGCGGCGACTGGCGAGGCCCGGTTGCCCGAGGGAGTGGCGGGGATCGCTCGACTGCCCGAGCTCATTGGCGAGCAGGCGGGCGATGACACCGACCACGTCGAGGTACTGGTCGGGATCGAAACCGACCGGGGTCCGTGGTGCGCGCTGATCGCAGCGGGCTATGAGGTGTTCTCCATATGTCATGCAGGTTGATCTCCAGGTCCCCCTCGCCAACAGTCGCCTGAGGCGATTGGTGGAGCTCTCAGGCCTCCGGGCGCGGTGAGGGCGAACGGGCGTCGGGTCCGATGTGGGTCATCGCCCGCGTCGATCGCACCTTTCGCGGCAAGCACGGAGGCATTACGGTTGACTACCGTCGGCGTTTGCAACCTTCGAGGAGATGGTTCGTTGGCGCTGAGGTCTCGTGATCTGCAACGAACCACCTGCAGGAGTTCTGAATGGCGAAGTACAAGGTCATCCAATCTGCCGTGTCTCAGTTGTTGGAAGACGTGCGCCGCGAGCAAATAGCCATTCCGGAGCTTCAGCGCCCCTTCGTATGGGACAGCGTCAAGGTTCGCGACCTCATGGACTCCCTGTACAAGGGTTACCCGGTCGGCTATCTGATCACGTGGCAGTCGGTCGGAGCACACCTGAAAGGCGGGCAGATCGCCGCTCACCAACAGATCCTCATCGATGGCCAGCAGCGCATCACCGCGCTACGAGCCGCCGTCGCTGGATTGAAGGTTGTGAACAAGCGTTACAAGTCGGTGCGGATCACCATCGCCTTCAACCCGGTCACCGAAGAGTTTGCGACCCTCACGCCCGTCATCGCCAAGAACGTTGAGTGGATCTCCGACATCAGCGAGCTCCTCAACGCCACAGCCACCTACGGCTTCGTAAAGGCGTACTTCGAGGCCAACCCCGCCATCGACCACGTCACTGTCGAGGAGAACATCGCTCGGCTTGCAGCCATCAAGAACGCCCAAGTCGGAATCATCTCGCTCAACGACGACCTCGACGTCGAGACCGTGTCCGAGATATTCATCCGGATCAACTCCAAGGGTGTTCCACTCAGCAGTGCCGACTTCGCCATGAGCAAGATCGCCACTTACGGCAAGCGGGGCCGCAACATTCGCAAGCTCATCGACTACTTCTGCCACCTCGCCGTAGCGCCATACGCCTACAGTGACATCCAGGAGAACGACGCCGAGTTCGCCGACTCGCCGTACCTGCAGCGGATCGCTTGGCTCAAGGACGACGCCGACGACCTCTACGACCCGGCATATGGCGACATTATCCGCGTCGCCGGCCTGTTCGGGTTCAGCCGAGGCAAGGCGTCTTCGATCGTCAGCGAACTGTCCGGTCGAGACCCCGAGACTCGCAAGGTCGACGAAGGCCGGATTCCGGTCGCGTACGACACGCTCGAAGCTGCCCTGCTGGAGATCGTGAAGAAGTACCACTTCCAGAACTTCGTCGTGATCATCAAGTCGGCGGGCTTCATCGCCTCCGACATGATCGGCTCCAAAAACGCCCTCAACTTCGCGTACGCGCTCTACCTTCGTCTACGCGCTGACGACACGCTGTCGGAGGGCGACCGCAAGCGCATCGTTCGTCGCTGGTTCGTGATGTCGATGCTGACGGGGCGCCACTCGGGCAGCTTCGAGTCCACCTGGGAACAGGACATCCGAAGGATCAGGACGCTTGGTGCGGCGGCGTACCTTAAGCAGATCGAACAGTCCGAACTCACCGACGGCTTCTGGACAGTCGCGCTCCCCGCAGCGCTAGAGACGACGAGCACCTCGAGCCCCTTCTTCCAGACGTTCTTGGCCGCTCAGGTAGAAAAGGGCGTCCGCGGCTTTCTCTCCAAGAGCATCACCGTGGCGGCGATGCACCAGCAGTCCGGCGACATCCACCACATCGTGCCCAAGGATTACCTCAAGAAGAACGGCTTCCCCGATCGGGCTTACTACAACCAGGTCGCGAACCTCGCACTCACTGAGACATCCATAAACATAAGTATCGGGAACAAGCCACCGACGCAGTATATGGCTGAGGTAGCCGCACAGATCGAGAGCGGTCAACTAACACTCGGGGAGATCACGGATGCCGCCGACCTGGAGCGGAACCTCGCCGAGAATGCCTTGCCAGCGAACCTCGCCGCCGTGACCGCTAGTTCTTACCCGGAGTTCCTCGCCGAGCGCAGAAAGCTCATCGCCAGCGTCATCCGCAGCTATTTCGATCAGCTCTGATCGACGGGTCGGTTTTCTATTGGACTTCCTCGGGCCTGCCTGGGCCGGTCACCGCGCTGATCCTGCTGGCCGCCGCCGTGGGCCTCACATGGCTCAGCCCCACAGCTACGACGAACCGCTCACTCGTCGAAGTCTTCGGCTACAACGGTCTTATATGCGGTGAATTCGTGGGCATCGCCGACGGGACCCTAATCCTTAAGACACCCCGGCTCAGGCGTGAGCCACTCGACCGGATCGCCTCAATCAACCCGGTCGCCACCTGCACCCAAAACGGTTGCTAGCCAGGACAACACGCCAGACCGGCAACACTGAATGCCTACCAGAATCAAGGCCATGTTTGCTCGGTGTTTGCTCGTCCGTCCCGGCACTGCCCGTCAGCTTGCAATATTACACGTCAGCGGTCATTTTCAGGAACAACACCAAGACCGGACAAAATGGCACGTAACAAAACTGGGAGGCATGGAATAATCTCGTTCTTACAGAGAAGATATATCGGCGATGCGCCGGGTTCCTTCGCGCTTTTGATCCGTAGGTTGTGGATTCGAGTCCACGCGACCCACCCTCTATCTTGCCGCTGACCTGCGGTTTCTCGCCATCGACCGCCCTTGGGACGGCTGTTTGATCTTTGTATGCTCGGTGTGTGCTCATCTATCGTGATCTTGTCGGACGATCTTGGACAGGGGCGCTTGTGGGGCTCCAGGATCTCGGTTTGGTGTCTGACCTGCAGGTTTCTCAGAAGAATCATGCTGTGGTTGGGCAGTGTGGATGCCCATGGTGTGGTCGCTGTTGCACAGCCTGACGCGCAACACCCTCGGTGTGCTGCTTCTCAGGGTGCGTGGTGATGCCGCCAAGGAGGTGGAGATCCTGGTGCTGCGGCTCGGCTACCGGGTCGGGGTCGCCACCGCATGGCGCATCCTGCGCCGAGCCGGCGTCGAACCCGCGCCCCGCAGACTCGACGCCTCCTGGATCACGTTCCTCCGAGCCCAGGCAACGGGTGTCCTCGCATGCGATTTCTTCACCGTCGCCACCGTCTTCTTCCAGCGGATCTACGTCTTCTTCGTGGTAGAGACCGCCAGCCGCCGCGTCCACGTCCTGGGCGCCACCCGCCATCCGACCGGCACATGGGTCACCCAGCAGGCCCGGAACCTGCTCATGGACCTGGACGAACGCGCCCAACAGTTCCGCTTCCTCGTCCGGGACCGGGACCGGGACTCCAATTCACCGACGCCTTCGACGCTGTCTCCACCGCCGCCGGCATCAACGTACTGCGCACCCCCTGCCCAGGCCCCGAAAGCCAATGCCGTGGCCGACGGTGGCAACGTCACCATCCGCCGGACACGACTCCTCGGCGGCCTCATCAACGCATACCGCAACACCGCATGACGATCAACACATCTAGAACAGCGCAAAGCCGCAGCCCAGGACCCGAATCCGGATATTGAAGCCTCACGGGTTCAGGCAGTTCGGCATCCAGCACCGACTCGGCTTGAGCCTTGCTGGCTGCCGGATCCGTGCTAGAGCTTTGTCTATGCTGGCATTGCCTGCGAAAAAAAATCTTGCACTTCGCTGAGAGCGGCAGCTTCCCCCTCGGTAGAGGGTTCGATCTTGACACCACACCGCTCCAGCAGCGCAAGTGAGATAAAGAGCAATCCTCTCATTTGCGCTCTATATATGAAGTGGTCGGTCGAGAAATAACTTGAAAAAAGCGCACGCACAAACGTCTCAAAAGTTCGCACATTCACGTGACATTCGTCACTCTCCGTCACTTGGAGACCGGTCTCTCGCTTCCTACCAAGACCGCCACGCACTCGGCGATCCCGAGATACAGTTTCCCGACCCGGAGAGACGGATTCCAAATAGTCTCTCCATGCACATCGAAGTAGTAGCTCATGGTGCCCATTCTAGCCTAATATCCGCGTCAGGATTTGCCTGGCGCAGCCTGCCGACCTCGGATTCGATCGCAGAGCGAAGTTCGGGGTCCACATTTGACGTCGCGAACCCCCACCCGATAGGTGCGTGCTCGTATCCCGGCAAGTACTTACGGGCATCCATATACGAATTGAATTTGTTTCTGATATGCCCAGTCACCCAATTGTCGATATTTGTTGCCCATGTCGCACTCTTCTCCTCCCACAAGACGCCACCCTGGACACGGTCGATGTCTGTGATTGTTTTCCCTGGATCAGCCGGGTCGCACACAACGACATCGGCTCTACCTTCCAGAGCGCCGGACATCTTTTTCTGTTGCGTTTCTTGCTGAGTCCTTGCAGCCTTCTTAGCCGAATTTCCAGCCGCCTTTTCGGCTCCCTTTTTGGCTGCTCCTCGGATGACGCTGCCGCCGCCGATGATGGTGCAGTCCGCCCTGGTGTAGTTGACGTCCAGCTGGCCGCCGGATTCGTTGTAGACGGTGGTGAGCCGGTCCTTGATGAACGGTCCGTCGTTTTCGCCGAGCTTGTCGACGCGGTTGGGTAGCTGGGTGTAGACGAACGTCGTCGGTGGCAGCGTCACGGGTGTCGCGGCCGCTTCCCCGGTGTGGGTGATCTTCTCGAGCAGCAGCTCCCGGTCGACGTCGGCCATGCCCCAGGCGTACTTCAGCGACCACGAATCAACGGAACGGTCGCTGCCGTCGGGTTTCACGACCTTCGTTGTGATCTTGGTTAGTCGGTTACGAGACCAAACGTCGGCGCGCCGAATATTCGAGCGGTGGCCGAATAGTAGGTGGTGGTCAGTGCAATGGGGGTGATCAATCACTGAATGAATCCATGATTGATTATCGACAGGGCGCTGTGCTCAACTGTTCGCATGTACCCGGAGCGGGCCACGTCTGTCGTCGCACGTCATCGCCGCTGCCCAGTCGCGGAAGGGGCCGGACGGCCATGACCGCGATCTTCGAGTCGGCGCACCTAGGTCCGCTGACCCTACGAAACCGGGTCATCAAGGCCGCGACGTTCGAGGGACGGACCCCGCGGGGACTGGTCACCGACGAGCTGATCGACTTCCATCGGGCGATCGCGGCGGGCGGGGCGGCGATGACCACCGTCGCCTATTGCGCGGTGACCCCAGAAGGCCGTACCGAGCGGCGGCAGATCCACATGCGACCCGAAGCGGTCCCCGGCCTGACCCGGCTGGCCGAGGCAGTGCACGCCGAAGGCGGCGCGATCTCGGCCCAACTCGGCCATGCCGGGCCGGTGGCCGATGCCCGCTCCAACCGGGCGCCCGCACTGAGCGCCTCCCGCCGGATCAGCCCGCTCACCGGCCGGTTCGTCCAGACGGCGAGCACCCATGACATCGAGCGCATCACGGCCGCGCACGCCGCCGCCGCTCAGCTGGCCCTCGACAGCGGATTCGACGCCGTCGAGTTGCACTTCGGCCACAACTACCTGATCAGCTCATTTCTCAGTCCGCGGCTGAACCACAGGCGGGACGGCTGGGGCGGGTCACCGCACGGCCGTGCTCGCTTCGCCCGCCAAGTGGCCGAAGCGGTGCGGACCCGAGTCGGCACTCACATCGCGGTCACCGCCAAGCTCAACATGGACGACGGCGTACGCGGCGGTCTCACCCCGGACCAGAGCGTCCGTGTCGCGCAACTTCTGGAACGCGACGGCCACCTGGACGCCCTGGAGCTCACGGCCGGCAGTTCCCTGCTCAACCCGATGTATCTCTTCCACGGGCGGCCGCCGGTCAAGGAGTTCGCGGCGGTGTTTCCGCAGCCCTTGCGGGCCGGGCTCAAGGTGTTCGGCCGCGGCTTCCTGCGCCACTATCCGTACGAACCCCTCTACCTGCTGCCAATGGCGCGCCAATTCCGCAGGGCGCTCACCATGCCGCTGATCCTCCTCGGCGGCATCACCGATCACGCCGGCATGCGGCAGGCCATGGACGAGGGGTTCCAATTCGTCGCGATGGGGCGTGCCCTCCTCATGGAACCCGATCTCGTCAAACGGATCCGCCGAGACGCCGCCTGCGTCTCGCGATGCATCCATTGCAATCGCTGCATGCCCACCATCTACCGCGGGACGCACTGCCCGCTGACAGAGATGATGCAAGTGAGCGCCTCCCCGCCGGGTCCGACCCGTCCCGTGACTGACTCCGGGTCATTAGCCGGATTCCGTGTAAATCGCGCGGGCGCGAGTTCCGGCTGCATGGTGCGGTGATGCGGCACCGCACGGCATCGCGTCAGCCTATGTCAGCCTTCCGTATTATAATAGTGTTATGACAGATCAGTCAGCGGCTGGATGGGACGGCGCGTTTATCGTTAGCACCGGGCGCTGTGGCTCGACACTCGTATCGAGAGCGCTTGCCCTCCACCCTGATGTCCTATCTCTCTCGGAGTTCCTCGCCGGCCTGGATATCGCCGCGTTCCCAGAAGGGTCAATGTCAGGAGAGGAGTTCTGGAACTTACTCTCTTCCACAGAGGGAATAGCGAATAAGCTTCTCAGAATCGGCTTGGAAATCGAAGAATTTCGCTACCCGGTTGACAGCGGGCGCCGATTCAATCGGGCTAGCGGCGTGCCGCGCATAGCCGCCTACACACTGCCTGCTTTGTCGGAAGATCCGGACGCGCTCTATGGCCGGCTTGAAGAAACTGTTCCCACGTTCGCCAAGCAGCCGATCACCCAGCATTACCGGGAGCTATTTGCGCTGCTCGCGGGTCTGCTGAACCGTCCGCAGTGGATCGAACGCTCGGGCGCATCAGGATTCCTCGCGGAGCACATTGTGGCGGGCTTCCCCGCGGCGCGCTATGTTCATCTCACCCGCGAACTAGACGCCACCGCCCGTTCGATGAGCCGGCATTCAGCGTTCCGGCTCTTGGCGCTCCGGATGGAGTTCATCAACCGGTGCGGCTGCGATGTAGTCTTCGGCGAGCTGCCCGCGGAGCCCATCCCACCTGATCTGGTGAACCTGACGCCAGAGCGGTTCTCGAAGGAGAACTTCGAGCGCTGGAGTCCCGACCTCGACCTTTTCCGGCAGGTCGCGTCCATCCAAACGGACATTATCCGCGCCAACCTGGGGCCGCTGCCCGCACGGCAGGTTCTCGTTCTCAGCTACGAAGATCTTGTCGATCACCCCGTCGCGGTGTTCGGCAGGATGGCCGAATTCTTTGAGTTGGCCGATCCGGCGGGCTGGGCACAGCAGGCAGCCGCCCTCGTCCGCCGGTGAGCCGGGACATGCATCGTGGAGTCTGGCGCCGCCGGGTCACCCAGGAAATCTCACCTCGAGATCCCGCAGATCCCGGCGGTCTGGGTGGGGCCGCCGCCGGCGGCCGCGGGGGTTGGCGCTCGCCGCTCGGCCGGGCTGGACAGCCAGGTCAAGACGGCCGCGGCCAGCACGAACACGGCGGCGATCACGGGCACCGCAACCGCGGAGTCGAAGCCGTCCAAGCCGACCGCGCCGACTACACCCGACAGTGAGATCGCCAAGTACACCACGGCCGAGTTGAGGGAGACCGCCAGCGGCCCCGCTCCGGGCGGGGACAGCGCGATGACTCGATGCTGCTGGGGAGTGGTGATCGACCAGGAGGCGATCCCGGCCAGCGCGACCACCGGGACCGCTGCGGCGAACACCCCTCGGGTCGGCAGCATGATGAGGAACACCACGGTCAGTGTGAGGGTGGCGGCGATGACCACCTGGCGGGGTCCGTACCTGTCGGCCATCCTCCCGGCGAGCAGATTGCCTGCGGTGCCGGCAGCGCCGGACGCCAGCAACAGCAACCCCACCCGGTGGTCGTCACCACCTATCGCGGGTGCGAACACGGCGCTGATGTAAGTGAAGGGCAGGTAGACCCCGATGAAGGCCATCAGCGTGCCGGCAAGCACACGAACCACTCGGACATCGGTCAGGGGCGCGAATCGCTGCCGCAGGCCGGCGGTGCCGGCGACCTTGATGTGCGGAAGGCGCAGCGCGATGATCGGCACGACCACCATGCCCAGGGCGGTGACGAACCACATGGTCGCCCGCCATCCCCAGGCGTTGCCGATGAGGGTGCCCAGCGGAGCGCCGATCGCCAGTGATGAGCTCAGACCCGCGGTCACCACGGCGATCGCTCGCCCGCGGTGCTCGGCGTCGGCGATGGCGGCGGCGGTGGCGCCGGCCGTGGGGGTGAACATGGCCGCCCCGGCGGCGGCCAGCACGCGGGCGACCAGCACCAGCCCATAGCCGGGAACCAGCGCGGTGGCCACATTGCCCGCCGCGAAGACCAGTAACGCCGTGATCAGGACCGTGCGCCGGGACCAGCCGCCGGTTAAGGCCGCCAACACCGGCGAAAACACCGCGTACGCGATGGAAAAAACACTGACCAACTGGCCGGCCGCCGCCACGCTCACCGACAGGGAATCGCTGATGTCGGCCAGCAGACCGGCGATGACAAAGGCGTCGGTGCCGACAGCGAAGGCGCCGAACCCCAGCACCGATACATGGGAAAGCCAGCGATTGTCGGTGCGGACCTGGACGGCGTCTGCCATGAACTCCCGTTCCTGGCTAATAGCGGCTCTCGCGGCAGTGCTTAGGCCAGCCGCCGTTGTGTCAGTTGAGCGTGGCGAGGGAGTCTCGGACTGTGGCGGCGAATGGGAGTTGGAGTGAGTCGAGGATCTGGAGTGCCTTCCGCCAATGATCGGCAGCGGTATCGGTGTCGGCCATGTCTTTGGCTACATTGCCTAGGCTCCACAGCGTGTGCGCCTCGCCGTGTCGGTCCCCGATCTCCTGGCAGATGGTGAGCGCCTGCTCGAGCTGGTGCCGGGCGGCCTCGTAGTGGCCGCGTAGCCTGTCCACCTCGGCCAGCCCGCCCAGCGCGTGCCCCTCACCCCGCCGGTCCCCGATCTCCTGAGAGATGGCGTGGACCTGCTCGTACCGGTGCCGGGAGGCCTCATACCGGCCGCACATCCGGTCGACTTCGGCCAGCCCCCATAACGAATGCCTCACCGTGCCGGTTCCCGATCTCCTGGAAGATGGCACGGCCCTGCTCGTACCGGTGCCGGGACGCCTCATACCGGCCGCACACCCAGTCCACTTCGGCCAGCAGGCACAGCGCGTCGGCCTCACCCCGCCGGTTCCCGATTCCCTGGCAGATGGCGTGATATTGCTCGAATCGGTGGTGGGCAGCCTCATACCGGCCGCGTAGCCGATCCATCTCGCCCAGCCCGCCCAGCGCGTACGCCTCGCCCTGCCGGTCCCCGAGTTCGTGGCAGATGGCGCGGGCCTGCTCGTACCGGTGCCGGGACGCCTCGTAGCGGCCGCATAGCCTGTCCACCTCGGCCAGCCCGCCCAGCGCATTCGCCTCGCCCTGCCGGTCCCCGATTTCCTGACAGATGGCGCGGGCCTGCTCGTACCGGTGCCGGGACGCCTCATAGTGGCCGCGCAGCCAGTCCACTTCGGCCAGCCCGCCCAGCGCGTGCGCCTCGCCCTGTCGGTTCGCGGTCTTGCGGTGGTGGGTGAGAGCCAGCTGGTAGCAGTGTCCAGCATCCCGAAAGTAAGACAGCTGGTTAAGCAAGTCAGCCGTTGTCTTGGCGAGGTCGGCCGGGCCCGCGGGCGAGGTGCCAAGACAGGCGAGCAGGTTGGCACGTTCGGTGATCAGCCAGGCGTTCGCGTGGGCCAGGTCCTGAAACACCAAGCCGACGCTCCTGGGCCGCGACCCTTCGGGATGGGCGTGTTGCTGCTCCACAGCGTGGATCACGGCCCGGTAGTGCGCGGTGAGTCGGTCCAATGCCGCCTGCCGCTCCGCGGCAGGTTCGCCGACGTCCGCGCGGGATCGGGCATAGTCCCGCAGCAGGTCGTGTGGCTGGTAGCGGCTTTGGGAGCCGTGCTCGCCGCTGTGGCCGGTCGGCTTGTCGATCCGTTCGATCAGATTATGGATGGCCAGACCCCGCAGCAGACGCCGACCGCCGGCCTGGGAGGTACCGGCCAGCGAGGCCATCGCCGGCCCGGTGATGTCGATACCGGGATAGACGCCGAGCAGACGCACCGCCCGCTGCAGATCCGCATCAAGACTGTTGTACGACAAGTCGAACACGCCGCGGATTTTCGTCTCTTCCGGTAGCGCGGCGATGTCGTCGGCGACCTCTGCGATCGGATCGCCGTGGCGGACCCGACCGGCCATCAACCTGATCGCCAACGGCAACCGATGACAGCCGGCCACAATGTGCTCGAGCGCTTCGTCGTCCCGGCAGTGCTGGGCGCCGGCGACTGCCACGAACAGGCGGCGCGCCTCTTGGTCTGTGAGCACCGGAAGCGACACCGGATCCGCGTCCAGTTCGTACAGTTTGGTCCGGGCGGTGATCAACACCAAACACTGAGGAGACTGCGGCAACAATGGCTCCACCTGCTTGGCGTCGCGGGCGTTATCCAACACGATCAAGACCCGCCGGCTGCGCATCAGCCGCCGCCACAACGCCTGCTTCGGACCGTCCTCACCCGGAACCTGCACGCGCGGAACCCCAGCTTGAGCCAGCAACTCCTCAAGCGCCTGCGACACCGACAGCGGAGCCGACCCGGTGAATCCCAGCAGATCAACAAAGATCGCCCCACCGGGATACCTGCCGGCCAGGCAATGCGCGGCGTGGATCACGAACGCGGTCTTACCCACCCCCGGCATCCCATCGATGACATACACCGCCGCCACCGACCCGGCCGGGTCATGCGTCTCCACCCGACTCAGCAACTCCTTCAACACACCTTGTCGGCCGGTGAAATGCCGAACCTCCCCCGGCAGGCCACCCCTCTCCAACTCCCCGTCAGCGAGCGGGCCCGGGGACGCCACCCGCGCGAGACGATCAACCCCGTCCCCACCATTGCCGAGCCCGGCGCCTGCATGATCCCCCGCGATGGCCTCATCACCTGCGCCATCCTCCAGGGGCATCCAAGGCCGCTGGGGTACAGAGCCGGAGTTTGTTGTGGAGTCAGGTGGCCGGCAGGCCAACTCCCATAACGCCAACAGCCGGCCGGTGTCCCCGCCGCACGCCTTGCTGATCGACTCCACCGCCCGGCGGGGCGGCAAAACCTTCCCATTGAGGTAACGCTCCAAGGAGGACTTGCTGTAATTCGTCCGGACCGCCAACTGCACCAAACCCAACCCTGAATCCGCCCTCAGACGACGCAACTCCCCCGCCAGCTCCCGCGCGAACACCCAACCCTCACGAGACAAGCCGGCCACTCGACCACCGGGCGACGCCGCGCGGCTCCGTTCGCCTCTTCCCACAACGACTCACCCCTACATCACGATGCGCCAGCTCAGGCGCCGGTCAACTTCCCATCTTTCCCACCTTGACCGCAAACCTCTACCCCCGTACGCCATTCCGACCGAACATGAACGCACCCAACCAGAACACTCACCGCACGGCATGTGGGAATGGCACCTGTAGTCCAGCCCCGCTGGGACAAGACAAAAGGATCCTGATAATCAAACTTCCGAAACCAGACTCGTGAAATATGAAGCACAAGACGTCAACCAAGGTCCAAAGCATTCTCCCTTGTTCAGTGGCACCCGGGGGCCCATTGAACGTGGACAGTCCAACTCGGGAGCTACATGGCGATAAGGCACTTACCTTGCCCATCAAGAGCCACTACAGTCACCGTTTCGGTCAACAGAGGACTGCATCGTGAATGCGAATTTTCGTTCTGCGGACGGCCAGCTGATCTGAT
This sequence comes from Streptosporangiaceae bacterium, assembly GCA_035765195.1. Classification (GTDB taxonomy): domain Bacteria; phylum Actinomycetota; class Actinomycetes; order Streptosporangiales; family Streptosporangiaceae; genus CALAED01. The sequence continues at coordinate 27,833 of DASTYC010000024.1, forward strand.
AATCGATACTCACCTTAGAGCCGAGTCAAGAGTTCAAAGATACTGCGTCGACCATTGGGGGGAGATCCGTTCCCAATTCCTGCGTCACGGCTTCAGGATCCTCTACAATAGAGGGGCTCCACAGGTAATCATTGAACGACTCTCCCGAACACCGCTCGGTGCACAAATAACAGCGAGAGTTCGCGGTCCGGAATCTAAGATTCCTGAGCCTTAGCGGCATGAGGGACCAAACACGAGGCAGACATGCAGTAGGCAAACGTCCGAACCAACACCTGTCCGCCCAAGCCCAACCTCGAACTCTCCACACACAGGGTCACCAAGCGCTACCTGGATCACCCCAACCCGACGAAATCACCTACCGCGGTTGGAATACATGCTCCCGCACATCCGATAGGGGCCCGAGCAATGGAATCCATGCTTCGGACAGACTGTTTTCGACTAACTGATCGGCTCGACCTCCGGCACCAACGAACCTCTGAACATAATCCGGCAATTGAACACGCCGACCGCCGGGATGGGATCTCCTGGAACGCCACAGCGGCGGACACTACCGCCACGGCAGCAGCTTCAGATTCTCCACAATTTAACGTGGGGCAACCGAAGCCCTTGGTCGCTCGTCACTCCTGTCAACAGAAATCTCGGGCTTGATGGGCATCAAGACGAGCGTGTGTACTTACTCTCCTCATCGGCAGAACGGGGAAGGCTCCACACAGATGGAAACAGATGTGGCGGTGGACTTCGGCTCCCACGAACCCATACGTCCATCCCCAGGCAATCCCGATCCTGTGCGTTGGGTGTGTGCTCATCTATCGTTGTGCGACTTGTCGTGTCGTCGGCGGGGAGCCCGCTCGCGTCCTCCCAGGACGGGCCGTTGACAAGCCCCTCGACGTAGGGGAGCACGTCAGCATGTTCTCTTTCCGGGTGGCCTTCCCCGGCTACTTGCGAAGAAGATTGCAGAAGGACAGGCGTGATCTGGGAGGGAATGATGCTGTTCAGGCGAGAGGTCCTTGAGGGGATCGTGGAAGGGCGGATCGACCGGGTGTTCCGGGTCTGGGCGGAACCCCGGGTGCGGGCAGGGAGCACCCAGCGCACCTGGGCGGGGATCATCGTCATCGACTCGGTCACGGCCGTCACCCCCGAGGAGATCACCGAGGAGGACGCCCGCCACGCGGGCTTTGCCGACCGTGCGGCCCTGCTCACCGCCCTGTCCAAGAGCACCAAGGAGGGCGGCTACCACCGCGTCATGCTCCACCTGGGCGGCCCCAACCCCGAAGCCGAGTTGCGCGAGAACGCCGACCTGACCGACCACGAACTGGCCGAGATCAAAGCCGCCCTGGACGCCATAGACGCCCGTAGCCGCCGCGCTCCCTGGACCCATGAGGTCCTCCGCCTCATCCAGGAAAATCCCGGCCTGCGGGCCCTGGATCTGGCCGACCGCCTGGGCTGCGACAAACTCCCATTCAAGGCCGACGTCCGCCGCCTCAAAGCCCTCGGCCTCACGGAAAGCCTGGAAACCGGCTACCGCCTCACCCCCCGCGGCAAGGCCCTTATGACCTACCTACGCCCCTGACCAACAATCAGCGACCCGACCCGGCCGATGCGGTGGACGACGAACGGACCCATCGCCGTAGCCCGATAGCACGGTGAGGGGAGAGGCGTGCGGCATGACCTGGCGTGACCTTTTTCCCGCGCTGTACCAGTGCGCCGCAGCCGTGCGCCACCGACCGAGTCCAGGTGTGGGGACCGATGACGGACCACGCGATCCGGTTCTCTGAAAGACGGCGCGGCGAACGGCCGGCGAGTTCCACCGCAACCTGGTTGAGCTGCGCATTCGCTATGACTTCGTTTCTTCCGCTGTACGACCGCCGAAAACGCCACCGGCGTGTTTGCTCGGTGTTTGCTGGTACGCGTGGCACGGATCGGCAGGACCTGCTTTGTCGACTACACGGCGGATCGCGTGCGTGCGGGCCCGGGCGTGATCACGCGGTGGTTTCCGTGCCTTCGGGGCCGGCGTCGGGGGCGTTGGTCAGGACGGGGAGGCTGGCCAGGCCGTCCTCCATGATGGCGAGCGCCCGATCGAGCGCGGCGTTGAGCTCGGCGGGCTCGTATCCGTGGGTCCGGCAGTACATGATCGCGGCCTTCAGGCCGCCGACCGTGGCCCCGACGACCACCGCCGCGTCGCTCGCGTCGATGTCCGGGCACAGGCCACGCAGCCGCTCGGTGAGCTCCTGCTCCGCGTCGTACAGCCGTTGCAGCGCGCGGGCCTGCAGGGCGGGCCGTTCCAGCATCAGCTTGGTCCGTATCGCGGCGTAGTCTCCCTGCTCCGCGGCCAGCGCCTCCATCGTCTCGAGCACGACGCGCCGCATGGTCGTCAGCGGGGTCTCGCCGGTCGGGCGCCGATCGAGCCGCTCGCGAACGTCCGCCAGCCGATCGTCGATCTCGGCGAAGACGACGTCCTCCTTGCTGGGGAAGTAGCTGAAGAACGTACGGGGCGCGACGTCGGCGGCGGCGGCGATGTCGGCGATCGTGCTCTCCTCGAAGCCGCGTTCGGCGAAGAGCCGCAGGGCGGCGGCCGCGATGGCCTGGCGCGTACGGCGTTTCTTGCGCTCTCGCAGGCCGGAGGACCCGGCGGCACCGTGATGCATGTCACGCATTTTAGCATCCGATATAATTTTGCATCTATTGCAAGTTTTTAGTCGCTGTGTTGTTCTGCGGGCATGGCAGGTTCTCTCGACCGGCTCGGCCGATACTGCGTACGGCATCGACGTGGGATCTTCGAGATCTGGTTCGTGCTCGTGCTCGGCTTCGGCTATCTCGGCATGACGCATGGTGGCCTGTTCGTCCAGCAGCCGCGGCTGCCCGGCACCGAGACCCAGCGCGCGGTCGACGCGATGCGCCAGGACTTCCCGCAGATGACGGGGCCCACCGCGACCATCGTCTTCACGCCGCAAAAGGGCGTGCGCATCACCGACTGGCGGGTCGCGCTCAACGTGGGCCAGGCCATCGACAACGTCGCCAAGCTGGATCGGATCGCGTTCGTCGAAAACCCCTACGCCCCCGGCATGGGCGGCCTCAAGAACAACCGCGCCGTGGTCGCGTACGTGCACTTCAAGGGCACGATGCGCGACGTCACCGGCAAGGATCTGACCAGGCTCGAAAGCGCCACGGAACAAGCCCGCAAGGCCGGCGTCGACGTGCGCTTCGGCGGGATCGTCTCGATGATCCTGAACCAACCGAAAAGCGGCCCGGCCGAGGGCATCGGAGTTTTCCTCGCGCTCGTCGTCCTGTTGCTCGCCTTCGGATCGTTCCTCGCCGCCGGCATCCCCATCATCGTCTCGCTGTTCGCGCTGGGCGTCTCGTACTCCCTCATCCACTTCGGGGCCGCGCTCACGGACGTCCATCCGGTGGCGCCGCTGGTCGCCGCGATGTTGGGTCTGGGCGCCGGGATCGACTACGCGCTGTTCGTGGTGACCCGCTACCGGCACCAGCTCCGTGCGGGCGACGACGTCGAAACGGCGGTCGGGCGAGCCCTCGGCACGGCCGGACACGCCGTCGTCTTCGCCGGCGGCACCGTCGTCTTCGCGATCTGCGGACTGTGGCTGTCCGGCATCACGTTCGTCGGCCGCATCGGCCTCGCCACGGCGTGCGCCGTGATCGTCACAGTCTCGGCCGCGCTCACTCTGCTGCCGGCCGCGCTCGGGTCACTCGGCACCCGCGTCGACCGCCTCCGGCTCCCCCGCGTCCGGCCCGATCGCGACAGCCCCCGGTGGAACCGCTGGGGCCGACACGTCGACCGGCACCCCTGGCCGTACGCCCTGGTCGCCACGATGATCCTCGTCGTCCTCGCCCTCCCGGCGCTGAGCCTGCGGTTCGGCATCATGGCCGACAGCACGATGCCCAAGAACAACACGGCCCGCCAGGCGTACGACATCGTCGCCGCGAACTTCGGGCCCGGCTACTACAGCCCGATCGTCGTCGTCGCGAAGGCGCCGGGCAGGCATCCCGAGCCCGCCAAACCGAAGCCGAAGCCGAAGCCGCAGGGCGACGTCCCGACCGTGCGCGGGATCGAGGGCCTGACCGGCCTGACCGCCCCGGCGCCGGCGAACAGCCGCGCGGCGCCGCGCCCGGTACCGGCGGCACCCGCCCGTACGCAAGGGCCGCCGCCGGCGCGGTCCACCATGGGCCTGCCGGCCGTGCCGCCCAAAGGCAGTCCGGCGGCCGAGCGGCTGGCCAAGGATCTGCGCGCCCGGCTACGCGAAGTTCCGGGACTCAAGACCGTCGTCAAGCCGGTCGTGGCCAGGGACACGGCCATCATCCAGATCATTCCGACCTCTGGCCCGCACGAGCAGGCCACCGCCGACCTCATCCACCACATCCGCGGCAGCGAGATCCCGGCCGTCGCCGGCCGGCACCCGGGTGCCGAGATCCACCTCGGCGGCGAGACGCCCGCCGTCATCGATCTGGCCGATCTGGTCAAGAAACGGATGGCGGTGGTCGTGGGGGCGGTGATCGGTGTGGCGTTGGTGTTGTTGATGGTGGCGTTCCGATCGGTGCTGGTGCCCGTCAAGGCGGCGGTGATGAACCTGCTGTCCATCGGCGCCTCCTACGGCCTGGTGGTGGCGGTCTTCCAATGGGGCTGGGGGCTGCACCTGATCGGCATGGACGAGCCGATCCCGATCGTGTCGTTCGTGCCGCTGTTCATGTTCGCCACGATCTTCGGGCTGTCCATGGACTACGAGGTGTTCTTGCTGTCGCGGATCAAGGAGGAATACGACCGCACCGGCGATCCACACGGCAGCGTCACCACGGGTATCGCCTCCACAGCCCGGCTCATCACCTCGGCCGCACTCATCATGATCTTCGTGTTCCTCAGCTTCCTGCCACAGCCGGACGCGACGATCAAGATGATGTCCATCGGCCTCGCCGCCGCGGTGGCCGTGGACGCCACGATCGTACGACTCGTACTCGTGCCCGCGCTGATGAGCCTGCTCGGCCACGCCAACTGGTGGTTCCCCGGACGACGCCGGACGCCGCCCCCACCGGACGACGGCGTGCGGGAACACGCGGAAGATAAGGAACGCGTGCTGAGCAGCTCCTCGAACGCGCCATAGACGCCGGGCATGAACAGGACGAACCTGGGCTCCAGCCGTGTCCGGAAACGGGGACACCATCACCCACAGCCGGGCCCCTCCGAGCGGCCCGAGCTCCGGCGCCGCTTTCCTGCCATGCTGGGAAGGTGTCAAAGCAGGTCCGGTGGCGCGTCCCGGCCGCGCCCGCCGTTGGGAAGCTGGCAGGCGCCGTCCTGCTCGGCGTGGTCGCCGCGGCCTCCGGTGCCGAGCCGAGGCGCCTGCTGCTCGTCGGCGTCGCCGCTCTCGCGCTGGCCGCCTGGGGGCTGCGCGACGTTCTCGCGCCCGTGCGCCTCGCCGCCGACGCCGACGGCGTCACGGTCGTCACCGGATACGCCCGACGCCGCCGTATCCCGTGGGCGGATATCGAGCGCGTCCGTGTCGGCGAGCACCGCAGCCTCGGCCGCCGTACGCAGATCCTGGAGATCGACACCGGCGAGACGCTGCACTTGTTCAGCCGGCACGACCTCGGCGCCCCATGTGACGACGTCGAGCAGGCCTTGACGGCGCTGCGCCCGTCAGCCGGTGGACAGACCGCCGAGGACGACGGCGAAGAACACCTGTGACGGTCACGAGGCCGGCAGTCCACCGAATATCGAAGGTTCCATAGGCCACAAGTGACGTGTCAAGGGCGAGGGTCGCTGATTTTGAATGGCGCGCCTTGGTTGATCCTGGTGGGCCGATGCCCGATTTGGCGGCTTTAAGGTCCAACAGAGATATTCTCAAAAGCCCTCCGGGAGTACGCGTGATGCCGATGGCGCGCCGTGTTCTACCGCTCCTCGTGGCCCCGCTGGCCATCGCCCTGTCCGTTCCGCCCGCGGTGGCGTCGACTTCGGCGCCGGTGAAGCCCGCGCCGCCGGCCGAATGCAGTGACGAACCCCGCGACCTGCCCACGTGGAAGTTCATCGACTACGGCGAGATGCGCAGGGAGCTCGCGCGCATCGAGCGCATCAGCCACGGGCGGGTAGACGTCGAGGTCGCCGGAAAGTCGAACCGCGGCCGGTTGATCCACACGGCCACCGTAGGGACCGGCAAGAAAGTCTTCCTCGTCACCAGCGAAATCCATGGCAACGAGAAGACGGGCACCACCGCATTGCTGCGCATCCTGAAATGGCTGGGCACGTCGGGCTCGCCCGAGGCGAAGCGGCTGCGCCGTACGATCACGTTCGTCGCCGTACCCAAGATCAACCCGGACGGCGCCGAGCTCGACCGGCGGGGCAACGACATCTCCTGGGCCGAGGTGGAGAAGGACTTCCCGCAGCTTGCCGGGCGGCCGCCCGCATGGAACTACCTCAACGGAATGCAGCAGGGCGACGACTACACGCGGCGGCCCGGCTTCGACCTCAACCGCGACTTCAACCCGGAGCTGGACTACGTTCCAAGGGCGCAGGACGTTCCCGGCACCTCGGCGCAGCCCGGCTGGTTCCTCAACCCGGAGACCCAGACGCTGCGCGACATCTACCAGGACCTACGGGCCCGGCACGGCACCGTGGACGCGTACGTCGACCTCCACCATCAAGGCGCATGCGTACGCGAGGACGCGCAGGGGCGGCTGCTCGACGTCGCCGTGGACTACCCGCCGCTGCCGGACGTGTTCTTCGAGCCGGGCGGAAAGTACGCGAAATACAAGGACACCTACGCGAAGGATCTGTCCAGGCAACTGGCGATCAGCGCGTTCCGCGGAATGGACGCACACGGCTACATCCCCGCGCGTTACCCGCACGCGCCCACGCGTGATCTCCCCGGCCAGGTACGCTGCTCGCTCGCGTTGATCGGCACCGGCACGGTCCTTTTCGAGGTGCGCGGCCAGACGCAGACCATGGGCCACGAACTCTCCGAGCGCTTCACCCGCGCCGTGACCGAGGGCCTGCTGAGCATGCTGAACGGCCTGTCGACCGGCGCCGTCTTCGACATCGACCCGGACAGTTTCGAACAGCTTCCCGGCACCATCGAAGAGCACGCGGACGACGCCACCGAGTGACCACTCCACCGGGTGCCGGTGATCGCGAGCGCGTCCACAACAGCCAGTGGGGAGGGGGCTGGGAGAACCGGCTCCTACTCGATCGCGGTGGCGCCCTATTCGAATCGGGAGGGGTCGCCGGCGCCGCGGCGGAGGATCTGAGGTTCGTCCTGGGAGAAGTCGATGACGGTGCTCGCTTCGGCGCCGCACTCACCGGCGTCGATCACCGCGTCGATCACGTGATCCAGTCTTTCCTTGATTTCCCATCCCTGCGTCATCGGCTCGGTCTCGCCGGGCAGCAGTAGCGTGCTCGACAGCAGCGGCTCACCGAGCTCGGTAAGCAACGCCTGCACCACGACGTGGTCGGGGATCCGGACGCCGACGGTCTTCTTCTTGGGGTGCAGCAGCCGTCGCGGCACCTCCTTGGTCGCCGGCAGGATGAAGGTGTAGCTCCCCGGGGTGGCCGTCCTGATCGAGCGGAACACCGCGTTGCCGATATGGACGAACTGGCCGAGTTGCGCGAAGTCCTTGCACACCAGGCTGAAGTGGTGGCGGATGTCCAGGCGCCGGATCTGCCTGATCCGTTCGATGCCCTCCTGGTTGCCCAACCGGCAGCCGAGCGCGTAACACGAGTCCGTCGGGTAGGCGATCACCCCGTCCGCGCGGATCAACTCGACCACCTTGCTCAGCACCCGAGGTTGCGGGTCGTCCGGATGCACGTCGAAGTACTTCGCCATGCGAGCAGCCTAAGGGCGGGCGTCGAGCTCTTCACGTGCTCCCAGAAGCCGGCTCAGCGAGTCGCATGTCCATCGGCACCTGGATGGACACAGCGTCGGGTCTGCTGCCGCGGCCGGCGGAACACCCCTCCGTCCACGCATCACGACAGGGAGAATCGAAACTATGCTCCGACCCGAATATCCGATCCGCACCGAGCGCCTGCTCCTGCGTCCCTTCACTCTCGATGACCTCGACGACGCGCACGCCTACCAGTCCCTGCCAGAGGTCGTCAGCTACCTCTACTGGAATCCCCGTACCCGTGACGAGGTGCGCGAGGCGCTCGTCAAGCGCACCCGACAAGACGTTCTCAACGACGACAGCGATGCACTGGTGCTCGCCGTCGTCTGGCTCGAGATCGGAAAGGTCATCGGCGAGGTGAACCTCAACTGGCTGAGCCGGGAGCACCGACAGGGCGAGACCGGATTCATCTTCCATCCCGCCTATCACGGCAAGGGCCTGGCCAGGGAAGCGGCGGAGGTGATGCTGCGCCTTGGATTCCACGATCTTGGGCTGCATCGGATCATCGGCCGATGCGATTCCAGGAACACTCCGTCGTGGCGGCTCCTCGAGCGTCTCGGCATGCGCCGCGAGGCCCATTTCGTACACAGCGAGATCTTCAAGGGCGAATGGGGCGACGAATACATCTACGCCATGCTCGATGATGAATGGGCGTCCCTGACGAGGCCGCTGTGAACGTTGCGGCGCCGGAAGGCACGGCCCCGCCCGCTCAAACTCGTGGCCGCGTACGTTGGGGCCGCGGGTAAGGGTTCTCCCGTTCGGTGGGGCCGAGGGACGCGGTCAGGAACGCCGGGTCGGCGGCACGGTGACCCGGGTGTCCTCCGGCAGCAGCCAGACGGGGTTGGAGAAGCCCGCGACGTCGCCGGCCGCGTCCCGGACGGTGACCCGCACGTAACGGCCCCGCCGCCGCTCGACCGGCAGCTCGATCCGTCCGCGCTTGACGTCGCGCGCGGGCACGATCGTCTTCTCCACCGCCGGCGCCGGCATTCCAGGACCGGCGAGGTCGACCTCGCCTTGGACGATCTCCAGGGCGCCGTCGCCGGGCAGTTCGGTGGCGACGATGGTGACCGGGACCTTCCGGCGGTCACCGACGGCGCCCCCGCCCATCGATGGTCCGCCCGGCACGCTCAGGTCGAGCTCGCCGCGCCAGCGGGCGGCGTGCCAGACCCAGGCGCGCCCGGCCCGCAACGGGTCGAGCAGGTCGGGCGTTCGCTGAGAGCGGGCCCACACCGAGGTGATCCACGGCTGGCCGTCATGGAACCAGTCGACGCCCAGGTGGGCGTCGCTGGTGCCGGTGGCGGTATAGAACAAGGCGTTGCGCGCGGTGATGTCGAACGTGTCCATGAGCTGGTTGACGTCCTGCATGCACCCGATCTCGACGATGTCGCAGCCGTGGGCGCCGACCTCCACCAGATGCGCGCCGAGTTGACGTCCGTTGGGCGCGTAGTCCAGGGGGTGGTTGAGCGAGGCCAGGCCGCCGGACGTGTGAATGTGATCCACCATCTGGCGAGCGAGCTCGGGTGAGTTGTCGCGCAGTGGCGGTCTGCCGCCGTAGTCCGGCATATGCAGGTCGCCGCCGAACCAGTTGAGGTGCCGGATCAGCGAGATCTCGGTGCTCTGAAGCTGGCGGATCGAGGGATACCGGGACCGATAGCGGCGCGACAGTTCGGTCCGGAACTCCAGCGGGGCGTCGCCCGCACGCCGCGTACGGTCGAACCGCAGCCGGTCGACGACGACGCGCGCCGGCCGGCCGCCTCGGCTCAGCGCGCCGACGCGCAGTCGCCACAAGGAGTTGTCGCCGGCCTCGATGTCCGGCCAGGCGTCGGCCACGTCCTCGACCGGCCGCAGCGTGATGCGCCGCCAGCCGCCGCCAAGCGCGCCGCCGTCGAGCGGAAGGGCGCGCACGCCGAGCAGCGGATCGGCGCCATCGGGCGCCATGGTGGCCCGGCGCGGCGCCGGGCCGAGCACGTACCGGAGCCGATACTGCCCGGCCGGGCGACCACCCGTAGGCGGGTGGTGGGAGGTGGTGATCTCGACGACGAACATCGCGTCCTCGCCCAGCGCCTCGGGCAGCACGTCGAGGGTCAGCGTGGTGTCGAAGAACGATGTCGAGTAGACGGTGTTCCACGCCTCGCCGGTCAACCAGAGCCCGACGAGCGAATCACCGTCGCCCCTGGCGGTCAGCCTCAGGGCCTTGCCGGGCTCGTCGGGACTGTGCGGGTCGGTCACGTACTCGGCGACGGCGACGGCGGGAGCGCCCTCCGGCGCCTCGTGCCATTGCCAAAGCGTGTGGTCCTGGCCCTCCGTCGGGCCCTCGAATCCGACCGCGGTCGTGTGACCGAGCGCCGACATGCGGAAATCGTGATCTGTCCACCAGAGAACGTCGACGCCGAACTTCGTCGCCTGATCGAGGTGCGCGGCCATGCTGGCCGTGCCCTCGCTCAAACTGGCGTGGATGTGCATGGCCATATTGACGGGCTCGAGTCCCCCATGACTCGGAGCCGCCGTGGCCCGGGCGGATTTCACCGACGCCGGGATGCCCAGGCCGCCGACGGCCATGCCGGCGGCACCGAGAAACGTTCGACGAGACCAGCGCGCTTTCGACACGAGACCTAAACCCCTGGTGAGAATGCCGCAAACCGCTGTGACCAGGCGCATCACCATGACCGATCGGCACGCGGTTCGAACTCTCGAATGATCTTAGCGAGAACCGCACACAGCAGGAAGATCGATATATAACCGGAAATTGGGTGATTCGCTATTTAATGTCGCTTAGGGAGCTTAGGGGCTTTACGGCGCGGAGGAGACCCCTCAGCCCATCCCGGCGCCACCGCATATCCGGGTACAGAAGGCCAGCGGACGGTCAGCACGACCGATTCTTCCTCCGCGAACCAGGAGTGATCCACACCCGGGCCCCACACGATGTAGTCGCCACGCCTGGAGAGCACGACGCTACGGTCCGGCAGGTCCACTCGAAAGCGGCCGCTGACAAGCATGAGCAGTGCCGTACGTTTTTCGCCGGTCACCCATTGCGCGCGCTCGTCGCCCCGAGGGTGGACACCCCATTTGATTTCGACGTCCGGGCTGTGACGTACGTCGGCGGTGGGTTTGAAGTACCCGAGCAGCCAGCCACCGTCGCCGATGGCATCCTCGTCGGCGTTACCCACATAGACGCTGTCAGCCACAGGAGAAGACGGTACAGATTCGAGCCGCCGGGGTCGCTCACCCCTGGTCGGCATCGCGCTCCCCGGAGATGGCGGGTTGGGCCTGCTCGGCCGAGACCGCCGACTCGGCGAGGCGCAAGGTGCGTTCGAGCAGGTCTGGTCTCGTCCTACGTGGGCGCGGCGACCGCGCCTGCACCGCCCCGGCGTCGGGTGCGGGCGCGGGCGCCGGTGATCCGTTAGAGGTCGAAGATCACACCGCCGGTGGCGCGGACGGCGACGCACCTGTTGGAGAATTCCTGCTTGTAGTGCCGTGGCTCGCCGTTCCAGGTACCTGTGGCGGCCACGATCACCGGGCGGAATTCTTGGGTGCAGGCTCCGGGATCTTCCGGGATGGCATCGATCCATCCGTTGGCCTGGGTGAGCTGTTCGCACGCGGCGGCCGGGTTGGGGTGGGTGCCGGCGTCCTCTTTGGTGGGCGGGCAGGTCAGGGTCGCCTCGGCGAGCGGTTCCCCGCTGTCGGCAAGCGTGATGGACAACGCGAAAGAGCCGTGCGCCTGTGCGTGGCCGCCAGGGATGTCGATCTTCTCCGTCCGGTTGGCGCCGATGACTTCGATTCCGTCGGTGCCAATGGTGCCACCAAGCTCGAGACGTACGACATAGGGTGCCGTGGCCGGCAGCCCGATCTCGGGCAGACAGCCGACGACTTCGATGCCCCAGTAGTCGGGTCGCTGGATGTACACCAGCGGGACGAGGGAGACCTGCATGTTGAGGTAAGGCTGTTCCCCGCTGACGATCAAAATGTGCCTCGGCGGCGAGGTCCGTAACGTGATCACTTGTGCGTTGTTAAAGTCGATCACGCGGCATGATTGTGCGGAAGGCAGTGCTTGAAAAGCTCGATTCTGCTCTTCGCTCATGGCGATCTCCATTCATTCGGCAGGCGGAGTGGACGGTAATGCCACACCTTTTTCTTGGCCTGTCGAGCCCCCGCTCAGGACTGCCCTGACAGGGTATGAACCCCTGTCAACGGACGCAAATGGTATATGGCGTGGCTCGCGGCGAGCAGGTTCCCGGCCGTGTGCTCGTCCGTCCCCTGCGTATCGTCGACACCCCGCGCTACACGGACGGATCATTTTTGCGCGCGGACGAGCCGGTAAGTAATTGTATTCCGCTCGGCATGCGCGGAATTATTGCAGCGGACTTTAGTTCGAACGGACCGGCCGGCCTCGTGTCGCATAGGCCGTCGGTTTCAGGGCACGGGATTACCGAGGGCGCGGGGAGCCTCCGAGCCCCCGGGGCCCAGGGGTTTTCGTCCGACTACCTGAGACATGTGAGGTCGTAGCCGCCGAGCAGAGCGGGAGACCTCCAATCAGGGTTCGGGAGTTCGCTGTGAACGCAGCCTGGAATCTGAAACGGATCATCGCAATTGTGACGGGCGTCTGCGGCATGGCCGCGCTCGCGGGCGCCGCTCCCTCGTACGCCGCGGAAGGCGGTCGGTCAGATGTGACACACCTGTATGTGACGCACCGGGACTCGAGGAACATCACCGTGGTTGGCGTCGACTCCACCGGGTCGTCGAACCCCGTTCCGCCATCGGCCGTGCCGCCACCGGTCGCGACCGGCGCGGGGCCACGCGGGATCGTGTTCGCGCCCAGCGGGAGGAGCGCGTACGTCGTGAACAGCGCGGCCAACACCATATCGGCGTACGCCGTGGGCGAGGGCGGCGCGCTGCGCCCGCTGTCCACGGTGCCTACGGGAGGCAAGTTCCCGATGAGCGTCGCGATCGCTCCGAACGGGAGCGCGCTCTACGTCACCAATCTCCTGTCCGGCACGCTGTCCGCCTTCGTCGTCAACGCCGATGGGACGCCGACGCGGCTGGGCGCGCCCGTCCGGGACACGGTGGCGAACTCCCGTGGCCTGGCGGTCAGCGCCGACGGCCGGTTCCTGTTCGTCGGCCACGGCTTCCCGGACAGCTCCGTCACCCCCGTGGTGACGACCTTCGCCATCGGCCGCGACGGCTCCCTCCGCGCCGTCGGCCGGCCCGCCGCCGCCGGCGGGGGCGGCACCGGGATGGAGGTCTCCCCCGACGGACGCTTCCTGTACGTCACCTCCACCAGCACAGACGCGATCTTCGGCTATCGGATCGACCCGGCCGGCGGCCTCCATCCGCTGCCCCGCTCGCCCTTCCCGGTGGCCGACTTCCCGGAGGGCTCCGCGATGACCGCGGACGGGCGCCATCTGTACGTCACCAGTCCCGGCCCCGATCCCGCCCATCCGGGCGACGCGGTCTCCGCGTTCACCGTCGGCGCCGACGGCGCCCTCACCCCCGTCGCGGGTTCGCCGTTCGCCGCCGGTGGGCGACCGGTAGGGCTCGTCGCCACGCCCGACGGACACCTCTACGTCGCCAACTTCGACGCCAGCACCATCTCCGCCTTCGCCATCGCCCGCACCGGCGCGCTGCGGGAGATCCCCGGCTCGCCGGTTCCCTCCGGCGGACTGCACCCGGGGTTTCAGTCGATCGCGGTCCGCCCGGACTCCGGTCCGGGTCGATGAAGCCCGCGTGATCACGCGGGGATTGCCGTCGGTCCTCGCGCGGCGGGCGCCTCAGGCGTTCGCGATCTTCGTCACGGTGCCGGAGCTGCCGCGGTACTTCAGCGCCCCGGCCTCGACATAGAGAATGCCGCCGCCGGACGGGTTGGACGTCGGAGCGGTTGATCTGTTCGGAATGAAGATCACGCCGACGCCGCCGCCATAGCTCTTGGTCCCGGTCAGCAACGACAAGTTCGCGGCCGTCGCCCGGCTCTCGATCAGGAAGCCGTGATTACCCTGAGCGGAGTTGGACAGCTCAACGTCGTTGGTCGAGTTGTTCTTGAGCTGCAGCGCCCATATGTCGCTGCCATTGGTCCGCAGCACGTACGCCGCGAAGTTGGAGGTGGCCGCTCGGTCGACGGCGTTGACGGCGGTGCCGGCGGACTTCAAGGCCAGTGTGCCGTCCCTGAACTCCCGAGTCACGCCGGTGTAGGCGGTGGCCGTGGTGAAGGTGCCGCCGATGACATACGCGTTGGAGCCCGATGCCACGGCCACCGACGCGGTGGCCGTTCCCGACGGGTTGCGCTCCCTGCAGTTGATCAACATGGCCTGCGCCGACTCGCCGGTGATCTGATACGCGACCGCGTTGTTGCCGGACGAATAGCAGTCGTTCAGCGTGATATTCGAGCCGCCGCTGATCTGGTATTGATTCGAGCCGATGTCCTCACAGCCGCAGGACAGCAGGCCGATGCTGTTGCAGTTGGTGATCAGGTAGGCGTTTCCGGTGACGGAGTCGCAGGCGCAGGCAGTCAGCGAGCTATAAGATGTGCTCGTCAGTGACCAGCCGCCCGTGTGGCAGCCATTCGCGTAGCACGACAGGAAGGTCAGGGACGTGCCGAGGCTCACCGCGAACCCGTAGCCGCCGTTGTTTTGCGACAGCACATTGATGAACGTGCTCGTGATGGGATCTTCCACATTCAGGCCATGCCGCGAGAAATGGTCAATGAATACATTCTCGAAGGCAAGGTTCTGCGCCGGGGAAGAGCCCGTCTGATCGAAGAAGAAACCATCTTGCGAACCCATGGAAAGACCGTCGGCAGGCCCGGAGATCCGCAGATCGCGCACCATCACGCGATCAACGTCTGCCCCATATAGGCCGTGTTCGCCGGTACTGGTCTGCTCGATGACCGAGACGTTCATTCCCGCACCCTGCAGCACCAGGTCGGATGCGAGGGCGATGGCCTCGCTGATCTCGTACGTGCCCGGTGGAAAGTAGATCACCCCGCCGCCGGCGGCGACGGCGGCATCGATCGCCGCCTGGATGGCCGCCGTGTCGTCGGTGATCCCGTCACCGGCCGCTCCATACGCCTTCACGTCATACGGGTCGCACGTGGTCAGCTGAGAGGTCATGGTGACTTTCCCGTCGCTATCGGTGTCATTGGGGTAGGAGCCGGGGAACTCGAAGTAGCCGGCGTCGGCCGGAATGCCCCGCTGCGGGGCGGTGTCGTCGATGCTCCGGTCGGGCATTACGCACTCCTTCGCTCGATCACGCGGACGATCCACATCTGCTGAGTGGATTCGCTGGATTCGCTGGATTCGCTGGATTCGTCACGCCTGGCCTCACGGGCTCGCTGAGTTTTCCGGCCGCCGCGGGAACGGTTCGGTCATGGCGATATCTTCGCTATTCTGCCGACCGGCAGAACCTTGATGAGCGCCCATGTCGGTTCCGCTTTTGCCCAACGTGCGGTAATGAGCGCGACTCGCGAGCCGCCTCCGGACTCATGAGGGTTGCCGATGGTGGGGATGCGGCAGCCGACGGGTGAGGACGGCCATCGCGACCATGCGGCGGGGTGCTGCTGCTGACCCCGTCGTCGGCGAACGAAGGCCACGGCGCTGCGCGACGCGTCCCGTGTACTTCCACGACGCCGACCGTTCGGTCGCGGGACTTTACCCGGGCTCGGCTTGGTGGTCCACCGACCGGTCTGACCGTCGCCATAACCCACTACACGCCGAGCTTTCACCCCCAGGCATTGGCGTATTTTGGATCATGACGACGGTCGCCGAGCACGGCGGTCGAACGTTTCACGAGAAACCGCCGATGCCGGGGATTGCCGCCGGCACAACGGCCGACGAGTGTCTCGCGCGTTTTCGGAAGTTATCGGGAGTTAATCGGCCGGAAAGGTGACGTCCAGACGGTCGAGGCCCCAAAAGAACCAGTCCTGGTAGTGCGCGGGGGTGAAGTCCGCGGCCAGGCGGAGGCCGGGCAGGCGGCTGGTGAGGACGTTCAAGGCGATGCGGGCGTGGGTGCGGGCCAAGTGCGCGCCGACGCAGTCGTGCGGCCCGTGACCAAAGGCCACGTGGCTGCGGACGCCGTCGCGGGCGGGGCGGAACGTGTCGGGCTCGTCGAAATGGTCGCCGTCTCGGTTGGCCGAGCCGAGCATCGGGAAGATCACGGACCCGGCGGGCAGCCGCACGCCGTGCAATTCGATGTCGCGCGTGGTGAGGCGCATCAGGCCGCGGTGCGGGGCGTCTCGGCGCAGCGTCTCCTCGATCATGCCGGGTATGACGGAGGGATCGGCCGCCATCCGTTCCCAGCGTTCGCGATCGCGCAGCGTGTTCAGCACGGTGGAGCTGATGGCGTCGGCCGGAGTGTGCGTGCCGGCCGCGAAGATCCCGCGGATGAGCATCAGCACGTCGGCCTCGGTGAACGACTCGTCTGGATCGTCGATTAACGCGGCGAGCTCTGTCAGCATGTCGTCGGCGGGATGCTTCCTGCGCTGCTCCAACAGGCCGAGCAGGTAGCGGTCGTAGTCGACATGCTGCTCGGCGGCCTGCTTCTTCGTCGCGACGTCGAAGGTGGGCACCAGCAGCGTGAGGAAGGACCGATCCCCGGCCGTGACGCGCTCGTGGTCGCCCTCCGGGATCCCGACCATCGCACACATCGACAGCAGGATGTGCGGCCGGGCGAACTGCCCGACGAGATCGGCGTGTCCGTCCCCGGCGAAGGCGTCCACGAGCTCTTCGGCGATCTGCTCCATTCGGGGTTTCAGCGCACTGACCCGCGCCCCTCGGAACAGCCGGCGCCACAGTAACCGGTGGGCGGCATGATCCGGACCGTCGTACTGGACGATGACGGGCGCAATGGGCACGGTGCGCGACAAGATCTCCAGCACCTCGGGCGGATTGTCGCGATCGAGCATGGCCAGAGCGTTCTGCGAGGAGAAAGTCTCCGTGTCATTCAGTACCCGCACGACATCGTCATATCGGCTGATCATCCAGGCCCCGAGTGCCGGAACGTAAGTGACGGGCGCATGATCCCGAGCCCATGAAAAGAACGCGAACGGATTCTCCCGATGCGGCTCGGCGAAGGGATCAAAATCCACCGAAGACTGAGATGTACCTGCGGTTTCTACCATGCCAACCCCAACCATCAGTTGTCATCCTTACCGTAGGCCCCGCATTGGTTCGGCGAAACCCCGTCCACCACCCTTTACGCGTCGCCGCGACTTTGAAGGCGCGTTGACAAATGGCTCGCGGCCGTCATGAACTTCCGGCCGATTGTGTGATCTGGGCGCGTCTCAGGGCAGCGTGTCCAGGTGCGGGCCGACGGTGCGGGCGAAGCCGCCGCCGTTGGTGACGTCCCAGTTGATGGACCAGGTCATCGCGCCGCGAAGGTCCGGATAGGTGCGGGACGGCCGGAACGTGCCGCAGTTCGTCCCCTTGGCCAGGCAGTCCAGGGCG
The DNA here is from genome assembly GCA_035765195.1 of Streptosporangiaceae bacterium. Classification (GTDB taxonomy): domain Bacteria; phylum Actinomycetota; class Actinomycetes; order Streptosporangiales; family Streptosporangiaceae; genus CALAED01. The sequence goes on from DASTYC010000024.1 coordinate 45,145, forward strand.
TTGTTGACCGTGGACGGCGGGACGATGCCGCTGCCCGCCGCGCCCTGGCCGGCCGGAAGGCCCAGCGCCACCTGGTCGGGACGCAGCCCGTTCTCCAACTGGATGCAGGCCAGCGCGGTGATGAAGTCGACCGAGCCTTGCCCGTACACCCGCTGGTCGCAGCCGAGCATCGAGCCGGAGTTGTAGTACTGCACGTGGACGACGGCCAGGATGTCGCTGATCCGCAGCGCGAGCTGGAAGTACGACCCGGCCGTCGACTGCATGTCGATGGTCTGCGGCGCCATCGTGATGATCAGGTCGGCGCCCGCGGTCGAGCGCAGCCAACGCAGCGCCTGCTCCATGAAGGGCGGGTTGAGGCCGTTCTCCAAGTCGATGTCGACCCCGTCGAAGCCGTACTCGTTCATCAGCCCCTGGACGGACTGGGCGAACAGCGTCGCGGAGGCGGCGTCATCCACCCGGATCGCGCCGCGCTCGCCGCCGACCGACAAGATGACCTTCTTGCCGTCCGCCCGCAGCCCCGTCACATCCGCCTTGAACTGCGCGTCGGTGTAGCCGCCGAGCGACGTGGACAGTCCCGGATCGACCCGGAAGACGACCTCACCGGCGCGCGTCGTGGCCTCGCCGAAGGCCACGGCGACCACGTCGTACTCGTCCGGGACCTCCGAGAGCCGCAGCTCGCGGGCCGGATTGTCGAAGTTGTGCCAGTAACCGGTCAGGAGGTGCTTGGGCAGCGGGACGGTCGCGCAGCCCGAGGTGGTGCCGGTGACCGGGGCGCTGGCGGCCGACTCGCCCTCGGCGTTGAACGCCCTGACCGTGTAGGTGTGCGTTGAGCAGGCCGCGAGACCGGTGAGGGTGGCCGTCGTGGTGGTCACGGTCGCGCGCGGCGTGCCGCCCTCGTAGACGCGATAGCCGGTGGGGGCGCCGCCGCCGGCCGTCCAGGACAGGGTGAGGGACGAGGCCGTGCGGGCGGTGACGGCCGGAGCGTTCGGCGCGCCCAACTCGCCGGGATCGCCTGGGTCGCCTGGGTCGGCGCCATCGCAGGGCGCGCCGTTGAAGGTGCAGTTCCGCGGGCCGCCCGGGCCGGCACCGATGAAGCCGAACGTGACCGAGGCGCCTGGCTGGATCGTTCCGTTGTACTCGCGGTTGCGGAAGGACTGGTGCTGCTGGCTCGTGGTCAGCAGGGCGTCCCAGTAGGTGCCGATCGTGGTGCCGGACGGGAGATCGAACTCGACCTGCCATCCGTTGACGGCGCTGCCGGAGCCGTTGGTGAGGGTGAACCTGCCCTCCCACCCCGAACCCCAGTCGGAGGTCTTGGCGAACGTGGCGGTGGGCGCTGCCGCGACGCCCGTCCCGGCGAACGGGGGGACGAGCAGGAGGAGCGGCAGGGCCGCGAGGAGGCTGAGTACGGAGCGGGGGCGCATCTGTGTCTCTCCTGGCATGGCTGAGGCCGACGGCGGATCCCCCGAGAACCCTGTGGTGCCAATAATTAATAGGAAGCTTTCCTATTAGTTGTTAGCACGATAACCTCCGTCCCGCGGCCCGGCAACCTTCCCCGCGGGCTTCGCGACCCCGCCCGTGTTTGCGGCATGCGACGCGGGTAGACCGCGCGTCATGCGTTATCGACTTGATCGGCTTGATCGACTTGGTCGGCTTGGACCGCAACGGCTTCGCCGGAACCCCGGCCGAGCATGAGCCGGCCGCGGCTGGGCCAGGCGCGCAGCGCGACACGGGTCCCTGGGATCGTGCTCGGCGTCGGAGTCGGCGGCTTCATCGACGGCATCGTGCTGCACCAGCTATTCGGATGGCACCACATGCTTTCCAGCTGGTATCCGATCAGCGGTGAGCGGAACATGCGCCTCAACATGATCGGCGACGGGATGTTCCATCTGTTCTGCCTGCTCGTGGTGCTCGCCGGGGTGGGCCTGCTGACCCGGGCGGGACCGCGGCTCGTCCACGGGGACGGGCGGAGGCTGGCGGGCTGGATGATCGCCGGCTGGGGCGCGTTCAACCTCGTCGAAGGCGTCGTCGACCACCTGATCCTCGGCGTGCATCACGTACGCCCAGGTTCCGGCGAGTTGGCCTACGACATCGGCTTTCTCGTTCTCGGCGCCGCGCTCGTCGGCGTTGGGACGATCATGGGCCGGCGCTCCGCCGGCCTGGCTCTCCAGCGATCCAGATAAGGCCCGCCGAACCGGCTGATCCGCACCATGGGTGACCTCGACCTCGTTTTCGTGATCGCAGGTGCCGGAGCGCTGCTCACCGCGGCGTTGCCCAGCCTGATCGACCGATTGCCGATCTCGCTGCCGATGCTCTTCCTGCTCGGCGGGGTCGTCTTGTACCTGCCGCCGCTGGATTTGCCCGCGCCAGATCCGGTGGCCCACCGGTTGCAGGTGGAGCACCTCACGGAACTTTGCGTGATCACCTCCCTGATGGGTGCCGGGCTGGCCCTGAACCGTCCGTTCGGCCGGCGCGCGTGGTCGAGTACCGGGCGCCTGCTGATAGTGGTGCTGCCGGTGACGACGCTGCTGGTCGCCGGCACCGCGTACGGCCTGCTGGGCTGGCCGGCGTCGGCGGCGCTGCTGGTGGGCGCGGCACTCGCCCCCACCGACCCGGTCCTGGCGTCCGACGTACGGGTGGGTGAGCCCACCGATGCCGAGCACGATGACGACGAGGTCCGGTTCGGCCTGACCTCGGAGGCGGGTCTCAACGATGGACTGGCCTTTCCGGTCGTGTACGCGGCGATCGCCATGGCGGCCGGAGGCGCCGGATGGCCGGGGAACTGGCTGGGCGAATGGCTCACGATCGACGTCCTCTACAAGGGCGTGACCGGACTCGTCGCCGGGCTGCTGGCCGGCTGGCTGCTCGGCCGGCTGTTCTTCGCCGAGCAGCCGTCCCTGCGGCTGGCCGAACGCAACGAGGGATTCGCGGCGATCGCGGCCACCCTGCTGGCCTATGGCGTCGCCGAGGCGGCGGGCGGGTATGGATTCATCTCCGTTTTCGTCACGGCCTGCGCCATCAGGGCGGCCGAACGCTCCCACGGATACCACGGCGTCCTGCACGGCTTCATCGAACAGATCGAACGACTCCTCACCGCGTGGCTGCTGCTGTTGGTGGGCGGATACGTCGCCACCGGAGGGCTCGGTGCGCTCACCTGGCAGGGGGCGACGGTCGGGCTGTCGCTCCTGCTGGTGTGGCGGCCGTTGATCGGATGGCTGGCGCTCCAGGGCAGCCCGGCCGGTCCGCGCGAGCGACGCGCGATCGCGTTCTTCGGCGTCCGCGGCATCGCCTCGCTGTTCTACCTCGCCTATGCCCTCGGTCAGGCGGACTTCGGGGTGGACCCCCGATCGCTGTGGGCGGTGGTGACGTTCACCGTGCTCGCCTCCGTCTGCCTGCACGGCCTGACCTCTACTCCGGTCCTGTCCTGGCTGGACCGGTTGCGGCACGTCCGCACGCATTCGCCCGGCCGGTGACCGGCGGGGCGGACGGACCGCGCGCCCGCCCGGGCACACGTCTCCGCGCTACAGGTAACGCAGCCACAGGTAGGGGACGGCCAGTGCCACGGTGACCAGCGTGACGATCAGCCCGTACCGGGTGAAGGTCCAGAAGCTGATCGGGCTGCCGTTGCGGGCGGCGATGCCGAGCACGACGACGTTGGCCGAGGCGCCGACGGCGGTGGCGTTGCCACCGAGGTCGGCGCCGAGGGCCAGCGCCCACCACAGCACCTGCCCGTCGGGGCCGGCGGCGCGCACCAGGTCGGCGACGATCGGGCTCATGGTCGCGACATAAGGGATGTTGTCCACGATCGCCGACAGACCGGCCGAGGCCCACAGCAGGAGCATGGACGCGAAGCCGAGACGGCCGTCGGTGGCCTCGGCCGCGGCTTCGGAGATGTCGCCGATGACGCCGGTTTCGACCAGCCCGCCCACCATGGTGAACAGGCCGGCGAAGAACACCAGGGTGGGCCACTCGACCTCTTCCATCGCCTGCTCGGTCGTCACCCGGGTGGTGGCCACCAGCAGCCCCGCGCCGAGCAACGCCACGATGGACGGCTCGTAGTGCAGCACCGGGTGCAGCACGAACGCGGCCACGACGACGCCGAGCACGGCCAGGCTCTGGACGAGGAGCCGCAGGTCGGTGATGGCCTCCCGCTCGACCAGGTCCATCACCTCGGCGGCCCGGTCCGGGTCGTAGGTGAACGCCGATCGGAACAGCCAGCGGCACAGCAGGCAGAACACCACCATCAACACCACGATCAGCGGTGCGAGGTGGACGAGGAAGTCGTTGAACGACAGCCCGCCGCGGCTGGCGATGATGATGTTGGGCGGATCGCCGACGAGGGTGGCGGTGCCGCCGATGTTGGAGGCCATTACCTCGGCGATCAGGTACGGCACCACAGGGAGCGCGAGCCGTTCGCAGACCAGGAACGTCACCGGTGCGATCAGCAGCACCGTGGTGACGTTGTCCAGCAGCGCCGAGGCCACGGCGGTGATGAGCACGAGCATCACCATCAGCCGGTACGGCTTGCCGCGCGCACGCTTGGCGGCCCAGATGGCCACGTACTCGAACACGCCGGTCTGCCGCAGCACCGACACGATGATCATCATGCCGAGGAGCAGGAAGATGACGTTCCAGTCGACGCCGGTCTCCTCGGAGAAGAACGTCTTCTCCGCGTCGGTGATGTGGAACAACAGCATCAGCGCCGCGCCGCCCAGCGCCACCGCGGTGCGGTGGATCTTTTCCGTCGCGATGAGCACGTAGGCGACGACGAAGATCACGATTGCGGCTACGGCGGCCAACACAGCTCCTGATCGGCGACAACGAACACGACAAGGCTTGCGACAACGGTCGTCGCGACGCCGACCAGACTTCCCGGCACACCTGTCCCCACCTTAGGGCGTGCGCGGGCGACCCAGGGAGCGGGCCACCCGGCGGGCGGTGTCGCGGGCGCCGCCGAACCACGCGGGCACGTCGTGATCGTCGTCGAACCAGCGGGCCACCACGATGTCGGTGGAGGAGTGGGCGAGGATGGACGCGACGATGGTGATCGCCGCCAGGTGGAAGATCTCGTCGGCCGCCGGGATGGCCGACTCCAGGACCAGCAGGGCGTAGACGACCGAGGCGAACCCCTTCGGGCCGAACCACATCACCGCCAACTGCTCCCGCCCCGACAACCTCGAACCCACGAACGCCAGCCAGATCGCCAGCGGGCGGGCGGCGACCAGCGCCAGCACGGCGAAGACCCAGCCACGCCAGTCGATCTCACCCAGGAAGCCCGGCGTGATGAGCGCGCCGAACACCAGCAGCGCGGCCAGCTTGAAGATCTCGGCGATGAGCTCCCCGAATTGCTCGAACGACTCGCGCTGTCGCGCGCCGACGGTCGCGACGGTGACGCCGGCGGCGAACGCGGCCAGGAACAGGTTGCCGTGGGTGGCCTTGCCGAGCGCGAGCACCAGCAGCCCGATCGCGATCGCGTTCAACGGCTCGTACTGCGTGGAGGCCGCGAAGAACCGGGTCCGCTCCAGCAGGATCGCCAGCCACGGCACCAGCACGCCGATGGCGATCCCGACCGCCAATTCGAGCCCGAGTTCGCCCAGGTGCAGGCTGTCGGCGTGGGCGGCGATCGCCAAGAACACCACCACGAAGGGCAGGGCCAGCCCGTCGTTCACGCCGGACTCCACGTTCAGCAGGTGACGCAGCCGCGGCGGCACCCGTTCGTTGCCCACCAGCGCCGCGGCGAAGACCGGGTCGGTGGGCGCCAGCAGCGCGCCGATCAGCAACGACTCGATCCAGTCCAGCCCGACGACGTAGCGTGCCAGCAGTGCCGTCACCACCAAGGTGAGCGGCATCCCCCAGCCCAGCGCGCGCCCTGGCAGCCGCCACGCGCTGCGCAGATCGCCCCAGCCGACGCGCATGCCGTCGCTGAACAGCACCGCGAACAAGGCAAGCTCCGCCAGGGTGGACACCACGGGCGCGTCCGGGCGCAGTGACACCACATCGGTGACGCCCGGCCCCAGGACGAAACCGGCCACCAGGAACAGCGCGGCGGTCGACAAAATGGTGCGGTTGGCCAGGCTGGACAGCAATACGGCCAGCAGCAGCACCGCGGCGAAGGCCAGCAGCAGCGTGGTCATCGGAGTCCTTCGAGACGTCTGGCGGGGACTTCGCCGACCAGACTTCCCGGCACTCCACCCTCGACCTTAACCGCTTTTTGCCGGCCCTTCTACGCGATATGCGGTGGTCCAAGCCGTCCCAAACTCCCGCGGCAACGGTCCTTCGGCTACCGTCGGTGGTGTGCGCGCTCGAGATCTAGCGGTTGATTTCCGCACGGTGACGCCCGACAGCAGCGCGTTGGAGGCGGCGCGGCTGCTGGCCGAGCACCTCCTGCCCGGGCTGATCGTCGTGGACGACAAGCGCCACCCCCTCGCCGTGCTTCCCGGGTCCCAGCTGCTGCGCTTCGTCATCCCCCGTTATGTGCAGGACGACCCCAACCTCGCCCGGGTGTACGACGAGTTCCACGCGGACCAACTGTGCGCCAAACTCGCCGGAAAGCGAGTCGCGGACGTGCTGCCCGACGACCACCGGCCGCCGCCGATCGTGGACGCCGACGCCACCGCCATGGAGATCGCCACCTTGATGGCGAACACCCGCAGCCCGCTCGTCGCCGTGGCCGACACCGATCACGCCGACGCCCCCATGATCGGCGTCATCACCGTCCCGCGGCTCCTCAAGCCGTTGCTGCCGCCGAGCGCGGTCGACGCCGCCATCGAGGCCGAAAACCGTGACGCGGGACGCGATTCGACGCCATAGCCCGTCTTGCGGTGCCGCCACGACCCACCTGAACCAATGTCAGAAATCGGCACCGCGCCGTTCTTCGGCTATTTCGATCATGGCCGCCGAGGTGAAGGCGAAGATCAGAAGCTGCCGTTTGGCCGCGGCGGTGAAGGGCGCCATTCCCGGTCGTCCGGCGAGGGCCAGGACGCCGCAGGTTCGTTCGCCGCTGTCCAACGGCAGGAGCAGGATCGGCCCCGACGGCAGGCCCTTGAGCGGCGGATCCGTTGCGACCTGCGTCGCCATCGCCCGCCCGGTGCGGAAGACTCTTCCAATTATCGACGTACCGGCACGCACCAGCCCGCCACGGACGACCTCGGCATTCGCGCCGGTGGCGACATGGATCTCCAGCGTATGCGGCGCCACGCCGGGCAACGCGATGAACGCCAGGTCCGCGTCGCCGATGCGGCGCGCGTGGCGGACGGTCAGGCTCAGGACGTCCGCGAGGTCGGCCTCCGCGAGGAGTGCCGCCATCAGTTCGAACGATGCCGCGAGGCGTGCCGCGCTGTCCGAACTCGGGCCGATCGGCCCGCCCTTGATCGGCAGGATGTCGCCGGGGGCGGCGACCGGCCCGAGCATCGATGGGGGACGCCAGCGGAGCGATGCGATCCCGTCGCCCGTCAGTTCCTTTTCGAACACCATGGCGGAACCTATGTCGCCTGTCGCGCCGGTCGTGCGTTTGCCGTCTCCACGTACGTTTCAGCGGTCGCGACCGTCGGGTAGATGGCGAAGCCGCGATGCAGGCCGGTGGTCCGCAGGAGGCGGCCGAGGTACGGCCGGGGTGCGGCGAGGCTGACGGTGATGCCGCGGAGCCGGCCACGGCGTCGCACGCCGATCAACGGGGCCAGCCCGGCGGCTTCGCCCGACGACACGCCGGCGAGGTCGATGATCATGGGGAGTGTGGTGTCGTGGAGGGCGCTGAACAGCCGTTCACGCACGGGTGGCGCCGTAGTGGGGCCGAGGTCTCCGTGGATCGCGACGACGGTATGCGTGAGATGCCGATGGCTGGACAGCCTCACGCGGCCAGGGACGCTGTCGAGGCGCACGATGGATCTCCGATCCGAAGATGTAGGAAACGGTGCGGCGTCATGCGCGCCCGGACACCAACGCGCGAAATATCCTGGGCTGTCGGTGACTATACGCCATCGCGGGTCAGCGCCCCCGAGCTGAATCCGGAGGGGTCCGGAAGGCTGATACGCTGGCCGGAACGGTTGTCGTCAAATTTTTGCGAACGTGCATACGCCCGCGGAGTTCTGACAGCGGGCGTGACGCCACATCGGGGCCTTCCTCCGAGGGCGGACGGCCGAACAGCCGGGTCCGCGTGAATCCACGACGGTCCGCACCATCTCGTCCCCTCGAAGGAGACCGCACATGAGCACAGGAACCGTGAAATGGTTCAACGCCGACAAGGGCTTTGGCTTCATCACTCCCGATGACGGCACCGCCGACATCTTCGTCCACCATTCGGCGATCGATATGGACGGATACCGGAGCCTGGCGGAGAACCAGAAGGTGGAATACACCGCCGCCCAAGGCCCCAAGGGCCCGCAGGCCGAGCACGTACGCGCGCTCTGACCGACGTCCACCGCCGAAGATCTCAGCGCCGCCGGCGTCTCATCGAGATGGACCGCGCTCGGCGGGGCGCATGAGGAGAGAGTCTCCCCGGTCTTCATCGAACCTCAAATGCCGTCCGCGGCGAGACTGGAGAGACCTATGACCATCGGCATCGCTTCCCGCCCCGGGGGCGGCGACGATGAGTCGCGCCGCGCCGCGCGGCGCGCGGACGCCGCCGCCGGCCGGGGCAGCGACTACGCGAGGCTCTCCCGCATCGTGAAGCGGGCCGGGCTCATGAACAGACGGCCGCTCTACTATGCGATCAAGATCGCCGCCAACCTGCTGCTCTTGGGTGCCGGCTGGGCGGCGTTCGCGTTGCTCGGCAGGTCGTGGTGGCAACTCCTTGTCGCCGCGTTCCTCGCGGTGATGTTCGCCCAGATCGCCTTCGTGGGGCACGACGCCGGACATCAGCAGATATCTGGTTCAAGAGGCGTCAACGACCTGATCGGCCGCGTTCATGGCAACCTCCTGGTCGGTCTGAGCTATCGCTGGTGGGTTTCCAAGCACAACCGGCATCATGCCCACCCGAACCAGGTCGACCGCGACCCCGACATCGGCGGCAACGCGATCGCGTTCACCGACGACCAGGCCCGCTCCCGTAGCGGTATCGGCGCCTGGCTTCTCCGGCGCCAGGCGTCCCTGTTCTTCCCCATGCTGCTCCTGGAGGGATTCAACCTGCACGCCGCCGGCGTACGGCACGTGCTCGGTCGTGGCGCCGCCGGGCGCAGGGCCAGGCTGCTCGAAGCCGGTCTGCTGGCCGTCCACGGCGGCGGCTACCTCACCGCCGTGTTCCTGGTGCTGTCCCCGGCGCAGGCCGTGTGCTTCCTGGCCGTTCAGCAGGGCCTGTTCGGCCTCTACATGGGATGCTCCTTCGCGCCCAATCACAAGGGGATGCCGATCTTCGCCCGCCACGACAAGGTCGACTACCTGCGCCGCCAGGTCCTGACCTCACGCAACATCCGCGGCGGCCGGCTCACCGATCTGGTCCTCGGCGGGCTGAACTACCAGATCGAGCACCACTTGTTCCCTTCCATGCCCCGGCCGAGCCTGCGCCGGGTCCAGGCGCTCGTCCGTAGCTACTGCGCGGCGCACGGCATCGCCTATCACGAGACCGGTCTCGTCAGCTCCTACGTCCAGGTCCTCCGCCATCTCGACAGAGTCGGCGGGTCGCTGCGACCCGAACTCGAGTACTGACATGGGCGCCGGGTCCGCGGCGCGCGGATCCGCCTCGTGATCGGATCGCCCCCGGTCGGGCAAACTGGCACCAGCGCGACCGTCCGTTCCGGCGCTCGAGACCATGAGGAGCAGATATGGAGGAGGACGACAACGCGGCCAAGCTGGCGGTGCTCATCGACGCCGACAACACGCAGCCCGCGATCACCGAGGGGCTGCTGGCCGAGGTCGCCAAGTACGGCACCGCCCATGTCAAACGTGCCTACGGCGACTGGACCGGCACGAGCCTCAAAGGCTGGAAAGACCAGTTGCTCACCCAGTCGATCCAGCCGGTTCAGCAGTTCGCCTACACCAGTGGGAAGAACGCCACTGACGCGGCGATGGTCATCGACGCGATGGACCTGCTTTATTCGGCCCGTTTCGACGGCTTTTGCATCGTCTCCAGCGACAGCGACTTCACTCGACTGGCCGCGCGCATTCGTGAGTCGGGCCTGACCGTCTACGGGTTCGGCGAACGTAAGACGCCCAAGCCTTTCGTCGCGGCGTGCGACAAGTTCATCTACATCGAGAACCTCAGTTACGGTCAGAGCGCCACCGCCTCCGTGGGCGCGGTGCCCGAGCCGACTCCACGCACCTCGGCCACGAAGCTCAAGCGGGACGCCGCCCTGGTGAACCAACTCCGCAACGCCGTCGAAGCGGCCTCCGACGACGACGGCTGGGCGGCCCTGGCGCATGTCGGCCACATCATCACCAAGCAGCACCCGGACTTCGACTCGCGCACCTACGGTTACAACAAGCTCAGCGACCTGATGACCGCGACGACGTTGTTCGAGCTCGACCGCCGGAGTCCCGGCGGCGGGAAACCGGGCATCATCTACCTCCGCGACAAGCGCCGGCGCCCATAGCCATGGGCACATGGGGCCGCCGTCCCCGGTCGCGCGCCGGCTATCCCGGGCTCACCGCGCGTTAACGCGAGCGGGCATGGCCGTTCGCCCGGCGTGGTTACGCTCGGCACGCTGTCGTTCCTCCCCTCCGCGCACCCGAGGAGCCAACCTCGATGGAACGCCGTACCTTCCTCCGCGCGACGGCGATCGGTTCCGGCGCCCTGGCCTTCTCCGGAAGCCTGTGGCAAAACGCCTTCGCCGCACCCGCACAAAACGCCGCCGGCCCGTACGGTCCGCTGCAGGCGGCCGACGCCAACGGGATTCGGCTGCCCGCCGGCTTCACCAGCCAGGTCGTGGCGCGCTCCGGCCAGACCGTCCCCGGTACCTCCTACACCTGGCACAGCGCGCCCGACGGAGGCGCCTGCTTCGCCGACGGCGGCGGCTGGATCTACGTGTCGAACTCCGAGGTGAGCGCAGGATCCGGCGGCGGCGCATCGATGATCCGCTTCAACTCGACCGGCGGGATCACCGGGGCGTCCCGCATTCTGTCCGGAACCAACCAGAACTGCGCCGGCGGCAAGACGCCCTGGAACACCTGGCTGTCGTGTGAGGAGACCAGTACCGGCAGGGTCTGGGAGACGTTCCCGTTCGGGGGGACCGCGGTGGCCCGCCCGGCCATGGGCCGGTTCACCCACGAAGCCGCCGCGGCCGACCCGGTCCGGCGGGCGATCTACCTCACCGAGGACCAGAGCGACGGCTGTCTCTACCGCTTCGTGCCCGGCACCTGGGGAGACCTGTCCGCGGGCACCCTGCAGGTGCTCGTGGGCGGCTCGGGCACCTCGGGCTCGTTCACCTGGGCGACCGTCCCCGATCCTGACGGGTCGCCGACCGCCACCCGCAACCAGGTCTCCGGCGCCAAGCGCTTCAACGGCGGCGAAGGCTGCCATTACGCGGCCGACACCGTCTGGTTCACCACCAAGGGCGACAACCGCGTGTGGCAGCTCAACCTGTCGAACAACACCTACGAACTCGCCTACGACGACGATCTGGTCAATCCGGGCCCGGCGCCGCTCACCGGCGTGGACAACATCACGGGTTCCTCCGCCGGGGACCTCTATGTGGCCGAGGACGGCGGCAACATGGAGATCTGCATGATCACACCGGACGACAAGATCTCGGTGTTCCTGCAGATCAACGGCCAGGGCTCATCAGAGATCACCGGTCCGGCCTTCAACCCCGCGGGCGATCGTCTGTACTTCTCCTCCCAGCGCGGCACCTCCGGCTCCTCCTCCGGAGGCATCACCTACTGCGTGACCGGCCCGTTCCGTACCTGATCAAGGTTCTGTCGCGGGAACGCACATCGGCCGGGCCCGGCCGGCGGGTTCCACGCGGCGATCACATGCGCTTCGCGCCGTCTTTGATGGCGTCGCGAATGCGCGAGTACGTGCCGCAGCGGCAGACGTTGCGGATCTCGTCGAGGTCGGCGTCGGTGATCTCGCGACCCGCCTCCCAGGCCTGCCACACCTTGGCCACCGCGGTCATGATCTGGCCGGGCTGGCAGAAGCCGCACTGGGCGACGTCGTGATCGAGCCAGGCCTCCTGCATCGGATGCAGCTCCCTGCCGACCGTCGCCGGCAGGCCCTCGATCGTGGTGATCTCATCCGTGGGCTTGATCTTCGAGACCGGAACCGAACAGGGGTTGAACGCCCGCCCGTTGATATGTGACGTGCACGCCTGACAGACCCCCAGGCCGCAGCCGTACTTGGGGCCGGTGACGCCGAGCAGGTCGCGCAGCACCCAAAGGAGCCGGACGTCGTCCTCGGTCTCCACGGTGACCTGCTTGCCGTTGAGCTGGAAAGTGTGGGTGGGCAACGGGGGCTCCTTTAGAACGTGTGGTCGAGTCCGTCAGTGGGGGACTGCGGGGTGGACGGCTCGACCGGGAACGGTTCGAAGCCGAGCGTGCCGTGGTTGATCGGGAAGCTGGTCGGCATCGTCCCGGTGGCGCGGGCGTAGGCGCAGGCGACCGCGGCGAACGCCGGGGCGACGGCGAGCTCGCCGGCGCCGCTCGGGGTGTTCCCGGTGTTCGGCATCACGATGACCCTCATGTCGAGCGGCGTGTTCCACTGCCGGGTGTAGAAGTAGTCGTCCCAGCTGCCCTCCAGCGGGAGCCCGTCCTTGATGTGCAGGCTGGAGGTCAGCGCGAGCGCGATGGCGTCGCTCATGCCGCCGATCATCTGGGCCTCGAGCCCGCGGGGGTTGATGACCAGGCCCGCGTCCACCACGATCAGCGCCTTGCTGACGCGCGGGCCGGTCACGCCGTCCTCGATCGGCCGGTTCACGGTCTCCGGCCGGCAGTCGATCTCGACGAGTGCCGCGACGGCGCCGCGATACTCGGCGTGCACCCCGACGCCCTGGGCCACTCCCTTGGGCAGCGGCCGGCCCCACTGACCGGCCTCGGCGGCCCGATCGAGCACGGCCCGCAGGCGCTCGTCCTTGAGGTACTTCCTGCGGAACTCGACCGGGTCCTTGTCCATGGCGGCGGCGAGCCGGTCCACGACGAGTTCCTGGGCGCACACCACGTTCGGGGAGTAGATGTTGCGCATGCTGCCGGTGCTGAACTTCAGCGGCACCTCGTTGAGCAGCTGCGTGGTGACCCCGAAGTTGTACGGCGACGACTGCGTCAGCGCGAAGATCGTCTGCGCTATGGACTGGTTGCCCGCGACCGGCAACCGCGCCGCGGTCGCGCTGATCATCTCGCCGAGGCCGTGCCCGAAGTCGGTCTCCGTGCTGGTGTGCCGCTGCTCGTAGGCGAGGACGTTGCTCCCGAGATACGCCACGCGGACCCGCGACACGCACATGGGATGGGTGCGGCCCTGCCGGAAGTTGTCCGTACGCGACCACGACAGCTTGACCGGCTTGCCCATCTTCTGGGAGATCTCCGCGGCCTCGGCGGCCGCGTCGTGGAACAGGTGGCGCCCGAACGAGCCGCCGCCCTCCACCACGTGCACCGTCACCGCGTCCCGCGGCAGCCCCAGCCGGCGGGCGATGTCCTCCTGCGCCACGATCGGCACCTTCAGGCACGACCAGATCTCGGCGCGGTCGGACCGTACGTCGGCGATCGCGTTGTCGGGCTCCAGCGGGCTGTTGCTGGCGAACGCGAACGTGAACTCCTCGTCGATCGTCTTGGCCAGCAGCGGCGGCAGCGCCATCGGCGGCATCGCCTTCTTCAGCTTGGCCAGCACCGTGCGGTCGGATTCCCGGGCCACCGGCCCAGGGCTCCACTCCACGTCCAGCGCCCGGATCGCGTCGACGCACTGGCCGAAGGTCTCGGCACGCACCGCCACGCCGTGCTGGATGACCGCGATGTCGGTGACACCCGGCATCTTTCGCACCGCGTCGGCGTTCCGCACCGCCACGACCGTGCCGTTGATCGTCGGCGGTCGCCGCACCATCGTCGGCTTGGCCCCCGGCACTCGCAGGTCGGTGCCGAACTTCTTGCGCCCGGTCACGCTGTCGTAGGCGTCGATGCGGCCCTGCGGCGTGCCCAGCACCGTGAACTCCGACGGCGACTTGAGCTGTGCCTCGACCTTGATCGTCTTCGAGCTGGCCGCCGCCTCGGCCAGCGCCCCGTACGTCGCCGTCCGCCCGCCCGTGTGCTTGACCGTGCCGTTGCCGGTGGTCAGCTCGGCCGCCGGTACGCCCCATTGCCGCGCGGCGGTGGCGACCAGCCGCTGCCGCGCGATCGCCGCCGCCGTACGCACCGGGAGGTAGATGCTGCGCATCGAGTTCGACCCGCCGGTGAGCTGGTTCATCAGGAGCTCGGGCCGGGCGTCGGCCAGGGTCACGTGGATCTTGTCGAGCGGCAGGTCCAGCTCCTCGGCGATCATCATCGCCACGGCCGTCGTCATGCCCTGGCCCACCTCGGCCCGCGGCACCGCGAACGCCGCGGTGCCGTCCGGGCGCACCTGGACCGAGATCAGGCCGGATGTCGGCGCAGCGGCGAGGTTCTGCATGTCGCCGAGGTCGAAGATCTCCTCGGGCTGCGGCGGCGACGGCGCGGCCGCCGCCTGCGGCCGGGCGGCGGCCGGGCCGTATTGGACCACTACGGCCAGGGTCGGCGCCGCGACCAGGTAGCCGAGGAAATGCCGGCGGTCGAGCCCGCCGGACGCGCCGTCCGGGCCCGACGGGGAACCGCTCGGTTCTGCCATCGATCGTCCTCTCGATGTCTGTCGGCTCGACGTCCTCAGCCCCGAACGGCGGTGTGACCACCCAGTGACGCACTCCGGCCCGGCGGTACGGGCACGGCGCCTATTTGCTGGCGGAGAGCATCCCATAAGACACGATTCGTGGCCAGAGAAACCTCAGCCATTGCCGACGCGCGGGGGTTGTGCACAATGCACAAGTGATCATCGCCGAGCCCGGCGCGGACGGTCGACGGCGCGAGTGAGCGGCGTCTTCAGCGGCGGGACGGGCCGCCGGGCCCGTCAGACTCCCGAGGTGGGACGGGGCGCGCTGACGATGTCGCTGAGCGGCCCGGTGGCCTCCGTCGCGCCGCGGACGGTGACCTCTATCCCGCTCTGGGCCATCCTGCGAAGCGCGAGCACCGCCGCGTTGCTCAAGAACGTGGTGACCTCGAGATCGATGACGACGCCGGTGCCGCAGGGCAGATGCGGCAGCGCCCACGCGATCCGCTGGACGGCGAAGGTGTCGAGATCGCCCTCGGCGTACAACGAGCGGTCGTCGGCGAAAAGCCGGAACTGGGGCACCGGACTCGTGCTCGACAGAAGAGGGTGCAGCGTCGCCGTGTGCCGGAGCCGATCGATGTCGACCCGTTGCCGGTCGAAGGCGCACAGTCCGATGACGGCGTTCTCCGACATGAACCGATCGGCGACCACTTCCCAGCGCATCCAGGCCTGGAACCGCCGCTCGTCCGTCAGCAGCGGCGTGTTGTCGGCGGCGACCCGAATCCCCGTGTAGCCCTCGGCCTGTGCCTGCGCCAGGGCCTGGGCGAACGTGGCGCGCTGGCGAGCCGCGTCGACGATGCCCGAAGACCCGTAGATCTCCCTGATGCTCGCCACCTGGAGGATGCCCGCGTCGATGAGGTGGTCCAGCCCGCCGGGTCCCTCGGGGCCGGGGTCCTCGGCCACGTAGAGCAGGCGCTCGCCCGTGACCGTCCCTTCGGCCAGGAACTTGCGAGCCAACGCCGCGAACTGATCGGGGCCGCTGAAGACCCATCCGATGTGGTCATGCAGCGCCATGCCGATCAGTTCTACTTGGGTTCCGTTGTGGCGCACCCCATCCCCTCCCCTCCGGCCATCCCCCGGGGAACACCGGCCGTTCGGAGCCCGCGGGCCGAAGCACCCGCGCTTTCTTCACATTACTCCCAAATCGGGACCAGAGAAGACCCCAATTCGAAGATCATGATGGTCGCTAGCTGGACAGACGCACGGACAGTGGTCAGCGGGCGGGGGTGACGACGACGGCGTCGCCTACGGCGCGTTCGACGCGGTTTCCCTGGGCGTCGGTGTCGGAGGGTGAGCTGACGAGTTGTCCGTTGACCACAACCGCGGACGAGCCGCCCCCGTCGAGGTTGACGGCGTCGGTCGCGCCCAGCGCCTTGAACACGTCGGCGAACTGCTTGAGCGACAGACCCTGGCTGAGGGTGTCCTGCCGGCCGTCGACCTCCACGAGGAGCAGGCGGCCACGGTGGTCGATGCCGGCGCCGGTGCGGGGGTTCGCCCGGATGAAGAAGGCGTAGCCGAAGGAGGCGCCCAACGCCGAGGGCGGCAGGTGCAGGGCCGGGTCTTCGTGCACCAGCCCGTCGCTGACGGGGTCGATGGTGACGCGCCCGCCGGTCAGCAGTCGCGGCCCGCCGTTGATCACGAAGTCGCCGGGGCCGAACCGGACCCGGCGGCCGTGGGAGTCGGTCACGGCCGGGTCGAGGTGCAGCCGGCGACCGGTGGCGGCGTGCGCGGACAGCCAGGCGGCGTCCGCGCCGATGCCCTGGACCACCGTCCCGCCGGCCGGGATCGGCTGCCCGGTACGAGGCCGCACCGCCGTGATCACGCCGCGTGAGTCGGCCACCGCCTCGATGCCGTCGCCGCTCGGCGGGGCGGCTCCGTACGCGGAGGTGAGCGCGATCAGTTCGTCGGGGTCGGTGCAGGTGAAGTCGTGGGCGGCACGCTCGGTGGGACGGTCGCCGCCGACTCCGCCACAGTTGCGGACGACGCCGGGCGGCCGGTTGAGCGCGTCCACCAGGTGCTCGTCGGGGCGTCCTGCCGCGTGGCCGGCGCCCTGCTCGTTACCGGCGCCCTGCTCGTTACCGGCGCCGTCGATGCGGAGCCGGTAGGAGCTGGACAGGGTCTGGATGCCGGCGGCCCGGCCATGCCGGAGCACCAGCGCGGGCCGCCCGTTGGTGGCGGCGGTCAGCGGCGTTCCGTTGACGACGGTGAACCCGACCGGGACGCCGGGCGTGCCGTCGCCGGTGCCGATGACGAAATACCCGCCGTTGACCGCGAAGATCGCTCCGGCCTTGCGCGCCATGGCGCTCGTGGTCTCCCGGCCGGACACGGCGTCGCCGACGGTCGAGCCGATCCGGCCGCGGAAGACGCGCGGATCCACGGTGAGCGCCCGTACCACCCACGGGCCGGTGGTGTCGGGACGGCCGTCCTGCCCGGTGTACACCACCGACGTACGGAAGCCGCCCGCGGCGAGTGCCGTCAGCAACGGATCGCCGGGCGCCGGCGGCGTCGGGAAGCGGCCGACCCGCAGCGTGTAGCCGATCAGACCGCCCGGATACCCGATCAACCGCGGCGCGTAGTCCACCGGTTCGACGCGGGGCCGCAGACCACGGGCGGCCAGTTCTCGAGCCACCGCGGGATCCTCCTTGAGCTGCCCGGCCACGGCGGTGGCCTTGTCCAGGGTGCCCAGCGCGCCCTGGTCCGCGTCCGGGTCGGGGTCGGGCGGCACCTCACCCACCGGCATGTTGATCCCGATCGTCCAGAACTCGCGCTCGGTGTCGCGATACCCGCGGGTGATCGTGGTGAGGGTGAGCCCCGGCGCCGGCGACTGGGTCACCCGTGACTCGGGCAGCCCGGCGGGGCCGAGCGGCAGGCCGACGGCACTCGCCGCGGCGGGCGGCCGCGCCGGTCCGCCCAGCCAGGCCAGCGGGGCCACCACGAGCAACAACGCCGAACCCACGGCGAAACGACGCATGTCTGCCTCCCTACCGTGCCGTGGTCTGAGCTTGACGGGCAACGCCATCCCGAACAAGACGCCCGGCCGACCACAAAGTGGCCACATGTCGACGGGCGAGGAGCGGAGCCGTTCGCGGGCCATGTCGGCGCGATGGCCGTTTTCGACAAGACCGCCGGTGGCGGGGCGACGAGGATCGAGGTCGACGCCTCGCGAAGCCTCGCGAGGGGCCGGCGCGCGAGACGCGCCGGAAGAGGGATGAGAAGAGATGAGAAGGGGATGAGAAGGGATGAGCGGCAGATGAACGTCGACCTTTCCGCGGCAGCGGACTTCATGGCCGGGCACGCCCGGGTGCTGGACCGCCGCCGGCACCAACTCCTGATGGGCGAAGCGGACCGGACCGCCGTGCTGGCCGCCTTGGACGGCTATCGCAACGCCGACGGCGGCTATGGCTGGGGGCTGGAACCCGACCTGCGCTCCCCCGAGAGCCAGCCCGGGGCCGCGCTGCACGCCTTCGAAGTGCTCGAGGACATCGCCCCGGCCACCGCGCCGCAGGCGGCGGCCCTGTGCGACTGGCTGGACTCGGTGACGTTGCCCGACGGAGGTGTGCCCTTCGCCCTGCCCCTGACCACCGCGGCCGGTACCGCGCCCTGGTGGGACGGCGCCGACCCGAAGGCCTCGGCGCTGCAGATCACCTCTGTGACCGCGGCCGCGGCCTGGCGCGTGGCCGCCCACGACCCGGCGGTCGCCGGCCACCCCTGGCTGGAGCGGGCCACCCGGTACTGCCTGGACGCGATCGAGGGGATCGACCAGCCGCCCTTCGCCTACGTGCTCGCCTTCGCGGTGCGCTTCCTCGACGCCGTGCACGACCGCCACCCCGAGGCCGCCACGCTCCTGCGCCGCCTCGGCACCTACATCCCCGCCGACGGCCGCGTGCGTGTCCTGGGCGGCACCGAGGACGAGTCGCTGCATCCCCTCGACTTCGCCCCCGCACCGGGACGGCCGGCCCGCGATCTGTTCGACCCCGCGGTGATCTCCGCCGACCTCGACCGCCTGACCGCCCTGCAGCAAGACGACGGCGGCTGGATCGTCGACTACGCGCCCATCTCCCCCGCCGGCTCCCTGGACTGGCGGGGTCACGTGACCGTGCGCGCCATCCAGATCCTCCGCCTCAATGGCAGGATCTGATCGCTCATCCCTTTTGCGGGGATTATTCCAGATAATCCATGACCAAACTTGTGATCTTGGCGTTAATTGCGATTTTCGCCTGGTGAGTTACTTAATACGCCTATCATGAGGCTTTCAGCCGCATCCAGGCAGGCCAGGTGGGTTGTGACGTATGAATATGGCGGCCGACGCAATGATCTTCCGGCCGAACTGACGAGTTTCGTCGGCCGTGAGTCGGAGGTCGCGACGGTCAAACGGCTGCTATCGCAATCCCGGCTGGTCACCCTCACCGGCGCCGGCGGCGTGGGCAAGACCAGGATCGCGCTGCGCGTGGCGGCCGACCTGCGTCAGACCTATCCCGACGGGGTGTGCCTGGTCGAGCTTTCGGCGCTACGGGATCCCGGACTGCTGGCGCACACCGTGGTCGCCGCCCTGGGGCTGCCCGAGCAGACGGCCCGCTCGGCGATCGAGATCCTGACCGACTACCTGAGCGACAAGCGGCTCTTGCTCGTCCTCGACACCTGCGAGCACATCATCGACGCCTGCGCCCTGCTCGTCGACGTGCTGCGACAGGGGGCACCCGAGCTGAGCGTGCTGACGACCAGCCGGCAGCCGCTCAACTCGACCGGCGAGTACACCCTGTCGATCGCGCCGATGCCGGTCCCCGACGTCGAGGACGAGCCGTTCGGGCGCACCTACGACGCCATGGCGTTGTTCGCGGATCGCGCGGCCGCGGTGGTGCCGGAGTTCGCCCTGACCGAGGCCAATTGGGCGGCGGTGGCCGCGATCTGCCGTCGGCTGGACGGCATTCCGCTGGCCATCGAGCTTGCGGTGGTGCGACTGCGGGCGCTGTCGCTGGCGCAGTTGGCCGCACTGCTGGACGATCGGTTCCGCCTGCTGGCCAACGGCGCGCGCACCGCGCTGCCACGGCATCAGACGCTGCGTACGGCCATCGGCTGGAGCCACGAGCTGTGCACGCCCCAGGAACGGTTGCTGTGGGCGCGGCTGTCGGTTTTCGCCGGTGATTTCGACCTGGCCGCCATGCGACATATCTGCGTCAGCGACGAGCTTTCGGCGGAGGCGATTCTCGATCACCTCATCAGCTTGGTGGACAAGTCGATTCTGGCCCGGGTGGAAAGCGAGCTGGGAACCCGGTATCGACTGCTGGACACCATCCGCGAATATGGTCGGGAGTGGCTGGCCACGCTGGGCGAAGAACGAGAGATCAGGCGGCTGCACCGCGATTACTACCTGGCCATGACCGAGCGATTCGATGAGGCGTGGGTGGGCTCGGACCAGCTTCCCTGGATTCGGCGGCTGAACACCGAACGCCCTAACCTGCGGGTGGCCCTGGAGTTCTGCTTCACCGAACCCAGGGAGGCGATGGCGGGCCTGACCATGGCCACCGCGTTGTCGGGGTATTGGCTGTGCTCGGCGCGGCTGTCGGAGGGCCGCTACTGGCTCGAGCGAGGGCTGCGGCTGCTGCCCGAGCCGACGCCGACGCGGGCGCGGGCGCTGTGGCTGACCGGCTGGTTCGCGATCATTCAGGGCGAGCACCCGGCCGGCGAACCGCTGTTCGAGGAGGCCCGCGCGATCGCGGAACAGATCGGCGACGAGTCCGCCCTGGCCTACGCCATCCAGTACCTGGGCGGCGTGTACATGTTCCGGGGGGAGGCGGAGCGCGGCCTGATCATGTACGAGGACGCGCTGGCCCGGCTCCGCGAGCTGGACGACCGAGCCGGCCTGGTGATCATTACGTTCCAGCTGGGGCTCTGCTACGTCCTCAACGGCGATGTCGATCGCGCCCTCGACTCCTGCGCCGAGTCCCTCCGGCTGAACGGCGACAACGACGAGCGGTGGTGCCGGAGCTATACCCTCTTCACGAAAAGCCTGGCTCACTGGGTGCGCGGCGAGTTTCCCGAGAGCGCCGCGGAGATATCGGCCGGCCTGCGCATGAAGCACGAGCTCGGCGACCTCCATGGCATGGCCCACTGCATGGAAATTCTCGGCTGGGTCGCCGCTGAGGAAGGCCGTTATCAGCGGACCGCTTGGCTGATGGGCGTGGCCGCCGTGCTCTGGCAGAAGATCGGAGTACCGCTGTTCGGCATCGAGTTCTTGCAGGGCTATCATGATGCGGCCGAGCGAAATGCTCGGCAGGCACTTGGCGATGACGAATATGCGCAGATCTTCCGGGCGGGAACGGAGCTCATGTTGGACCAGGCGGTGAGGCGCGCGACGGGGGACGAGCCGGATTTCTCATATGCGCCGTCGGCCGGCCCGGAACGGGAGATGCCGAGCACTTCGTCGCCGGGCGCGCCGCATCAAGCCGGCTTCCGCCGGTAGGAACGCTCTCCGCCCGCAATTAAGGCGCCATTATCGGCGGTCGGCTATCGGGCCGTTCAGTTCTTTATCGTTCCATGAGATGTAACCCTTGGTTCATATTAGGTGACACGATTTGGTTTGCGCAGGGGAGGACCAGCACGTGCGGCCGAGCACGACGAAGCAGATGGCCGCCGGTTCGGCGCCGGCCCCGCTGAGGTCGCCGCCGCCCGACGCCGGCGGGGGCTCGTCCGGAGGTCCGCGAGATCCCGCGCAGACGGCGGCCGGTCTCGTCGAGACGCTGGTCCCGCGGTGGGCCGACCACGCGGTGGTCCATCTGTTCGATGAGGTTGCCGCCCAGGAGCCAGTCGCCCAGAGCCTCGCGGCGACCTGGTCGGCGTCGCCCTACCTGGTGGTGCACCGGGTGGCCGTCGCGCACGCCCCCACGTCGGTCCGCCCGGATTCGTTCCTCTGGGCGGGGACGACGCAGCGGCTGCCGGCTCACAACGCGATGCTGAGTTCCCTGTCCAGAGGCGACACCGTGCACATCGCGCAGGTGGATTCGTTCACCGCCGATCACCTGGCGACCCAGCTGGGGACACCCCTGTGTGCGGAGTTCCTGCGCGACTGTTCGGTCTTGCTCGTGCCGCTCCTGGCGGGCGCGAACGTGCTGGGCAACGCGCTGCTG
The DNA here is from genome assembly GCA_035765195.1 of Streptosporangiaceae bacterium. Classification (GTDB taxonomy): domain Bacteria; phylum Actinomycetota; class Actinomycetes; order Streptosporangiales; family Streptosporangiaceae; genus CALAED01. The sequence continues at coordinate 67,012 of DASTYC010000024.1, forward strand.
GTGCGCGACCCCGCTCGTCCGCCGTTCGGCGAGGACGCCGTCGCGACCTTGGGGACGCTCGCGCGATGGGCCGCATCCGCCATCGACGCCGGCCGCCGGTACGAACGGCAGACGCGGCTGCTCCACGAAATGCGGCACGGACTTCGACCGGACCTGCCGCCGCACCTGGGCGGTGTGGACCTGTGCCGGCGCTATCTGCCCTACTGCCGGGCCGCGGGTGTCGGCGGTGATTGGTACGACGCCATCCCGCTCGGCGACGGGCGGATCGCGCTGGTGATAGGCGATGTCGGGGACCACGGCGGCGGCGCGGCGAGCGTGATGAACCGGTGCAAGACGCTCGTCCGGACCATGGTCTTGCTCGGTTTACCTCCCGATCAGGTGCTGGGGCGGTTCGACAGGCATTTCGCCGAACTGGCCCGCCCCGCCCGCGACGACCAGCTGGCCACTTGCCTCGTCGTCCGCTACGACCCGGCGACGCGCCAATGCCAGGCCGCCGGCGCCGGGCACGTGCCGCCCATCCTCATCGGCCCCGGCGGACACCGCGAGGTCCTCGACGTTCCCGACGGGGCGCCGATCGGAGCGGGCGGCCCCGGCTTCCGCGCCCGCGCCTTCGCCACGGACGACGGCAGCGTCCTGGCGCTGTGCACGGACGGGTTCGCCGTTCTGCACCACACCGACATCGACCGAGCGCTGACCCGCCTGTCCGCCGCGCTGCCGGATCCCGGACGCTCCGCCGCCGAGATCTGCGAGAGCGCGTTCCAGGGCATCGACCCCGAAGCACGCACCGATGATGTGACGCTGCTCGTGGCTCGTCTCCTCGGCGATCAGGCGCGCGATGGCCGCCCGCCAAAGGGCCTCGCCTGACGGATCTATGACGGCGTTATGACGGGCCTATGACACCTCCGGCCGAGTTGATCCGCCCTCAACGGGCTGTCGTCGTGCACGCGTTGGTCACGCCGGCCCCCGGCATTGCGATACGGCGCGCGCCCCAGGCTTCACCCCTCGGCCGGAAGGACGGAGACCAACTCGACGATGCCAGGCCCGGCTCGACAGGGGTATCGGGGGAAACCTTGAACCCGCCGGCCGCCGGCGATCAGTTGGCACCCGATGGTCCCGCCTGCGTGTCGCCGGACCCGTCTCGCCGCAACAGGACGTTCACCATGCCGACCCGCGAGGTGACGCCGAGCTTGGCGAAGATGCGGGTCATGTGAGTCTCCACGGTGCTAATGCTCAAGTAGAGCCTGTCGGCGATCTGCTGGTTGGTGTGCCCGTCACCGGCCAGCGTCGCCACCTCCAGCTCACGCGGTGAGAGGCCGTATCGAACGATGTTCCTGCCGCGTCCGTTCGCGGGCCTGACTCGGACGAGCCGGCGCTGTTCGCGGCGTGCCAGGGCGCGCAGGGAACGCGCGTCGCAGGCGGCGAAGACCTGCTCCGCCGCGCGCAGTCGCTCGCGGGCCAGGGCGCGATCGCCGGCGTCCGCGTGGCACAGGCCGGCGCGCAGCATGGCCCGGCCGGCGTCGATGCGCGACTCGGCGGCGGCGAACACCTCGGCCGCCCGCCGGGCGTGCTCGGCCGCACCGTCCGGATCCTCCGGCTGCAGCGCGTGCGCGCGGGCCAGCTCGGCCGGTCCACTGGTGATCTCGAGGTCGGGATGGGTGAGTTTCCGGGCGCGGCCGGCCCACCTGGCGGCCTCGTCGCGGCGGCCGCGGACCGCCTCCACGTGGGCCATCACCTCACAACCCGCCAGCATGGTGGACAAGTCGAGCCGGGAGGCGCCAGATCCCCTGAACGCGGCCGTCACGGCCTCGGCACCCTCGTCGAGCCGGCCGGCGTTGATCAATGCGATCCCCCAGACGTACTGGGCCAGGGCACTCCACCACTCCGGCACCTCGCCGGCCGTGCGCACGGCTCGTTCGCCGTGCAGCAGCGCCGCCTCATCGTCGCCCGACCAGCTGGCGGCCAGGGCCTGCTGGGTCATGGCGAAGACCAGATCCTGGTCGGAACCGAGCATGCGGGCCACCTCGACGGCCTCTTCCGCGATGGTCGCCGCCTCGGTGAGCCGGCCGACCAGGCAATGTGCCCGGGCCTGTCCGGCGAGCAGGTTGGCCACGATGTAGCTCTGGCCGGTCGAGCGGGCGACCGCCAGGGCCCGCTCGACCGGCGCAGCGCGGTGCGGTTGCGCCCGACCAGGGTCTGCGTCCAGCACAGCCAGTCAACGGGGTCCAGCCACTCGGCGAGATGCTCGTCGGCGGCCGTGGCCATCATCTGGTCCGCCGCTTCGATGTAACCGATGGCGTCGGCTACGCGTCCCAGGGCCAGCGCCGGCAGCGGCCGCATCGCGGCGACCGCCATCCGGAGGCCGAAATCCCAGCCGGGAGCATGGTCGGGGATGAGATCGAGGACAGCCTGCGCCTCGCGGACGTCGGTGCGGAACAGGCTCTCGGCCACCAGCCGCAGCCGCAGCCGCACGGCCTGAGTGGACCGCTGATCGGGAATCCGGTGCAGTTCGTCGAGGAGGACGGCACGAGCCTGGTGCGGGCTGCCCAGCCTCCGCTCCATCTGGGCGCAAAAGCACGCCGCCCGGGCCCGGGGTCCGTGATCGTCCGGTGGCAGCAGCCGCAGCGCTTCGCGCGCGGAGTCGCGGCCGGCCGCGAGCAGGCCGCTGACCGTCTGTGCGCGGGCCAGCTCCAGCAGCAGGTCAGGCCGGGCGTCCCGGCCGGCCGCGTCGTCCGGCAGCAGCCGCAACGCCGCCGCCAGCCAGCGTGCCGCGGCGGCGGGCGCTCGCGGGGCGACGGCGCGGGCCGCGGCGACCAAGGTCGAGATGGCCGACTGATCACCGAAGCACCCGGACAGCTCCACGTGGTGCGCTCGCAGGGTGGCCGGCGCCCCGACGCGGGCCAGGTGATCGGCGATCCGCGCGTGTGCGCCCAGCCGCCAACCGGCCGCCGCGGAGTCGTACACGGCGTGCCGGACCAGCGGATGGCGGAACCGGAACCGCCCCGCGGACCCGGCGGTTCTGACGATGTCGCGGGCCACCAGCTCATCGAACGCCGCCAGCGCCGCGGCTTCGGTGACCTCGGCGGCGACCGCGGTCAACGCAGGCTCGAACTCGTCGGCCACCACCGCGGCCGCTCGCGCCACCAGCACGGTCGTGGCGGACAGACCGGTCAGCTCCAGTTGGAGCGTCGCTCCGGCGGCCGGCGGCAGCCCGCGCCGGCGATCGCCCGCCGCCGCCGGCACCTCGACCATGCGGGCCAGGGCGTCGAGATAGAACGGAATCCCGCCGCTGGCCTCGTACAGCGCCCGGCACCGGGCCCGGCTCACCCGCGGTCCGAGGAACTCCTCGGCCTCGGGAAGGGTGAGCGGGCCGACCGAAACCCGGTGGGTGTGGCCTTCGGCAAGCGCGATCAAGGACGGCGGCGCCTGGTCGGGACGGCAGGCGACCGCGATCAGCACCCGCCCGCGCGGAGGATGGCGGACAACGTGCGCGAGGAGCTCGATCGAGGTGTCGTCGACCCAGTGCACGTCGTCCAAGATCAGCACCAGCCCGGACGGCTCGGCCAACCTCCCCAGCAGTCGGCGGATGGCGCGATACACCTGGTAGCGGCCCAGTCCGGTCAGGTCGACCTCGGGACGGGAGCCGCCGGGCGCCGCGCCCGACAGGGACGGAAGCGTCGCCGCCAGCATCGCGAGCGTTCTCGCGTCCAGGTCCCCCTGGGGTCCCGCGGCCTCGAGGTAATCGTCGAGCGCGTCCACGAAGATCCCGAACGGGACGTCCTGCTCGAACTCCGCTGCGCGGCCGCACAAGCACGTGAATCCACGCCGCGCCGCGGCCGCGGCCAGTTCGCGCAGCAGCCGCGTCTTGCCCACCCCGGGCTCGCCGACCAGCCCGACGAACTGGAACGTGCCACCGGCGGCCGCCTCGACGGCCCGCTCGAACGACGACAACGCGGCACGCCTGCCCACCAGCGGTCGGTCGGCGCACGTCAGGACGTGCGCGTCCGCCTCTCGATCGGCCGGCCGCTCAGGACGGCCCATGGTCACACCCCAGGATCCGGGCGCCATCGCGGTAGGCGACCCGCCCAGCTCATCCGCACCGTGTCCGCAACGCTATCGCGAGGACCGCCCGCACATCCGGTTCCCGCGCGATCGGCGGTTTCCAGCTCCGGGGGGATGGGGAACATCCTCGTCCGGCGCCGCCAATCCCGGTGAAACAACCGTCAATCGTGTGAAACGACCACCTCCGGCCGCGTCGTGGAGGGAGAGCCCGGTGCAGGGAGAGTTCACGTCCTGGCTGTGGGAATCGGCCGAGTCGACGTACGCACGGATCCTGGCACACCCGTTCCTGCGCGGCCTGACCGACGGCCGGCTCGACCGGGACGCGTTCAGGTTCTACGTCATCCAGGACGCCCACTACCTGAAGGAGTACGCCCGGGCGCTCAGCATCACCGCCGCCAAGGCTCCCGCGCCGGCCGACACCGCGATGTTCGCCGCGCACACGGCGAACGCGATCGCGGTCGAACGTGCGCTGCACGGTGGGTTCCTCGATGAGATGGGCGGCGCGTCGGAGCCGCCGGGCCCGGTGACCGCGGCGTATACGAACTTCTTGCTGGCCTCCACCTACGGCGGCTCGTTCGCCGAGGCGCTCGGCGCGGTGCTGCCCTGTTACTGGATATACGCGAAGGTGGGCGGGGAGCTGTCCGCCGCGTCATCCCCAGACCCGCTCTACCAGCGGTGGATCGACACCTACGGGGGCGAGGAGTTCAAGCGGATCGTCGACGAGGTCCTCAGCGCGGCGGAGGGGTGCGGCGCCGCGCTCGGGCCCGCCGAACGAACGCGGGTCCGCGAGAGGTTCGAAACCGCGGCCCGCTATGAGTGGATGTTCTGGGACGCGGCGTACCGGCGGGAACGCTGGCCGATTCCGCTGGCCGGCCGCCGCTGACCGCTGACCGCGGACTATCGGGCCATCGGGCCGTCGGGCACGGGGGTCCGGCCGACATCTAATAACGTAATGCGATAGCGATATATGATATAGCTTGCCCTCCCAGAAAGGACGTCTCGGTGAGCCTTGCACCCCTCGATGCGCTGAACCGCGACTTCACCGGCGACATCGTTCGCCCGGGCGACCCGGGCTATCGGCAGGCGGGCAGGGTGTACGCCGTCCAGAGCGAACCCGCGCTGCTGATCCGGCCCCGGACGGCCGACGACGTCGCGGTGGCGATCCGATACGCGCGCGACGCCTCGCTCGCCCTCTCGGTGCGCGGCGGCGGTCATCACTTCGGCGGCCTCGGGACGAACGACGGCGGGGTGGTCATCGACCTGTCCGAACTGTCCGCGATCGAGGTCGTCGACCCCGTTAGCAGGGTGGTCCGGCTCGGCCCGGGCGCGGTCTGGGCCGACGTCGCACGGCGGCTGCGACCGTACGGCATGGCTCTGACCTCGGGCGACACCGGATCGGTCGGGGTCGGCGGGCTCACCCTCGGCGGCGGCATCGGCTGGCTGGTGCGGCACCAGGGCCTCGCGATCGACAACCTGCGGGCGGCGGAGATCGTCACCGCGGACGGGAAACAGATCCGGGCCGGCGCCGGCGCCGACGCCGACGAGCACGAGGATCTGTTCTGGGCGATCCGCGGCGGGGGCGGCAACTTCGGCGTGGTCACCGCGTTCGAGTTCACCGCTTCGCCGCTCGACGGGGTGTTCGCCGGCGAAATCGACTACCCCGGACACGAGACGGCCGAGGTGCTCAAGAGGTGGCGCGACGAGATGCGGAGCGCGCCGGAGCGGCTGAACAGCACGGTCCGGCTGGCCCCGCCCCTCGCCGGGACGGACCCGGTGGCGCGGGTCCGGATCTGCTATGCCGGTACGGACGAGGCCGCGGCGACCGCCGCGATCGACCCGCTGCGGCGGCTTGGGACCGTGCTTTCCGACACCGTGCGCGTGATGGCATACCCCGATGTGCTGGACGACGCCCTCACGCTCGACGGAATCCGGCTTGTCGTGCGCAGCCGGTTCGCGGATGCCTTCGACGACGATCTCGTCGCGGCGATCGCCGGCAACTGCGGCCGGCCGGGCAGCGCGGTGACCCAGGTGCGCGGACTCGGCGGGGCGGTCCGGCGGGTGGCGCCGGACGCCACGGCCTTCGCCCATCGCGCGAGCGAGATCCTGTTGATCGCCGCCACTCCCCTTCCGCTGACCGCCTCGTCGTCCGACGTCGAGGCGACCCTGCGCCGCTGGCGGGCCATGTCCGCGCCCGGCGGCGGCGCGGCCGCCGCCGCGTACGCCAACTTCACCAGCGACACCACCGACGCGGAAACGCGGCGCGTCTATCCGCCGCGGACGTACCGGCGACTGGCGGAGATCAAGCAGACGTACGACCCGCACAACGTGTTCCGCCGCAACATCAACATTCCGCCGGCCGCGACCGATCGGACACCGTACGAGCAAGTGTCCAGCAACAGTTGATTTGTACAGCGCTGTTGAACAACTATGTTCATCGGGCCTGTACTCCCGGCCTCAGGCACACCCATTCCTGTGCGGACCCCCCTGGGAAGGCGGTGTCGATCGATGAGCCCCAGCGACGGCCGCGATCGGAAGCAGACCGAGGGCATCTCGCGGCGGAGCGTCTTCACGACCGGAGCCGGGGCGGGCGCCGCCCTCGCGTTCGGCGGGCTGACCGCCGCGCCGGCCGGCGCGGCCGACCACCGCGGCGGCCATGACCGAGGCCGCGACGGCAGGCCGGCCGAACGCCTCCGCCTGGTCAACGGAAAGATCCACACGATGGACCCGCGCAACCGCGTCGTGTCCTCGGTCGTCATCGAAGGCGGCAGGTTCGCCGCCGTGGGATCGGGCGGCGACCGCGGCGCCGGCCCCGCCAAGACCATCGACCTGCGCGGCCGCACGGCGGTTCCCGGGGTCATCGAGAGCCACATCCACTCGGTGAGCCTGGCGAACCGACCGGGGTTCCACGTCGCCGGCGTCGAGCGGGCCGAGTCGATCGCGGACGTCCAGGAACTGCTGGCCGCCCGCCGTCGCGGCGTCCCCGACGACGAGTGGATCACCGCCCTCGGCGGCTGGCACCCGAACCAGTGGGCCGAACACCGGCTGCCGACCCGCGCCGAACTCGACGACGCGGTCCCCGACCGGCCCGTGCTGCTCTACCAGCAGTTCACCGGTCCGGCCGTCACGAACAGCATGGGCAAGCGGTTCTTCGACGACGTCGATGACGGGCCGCTCCCGCACCCGGACGCGGTCAAGGTCAACGTCGCCGACGATGGGCTCATCGCCGCCGGCGGGTTCGGCGTCCCGACGCCCGCGACGACCGCGCTGTTTCTCCTGCGCTCGCGACAGACGTTCGACGACAAGCTGCGCAGCAGCCGGGACATGATGGCGTACTCGGCGAGCGTCGGCCTGACCGCGCACAGCGACAAGGTGCTCTTCCCCACGCCCGGACCGCCGCACCCCGGCCAGGTGCTGTCCAACCTCGACCACTACCGGATGTACGACCCGCTGCTGCGCCTGCACGCGGACGGGGAGACCATCATCCGGATGGAGTTCAACTTCCTCCACAACCAAAGCGACCCACAGCTGCCCGAGCTGCGCCAACGGCTGCTGAACCAGTTCACCTTCTTCGGCGACGACATGCAGCGGACCGGCGGCATCGGCGAGTGGGCGGCGCCGCTGTCCGCCGGCGCCGTGTGGCTCCAAGCGCAGCGGCTGGTCGCCGAGGCCGGCTGGCGCAACGAGAACGCCGTCGGCAACCTCGCCGAGCTCACCCAGGTCGTCGAGGGGTGGGAGGCCGTGGGCGCCGAGTTCGACATCACCGGCGACCGCTACATCGTCCACCACGTGCCGGTCGTGACCGAAGACCTCCTCGACCGGCTGCGGGCGCTGGGCGCCGGCGTTGTCATGCGCGCGTTCACCTGGGTCACCGGGAGGCCGGGCGCGGGCGGCGCCCCCTTCCGGACGATCCTCGACCACGGCATCAAGGCCGGCATCGAAGGCGACGGCGTCCACATCTCGACGATGACCCCATGGCCGCACATGCAGTACGCCGTCACCGGAGTCAACGCGCTGGGCCAGCTGATCAACGACGGCGAACAGATCACCCGGCAGGAGGCGTTGCGCGCGTTCACCCGGGAGAACGCCTGGTTCCTCCGCGCGGACGACGATCTCGGCTCGATCGAGGAAGGCAAGCTGGCCGATCTGGTCGTGCTCGACCGCGACTACTTCTCCATCCCGGAGAACGAGATCAAGCGGCTCAACTCGATCCTGACGATCGTCGGCGGCACGGTCGTCCACGACACCGGCGCGCTCAGGACCCGTTGACCTCGCGGCGGGGCCGCCTCACCCGGCCGGCTCGGCCACCAGCGCCGGCGCGGGCCGTACGGAGCCGACCTGGCGGCCGCCGCCGAGGACCGGGTGCGCGGACATGTCGTCGAGGGCGGGGTGGGCGAGTCCGAGCCGTCCGAGCACGGCGCTCATCACCACCGCGCGAGCGCGTGCCGCCCCATCGTCGATCTTGACCGCGACGCCGCGCCCGTCGGGCAGGCCGACCGCGTACACGCCCTCGGCGCCGGCCTTGCACAGCAGCCCGGGGATGGCGCGCATCAGGGCGGCCTCGTCGCGGCGGGTGCCGCTGGCGTACTCCGGAAAGTCACGGAACGCTTTCGCCACCATGCCCTCGAACGATGTGGCCGGCGCCGCCGCGTACCGGCCGAAGGCGCGGGCCAGGCCGGCGAGGGAGATCGCGAACAGCGGCGCCCCGCAGCCGTCGACCGCCACGGCGCTTACCGCCTCGCCGGCGCCGTCTTCGATCGCGACGCGGATCTCCTTTTGGAGCGGGTGCTCGGGGTCGCGGTAGGTGTCGACCGGCCATCCGTTGGCGACGCAGGTCGCCAGCATCGCGGCGTGCTTGCCGGAGCAGTTCATCAAGATCGGCGTCTTGTGCCCGCCCGCGCGAATCCACTCATCCCGCGCGCGTTCGTCGAGGGGGTAGTCCGGCGGCGTCCGCAGCGACCGCTCGTCCAGGCCGGCGCGTGCACAGATCCGCCGCACCGCTTCGATGTGGAACGGCTCGCCCGAGTGCGACGCGCCGGCGATCGCCAGCAGCTCGCCGCGCAGATCGAGGCCGTTGCGGAGCATGCCGACCGCCTGCATCGGCTTGTTGGACGACCGCGGGAACATCGGCCGGTCGACGCCGCCGAGCGCCCACGCGACGGTCCCGTCGGGGCGTGTCACCACCACCGACCCGTGGTGGCGGCCCTCCACGAACCCCGACCGGACGACCTCGGCGACCACGACGGTGCCCGGTGCGCCCGCCGCCCGGCCGCCGCGTTCGTTCGTCATCTCTGGCCGCTCGGCCAACCGGCACCTCCGGACCCGCTCGTGGTCGATCGGACCGGTTGACGACATGACCGGTCCGTTCGCACTTATAGCGCACCGGACCTCGGATCCAAGAACCGCGGTCTCAGGGGCCGATCCGGGCGGTGTTCGCGACCCTGCCGAGCCACAGCAGGTCCCGGGCCCTGGTCATGGCCACGAAAAGCTGCCGCCGCGCGAGCTCCGCCCGCTCATGGTCGGCGGCGCCGGCGCCCTCGCCGGCGCGGATCATCGCGTCGTACTGCGGCAGGAAGACGCGCTTGAACTCCAGGCCCTTCGCCCGCCGATAGGTGCCCAGCTTGATCGCGTCGACCGGGCGGCCGTCGTAGTTCTCCAGCCGGAGCACCGGGATGCCGGCCCTGGTGAGTATCCGGTGGTAGTGGTCGAGCTCGCGCCGGGTGGCGCACAGGACCGCCGCGTCGGCCGGCGCGCTCTCGGGTGCCGGCCGATCCCGGATCGCCTCGATCAGCAGCTCGTCCAAAGTGCCGCGGTCGTCGGCGTCCGCGTTGACCACGGCGCCGTCGTGGTAGGCCGCCTCGATGTCCCGTCGCCCGTCCGACGACATCTCCTCCAGGTCCTCGAACGGGTCGTCGCGGACGATAGCCATGGCGGCCCTGAGGATCTGGTCGGCGTTGCGGTAGTTCGTGCGCAGCACCCCGCCCCGTCCCTTGACGGCGATGCCGGCGTCGACCAGGCGGAAGCCGCCCGGATAGACCGCCTGCTGGCCGTCTCCGATGAGCAGCAGCCCATTGGGCCCGTCGCCGGCCAGGGCGTGCAGGAGCCGCACGCCAATGAGGGTCAGGTCTTGGACCTCGTCCACGATCACGCTCGCGTACGGACGGTCCAGCGGACGGCGCCGCAGCTCGTCCAGCGCCGCCACGAGAACGTCGTTGAAGTCGTGGACGCCATGGTTCTTCCGCAGCACCTCATACTCCTCGTACAGCAGCCACACGGCCTCGCGCTGCGCGGGCCGCAACCGCATGCGGCGACCGTGCCGCCGCACGGCGCGGTAGTCCTCCAGCAAGGTCAGTCCGCGCCCCTTGATCACGCGGTTGATCTCGTCCTGCCAGTAGGCCGGCGCGGGGTCCACGTCCGTGAGCACGCTGTCGGTGCCGTACCGCTGCCAGGCGACGGCGAACGCGTGGTCGACCAGTTTCTTGTTCAGCGACCACGCGACGCCGCGCTCGGCCAGGAAGGACTGGACCCATGCGTGCAGGTGGGTGAACTCGGCCCGCTCGGCCGCGGCCGGGCACAGCTGGCGGAACAGCTGCTCCTGCACGCGCGGCAGGTTCCGCACGAAGGTGACGTAGAGGATCGGCCGCGAGCTCAGTTCGGCCAGGTAGGCGGCGCGGTGCAGGCCCACGACGGTCTTCCCGGTGCCGGTCGGGCCGCTGAGGCGAGCCGGCCCGTTCCAGTGCCGCCGCGTCAGCGCGATCTGGTCGGGATGCAAGAACGTCATCCACCGCTCGATCGGGGCGCGCAGTGCCGCCCGCAGGCTCGCCTCCGCCGCGTCGTCGGGGTCGAACAGCGAGATGGTCTCCTCGGGGGCGACGGCGGCGGCGCCGTTCAGTTCGCTGAGGGAGGACGTCTCGTACTCGCGGAACGTGTCCGCCAGATGCGTGGCGACCGCCCGGATCATCGGGGCCGTCAGCCGGGTCGGTTCGTCGAGCAGCGCCGGCACCGCGTCCTCCTGGCCCAGCAGCCAGGTGCGGCCATAGCGGGCGTTGAGCCGGTGTCCGGTGAAGATCATCGTTGGGCGGACCGCGATGGGCGCCACGCCGAGCGGTGCGACGTGCTCCTCCGCCGTACGGGTGATGGCCAAGAGCTTGGGGACCTCGGCATCCAGCCGCTCGTCCAAGAGCGACAGTCGCTCACCCGAGACGGCCGGCGCACGATGCCACGACTTCACGTCGATGACGAAGATCCCGGCGGGGCCGATGAGGATCATGTCGACGTTCGCGGTCTGCGTCTCGCGCCAGCGCCGGTCGACCAGTAACGACCAGCCGGCGGCCGTCAGGGTCAGCAGCGCCGCGGCCGCCCTGCGTTCGCCCTCGGCGGCCTTTTCGTACCTCCTGGCGACCGCGTTCGCCTCCCGGGAGCGACGCGCCCACCTCTCGGCCTCCTCGCGGGCGCGCTGCCCTCTTCGCCGTGCCGACCCGCCTGCAACCATCTCGCCTCTTGGCTCACTCTGAAGTTCTGAATTAGCACAGATGGTAACAATCAGTGCTCGTCGCGGCTGCGCCTTTCGATCTCGGGATGACGGCTCGGGCGGGTGTGCGTCTCAGCGCTTCCGGGAGGCGGGTTCGGGCTCCCCGCTCGGGGAGATTCGCGCCGCGGCCTCGGGTTCGAGCCCTTCGGCGACGGGGTGGACGGGCGGGCGTCCGGCGTCGCGCCGCCACATCTCGAAGGCGGCCGCGGTGGCGGCCACGACGGCGATGCCCAGCACCCACCCGGCCAGCACATCGCTGACGTAGTGGACGCCGAGCGCGACCCGGCACACCCCCGAGGCCAGCGTGACGACGACCGCCACGCCCCACGCGACGGCGCGCCAGGCGGCCCCCAGCACCGGCAACAGGACCATCACGATGACCGCCGAGCCGACCGCCGCGGTCATCGCGTGTCCGGAGGGGAACGAGCCGCCGGGCGCATGGGCGATCGGCGTCTCCAGATCCGGCCGGGGACGATCGATGAGCACCTTCAGGACGAGGCCGGTGACCCCGCCCACCACGATGGTGGTCGCGGCCCATGCCGCCAGCCGCCGCGCGCCGCGGTAGAGCAGCCACACGAACAGCACCGCGATGATGGACCGGAACACCCAGGCGTGGAAGACGTACGAGGTCGCCTGGAGCGGGCGGACGAACACGCGGTGGTCCAGGACGTACTCGTTCAGCGCCTTGGTCGTCTCCGTGTCCAGCCGCTCCAGCGGCGCCCACTTCGTGTCCACCAACGCCAGCAGCCCGGCGAACGGGACCGCCAGCAAGAACACGGCGAGGCTCGCCACCATGAGGCGGAGGCCGAGCCGCTGATTCAACGTCACGCGTCCGCTCTACCCGTCGGACGGCGCTGTATCCCGGCAAGCGATCGAGCGGCTATTTCTCGATACAGAACTCGCCGACGGGCCAGCCGACGTGCCGTTTGTCGGTGGCGACGTGACCGAGCACCTGATCGCCCGGCGCCAGCTCCGTCACGTTCAGCACGCCGGCGCCCGGGCCGAGCACCCGGACGTGCCAGTCGTCCTGCACGATGAGGTTGACCTCGACGCCGTCGGGGGAGATCGCCCTGATGCCGAGCAGCGGGCGCGACTCCAGCTTGATCCGGCCCACGACGACGCGGCGGGTACGGCCATCGGCGCCCACCGCGAGGACCACGCTGCCGGCCCGCAGCTCGCTGAGGTAGTTCGTCCGGTTGTCCTGTCCCAGGATGTACGAGTGCAGCGCGCCCGCGTTGACGCGGAACGGGCGGGTCGGCATGTAGGGCAGCGGGTGCGTCTCGCTCACGCACAGGACGAACCCGTGCGCGTACGAGCCGATGAGCATGCCCTCGTCCTTCGCGAGGTAGGTGCACGTATCGACGCACACGCGGTCGCCGAGGCCCAGGTGCTCGGTGGACTCGATCGTCAGCGTGGTCAAGGACAGGTCCGGGGTCTTGACCCGGAGCAGTTCCATGAGCTCGAAGACGTCGTTGGCGTCTCGCGGCGCGAGCAGGACCCCCTCGGAGCCCTTTTCCAGAACCTCGATGACGATCTTGGCTTCCTCGATGTCCGCGACCTCGCAGATCAGCCGGCCGGCGCTGCCATCCGCCGCGGCGATCACTATCTCCAGCGGGATCTTCGTCGGGTCCTTGAACCGAACCACCGTGTACGGCAGTACGGTCGCCGTCTCGCACGCCAGGGTCAGCGTCAGATCGTCGGCGACGTTCACCAGCCCGGCGACGCTCGCCGACCCCGACCGGCTCCGGGCGCGCAGCCCGGCCAGCTCGTCGGCATCGGTGACCTCGTGCAACATGATCAGATCGTCCGGCCCATGGTCGCCGGGCGGCTCCGCCGCGATCACGACGCGCCGCACCGTGGCCGGCACGGCGGCGAGGACCTCGGGGTCGCCGGCGACAACGCCGTCGACGCGGGCGTGTACGGCCGCCTCGACCACCGCGTCACGGTGCTCGCCGGTCAGCGAACGAACGTCGATCCAAGCTAATTTCACAGCGCACCTGCCAGTGAGGGATGGCGGATCACGGCGACCCGGGGCGGTCCGGCGAGTGCGCCGCCAGCACGCCGGCGGCCGCCCGGACCGCGGCGTCGGCCTCGGCCATGATCTGCTCGATCAGTCCCGCCGCCGGGAGGCGCCGGGTCAGCGCGTGGGCCTGCCCGGCCCACAGATGCAGGGCCTCGGCGTCGCCGCTGCCCCGCGCGGCGGCCCGGAGCGGCGCCGTCAGATGGTGGACCTGAGGGTAGGCGGCCGGTGCCGCGGCGTCGTGGGCCAGCAGGAACCGGTTGACGATGCCGCGGGCCCACCGGCCGGTGAACGCCCTGGTCAGCCGGGTGGGCCTGGCCGTGCCCAGCGCGTCGCGGTGCGGACCGGATGTGCCCGCCTCCGGGCAGCCCAAGAACGCGGTGCCGAGCTGCGCGGCGGCCGCGCCGGCCGCCAGCACGGCGGCGACCGAGGCGCCGTCGGCGATGCCGCCGGTGGCCACCATCGGCGTGGAGGTGCGCGCGGCGACCAGTCGCAGCAGCGGCAGCAGCGCGTAAGCCTCCGCGGCGGCGGCGTCGGCGGTGTCGCCGGGACCGCCTCGATGCGCCCCCGCCTCCATCCCCTGCACGACGAGGGCATCGGCGCCGATCCGTGCGGCGTCCGGCGCGGTGGCCGGGTCGGTGATCGTCACCCACACCTCGCTGCCGCCCGCGTGCAGCTCGTCGACCACGGCCTCGCCGGGCAGGCCGAAGGTGAACGACACCACCGGGACGCGCAGCTCGCCGAGCACCGCCAGCTTGGCCGCGTAATCGTCGTCGTCGTAGGCCGGCTCCCCGAGGGCGACGCCGAGCCGGTCCGCGTCGCCGGCGAGGCGCCGTGCGTACGACTCCAGGGCCGCCGCGTCCGCCGCCGGATCGCCGGGGACGAAGACGTTCACCCCGAAGTTCGTCACGCCGTGATCCCGTACGTCCTTGATCGCGGCGGCGAGGCGATCGGCGCGAAGGTAGCCGGCGGGGACGAAGCCCAGCCCGCCCGCGGCCCCGACGGCGGCGACCAGCTCCGGCGTGGACGGGCCGCCCGCCATCGGAGCGGCGATGATCGGCCGGACCAGCTCCCGCAACACCCTGCTCACGCCAACTCCCTTACCCGACGGCGGTCCATCAGATCGGCACGCGGCACGCGTCCGGTCACCGGCGCAGCCGCCGGAGTACGGGGATGGCGGAGATCTTGTCGTCCGCCAGGTGATCCCACAAGATGCCGGGTGGGCGGCGCGGCGCGGGCGTCCTGATCACCTCGTCCGGCGTGACGATGACGTCCACCCGGAAGTCGTGGCCGGTCTCCGGGAGCGGCTCGCCGCGCACTACCTGTAGCCCGTGCACCGTCGTCGCGATCGCCGTCTCCGCGTCGACCAGCCGCGCCTCGGTGAGCAGGCCGAACTCAAGATCGGAAAAGCCGCCGCCCTTGCCGATCCGGGTGCCGTCCGGTCCCACGGCGACCGTGCCGCACACCACGAGGTCCACGTGCGGCATCTCCTCGATCGGCACCGGCACGCCGTAGCGGCCAGCGCCCTTGATCGAGGCGGCCTTGCGCGGGGGCACCGGCAGCCGCGCGGGATCCAGCAGGATGAACGGCCGGTCCTCGGCCAACCGCGGCACCGCCATGTACACCCGCTTGCCCTCGCTCAGCGCCCTGGCCCGCACGGGGAGCTGGGGCGCGTCGGGATTGACCTTCAGCACCTGGGCGCCGGCCCACTCGGGCAGCGCGGCGAGCCGTTCGGCCGCCTTCTCGGCTCCGATGAAGTTCGGTATGCGGCCGTGCGCCCCCGGGAACCGGGCCGCCCCCTCGCGCTGGAGCCGATCCCAGATCTCCTCCCGTACCTCCTGCTTGGCCCGAGCGGCATCCGCGAGATCCACGATCGCCAACCTATCCCGGTAGGACCGGAGCACACTGGCGGTGTGCTCCGCGGAGTGGCCCGCGTTCCCGCCGAGGAGCCGGCTACCGGCCGATTCGATCTTGTCGGCGAGCCGTGTCGGGGGAGAAGGGGTTTAGGGCCTTGGCAAGGGGAACGGCATGCCCATGGTCGGAGAGAGACCGAATGGCGGTCAACGGGGGGTTGAGCGGTGATGAGCACGGAACAGCGGCCCGCGGGCGACCGGATCGAGTCGCGCCCGCCGGCCGCCGAGCTGGGGACGGCCGAGTTGGTCAAGCAGGCGTCGCAACAGATCACCGAGCTGGTGCGCGGCGAACTGCGGCTGGCGGCGGCCGAGGTCAAGGACAAGGGCGCCCGGGCCGGGATGGGCGCGGGCCTGCTCGGCGGGGCCGGCATGGTCGCGGCCTACGGCGTGGCCGCACTGCTGGCCGCGGTCATCGCGGCGCTGGCGCTGGTCTTGCCGGTGTGGGCGGCCGCGTTGATCGTTTCGGCCGTCCTGTTCGCGGTGGCGGCCGGGTTGGCGATCACGGGTCGCGGCAAGGTGACCGAGGCCGTACCGCCCACGCCCGACGAGGCGATCGAAAGCACAAAACAGGACCTGGCGGAAATCAAACAAAGGACACGACGATGACCGACGAAAGACCGAACAACCCGCGGAGTGCGGAAGAGAGCGCGACGACGGAGGACCTGCGGGCGGACGTCGAGCGCACCCGCAACGATCTCGGGGAGACGGTGGGAGCCTTGGCCGACAAGGCCCGCATCACCTCCAACGCCAAGGAGTCGGTGGCGAACGTCACGGCTCAGGCGCGGCAGACGATCCAGACGGCCCGCGGCAAGGCGGGGCCGGTCGCGCAGCAGGCGCAGGTGAAGGCCCGTGAGCTCGCCACCAAGGCGCGCGACACGGCCACGTCGCCCGAGGTCCAGGCGCAGGCGCGCCGCAGCGGTACGGCGGCGGCCGCCGGAACGGGCGCCCTCGTGCTCGCCGTATGGGCGCTGCGGCGGCGCCGGGCCCGCCGGATGTCCCGATGGGAGCGGACGGCCCGTACGGTCCAGCGGACGGCGCGGCGTACCGGCGCGCAGTCGCGGGACCAGCTGCTGGCCAAGGCGGCCGAACTGGGCGCCACCATCCGCGAAAGCGACCTCGCGACGCAGACGCAGGCGCGCGGCCAGGCCGCCGCGGCCGATCTCGCCGCCCGCGCGCGGGACGCCGCCAACGCTCCGGAGGTCAGGCCCCGGATGGAGGGCGCCGTCGCGGCGGCCGCCGTCCTGCTCGTGCTGGGCTGCATGCGGCGGAGCAGGGCGGCCCGGCGGCGCGACCGTAGGGAGTGAGCCGCGATGAAGATGGCCTACAAGGCGCTGTCGCTGGCATTCAGCGTGCTGGGCGGCGTCCTCGCGGGCGCGGTGTTCAAGCAGGTCTGGAAGCTGGTCGCGCGGGAGGACGACGCCCCCGACGCCGACGACCGTGACCGCGGCTGGCGCGAGGTGCTGATCGCCGCCGCCGTCCAAGGCGCGATCTTCGGATTGGTCAAGGCGGCCGTACAGCGCTCGGGCGCGCAGGCGATCCGGCGGACGACGGGCCGCTGGCCGGGCGACGACTGACCGCAGCGGCCGACGACGGAGGCCGACGACGGAGGCCGGCCGTGGGCGGATCGCCGCTCACGGCCGGGCTGTCCGTCCGGCGGGCCGAGCGAGCTGACGGGTCAGCACCTCGGCCAGCTGGACGGACTGCCGCACGGTGTTCTCGACCGCGTTGGTCGCCAGGAACTCGCCGCGGGTGAGGTCGCCGATGGCGTGCAGTCCCCGGCGGGGCCGTCCGCGCGCGTCGGTCACCTCGAGCGTGTGGAGGTCCACCGCGATGCCGCCGTGGCGGTGCGGCACCACCACGCCCGTGCGGAGCAGATGCGCGGTCACCGGGTTGGCTGCCAACGAGTCCGGCCCGAAGCCCGGACCGGTCGCGTTGATGACGACGTCGGCGCCCAGCGGGCCTCCGTCGGCGAAGCGCATCCGGTGCCGCCCGCCGGCGGGTTCGATCGCGGTCAGCCCCCCGCGGACGGTCAGCTGACCGGAGTCCATCATCGTCAGCAGCCGCCGGGCCGTGATCGCGGGGAACGAGGCGATACGCCCGGCCCACAGGGACAGATACGAGCTCATGAACAGGTCGCGGCCGGGGGGATTCAGGATCCGCCACAGCTCCGGAACCCAGCGGACGATGGCGAACAGCACCGCCTGCCAGGGCGCGTCGACGGCCTCGAGGCCGCGGCGGAGCTCCGCGGTCGTGGTCGGCGGCGGATGCAGGGCCGCGGTCCAGTCGATCGGCCGCTCCTCGGCGTACTCGATCTCCTGCCCGATGACCTCGGCGACCTGGCGGAGCGTCGCCGTGCCCGTGTCATGGCCGCGGACGAACCGCGGCAGCACGCGCAACTCGGCGGGCGCCACGCGGCCCTTGATGCTCGGCAGGCGGCCTGATCGGGAGGCCATGACGATCGGTCCGACGTGCCCCCGTTCGCGCAGGGCGAGCGCCGCGTCGATGCCGGTGAGCCGGGTGCCGACGATCCCCACCGTGTGGGCGGAGTCCACCGCCAGTTCGCCCCACGGAGACGCGAAGAAGGACGGGCCGCCCTCGGCCGGGGAGTAGCGGCGCGAGGGCAGGTGCCCGAGAGCGAGGATCACCGTCTGGTAGGCGGCGGACCGGCCCGACGCGAACCGGCACCGCCACGTGCCCGCACCCGCGGGCCACAGCGCGACCGCCCGCTCCGCCGACACCTCGACCCGCTGGCCCGCGGCCCGCGCGGTGCGCAGCGTGTCCGCGAGCACGGTGCGGGCGTAGTCCCCGAACAGCCGGCGCGGCGGGTAGTCCTCGTCGTCCCGGCCGGCCGCGGCTCCGCCCGTGGACGGCCCCGCGCCGCCGGGAGGCCGCCCGGCCAGGCCGGCCCGCCACCTGGCGAACTCCCCCTTGTCGTCCGCGTCGAGGCTCATCAGGTCCGCGCGGACGTTCAGCAAGTGCAGGTCGTATGGCGTGGAAAACGCCAGCCCCGGCCCGGGCCCCGCCTCGGCCGGGTCGCACACGTCGAGCCGCACCTCGGTCCCGGCCTGGGCGAGCCTGGGCAGCAACTGCCGGAGCAGGCTGACGCCGCTGGGCCCGCACCCGACCTGAAGCACCCGCCATGGACTGGTCACGGATCGCCTGGCGGGTCCGCGCCGTCGCTCCCGCCCAGCCGCGCCAGTTCCGCGCCGCTGATCCGGTACGTCGTCCAGTCGCCGAGCGGCTTGGCGCCGAGTGAGGCGGTGAAGGCGATCGTGGGCGTATTCCAGTCGAGCGTGGCGAACTCCAACCGGTGGTAGCCGCGGCGCACGCACTCGGCGGCCATTTCGCGAAACAGGGCGCGGCCCACGCCGTGCCGCCGATATTCCGGCAGCACGTACATGTCCTCGCCGTAGACGCCGTGGGTGCCGGTCCAGGTGGAGAAGTTCAGGAACCAGACCACGAAACCCACGACGACCCCGTCGATTTCGGCGACGTGGCCGAACAACGCGGGCCGCTCCGCGAACAACGCGTCGGACAACTGCCGCTCGGTCAGCCGGCATTCGTGCGCGGAGCGTTCGTAGGCCGCCAGGTCATGCACCATGCGCACGATGTGCTCGACATCCGACTTCCGGGCCGGCCTGGTCACCACCTCCGACACGGCCACCCACCTCCACATCGACGGGACCGCGAACAGCGGTCATCGGGTCATCGGGGTCTCGGCCATGTTCCGGTAGCGGATCTCGCCTGTGATCACCTTTCGGTAGAACGACCAGTACGAGGTTTCCATCGGCACCACCTGGTCGGCGATGACCGTGTGCAGGCGGGTGATCTGCGCCATCGGCACGCCCTGGTGGTAATGATGTGCGGTGTGCAGATTGTTGTAATTCGTGTACCACTGCGCGAATCGCGACGCGGTGATGGTGCGCGTGTTGGTCAGCACGTTGGCGTCCGTCTGCGTGTTGAGGCCGAAGTGCTCCGGTAGCTCGATCATGAAGTGGGCGGGCTCGCCGACCAGCACGGCGGGCAGCAGCCAGGCGTAGACGAGCAAGAGGTCGCCGGTCAGCACGGTGTAGGCCACGGCGCCGAGAACCACGACGCCGAGCAGCCGGTACTCGCCGCGGATCTTCGCCGCGTCCAGCGGGCGCGGCACGCCGGGGATCGGCCGGCCGAGGCAGGAGCGCCACACGTCGGCGCCGACGGTGCCGTAGCGGCCGAGGTTGAACGCCGCGCGCAGGAAGCCCAGACCCATCCACCGATGCAGGTCACGGAACCGGTAGTTGAAGAACTCCCTGTTCCGCGGGGTGCCCAGGAACGCGTGATGGCGCAGATGGTCGTGCTTGTAATGCCAAAAGGAGCTCAGCATGAACATTCCGCAGATGACTCCGCAGAATCTGTTCAACGCGCGGCGGCGGAATGCGTGTTCGTGCAGACACTCGTGCTGCAGCTCGACCAGATGTGCGTAAGCGAGCCCGAGCGGGACAATGGCGGCTATCGCGGCCCACCCCGGGCCGCGGGCGATCGCCACCCAGGCCACCGCGATCAGGCCGAGCGCGCTCACTAACTTGACGGCGAATCTGCTCGGCCTCTTTTGAAAGTGCTCTTTCGGCAGGGAGCGCCGACGGTCTTCGCCTCGTACCGGCGCGAGCAAGGTGTTTTCGGTTGCGTCCAAACGGTCGATCGTGGCGTCGGTGAGCAGGGGGACTTCGTTGCGGGCGGTCATGTCCCGGGGGGCCTCCGTGAGAGCAGCCTGAATTGTCTGCCGGGGGTCGAGGGGTGCTAGGCCCAGATATTTGTCGATAATTCTGGACCCGCCGTTGCCACAAACGTGGTTTCTCAGATAGTTACTCTCGTCAGATGATCTGTCAAGCATCCTTACCAGATGTCCGACGTTGACCCCCTCACGAAAGCCGGCGTGCCCGCGCTGTCGGCGTCTCGAAACGATCACAACCGCTCGGGCGGCCCGGCGCGCAGGGCGAAGGAGGGCATCCATCGCGTCTGTCGTCGCCGGTCGTGTTCCCCGCGAGGCCTGTGTCAACAAGGGGGCGGTTCGCGCGGGCACCGTCGCTGTAGTGTCGTCGACGTGCACGTTCGTCGCAGTGTTCGCGGTCGATGACCGAGGTCTCGATCAGGGTCGCCGCCGACGCCGACCTGCCCGGCGTCCGCGCCGTCGCCGCGCACTTCGACCTGCTCGCCGACTGGCCCCAACCGCCGGACTTCCTCGACCTCGAACGCCGGCACGGACGCCTGGCCGTCGCCACCGACGCCGGTGCCGTCATCGGCTTCGCCGGCATCCTGCCGCGCGGCCCCCTCACCCACCTCGGCAACCTGTTCGTGCTGCCGGACGCGCAATCCGCCGGGCTCGGCGGCGCGCTGCTGCGCTTCGTGCTGCCTCGCGACCGGCCGGTCACGACGTACGCCTCCAGCGATCCGCGCGCGCTCGCGCTCTACGTCCGGCATGGTCTGCGCCCGATCCATCCGCTGCTCTACCTGACCGGCCCAACCGGCCGGATGCCCGTTCCCGAGGTCTCCCCCCGCCGCGCGACCGTCGCCGAGATCGCCGCCCTCGACGCCACCGTCGGCGGCGGCCACCGGCCCACGCACCTCGCCTGGTACGAGGGCCGCCCCGGCGTCCAAGTCTGGACCGTGCCCGACGGCTACGCCGTCACCCGCACCCGGGGCACCGGCGTCCTCGTCGGTCCGGCCGGCGGCCGGCATCCCGACGCATGCGTCGACGCCGTTCTCGCCGCCGTCCACCAGGCCGCCGGCACCGCCGACGAGGTCCAGGTGGCCGTCTTCGGCCCGCACCCCGCACTCCCCGTCCTGCTCGCCGCCGGGCTGCACATCGACGACCAGGACACCCTCATGACCACCGCTGACGGGCTGATCGCCGTCGACCGGTACGTCCCCCAGCCGGACCTCGGCTGACGGCGGCACACGGATGGGCGGGGCGGACGGGCTTAGATATGGCGCTGTGCCGCTGTGCCGCCGACGGAGTCCGGCCAGGTGCGATAAACGATGAGGCGGCCCGGTTAACCCATTCGAGCGTGACAATCTTATGCCAGATGACAATGTCATGTCATGCGGAGCGGTGAGTGCGGTCAAGCACTCTAACATTGTCATCGGACCCCCATTTAAAACCCAATCCTGACTCGCCGGGTACCGGCGGCCGACCGACCGGGCGTTCATTCGGCGGCCCGACGGCTCATCTTCGGAAGGGGTGTTCTGCGGCAGAAATCCACCAATGCGTCCGGCTTTAGCAATGCCCGTAGGAGATTGCATTGACAATCACTTCCAACCCCCAGCCGTCCAAACCCCTCAGCCTCGAGGTGCTGACCAGAGTCGCGCTTCCGACGCGCCGGCACAGCCCCGGCGATGCCGGCCATGGCCATGTCGACGCCGAACTGGTGGCGTTCGAGCCCTCCCTCGGCGGCGAGCATGTGGCCCTCCTCATAAAGAACTGGGACAAGTCAAGGACACCGCTCGTGCGCGTACACAGCGAATGCCTGACCGGCGACGTCTTCGGCTCGGCGCGGTGTGACTGCGGTGCGCAGCTCGACGAAGCGGTCCAGCTCATGAAATGGCAGGGCGGAATCATTTTGTACCTGCGCCAGGAAGGCCGCGGCATCGGCCTGTACAACAAGCTCAAGGCATATCGCCTGCAGGACGAGGGCCTTGACACCTATGAGGCGAACCGTGCGCTCGGCCTCGCGGAGGACGCCCGGGACTATCGCGTCGCCGGGGCCATGCTGCACGCGCTCGGCGTCCGGCGGTGCCGCCTGCTGACGAACAACCCCGTCAAATGCGAGCAGTTGCGCGCCGGCGGCATCGACGTCGAACAACACGGAACCGGAGTCCACGTCACCAAGGCCAACCGCCGCTACCTCGAGGCCAAGGCGCACCACGGCCGGCACCTGATCACCCTTCCCACCCCGGCGACCCACGTCGGCGCCCTGCCCGAGCAGGCCGTCCCCCGACACGTGGCCGCCGCCCTACCGGAACCGGCCCTACCCGAACGGGAGGATTCATGATCGGACACAACAGTCCCATCAGCGGGGTCGCCTGTTGGGGCGACACCTACGTCGCCACGGCGGGCTATGACAACCAGGTCATCTTGTGGGACGCCGCGACGCGCACCGCCCGCACGAGGGTGCTGCACGACCATCTCGCCAACCAGTGCTCGTTCAGCCCGGACGGGAAGTGGCTGGTCACCTCGTCGAGCGACTACAGCGCCCGGCTGTGGAGCGTGCCCGACCTTCGGTTGCGCGCGGTGCTCGACGCGCACGACGACGACGTCGAGATGTCCGTCTTCCACCCCGACAAGGAACTCATCGCGACGGCGAGCCGCGACCACCGCGTGCGCGTGTTCGACTTCAACGGCGCCGTGGTCGCGACGTTCCGCGGCCATACGGCCGACGTGATCTCCGTGGAGTGGGCGGCCGACGGCGACACGCTGATCTCCTCCAGCGACGACGGCACGATCAAGCGCTGGTCGCTGGCGAGCGGCGAACTCGTGGGCGACATCAACATGGACGGCGTCGAGACCGACACCGTGGTGCTCACCCCCGGCGGCACCATCTACGCCGGCAACGACGAGGGCGACATCGTCACGGTCCGGCCCGACGGCTCGCGCACGACGGTCCAGGCCCATGACGCCGGCGTCAAGCGGCTGGTGCTCGGGGCCTCCCGCGGCCTCCTCGTCAGCCTCAGCTACGACCGTACGGTCAAGTTGTGGGACACCAGCGGCTCTCGGCTCGGCCACGTCGCCACCAACTCGATCCCCGACGACGTCTGGCCCCGGTCGTGCGCGTTCGGCGGCGGCTCGACGCTGGTCTTCGGCACGTTCGGCCGTACCTACCGGACGTTCGACTACGAACAGGGCAGCTGGGACGAAACTCCGGTGCCGCCGACCTACGGCGTCAACGCGGTGACCCCGCACGGCGCGCCCGGCGACGCGCTGATGGTGGGCGACGCCGGCATCGTCTGGCGCGAGGACGACCGGGGCGGCGGCCGCCAGGAGGTCGCCCGGACCGGAAGTCTGTGCAACTTCCTGACCCCCGCGGGCGATCTCGTCCTCGCCGGCGGGCAGCTGGGCAAGGTCTTCGACGCGCTCACCGGGCGGGTGCTGCACCAGCACCGCTCGCCGCTCAACTGCGGCGCGCGTTTCACTCGGGACGGCGTGGAGCACGTCGTCGTCGGCGCCTACACCGGCGAGGGCCTGCTGTTCCGCCTGGACGGCGACTCCGCGACCCACATGCGCGACCTTCCGCTGCTGCAGAACGCGGTGAAGGGGGTGGCGGTCGGCGAACGGCTGCTGTTCGCCGTGTGCGCCGACTACAGCGCGACCTGGTGGGACATCGAGACGCTCGAGTGCGTACGCACGGTGCGGTACGCACACGACCGCATCGTCAACGGGTGCGTGTCCCTGGGCGGCGACCGGTTCGCCAGCGTCGGCCGGGACCTCACGGTGCGCATCTGGAGCGCGGACGGCGACGCCGACGTGATCCCGGCGCCGCACCCCAACTCGATCAAGTGCGTCAGCGCGAGCGCCGACGGCACGACGGTGGCGACGGGCGACTACCACGGCATGATCGCGCTCCTCGACGTCAGCAGCCGGTCCTGGGTGCGGACCTATCGGCCCACGACCAGCGGCATCTCCTCGCTGTCGTACGACGACGCGACCAAGACGTTCCTCGCCTCTTCCTACGACGGGAACGTGTACCGAATCTGACCGCGGGTCTTCGGCGCGGCGGCGGCCGCTGCTCGCGCGTGCCCATCGCGCGCGGGTGAGCGGCCGCCGTGCGCGTCAGACCGAGCCGGGAGTCATCGTGTTCAGCTCATCGCCACCTCGGGTCTCCATCGTGATCCCGACCTACAACCGGAGCGAGTTGCTCGCGCGCCAGCTCGGCACGCTGGCGAGACAGCGCTTCCCGCACGACGACATGGAGGTCGTCGTCGCCGACGACGGCTCGTCCGACGCGACCCGGCAGGTGGTCGCGTCCTTCGAACCGCACCTGCGGCTCAAGTACCACTTCCAGGAGGATCTCGGGTTCCGGGCGGCCGCCGCCCGCAACGCCGGGGCCCGGCTCGCCGCGGCGCCGGTGCTCATCCTGCTGGACGCGGGCACGCTGGTCGGGCCCGACTACGTCGGCGCGCACCTCGCCGCGCACGACGGCCCGGAACGCGCCGGAGCGGCCGGCCCGGGACGCGTGGTCCTCGGGTACACCTACGGTTACAGCCCGTGGGACCCGTTCGACGGGCTCGCCGACGCGCTCGACCGCTTGGCGCCCGAGGAGGCGGTACGCGAGCTGGCCGGCGAGCCGGGGTTCCAGGACATGCGACATCGCGACTTCGCCCGGGTCGGCTACGACCTGAGCCGGTTCGCCGCGCCGTGGATGTACTTCTGGACCGTCAACATGTCGCTGCGGGCCGAGGATCTGCGGGCGGCCGGCGGGTTCGACGAGGACTTCCGCGGCTGGGGCGGCGAGGACCTCGAGTTCGGCTACCGGCTGACGCGCGCCGGGCTGACACCCGTGGTGTCGCGCGACGCGTGGGCCATCGAGCCGCCGCACGAGCGCGACCTCGAGGCCAACTCGGCGAGCAACCGCGCCAACGCGTGGCTGCTGTGGGACAAACACCCCGACCCCGTCATGGAGCTCTACGGCGCGATGTACTCCCGCGGCCGGTGGGACCCCCCGCTGGAGCACGAGTACGGCGAGCTCCTCGAGTGGACGCGGCTGGCCCGCGACCTCGACGTACGTGACGAGATCGCCGCGGCGTGCGCGCGGCTCCCCGACGCCGGCGGCCGGGCCGCCCGGGTCGTCGTGCTGGGGTCCGGCGGCGCCCTGCCCCCGTCGCCGGCGGCGCGCCCCATCGCCTGGACGCCGGTCGACTTCGATCGCGACCTGTTGGAACAGGCGTGCGCGGGCACCGGGCGGCGCGGGCTGCACGCGATCGGGGTGCGCACCGTCCTCCCGGACGGCGCCGCCGACCTCGTCGTCGTGTCGTCCCGGCTCGCCGGGCTGTGGGACCGCTGGGGCGAGGACATCCTGGCCGAGGCCCACCGGATCGGCCGGCGGGTGCGAGTGCCCCATGCCGAGACATCCCCCAGATCCCCCCACGTCCCCGCTCCGCGGCCACATGCGGTGTGACGACCGCGCGCGGTGGCGGAGCCCCTGCGACGGACCCCGGAGGCTCGTGTGCAGTCATTGATCGCACCGGCGTGGCGGCGCGAGCGCGGGCCGGTCCCGGTCGCGCGGCGCCGCCGGATCGTCTTCGCCGTCCTGCTCGTCGACACGATCGCGGCCGGGGCCTTCCATCCGCTCATGGTCTTGTACCTGAGTCTCGGCGCCGGGCTTTCGGTCTCGGCGGTCGGCCTGCTGCTCACCGTCGGGGGCCTGGCGGCGCTCGGCCTCAACCCTGTCACCGGGAACCTCGTCGACCGGATCGGGGCACAGCGCACCGTCGTGCTGGCGAACCTGTGCTGCGGCCTGGGCTACCTCGACCTGCTGGTGATCATCAACCCGGCCCAGCTCGCGCTCGGGATCGTGCTCGTCGCCTTCTCCCAACGCCTGTACTGGGCGGGCTGGCCGGTCTTCATCGCCGAGCGGGTCGCCGAAGGCGAACGCCTCGACCGGTGGTTCGCGGTCGTCAACGCGCTCAAGAGCGCCGCACTGGGGCTCGGCGCCGCCGTCGCGGCGATCGCCCTCGCGGTGGGGAGCATGGCGTCCCTGCGCGGGATCCTCGCGATCAGCGCGCTGACCTCGCTCGTGTCCGCCGCGGTCTTCTTCGTCCTGCCGCTGCCCCCGGCCGCCGGCACATCGCTCCCGGTCACGCCGGACGGCCAGCCGGCCCGCGCGGACGGCTGGCGCGCCGTGCTGGGCGACCGCCCCTACCTCGTCCTCACCGCCGCCCACACGGCCCTCACGTTCGCCTGGCTGTTGCCGGCGGTGGTGCTCCCGGTGTACTTCGTCCGCACGCTCGGCCTGCCGAGCTGGGTGGCGTCGTGCGCGTTCGCCGTCAACACGGTGATGAGCGTCGCGCTGCAGTCGACGGTCACGCGGCTGCTGAGCGCCGTGCGCAGAACGCGGGCGATGGTGGCCGGCGCGGCGGCCTTCCTCGCGGCGTTCGGCATCGACGCGGCGGCGCACGCGGCCGGCACGCCGGTGGCCGTGACGCTCGTGCTGGCCGGGATCATCGTCTTCTCGGTGGGCGAGATGGCGGTCGGCCCGGCGGCGGCGGCCCTCGCGATCGCCGCGTCCCGGCCGGGACTGCGCGGGCGCTACTCCTCGTTGTTCCAGATGTCCTGGACGATCTCGACGGTCGCGGGCCCGGCCGCCGTCGGCGCGCTGTTGCAGGCCGGTAGCTGGGCGTTGTGGTCGGTCCTCGGCGCGGTGATCATGGCCGGTGCGCTCGGCGTACTGGCGAGCGAACGGCTGCTGCCCGCGCCCGCCCTGCGTCCCGCCGCGCTCGCGCCGCGGGAGGCGCCCGCCCTGGCCGAGAAGGACCAACGATGACTCCACAGATGACTCCAGAACAGCCAGAACAGTCCGCCGCCCCCTCCGGGCGGCGCCGCCGCCCTCGGCTCGTCCATGTCAGCACCAGCCGCGTCCTGGGCGGCGTGACCGAGGTCGTCCGCGGCGAGCTTCCGTACTTCGAGAGGTCGGGCTGGGCGACGGAGTGGGTCGCCGCGGAGGCCCGCGGCGACCGCGCGCGCGACGCCGGCCTGCTGCTGCACAACGCGTTGTACCAAGCCCCCGGCGGCGGCTTCTCCGCCGCGCGGGCGCGGTCCGGCATCGCCGAGTACGTGGCCGCCAACGCGCCTTTGCGCGACCTCGTGCGGGGCGCCGACGTCGTGGTCCTGCACGACCCGCTGTGCCTGACGCTGGCACCCGAGCTGCGCCCGCTGGCGGGACGGATCGTCTGGCGCTGTCACATCGGCAGCGAACGGTCCGGCCTGATCGATCGGGCCGCGCTCGACCTCATGCGCCCCTACCTCGACCACGTCGACCGCATCGTGTTCTCGCTCGACGAGCTCGTCTGGCCGGGGCTGGCCGGCGACGAACGCCTGCTGACGGTGCCGCCCGGAATAGACCCCGAGTCCCCGAAAAATCGTGATATCGAGCCCGCCGTTCGCGCGGCGATCTGGCGCCGGCTGAGTGCGGGCGAGACCGCCGAGCCGCCCGTGGGGCGAGACGGCGCCGACGCCGGCGCCGGCCAGATCGCGATCGACGACGGCGGCACCGGCCGTCTCGCCGGCCCGCGGGCGCCCTTCGTCCTGCAGGTCTCCCGGTGGGATCCGCTCAAGGGGCAGCTCGGGGTGCTGCGCGGCTTCGCCGAACTCGCCCGGCGGGAGCCGGAGATCGAGCTCCTGATCGTCGGACCGTACATCGACGAGGCCAGGAACTACCCGATCAACCGGCGCGTGTGGACCGACCTGCTCGAGGCCAGGGCCCGGCTCGACGCCCCGATCCGCCGCCGGACGCACATCTGGCGCTTCGCCCGCATCGACCGGATGGCCGAGGACGTCGCGCTCAACGTCCTGCGCCACCAGGCCCGAACGGTGGTCCAGAACAGCCGCCGGGAGAGCTTCGGGCTCACCGTGGCCGAGGCGATGTGGCGCGGCGCCGTGGTCGTCGGCTCGGCGGTCGAGGGCATCAGGCGCCAGATCGAGCACGACGTCAACGGGCTGCTCACCCCCTACACGGAGGGCGACGCGACCTGGGCAGGGGCGGTGCGGCGATCGCTGTGGGACGACGGCGACCGCGCCCGCTGGAGCGCCGCCGCCCGCCGTACGATAGGCGAACGCTTCCTGGTGGGCCGCGCGGTCGACCTGCAGTCCGCGGCGTTCCTGGCCGCCTGATCCGCTTCCGTGGGCGCGAAGGACATGGGCGACATCGACATCGACATCGACTGGGTGGAGATCCCGGCAGGCGTGCTCGTCCGCGGCACGCCCGCCGCGGACATCGACGCGATCACGGCCGCGCACGCCGACCTCCATGTCCAGCGCGGCTGGATCGCGAAGGAGGCGCCGCGCGCCGAGGTCGCCGTCGCGGCGTTCGCGATCTCCCGCACCCCGGTGACGGTCGCGCAGTGGTCGGCGTTCGCGGCCGCGACCGGACGACCGCCCGTGACCGGGCCGCCCGACCACCCCGTCGACGGGCTCGGCCATGCCGACGCGGTCGCGTTCTGCTCCTGGCTCTCCGCACGGATCGGGCTGCCGGTGCGGCTGCCCACCGAGACCGAATGGGAGCGCGCCGCACGGGGCGGCGACGACCGCGAGTACCCGTGGGGCGATCGGTACCTGCCCGGCCGGGCGAACCTCGCCGACGCCGGCATCGGCGCGACCACGCCGGTCGGCTCGTTTCCCGGCGGGGCCGGCCCGTTCGGCGTCCTCGACCTCGCCGGCAACGTTGACGAGTGGACCGGCACCCGCTACGCGCCCTATCCGGGCGCACCGGCCGGCGTACCTCTTGTGGAGGACTGGGCCGCCGATCCGCACGTCACTCGCGGCGGCGCGTTCCATCACGGGCGCGACCTCGCCCGGTGCGCTCGCCGCCACGGCGTCTATCCGCCCCTCCGCGGCGCCGGTTTCCGCCTGGCCCAATGACTCGCCCATTGACTCGCCCATTGCTCGCCGAGGGCGGGCGCCGGTCCGCGGGCCGCGGCCTATGCCTTGCGACCGACCGCGCCCCAGCCGAGACCGGCGAAGCGTTCGAAGAGCTCCGGCGGCAGGAACAGGTCGTTGTCGAGCAGTTCGAGCCCGTCGAAGAACCGCATGATCTCGTCCATGGTGCGCGGCATGAGGCCCGAGCTGGCGCGGGAGTAGACCTCTTTGACCTGCGAGCCGTCCTCTTTGCGCTCTTCGACGTCGAGCATGTGGGAGATGACCAGGTAGCTGCCCGGCGCCAGCGCGTCTCGCAACGTGGCCACGATGTCGTACGCCTCATCGCCGATGAAGTGCAGGACGGCGACGAGCATCAGCGCCGTCGGGCGGGAGAAGTCGATGAGCTCGCCGATCGCGGGGTCGGCGAGGAGCTTCTCGGGTTCGCGGAGGTCGGCCTCGACCATCGCGACGCCGTCGGTGCCGCTCAGCAGGGCGCGCCCGTGGACGCAGACGACGGGGTCGCTGTCGACGTAGACGACGCGTGCGTCCGGCGCCGTCGCCTGGGCCACCTCGTGCACGTTCTGCTGGGTGGGGAGCCCGGCGCCAAGGTCGAGGAACTGGCGGACCCCGGCCTGGCCGGCGAGGTAGCTCACGGTCTGCCGCAAGAAGATGCGGTTGTGCCGGACGCCCTCGGGAGACTCCGGAAAGGCGGCCGCTATCTGCTCGGCGGCCGTACGGTCGGCGGCGAAGTTGTCCTTCCCGCCGAGCATGTAGTCGTAGATGCGGGCAATGTTCGGCACATTTGGGTCGAATCCCTTGGGAATCATGCCTGTCCCCTCGGCCCATCCAAGCCGATCTCAGCTCCCGGGCTCATACCGGATGGTAGCGCGGCGGCAGGCGGTCATCGGGACGATTGCGGCCGAACGGGATCCGGCGCGGCCGAGCGTGGCCAGGCGGCGACCCTTCGTGTCGACGGTCGAGCATCGGGCAGGCGGGAAATGGTCATTCGATCGAACAACCCATGAGCAACCGCCCGCCGATGGAGACGTTCCGGGTATGTGCCCGGAATCTCACCACCGGCGGGCGGCTGAAAGAATTTCTGCGCCATTTCACGAAAAAGTATGACCCCCGTGGCGACGGTTTATTTCCGCCGATCACCAGTTGCGGTAAACGGAGACGCCCACCGCGCGCCGCGCCCAGCGGGCGGAACGGCCCTGTGCGTACGGAGTCAGCGGATCATGGCGGCTGGCCAGGGCGAAGTAAACGAGATACGCGGGGGCCGCGATGACCCCTGTCAGCCCGAGGATAATGATTGGAATCATGGTCAGCTCCCAAGTTCTGGCTACGTCCACGTTCGGTGAAACGCGCCCCCTTGTCTGTGGCGGGTGACACGCAGCGACCGTAACCGGACAGGCATCAATTGGTGCCCTGGTATTTGCGGGCTCGGCCGTTGCCGGACGTACCCTGAAGTGCCCACATTCGCCCTTCGCGGGCGTCGGCACCGAGTGGGAGCCGCCGCCGGATCTTCGCGGCTTGATCCGCCGCGCTTCCGAGCCGCTTTGACACGATCGAAATTGTGAGTCGTCGCACCCCGCCGGCGTGCTTGCCCCCACCCCGGCCGGGTACCTGAGGATGCGGAAGTCGGCGACCTGGTCGCCCTGGCGGCCGGGACGCGCTTCGCACCCGCCTGCTGTCACGACCTGCCAGACCATCCCGTTATGGCGACGCACCGCACCAACGGCAAGGAGATCGCATGGACTCCCGCTTCGACTACTACGGCAACCCCGTCGGGCTGCAGTTCACGAAGTACATCAATTCAGCAGGCAAGTTCCTGTCAGAATCGAGCCTCCCGGCCGCCACGCAGGAACTGGTGAAGATTCGCGCCAGCCAGATCAACAGCTGTAGCTACTGCACCGACATGCACACCAAGGACGCCCGGTACGCCGGTGAGACGCCGGAGCGGCTCAGCCTCGTCGCCGCCTGGCGGGAGGCGACCGTCTTCACCGACGCCGAACGCGCCGCCCTCGAACTCGCCGAGGAGGGCACGCGCATCGCCGACGCCGCCACCGGCGTCAGCGACGAGACCTGGGCGAACGCCGCCAAACACTACGACGACGATCAACTCGCCGCGCTCGTCTCCCTCATCGCCATCATCAACACCTACAACCGAATGAACGTGATCATTCGACAGCCCGCCGGGGCCTACCAGCCCGGGCAATCACGCTGACCGCCAGGCCGCCCGCCGCGGCGGGCGCCGCATGCGGCCGCCGCTCCGGGTGTGGCCGCATGTGGCCTGAAGGCGCTTTCCGGTCATCCGTGGCGTGAGCTGATCCGTCCCGATCTCCAAGGGGCCCGGCCGGGCCGTTTCGGGGGAACGGAAGGACGACCATGCGGAGATCGACGACCGCGGCGGCGGTGGCGGTGGTGTTGGGCACGGCGCTGGCGGGGGCGGCCGCGGGCGGGCCGGCGCAGGCGCGGCAGACCGCCCGCTCCGGCTGCGTGCTGGGCGGGGCCGACTTCGACGGCGACACGTGCGGGGACCTCGTGGTGGGCGACCCGGCGGCGACCGTGAAGGGGCTGGCCAATGCCGGGCGGATCAACGTGCTGTACGGGGCCGCCACCGGGACGACCGGGCGCCGCGCCGTACTGGCGCAGGGCCTGCCGGGCGTCGGAGACAGCGCCGAGGCCGGCGATCAGTTCGGCGCGGTCCTGCACGCGATGCGGGTCGACGCCGACCCCTACGCCGATCTCGTCGTCGGCGTGCCCCAAGAGTCCGTGGGCTCGGCGGAACGCGCCGGGATCATTCAGGTGATCTACGGGTCGGCCGACGGGCTCGGCGCCGGGCGGCCGGGGCTCGTGCTGCGACAGAGCGTCTTCGGCATCGCCGGCGCGCCGGAGGCGGGGGACCGGTTCGGCGCCGCGCTCGGCGCCAACACGACGCGGACCGACGATGGGCCGGCTCCGGCCATCGCCTACGGCGCACCGGGCGAGGACATCGGCACCAGCGCCGATGCCGGCCTCGCCGGCCTGGTCGTCTTCGACCGCGACACGGGCGCCGTCACGGCCGCGGGCGCCATCGACCAGGGCAGCCCGGGAATCTCCGGCACGGTCGAGGCGGGCGACCGGTTCGGCCAGTCGGTCGCGGTCATCCAGGGTCCCGGCGGCTTCAGCTGCCCGGTGACGGGAACGCGGGGCCTGACGATGGCCGTGGGCGCCCCCGGCGAGGACTTCGGAAGCACGGCGGACGCGGGGATGGTCCACGTCGTGCGGAACCTCGACGGTGACTCGACACTGTCCCAGGACACCCCAGGGGTCGACGGCGCCCCCGAGGCCGGCGACCAGTTCGGCGCCGCCCTCGCGCTCACGTCGGAGTGCGAGCACGACGGCCCGTCCCACATCAAGCTGGTCGTCGGTACGCCGGGCGAGGACGAGGGCGCGATCGCCGACTCGGGGATGATCCACTACTTCGGCACCGATGACGACGAGCTTCCGCTGCCGCACCGGTGGAGCGTCCATCAAAACAGCGTCGACGTCGCCGACCAGTCCGAGGCCGGCGACCGGTTCGGCGCCGTGCTGGCGCTCGGCGGTCCGTGGCGCGGCGACAACGTCGGGCAGGCGATCGTGGTGGGCGTTCCACGTGAAGACGTCGGCGCGACCGCCGACGCCGGCGCCGTCCACATCTTCGGGGACAGCCTGGTCGCGCCCGGCGCCGCCGACCTGTTCGTCACCCAGGCGCAGGCGGCCGAGCCCGTCGAGGCCGGCG
Source organism: Streptosporangiaceae bacterium (assembly GCA_035765195.1). Taxonomy (GTDB): domain Bacteria; phylum Actinomycetota; class Actinomycetes; order Streptosporangiales; family Streptosporangiaceae; genus CALAED01. The sequence continues at coordinate 99,898 of DASTYC010000024.1, forward strand.
ACCAGTTCGGCGCCGCCCTCGCCGCGTACCAGGACCACCTGCTCATCGGGGCGCCGGACGACGTGACCCACAGCACGGGCCTGGTGCACGGGCTCCCCTGGACCCAAGCGGGCACCGGCCTGTCCTTTGTCCCGGGCCAAGACGGCGTCCCCGCGGACGCGGTCCGCTTCGGCGCCGCCGTGGACTGACCTGGTTTGTGTCCAGAAATGGACACCGTGAATCTATGCCTTCTTTTCGCAGGTCAGTCGGGCTTTTTGGGGTAATTCGCGAACACTTCGGCCGTGCGCCTCATCGCCCTATCTACCCCATTCGTCCGGAAAGGCTTTACGCTCCCCTCGGCTGGTCGGGGGGCAGGCGCGCTTGATCCATTTCTTCCGGAGGTGTGGCGTGGACCGGAGTCCTACCCTTGGCGGCGGACGGCGGTCACGCCGCCGCCGCGTACGACCGTTCGTCGCCGTCGCCGGCGTGCTCGGGCTGATCGTGACCGGCCTGGCCGGTCCGGCGTCCGCGGCGCCCCCGGCGCCGACGCCGGGGCAGTGGAAGGCCACGCCCCTGACGGGCGGGACCCTCGTCCACGGCGCCAAGTCGGTGAGCGGCCGACTGGCCAAGTCCGACGCGGGACTGCTCGCCCTGCGCAGCGCCAAGCCGGTGAACGTCGTCGTCAAGCTCGACTACGACGCGCTGGCCGCCTACCGCGGCGGGCTGCCCGGGCTGTCCGCCACCAGTCCCGCGGCCACGCACCGCGCCTTCAATCCCAAGAGCGACAGCGTCCGGCGCTACGAGAGCTACGTCGGCGGCGTCGAGAACCGCTTCCTCGGCGCGCTGCGCTCCCGCGTGCCCGAGGCCAGGGCGGGCAAGGCGCTGCGGCTCGTGTACGGCGGCATCCCGCTGACCCTGCCCGGCAACAAGGTCGCCGGGCTGCTCAAGCTGCCCGGCGTGGCCGCCGTCCAGCGCGACCGCATGGAACGACGGCTCACCGACTCCAGCCCGGCCTTCATCGGCGCCGACACGATCTACCGGCAGCTGGGCGGCAGCGCCAACTCCGGCAAGGGCGTGATCGTGGGCGTGCTGGACAGCGGAGCCTGGCCGGAGCACCCGTCGTACAACGACCCGGGCAACCTGCCCGCTCCGCCGCCCACCGCCGACGGCACCGCGCGCACCTGTGACTTCGGCGACAACCCGCTGACCCCGGCCGCCGACACGTTCGCCTGCAACCGGAAGCTCATCTCCGGCCAGCCGTTCCTCGACACCTACAACGCCGTCGTCGGCGACGAGCAGTACCCGGACAGCGCCCGCGACTCCGACGGCCACGGCACGCACACCTCGACGACCTCGGCCGGCGGCGCGGTGGCGAACGCGAACCCGCTCGGCATCGACCGCGGCCCGATCCACGGAATCGCCCAGGCCGCGCACGTCGCGGTCTACAAGGTCTGCGGCATCCAGGGCTGCTTCACCTCCGACACGGTCCTGGCCGTGCAGCGCGCGATCCTCGACAAGGTGCGAGTGATCAACTTCTCCATCTCCGGAGGCGTCGACCCGTTCAGCGACCCCGTCGAGCTGGCCTTCCTGGACGCGTACGCGGCGGGCGTCTTCGTCTCCGCGTCGGCCGGCAACGAGGGGCCCGGCGCGGCGACCGTCAACCACAACGGGCCGTGGGTCACGACGGTGGCCGCGTCCTCCCAGCGGCGCGCCTTCCTCTCGACGATCACGCTCACCGGGGGCGGCGCCACGGCCACGCTGCGCGGCGCCTCCATCACCGCCGGGATTCCGACCGCGACGCCGGTGGTGCTCGCCGGCGCCGCGCCCTACAACGACATCGACTGCAGCACGCCCGCCCCGCCGGGAACCTTCACCGGCAAGATCGTCGTCTGCCGGCGCTCGGTGGTCAGCAACGTCGGCCGCGTCGACCGGGGCTTCAACGTCCGACAGGGCGGCGCCGCCGGGATGCTGCTGTTCAACGAGCGGCTCGCCGAGACGATGACCGACAACCACTGGCTGCCGACCGTGCACCTGGAGAAGCCGGAAGGCGACGCGCTGGTGGCGTTCCTCGGCGCGCACCCGGACGCGCGGGCGACGTTCACGCAGGGCGCCAAGGCCACCGGGACGGGCGACGTCATGACCTCGTTCTCCTCGCGCGGGCCGGGCGGCGACTTCCTCAAGCCCGACGTGACCGCGCCCGGTCTGCAGATCCTGGCCGGCAACACGCCGACGCCGGATCCCGCGGTGACCGCGCTCGGCCCGGCGGGCAACCTCTACCAGGCGATCGCCGGAACGTCGATGTCGTCGCCGCACGTGGCCGGCTCGGCCGCGCTGCTGTTCGCCCTGCACCCGGACTGGACGCCCGGCCAGGTCAAGTCGGCGCTGGAGACCACCGCCAAGACCTCGGTGGTCAAGCACGACCGGACGACGCCGGCCGACCCGTTCGACGTCGGCGGCGGCCGGATCGACCTGTCCAAGGCCGGCGACCCGGGCCTGACGTTCGACGAGACGGCGGCGAAGTACGCGGCGTCGGCCGCGCTGCCCGCCGCGGACAGGATCGACCTGAACCTGCCGTCGGTGAACGCGCCCACCATGCCCGGGGTGATCACCACCACCCGTACGGCGAAGAACGTCACGAACCGGACGCTGAACTACAAGGCCTCGGGGACGGCGCCCAGCGGCGCGCAGATCACCGTGGTGCCGAGTTCGTTCTCCGTCCAGCCCGGCAAGACCGTCAAGCTGACCATCGCGATCACCGGGCTGGGGCTGGCCCCGGGGCAGTACTTCGGCCAGATCAAACTCGATCAGCAGGGCGGCGCGCGCGACCTGCACCTGCCGGTGGCCTTCAACCGCCAGCAGGGCGGGGTCACGCTCGCGCAGACCTGCGACCCGGCGTCGATCGCGGTGAACACCGGCCGGTCGACCTGCTCGGTGACGGTCCAGAACAACACCCTGGAGGCCACCGACGTCAAGGCCCTCAGCCATCTCGACGCGAACCTCAGCCTGACCTCCGTCACCGGGGCGACGAGGCTCGGCTCGCGGGACGTGGTGGCGACGGCCGACCTGACCCGCCGTGAGCCGGACCGGCCCACGATCGCGCCGGGCGAGACGCCGGCCGGCTACCTGCCGCTGGACGACTTCGGGATCACCCCGACGCCGATCGGCGACGAGGACGCGCTGAACTTCACCGTCCCGGCGTTCGTCTTCGCGGGTAAGACCTACACCCAGATCGGTGTGACCTCCAACGGCTACTCGGTGGCCGGCGGCGCCACGGCTCAAGACGTTCTCTTCGAGCCGCAGACGCTGCCCGACCCGGCTCGCCCGAACGCCGAGATGGCGCCGTTCTGGACCGACCTCGACGGCACCGGGGCACCGGGCATCCTCGCCGGCACGCTGACCGACGGCGTCAACGACTGGCTCGTCATCGAGTGGCGCGAGAACGTCTTCGGCACCACCAGCGGCCGGGTGTTCCAGCAGTGGATCGGCCTGAACGGAACCGAGGACATCACGTTCACCTACGACCCGGCCAACCTGCCCGCGGCCCCGCCGGCCGGCTTCGGCCTGACCGTGGGCGCGGAGAACGACGAGGGCAACGCCGGCGACCAGATCACCGGCGTGCCGACGGAGGATCTGCGGGTCACCAGCACGCCAGGCGCGCCGGGCGGGACGCTGACCTACAGCTTCGAGCTGAAGGGCACCCGCACAGGCGCCGGCAACGTCACCACGCTGATGTCGACCCCGGCCGTGCGGGGGGCGACGAGCGACGTCGACGCCATCACGGTCCGGTAGCGGCCCGCCGCCGTCCGCCTCCGGGCGGACGGCGGGGTACGGCGAACACGAGCCCGGGCCCGGGCTACGACCCCTGGCCCGGGCCCGTGCCGGCCCGGGGGCGGCTGACGCCGGCGGCGGGCGGCGGGCGGCGTTGGGTGCGGCTTCACGAGCCGTTCAACCGGCCGCCACACTCCTAATCGATCTTCGTTCGGCGTGTTTTCCCAGGTCAGACCGGTTGCGTGGAAAGATCAGCGGCAGGGTCTGACCAATGCCGAGCCGACCTGTCGGCAAAGCTCGATATTTCGCCATTCGGAGTCAATTGCGAACCTCCTTGTGACTCCCCGCTCCGCGGCGACCAGGATTCTTCGCTCCTGGCCGGGCGGGAGAACGAAGGAGACACCTCGTGAAGCGAGTGGTCGTCGCCCTGCTGACCGTCATGCTCGTGCCGGCCCTCACCGTGGGCCTGACCGCGAGCGCCGCCAACGCCACCCCGCCCAACATCCCCTCGGCCAGTACGGCCGCCGCCCGGCTCGCGGAACTCACCGTCGCGGCCGAGTCGCACGCGTCCACCTACGACCGCGACCTGTTCCCCCACTGGATCACCATTTCCGGCGCCTGCAACACCCGGGAGACCGTGCTCAAGCGGGACGGCACGAACGTGGTGACCGACTCCAGCTGCGCCGCCACCTCCGGCAGCTGGTTCAGCCCGTACGACGGCGCCACCTGGACCGCCGCCTCCGACGTCGACATCGACCACATGGTGCCCCTGGCCGAGGCGTGGCAGTCCGGCGCCTGGGCGTGGAGCACCTCGCGGCGGCAGAGTTACGCGAACGACCTGGGCGGCCCGGAACTGTGGGCGGTCACCGACAACGTCAACCAGTCGAAGGGCGATCAGGACCCGGCCACCTGGCAGCCGTCGCGCACTTCGTTCCGGTGCACCTATGCCCGGGCCTGGATCCAGGTCAAATGGTTCTACGCCCTCAGCGTCGACAGCAGCGAGAAGTCCGCCCTCAACTCCATGCTCGGCTCCTGCTGACCACATCGTGACCAGGCCCGGGCCGGCGGACTCGCCGACCCGGGCTTCTCCTTGTTCTCTCGCGGCGGCATCGTGACGCCGCGATGCCATCACGAGGACTTGTGTTGACGTCACTTTGATGTCATGATGACGTCATGGAACTCACACCGTACGTCGACCGGCTCCGCGGCGAGCTCGCGGTGGCCGCCGAGGCCGGCGGCGACGACGCCCGCGCGCTCGCCGAGCGGCTGACCAGGCCGCTCGACGCGGCGACCCGGCTGGTCCTCATGGAGGCGCTGTCCGCGGCCGCCGACGAGATCACCAGCGATCTCGCGCCTGGCGCGGTCGAGGTACGGCTGCGCGGGCGCGATCCCGCCTTCGTGGTGACGCCGCCGCCGCCCGAGGAGCCGTTCGACGAGGCCCCGGCCCCGCCCGGCGGCCTCCCCGGCGCTGCCGCCGAGGCCGATGAGGGCGGTGAGGGCGGTGAGGGCCGTACGTCGCGGATCACCCTTCGCCTCCCCGAACATCTCAAGCCGCGCATCGACGAGGCGGCGACCCGGGCCGGGCTTTCGGTCAACGCCTGGCTCGTCCGCGTCGTGTCGGCCGCGCTCGCCCCCGATGATCCCGGTCGTAGCACCGGCCCGGGCCCCGGCCGACCGGACGGCGCGCCGCTCGGCCGCCGCTACACCGGCTGGGTGCGCTAGCGCCACCGCGCCACCGCGCCCCGCGCTCGACATCACCCTTCGCGTCCCGGCACACCCCGGGGCGACCCATCACACCCAAGAGGACGGGACAGTCATGCCTACATTCGACACCCCAGAACCGATCGTCGCGGTGATCGACACCGTGGACGGGCACCTCTGGATCAACGCGAGCGACCGCGCCGACACCGTGGTCGACGTCCGCCCGACCGACGAGGCCGAGGACGGCGACGTCCAAGCGGCGAAGCAGACTCAGGTCGAGTACACGGGCGGCCGGCTGTCGGTCACGGCGCCCAAGAGCAAGCTCCGCTCGCTGCTCGGCCGGCCGCCGTCGATCGACATCACCGTCGATCTGCCGACGGGCTCCCGCGTCGAGGCCAAGGCCATGGCCGAGATCCGGAGCAGCGGCCGCATCGGCGAGTCGACGTTCGACAGCGCCGCCGGCGCCATCCGGCTCGACCAGACGGGGCGGCTCAAGGTGCGCACCGGCGCCGGCGAGATCGCGGTCGCCCGGGCGGCCGGGCCCGCCAATGTGACCACCTCATCCGGCAAGGTCTGGATCGGCGAGGTCGACGGGACGGCCGTGGTGAAGACCTCCAACGGCGACATCACCCTCGGCGAGGTGACCGGCGACGTCCGGATGACCACGGCGAACGGCGACATCACCGTCGATCGCGCCCTGGCCACCGTCGCCGCCAAGACCGCACACGGCAACGTCCGGGTCGGCGAGGTGGTCCGCGGCGCGATCGTCCTGGCCACCGGTTTCGGCGAGCTGGAGCTCGGGATCGCCGAGGGCACCGCCGCCTGGCTGGACGTGCGGTCCCGCCACGGCAGCGTGCGCAGCGACCTGGAGCCCGCGGACGAGGTGAAGCCGTCCGAGGACAAGGTCGAGGTGCGCGCCCGCACCGGCTTCGGCGACATAGTGATCCGCCGCTCCTCCTGAACCCCCCTGCGAAACGAGAAGGAAAGCCGATGTCAGACGCGATTGTGGCCGAGGGTCTGGTCAAGAAGTACGGCGACGTGGTCGCCCTCGACGAGCTCAGCCTGTCGGTTCCGCGCGGGACCGTGTTCGGCCTGCTCGGCCCGAACGGGGCCGGGAAGACGACCGCCGTGCGGATCTTGACAACGCTGCTGCGCCCGGACGCCGGCCGCGCCACGGTCGCCGGGTTCGACGTGGTCGCCGACGCCCGGCGGCTGCGGCCTCATATCGGGGTGTCCGGGCAGTACGCGGCGGTCGACGAGGACCTCACCGGCATGGAGAACCTCGAGCTGGTGGGCCGCCTTTACCACCTGGGCCTCGGCCGCAGCAAGGCACGTGCCCGGGAGCTGCTGGACCGCTTCGATCTGGCGACGGCCGCCGACCGTCCGGTCAAGGGCTACTCGGGCGGCATGCGGCGGCGGCTCGACCTCGCGGCGGCGCTCGTCGCGAGCCCGCCCGTGCTGTTCCTCGACGAGCCGACCACCGGCCTCGACCCGCGGGCGCGCGCCGGGCTCTGGGACGTCATCGCCGAGCTGGTCGCCGCGGGCACCACGTTGCTGCTCACCACGCAGTACATGGAAGAGGCCGATCGGCTCGCCGACCGCGTCGCGGTGGTCGACCACGGCCGCGTGATCGCGCTCGGCACGGCGGACGAGCTCAAGGATCTCATCGGCGGCGACCGCATCGAGCTCACCGTGCGCGACGCCGCCGCCGCGGAGTCCGCGCGGCAGGCCCTGGCCTGGCTCGCCGTCGGGCCGATGCGGACCGACGCGAGCGGCCGCCGCGTCACGATACCGGTCAGCCGCGGCGCGGCGGCGCTCACCGAGGCCCTGGGCCTGCTGGCCGCCGAGGGCGTCACGGTGCGCGACGCCGGACTGCGGCGGCCCACTCTCGACGACGTGTTCCTCTCGCTCACCGGGCACGAGGCACACGCCGTCCCCGACAAGGATCTAGTGAAGGAATACAGCCAATGAACACCGTGAGGATGGCCGTCGCCGACGGAATCACGATGGCCAAACGCAACACCATCAAGCTGGTACGGGTGCCCGACCTGCTGGGGTCGGTGGTCCTCACCCCGATCATGTTCGTGCTGCTGTTCGCCTACGTCTTCGGCAACATGATCGAGATCCCGGGCGTCCCGTACCGCGAGTTCATGCTCCCGGGCGTCTTCACCCAGACGGCGATCTTCGGCGCCGCGCTCAGCGGCTACATGCTGGTCGGCGACCTGCAGAAGGGCATCATCGACCGGCTCCGCACGTTGCCGATGGCGTCCTCGGCGGTGCTGATCGGCCGCACCACGAGCGACCTGCTGATCAACCTGCTCAGCCTGGTCATGATGGTGGCAATGGGGCTGATCGTCGGCTGGCGGGTGCACACCTCACCGCTCGAGGCCGCCCTGGGCTGCCTGTTGCTGCTGCTGTTCGCCTACGTCCTGTCCTGGGCCGCGACGCTGGTGGCACTGATCATCCGCACACCGGAGGTCTTCAACAACGTCAGCAGCATGGCGATCTTCCCGCTCGTCTTCCTCGCCAACACCTTCATCGACACCACGCGACTCGCCCCACCGCTGCAGGTCGTCGCCGAGTGGAACCCCGTCTCGGCGTTCACCCAGGCCGCCCGCGAACTCTTCGGCAACACCAACCCCGCCGTATCGATGCCCGACGCGTGGCCCCTGCAACACGCCGTGCCCGCCTCGCTGCTGTGGGCCGCCGTCATGCTGGCCGCGTTCATCCCCCTTGCCACCTGGCGATACAACAAGGCCGTCAGCCGCTGAATCCCACGGAACCACCCGCTCCTACGAAAGTGGTATAGACCGCAATTCAGGAGAGGGCGTACATCGTCCACGCCTGCCATCATGATGTTGGTGCTGAGTCACCACATTTCGAAAGACGCCGGCCACCGGCGGGACGCTCGGCTCAACCCATGAGCGCGACGGCGGTCCGCTGGGGGCCGGAGACGAAGAAGGCGCAGATGTGCACCCACGAGCCTCCCTGCCCGCCGCCGACGGCACCAGACCATGACGCGGCCCGCATCATCGCCAGCCATCCCGAACAGGGGTGGACCTTACTGTGCAACGGCGTGATCCTTTTCGAGGACACCGGTGAGCTGTTGCCCGACGGCGCCGTCGTCCTCCCGCACCGCCCGACCGACATCGGCGCCACCCTCCACCCCCGCCGATCTTGATGTGAGGGTTCCATCGCGGGCGTTGACACAACCCTCACATCAAGATCGGCGATTGCTGTAGGCCGTGCGCCGATCGGTGGGGAGCGCGACCGGAAGCCGGACCACCGCGCGCGGCCGCCCGGCGGGGTCGAGCGCGTCGAGGACCCGAAGCTCGCAGATCCGGCGCCCGGCATTGCCGGCGACGACGACCAGCCAGCCGGCGCCCTCCTCGGCGCGGCGCTCGTCTGGGGCGAACACCGGCGGGCCGAACCGCCAGCCGGCGCCGGCGGCCGCCAACCGGGTGGTGCCCGCGGCGAGGTCGTGGCAGGCCACGAAGGCGCCGTCGTCGACCGAGGCGAACGCGTAGCGATGCCGGCGTCCGCTCACGCGCCCGTCGACCGTGCCCGACTCAGCACCTCGCACCAGCGGTCGCGTACACACGGCGCCGGTGACGGGGTCGAGCGTCCACCGCTGCAGCCGCGGCCGACCGGCGTCCGCGGCCGCGGCCGCCGAGCCGGGCGAGCCGGGCAGGCCAGGCGCATCGGCGAAGGCGCGCGCCCGCCAGACGGCGTCGAGCACGACCATGTCGCCATCGTCGTAGGCGTTCACCACATCGGAGACGTAGCACGGGTCGATGGGCAGCCAGCGCGGCTCCGCCGAGGTGCCCGCGGGACCCTGGGCACGCGGCAGCAGCCCGATGCGCGCCGGCCGGTCCGGCCGCCAGACGTAGGGCAGCCGCGCGCCGATCAGGTCGGCCGCCCTGCTGTAGGCCACGGGCAGGTCGAGGACGATGACGTACCGCCGGGTGATGGCGGTCGCGTACACGAGCGGGGCACCCGCCAGGGCGAACGGCGACGCGTGCACGACGCGCCCGTCGGGCCCCGCGATGAGGTGCTCGGCGTGGTCGAGGCCCGGATAGGTGGCCACGGTGTGCCACTCGGCCGCGCCCGCCTCACGCACCGGACGCGCGAACGCCACGGCGCCGGGCTCCGCGCCGGGCGGGCCGGCAGCCGGGGAAGGGCCGCGCCAGAACGGCGGGGCCAGCGCCGGGACCGGCCCGAGGGGCTCCTCGCGCCGCACCGGCGCCTTCGACCGGTACCACCGTGCGCCGGCGGCGTCCAACCGGATGCCGGAGACGAGGTGCGGGCCGGCGAACACCTGTAGGCCGGCCTCGGCGCCGCCCCCGATCTCCGCGCCGAGTGCCGGGTGCGGGCCCGCCTGGAGGAAACACCCGTCGAGCCCCTCGGGGAGCACTCCGTCGACGGGCAGCGCCTCGTCCACGGGCGAGACGCCCGCCGCCGCCGCGGCCGGCAGCGTGTTGAGATCCAGTGCCCGGACTCCTTGGACCATCGCGCTGTCCTCCTCTGGGAGGGGTGGTGCTCTCGGGGGTCTCCCGGCTTCGCATAACTACGTTGTGCTAAAGAACATATCGGCGTTATGCAACAATGTCAACATGAGCCCACGCCGACTGGACCCGCGGACTCGGGCGGCGATCATCGACATCGCCGCCCGGCTGCTCGCAGAGGAGGGGCCGCAGGCGCTCACCACGCGGCGGATCGCCACCGAGGCCGACGCCTCGACGATGGTCGTCTACACCTACTTCGGCGCGATGAGCGAGCTGGTGCGCCAGATGGTGCACGAGGGCTTCGCCCGGCTGCAGCGCTACTTCACCCAGGTGCGCCAGACCGACGACCCGGTCGCCGACATGGCCTTGCTGGGCCGCGCGTATCGGCACAATGCACTGGCCAATCCCCATCTGTACGCCGTGATGTTCGGCGGCGGCGCGCTGGGCGGCTCCTCGCTCGGCGGGTTCGCGCTGACCGACGACGACCGGCAGCACGGCCGGTACACGCTGAGCGACGTGGTCGAATGCGCGCGGCGCTGCCTCGCCGCGGGCCGGTTCCGGGCCGACGACGCCGAACTGGTGGCGCACCAGATGTGGAGCGCGGTCCACGGGTTGATCACGCTCGAGCTCGGCGGCTACCTCATCGCCCCGTACGACGCTGAACGATGCTTCGAGGCCCAGCTCGTGAGCCTGATGGTCGGCGCCGGCGACACCGGCGAGGCGGCCGCCGGCTCGGTGGCGGAGTCCCGGCGGCGCTTCTCCGCGGAGATCTCCGCCGCGGGGGCGGCCGGACCCGGCGGCGGCGCGCACCACTCCGCGAGCGTCCCGTCGCGGACCGGGCGCCGACCGCGGCCCCGCAAGGCGGCGTCGGCGGAGTGAGGGATCACGTGAGAGATCAGCCGGCGACGCCCGGCTGCGGGTACGTGAGGTCCTTGAAGAAGGACTCCGCCTCCCCCTGCCGGATGTTCGTCACCTTGGCGACCAGCGCGATCGCCGCCTCGTTGCGCGCGGCGCGCTGCCGCTCGTCGGCGGCCTCCGTCGTCTCCGCCGCCGATCCCTTCCACGCCCAGTACGCGTTGCTCAACACGATCTCTGTGTTGCGCAGCAGCACCCATGACTGATCCCAGCGATAGAACGCGCGCAGCCCGGTGACCACGGCGACGATGATGCCGGCCACCGATACGGCCACCTCCTTATGCGCGTAGTCCAGGCTGCTCAGCATCGGCAGCGCCGCGCCCACAAAAATGACGAGAATGCCGGTCAGCCGGTAGAACCGGCGATGCCATCTGGCCCGCGAGTCGTAGAACGACCAGATGCGCAGAACGTACGCCTCCGCCGCGGCCGGAAACCCCACGTCCGAGGGCTCTGGAAGCTCCTTTATCCGCGGCGGCCGGAACGGCATGGGCGGGGGGCGAAATGACATGACTCACCTACCTCGCGGTGCTATGGCGTTGCGTTCTCCCGGTAGATCTCCGGCAGGTAGTCGGAGAAGAAGAAGTTGTCGGCCAGCTCGGCCGCCCGGGCCTCGGCCGCGCCGGAGCTCACGGTGAACGCCAGCACGGGGATTCCGCGCCGCCGCCAAAACTCCGTAGAGCGCGAGGGCAGGGCCGCCAGCTCGTAGCTGACGAAATCGGGCCGGGTGGCGAAATTGGTGACCATCGAGCGCCCGATGGCCCCCGCCACCCGCCCGGCGGAGCGCAGCAATCCCGACGCCTGGCCCACCGGCCGGTCACCGGCCAGCCGGCGCAGCCGGAACACGGCGAGCGGGTCGAACGACTGCAGCGCGAGCTCCCCCGAATAGCCGCTGATCTCACCCGCCACGGCGCGTTCGAGATCGGCGCTGCGCCCCGCCCGCCACCTGCGCACGTCGATCACGATCGGCACGCGGCACGCGACCGCGGCGAGGGCGTCACCCAGCGTCGGGATCGGCTCGCCGTCCGATCCGATGCGCAGCCGCCGCAGACTCGCCCGGTCGAGGTCCGACACGGGCCGGTCGAGCCCGGCGACCCGGGCGAGGTTGGTGTCGTGCACGACCACGAGCAGCCCGTCGCGGGCGAGCTGGACGTCCAGCTCGATCGGGACTCCGCGCTCCGCGGCGTACCGGAACGCGGACAGCGAGTTCTCCGGGCGCCCCCGGGCCTCGTCGTATAGCCCGCGATGCGCGATCGGCCGAGAGACGAGCCAGCCGGACCGCTCCACCCGTCGTCTCCTCCCGGCCGCGGGGCTCGCATCACCTCAGATGCGGATTCCTCAACCTACAGACACAGCACCGCGGCACGACCGCTCGCCCGGCGTGTCCGGGCGTTTCACCATCTATCACGATCCATCACGGCATGTCCCGGCATGTCCCCGCCGACGTCACCGCAGCTTTCCCTGTGCCGCCACACGGAAACGGGCGGGTCTCGCCGGCCGATTCTTCCTACCGTTTCGACAGGCACCCGAATGCGATAAGAAGGAACCAAGATGCAGGAGAATCTGGCAAGCCTGTACGAGATTGTCGCTGACATCGCAGGTGATCACCCAGCGGCCCTCCAAGGTTCCACCCGTCGCACCTGGCGCGAGCTGGACGAGCGCGCGGCCCGGCTGGCCCGCTATCTCGCCGACGCCGGCGTCGAGCCGGGCGACCGCGTCGCGATCGCGCTGTACAGCGGCCTGGAGTACGTCGAGACCATCCTCGCGGTGATGAAGCTGCGCTGCGCCCAGGTGAACGTCAACTACCGCTACCGCGAGCGCGAGTTCCGCGAGCTGCTCGACGACGCCGGGCCGAGCGCCCTGGTGATGGACAGCGCGCTGACGCCGGTGGCCGCCGCCGCGCTCGCCCGGCTGCCGCGTGTCCACACCGTCCTGCGGTGTGGCGAGCCGCCCGAGCCGCCCGACCCGCTCGCCGGCCGCGCCGACGACTACGAGCGCGTGATGACCGAGGCGCAGCCGCTGCCGCGCGCCGAGCGCTCCGGCGAGGACGAGTGGCTCATGTTCACCGGCGGCACGACGGGGCGCCCGAAGGGCGTCGTGTGGCGGCAGGCCGATCTGGTGCGGCACACGTTGACGTCCGGAAACGCCCTGCTCGGCCGGTCGGCGCCCGCCGATGTCGCCGAGTTTCGCGACTCGATCCGGCAGGCGCTGGCCGACCCGCGCCGCCCGGTCACACTGATCGTTCCGCCGCTGATGCACGGCACCGGCATGTACACCGCGCTCAGCACGCTCGCCGTCGCCGGCACCGTCGTCTTCCGCACCGCCCGTTCGCACGACCCCGACGAGGTCGCCGCGATCATCGAGCAGCATCCGGTCACCGATCTTTGCATCGTGGGCGACGCCTTCGCGAAACCGCTCGCCGACGCGCTCGACCGGGCCGCGGCCGCCGGGCGTCCGTACGACCTCGCGAGCCTGCGCCGGATCGTCAGCGTCGGGGTGACCTGGAGCGCGGAGGTCAAGGCGCGGCTGCTGCGGCACTGCGACGCCCGGCTCGACGACATCATCGCGGCCTCCGAGGGCGGCCCGTTCGCCCGTTCCGTGACGTTCCGCGGCGAACGCAGCATCACCTCGCGATTCGAGCTCACCCCCGGCGCGAGAGTGATCGACGAGGCCGGCAACGACGTCGCGCCCGGCTCCGGGCAGGTCGGCATGCTGGCCGCGCCGGCATCGCCGGCCACGCACTATCTCGGCGATCCGGCGAAGAGCGCGCTGACCTTCCGCGACATCGACGGGCAGCGCTACGTCGTCCCCGGCGACCTCGCCACGCTCGAGGCCGACGGCACGCTCGTCCTGCTCGGCCGCGACGGCCGGGTGATCAACACCGGCGGCGAGAAGGTCTACGCCGAGGAGGTCGAGCAGGTCATCGCCCGTCACCCCGACGTCGATGACGTCTATGTCCTCGGCGTTCCCGACGAACGCTGGGGGCACCGGATCGCGGCCGTCGTCGCGGTCCCCACGGGCAAGCACCTCACCGCCGAGGAGGTACGGGCCTGCGTGACGGCCGAGCTCGCCGACTACAAGCAGCCCCGCGACATCGTCTTCGTCGACGAGCTTCGCCGCAGTCCCGCCGGCAAGGCCGACCTGACCTGGGCGCGCTCCGTTCTGGAGGACGCGGCCGGCCGTTCCGCCTGACGGGTGCCGCCTGACGGCGGCGGCGCGGCTCAGCCGTCAGCCGTCAGCCGGCTCGGAGTTGGTCGGCGAGCGCGGTCCGGACGTCGCAGTTGGCCAGCGCGAAGGAGTCGGCGAGGGCGATGAGGTCGGCGTCGCCGAGCCCGCGGAACAGCTCGGCGTACTCGTAGGCCAGCGGCTGGGCGACGGTGATGTTGAGGATGAGCGTGCGGACCCAGTCGAAGCGGCCCCAGGGGTAGGGGTCGAAGCCGGGGAACTCGCGGGCCATCATGTCCTGGAACGGCTTGGTCACCTCGCCGGGGCCGGTGCCGTCGCTGCCCCACTGGTCGGCGCCGAGGCGGTTCTTCTTCGCCACGAAGTCGCCGAAGTGGGTCAGGTACGGCGAGCCGGGACGGACCGTGACCAGGCCCTGGCGGCCGATGTCCTTGTACAGCCAGATTGACCAGCCGGCGCCGTCGCCACGGTAGATGTCGAGCTGGTCGCCGAGGAGCCGGCGGCGCATCGCGTCGACGCGCTCGTCGCCGGTGTAGATCGGGCCGAACTCCCCCACCCACACGGGGGTGCCGGTGCGGCGGCAGTACTCGGTGCGCTCCAGGTACTTGGCCTCGAGCGCCGCCCTGTCGTAGTACGTGCCGTCCGTCTCGCCGGGGTAGTCGCCGCCGCGGCCCAGCCCGGGGGCCGCGTAGTCGTGGCAGACATAGACGGTGTTGTCCCACGGCTCGGCGAAGATGTCGAACTCGGTCGAGTAGGTGTTGCCGTCGAGGAACAGGATGTGCCGGCCGTCGATCGCTCGGATCGCCTCGACCAGGCGGCGGTAGAACGGCCCGACGACCGCGCGCGACTCGTCCGCGGGCTCGTTGATCGGGTTGTACCCGGCCACCCAGGGATTGTCCTTGTAGTGGTCGGCGATGGCCTCCCAGATCGCCACCACGCGGTCCTGGAAATGGGGGTGCTCCCAGAACGCCGCCCGGTGCGTCGGGTTGTCGGAGTGCCAGTGGTGGTTCTGCCCGCCGGGCAGCGCGTGCAGGTCGATGACGGAGTAGATGCCGTGCCCGGCGCAGGTCTCGATGGCCCGGTCCAGGTGCCGGAAGCCCTCCTGCTTGAACGCGAACGGCTTGGCGTCGTCCTCGAAATGGTGGTAGTTGACCGGGATTCGCACGCAGTTCATCCCGAGATCGGCCAGCAGCCTCGCGTCCTCCTCGGCGAAGAACGCGGTGAGCAGCCGCTCGAAGAACAGCTCGTAGCGATCGTCGCCCAGCACCGCCCGCACGGTCGAGCGCATCAGCGACTCGTTGGCGGAATAGCCGGTGATGAAGTTCTCCATGTTCAGCCAGCCGCCCACGGCGGCTCCCCGCAGCCGCACCTCGGCGCCGGTCTGGTCGACGAACCGGCGGCCCGAGGTGCGCAGGAAAGGGGTGGTGGTCGTCGTCATCGCCGCTCCGATGCTGTCGCTTATCGGAAAGTTTCGGAAACTGTACTGAGGGCGGACCTGGCCATGTCAAGGACGAGGCTGGAACTGTAGCAGTGGAGTTCGGGGGGTCCTGGCCTGCGGAGCGGGCTCTTCCGGTCCGCCCAGTCACCTTGACGTTCGCGATCGGGCGGCTCTACGTTGTGAGCGCGATGGCGCGCGGCTGGACTGGATCTGGCGAAACTTTTCCGGCTCCGCTCGAGTCTCCCGGGCCGCCGACACGACGCTGGAGCCCCGCATGAAGGTTCTCTACATCGGCGGTACCGGCACGATCAGCTCGGCCTGCGTGGCCGAGTCGGTGCGCCAGGGCCACGATGTGCACCTGCTGAACCGCGGCCGGACCGCCGCCCGCCGCCCACCGCCCGACGGCGTCACCACGATCACCGGCGACGTCCAGGACCCCGAGTCGACGCGCCGGGCGCTCACCGGGACCTACGACTGCGTCCTGAACTTCCTGAGCTACAACGCCAAGGACGCGACGGCCATGGTGGATCTGCTGACCGGCCGCACCGGCCAGTACATCCACATCAGCAGCGCGTCCGTCTATCACAAGCCGGTGCGGAGCGTTCCGTTCGTGGAGTCCACGCCGCGCCACAACCCCTACCTGCCCTACGCCCGCGACAAGATCGCCGCCGAGGACGCACTGCGCCGGGCGTACGAGGAGCGCGACTTCCCGGTCACCATCGTGCGGCCCTCGCACACCTACGACGACGCGCACCCCCCGCTGCCCGGCGAGTGGACGGCGTGGGACCGCGTCGTGCGCGGCGCCGAACTCGTGGTGCCCGGCGACGGCACCAGCCTGTGGACGCTCACGCACGCGCGCGACTTCGCCGTCGGTCTTGCCGGGCTGATCGGCCACTGGCCGGCCATCGGCGAGGACTTCCACATCACCTCCGACGAGGCGCTGAGCTGGAACGAGATCTACGGCATCATCGCCCGCGCCGCCGGGACCGAGGCCAGGCTGGTGCACCTGCCGTCGGACTTCTTCCCGCTCGTGGCCCCCGACTGGTTCTGGTCGGCCGGGATCCTCGGCGACCTGCGGTACAGCGCGGTGTTCGACAACACCAAGATCAAACGGTTCGTCCCGTCGTTCCGGCCGGTGATCACCTGGTCGGCGGGCGCCCGGCGGCTGCTGGCCTGGCGCGCCGCGCACGCCGAGCACACCCGGCCCGATCCCGGCACCGACGCGGTGCTGGCCCGGCTGGTCGAGGCGCACCGCCGGGCCGTCGCCGCGGTGTCGGCGGGCTCGTGATGGCGGCGACCGACGGCCCGCCGCGGGCCGATCTCACCGCGCGCCGGCCGTTCGGCCGCACCGGCCTGAGCGTGACGTCCATCTGCGTCGGGACCAGCCCGCTGGCGAGCGTGCCCCGGCTGTACGGCTATGAGGTCGACGACGAACGCGCGGAGGCCACGGTCGAGGCGGTGCTCGACGGCCCCTTCAACTTCCTCGACACGTCCAACAACTACGGCGGCGGCAGCGCCGAGCGCCGCATCGGCGCGGTGCTGCGGCGCCGCCCGCTGCCGGAGGGGTTCGTGCTGGCCACCAAGGCCGACGCCGACCCGGCCACCGGCGACTTCTCCGGCGACCGGGTGCGCCGCTCGGTGGCGGAGAGCCTGGACCGGCTCGGCCTGGACTTCGTGCCGATGATGTATCTGCACGACCCCGAGTTCCACATCACGTTCGAGGAGGCCATGGCGCCCGGCGGCCCGGTCGAGGCGCTGGCGGGGCTGCGCGACGCCGGGGTCGTCGGCCACATCGGGATCGCCGGCGGGCCGGTGGAGTTGATGCGCCGCTACGTCCGCACCGACGTGTTCGAGGCGGTGATCAGCCACAACCGCTGGACCCTGGTCAACCGCGACGCCGACCCGTTGATCGACGACGCGCTGGCACGCGGCATGGCCTTCGTCAACGGCGCCCCGTACGGCGGCGGCATGCTGGTCAAAGGCCCCGACGTCCAGCCCCGCTACGCGTACCGCGACACCGGCGAGCCGGTGCGCGAGGCGGTCCGGGCGATGCGGCGGGCATGCGACGCCCACGGCGTGCCCCTGGCGGCCGCCGCGCTGCGGTTCTCGCTGCGCGACCCCAGGGTGACCTCCACCATCGTCGGGGTGTCCACACCCGCGCGGATAGCGGCCACCGCCGAACTCGCCACCACCCCGATCCCCGACGAGCTGTGGGACGAGCTCGACCGCCGCGTCCCCGGCCCACCCGGCTGGCTGGAGGACTGACCGGGCCCGCGCGCGGCGCCGGGCACGGCATGGTCAGCCGTTCACATCCACCCGCCGTCGACGACCCAGTTCTGGCCGGTGCACATCGCGCTGTCGTCGGCCGCCAGCCACAGCACCAGCCGCGCCACATCGGCCGGCATGACGTGGTCCTTCAGCGACTGGGCGGCGGCGACCTTGGCCAGCGTCTCGGGCGTGATCCACTGCGCGATCTGCTTCTCGGTGAGGACCCAGCCGGGGATGACGCAGTTGACGCGGATCCGGTGCGGTCCGAGCTCGCGCGCGAGCGTCCGGGTCAGGCCCTCGATGCCGGCCTTGGCGGTGATGTACGCGGGGAGACCGACGAAGTCGGCGTGCGCGCTGATCGAGCCGAGGTTGATGATCGATCCGCCGCCGAGCGCGCGCATGCCGTCCGCGACCGCCTGAATCGCGAAGAAGTGGTGCCGCAGGTTCACCGCCATCGCGTCGTCCCACAGCTCCTCGTCCACCGTCGCGCTGTCGTGGCGCTTGTCGCTGGCGGCGTTGTTGACGAGGATCGAGATCGGCCCGAGCGTCTCACCGACCCGCGCCACCGCCGCCCGCAACTGACCGATGTCGCGGACGTCGGCGGGCACGAACAGCGGCTCGTGCCGGCCCGCGGCGGCCACCCGCTCGACCAGCCGCTTCGCGCCGGTGGCGTCGATGTCCGCGAAGCCGACCCGGGCTCCCTGGTCCGCGAGCGCGGCGACGAACTCCGAACCCAGCCCGGTCGAGCCGCCGCTGATGAAGGCGACCCGGTCGCGCAGGCTGGGATAGACGGCATAGCGCCGCCCGGCACCCCCGCCGTGCTCGGCCCGGTCGGGCCGGGCGCTTTCGGGTTCGGCGGTCACCGCGAGTCCTCCGGGAGGATCACCACACCCCGGCCGGGCGCCCCCTCCGCCAGGTCGGCGAACGCTTCGTTGATGCGGTCCAACGGATACCTGCGGCCGATGAGCGCGTCCAGCGGCAGCCGGCCGGCGAGGTAGAGCTCGAACAACCGGGGCAGGTCGATGAGCGGGTTGGCGGAGCCGTACAGGCTGCCGATCACGCGCTTTTCCTGCTGGACCAGGACGTTCAGCGGCACGTCGAACGTGGCGCCGACCGCGCCGAGCCCGACCACCACGAGCGTCCCGCCCGGCCGGAGCACCTCGATCGCCGTCGTCAGGGTGGCCGGCCTGCCGATCGCCTCGATCGCCCACTCGGCGCCGCCCGGCCGGATCTCGCGGATGGCCGCCGCAAGATCGTCCTCCCCGGAGGCGTCCACGGTGTGGGTCGCGCCGAGTCGTTTCGCCATGGCCAGCCGGTCGGAGACGACGTCCACGACGATGATCGGGTTGGCGCCGGCGAGCACGGCCCCGAGGACGCTCGACAGCCCGACGCCGCCCGCCCCGAAGATCACGATGCCGTCACCCGCGCACCGGCCGACCGCGTTGAGCACCGCGCCCACCCCGGTGATGACGGCGCAGCCCGTGATGGCGGCGATCTCGGCCGGCACGCCCGGCGGGACGGGCACCACGGCGCGCTCGCTCACCACGCAGTACTCGGCGAAGCAGGACACGCCCAGCAGATGATGGACGGGCGCGCCATCGGCGCTCAGCCGCGTGGTCCCGTCGAGCAAGCCGCCCGACGCGGCCAGGACGCGGGTCGCCTCGCACAGGACCGGCCGCCCGGCCAGGCAGTAGCGGCACCGGCCGCACCTCGGCCGCCACATCAGGCAGACCCGCTGCCCCGGCGCGAACCGGGTGACCCCGGGTCCCACGGCCTCGATCACGCCCGCGCCCTCGTGGCCGGGCACGACCGGCAGCGGGCTGCGCAGGTCGCCGCTGAGGTAGTGCTGATCGCTGTGGCACACGCCCGCCGCCTCGACCCGGACCAGGACCTCGCCCTCGTGCGGCGGGTCGAGCAGCAGATCGCGAACGACGAGCGGCGTCCCGGTCCGTTCGAGCAGCGCGGCTATCATCCGACCCATCCGTCCCCGACTCGATCATCGCAACGGTAAGAGCGCCGAACAATTACCGTCAATAGTTACGAATCGTTCGGGACGGTGACGACAGACCTGTTTCGGGATGCCGCGAATGGGGGCGGCGGATCCGACACTCAGCTCACCATCGTCGCAGCTCATCAGGGTGGGGTCGGCAAGCGCCCACCACGACGAGCCTGCGACGATCGGGACTATTCCCTGAACTGAACGGCGCCGTCAGGGCTCATCGGCGGGTCGATCCGGGCGGAGATGCCGGACCAGATGCCGAACAGCCGGACCACCATCGAGATGCCGGCGTTCCGCGCGCCGGCCACCATGATCGGCAGGTGCTTGGGCGAGTTCTCGGCGAAGAGCGGCTCGAACCCCTCGGCCGCGGCCGGGTCTTCGCCGTGGTCGCCCCTGGCCCCCTTCTCCGTCAGGGCCTTGCCGACCCGGATCAGATCGGCCGTCGGCCGCCCGCACCGCGCGACAAGCCAGGAGCGTACGTCCTCCTTGGTCATCCCCGCCTCGGCCAGCAGCTGCGCGTGCTCGGGGCAGAAGACGACCCCGGCGGCCGCGTTACGGAAGATCCAGCTCCCCGTGCGGGAGATCGTGTCGGCGAAGTCGGTGAGCAGCTTCTCCGGGTCGGCGGTGTGCCGGTTGTCGACGTACTCGCTGGTCCGCAGCAGGGTCGTGGACACCGCGTCGGCGCCGGCGGGCACGCCGCCGTCCACCGAGAGCGGCTCCCAGGGGCTTTCCTCTTCGTTCTCCCCGATGCACATCGCCCACCGGCCGGGGATGCCCTGGGTGGCCTGCTCGAAGACGTGCGGCACGATCCCGAGCGCGTTGCGCACGATCAGCCCGATGGCGCGGGCGACGGTGGCGTTCGCGCGGAACCCGGGGCCGAACACGCCGCCGGTGCTGTTGAACCCGAGCCGCTGCCGGATCGGGCCGTTCACGACGATCAGCGGCGCGGGGCCGCTGGTGCTCTGCCATCCGCCGCCTACGGTCGCCCGTTCGAGCATCAGCGCGTCCCAGCAGGCCAGCACCACGGGGAAGTACTCGGGCCGGCAGCCGGCCATGACCGAGTTGATGGCCGCCAGCTCGACGGTCACCTCTCGCTTCAGATGGTCGAGCCGGCCGATGACCTCGTCGGCGGGCCGGGACGTGGCGGCGAGCAGTTCGTCGGTGCGTTCGCGGGTCGGCGGCACCACGGGGAGGCCGTCCGTCCAGCCCTGCTCGTAGATGTACTCGATGTCGCTTTGCGAAAGCGTGGTGTCCGTCGCCGCGCGCCCGTTCATGACGCCGTCTCGGCCACCGGCTCGGCGACGTTCGCGGCCGCGGTCTCGGTCTCGGTCTCGGTCTCGGTCAACCGGGCGAGCACGGCGGGCAGCAGCTCGGCGGCGCGCTCGTCGACCTGATCCGGGCCCAGCACGGCGACGGGGTGCGGCGTCGTCAGGAACTCGAAGCCGGGGGCGCCGTGCACCTCGGCCATCGCGCGGGCGGTCACCTCGAACGCGTCGCTGCAGATGACCGCGGCGGGCAGTCCTTCGCGCTCGAACGCGATGCCGTCGGCCACCGACGAGGCGCTGCACGAACCGCAGTCGCCAACGCCGACGATCACCACGTCGCTGACGGCGGCGATCTCCTTCAGCAGCGGTTCGTCCACCGGGAAGGCGATGGTGTGCTTGGTGCGCTGGATCGACACCACGGCTCCGTAGTCCCGGGCCAGCAGCCTCCCGAGTTCGGCCAGCAGCGGCGCCGCGTTCTGCTTGGTGTTGTTCAGCAGTCCCACGCGGGCGTTCGCCAGGTCGGGGAGCCTGCGCGCGGCCGACGACCGCGGGGCCGGGCGCCGCGACAGCCCGGTCGGATCGAGGATGTGGTCGAACCGTACGTCGTCGAGCATGGGGGCCTCACTCGTGATTCACCGACGTGATGGCGGGGCGAAGCCGGGTGGTGGGTACGTGACAGCGGGGCGGCTCCGCCCTCTTCCTTCGACTTTAGGTCGGCGCGAAGCCCC
Source organism: Streptosporangiaceae bacterium (assembly GCA_035765195.1). Lineage (GTDB taxonomy): Bacteria > Actinomycetota > Actinomycetes > Streptosporangiales > Streptosporangiaceae > CALAED01. Next base: position 121,644 of record DASTYC010000024.1, read on the forward strand.
GTGAACCAAGGCTTTCGCGTCACGGAAAACCGACCGCGATTGGACGGCGCGCGGCGGCCGCCGCGCGAGAATGAACGGGAAGTGAAGCCGAGTTCCGCCATGTGGAAGCTTTTTCGTACCTTGTGGACATTCTTTCCCCAGTCGCACTGTTTCTGTAGCCTCGTTCACAGGGGTGTAACTTCGGACCACATTCACGGGGCCCCGTAGGTGAGCGTGATGACCGTCCAGGCAGCCGGCGATTGTCCGAGACCCAAGCGCCTCACGGCCGCCCAGCGGGTCCTGTCGATCCTCGGGGTCTTCGACATAGAGAACGCGGCGCTCTCGCTCAGCGAGATCAGCCGCCGCACCGGGCTGACTCTGAGCACCACGCACCGGCTCGTCAACGAGTTGCGCGAGTGGGGCGCGCTGTCCCGCGACGCCGACGGCCGCTACAGCATCGGAATGCGCATCCTGGAGCTGGGCACGACGTCGCAGGGGCTGCGGCTCCGCGAGGTCGCGCTGCCCTACCTGGAAGACCTGCAGCACGCGGTGCGGGCCAACATCCACCTGGCGGTCGCCGACGGACACGATGTGATCTACATCGAGTCGCTGCGCTGCCGCGACGGAGTGCCCGTGCCCAGCCGGCTCGGCGGGCGCTGGCCGATGCACGCCACCGGCACCGGTCTGGTGCTGCTCGCGAACGCGGCGCAGGAGTTCCAAGAGGAGGTGCTCTCCTCCAAACTGCGCCGCTTCACCGAGTTCACGCCGACCGACCCGGACGCGCTGCGGCACCGGCTGGCCGAGATCCGCAGGTCGGGCGTCGCGATCATCGAGAACCAGCTCACCTACGACGCGCGGGCCATCGCGGTCCCGATCAGAGGGCCACGCGACCGGGTGGTCGCGGCGGTCGGCCTGACCACCCCGATCGCGGCGCCCTCGCCGTACGCGCTGGTGCCGGCGCTCGCCGCGACCGCGCGAGCGATCTCCCGCGCGCTCGGCGCGCCGTCGGCCGGAGGCGGCGGGCGGCGGGCGGCCGGCGCGGGACGGCGGGTCCCGACCCCGGCCGAGTCGCCGATCCCCGGCTCGATCACCGCGTCCGCCGCGGAATCGGCTCCGGACGCGGGACGGGACGGCAGGGACGGCCGCGAACCCCGCGAGGGCCGTCACGACCGGGCGGCCGCCTACGATCACCCGGTCATGGCACGGAGGTGATCGGCGGGCCCGCCGGGAACCGGTGCGGCGGTCCGCCCTCGACGGTGAGGATGTGCCCGGAAATCCACCGGGCACGGTCGCTGAGCAGGAACAACGCGGCGTACGCGATGTCCCATGAGGTGCCCTCGGTCTTCAGCGAAGTGCCGAGCCGGCGCGGTTCGCGCATCTCGTCGGGCATGCCGCCACGCGCGGCGAACGCGCCCCAGATCGCGCCGACCTGAACGCAGTTGACCCGGATGCCCTGCGGCCCGAGCGTCGTCGCCGCGCCCTCCGTGAAGTTCTCCAGCGCGGCCTTGGCGACGCAGTAGACCATGCCGGGCCCGCGGTAGCGCGCGCCGACCGAGGAGATGGTCACGATGGAACTGCCGCGCGGCAGCACCGGGACGGCGTGCCGGGTGATCTGCCAGGCCGACTTGAAGTTGATGTCCATGAGCTCGTCGAACCGCTCCGGCGTCACCTCGAACACCCCGGCCCGGTCGCCGACCGCGATGGTGTGGACCAGCGTGTCGAGCCCGCCCAGCGCGCCGACGGTCTCGGCCACGGCGTCGGCGCAGGCACGGTCGGAGGTGATGTCCGCGATCACCGGGATCGCCTCGCCGCCCGCCGCGGTGATCCGGTCGACGGTGCGGGCGGCGGCGTCCTTGTCGCGGTCCAGCACCGCGACGCGGGCGCCGTGCTGGGCGAGCAGCATGCAGATGCCGTAGCCGATCCCGGGAAAATCGGTGTTCTGGCCGCCGCCGGCGACGAGCGCCGTACGGCCGGTCATCCATTGCGGTCCGGCCGCGAGGAAGGGATCGGTCAACGGGTCTTCGAGATACCTCTCTTCGGGCGTCCGGGCTTCGGACATCGGGCTCTCCCTTCCTCGGCGTGCGGCGGGCGCGTGCTCAGTGCTCGTGGACGACGACGCCCCGGATGTTCTTGCCGTCGGCCAGGTCGCGGTAGCCGTCGTTGACCTCCTCGAGCCGGTACCTGCGCGTGATCAGCTCGTCCAGCTTGAGGTCGCCCGCCCGGTAGAGGTCGAGCAGCCTCGGTACGTCGTAGAGCGGGTTGCAGCCGCCGCACAGGGCGCCGCGGATCTGGCGCTGGCCCCTGATCAGCTGCCCCGCGTGCACGTGGACCGCCTTCTCGGTGGCCTTGCCCGCGGCGGTGATCGTGACCTTTCCGCACTTGCCGGTCAGTTGCAGGGCCGCCTCGACGATCTCCTGGGTGACCACACCGGGCGTGCAGATGGCGTGGTCGGCGAGGGCGCCGCGGGTCGCGTCCACGAGGAACTCGCGGGCGGCGCCGGGATCGGCGAAGGCGTGCGTGGCCCCGAAGATCTTCGACGTCTCGCGCTTGAACTCCACCGGGTCGATCACGACGACGTGCTTGGCGCCGGCGTACCGGGCGCCCTGGACGGCGTTGCTGCCCACGCCGCCCGCGCCGAAGATCACCACCGTGTCGCCGGCGCGGACCCCGGCCGCGTACACCGCCGAGCCCCAGCCCGCCGGCACGCCGCAGCCCACCAGGGCGCCGACCTCGAACGGGATGTCGTCGGGCAGCGGGATGCACGCCCACTCCGACACCACGGCGTACTGCGAGAACGTGCCCAGCGAGCAGAACCCGCCGAGGTCCTCGCCGTCCAGGTGGAACCGGAACGTGCCGTCGAGGAACATGCCGCTGCCCGCGTTCCGTCCCTTGACGCACATGTTCTGGCGCCCGGTCGAGCAGGGCCGGCAGGCGCCGCAGGCGGGGATGTAGGAGCAGACGACGCGGTCGCCCGCCCGCACCCGCCGGACATGCGGCCCGACGGTCTCCACCACGCCGGAACCCTCGTGCCCGCCGACGATCGGGAAGCGGACCCGGGCGTCGCCCTGGGTGATGTGGTCGTCGGAGTGGCACAGGCCGGAGGCGTGGAACCTGACCCGCACCTCGTGCTCCTTCGGCGGGTCGAGCCGGAGGTCGGCCGGTTCCCAGCCGATGTGCGGGCCGCGCGCGATGGCCGCGCGCGTGGTGATGGCGCCGCCCTCGGTGCCCGCCATCACGGGGCCGGTCTCAGTGCTCATGGATGATCACGCCGCGGATGTTCTTGCCGTCCAACATGTCCTGATAACCCTGGTTGACGTCTTCGAGCGGGTAGCGCCGCGTGATGAGCTCGTCGAGCTTGAGATCACCGGCTCGGTAGAGGTCGAGCAGCTTCGGCACGTCGTGCAGCGGGTTGCATGCGCCGTAGACCACGCCCTGGACGCGGCGCTGGAAGCCGATGAGCATCCCGGGGTTCGCGTCCAGCGTGCCGTTGCCGACCGCCGTGATGGAGACCTGGCCGCTCCTGCCGACGACGTTCAGCGCCTGCTCGATCACCTCGTCGTTCAGCACGCCGACCGTGATGATCGCGTGGTCGGCGAGCTCGCCGCCGGTGGCCTCGACGACGAACTCGTGCGCCTTGGCGGCGTCCGCGAAGGTCTGCGTGGCGCCGAACACCTCGGCCATCTCCCGCTTGAACGGCACGGGGTCCACCACGACCACGTTCGTGGCCCCGGCGAACCTGGCGCCCTGCACGGCGTTGCCGCCGACGCCTCCCGAGCCGTAGATCACCACCGTGTCGCCGGCCCGGACGCCGGCCGCGTACACCGCCGAGCCCCAGCCGGTCGGCACACCGCACGAGACCAGCGACGCCACGTCGAAGGGAATGTCGTCCGCGATGGGGACGACCTGGAACTCCGAGACCACGGCGTAGCGCGCGAACGTGCCCAGCACGCACAGCCCGCCGACGTCCTCCCCGTCCAGATGGAAGCGGAACGTGCCGTCCGGCAGCACGCCGGTGGCCGCGTTCACCCCCGTCTCGCACAGGTTCTGGTGTCCGGTCGAGCAGTACCGGCACGACCCGCACACCGGGATGAACGTGCACACGACGTGGTCGCCCGCGGCGACCCGCGTCACCCCCTCCCCGACGGCGTCCACGATCCCGGCGCCCTCGTGCCCGCCGACGACGGGCATGCGCATCGGGGCCGCGCCCTTTTGCACATGGTCGTCGGAGTGGCACATGCCGGCGGCCATGAACTTGACGCGCACCTCGTTCGCCTTCGGATCGTCCAGTTCGATGTCGGTGATCTCCCACGGCGCACCGGGTTCCCGGCAGATCGCCGCGCGCGTCGTCATGCCCATGCCCATACCAGCCCTGTCGCCGGGGTTCGATCTGACGTCACGAAGTCACGACTCATGTGGTCGCGGGGGCCGTGTCCTGCCGCGCCGCGTTCAACGGAAAGTGGCAGGCCACCTGGCGCCGCCGCTCGATCTCGCGCAACGGCGGCGTCTCGGTGGCACAGCGTTCCCGGGCGAACGGACAGCGGGTCCGGAACCGGCAGCCGCTGGGCGGCTCGATCGGCGACGGCGGCTCGCCCGCCAGCGGGACGGGGCGGCGCACCTCCCCGGTCACCGGATCGAGGCCCGGGATGGAGTCCAGCAGCGCGGAGGTGTACGGGTGCAGCGGCCGGCGATACAGGTCCTCCGCCGGGCCGACCTCCGCGAGCTGCCCCAGGTACATGACCGCCACCCGGTCGCTGACCTGCTTGACCAGCGCCAGGTCGTGCGAGATGAACAAGTACGACAGGCCGAGCTCGGCGCGGAGCCGTTCGAACAGGTTCAGCACCTGCGCCTGGATCAGCACGTCCAGCGAGGCGACCGGCTCGTCACAGATGATCAGCGCGGGGTTCAGCGCGATCGCGCGGGCGATCGCGACCCGCTGGCACTGGCCGCCGGACAGCTCGTGCGGCCGCCGCCTGCCGTACACCGAGGGATTCAGGCCGACCAGGTCGAGCAGTTCGTTCACCCGCTCGCGCCGCGCCGCCGACGGCTTCACGCCGTACCCGAGCAGCGGCTCTTCGACCAGCTCGGCGACCCGCCAGCGCGGGTTCAGCGAGCCGAACGGGTCCTGGTAGACCATCTGCATCTGGCGGCGCGCCTGGGTGAGCGAACGGCGGCCGAGCCGCATCAGATCGGTGCCGAGGAAGCGCACCTCGCCGCCCTTCGGCCGCGGCGCCTGGATGACGGATCTGGCCAGGGTGGTCTTGCCGGACCCGGTCTCGCCCACGATGCCCAGCGTCTCCCCGACGGCGATCTCGAACGACACGTTCGAGACGGCGTGGACCACGGCGCCCTTGACGCCGCCCGGCCCGCGCACGGCGAACTCCTGTACGACGTCGCGCACCTCGAGCAGCGGCTCGCCTGGCACGCGCCCGCCGTTGCCCGCTCCGTTGGTCGTCTGGGCCGCCTGGGTCATCGGCCGGCTCCGTCCGTCATCGGCTAGCTCCGTCCGTCATCCGCTAGCTCCGTCCTTCCTCGCCCGCCACGGCGGCCGAGGCCGCCGGCGTCGCCGGAGCGGGGGCCTCGCCGTGCCAGCACGCCCACCAGTGGCCCGGCCGGTGCTCCAGGAACGGGGGCGCCTCGGCGCACTCGTCGGTCGCCATGTCGCAGCGCGGGCGGAACGGGCATCCGTCGGGAAGCGCCGCCGGGTCCGGCGGCTGGCCGGAGATCACCGGCAGCTGCCGGTGCGAGGGACGTTCCAGCTGCGGAATCGCGCCCATCAGCGCCCGGGTGTACGGCATCCGCACGTCCTGGAACAGCTGACGCGCCGGGGCGTACTCCACCGCGCGGCCCGCGTACATGACGACCACGTTCTGCGCGTAGCTCGCCGCCAGACCCAGGTCGTGGCTGATCAGGATGATCGCCATGCCCAGCCGGTCCTGCAGCTCGAGCAGCAGGGACATGATCTGCGCCTGCGTGGTCACGTCGAGCGCGCTGGTCGCCTCGTCGGCGATCAGCAGCCGCGGCTCCCCGGCCAGCGCGATGGCGATGACCACGCGCTGCCGCATGCCGCCGGACATCTGGTGGGGGTACTCGTGGAACCGGCGTTCGGCGGCCGGCAGGTGGACCAGCTTGAGCAGCTCGATCGCCCGTTCCTTGGCCGCGGCGCGATCGACGTCGGAGTGCTGCCGGATCGCCTCAGTGATCTGGGTGCCGATCTTCATGGTCGGGTTCAGCGACCGGGTCGGGTCCTGGAACACCATCGCGATCTCCGACCCGCGCCAGTGGCGGATGGTCGGCTCCGGCATGCCGACCAGCTCGGTGCCGTCGAACAGGGCCGAGCCGGAGACGTGCGCGGACGGCGGCAGCAGACCCATCAGCGTGCGGGAGCCGACGGTCTTGCCGGAGCCCGACTCGCCGATGATCGCGAGCATCTCCCCCGCGCTGAGCTCGTACGACAGGCCGTTGACCGCGTGCACCCGGCGGCCGCCCCGGGTGAAGGTGACCCGCAGGTCCCGCACCTCGAGCAGCTTCGGGCCGAGGCCGCGGGCACGGGCGGCGGCTGCGGCGGAACTCATCGGGAACTCCATCGGCTCATCGGGAACTCCAGCGTGCGCGCAGGGCGTCACCGAGCAGGTTGAAGGCCAGCACGGTGACGAAGAGCATCAGGCTGGGCCAGATCACCAGCATCGGCGTCGCGGAGAGACTCGCCTGACCCTCGGAGATCATGTTTCCCCAGCTCGGCGCGGGCGGCGGGATGCCGAGTCCGAGGAAGCTCAGCGCCCCCTCGATGACGATGATCAGTCCCATGCCGAGGATGCTGAACGTGAGCAGCTGCGGGGCGACGTTGGGCGCGATGTGGCGGAACAGCACCCGCCACCAGGGCGTGCCGCACAGCTTCGCCGCCGCCATGAACGGCTGCTCGGCCAGGTTGAGCGTGGCGGCCCGCGCCACCCGGGCCATGGCGGGAACGCCGAAGAACGACAGCGCCAGGATCGTGTTGATCCGGCTCGGCCCCAGGCTCTGCGCCACCGCCAGGATCAGCACCAGCGACGGGAACGCGATGAACACGTCGAACACACGCATGATCAACATGTCCGCGGCGCCCCCGAAGTACGCCGACAGCGCGCCGAACGAGCCGCCGATGACCATGCCGATCAGGTTCACCGCGACCGCGACCATCAGCGAGTTGCGTCCGCCGTGCAGGATGCGCGACAGGATGTCGTTGCCGTTCGGGTCGGTGCCGAGCAGATGGCCCGGAGAGAAGGCCGGCAGGTAGGCATCGATGATGTTGCCGCCGGTCGGCCGCGGGATCGGCAGCACCAGCGGGCCGAGGAAGCAGGCCAGCACCACCAGCACGACCAGCCCGGCAGGGACGACGATCCCCAGCAGCCGCAGCCAGGCCCGGGTCGACCGAGCCGGCGGCGCGCCGGCGACGACGGACGGGGTGGCCTCAGCGATCGCCATAGCGGATCCTCGGGTCGAGTATGGCTTGCAGCAGGTCGGCCGCCAGGTTCGCGAGCACCGTCACCACCGCGAACACCACGACCACCGCTTGGATCACCACGACGTCGCGGGCGTTGATGGCCTGCAACAGCAACTGCCCGATCCCGGGCAGCGCGAAGATCTGCTCGATGATCACGGTGACGCCGATCAGCGTGCCCAGGTTCAGGCCGACCAGCGCGATCAGCCCGAACGAGGAGTTGCGCAGGGCATGGCGCACCAGCACCTTCCAGGGCTCGATCCCCTTGGCCTGCGCCGTGACCACGTAGTCCTGCCCCTGCATCTGATCGACCAGGTCGGCGCGCAGGAACCGGGTGTAGACGCAAAGCAGCGGGAACCCGAGCGCGGTGGCGGGCAGGATCAGCGAGGTCAGGTTGCCGCCGATGCTCTCCGACAGCGGGACGAACCCGATGGCGGGCAGCGCGCCCAGCGTTACGGAGAACACCAGCACGAGGAGCAACGCCAGCACGTAGTTGGCCACGGACAGCCCGGTCACGTTCACGATCGTGGTCATCCGGTCGAACAGGCCGTTCGGCCGGTGCGCCGCCCGCAGCGCCACCGGCACCGCGAGCGCCAGCGCGCCGACCAGCGCAAGCAAGATCAGCTCACCGGTCACGGCCAGCCGTTCGGTCAGCTGCGGGGCCACCGCCTGACCGCTGACCAGTGAGGTGCCCAGGTCGCCGGTGACCGCGCCGCCGAGCCAGTCCAGATAGCGTTCGTGCGCCGGCCGGTCCAGCCCGAGCTGGATCTCCATCGCGCGGATCTGGTCCGGGGTCGCCTCCGGACCCAGCAGCGCCTGCGCCGGATTTCCGGGGATCAAATTGATCACCCAGAAGGTCAGGATGGTGACCCCCAGCGTGATGGGGATCGCCAGCAGCAGCCGCTTGACAACCAGCCGGGCGGCCGGCGACCGGAACACCTGCGTCCAGGTGCTCCGGTAGCCCGGCCGCCTTGCGATGGCCTCCGTCACCGCGCCTCCCGCTCGCTCACAGGGGCCTCCCGCTCAACGTTCGGCGTGCGCTAGGTGCACGCCGCCTGCACGTGGTCCTCCAGTCGGATCATTTGTCCCGCCAGACCTGGTCCCACAAGATCCCCGAGTTGACCACGAGCGGCGGAATCTTGGTGGTCAGCCCCGGTCCGTGCACGCCCTTCACCGCCAGGTTGGCCGGGGCGAAGGCGAGGCCGAAGGGGGCGTAGGCCTTGTCGCTGATGTACTTGCCCGCCTCGGCGTAGAGCTTGTCGCGCGCCGCGGGGTCGACCTCGGCGGCGGCCCGGTTCAGCAGACCGTCCAGGTGGTCGTCCTTGACGCCGGTGAACGGCGAGGTCGACGCGAACCGGAACGCGACGCCGACGCCCGCGGCCGGGTCCCACGCCCCCGCGGTCTGCAGCATCGCCTGCCACTTGCCGCCGTTGAACGTCTGCACCAGCCGGTTGAGCTGGTAGTCCTCGATCTTCACGTTGATGCCGGCCTGCCGCCACTGCGTCTGCAGCGCGATGTTCACCTGCCGGGCGACGTAGTCGGCGAGCGTGCCCAGCGTGACGGTGATGCCGCCCACCTCCTGGACCAGCCGCTTGGCCTCGGCCAGGTTGTAGCCGCGGTAGCCGGGCACTCCCTGCGGGTGGTGGAAGAGCCCGCCCGGGGCCGTGAACGTCTGGCTGACCGGGAACTTGTTCTTGAACACGCCGCGCGCGATCGCGTTGAAGTCCGTCGCGTAGTAGATCGCCTGGCGCGCCTTCTCGTTGTTGAACGGCGCGATCTTGGTGTTGAGCTGGACGACGTACGGGGACGTCGGCGGCTGCACCGTCACGGTGAGCTTGTCGTTCTTCGTCGCCTGGTCCAGCAGCGGCGTGGTGGTCATGCCCTCGAACGCGTCCGCCTGACCGGCCAGCAGCGCCTGGTAGGCCGCCTGGTCGCCGCCGATCGCCTTGAACGTCAGCCGGTCCAGGTAGGGCAGGCCCTGCTTGAAGTAGGTGGGGTTGCGCTCGAGCACGAGCTCGGAGCTGAGCCGGTTGGACACGACCTTGAACGGCCCGGCGCCGACAGGTGTCAGCCGGAACTTGTCCGGGCCCATCTTCTTCAGCGCGGCCGGCGAGGCGATCCAGTTGACGTTGGCGATCGGGAAGTTGTTCACCGCCGACGCGGTCGGCACCATGAAGCGCAGCACGACGGTGTCGGTGCCCTCCGTCGTGATGCCGTTCTTGGCCAGCTGCCAGATCGGCCGGCACGTGCAGGTCGAGTCCATGTTGCGCTGGATGTTGAACCGCACGGCCTCGGCGTCCAGCGGGGTGCCGTCGCTGAAGGTGATCCCGCTCCGGATCTTGATCTTCAGGGTCTTGCCGCCGTCGAGCATCTGGAAGCTCTCGGCCTGGTGCGGCACGACCTTGGCGCCGCTGCCGTCGTCGTTGGCGGTGAGCTGGAACAGCCCGCCGTAGATCGCGGCCATCTGGGCGATGTTCGCCCCGCCCGTGGCGTTGGTGGCGGGGTCGAGTCCCGTCGGCCAGCTCCCGTCGAACGAGTTGTCCTTGAGCACGATGAGCTGACCGCCGCGCTGCGGCGACCCGGCGGCGCTGGGTGCGGCCCCGGTGGACGCCCCTTGGCTGCACGCGACGGCGCCGAAGACCACCGCCATCAGCGCGGCCATCAGCTGGAATTTCGTTCTCACCCGCGTCCTCCTGCTTCAGTCACCGGTGCGGTACCTCGAAGCGCCACGGCGAAGGCCGGCACCTCGACCACGGAGCACGACCCACCCCCAATGTGGCCTGGCTCACGGACGTTCGTTTCTTAGGGCGAGGTGACCACACGCCACCGGCGCGGCATAGCGGGCTTTCGTGGGACGGAAGACATCGTGACGTGGGGTGCCGGGTGCGCGGCGGCGGACCGGTTTCCGTGACGCGAAACCTCCGTCGCTATCGCCGTACCTGCCCGGACATGGTGGGGAAGGGCGAAACGGGCGGTAGCGCGCTTCGTCCTCCGTTCCCTACAGGGTCGATCGACCAGCCCGAGAAAGGCCGCCTGACATGGGAGAGACCGTACGCGCCGCCGTCCAGACCGGTCCGCGGAAGATCGAGCTCCGCGAGTTCCCGCGCCCGAAGATCGGGCCTGACGACGGCCTCCTGCGGGTCGAGGCCAACGGCATCTGCGGCAGCGATGTCGAGATGTACAAGGGCCACCTGCGGCGGGACGGCTGGAAGCCGATGATTCCCGGACATGAGCCGCTCGGCGTCATCGAGGAGATCGGCGAGCGGGCCGCGGCGCGGTGGGGGGTGGGGCCGGGCGACCGGGTGGCGCTGGAGGTCATCGTGCCGTGCCGGTACTGCCAGCACTGCCTGACCGGCCGCTACCAGGCCTGCCCGAACCGGACCGCCGGTCACGGGGTGAGTCCGATCGACCTGGAACCGGCGTTGTGGGGCGGCTTCGCCGAGTACCTCTACCTGTCCCCCGGCACGATCGTGCACAAGATCGACGCGAGCCTGCCCGCCGAGATCGCGGCCATGTACAACCCGCTCGGCGCGGGGGTGCGCTGGGCCGGCCACCTCGGCGGGGTCGGGCTGGGTGACACGGTGCTCGTGCTCGGCGCCGGCCAGCGCGGCCTCGCCTGTGTCATCGCGGCGCGGGCCGCGGGCGCCGGGACGATCATCGTGACCGGCCTGGAGGCCGACGACCACAAGCTCGCGCTGGCACGCGAGTTCGGCGCCGACCACACCATCGTGGTCGACGGCGAGGCGGCGGAGAACACCGTCGAACGGGTCCGCGAGATCACCGACGGCGCGATGGCCGACGTGGTCTTGGAGCTGACGCCGATGGCCGCGGAGCCGATCACCGACGCGCTGCTCGCGGCCCGGCACGGCGGCCGGGTGGTCCTCGCCGGGCTCAAGGGGAACCGCGAGATCCCGCTGCGCACCGACCTGATGATCAACCGCGCGCTCACGGTGCTCGGCGCGTTCGGGGTGGACGCCCGTGCCTACGCGGAGGCCATCGCGCTCATCGAGTCCGGCCGCTTCCCACTGGAGAAGATGCACACGCACACCTTCGGCCTCGAAGACACCGCGCTGGCCATCGAGACCCTCGCCGGGGAGGTGCCGGGCGAGTCGGCGGTGCACGTGTCCGTCCATCCGACGGCCGCCTGACCGGACGCGGCCCCGCCGATCGGGCGCGCGCGGGATCATGGAGGCGGACTTCGGGACCGTTATCCGGGTTCTCGGCGGAACGCAGCCGGGCGAGCGCCTTGTCGGGAGTGAGTGCTGTGGCGGAGATGGGCGGCATCTGCGTGGTCGGTGCCGGGGCGGTCGGCGGCTACATCGGCGCCCGGCTCGCCGCGGCGGGTCACGAGACCACGGCGGTGGCGCGGGGCGCGACGCTGCGGGCTCTGCGGACCCATGGCTGGCGGCTGCGGACCGCCGACGGTCTGCTGACCGGGCCGGTGCGGGCGACCGACGAGCCGGCCGAGCTCGGCCCACAGGACGTCGTGGTGATCGCCGTCAAGGCGCCGGCGCTGCCTTCCGTGGCCGCCGGCATCGGACCGCTGCTGGGCCCGGACACGGTCATCGTCTCGGCGATGAACGGCGTGCCGTGGTGGTTCTTCGACGGGTTCGGCGGTCCGTGCGACGGGCTGCGGCTGCCGAGCGTCGATCCGGGCGGGACGCTGACCGCCGCGCTGCCCACGCGGCACGTCATCGGCTGCGTGGTGCACATCGCCGCCAGCGCGCCCGAGCCCGGGCTCGCGCTGCACAAGGCCGGCGACCGGTTCATCGTGGGCGAGCCGGACGGCCGCGGCTCCGCCCGGCTGACCGCGCTGGCCGAGACCTTCCGCTCGGCCGGTATTGACGCGACCGAGTCCGGCCGCATCCGCCGCGACATCTGGTACAAGCTCTGGGGAAACATGACCATGAACCCGGTGTCGGTGCTCACCGGGGCCACCTCTGATCTGATCCTCGACGACGAGCTGGTCAACGCGTTCTGCCGGGGCGTGATGACGGAGGCCGCCGCGATCGGCGCGAAGATCGGCTGCCCTATCGAGGAAAGCCCAGTGGATCGCAACGCCGTGACCCGGAGGCTGGGCGCGATGCGGACCTCGATGCTGCAGGACGCCGAGGCCGGCAAGCCCCTCGAGATCGACGCGCTGCTCACCGCCGTACGCGAGATCGGCCAGGCCGTGGGCGAGCGGACGGCCCTCATCGACGCGCTGCTGGGGCTGACCCGTCTGCACGCCCGCGTCCGCGGCCTCTATCCCTGGTAGCCGCGAGAGCGGAGTGGAATTTTCACGTTCGTGCACGACCGGACCGATGGCGGGTCAAGATCGCCCAGTGCCGGTTTAGCCCCAGTTCACGCGGGCCGCGCGGCGATCTTCAACGGGCACTTCGGGCGCTGGAACGACAGTCGGCCGAATGGCCTCGCTGTACGACGCCGCCGAATTCCGCCTACCTTCTGGGCGTCCTTTGGCAGGGCCGATCGCGACGGGCAAGCTCGCCGATCGGCGGCCGGAACCTTTGTGGGAGGGTCCCGGATGAAGCCCAGCCCGGCCACCCCTGAATGGCCGCCGCCCATTGCCATCGGGGTCATCTTGACCACCGTCGGCGCGCTGCCCTCCACCTGTCTACGCCGACCGCGACCCATCCGACGAAAGGCATGGAAATGAGAAGAGTTCGAAGCGTGCGCGCCGCCCTCGGGCTGACCGGGACGAGCGTCGTCGCCGCCGGCGCCGCTGTGCTGCTGGCGACCTCCGCCGCGGCCGCGAGCACGCTGGGCGCGTCGGCGGCGGAGAAGGGCGGCCGCTACTTCGGCGCGGCCGTGGCCGCCAACAAGCTCGGCGACTCCACCTACGTGACGATCTTGAACCGCGAGTTCAACTCCGTGACGCCGGAGAACGAGATGAAGTGGGACGCGACCGAGCCGTCGCGCGGCAGCTTCAATTTCGCCAACGCCGACCGGATCGTCAGCCACGCGCAAAGCCGCGGCATGCGCGTCCGGGGCCACACCCTGGCCTGGCACTCCCAGCAGCCCGGCTGGGCGCAGGGCCTGAGCGGCAGCACGCTGCGTTCGGCGATGACCAACCACATCACGCAGGTGGCGGCCCACTTCCGCGGCAAGATCTTCGCCTGGGACGTGGTGAACGAGGCGTTCGCCGACGGCACCAGCGGGGCGCGGCGCGACTCCAACCTGCAGCGCACCGGAAACGACTGGATCGAGGTGGCGTTCCGCACCGCCCGGGCCGCCGATCCCGGCGCCAAGCTGTGCTACAACGACTACAACACCGACGGGCAGAACGCGAAGTCCAACGCCGTGTTCAACATGGTCCGCGACTTCAAGGCGCGCGGGGTGCCGATCGACTGCGTGGGCTTCCAGTCGCACCTGACCAACTCCGTGCCCGGTGACTACCAGGCCAACCTGCAGCGTTTCGCCAACCTCGGCGTGGACGTGCAGATCACCGAGCTCGACATCTCCGGTTCGAACCAGGCCAACGTGTACGCCACCGTCACCCGAGCCTGCCTCGCCGTGTCGCGGTGCACCGGCATCACCGTCTGGGGCATCCGGGACAGCGACTCGTGGCGTACCGGGCAGAACCCGCTGCTGTTCGACAGCGCCGGCAACAAGAAGCCCGCCTACACGTCGACCCTCAACGCGCTCAACAGCTGAGTTCCGGGCACACCCGGATCCGGCGGCGATCACGCCCGCGGGCCTGCCCGGCCCGCGGGCGTGATCCGCTTCGCCTCCGCACGTGTGGCCGGCGCGCGGACGGGCACGAATCCGGCGTGGTCATTCCCGTCCACGACGTCAACCCGTTGCGCCGCACGCCGCTGGTCACCATCGCGCTCGTGGTGGCCAACATCGTGGTGTTCCTAATCGCGCTGGCGCCGCAGTCCGCCGACACGGCCGCCGGGCAGTTGTGCCGCCAGGCGGCGTTCTACGACGAGTACGCCGCGATCCCGCGCGAGCTGATCGACAACGAGCCGCTGCGGCGCGTGCCGTCCGGAGAGGTGCGCGCCGTGGGCGACTCCGAGGTCGCGTGCGCGACCGAGCGGCCGGACTACCGCAAGATCCCCGCCCTGTCGGTGCTGTGGGCGATGTTCTTGCACGGCGGTTGGCTGCACCTGCTCGGCAACATGCTGTTCTTGTGGATCTTCGGCAACAACGTCGAGGACCGCTTCGGCCGGATCCGCTACCTGCTGTTCTATGTGGCATGCGGGTACGCCGCCACGTACGGCTTCGCGCTGGCCGATCCGGAGTCCACCACCCCGCTCGTCGGCGCGTCGGGCGCGGTCGCCGGCGTGCTCGGCGCCTACCTCGTGCTGTTCCCGCGCGCCCGGGTCTGGAGCCTGGTGCCGGTGCTGTTCTTCATCCCGCTGCGCCTGCCCGCGTGGTTCGTGCTGGGGCTCTGGTTCGTGCTGCAGTGGTTCTACTCGGCGGGCTACGCGGTGTCGGGCGCCGGCTCGGTCGCCTATCTGGCGCATGTCGTCGGCTTCCTCACCGGAATGCTGCTCGCCCTGCTCATCCGCCTCGTCGAGGGCGGCCGTCCCGGCCCGGCGTGGCGCGAGCCCCCGCCACGGCGCCCGCGCCGCTACCGCTGATCGACGACGGCACCGGTGCCGCGGGGCAGTCGCAGGTCGTCAGTGGGGGTGCCGGTTTCCAGCCAGCGCACGGCGCTGTCCAGATCGGTGTGGGAGTACACAGGCTGGAGGGCGGTGTTGACCACGGCCCGCCGCAGCCGATCGGCGGGGTCCACGAGGACGAGTGCCGGAGCCGGCTGATCCGCCGTGCGGAAGGCGTGCGTGATGCCGCTGAGGCCGCTGAAGTCGCAGTAGTCCACGGCGCTCATGTCCATGATCACCGCGGTCCGGGTCAGTTTCAGCGCGCGGTTCAGGTGGTGGATCAACACGGGGCGAGTGGCCCGCTCAACCGATCCGGTGGCCGTCACCAGGGCATATGCCGTTAGTTTTCGTACATGGACCGACAGTTGAGACTTGGCGCGCATCTACCCAGATCCTCTCGCGATGGCGAGACGTTCATCCTCGTTGAGTTTGGTCGTGGCCCACGAACACGGAGATGAGTTCCTGGACCCGGTGATCGCCTTCCGAAGGATGCCGAAAGGGTCGCTGGGGGTTTATGGAATAGGTGTTGCGCCGGCCGACCCGTGTCCGACTGAGATAGTTCGCGCGTTCCAGGTCGGCGATGATGAGTTGTGCCGCGCGCTCGGTGATGCCGATCTCATCGGCGATGTCACGGATACGTCCTGTGGGATCTCGGGCTATGCAGATCAGCACCCGGGCGTGGTTGGTCAAGAAGGTCCAGGTCCGGCCTCCAGCTCCTGGGTGATTGCCATCGGACAAACGTCATACTCCTTGTCTCATACCGGCCGACCTCCGATGGCGACTGCCACAGATCCTTGATCTACGAAGAATTATTGGCGAAATGTGCTTCGTATAACCGAGTATACGTTAGGCATACACCCCGGGCAACCCCTCGGAGGCTCGGACCGACCGGTGTCAAGAGCCCTGGGGTCATGATGGGGGAACCTGACCGCTGTCACGGAAGGGATCTGGCGGGAGTCGGGCGACTGGTCAAGACTGGGGCGCAGTCACCCCGCCCGTCCCCTGCGCATCGCGCAGCCCCGGAGGAAGCCATGCGGACCTTCATCACCCGTCGGCGGCTGGCCGTCGCCACGCTCACCGGCCTCGCCTCTACCGCCATCGCCCCCGCGGCCGCCCGTGCGGACCAGGCCGGCACGGCCGGCGACGCGGCGAGCCGGAGCAGGGCCCGTCTCGAGCGCAACAAGCGGACCGTGGTCGGCTTCTACGACCTGGCGTTCAACCAGAAGCGGCCGCAGGAGGCGGTGCGGCGCTTCGCCGGCCCGATGTACATCCAGCACAACCCGCTGTTCGCCGACGGCACCGACGCGTTCATCGCCGCGGTGACCGCGTTCACCGAGCAGAACCCTCAACTGCACGTCGACATCCGGACCGTCATCGCCGAAGGCGACCGCGTGCTGACCCACAGCCTCATCACGCTCTCGCCGGACGACCTGGGCCTCGTGGCCGCGGACATCTTCCGCATCGAGCGCGGCCGGATCGTCGAGCACTGGGACGTCGTGCAGCCGTTCCCGGAGACATCGGTCAACGACCACCCCATGTTCTGACCCGCCGCGGCGGGCGGGACCGTCACCCGGGCGGCGGCCCGCCGAAGAGACATTCGCGCCCGGCCGCCGAGGTGAACACTGCCGAGGCGTCATGACCGACGCCCTCGATCAGGACGAGGCGGTGGATGGGCCTTCCCGCCCGCCGCCTCAGGTACTCGTGGTAGCGCTCGCCCCGCTCGCGCCGGGTCCGCCCCTGCGCGAGGGCGGCGGGATGCACTTCGAGGAGAACGGCGCCCGGGTCGCGATCCTCCGCGCCCAGCAGATAGGTGACGTCCCGATCGATATATCGCTCGAAATACTCGTCCGGCGATTCCCGGACATAGCCCGGCGGCTTTCCGCCGAACCCGTAGCGCCACTCGTCGACCCGCGGATCGTCGTGCGCGGCGAAACCGCTCGGCGTCGGGCGCGTCCGGTCGAAATAGAGATACGTCGACGGGTTGGCGACGACGAACCGCACCGGCACGGGCACCGTGTCCGGCCCGCGTCCTACCGCGGCGTAACGGTTGACGAGTTGGCCACCGGCTGAGTTGCCCGCGAGCGTGATGCGCCGCAGGCCGGGAACGTCGCCCAGGACGCCGAGCAACTCATCGAGCACGGCGAACGAGCTCACCCGGCCGAGCCCGCCCTTCCATTCCTCGGTGCCCCAGGACAGTAAGTCCGATCCGCGCGGGCCGGTCCGCAGGTCCGCCTCGGTGAGAAACTGCGGCGCGACGACGACGCGATGCCGCGCCCCGGGATCGGCGGCCACGATCACTCGGTAGTAGTCGCCGGCGTTGCGCAACGCACCGTGGACGATGACGACCGCCTCGGACGTTTCCGGCGGCACCCGATCCAGCGGAACGGACGAGAACAGCGCCAGCGAACCCCCGCCGGCGCGCAGTCGCCGATCGCCGAACTCCTTGACCCCGGCCGTTTGCAGTTCGGCCTGGTTCGCGAACGCCGTCATTCGTCCTCCTCGCCGACCCACGCGGCCCCCGAGCCGGCCGCCGCCGCATGCCGACCAGCAAACCCGAAATGCATGTCCTGCGCGACACCGGCCCGCCGACCCACCGGCCCGCCGACCCACCGGCCCGCCGATCAGGCCGGTCAGTCCGGTCAGTCCGGGCGGCGGGGTTTGCGCAGGACGAACCGGTCGAGTTCTCGATAGTCCGGGGACCCCTGGGCGGCGCCGTGGTAGGTGACCGTGATCTCGGTCTGCCCGCCCGGCGCGCGCGGCTCGAAGTCGAACGCGGCGAAGCCGAACGGCCGGCGCAGGTCGCGGTAGGCCGACCAGGGCGCGGGCTCGGTGGTCGTCCGCGACGGGTGCACGTGCAGGGGGTCGCCCGGGCCCACGTCGTAGACGACCACGCCGTCGTGCGGGGCGTCGAAGGCCGTCGGCGGCGTGGTGACCGGATGACCGCCACCCCCGATGATCATGTGCACGGCGCCCTTCGTGGCGTCCATCACGGCGGGGTCCGCGGTGTCCCGCGGCGCCGGCGTGAGCAGCGAACTGCCCGGCAGCACGCCCTTGACGGGGAACGTCCGCTCGAAGTGGTGCTCGTGCCCCGCGACGACGAGATCGACCCCGTACGCGTCGAACAGCGGCAGGAACTCCCGGCGGATGCCGAGGTCGCCGCCGTTGAAGTGCGCGGAGGACATCGCCACCTGGTGCATGCACACGACGATCCAGTCGATGTCCGGATCGGTGCTGGCGGCGCGCAGCGTCCGGTCCAGCCACTGCTTTTGCCGGCCGCGGCTGTAGCCGCGGATGTAGGGGTCGTACTTCGCGCGGTAGCCGGGCACGTGGTCGCGGCGGTGGAAGCTGAACCCGCCGTCGTGCAGGCACACGTCGTCGTTGTTGATCGATATGACCTTGATCGGCCCGGCCGTGAACGCGTACCAGTTGCCGGCGAACTCGGTCGATCCGTTGCCGGGCAGGGTGAAGCGGGTGCGGTAGGCAAGGTGGCCCTCCGGGCCGTTGCCGACCTCGTTCTCGTGGTTGCCGAGACACGGCATCCACGGGCGGTTGCGGGCCGAGCGCTGGTTGTTGGCGAAGAACGCCCGCCAGGTCGCCACCGGGGCGTCGCTGACGTTGGCGTAGCACAGGTCCCCGTTCAGCAGATGGAACAACGGGTCGAGGCGGTCCACCGCGTCGACGATGTAGCCCGCGTTCGGCGTGGCGGGTCCGACGCCCCTGCCGACCTTCGCCGGGATCGACTGGTCGCCGAAGCTGGTGAACCGGAAACCCGTGGACCGGCCGGCGGGGGCCGTGCGGAACGAGCCGGTCAGCGGCGCGGCGCCCTGATGCGCCACCTCGTAGGCGTAGCGGGCGCCGGGGCTCAGCCCGGTCAGCACGGCGTGGTAGGTGAACACCATCTCGCCGGTGAGCGCCTCCGTGTAGACCCGCTCCTCGGCGGCGACCTGCGTGCCGAGCCCGTGCCCCGGCCGGCCGAACCGGACCACCGGGCGGCCGGCCCGCCGCGACGCGGCCCAGGACACCGCCATCTCGCGCGCGGCATCGGCGCCGAACTGCAGATGGAGCTGCTCGGGCCGCGGCGCCCCCGCGGTGTCCGGACTGGTCACCAGCGCCGGCGCCGCCCGGCTGAGCAGCGGGGCGGCGACCGCCAGCCCGCCGAGGCCGCCCAGCGCGCGCAGCACGTGCCGCCTGACCGGACGGGCCGGCGGACCGCCGGCGCCGGTCGCGTCGCGCGCTTCCGCTCCCGCGTCCCGCGGCTCGGCCATGACGGCGCCTTCCCCTTCGGACCTTCGGCCCCTGCGGGCACGATCATCGTTTGCCGGCGCGACCGCGTAAAGCCGCGGCCGGGCCGGGCGGCAGTGCGCCCGCGCTCGGCGCGCGGGCCCGGGTTTTTGACAGCCCTCAAACCCGGTGATGAGAAGGACGCGCCGACGGGGTCAATGCCGCGAGTCAATCGGGTGGCCGCGCCGACTATTTGGAGCGGGAGGCGTTGGCCTTCAGGCAGTCGGTCTCGCCGGAGATCATCAGCTGATCCGTCGCCGGCGAGTGCAGGGTCAGGCGGGTGAAGGTCTCCGCGTTCACCAGCTTCGCGGTGGTGCCGTTGTCCGCCCGTTCCACGACCTTGAACGTGCCGACCTCGGGCAGGAAGGCGAGCAGATCATCGATGATCCGCTGTGGCGTCGCCGTCTTCTTGGCCTTCGGGTTGGTGAAGGCCACGGTGTTGGTGGCGAAGCTGGTGGTCCGGGCCGTGACGGCGTAGGTCAGCCTGACCTTGCCGTCCCCGCACGGGACGTACTTGTCGTTGAGCGCGTCGGTGACCTTGCTGTCGGCGGAATCCGTCGCGTACAGCATCTTGTAGACCTGGTTCAGCAGGGTGTGCCCGACCTGGTCCACATCGGGCGCGGCCGCCGAATCGGACTTTCCGCAGCCGGCCAACAGGACCACCATGGCGACCGGAGCGGTGACGCGTACCAACGGACCAAGATGAGAGATGGCCATCATGTCCTCCGCCAGGCGCGTGATGCCGGCTATTCAGCTGAGGTCAGTTATTTCATTTGATGTCGAGTCATAAAACCACGCCGGGCGGTCGATTCCTAGATCCGCCGGACGAACGGCCGGAGTCGGCACCGCGGCCCGTCCCCTGCGCACGACTGTGACGTACGGCCGCGACGCACGGCTACGCAAACACCACGTACCCGGCCGACTTGTCGCACGGCAAGGCGCCGCCATCGCGGCGAAACGGATTCGTAGATCGTCCTTTGCCCGGCTCGCACGCTCGGGTTTGAGCCCACGAGCGAGGGAAGACCAGCGGCATGCGGCGCGTCGTGGCCATGTTCTGCTGGACCTTCCTGGTCTGGGTGCTGCTGACCTGGTCGTCCATGACCGAAACGCTGCTGTTCGGCGTGGTGATCGCCGCCGTGGTGGCGGTCGCGCTCGCGCCGCTCGGCGAGGCCGTCCGGCCATGGCTGTTGCTCGATCCGCGGCGGTCGGCCATCGTGCTGAGGCTGGCGTTGGTCGCGGCCCGCCGGGTCGTGGCGGCGAACCTGCGTCTGTCGTGGCGCATCTGGGCGCCCGGCCGGCCGCTGCGCAGCGGCATGGTGGTGGCGGCCACCCACGAGCGCTCCCCCGCCGGCCTCACCGCGGTCGGCCTGCTCACCTCGGTCATCGTCGACAACCAGCTGGTGGACGTCGATCGCCACGGCGGCCAGTTGCAGTACCACGCGGTCGCCGCGCCGGACGGCGACCCCGAGCGGGTCCGAGACGCGATCAACGGCCCGGTGGAACGGCTCGTGGCCCGGCTCACGAACGGCGGCGACGACGCCGCGGGCGAACGGCGGGGGTCCCCATGACCAGTGTGTTCCTCGCCGTGACCGTCGCCGAGGTCGCGATCGCCGCGCTGCTGGTCATCCGGCTGGCGGCCGGGCCGACGATCTCCGACCGGATCGTCGCGCTCAACACCATCTCGACGCAGGCGGCGCTCGCGGTGCTGTTCTTCGGCGCCTACACCGACCGCTACATCTACATCGACCCGGCCCTGTGGCTGGCGTCGTTCAG
This sequence comes from Streptosporangiaceae bacterium, assembly GCA_035765195.1. Lineage (GTDB taxonomy): Bacteria > Actinomycetota > Actinomycetes > Streptosporangiales > Streptosporangiaceae > CALAED01. The sequence goes on from DASTYC010000024.1 coordinate 142,761, forward strand.
CTACCTCGGCACCATCGTGTGGGCCCGCTACCTGGAGCGGGGCCTGCTATGAGAGAGGCGTTCGTCATCGCGCTCGCCGCCATCGGGCTGGCGTTCTCGCTTTCCGGCGCGGTCGGGATCTTGCGCATGCCGGACGTCTACTCGCGCATCCAGTGCTCGAGCAAGACGATCACCATGGGGGCGCTGCCGGCGCTGGTGGCGCTGGTGGTCGGCCGCGGGGTGCTCACCCCGTTCGGCGGCCGGGCGCTGCTGGTCGCCGTGTTGCTGCTCGTGGTGAACCCGGCCTCGTCGCACGCGCTCGCCCGCGCCGCGTACAAGGCCGGCGTGCCGATGTGGCCCGGCGCGGTGCGCGACGACCCGAAGACCCCGCGGCGCCAGGCCACCCATGACGGCGAGAACGGCGAGCAGGGGGAGGGAGCGCGCTGATGATGTTCTGGGTGCTCGACTATCTCGTGCTCGCGGTGATCCTCGTGTCGGCCGTGCTTGTCGTCCGGTTGCGCAACCTGAACGGCGCGGTGATGGCTCTGTCCGCTGTCGGCACCATGCTCTCGGTGCTGTTCGTCATCCTCGGCGCGCCGGACGTGGCGCACTCCGAGGTGGTCATCGGCGCGATCGCGCTGCCGGTGCTGTATCTGGTGGCCATCGGCAAGTCTCGTACCGCCGTCGCCGACGAACGCGACCTGAGCGAAGAAGGCGAGCGGCCGCATGCCGGACGCTAGCGTTCGCCACCGGAGCGGCCGGGACCGGGAGGCCGCCGAGCACGAGCCCGCGCATCGCCGGGCGGTGGGGCTGCTGCTCGCCGGCGGCATGCTGGCCGCGCTCGCGGTCGCGGTGGCCGCCATCCCGCGCGAGCACGCGCCGCTCTCCGTGATCGCGCGCTATGCCATGCTCATCGCGCTGCCGCGTTGGAACCTCACCGAGCCGGTCAACGAGATCGTGTACGGCACCCGCGGGTTCGACACCTTCGCCGAGACGTTCCTGCTGCTCGCCGCGGTCGTCAGTGTCATCGTGCTGACCCGCCCGCGCGAGCCGCGCCGCGGGTACTTCGGCGAGGAGGCCGCGGCGGCCAGGGAGCGGGCCGCGGCCGACCCGGCCGAGCGGGCCGACGAAGAGGAGCGGCTGGCGCTGTCGGCCGAACGCCGGGAGCAGGGCGAGGAACCCGCGGGCCCGGGCACACGCCGGCCGGAGACGCCCGATCGCACGCCCCTCGGCGTCCCGGCGCCGGAGACCGCGGACGCGATGAGCATCGTGGTCCGCACCGCGATCCGGATCGCGCTGCCGGTGCTCGCCGTGGCCGGCCTTTACATCGTCGCCTACGGCTTCTCGCCGGGCGCGGGATTCCCCGGCGGGGCGGTGATGCTCGGCGTGGTGCTGCTCGCGTACGCCGGGTTCGGCCGGCGCCGCATCAGCCGGGTCGTCCGTCCGGCGCTCGTCGAGGTGATCGAGCTGGCCGGCGGCGTCGCGATCACCGTGATCCTGCTGCTCGGGCTGGTGCTGGAAGGGTCCTTCGGCGCGAACTGGCTGCCGCTCGCCGCCCCGGAGACGATCCTTTCGGGCGGCGTGGCGCAGGCGTTTTCCGCCAGCGAGCTGGTGGAGGTCGGTACGGGCCTGATCATCGTCATCTTCGCCGTGCTCGGCATGAGCCACGACTGGACGCCCGACCAGCCGGAACCGGACGCGAACGAGACGGACAAGGGGGCCGACGAGGCCCGCGAGGCCGGCACGCGGAGCGAGGAACGATGATCCTGGTCAACTATCTGGCCGCGGCCGCGATGTTCTGCGTCGGGCTGTACGCGCTGCTCACCCGGCGCAACATGATCAAGATGGTGATGGGCCTGTCGCTGATGGAGGCCGCCTCGTATCTCTTCATGATCTCGCTGGCCTACCGCGACAAGTCCACCGCGCCGATCCTGCTCGACCCCGCGGGCGGCCAGACCAACGAGAGCCTGGCGCGGGGCAACGTCGCCGACCCCGTGCTGCAGAACTTCTGTCTGACCGCGATCGTCATCGGCGTGGCGATCACCGCCGTCTTCCTGAGCATCGTGGTCCGCGTCGCCCAGCACTACCGGACGCTCGACGCCGACAGGGTCAGGGAACTGCGCGGGTGACGCGTTGAGCACCGCGCTGCTCGGCTCGCTGCTGCCGCTCGCCGTCGTGATCCCCATCGGCGGGGCGGTCGTCGCACCGCTGCTGGCCCGGCTGTCCACCCGGCTGCCTGTGCTCGTCTCGGCCGCATCGCTCGCCGGCACCGCCGCGGTCTTGCTGCTCATGGCCCCGCGCGTGTTCGGCGGGCAGACCATCTCCCACTACATGGGGTTGTGGACGCCGGTCCAGGGGCGCGCCCTCGGCGTCGCCTTCGCCGCCGAGCCGTTCGGGCTGTGCTACGCGCTCACCTGCGCGGTCGTCGGCGCCCTGCTGCTCATCTACACGCTGTCCGAACAGGGCGGGCTCGGCCCGCGCGAGCTGGGCGGCTACGCCTGCCTGTTCCAGCTGCTGCTCGCGGCGCTGATCGGCGTGGGCCTGACCGCCGACCTGTTCAACCTGTTCGTGTGGTTCGAGGTCGCGGCCATCGCCAGCTTCGGGCTGACCGGCTTCTTCCTCGAACGGCCCATCGCGCTGGAGGCCGCCTTCAAGATCGCGATACTCACCACCATGGCCGGCTTCATCGTGTTCGTCGGCATCGGCCTGCTGTACGCCGAGCACGGCGCGCTCAACTTCGGTCAGCTGAGCACCGCGCTCCGCGGCCGGACGACCACGGCCGACCTCATCGCGCTCGGCCTCCTCGTCGCCGGGCTGGCCACCAAGGCGGGCCTGATCCCGCTCCACGGCTGGCTCGCCGACGCGCACGAGGCCGCCCCCGGGCCGGTGTCGGCGCTGTTCTCGGGACTCATGGTGGCGATGGGCGTCGTCGCGATGGCGCGGCTGGCGTTCCAGGTCTACCCGCCGGGGCGCACCGCGGTGCTCGGCCTGCTCATGGTCGCCGGGGTCATCTCGGCGCTGGCCGGGGCCGTCCTCGCGCTCGCCCAAGACGACCTCAAGCGGCTGCTCGCCTACGACACCGTCTCGCAGATGGGGCTGGTCGTGGTCGGGTTCGCGACGGGCGTCGCACCGGGGATCGCCGGCGCGACCTACCACATCGTCAACCACGCCCTGTTCAAGGGGCTGCTCTTCCTCTGCGCCAGCGCGATCATCCACCGCACCGGCATGACGAGGCTGTCGGAGATGGGCGGACTGGCCCGCACCATGCCGATCGTGACGGCCGCCTTCGTGGTGGCGGTCGGGTCGATCGCCGGCGTGCCCGGGCTCGGCGGCTATGTGTCGGTCTCCCTGATCCACGAGCCGCTGCTCAAGGAAGGCCGGCTCGGCCTGGTCGCCGCGCTGCTGGCGGCCCAGGTCATCACGGTCGCCGCGCTGGGCCGCGCGGCGTGGCTGGCGTTCTTCCGGCCGCGCGCGGAGGCGTACGGGGAAATGGAACGGCTGCACCCCGGGATGGTGACGGGCTTCGCGGCACTGTCGGCGTGCTGTGTCGCCTCCGGGGTCGCGCCGCGGTTCGCGCTCGATCACGTGCTGGGCCCGGCGGCCGGCAGCCTGCTGCGGCCGGCGCGCTACGCGGCCGCCGTGCTCTCCGGATCAGGCACGACCCAGCCGCCGCCGATCCCGTTTCCACTACCTGGAGCCGACCCAGTTGCTCACCCTCGCCTGCTGCACCGTCCTCGGCGCGCTGGTGGCGGCCTGGTACATGCGCGTTCGCGAACCGCTGCCGGTGCGGCTGTTGCGCGCCGCGCACAACGGATCGGTCAACGACTATGCCGCGTACGCGGTCGGCGGCACGCTGATCGCGATCACCGTGCTCGCCGTCGTCTGACGCCCGCCGTCTTCGGCTCCGTCGACGCGCGTACACGTGATAGCCCTGGGTTCAATGGGGTCAAGCGGACTTGCGCTGTCCTTCCTGTGCCGCCCGTTCCAATCGCCGCAGCGCGGCCTCGACCTCATCCGGCACCGGCCGGCCGGCCCCCAGCGCGGCCCGCGATCACTACCACCGTGAAGCGCATGCGCCGCCCCCGACCCGTACGCGGACGGGCAATCTCGCGGCCACCCGCCGCAAGGTTCGTCGCAAGCGTCTCAACAGCGCGGATTCACCTCAACTCGCCCCCGAGAGTCCGCGTGTCGGTTTGAGACCGTCTTTCACGGTTACCCGAATTACGTTTGGGTGAGATCCCCAAGACGCCGGCGATCTCCGGAGACAGGTCTCCCCTGCCGTTTCCCCACACTTCCTGCTGGACGGAGATTTCGTATGCGCGTCCTCGGCATCAACGCGATCTTTCACGACCCGGCCGCCGCGCTCGTCGTCGACGGGCGAGTGGTGGCGGCCGCCGAAGAGGAACGGTTCTCGCGCCGCAAGCACGGCAAGCGTCCCGTTCCCTTCTCGGCGTGGGAGCTGCCTGAACAGGCGGCGCGCTGGTGTCTCGAGGAAGCGGGCCTCACGCCGTCGGACCTCGACGTCGTCGCCTACTCCTACGACCCGTCCATGATCCTGCAGGGCCTCGTCGGCACCGACGAGCGGTGGGAGCAGCTGCGCACGATCTACGCGCAGCGGGCCCCGCACTTCCTCGCGACCGCACTGCCCGGGATCGACGCCGCCGACTTCGAGTACGTGCCGCACCACGTCGCGCACGCCGCGTCGGCGGGACTCGCCGCGCCCTTCGGCGGCGACGGAGACGTCCTGGTTCTCGACGGGCGGGGCGAGGCGCACTCTCATCTGTCCGGCACCTACTCGGCCGGCGTCTTGACCCAGCTGGCGAGCCAGCGGCTGCCGCACTCGCTCGGCCTGATGTACGAGGAGCTGACCGAGCACCTGGGCTTCCTGCGCTCCAGCGACGAGTACAAGGTGATGGCGCTCGCGTCCTACGGCCGGCCCCGGTTCCGCGACTCGCTGCGCGAGTACGTGCGGGCCACCGGGGACGGCGGGTTCGCCACCGACCCGATCGACTGGGGAGCGCTCGCCAAGGCGCGCGACGCCGACGAGCCCTGGACACAAGACCACGCCGACCTCGCCGCCAGCGTCCAGGCCAGGCTGGAAGAGGTCCTGCTGGAGCTGGCGGCCTGGCTGCACGAACGCACCGGGTCGACGCGGCTCACCATGGCCGGCGGCGTCGCGCTCAACTGCGTGGCCAACACCCGGCTGGCCGAGCAGGGGCCCTACGACGAGATCTGGGTCCAGCCCGCGGCGGGCGACGCCGGCACCGCGCTGGGCGCCGCGCTGCACGTCGCCGTCTCCCGCGGCGACGCTCCACAGCCCATGCCCGGCGCCGACCTGGGCCGGCAATGGACGGACGAACAGCTCGCCGACCGACTGGAGACCGCGAAGCTGCCTTACGAGCGGCCCGGCGACCTGGCCGCCACCGTCGCCGACGCGCTGGCCCGCGACGAGATCGTCGCCTGGTTCCAGGGCCGCGGCGAGTGGGGCCCGCGGGCGCTCGGCCACCGGTCGCTGCTCGCCCACCCCGGCAACCCCGGCAACGTGGAGCGGCTGAACGCCGTCAAGGGCCGCGAGCAGTTCCGGCCGATCGCGCCGATGGTCGCGCTCGACCACGCGGCGACCGTCTTCGACGGGCCGCTGCCCAGCCCGTACATGCTCTTCGTCCACCGCGTCCGCCCCGAGTGGCGGGACCGGATTCCCGCCGTGGTCCACGTGGACGGCACCGCCCGCATCCAGACGATCGATCGCGCCGACGAGCCGCTGGTCGCCGACCTCATCGACGCCTTCCACGCGCGCACCGGACTGCCCGTCGTGGTCAACACCAGCCTCAACACCGCCGGGCGGCCCATGGTCGACTCTCCGCGCGACGCGCTGGAGTGCTTCGGCTCCGCCCCCGTCGACCTGCTGGTGCTGGGCCCGTACGTCGTCAGACGGGGCGCGGTGTTCGGCGGATGAGCGGCATGAACCTCAGCTACAGCGTCGTGGTGCCCACGGTCGGGCGCCCGAGCCTGCCGGTCCTGCTCGACGCCCTCACCGCGGCGGACGGGCCCGCACCGGAAGAGATCATCGTGGTCGACGACCGCGCCGACCCGCGACCGCCCCTGCGGGCGCGACCCGGCGTCCGGGTGCTTCGCTCCGGCGGGCGCGGCCCGGCCGCGGCCCGCAACGCCGGATGGTGGACGGCGAACGCCGAGTGGATCGTCTTCGTCGACGACGACGTGGTGCCCGCGCCCGACTGGCGGGCCGACGTCGTCGCCGACCTCGCCGACCTGCCCGCCGACGTCGCCGGGTCCCAGGGCACCGTGCGGGTGCCGCTGCCCGCCGGGCGGCGGCCCACGGACTGGGAGCGGAACACGGCCGGCCTCGCCGACGCCGCGTGGATCACCGCGGACATGGCCTACCGGCGGAACGTGCTCGTCGAGACCGGGGGCTTCGACGAGCGCTTCCGCCGGGCCTACCGCGAGGACGCCGACCTCGCGCTGCGGGTCCGCGCCGCGGGCCACCGGCTGGTCCGCGGAACCCGGCGGGTGACGCATCCGGTGCGGCCCGCCGGGTTCTGGGCCTCGGTGCGAGCCCAGGCGGGCAACGCCGACGACGTTCTGATGCGCCAGATCCACGGGCGCGGCTGGCGGGACCGGGCGGGCGAACGCCGCGGCAGGTTCCCCTGGCACCTCGCCACCACCGCCGCCGGCCTGATCGCCGTCGCCGCACGGGGCGTGCGCCCGCGGCCGGCGCGCCTGTCCCTGGCGGGCTGCGCGGCGGCCGCGTGGGCCGGGCTCACCGCGCGGTTCGCCGTGGCGCGCATCGCCCCTGGGCCGCGCACTCCCGCCGAGATCACCCGCATGGTCGCGACCAGCGTCGTCATCCCGCCGGCCGCGGTCGCGCACCGCCTGCGCGGCCTGCTCGTCCATCGGCACCGGCGAACGTCCGGGCGCGGCCCGGCAGCGGTGCTGTTCGACCGCGACGACACTCTGATCCGCGACGTGCCGTACAACGGCGACGCCACGCGCGTCGTGCAGGTCCCGGGCGCCCGGCGCGCGCTCGACCGGCTGCGCGAGCGGGGCGTGCGGATCGGCGTGGTGTCCAACCAGTCCGGGGTCGCCGCGCGCCGGATCACCGCGGGCGACGTTCGCCGGGTCAACGCGCGCGCGGAGGAGCTGATCGGCCCGATCGACGTGTGGGAGATCTGCCCGCACGGCCGCGACGACGGCTGCGACTGCCGCAAGCCGCGACCCGGGCTGATCGAGCGCGCGGCGCGCCGGCTGGGCACCACCGCGGCCGAGTGCGTCGTCATCGGAGACATCGGCAGCGACGTCGACGCGGCGCGCGCCGCCGGGGCACGCGGCATCCTGGTGCCGACCGCCCGGACCCGGCCCGAGGAGATCGGCCGCGCCGCCGAGGTGGCCGCCGATCTGAACGCCGCCGTCGACCTCGCCCTCGGCCTTGTCCCGCGCCGCGGCGACCGCTCCTGCGACGGGCGTCGTCTCCTGGCGCTGAGACGATCGCGGTGAAGGTGCTGATCGTCCGGCTGGACAACCTCGGGGACGTGCTCCTCTCGGGTCCCGCCGTACGCGCCGTCGCCGCACGCGCCGACGAGGTCGTCATGCTGTGCGGCCCGCGCGGCCGGGGCGCCGCCGACCTGCTGCCCGTCGTGGACCGCCTGCTCGAATGGTGCGCCCCGTGGATCGACCCCGAGCCGGAGCCCGTCGACCGCGCCGAGATCGACCGGCTCGTCCAGACCATCGCGGCGGAGCGCTTCGACCGCGCGCTGATCCTCACGTCGTTCCATCAGTCGCCGCTGCCGCTGGCGTTGCTGCTGCGGCCGGCCGGCGTCCCGTGGATCGGCGGCATCAGCGACGACTACCCCGGATCGCTGCTCCAGCGCGCTCGACCTCGCCGCCCTGGTCGCCGCCGCCCGCCTGGTCGTGTGCGGCGACACCGGGGTCGGCCACCTCGCCACCGCCTACCGGACCCCGTCCGTGCTGCTGTTCGGCCCGGTCTCCCCCGCGCTGTGGGGAC
>DASTYC010000025.1:0-153915 GCA_035765195.1 Streptosporangiaceae bacterium
CACCCGCTCACCCAACCCGCACGTCGGCTTCGGCGCACCCGGCCCGCACTTCTGCCTCGGCGCACACCTCGCCCGCCGCGAAATCACCGTCATGCTGCACGAGCTGTTCACCCGGCTGCCCGCCATCCACGCCACCGCCCCACCCGTACGCCAGCGCACCAGCTTCGTCAACGCCATCGCATCGCTGCCCTGCGCGTTCTGAGGCAGAGTGTAGGAACGACGCGCGGTCCCATAGAGGAGGAAATCGTGGCCGACAGCCGGTTCGGCGTGGTTGAGCTGGAGGAGTTGCCAACGGACCTGCGCGATCGGATCGGGGCGATCGCCGAGAAGACCGGCTTCGTGCCCAACGTCTTCCGGGCACTGGGCCACCGGCCCGCCGAGCTGCGGGCCTTTCTGGATTATCACGATGCGCTGATGGACCGCTCCGACGGGCTGAGCAAGGCCGAGCGGGAACTGGTGGTGGTGGCCACCTCCGGGGCCAATCACTGCGGCTACTGCGTCGTGGCTCACGGCGCCATTTTGCGCATCCGGACCAAGGACCCGCAGCTGGCCGATCGGGTGGCCACTAATCCGTGGAACGTCGAGCTGGACGAGCGCGCCCGGGCGATCGTCGATCTCGCGTTGGCCTTGACCCGCGAGCCCGAGCTGTTCGGCGAGGCCGACCTCGCCCGGGCCCGGGCGGCCGGACTCACCGACGAGGAGATCTGGGACATCGGTGCGATCACCGCGCTCTTCGCGATGTCGAACCGGCTGGCCCATCTGACGGCGCTGCGGCCCAACCCGCAGTTCTACACCATGGGACGAGACCGGCATTAGAAAGCCGGAGCCGCGGGCTCATGCGGTGAATTGGAACGCCGGTCGCGGCGGCTATTTCCCTTCGGGTACCTGCTCCTTGATCTCGTCGTAGCCGGTCTTGGCGGGTGCCGCGGTCGGCGAGTAGATCACGCGGATCACGCCCGTCGGAAATGCCTCCGTCGCCGTCATTCTCAGGTGGTACGGAGCGTCGCCGTCGTCGAACAGCTTGCGCCCCTTACGCGCCGCCACCGGATGCACCAGCAGACGGAGCTCATCGACCAGGCCCGCGGCGAGCAGTTGCCGCACCACGGAGATCGACCCGGGGATGAGGATGCCGCGGATGCCGGCATCGGCCTTGAGCGCGGTGACGGCGTCGACGAGATCGCCCTTGATCAGCTCGGAGTTGCGCCAGGAGAACTCCAGCGGCTGACGCGAGACGACCACCTTGCGCATGTCCCCGAGTTGCTTGGCGAACGGCGCGTCTTCCCCGCCCGCCGCCTCGCGGTCGGGCCAGGCTCCGGCGAAGCTGTCGTAGGTCTCACGGCCGATAAGCAGCACGTCAGCGGTGTCATAGTCCTCGCCGACCGCGCGGCCCATGTTCTCGTCGAAGTACGGGAAGTGCCAATCAGGGTCGATCTCGGCCACACCGTCGACCGAGATGAACAGCGTGGAGATGACCTTTGCCATCGGGAGTCCCTTCGAATCAGGTGGTGTCGGTAGATAGACCGGCGCAGCACACAAAACTAAGCGGCACCCAGGATGGCTTCTCGGGCAATGATCAGATTTGCGGCACGTGAATTGCTCGATCTTCGTGGGATCAGGTATTGCATACGGGGTATTGCCTCGGCGCCGGAGGGCTATGCATACTCGGTGACCGTGCCGATCCGTCATGGGCTGCTCGCCCTCCTCGCCAGGGGGCCGCGCTACGGCTACCAGCTGCGCAGCGAGTTCGAGTCATCGACCGGCATCACCTGGCCGCTCAACATCGGGCAGGTGTACTCCACGCTGTCCCGGCTCGAACGCGACGGTCTCGCCGACCGGATGGCGGCCGACCGCGAGGGGCGCTACGTCTATCGCCTGCGGCCCGAAGGCGCCGACGAGATGCGTTCCTGGTTCGCCACGCCCGTCGAGCGCGGCGACCGCCCGCGCGACGAACTGGTGATCAAGGTGGCGATGGCCGTCACCACCCCAGGCGTCGACGCGCGCGAAGTCGTCCAGATCCAGCGCAGGGCGACGCTGCGTACGCTGCGGGACCTCGGCCGGCTGCGGGAAGAGGCCGCAGTCCGCCCGGACGCCGACGCGCCGGGCGATGCCGCCGCGTTCGCCACGGCGTGGCGGCTGGTGCTCGACTCCATGATCTTCCAGGCTGAGGCGGAGATCCGCTGGCTCGACCACTGCGAGGCCGGCCTGCCGCCGGCGCGGGGGAGCCAGGGCGACCAGGTGGTCGCCGCGCGGGCCGGGCGGTCCGCGTTGCCCGGCCCGGACGCCGCGTGACTCAGCAGCGCTCACGCGGCAGCAGCCCGGCGTAGTCGGGCGTGCGGTCCCGATAGGTCTCGGTCGCGAACCGGATGAACAGCTCCACGTCGGCCAGGTTGGACACCAGCCCGAGCGACACCCTGATCGCGCCGCCCGAGGGCAGGCCGAGCATCGGAAGGTAGTCGTCGATCGTCAGGTCCGGCCGCGAGATCCGGAGGGCGAGGAGATCGCCGTCGATGGCGAACGCGCCTTCGCCCGCGCCCGGATTGCACAAGCAGCCGGTTCGCAGCGAGATGTTCCACGCGGCGGCGTCGCGCGCGATCGCCCGTTCGTCGATGATCTCGCCGTCCGGGTCGAGGAGGTTGAGCGCCACGGTGCCGCCGCGGCCTTCGCCGGTCACCGGCCCGTACACCCGGACCATGGGCGTCCCGTTGCGGTGCCGCAGGTCGCCCAGCCGTTCGAGCAGCCAGCCGGTGAGGCAGGCCACCCGCTCGTGGATGGCGTCGATGCCGATGCCCTCCACCCAGGCCAGCCCCACCGTCACGTCGGGGATGGCGTGGAAGTTGAGCGTGCCGTCCTCGAACCCGCCTTCGTCCCGGGCGGGCACGTGCCGGCCGCCGAGCGCGCTCGCCGCCTTGATCGTGCCGCCGGAGAACCAAGGCCGGCGCAGGCGGGCGAGCGCCTCGCGGCGGGCGATCAGACATCCCACGCCCGTCGGGTAGCCGAACACCTTGTACCAGCTGATCGACACGAAGTCCGGATGCACCGCGCCGAGATCGAGCCGGTTGGCGGGCGCGTACGCCGCCGCGTCCAGCAGGACGTGGTAGCCGTACGACTGCGCCAGCGAGATCCAGCCGAGCGGATGCTGCACGCCGGTGAAGTTGCTCTGCGCCGGGTAGGCGAACAGGCCGCGTCCGCCGCCCTCCCCGGCGGCCAGCGCTCGCCGGACGGCCTTGGTGGAGACGCGCAGGTCGGCCGAGTCGGGCGGAATGTAGCCGGTCGTGGCGCCGCGCGCCCGGGCGTACTCGCGGATGCCGTTGACCGAGTTGTGGTTGTCGGACGTCAGCACGAGGCGCGCCCCGGCGGTGAAGGGGTAGGACTCCGCGACGAGCCGGCACGCACCCGTCGCGTTCGGGGTGAAGATGACGCAGTACTCATCGGATGCGGCGTTGAAATAGGACAAGATCGCCGCCCGGGCCCGGTCGACGAGCGCGGTGGCCGCGATCGACGAGGGGTTCTCCGAGTGCGGGTTGCCGAAGCAGCCCTCGCGCAGGCGATCGGCGTGCGCCGCCAGCTGGGCGCACGAAGGCAGCCCGGCGCCGGTGTAGTCGAGGTAGACGTGCCCGCTCGCGTCCAGGTAGCCGTACTCCCTGGCGCGCAGTTCGTCGAGCCCTCCCGTGGTCGCGTACGCCGGGTAGGCGGAGAGGAAAAGCGTGCCGGACATACTGGACTCCCCCGTCGGCCGTTCTCCGTGCACCCCCTCAAAACGATGTATATGTCGCGAATGTCGTGACAAGCGGATCAGGTGACCAAATGCGGACGCCCGGGCATTGAACTCCCCGGTGGCCGGTCGAAGGGCGGCGCGACCGGACGGCTAAACTCGGCGACGGGCGAGCACGACGGGGGTCACTCGCGGTTTGCCTGCGTCCGTACCAGCCAGAAGAGGGATCTTTTTCCGTGAGCAAGCCTGTCGTCCTGGTCGCCGAAGAACTCTCACCCGCGGGCATCGCGATGCTCGAGGACGACTTCGAGGTCCGTCACGTCGACGGCTCCGATCGCGGGCTGCTGCTGCCCGCCGTCGGTGACGTGGACGCGTTGATCGTGCGCAGCGCGACCAAGGTCAACGAGGAAGTCTTCGCGCACGCGCGCGCGCTGCGCGTCGTCGCCCGCGCCGGGGTCGGACTCGACAACGTCGATGTCGAGGCCGCCACCAAGGCCGGGGTGATGGTGGTCAACGCGCCGACGTCCAACATCGTCACCGCGGCCGAGCACGCCATCGCGCTGCTGCTGGCGACCGCCCGTAACGTGCCGCAGGGACACTCCGCGCTCAAGCGGGGGGAGTGGAAGCGCAGCAAATACACCGGCGTCGAGCTGCAGGGCAAGACCGTCGGCCTGCTCGGCCTGGGCCGCATCGGCGTGCTCGTCGCGCAGCGGCTGGCCGGCTTCGACATGAAGATCATCGCCTACGACCCGTATGTGCAGGCCGCCCGCGCCGCGCAGCTGGGCGTCCGGCTGGTCGGGCTGGAAGAGCTGCTCACCGAGAGCGACTTCATCTCCGTGCACCTGCCCAAGACCGCCGAGACGGCCGGGCTCATCGGCGACCGCGAGCTGCGCGTGGTCAAGCCGTCGGTGCGCATCGTCAACGCGGCCCGCGGCGGCATCGTCGATGAGTCGGCGCTCGACCTCGCGCTCAAGGAGGGCAGGGTCGCCGCGGCGGGCATCGACGTGTTCGCCACCGAGCCGTGCACCGACAGCCCGCTGTTCCACCACGACAACGTCGTGGTCACCCCGCACCTGGGCGCCAGCACCCACGAGGCCCAGGAGAAGGCCGGCACGCAGGTGGCCAGGTCGGTGCGGCTCGCGCTGTCCGGCGAGTTCGTGCCCGACGCCGTCAACGTGCAGGGCGGCGCGGTGGCCGAGGACATCAAGCCGGGCCTGCCGCTGGTGGAAAAGCTCGGCCGCATCTTCACCGCGCTGGCGGGCGGCGTGCCCGTCCGGCTCGACGTCGAGGTCCGCGGCGAGATCACCCGGTACGACGTCAAGGTGCTCGAACTGGCCGCGCTCAAGGGCGTGTTCACCGACGTGGTCGAAGAGGCGGTCACCTACGTCAACGCGCCGCTGCTCGCCCGCGACCGCGGCGTCGAGGTGACGCTGCTGACCAGCGAGGAAAGCCCCGACTGGCGCAACCTGGTGACGGTGCGCGGCACGATGGCCGACGGCTCGGTGGTGTCGGTGTCCGGGACGATCACCGGGCCCAAGCACATCGAGCGGATCGTCGAGGTCAACGGCTACGACATGGAGATCGTGCCGACCGAGCACATGGCGTTCTTCAGCTACGTGGACCGACCCGGCATCGTCGGGGTGGTGGGCAAGCTGCTCGGCGAGCAGCAGGTCAACATCGCGAGCATGCAGGTCGGGCGCGACGCGAAGGGCGGCACGGCGCTCATCGCGCTGACGGTCGACAGCGCGATCCCCGCCGACCTCCTGGAGACGATCCGCACCGCCATCGGCGCCGACATGGGCCGCCGTGTCGATATCGAGACGAACTGACGTTTTCACGGGGGTATCTCGGCATGTGAGATGCCCTGAGACAGGTGGCGTAACGGGCAGGTAACATCGGCAGAGTCATGCGGCGCTTCGTACTTATCCTTCGCTGCCGCGGCGGGGCCTGAGAGTTGGGCAGGCCGGCGACCCGCCGCGGGTAGGGGCGCTGGCCGTGAGACCCAAGGCAGCCATCGCTGTCTCGCTGAGGCAGGCCATCGCGTCCATGCGCAGGCCATATCAAGATCGCGAAATCGGAGCCCGATTCCATGAACCACAACCGCGTTGCCGCGCCGGCCGACGACCAACACGACGAAGCGACCCGGGCCGTGCAGACCGCCCTGGATCGCCGCGACAACGGCGGCAAATCAGGTAAATAGCGCAGAGCGGCCTATATTTCAGCCCATTGCGCGCGCCATGGCCGCGCAATGGGCCCCGTCAGGCCCCGGCGCGGACCGCTTGATCCGACACGACCCCGCTCGGCCGCTCGGCCACCGGAGTTGGCGAGATGTCCGCCCGGAATGCGAGACAGCCGTTCAGTCACTGAGACGTTTGCATTAAGGTACGGCCCATGGTTTCGCGCAGCATCCGGCTCGCCGTCATCGCCGGCGACGGCATCGGGCCCGAGGTCGTCGCCGAGGGCCTCAAGGTCCTCGACGCGATCGCTCCCGCCCATGGCCTGACAGTCGAGCAGACGCCGTACGACCTGGGCGCCGCGCGCTGGCACCGCAGCGGGGAGACCCTGCCCGACGCGGTGCTGGAGGAGATCAGATCCCACGACGTGATCCTGCTGGGGGCGGTCGGCGATCCCACCGTGCCGAGCGGCGTGCTGGAGCGCGGCCTGCTGCTGAAGCTGCGGTTCGAGCTCGATCACTACGTGAACCTGCGGCCGGTCAAGCTACTGCCCGGCGTCGCGACCCCGCTCGCCGAGGTGCGCCCGGAAGACGTCGACATGATCGTCGTCCGCGAGGGCACCGAAGGCCCCTACACCGGGGCCGGCGGCGCGATGCGCCGCGGCACGCCCCACGAGATCGCCACCCAGGAGAGCCTCAACACCGCCTACGGCGTCGAGCGGGTGGTGCGGTACGCCTTCGAGAAGGCCGCCGCCCGGCCGCGGCAGAAGCTGACCTTGGTCCACAAGGACAACGTGCTCACCTTCGCCGGCGACCTCTACCAACGCACGATGCACGCGCTGGCCAAGGAGTTCCCGGGCGTGACCGTCGACTACTGCCACGTCGACGCGGCCTCGATGTTCTTCGTCACCCAGCCGGGGCGTTTCGACGTCGTGGTCACCGACAACCTCTTCGGCGACATCCTCACCGATCTCGGGGCCGCCATCGCCGGCGGCATCGGGCTGGCCGCCTCGGGCAACATCAACCCCACGGGCGCGGCGCCGTCCATGTTCGAGCCCGTGCACGGCAGTGCCCCCGACATCGCGGGGCGGGGTAAGGCCGATCCGACCGCGACGATCTTGTCGGTCGCGATGCTGCTCGATCACATCGGCCTGCCGGCGGCCGCGACCAAGATCGAGCAGGCGGTGGCCGACGACCTGGTCGAACGCCAGGGCGCCTGGGCCGCTCGCGTCACCCAACAGATCGGCGACGACATCGCCGAGCGAGTAGCCGGGTAGGGCGCGCCTCCCTGATAGGGGACTCTCCGGGCGCGCCACGGCGCGCCTATCTCGCCGCGCGCCGGACTCGAGGGGAGTATCCGGCTCAGCCAGGCCCTTTTCGGTCATCTAGGCATAGGGACCACAATGTGATTGGGGGGCGGCGGCATCGAGGCCGCGCGCGGCGCCCCAGAAAGAGGACCCACTATGACGTCTGTCGACTTCGACATCCAGCTATCCGACCACCGCGTCACCGCGGCCGAACGGGAGCGAATGCTCGCGGCCCCAGGCTTCGGGCAGGTGTTCACCGACCACATGATCTCCATCCGGTGGACCGAGGAACGCGGCTGGCACGACGCGCGGCTGCAACCGTACGGGCCGCTGACGCTGGATCCGGCCACCCAGGTCTTCCACTACGGCCAGGAGCTGTTCGAGGGGTTGAAGGCCTACCGGCGCGCCGACGGGACGATCGTCGCGTTCCGGCCGTACGCGAACGCCGCGCGGTTCAACCGCTCCTGCGGCCGGATGGCCATGCCGCCGCTGCCCGAGGACACGTTCGTGCGGGCCATCGAACTGCTCGTCTCCACCGACCAGGAATGGGTGCCGACCGCCCCGGGCCACAGCCTCTACCTGCGGCCGTTCATGATCGCCACGCACCGTGGGCTCGGCGTGAACCGCCCTTCGCCCTCCTACCAGTTCCTGGTGATCGCCTCGCCGTCGGCCGCGTACTTCACCGGCGGCGTCACGCCCGTCTCGGTCTGGCTGTCGAAGGACTACACGCGCGCCGCGCCGGGCGGCACGGGCGCGGCCAAGTGCGGCGGCAACTACGCGGCCGCCTTCGTCGCGCAGGCACAGGCGGTGCAGGAGGGCTGCGACCAGGTCGTGTGGCTCGACGCGAACGAGCACCGCTGGGTCGAGGAGATGGGCGGCATGAACCTCTTCTTCGTCTACGGCTCCGGCGCCGACGCCAGGATGCTGACCCCCGCGCTCACCGGCACCCTGCTGCCCGGGGTCACCCGCGACTCGCTGCTCACCCTCGCCCCCGACCTCGGTATCCCGGCCGAGGAGGGGCGCATCTCGATCGAGGAATGGCAGGAGGGCAACGCCTCCGGGGAGCTCCGCGAGGTCTTCGCGTGCGGCACCGCCGCCGTCATCACCCCGGTCGGGCGGGTCAGAGGCCCCGACGGGGAGTGGCTCGTAGGGGCCGGCGAGCCCGGCGAGGTGACCATGCGGCTGCGCGAGGAACTGGTGGGCATCCAGTACGGCGAGCGGCCCGACCCGTACGGCTGGATCCACAAGATCGCCTAACACCCTTGGGGGGCTCAGCCCCCCAAGTGCCCCCCGAAAGGCGTGGTGCGGCTTCGCCGCGCGGTCTTGCTGTTCCGCCCATGAGTCTCCTCGCCTGGCGGCTCGGATCATGGGCGGTGCGGCGAAGCCGCAGAACGGACAGACCCCCTGGGCTCTGCCTCATGAGAGGGCCCGGAGGGGGGCGGGGGTGGGCGGGGTGTCTCGGATGGTGAGACGTGATGTGCGGACGTTGCCGCACGTGTGACACACTTGCTTCCATCATGCGTCCCAGCCTGAGCATTATCGGCTGGCGCGCCGGCAGTTAACGGGACATCGCCGGCGCGCAGACCTCTCACGTCCGTGAGAGGTCTTTTGCTTTTCCGGCGCGGTCCACACCCTGAATGGAGAGCGTGATGCTCGACGACGGATTCCACGTCTACGACACGACGCTGCGCGATGGTGCCCAGCAGGAAGGCCTGAACCTCACGGTGGCCGACAAGCTGGCCATCGCGCGGCACCTCGACGATCTCGGTGTGGGCTTCATCGAAGGCGGCTGGCCGGGCGCCAACCCCAAGGACACCGAATTCTTCCGCCGGGCTCTGACCGAGCTCGACCTCGAAAACGCGCAGCTCGCCGCGTTCGGCGCGACCCGCCGGGCCGGCGTGCGGGCCGCCGACGACCCCCTGGTGGCCGCCCTGCGCGAATCCGGTGCGCCGATCGTGACCCTTGTCGCCAAGAGCCACGACAGGCACGTCGAGCTGGCCCTCCGCACGACGCTGGAGGAGAACCTCGCGATGATCCGCGACACGGTCTCCCATCTGCGTGCGGAGGGCCAACGTGTCTTTCTCGACGCCGAGCACTTCTTCGACGGCTACCGCGCCAACGCCGCCTACGCGCTGGAAGTCGTCCGGACGGCCGCCGAGGCCGGCGCCGACGTGATCGCGCTGTGCGACACCAACGGCGGCATGCTGCCCGACGAGCTGGCCGACGTGGTGGCCGCGGTCGCCGAGACCGGCGCCCGCGTCGGCATCCACTGCCACGACGACTCCGGCTGCGCCGTCGCCAACACCCTCGCGGCGGTCACGGCCGGCGCCACCCACGTGCAGGGCTGCGCCAACGGGTACGGCGAGCGCAGCGGCAACGCCAACCTGTTCACCGTCGTCGGCAACCTTCAGCTCAAGCGCGGCATGCGGCTGGTCAGCGACCAGCAGATGAGCGAGCTGACCCGGGTCGCGCACGCGATCTCCGAGGTGACCAACGTGACGCCGAGCTCGCAGCAGCCGTACGTGGGGCTGTCGGCGTTCACCCACAAGGCGGGCCTGCACGCGTCGGCCGTCAAGGTCGACCCGGATCTCTACCAGCACATCCGGCCGGAGCGGGTGGGCAACGACATGCGGATGCTCGTCTCCAGCATGGCCGGCCGCGCCTCGGTCGAGCTGAAGGGCCGCGAGCTGGGCTATGACCTGTCCGGCGAGAAGTCCAAGCGCGTCGTGGACCGGGTCAAGGAACTGGAGGCGCACGGGTACACCTTCGAGGCCGCCGACGCCTCGTTCGAGCTGCTGCTGCGCGACGAGCTGTCGGGCGAGCGCCGCCGGCACTTCGAGGTCGAGTCGTGGCGGGCCATCGTCGAGCGGCGCCCGGACGGCGGGCTGGTCAGCGAGGCCACCGTCAAGCTGTACGCCAAAGGGGAGCGCATCGTCGCCACCGGCGAGGGAAACGGCCCGGTCAACGCGCTCGACAAGGCGCTGCGGCTGGCGCTCGAGCGGCTCTACCCGGAGCTGGCCAGGCTGGAGCTGGTCGACTACAAGGTGCGCATCCTGGAGGGCTCGCACGGCACCGGCGCGGTCACGCGGGTGCTGATCGAGTCCGGCGACGGAGACACCGAGTGGAGCACGGTCGGGGTCGACGAGAACATCATCGCCGCGTCATGGCAGGCGCTCGAAGAGGCCGTCACGTACTGCCTGCTGCGGGCCGGCCACGAGCCCGACTGAGCGGGCGGCTGGGGCGCCGCGAAGTGGGTAAGAGAGCCGGATGAGCGCAGCAGCGGAGAACGAGAACACACCGGCCGAGACCGTGGCCGACAACGCGGCGATGGACCGGTATGAGATCAAGACCGACGGTCAGGTCCTCGGGTTCGCCGCCTACCGGACGCGGCCCGACGGTGCGGTCGTCTTCACCCACACCGAGATCGACGGCGCCCACGAGGGGCAGGGCCTCGGCAGCAGGCTCGCGCGGGGAGCCCTGGAGGACATCCAGGCCGCAGGGGGCTCCGTGGTGCCGCGCTGCCCGTTCATCAAGGGCTACATCGACCGGCACCCCGAGTTCCAGGGCCTCATCCGGTAGCCGCGCCCGCCGCACCTCGCGGCGTCAGGTCTGCTGCGGCTCGGCTGTCTGGACGACCTCGAACGACCACAGCTCGGCGGCGCCGGCGGCCGGGCCGCCATGCCCGTGGCCGTGCCCATGACCGGCGTCCGCCGCCTCGCGGGCGGCCTGGGCGTGTCCCTGCTGGAACGCCTGGCTCTGGGTCCACCGCTGGAAGTCCTCCTCGCTGCGCCAGCGGGTGTAGACGAGGTAGCGATCGGTGCCCTCCACCGGGCGTAGCAGCTCGAACCCCTCGAAACCCTCGGCGGAGTCGACGAGTCCCGCTCGCGCGGCGAACCGGCGCTCCAGCTCCTCGCGCATCTCGGCGCCCACCGACAGTACGTTGATCTTGACGACGCTCATGGCTCCCATCCTCTCGCGTGCTCCGGCGGGCCCCGGCACAGGGACACGCACAGCGGCGGGGGGCTACGGGGCCGAAGCTGTGGAGACGGGCGGGCTCGCCGGATCCGCCGAGCGTGCCGAGGCGGCGGCGCGCAGCCCGAGGGCGCCGAAGGCCACGCCCAGGCTCGCCCACAACAGCACCGACGCCGCGGCCGACAGCATCCGGAAGTCCCAGAGCAGCCGGGCCGGCACGTCCACCGGATCGGGATTGTCCGGCAGCAGGAACAGCACGGCGAGCCCGGCGATCACGACGCCCGCGCCTGCGCCCTGCCGTACCGGGGGAGCGGCCCGATCGAGCTGGGAGTACACGCGCCACGCGACGACGACGGCCGCCGCCCCGATCGCGATCGCGCCCAGCCACGAGGCCGTCCGCAGCCCCACGGTGGCTTCGTCGCCCACTCCGGGCGGGTTGGCGGGGTAGCGCAGGAACGGCAGCAGCCAGATGCCGAGCAGCCCGGCGCCGGCCAGCGCGAGCGACCGCTCCCAGGGGCGGCCGTCCGGATCACGGCGGTGCAGCGCCGCGTACACGACGGCGAACAGCACGCCGAGCGCGACGCCGGCGATCACGGAGGCGCCGATCAGGCCCAGATGCTGCTGGGTCCGGGTGAAGACCTCTTCGGTGTGCTCGTGTCCGTCCGCGGCGTGGCGGGCGGCCTCGAGCCGGACCGCGCGATCCATGATGGGCTCGGCCAGCAGATAGGAGAATCCGCCGGCGAGCAATCCGCCCAGGCCGCCGGCCGCGGCTCCGCGGCCGAGCAATCGGGGCAGCGTAGTCGATGTCGGCATCGTTGCGATGGCGCGTCGTCGATCAGTGGCAGGGTGCCCCGAACAGATGCCGGCCGTCGTGCGCGAGCTCGTGCAGGAAGGTGTTCTGCCCGAAGAACACGGCGTACAGGGTCAACAGCGCGAGCGCGATCGCGAACGCGGTGATGGCGATGGTCCGCGGCCGCAGGAGCGGGTGGGCCTCGGTCCGCGTCGCGTGGGTCGTCGGCAGTGCCGAGCTCGACATGGCGAATCTCCTCACGGGGTACACACGCCCCGGTACAGGAGGACAACGGGTCAGTGTCCTGACTCCCAGATCGCTGCTTCCCGCTGACCTTCCAGTGCGCGGCACCGTGGTCGTCGGCGCGGGATGCTCCCTGGTCACAGTGGCGGGACCGTCCTGGAATCGCACCAGCTTCCTGCGCACCGTCGCCTCGGATGTGAACTTGTCGTACCGAGCGTCCCGCCTGGGACGGACCACGTCAAGTTTGGGTTGGATGTCCGGCGTCGGATGGTCATGTACGCGAACTTGAGCGGCCCGGGCGTCGTCTGATCGGGTGAAACCTCGTTAACGGGAAAAAGGGGGCGCCGTGGACGGTGAGAGGTCTGTGCCTCCGGCCGGTCAGGACGGCGGGTACGTGCCGCCGGACCTGGTGTCGACGCAGCGGTTCTGGGCCATCCCGGGCCCGGCATCGCCGCCTCCGGCGCCCGGCCGAGCGCCGGCGGGGGACGCCGGGTCCGCCCCGGCGGACGAGCGGGTGGTCCCCCCCGAGGACGTGCTGGTGACCCGGCCCGGAGCCAACGGTGCCCTACCGGTCCCGATGGCGGCCGCCGCGCCGCCGCGGCTGCCCTCATCGGCGCCCGCTCCGCCGCAGGAGCCGGCGATGCCGGGCCCGTCCCGCCCGGGCTCCGCGCGCAAGCCGAGGGCGAGCAAGCACATCATAGCCGCGACGGCGGCGGCGATCGGCGTGGTCGCCATCGGTGCGGGCGTCTCCGCGCTGTGGCCGGCCGCGGACTCGGCCAAGCCGGCCGCGTCCGGCGACGGCACGTCGTCGGCCTCGGCGCCGGCCAGGACGCAGCGCGGCGGGCCTTCTCCCGGGGGCACCGCACAGACGGCCCCCACCGGCGGGTCCGCCGCCGAGCCGCTCACGCGCGGCCGCGTTGTCTCCTACGCGACGACGACACGCGAGCAGGGCTACTTCGAGGGCGTGCTGACGCTCACCAACCGTACGGGCGCGCCGCTGGGCGCCTGGCAGGTGTCGTTCACCTATCCCGGCGCGTACGTCAAGAGCGTCTGGGGCGGTGTGCTGGTGCGCGCCGGCAGCACCGCCACCATCAGCGGCACGGCCGGTGCCGGTTCGATCCCGGTCGGCGGGACGGTGCGGGTCAAGTTCGGTGCCGCCGGAACCCCGTCGGCTCCGCGCGGCTGCACGTTGAACGGCGGTCCGTGCTGAGGCCGCAGCACTCTCGCCACTAGGCTCGGGGGCATGCGCATCGCACGGTTCTCCACGGCCGAGGGGGTCTTCTTCGGCGCGGTCGAGGGCGAGACGGTGGCCGCCATCGACGCTCACCCGTTCGGCGAGCTGCGTTTCACGGGCAGGCGGTTCGCGCTGGCCGACGTGCGGCTGGTCGCCCCGATCCTGCCCAGCAAGGTCGTCGCCATCGGCAAGAACTATGCCGGGCATGTGCGCGAGATGGGCGGCGAGGCGCCCGCCGAGCCGGTGATCTTCATGAAGCCGTCGACGTCGGTCATCGGGCCGCGCGAGCCGATCAGCTACCCGCGGAAGCTGTCGGACCGGGTCGACTACGAGGGTGAGCTGGCCATAGTGATCGGCCGGCTGTGCCGCGACGTGCCGGTGGAGCGGAGCGCCGAGGTCGTGCTCGGTTACACGTGCGCCAACGACGTCACGGCGCGGGACCTGCAGCGGCGCGACGGCCAATGGACGAGGAGCAAGGGCTTCGACACGTTCTGTCCGCTGGGTCCGTGGATCGAGACCGAGGCCGACCCCGCCGACCTGGCCATCACGACGAAGGTGAACGGAGAGGTACGCCAGGACTCGCGCACCTCGCTCCTGCTGCACAACGTGCCGACGCTGATCTCCTACGTCAGCCAGGTGATGACCCTGCTGCCCGGCGACGTCATCTTGACCGGCACGCCGGCCGGCATCGGCCCGCTGGAGATCGGGGACGAGGTCGAGGTGACGATCGAGTCCATCGGCGCGCTCGGCAACCCGGTCGTCGCCGCCGAATGACTTTCGGCGTGTCCGGCGGAGGCCCGTCGTATCGTCGACCTATGGGTTTCAGCGGCTTTTGTGACGAGGCGTTCGAGTTCTACGAGGGCCTGCTGGCGGACAACACCAAGACGTACTGGACGGCGCACAAGGCCGACTACGAACAGTACGTGCGCGCACCGATGATCGAGCTCCTCGAGGCGCTCGAGCCGGAGTTCGGCCCGGCGCGGCTGTTCCGCCCCTACCGTGACGTGCGCTTCAGCAAGGACAAGTCGCCGTACAAGACCCAGCAGGGCGCGCACACCGACCAGGGCTACTACTGCGCGATAGACGCCGACGGATTGATGGTCGCGGCGGGCATGTACGGGCCCAGCCCCGACCAGCTACGCCGCTACCGCGCCGCGGTCGACGCCGCCGGCCCCGGCCGGGCACTGGCCGAGATCGTCGAGCGGCTGCGCGCCGACGGCTTCCAGATCGCGGGCGACCGGATGAAGACGCGGCCGCGCGGCGTCGCCGAAGACCACCCGCGGCTCGACCTGCTGCGGCACCGCTCCCTGTACGCCCACGTCGGCTGGCCGCCCGACGACTGGGTGCGCACGCCCGAGGTCGCCACCCGCGTACGCGACGCCTGGCGGGGGCTCCGCCCCCTCGTCGAGTGGGTGAACGAGCACATCGGCCCCGCCGACCAGCAATGATGACCGGCCGATCGAATCGTTTTGGTCCGGCTCCCGGGGTCCGGTATCCTCACTGAGTCGTAAGCGGGCCCACGGCCCTGCTTACCGCCCTGGGGTATGGTGTAATCGGCAGCACGAGTGACTCTGGTTCACTTAGTCTAGGTTCGAGTCCTGGTACCCCAGCTGGGTCGCCCGAGTCGTTGGGTCGGCCCCTTTCTCCTGTCCCCCGGGACCGCGTCCAGTCCGCTCCGGCCGTCCGGTAAAGTGGGCGTCGCCCACCCGGGAGATCGCAACGGGAAAGCGCAATGAGTCCGGCCCCCGTCGTCTAGTGGCCTAGGACGCCGCCCTCTCAAGGCGGTAACGGCGGTTCGAATCCGCTCGGGGGTACCAACCACACGCACGGCTTGGGGCAGGGCCCTTTCCGCGCGCGCCGACGAGCGACGCGGCTGCCTTCAGTGTGAGTGCGGCCCGCGGCTATTCAGCCGGGCCTGGCGGGCAGGGGCGGCGGAGCCGGTAGATGGCGTCGCAGGAAATCGAGTTGGTCGGTGACGGCCTTTTCGAACGCTTCACCGTGGTAGATCGCGAAATGCCCGACCGGATAGCGCTTGATCTCGCCGCGGGGAGCCCGGGCGGCGTATCGGGCTGTGGCGGCGGGTGGGGTGACCAAGTCTTTGTCGCAGATGGCGAAGAGGACAGGGCAACGCACTTTCTTGGTGTGGCGGCCGGGCCGGTAGAACGGCACCTGCGGCGCGAGCCGAGCGGCGACCTCGTTGGGGATGTCCATGCCGGCGGGCGCGAGGCCGAGAAAGCCGGACACGGCACCGGGTGAGTTGATCAACGCCGCCGAACGGGGCGGTCCCACGATCGCCACGGTGACTGGAGCCTTGTGACGTATCCGAGCCCACTCATCGCGGAGGACGACCGGCACGAGCTTGGCCAATCCGGGCAGGTCGATCTTCAGGGCGGAGGCGACACCGCTGGTGAACGGCCCTTGCGCGATCACCGCGGCGATCCGCGGGTCGCGGGCCGCGCTGACGATGGCATATCCGCCGCCGAAGGAGGTGCCGAACAGCGCGATGCGGGCCGGGTCGACCTGGGGCAGGGCGCGCGTGTAGGCGATGGCAGCGGCCCAGTCGCCGAGTTGCTCGGTGATGTCGAGGAGTTGGCGGGGCCGGCCACCGCTCGATCCGAAGCGCCTGTAGTCGAAGGCCACGGCCGTGTAGCCCGCCGCGGCGAAGCGCTCGGAGTAGGCGTCCAGCCGCATCTCCTTGACCGCGCCGAGCCCGTGCCCGAGCACGACCGCCGGTCCGGCACACGCGGGTTCCGGCACGGGCCGATACACCCATGTGGCACAGACTGACTCGCCGGAGGGGAAGGTCACGTCGAATCGCCGGAAGCCCCGCCGGCCCGTTCTAGCGATCTCGGTCATGGCGTTCCGTCCCAGCCGGCTTCGGGCGGCTCGGCGGCGCCCCGCAGCGGCCGAGCACCGCCGGCATCCGCGTCACCGGCGCGGCGCTTGAAGATCTGTGCGATCCACAAGTGCCAGGCGGGACCCGTGACGAAGGTGACCGTCCCGGCTCCGAGCAGGAGGAACCAGGTCGCTCCGGTCAGGAACGCCAGGAATGCCATCCAGAAGCTCGTCGCCTTCGCGATGCTGAGGAGGACGAAGCCCGTCGGCCAGGTCGGCTCGCCGCGCATGACACCGGCCATGATCCACACCCAGGCCCCGACGAAGACGAGCTCGAACATCATGCCCCACTCGAGCGGGGCGAGCGTATTCAGGATCGCGCCGGGGTTCGCATCCCGCGGGCTGCTGAACATCGCCCACGAGAAGAAGGCGATCGTTCCGCCGTGCCCGAGGTAGGCCAATGCCGCTCCGAATCGAGCGAAGCCGGCGTTCGACGGCTCGATCAGGGCTCTTTCCGCGGGCGTGATCGCCATCCCGAGCACGGCGATGAGCACCAATGCCCCGCACATCACCCGAAACGCCGCCGGGCTTTCGGCGACGAGCGCGGCGAAATCGTCATCGGCCAGTCGATCGACGCCCACAGCGAGCGCCGCCACCCCGATGACGAGGAACAACGCGCTCTGTATGACCGAAACGAACGCCCCCAGCCCAAGGACGGAAACTTCAGACGCCGGCGCGTCGGAGACTCGTTGTTTCATGGCGTCTCCGCAGATGGTCTTCGGTGCGGGGCTTACATCTCCACTGTCGCGCGCGCGAGGCTCCCGGGGCTTGAACAGATCCGCTGTGTCCACTCCGGCTGTGCCCGCCCGGGCCCGTCACCCGCGGCCGGGTGCCGGTCCGACCTCCCACTGTGCGTTGCCGACGACTGTGGAGGGGGACATCCCGAACGCGCGCCGGAACGTACGCGACAGGTGGGCCGAATCGGCGAAACCCGCGGCATACGCCGCGTCGGTGAGATTCGCTCCCGCCGCCAACGCCGTGCCTGCCTCGCGTAGCCGCAGCCAGCGGACGTAGGCCGGGACCGATATCCCGACCTCGGTGTTGAACAGGTGCGACAGTCGGCCGGCAGACAAGCCCACCGTGTCCGCGAGCGCCGGCACCCGGATCGGACGGTCGAGCGACCCGGGCAGGTCCGCCAGCACCTGTGTGACGGCAGGATGCTCCGTGGGCATCGATGGCGATGGCCACAACGCCGGTAGTCGCAGCCGCTCGGCGAGAGCTTGCGCATCGGCCCACGTGCGGACGGCGTGCTCGGCGATCTCGGTCAGCCTGCCGCCGGCGGAACTCCAGTCTCGCGGCTCCGGGCCGGAACCCGCGGCCAGCCGACGGCCCGTCGGCGACGTCGGCTCCAGGTAGAGCAGGAGCGCGGCAGCGGTCGGCCTCGTGGTGGAGTGCGCGACGTTGGACGGCACCACGGCCCGGACGCAGTCAACCTCTCGACCGCCGTCGTCTCGCAGCACAAACCGTCCGCTCAGCGCCACCAGGACCTGGACGGCCCAGTGCCGATGCCGCGCCACAGGGCCCGCCGCACCGGCATATACCAGCCAGCCCGGCCCAAGGTAGATCGTGCCGCGCCAAAGATCCGCAATCCCCATCGCCGCCACCGTATCCGCCGGTGGTATGCAAACACCTTGCCGGTAACTGCGGTGACCTTTGGGCGAGAAGTGCTTAAAAGGAATGTTTGTGTTGACGCGTTGAGTGACGCTTCGACAACCTAGCGGGACGCCCGAACCAGACGAGAGCGATGCCTCGCCCGAGAGGAAAACGATGCGTTCGACCGACTATTCGTGGCAGGAGCAGACACACGCCGATGCGGGCCGACTGTGGGCGGGAGGCGCGGTGACCGCACTGGTCGCGGCCGGCGTGGCATGGATCGGCGTGATGGTGCTGCACCGGCTGCTGGACGCCCCCATCCTGAGCCCGGGCGGACTGCGGCAGGCGGCCGATTACGCGATGGTCGCCTTCCCGGTCGGGGCGGCGATCGCCACCCTGCTCGCGACCGGTCTGGTCCATCTGCTCATGGAGGCCACGTCGCAGCCCTCGCAGTTCTTCGGCTGGATCGCCTCGCTCGTCGTGGCGCTGGTCATCCTCCAGGTGTTCCTGCACGAGGCCGAGATGCTCACCAAGATCGAGACCGCGGCGTTCTACCTGCTGATGGGCGTCGCCATCATCTCCTCGCTGCTCGGAGTGTCCCGCTCCGCCGTGCGCTACCACCGGCACCAGTCCTACCAGGACAACCGAGCGGACCCGGCCGGCTACGGCTACCCCGACGACGGTCCCTACGGCGACCGTCGCTACGGTGACCGTCCCTACGCTGACCGTCCCTACGGCGACCGTCCCTACGGCGACCGTCCCTACGCTGACCGTCCCTACGGCGACCGCGCCTACCGGGGCGGCGGCCACCCCAACTCACCTTGGCGCTGACCCCGCGCCGTTGAGGGCCGCTCAGCGTCCGAGGGCGGCCCGGTCCGCGCTCAGATCAGCCAGCGGGCGCGCCGCACGAACGGGAGCCTGGCCCAGATCCGGCCGAGGCCCCAGGTGTTGCCCGCGTAGGTGGCCGCGAGCGCGACGAGGACGACGGCGTAGATGACGTGGTAGTCGACGATCGGGTTGGTCGACATGCTCGGCTCGCCGGCCGCTGTGGTCTTGTCGAGCGGCCATTCGGCGATCCACATGAACGCCATCATGACGGTGCCCGCCAGCGCGGCGATCCGTAGCGCCACACCGAGGATGAGGGCCACCGCGATGCCGGCGAGGCCGCCCATGAACAGCCAGTCCGCCCAGGCCTGCCCTGCCCACTCATGGAAGGTCGATTGCATGGGGCCGACCTCCACGCCGCTCAAGAACCCCTTGGTGGGGGATCCGCCGTTGAGCCAGGCGTTCTTCGAGGGCGTCGTGTAGCCGAACCCGAAGGTCTTGTCGAGGAACGCCCACAAGAACACAAATCCCATCGCCAGCCGGACCACGGCCATCACCATCGCCGACGTGGGCGTCATCACCGCACCGTGCCGCGGCGCCGTACGGGCCGCGCTGCGCGGCGGGATCTGCAGTGAGTCGGTGAGCCGAATCTGCTCTCGCTCCTGCTGAACGGTCATCTGTCAACTCCCTCCAGAACACGCCGGCGGGCTCGGGAGCGTCGTCCGCCACGCTGCACGGGTGACGTCCCCGCAGCTCACCGACGGCCAGCCCCCCGTTTACCCGCTGTGACGGCACCAAAACCGACCCCCGCCGGACCCAAGACCTGGGAATCGCTGATGGCCTGACCGCTCAGCGGTCGCAGGAGCCCGGGGCCTCTCGTCCCGGGGCTCCTCGCGCCGGCGGCCGCGGGTGGCCACGGCCCGTGGCGTTACTCGGCCAGCCCCGCCTTGCGGACCTGTTCGAACTCTTCGAGGTCACGGGCGAAGTTCTTGGACCGCCGGCTGACGACGGCGACGATCGAGTCGAAGGGCGTGGACTCGAACCGCGAGGCCGCGATGCCCGGGCCGATCGGCAGCCGGTCCTTGGCGGGGGTGATGACCTCGCGACGCAACAGGAACTGCGTCTCCGGGTCGCGGCGGACGAGGTCGCCGGGCACCATGTAGAAGTCGGCGTCGCTGAACTCCGCCGCGGAGATGTCGAGCGCCCAGTCGACGTCCTTGTAGTAGGCGACCATGGCGGCGGTTATCGCGGCCCGCGTCTCCTCCGGCACCCCGCGGCTCACCGGGGTGGTCAGGATCGGTCCGATCTTGCCCTTGAGCGTCACATGCTTGAACAGGCACCCGCCCAGCCCCTGGTGTTTGGTGGTCAGGCCGTCCACGGTGACGTCCTCGAAGCGCACCCCCTCCACCGAACAGTTGTCGGCGCGGCACCTGGTGGCGGTGACGTCCCGGACGACGAACCCGAACTCGGGGTCGTCCTGCTGGCCGAACACGCACCCCGTGAACGTGACCCGGTCGAGGTCGAGCCCGCTGTAGGTGTGGCCGGTGCCGTAGCTGCGCAGATGTTCGAAGGACCGACGGCTGAGCTGCTGGCGCATGGGACGACTCTACCTACCGGAAGATCTCCGCGAGGGTGTCGGCGGACAACGTCGGATACTGCATGACCTGGTCGCCGTGCTGGATGTACGGGCGGCCCAGGTGTTCGCTGAGCGAGCTGGCACTGCCGCCGGTCACATCGACGCCGTAGCCGCCGTCGCCGATCCTGAAGTCGGGCACCGCCTGGCCCGGCATCGAGTTCCCGAGGTGGGTGACGTTGGGATCGCCCAGCACCGACGGGTCGGCGGCCACGCCACGCTCGATGCTGGTGCCCGCGAACGCCCGCTGCAGGTAGGGCTCCTCGATGCCGCGCCGCAGCTCACCGGGCCTGAGGTTGTCCCTGATCGCCTGCGGGTCGCCGGAGACCCGGTCCACGGCGCCGCGCAGATTGTCATAGCTGGCGCGGTCGGTGGCGTTGAGGGCCTCCCTGGAGCCCACGGGGTAGGGCGCGAGGCCGAACGGGTCGACGGCGTAGAGCGGGTTCGCGACGTAGGCGTGGTGGTTGGGGGCGGGCAGCAGTCCGACGGGGTCGGGGGAGGCGTAGCCGCCGCTCGCCGGATCGTAGTAGCGGAAGTAGTTGTAGTGGAGGCCGGTCTCCGCGTCGAGGTACTGGCCGGGAAAGCGCAGCGGGCAGTCGGTCTCCCCGCGCGGCGTCGTCAGCGGCGTCCCCCACAGGCTCGTCGTGTGGTGCCAGGCGATGCGTCCGTCGGGGGTGACCAGCTCGGTGGGGGTGCCGACGAGGTCGGTGACGATCGCGTAGAAGGCGGTGTCGATCTCGGCCTGGGGCGCGTTCAGCGCCCATGAGCGGCGGACCTGTGTGGCGGCGCGATGGCCGCCGGGTTCCCAGTCCCAGCTGATCGCGTGGGCTCGCCCGTCCGGGCTGATGGTGACCTGCTCGGCCGGCCGGGCGCCGTCCCAGGAGAACCATGTGGTCGCGGTGACGGCGCCGGTCCGGTCGACGCGGTGCTTGGCGGTGCGGCGGCCGATGGGGTCGTAGGTGTAGCGCCAGGTCCCCTCGGGAGTGGTCGTCTCGACGAGCTGGTCGTCGGCGTTCCAGACGTACGTCCACTCCCGTGTCTGCCCGGACAGCGTGCGCCGCACCGTGCGGACCAGCCGGCCCTGGGCGTCGTGCTCGTGGGTGGTGCGGCCGGCGCGCCGGACCAGCGTGCCGCTGTATTCGCGGGGGCCGCGGGCGTCCTCGTCGCCGGGCGCGAACGCCTGAACGGTGTTGCCGAGCGCGTCATAGACATAGGTCTCCGACCAGGTCGGGCCGCGTACGGCGGTGACCCGGCCGATCGGGTCGAGGTCGTAGCGCCGGTCGCCGCCGAGCGCGTCGGCGATCTCGACGGGCCGCCCGTCGGGCCGGTAGGTGTAGGCGCGGCGTTGCAGCGGGCGTGCGGCGGCCTGCGCGGCGCCGTGCGCGGCGCCGCCTAGGCCCGGCTGGTCGTAGGCCCAGATCGCCTGGGCGCTGAGGCGGCCGGCGGCATCGAACGTCTGGGAGATCGCCGCGCCGGGGCCGAGGAACCGTGCGGTCTCCTGCCCCACCGCGTCGTACTGGAACGACAGGCCGCCCCCCGGCACGGCGAGCGACGCCGGCCGGTCGAGGGCGTTGTAGGTCCACGTGGACACGGCGCCCGTGGGGGTGGTGCGCCGCAGCCGGCGGCCGAGGACGTCGTAGTCGTTGGTGAGCGTGCGGCCGTCGACCGTCTCGGCGAGGATCAGGCCGAGCTCGTCGCGAACATACTCCAGGGTGGATCGCGGACTGTCCGCGCGCACGAGCCGGCCGACCGGGTCATAGGCGAACCGGTGCCGCTCGCCGCCGTCGGTGTGGCGCTCGATCACCCGGCCGAGGGCGTCGCGGACGAACGACGTGGCCTGACCCGCGCCGTTGACCCGCTCGACCAGCCGGCCCGCCGCGTCGTGGCGGTACCGTACGACGCGGCCGTTGAAGTCGGTCTCGCCCACCACGTTGCCCGCGGCGTCGTAGTCGTAGCGCCACACCAGGTCGGCGGCGTTGGTGACAGAGGTCAGCCGGAGCTCGGTGTCGTAGTCGAAACGATGGGCGGCGCCCGTCGGGTCGGAGCGCGCGACCGGCACGTCCAGCGGGCCGTAGGCGAACGTACTCGTGCCGCCGACGGGGTCGCGGTGCTCGACGAGGTTGCCCTCGCCGTCGTAGCCCCACTCCTCGCGCGCGCCGTCCGGGGCGACCAGCCACGCGGGTCGTCCCTCGATGGTCCAGCCCAGCCGGGAGACCGCGCCCGTGGCGTCCGTGACGCTCGTGATCCGGCCGAAGGCATCGCGCTCGAACCGGCTCCGCGCGCCGAGCCGCCCCGTCATCCCGACGGGCAGGCCGGCGGCGTCGCACTCGAACCGGGTGACCTGGCCGAGGGCGTCGATCATGGCGGTCAGGCCGCCGCGCCCGTCGTACTCATAGCGCGTCGTGGCGCCGCGCGGGTCGCGGACCGCGGTGAGGTTGCCTCGCTCGTCGTAGGCGTACCGCCACACCGCGCCGTTCGGGTCGGTGACCGTGACCGGCAGCCGCAGCGCGTTGTAGGCGACGTGCAGCGCGGTGCCGTCGGGCCGCTCGATCCGCACCGGGTCGCCGTTGTCATCGCGCACGTAGCGGGTGGTACGGCCGAGCGAGTCGGTCCGTGACAGGAGCCGGCCGTATCGATCCCATTCCGACCAGGTCGTGTTGCCCAGGGGGTCGACGACGGCCGTTACCTGACCGCGTTCGTCCAGGTGGTAGGTGGTGTCGTGGCCGAGCGAGTCGGTCACCACGGTCACCCGGTCGTGGTAGGTGAGCGTGGCGTCCAGGTAGCCGCCCGCGCCCCGGCCCGCGACGGCCCGGCCCTGGTCGTCGTAGGTGTAGCCGTACCAGTGGCCGTTGGTGTCCAACCAGCGGGTCAGCCGGCCCGCGGCGTCGTACTCGAAGCGCGTCGGCCGGCCCGAGGAGTTGTAGATCTCGGTCAGCCGGCCGGCCTGGTCGTAGCCGAACCGTTTCAGCACCGGCCGCCCCGCGCCGTTCAGCAGCCGCAGCTCGGTGATCCGGCCGCCGGACGTCTGGACGCCGATGCGGTAGCCGCCGGAGTGCCGCACCTCGATCAGTACGCCGGCGCCGTCGTAGTCGAGGTCGATGCGGTTGCCGTTGCGGTCGGTGATCGACTTGAGCGGCAGGACCATCGCCCGCCCGCCGCCCGGCGGTGCGGCGTTCGGCTGCGGCGCGAAGTGCAGCGTGCGGCCCTGCTCTGGGTCGGTGACCGTGTAGCCCTGGCCCGAACCTTGGCCGCCGTACACCAGGGGCCAGCGCGGCCCGCGCTCGGGCAGCGCCGGTTCGCCGAACATCGGGACCGGATAGACCAGCACCAGCCCTTCGGGGCCGACGAGGCACGCGCCGAGCTCGTCGACCTCCAGCCGCTGATCCAGCGTCGACGCCCACGACCTGCCGAACCAGCGCCCGGTCTGGTACGACGACAGGTGGGTGCGGCTGAGCTCCAGCGGTAGCACACCGGGCAGCGTCACATCGACCTGATGGAGCAGCACCTCGCCGCTGGCGATGTCGATCGGTTCCTCGGTGGCGGCCCGGTCGGCCACCCGCCTGGTCGTGTCCTCGCCGGCCTCGGCGGCCTCGCGGGCGCCGCGGCGGGCCGCGCCCTCGCCCGCCTCTCTGGTCCCCGCCTCGGCGGCCTCTCTGGTTCCGGCCTGGGCGGCCTCCCTGGCGCCCGCCTCGGCGGCCTCCCTCGTCCCGGCCTGGGCGGCTTCCCTGGCGCCCGCCTGGGCGGCTTCCCTGGCTCCGGCCTGGGCGGCCTCCCTGGCCACGTCGCGCTCGACGGCCTGGGCGGTCTCGCCGAGCAGCTCCTTGACCACCTTGGTGATGATCGTCGCCCCGGCCCGGCCGCCCGCCATCAGCCCGCCCCGAGAATCGCGTTGATCGCCTCGTTGATGATCGCGTTGATGACCATCTGCTGGATGGCCTTGAAGACCGGGATCTCCGCGAGCGAGGCGCCGAACGTCGGGCCCGCTGTCGCGATCGCCTGGATGATCTGTATCAACAAGATCGTCAGCTGCACGATCACGTTGATCTTCAACGCGAGAACGATGGCGGCGCAGACCATCAAGATCGCGCCGAGCGCGTGGCCGGCCGTCGCGCCCTTCCGCAAGATCTCAGCCGGCGACGTCTCGTGATCCCAGCGTTCCTTGAACGAGTCGATCGCCGCGCCGCTGTTGCCCGACCAGACCTCTTGGGCCGCCCGCTGGGCGTCGGCGCCGATCTGCTGCAGCCGGCCGCCGTACGCGGTCCACGACTGGCCGAGCTCGAACAAACGCTGTTCATCGATCTCGGGCCAGTTGAACCCCAGGTCGTTGAGCAGGCGTTCCAGCTCGCCGGGCAGCGTCATCCCCATGACGGCTACCGGCTTCCGCCCGCACCGCCGCCCCCGCCGCCTCCGATGTCGCCGCCGACATGGTCGACTGCGGAGCGGGTGGACTGTTCGGCGCTGTCAAAGCGCTCGGCCATCTGGTGGATCGCGTCGCCGAAAGACGCGAAGGCCTTGGCGGCCGAGTCGTAGGTGGTGTTCGCCCACGCCAGCACGCCCTCGTACGACGCGCCGATCAATGAGCCGACCGTGTCGGTCGTCCCGTACCGGAGGTTCTTCGCGTCCGGCTGGAACGCCTGCCACGCCTGGTCGAGGGCCTCGGCGGCCCGATGCAGATCGGAGCCGGCCTGACGTAGCGATCCCGGCTCGATCTCCATCTGGCCGTCAGCCATGACGTTCGCCCTTCGCCGCCGCGTTGATCTTCTCCACCGTCTCGGCGACGCCCTGGCTGAAGCGGGCCATCTGCCGGATGGATTCGCTCTGCAACTCCTGGAGCATCCCGGCCAGCGCGGCGGGGTCCATCGTGGCCGGGGCGGCTTCCGTCGTGTGGACGCGCAGGTCGTCGATGGCCGCGTTCACCGCGATCTTGATTTGCGCGCACAACTCCTCAGAGCCCGAACGCAGCAGCCGGGGATCGACGGTGAGTTCCTCCAGATGCCCACCGGCCACGACCTTCGCCGTGACCTTCCCGTCGGCGGCCGATCCCTCGCCGGTCACGGGCTCCGCGTTCGCGCCCGCCGCCGCCGGCTCGGCCGGCTCGCCCGAGCTCAGCGCCCCGAGGGCCCGTCGCGCTTCTCCGAGCAGGCGCTCGAAATCGGCTCCGCCGAAATCGCCTGCACCCACGGCGTCCCCCTGCGTCTCAACGCAACGGCCAGCTTTACAAATCGCGCCCGATCGTAGCTTTGCTCATCAAATCGATACAAGCGCTTGGACGGCGCGGCACGGCTTCCGGTTTCAGCGCGTCCGGAAGAACCGGGTCACACCGGCGGCGATGGAGGTGCCCGCGACCCAGCCGGCCAAGATCATGATCCACATGTAGACCATCAGCAGCGTGCCCCACGGCCTGTCGCCGGCGTTCGGCAGCCAGTACGCCGCCTCGCGCAGATCGATGCCCGGAATCAGCAGGGAGAACGAGTAGACGAACGCGTTGAAGCACGGATAACCGGGCTGGCATGGTGCGACGGCCGCGGCGGGGGGAGGAAAGCCGGGGGCGGCCTTGGCCGCGACGATCAGATGTGCGTGCGAGCCCCAGTAGAACAGCCCCCAGCCGATCAGGCCCAGCGCGAGCAGAGCCAGGAACGGCCGATGCAGCCGGTAGCCGTAACCGACTGTGAAGTCGAGGAAGCGATTCCACACCTTCGTGTGCCAGGGGAGCTCGCCGCGCTTGTACAGACTCCGCTGGCTCGCTATGTGAACCTTCCTGGCCGACTCCTCCTCACCGCCGAGGTGGTACTGATCGGCGACCTGCCGGTAGACGTCCGCGTAGTACAGCTCCGTCTGGTCGAGCCACGTCTTCCGCTGCTCCACGTCCATCTTCGTGCCGACCGACTGGAAGGTGGTGCCCGCCAGCCGGTACCTGAGCTTCGGCCAGCTCTCGGGGGTGTCGTCGAGCCGGCTGAGGTGCGCGAACGACAGGTCCACGAGTCCTTCCGGTTCCTTGTCGAGCTGCCAGATCAGCCGCCCGCCGACGTGCATTCCCCGGGCGATCACGCCTTCGTCGCCGTGCAGACTGGCGCCGGTGAAGTTGAGATCGCGGGTGATCTGGGCGTCGCGCAGAGTGATCTCGCCCGTGGCGCGGAACCCGTCGTCGCCGGGGTCCGCTCGCCTGAGCAGGACGTCGCCGGCACACCTCAGCCCGGTGAGGTCCAGCGCGGAGCCGTGCTGGTTGTCGAACACGCCACCCGTGCAGATCAGCTGGCGGCCGATCGTGGCGCGGGCCAGCCGCACCCTGCCCTCCGCGGTGAAGTCGCCGTCGAGATAGACCATGCCCGGCGTGGTGAGGCCGTCGGCGAACAAGGCGGTACGGCTGTGATTCGTGAAGTGGCCGTCGGTGCAGATGAGCCCGCTTTGTACCTCGGCGCCCACCAAGGAGACCTCGCCGATGGCACGGAACCGGTCGGTGAGGTAGATCTCTCCATGGCACTTGAGGCCGTCCGCGTTGAGCGCGTGGCCGGCGGGGTTGTGCAGCACGGCACGCGCGGCATTGAGCTGCCGCTTGACCTCCGCGTTGACGAGCCGGACCTCGCCGTGTGCGCGGAAGCCGCCGTCGATGTAGATGTCGTCGGCGACGACTCGTTCGGCGTCAAGGGCGCGGCCGCTCGGATCGTCGAATCGCCCGTCCGTGCAGCACAGCTCGCCGGTGATCCGCGCACCGACCAGCCGGACCGTGGCCCTCGCGTGGAACCTCTGGTTCAGGTAGACGCCGACGCGGGCGTGCAACGCGTCCGCGTGGATGGCGTAACCGGTGTCGCTGTCGAAGCTGCCATGGGTCGCCCGCAATGCGTGCACCTGCGCCCATTGCAGGCACACCTCGCCGTGGGAGTGGAAGTCCTGTTCGAGCAGCAGATCGCCGCCGGCGAGCAGCTGCGAGGCGTCGATGGTCTTCCCGGCGGGGTTGTCGAAGTGGCCGTGTCGGCAGTCCACGTCACCCGCGATGCCGGCGGAGCGCAGGTTCACCTCTCCCTCGGAACGAAATTCCTTCCCGTCGAGGAAAAGGGTGCCGCCCACCCGCAGGTCGGGAGCCTTGATCGTCTGACCGTCGGGTTGGGTCAGGTGGCTGTCGGTGAAGCACAGGTCGCCGGCCACCTGCGCCCAGTGCAGGGAGACCGGGCCGGTGATCGTCACGCCCCGCATGACGAGATCGGCGTCGGTTTCGAACCGATCGGCCATCACGCCTGGCAGGCTCCCGCCCGTCCACTCCAGCATGTAGTGCGTCGTCGCCTGCCGCAGGTTCACCGGCTCCTCGAACACGCAATCGCGGAAGTGGACCGCGTGGACGAGTTCCGCGCCGGACAGGTCGAGATGTCCGGTGACCCGGGCGCCGGCCAGGTGGATGCCGTCCCGTACCGGCCGGTCCCCTTCATGGCCGGTACCCGTACAAAGATCGCGGAGTTTCTCGGCACGGATCACTCGGCTCTCTCGGGGCCGCCCGTCGTGGCGCATGTCCGCCTCGAGGCCATGGGCGGCGGATTTGACCAGCCGTCTTTCCGGGCGGGAGAGCGAGAAGGGTTTGGGCGCGTCCATGGGAATCCCCTCGTTGGCGTTGGCGGCTCCGCCGTTCGTCAGCGGACGGGGGGTGAGTTGAGGATCGACTCGAGCGCGCCGCGGGCCTGGTCGAACTCGAATCGCAGCCGGTCGAGCAGTTCAGGCGCCCCGTCGAGCCGGCCCTGCCTGCCGATGTCCTCGATCTCGGCGGAGATCTTGGACAAGGCGGTGGCGCCGATGTTGCCGGCGGCGCCCTTGATCCGGTGCGCGCACTGCCGGATCTGATCGGCGTCCCGCCGCTCGATGGCCGCGGCGAGCTCTTCGATGTCGGCCCCTTCGCGGGTGATGAACATCGTCGCGATGCGGGTGAACGCCTCCCGGTCGGCGTCCGGATCGCCGCTGCGCAGCTCCTCCATTCGCTGCCTGATCGACGCGCAGGCGGGTTGGACGTGCTCCCCGTCGGCGGGGACCGACGGGGCCGAAGGCGGCGCCGGGGGCGCCGGGCCGTTCGGAGTCCCGGGAGCCGCGGTCGTGTCCTGCCGGGCCGGTTCGGCCGCGCCGCCGGCCGTCTCCCGGCCGCACGGAACCCAGCGGCACAGCACGGTGGCCACCGCGTCTTGGCTGACCGGCTTGGGGATGAAGTCGTCCATGCCGGCGGCGATGCAGCGGTCGCGGTTTTCGGCCAGGGCGCCCGCGGTCATCGCGATGACGGGTGTATGTCGGGCGAAGCCTTCGCGTTTGCGCAGCTCGGTGGTCGCGTCGTAGCCGTCCATGACGGGCATCTGGCAGTCCATGAGCACCGCGGCGTAAGTGGCCTTGGCGATCTTGTCGAGCGCCTGGCGACCGTCGGAGGCGACGTCGGTCTCGTAGCCCAACCGGTTCAAGAACCCGACGGCGACGGCCTGGTTGATCTCGTTGTCCTCGACCACCAGCACCTTGCCCCTGGTAGGCGGGGGCACAGGCTCGGGCTCGCGCTCGGCCGCCTCTCGGTCGCCGGCGTCCCCCGGGCGTGCCGTGGCCGTGGCCTCGCCCCCCTCCTTTTCGTGCGACATGACCTCGGCGAGGCGTTCATACAGCGCGGATCGATGCACCGGCTTGGTGAGCGTCGCCGCGAAGCCGGCCGCTCGCGCGCCGGGTGGGTTGGGGTCGCCGCTCGAGGTCAGCAAGACCAGGTGGGGCGAGGGGATGTGGGAATCGGCGCCGATGTGCCCGGCGAGCTCGATCCCGTCCATGCCCGGCATGATCAGATCAATGATCGCCAGGTCGTAGGGGGCGCCCTGCCCGGCGGCGGCGCGCAGTGCCTTCAGCGCGCCCTCGCCGCGGTCCGCCATTGTGGGCCGCATGCCCCAGGCGCGCAACTGCCCGTCGAGAACGACGCGGTTGCTCTCGTTGTCGTCGACGATCAGCACGCGCAGGTTGTGCAGCATCGGCGGCGCACTGATGTCGGCGCCTTCGGCCGCGCGGCGCAGCGGGATGACGCACCAGAAGGTGCTGCCCGCGCCGGGGCTGGACTCGACGCCGATACGCCCGCCCATCGCGTCCGTCAGCCGCTGGCAGATGGCCAGCCCGAGGCCCGTGCCGCCGTACTCGCGTGTGGTCGAGACGTCCGCCTGGGAGAACGGCAAGAAGGGACGGTCACGCTTTTCGGGCGCGATGCCGATGCCCGTATCGGTGACCTCGAACCGCACCGGCACGAGTTCCTCGTCGTCCAGAGCTTCGGCGTCCCTGGTGATGCGGACGATGACCTCGCCCTGGCGGGTGAACTTCAGCGCGTTCGAGGTGAGGTTCAACAGGATCTGGCGCAGCCGGGTGGGGTCGCCGCGCAGCCGATGGGGCACGGCCACGTCGCAGCTGCCGATCAGCTCCAGGCCCCGGTCCTGCGCGGTGTTGGCGAACACGTCGGTGACCTCGTCGACGAGGCGGCTGGGGTCGAAGGTGGTCTCTTCGATCGTGATCCGGCCGGCCTCGAGCTTGGAGAAGTCGAGGATGCCGTTGATCACCGACAGCAGCGCGGCCCCGGCGGTCTGGATGCCGCCCGCGTAGCGGCGCTGGGTGTCGTTCAGCGAGGTTTCGAGCAGCAGGTCGGTCAGGCCGATGACGCCATTCATCGGGGTGCGGATCTCGTGACTCATGGTCGCGAGGAACTGCGATTTGGCGTTGGCCGCCTCCACCGCCTCGTCGCGGGCGGTCACCAGCGCCCGCTGCAGCTCCTTTCGTTCGGTGATGTCGGTGATGAAGGCGTTGTAACTCGTCTCAGTGTCCTCTTCCAGCCGCCACAGCTGAAGCTCGATCTCGAACTCCGACCCGTCCTTGCGCACCGCCGGAAACTCGCGTGGCGTGTCGAGCATGAACGCGTCCTCGCGGCGCAACAGCGCCTCGACCATGGCGTGGTTGCGCTCCGGCACGATCAACTCGGTGACCGGGCGGCCCAGCGCCTCCTCCCGAGTCCAGCCGAACATCTCCTCGGCCCGCCGGTTCCATCGGGTGACGCGGCCATAGGTGTTCGAGCCAATGAACGCGTCGGGGGCACTGTCGATGATCCTCTGTGCTTCGCGTTCCCACCGCAGCGAGCTCGCCCTGCTGGACGCGGCCTCACGTTCGGCGAGGCGGCGCCCCTCGACGCTGCGCTCCAGCGCGCTGATGAAGCTCCAGATCAGCAACCACAGCAAGACCATGGTGAGCGTCGAGACGATCACGCCGCGCTGGTCGAGCGGGATGTTGATCCGGTCGCCTTGCGAGCTGAAGAAACCCAGCAACACGGACAGGATGATGGCTCCGGCCAGCAGCCGGCGGCCGTTCACGCCGGCGGGGCCGGTGGTCGTCAGCAACTGCCTGGACGCGTCCTCGGTCGGCACCAACAACAGGGCCATGCTCAGCAACGTGACGCACACCGCGACTCCAAGCGCGATCGGGGTGTACCGGCCCGTCCAGTACGTCATCGACTCGGGGACCATGTAACTGAGCAGCCCGTAGATCCCGAACGTCAACGGGATCAGGGCGATCAGCTTGAACGGCCACCAGTGCCGGATCCGCACCCGGCGCAACCCGAGGCTGAGCCCGACGGTGATCAGCGCGACCCCCGTCTCCGGGCCGCGGGCGTCCGCGTCACCCGTGGGGGAGCCCGCGCTGCCGCCGAACTCCGGCCCGGAGGCGTAGTACCCCGCGTGGATGTAGTCGTACAGGTCCTGTATTCCGACCGAGAGGACCACCGCCGCGCAGCAATAGCCGACGATCACGAGGAGGCGGTTGCGGGAGCCGGGCCGCAGCAGCCAGAACGCGACCGCGGCGGCCGTGAAGGCCGCCGTGGCCTCCGTCTTCATCTCCTCCGCGCCCGGCACGAGGGTGCGCGCCGCATCCCAGTCCAGCCACCATCCACCGACCTGTATGAAGACCGCGAGCGCGGCCACCACGATGACGCAGCCGTTCGCGAACCGCCGGAAGACGGAGATCAGGTGCGCACCGCCGGCATCGTCCGCGCCGGACTCGGTGGCGAACACGTTAGGCTCCGGTCCTCGCGAGTACGGCCTGGATCCGGCTGACGAGCTCACGCGGGCTGAACGGTTTCGGCACGTAGTCGTCGGCTCCCGATTCGAAGCCGGTCGAGATGTCGGCCTCCTGCACGCTCGCGGTGAGCATGATCACCGGAATCCGCGCGACATCTGGATCGGCGCGCAACATGCGGCAGACGTCAAAGCCCGACATGCCCGGCATATGAACGTCGAGAACGGCGATATCCGGCGCCCGCTCTCGAGCCTGCGCAAGAGCCGACGTTCCGTCCTCCGCGACGATCGTGTCGTAGCCTTCGGCCTCCAGCTTATAAATGATCAGCTCGCGGGTGACGGGGTCGTCGTCGGCCACTAGCACGAGCGCCATCGCCCACCTCACCTCTGGTCGGGGCCTTCCTCGATCCCGACCCTAGTCTTGGGCGCTCAAAATTCGTGGCACGGCACCTCAAGAAATCCTTTACCCCCACTCATGCATACATGTGTGTTAAAGCATGGCAATAGGTCATATACGCGAAATATGAAAGGCCTTTTGCCGGCCCCGGTCGCCTGCCGGGGAATGAGCGAATAGACCTTCGAATGTCATCGTCAGGATGCGAGTCATGACCGTCTCCGATGTGCTGACCGTCGCGGTGCTGGTGATCAGCCTTGCCGTGGTCGTGCTCACCCTCGCCGTGGCGATCGGTCATGCCGTCCGCATGTGGCACGAGCACCGCATGGCCCGGATGGAAAGGCGCTACGCCCCGCTCATCATCCGGCTGGCCGACGAGGAGGAGATCGATGAGGAGGCGTTGCGCGCCCTCGCGTGGCTGGAGCCACGGCAGTGGGCGGCCGCCCGCCCGGTGGCCACCCGCCTGCTGGAGGACCTGCGGGGTCCGGCCCGGGCCCGGGTCGTCGAGCTGTTCGAACGGCGCGGCGTCGCCGCGCAGGCCACCGCCGACACCCGCAGCTACCTGCCTGTGACGCGGGCCCGCGCCGCCGAGATCCTCGGGCTGCTCGGCCACCGGCCGGCGGTCCCGGAACTGCGCGGGCTGCTGCGCGATCGCGACCCCGATGTCCGCCAGGTCGCGACCCGGGCGCTCGGCCGCATCGGGGACTCCTCGGCCGTGTTGCCGCTGCTTGAGGTGCTCGGCTCCGATCGGCCCGTCCCCAAGCACATCGTCGCGCAGGCGGTGCGCCGACTGGGGCCGTCCGCGCTGCCCGCGCTCGCGGTCGCGGTTGAACACACCGACCCCGATGTCCGCGAGGTCGCGATCGAGACGCTCGGGATGGCGGGTGGACACGAGGCCGCCCCGGCGATCATCAAGGCGCTTCGGGACGACGACGTCACGGTCGTGCGCGCGCGAGCCGCCGGCGCGCTTGGCATGCTGGGGCTGCCGACGGCCGAAGGTCCGCTGCTGGCGGCCACCGGGGACGCCGAGCCGGCGGTGCGGGCGGCCGCCGTGCGGGCGCTGGCCGATCTCGGGGCCCCGGCCGTGCCGCGCATGCGCGAGTTGCTGGGCGATCAGGCGTACACCGTGGCCCGGGCGTCGGCGCGATCCCTGCTGGACCTTGGCCCGCGCGGACGGGAGGCGCTCGAGACGGCGGGCGAGCTGGGCCCATCGGCCGAGCTGATCGCCGACGAGGCCCTCGCGTGGTCCGCGCTCGGCCCGCAGGGGGGCGGCTGATGAGTGCGGCGATCACCGGGACGGGGACCGCCGCCGGCGCGATCGCGGACGGCTGGTTCGGCCTCGGCGAGTGGACCGGCATCGTCGTGCCCCTCCTGCAGGTCGCCAACGCCGCGGTCATCGTCTACTTCTTCCTCATCAACAGCGGCTACCTGGTCATGATCGCCCTAGCCTGCGTGGAGCTCGTTCAGCACCGCAGCAAGGCGACGTTCACCGGCGAGGACGAGACCTACGCGAGCCGCTTCACCATGCCGATCTCGGTGATCGTGCCCGCCTACAACGAAGCGGCCGGGATCGTCGAGGCGGTCCGCGCGCTGCTCGGCCTGCGCTATCCCAAGTTCGAGGTCATCGTGGTCGACGACGGTTCGATCGACGGCACGTTCGAGCAGATGCGCGACGCCTTCGACCTGGTCGAGGTGCCGTATCTCGTGCCGGCCGAGGTGCCGGTGCGAGGCGGTGTCCGTTCGGTGCACCTGCCCCGCATCAGCGCGGCGCCGCTCCTCGTCGTCCGCAAGGAGAACGGCGGCAGGTCCGACGCCCTCAACGTCGGCGTCAACCTCTCCCACCACCCGCTGGTCTGCATGGTCGACGCCGACTCGATCCTGGACCCGCGGGCGCTGCTCACCGTCGCCAAGCCGTTCTCCGACGATCCGGCGCACGTCGTCGCGACCGGCGGCGTGGTCAGGATCGCGAACGGGTGCACCATCGTCGCCGGCCGCGTCATCGACGCCCGCATCCCGCGCACGTGGCTGCCGCGCATCCAGGTCGTCGAGTACCTGCGGGCCTTTCTGCTGGGCCGCGCCGGCTGGTCCCGGCTCGGCTGCCTGACGGTGATCTCGGGCGCGTTCGGGCTGTTTCGCCGTGACCTGCTCGTCGAGTTCGGCGGGCTCGACAACGACTGCGTCGGCGAGGACGCCGAAATCGTCGTCCGCATGCACCGCCGGCTGCACGAGCTGCGCCGTCCCTACCGGATCGTCTTCGTGGCCGAACCCATCTGCTGGAGCGAGGCGCCGGCGACCTTCCGCGCGCTGGGATCGCAGCGGCGCCGATGGCACCGGGGGCTTACCGAGATCTTGATCAAGCACTGGCGGGTTATCGGCAATCCGCGCTACGGCCGGGTCGGTGTGCTCGCCCTCCCCTATCTCGTGATCTTCGAGCTGATCGCCCCCTTCGTGGAACTGTTCGGCCTGTTCGTGCTGCTGCCGGTCTCGTTCGCCTTCGGGGTGGTCAACCTCGCCTTCGCGTTGCTGTTCCTGCTGATCGCCTACGGCTACGCGATGCTCGTCGACATGGTGGCCATCACCGCGGACGAGTACTTCTACCACCCGTACCGGCGCTGGCGGGACATCGGCGCGATGATGCTGGCCGGGGGCGCGGAGAACATCGGGTTCCGCCAGCTCACCGCCTGGTGGCGGCTGCGCGGCATGTGGGCGGCGTTGCGCCGCTCCGAGCAGGTCTGGGGCCCGATGCCGCGCGCCGGCTTCGAGAAGGCCGGCGAGGAGGAGAAGCAGTGGGTCGCGGCCCCGCCGGTGGCCCGTTCCCGCCCCGGCGTCACCGCAGGGCGGGCGGCCCATTCGCCGCCGGCAGGCGCGCCGCCGAAGCCGCGGAAGGAGCGGCGAAAGAGTCGGCGGGATCAGTAGTCGTGAAAGCGGAGCGGCTCTGTCGAGGCCTCTTCCTCGGAGGGGGAGGAGAACACGGCGGACTGTGGCGACATGGCGTGGGTGTCCCGCGGCGGCCACCCCTCCTCAACGGTGGGCGAACCCTCGGCCGCCGGCCGGGGTGCGAGCGTGAAGAAGATGGCGGCGCCTCGCCCGGGCTCGCTTTCCGCCCAGGCCCGCCCGCCGTGGCGGGCGATGACCCGCGCCGCGATGGCCAGCCTGATGCCGACGCCGCGCGCGTCGTCCACCGTCGTCAGACGTTCCAGCAGCACGAACAGGCTGTCCGACTGCTGCGTGGCGAAGCCGGTGCCGTTGTCGCGAACGAAGAAGACCCGCCTGCCGCCGCGCTCGGCCGCGCCGACCTGGACAAGGGGGTCGGGCGTGCCCGCGGTGAACTGCCACGCGTTGACCAGCAGGTTGCGCAGCGTCAACCGGAGCAGATGGTCGTCGGCGGCGACGATGAGGCCCGGCTCGATGTCGACCCTGACCCGGCGCTCCCGGTGGCCGGCCTCGATCTCGAGCACGACCTCGTGCGCCAGTTCGCTGAGGTCGATCGGCCGGCGGTCCACCGGGGTCCGCGCGGCATGGGACATCTCGAGCAGGCCGTCGATCAGGTTGCCGATGCGTTCGATCGCGGACCGCACCCGCCGCAGGTAGTGCCCGCCCTTTTCGTCGAGCTGCCCGGCATACTCGGCGGCCAGGATCTTGGTGAACTCGCCGGCCGTCCGCAGCGGTGCCCGTAGATCGTGCGACACCGAGTAGATGAACGCGTCGAGCTCCTGGGTCGAGGCCTCGAGCTCGGCGGTGCGTTCGTGCACCCGATTCTCCAGCTCGGTGTTGAGCCGCCGGACCTGCTCCTGTGCCTGTTTGAGGTCGGTGATGTCGGTGGAGATGCCGCACACCGCGTACGGGCGTCCGGTGTGATCGACGATCGGGTACTTGACGGTGATGTAGGAGTGCGTGCCGTCGGCGAGCGGAGCCGTCTCCTCTTCCTGGATCCGGCCGCCCGTGGCGAGCGCCTTGCGGTCGTGGGCGCGGTACACGTCGGCCACGGCGGCGGGGAACAGGTCGTAGTCGGTCAGGCCCGTCACGGCCTCCCGGCGCAGGTTGAACAGCTGTTCGCACTGGCGATTGACCATCACGTAGCGGCCCTCGCGGTCCTTGATGTAGATCACGCTGGAGGTGCCGTCGAACACCTGGAGCAGCCGGCCACGGGTTTCGTCGGACCGCCGCCAGGCCGATTTCCACCGTGCCGCCGCGTTGGCCGCGGCCACCGCCACTCCGCCGAGGACGAGGACCACGACGGCGAACCCGGCGAGCAGGCCCCAGACCGCCTCCCGCGTCCACCGCATGCCGGGGAGCGCACCAATGATCGCGCTCCCGATGATCGCCAAGATCGCGATCGTCGCCACGAGCACGACCGCCACCCGCCACCAGTCGAGCTCGTCGGATACTCGCCGTACGCTTGACGGCGGCCACGCCGAACTCATGGTCCGAAAATATCCGGCAGAGGGCAAATGTCAGGTAACGCGCTCCTGCTCACCTCTTCAAGATGCGGGCCCTGGATCAGCGACGTCACCAACTCTCGACGCCGTGCGCGCGGAACCGCTCGCGCACGCGCTCGATCAGCTCCGCGCCCGGGGGCTCGACGCCGGCAAGCGGGACCGGCAGGCCGAGACGCCGGTACTTGGCCGCGCCCAGGCGGTGGAACGGCAGCACGTCCACGTGCTCGACGCCTGGCAGCGTGGCGACGAAGGAGGCGACGCCGTCCACCTCCCGTTCGTCGTCGGTAACGCCGGGCACGAGCACGTACCGCACCCAGACCGGGCGGTCGAGATCGGCCAGCCGCTGCGCGAACCGCAGCGTGGGCGTGATGTCCACGCCGGTCAGACCGCGGTAGGTGCCGGGCCGCCAGGCCTTGATGTCGAGCAGCACCAGGTCGGTGTCGGCGAGCAGGGCGTCGCTCGCCCGGTCGCCGAGATAGCCGGAGGTGTCCAGCGCCGTGTGCAGGCCGAGCTCGCGGCAGCGGCGCAGCAACGCCCCGGTGAAGGCGGGCTGCAGCAGCGGCTCGCCGCCGCTGACGGTGACTCCGCCGCCGGCCACCGAGATGAACCTGCGGTACTTGCCGATCTCGGCCATCATCTCGTCGACCGTCGTCAGGCGGCTGTCGCGCATCCGCCA
Organism: Streptosporangiaceae bacterium; assembly: GCA_035765195.1. Taxonomy (GTDB): domain Bacteria; phylum Actinomycetota; class Actinomycetes; order Streptosporangiales; family Streptosporangiaceae; genus CALAED01. Next base: position 36,929 of record DASTYC010000025.1, read on the forward strand.
GGTGTCGGGGTTGTGGCAGTACAGGCAGCGCAGCGGGCAGCCGCCGGTGAACACGACGAACCGCGTGCCCGGCCCGTCGGCGCCGGTGGACAGGTCCCAAGAGTGCACGGCCCCGCGCATGCCGGTCCCCCGGACGCCTGCCGCGCCGCCGGCCACGGCCGGACCGCCGGCCACGGCCGGACCGCCTGCCACGGCCGGACCGGTCGCCACGGCGGGGCGGGGGCCGGTCAGCTCGCTGATGGTCATGGCGGTCACAGCGATCCGTGGAAGGTCCGGTTGACCACGTCGCGTTGCTGTTCGGGCGTCAGCCGCACGAAGTTCACCGCGTACCCCGACACCCGCACCGTGAGCTGGGAGTACCGCTCCGGGTGCGCCATCGCGTCCAGCAACGTCGCGCGGTCGAGCACGTTCACGTTCATGTGGAACCCGCCGGCGTCGGTGTAGCCGTCGAGCACGCCGGCGAGGTTGCCGATCCGCTCGTCGAGCGTACGGCCGAGACCTTCGGGAGTGACGGTCTCGGTCAGCGAGATGCCGTCCCTGGCCTGGTCGTAGGGGATCTTTGCCACGGACAGGGCGGCGGCGACCATGCCGTGCCGGTCCCTGCCGTTCATCGGGTTGGCGCCCGGCGCGAACGGCTCCCCGGCGCGGCGGCCGTCGGGCGTGTTGCCGGTGTGCCTGCCGTACACCACGTTGGAGGTGATGGTCAGCACCGACAGCGTGTGCTCGGCGCCGCGATAGGAGGGCCGGGCGCGCACCTTGGCCATGAACGTCTCCACCAGGTGGACGGCGATCCTGTCGGCCCGGTCGTCGTTGTTGCCGTACGCCGGGTAGTCGCCGTCCACGACGTAGTCGACAGCGAGCCCGGTCTCGTCGCGGATCACCCGGACCGTCGCGTACTTGATCGCCGAGAGGCTGTCGGCCGCCACGGACAGGCCCGCGACGCCGCAGGCGAGCGTGCGGGCGACCGGATAGTCGTGCAGCGCCATCTCGATGCGCTCGTAGGCGTACTTGTCGTGCATGTAGTGGATGACGTTGAGCGCGTCGACGTAGGTGGCGGCCAGCCAGTCGAGCGTCGCGTCGAAGGCGGCCAGCACCTCGTCGTAGTCCAGGCGGTCGCCGGTCAGCGGCGGGCGGGGCGGCGCGACCTGCTCGCCGGTGATCTCGTCGCGGCCGCCGTTGATCGCGTAGAGCAGGGCCTTGGCGAGGTTGACGCGGGCGCCGAAGAACTGCATCTTCTTGCCCACCTCCATGGTGGACACGCAGCAGGCGATGGCGGTGTCGTCGCCGGAGCGCGGCCGGATCACGTCGTCGTTCTCGTACTGCACCGAACTCGTCTCGATCGACACCTTGGCGCAGAACCGCTTGAACGGGGCCGGCAGCCGCCGCGACCACAGGATCGTCAGGTTGGGCTCCGGCGCGGGCCCAAGGTTGTACAGGGTCTGCAGATAGCGGAACGACGTGCGCGTGACCAGCGTCCTGCCGTCCTCGCCCATCCCGCCGATCGACTCGGTCACCCAGGTGGGGTCGCCGGAGAACAGCTCGTCGTACTCGGGCGTGCGCAGGAACCGGATGATCCGCAGCTTGATGACGAAGTCGTCGATGAGCTCCTGTGCGCGCGTCTCGTCGATGCGCCCCTCGCCGAGGTCGCGGCTCAGGTAGATGTCGAGGAAGGTCGAGGTGCGGCCCAGCGACATGGCCGCGCCGTTCTGTTCCTTCGCCGCGGCCAGATAACCGAAGTACAGCCACTGGATCGCCTCCCGCGCGGTGCGCGCGGGGCCGGAGATGTCGAAGCCGTAGGACGCCGCCATCCGCTTGAGCTCGTCCAGGGCCCGGATCTGCTCGGCGAGTTCCTCGCGGTCGCGGATCACGTCCTCGGCGGCGGTCAGGTCGTCGAGCCCGCTCCGCTCCGCGCGCTTGGCCTCGATCAGCCGGTCCACGCCGTACAGCGCGACGCGCCGGTAGTCGCCGATGATGCGGCCGCGGCCGTAGGCGTCGGGCAGCCCGGTCACGATGTGCGAGCGGCGCGCCCGCCGGATCGGCGGCGTGTAGGCGTCGAAGACGCCGTCGTTGTGGGTCTTGCGGTAGGAGGTGAACACCTCGCGGACCCACGGGTCCAGCTCGTAGCCGTAGGCGGCCAGGCCGCCCTCGACCATCCGCAGCCCGCCGCCTGGCATGATGGCGCGCTTGAGCGGCGCGTCCGTCTGCAGCCCGACGATCAGCTCGCGGTCCGCGTGGATGTAGCCGGGCGCGTGGGACGTGATCGACGACGGAGTCGCGGTGTCCACGTCGTAGACGCCGCGGCGCCGCTCTTCGGGGAACATCTCGCGCACGCGGTCCCAGATCTCGCGGGTGCGCTCGGTCGGGCCGGCCAGGAACGACGCGTCGCCCTCGTACGGCGTGTAGTTCGCCTGGATGAAGGCGCGCACGTCGATGCGCTCCCGCCAGTCCGCGCCGGCGAAGCCGCGCCACGGCGATGGTCCGCCCGCCGCCGGCTCGCTCCCGGCCCTGTTCTCGACCTCGTTTCCGACCTTGTTCTCGACGTAGGCGTCGATCACGGTCATGTTCCCCTCCCGTTCATCCTGGTCTCTTCCACTGTGCCGTGAAATGGTCTAGACCACTTCGGCCGGAAGTCCCGGATCGGGCGACCAACGACCCTGGTGGAGGGAGGCGAACGCGTCAGCGCAGCGGAAAGCCCAGCTCGCGGCCCGCGACGCGGAGCTCGTCTCGGGTACCGGGGTGCGCCACGTAATCGACGATCTCCTGCGCCTGCGTGGCGGCGTCGTGGCCCCAGATCGTCGCGACGCCCTGCTCGCTGACGATGTAGCTGTGCTGGAAGGAGGTGACCGGACCGGCCAGGCGCGGGATCACGGTCGACACGTCGGCCTTCGGATGCCACGACGGCAGCGCGATGATCGCACGACCGCCGGGGGAGTGCAGCGCCCCGACCACGAAGTCGGTCTGCCCGCCGAAGCCCGAGTAGATCGTTCCGTGCACCCGGGCCGCGTTGGCCTGGGCGAACAGGTCGATCTGGAGGGCGGAGTTGATCGACACCAGCTGCGGCTGCAGGGCGATCAGGCCGGGATCGTTGGTCTTCTCCGTCCGCAGCATCCGGATCCTGGGGTTGCGGTCGGCCCAGTCGTAGAGCTCCTCGGTGCCGAAGGCGAACGACGCGGTGACGGTCGTGTGGGGGTCGAGCGCTCCCGCCTTCTCCAGGGCGAGCACCCCGTCGCTGAACATTTCCGACCACACCGAGAGGCCGCGACGGGCGCGCAGCGAGTCGAGCACGGCGTCGGGGACCGCTCCGATCCCCAGCTGCAAGGTCGCGTTCGCCGGCACCAGGGCGGCCACCCGTTCGCCGATCGTGCCGGCGACCTCGCCGCGGGTCCGCGGCGCCGGGGTGGCCAGCGGCTCGTCGGCCTCGATCGCGTAGTCGAACTCCTCCAGCGCCATGACGGAGTCGCCATAGGTGTACGGCATACGGGTGTTGAACTGGGCGATCACCAGCCCGCCGCGCGCCCGGACCGCCTCGATCGCGGCGGGCAGCACGTTGACCTCGATGCCGAGCGAGACCGTGCCGTCGACGGGGGTGGAGGTCTGGACCACCACGATCTCGGGCCGCAGCGCGCCCTTGAGCAGATGCGGCACCAGCGACAGGCGCGAGGGGAAGTACCGCAGGTTCCGCTTGCCGCGCATGCCGGGCCCGACGAACGGCGACTCCAGCTGAACGCCGTCGCGGTCGGGCATGCCGGGCTGGGCGTTCAGCACGAACAGCCGGTAGTCGGCCACCGCGCCGTCGAGCACCCGCAGCGCCCGCCACGGGGTGGCGTAGTTGCCGCCGGCCACCACGCGCGGGCTCCCCGGCAGGCCCGACAGCACGGTGGCGAGCCGCGACTCTGAGATCAGCCGCATCGGTTCACCCCTGCCGGCGGATGCGCCGGCCGGTGACGCGGGTGGGAAGGACGCGGACGTAGAGATCCCTGACGCCGCCCGCCCACGGCTCCACGCCCGCCGCCTGGACCGAGGCGCGCTCGGCCGCGGAGTCGACGTGGTGGGCCGAGCCCTGGATGAGCACGCTCCATCCCTCGCGGGCGGCGGGGTCGATGTCGTCGATCTCGAAGGCCACCTTGTACTCGGCGTCGGCGATGCCGGTGCGCAGGTCCGCGTCCGTGGGGCTGTCGTGGGCCGTGCGGAACACGATCGTGCCCTCGTGCAGCACGTAGTTGACGGGGAGCACGGTCAGCCCGTACCGGCCGGTGTAGGCGATCCGGCCGACGCCGCCGGGGGCGATCAGCCGCAGGCACTCGGCCTCGTCCAGATGCTCTATCTGCTCCACCGGCTGCGCGCCATCAGACATGAAGGAACCCCTTCGGTTCGAACCTGATCAACAACAGAACTTCCCCCCGTCGCATCGGCTAATCGAGCCGCGCATGCGCCCGTCGTGGCGGCCCGCGCCGCGCGAGGTAGCGTCAGGGTGTCATCTCGAACGCGGGCCTCGGAAGGGGCGGATCCGGGGAGGTCACGAGCGACATGAGCCGGGGCGACGACATTGGCGGGCGGATGGCGTCGGCGGCGGACGCGCTGATCGCCGAGCTCACGGGCGATAAGCGCGCCGCCGTGCTGCTCGCCTTCGACGGCGCGGAGCGGACCGGATGGAGCTATCTGCCGGGTTCGCGTCCCGGCGTGGTGCTCCTCGACCTGACCGTGGCCGCGCGCAAGGCCGCGCACCGGCTGCTGGCCACCGCGCTGTCCCGGCCCGCGTTCGCGCAGGCCGTGACCATCATGGCGCTGGAGGAAGTGCTCGACATCGACGAGGGCGGCGGGCTGGGCCGCCACAGCGACGACTACCGGGTCGCGGTGTTCGGGCGGCCGGGCGCGGACGCCTGGGCCTGGCGGTTCGAAGGGCATCATCTGTCGGTTACCGCGACGATCAGCGGCGCCGACGTCGTGGTCGCCCCGATCTTCCTGGGCGTGAACCCGGCGCGCGTCGAGCACGGCGGGGGCGTCGTCACCGCCCCGCTGGCGCCGGAGGAAGACCTGGCTCGCGCGCTGATCGCCGAGATGGGGCCCGGCCCGCGCGCCGACGCGATCATCGCGAGCGGCGCGCCGGCCGACATCGTGACGCGGACCGCCGTGGAGGTGCCGGGCGAGCTCGCCCCGCGCGGCGTGTCGGCCGCGCGCCTCGGTCCGGGCGCCCGCGAGATGCTCGATCGGCTCGTCCGCCTCTACCTCGGCCGGCTCGCCCCGGACCTGGCCGCGCCGCACCTGGCCCGCCTCGACGCCGCCGGCGCGGCCGACGTCGCCTTCGCGTGGGCGGGCGGGCTGCGCCCGGGCGAGGGCCACTACTACCGGATCCAGGCGCCGCGACTGCTCATCGAGTACGACAACACCCAGCGCGCCGCCAACCATGCCCACACCGTGCTGCGCCGGCCCGGCGAGGACTTCGGCGCCGCCCTGCTGCCCGCCCACCTGACCGCCGAAGGCTAAGGCACGACGACCTGGTTCTTGCCGATCACGCTGACCCCACTGGTGGTGACCTTGAACCGCTCGCGGTCGTGGGCGGGATCGACGCCGATCCTGCAGCCGTCCGGCACGACCACGTTCTTGTCGATGATCGCGCGCCGGACGACCGCGCCGCGGCCGACCCGGACCGAGTCCATCAGCACGGAGTCGGCGACTTGCGAGCCGGCGTCCAGATAGACCCCCGGCGACAGGACGGACCGCTCCGCCGTGCCGCCGGCGAGCACGACGCCGGGCGAGACCAGCGAGTCGATCGCGTGGCCGCGCCGGCCCTCGTCGTTGAAGACGAACTTCGCGGGCGGCAACGGATCGTGCCCCGTGTAGATGGGCCACAGCCGGTTGTAGAGATCGAAGACGGGATGGACCGAGACGAGATCCATGTGCGCGTCGTAGAAGGCGTCGAGCGTGCCGACGTCGCGCCAGTAGCCCCTGTTCCGGTCGGTGGCGCCGGGCACCTCGTTGCGCGCGAAGTCATAGACCTGGGCGCCGCCCGCCTTGACGAGGCGCGGGATGATGTCGCCGCCGACGTCGTGCTTGCTCGCCGAGTCGTGCGCGTCCTGCTGCACCACGTCGATGAGCGCGCGCGTATCGAAGACGTAGTTGCCCATCGACGCGTAGATCTGGTCGGGCGCGTCCGGCAGGCCGGCCGCGTCGGCGGGCTTTTCGCGGAAGGCCGCGACGCTCACGCCGTCGGGTCCGGTCTCGATGACCCCGAACTGGTCGGCCAGGGCGAGCGGCTGGCGGATCGCGGCGACCGTGACGCCCGCGCCGGCCGCGATGTGCTGCTCGACCATCTGCCGCGGGTCCATGCGGTAGATGTGGTCGGCACCGAAGACGATGACGTGGTCGGGCCCCTCGTCCTCGATCAGGTTGAAGTTCTGCAGGATCGCGTCGGCGGACCCGGCGAACCACCGCGGCCCGAGACGCTGCTGGGCCGGCACCGGCGTGACGTAGTTGCCGAGCAACGTCGACATCCGCCAGGTGCGGGACACGTGCCGGTCCAGGCTGTGGCTCTTGTACTGCGTGAGCACCACGATCTTGAGGTAGCCGGCGTTCGCCAGGTTCGACAGGACGAAGTCGACGAGCCGATACATGCCTCCGAACGGAACCGCGGGCTTGGCCCGATCGGCGGTGAGCGGCATCAACCGCTTGCCCTCGCCGCCCGCCAGGACCATCGCCATGACTTGGGGCCTCGCCATGACGTGACGATAACCCCGCGCCCGCCGCGCAAACCGATTCGGCGGGCTTTCGATCTACGCTGTCAATCATGCGCGTCGACCTGCTCACCCGCGAGTATCCGCCGGACGTCTACGGGGGAGCGGGGGTGCACGTGGAGCATCTGGCGGGTGAGCTGCGCCGACTGTGCGACGTGCGGGTGCGCTGCTTCGGCGGCGAACGCGACGAGCCGGGCGTCGCCGGCTACCGGATCCCCGGCGGCCTGGAGCCGGCCAATCCCGCCCTGCAGGTGCTGGGCGTCGACCTGGAGATGGCGGCGGCGTGCGCGGGCGCGGACCTGGTGCACAGCCACACGTGGTACGCCAACCTGGCCGGGCACGTCGCGAAGCTGCTGCACGGCGTCCCGCACGTGCTCACCACCCACAGCCTCGAACCGCTGCGCCCGTGGAAGGCCGAGCAGCTCGGCGGCGGCTACGCGATCTCCTCCTGGGCCGAGCGCACCGCGGTCCTGGCGGCCGACGCCATCGTGGCCGTGTCCGAGGGCATGCGCGCCGACGTGCTGCGCAGCTACCCCGACGTCGACCCGGCCCGGGTGACGGTGCTGCACAACGGCATCGACACGGCGCGCTACGCACCCGACCACGGCACCGACGCGCTCACCCGGCACGGCGTCGACCCGGAGCGGCCCTCGGTGGTGTTCGTCGGCCGCATCACCCGGCAGAAGGGGCTGCCCTACCTGCTGCGGGCGGCCCGGTCGTTCGACCCCGCGGCGCAGCTCGTGCTGTGCGCCGGCGCGCCCGACACCGCGGAGATCGCCGCCGAGGTCGAGACCCTGGTCGGCGAGCTGCGGGCCGAACGGCAGGGGGTCGTGTGGATCTCGCGGATGCTGCCCCGCGCCGAGGTCGTGCAGCTGCTCACCCACGCCACGGTGTTCGTCTGCCCGTCGGTGTACGAGCCGATGGGCATCGTCAACCTCGAGGCGATGGCCTGCGAGGCGGCGGTCGTGGCCACCGCCACCGGCGGGATCCCCGAGGTCGTCGCCGACGGCGAGACCGGTCTGCTGGTGCCGATCGAGCAGGCCGCCGACGGCACCGGCACGCCGCTCGACCCCGATCGGTTCGTCGCCGACCTGGCCGAGCGCGTGGGCGCGCTGCTCGCCGACCCGGCTCGCGCCGACGCCTTCGGCAAGGCCGGCCGCCGACGCGCCGTGGCCCGTTTCTCCTGGCCCGCGATCGCCGAACGCACCCACGAGCTCTACCAGCGCCTCGTACAGGCCTGATCAGGCCCCGTCGATCGTGTCGTACCGGCCGACCCCGCCAAAACCCACTCCGGCCGGGCAGCCTCAATCGCGCGATCAGGCCACCGCCAACAGGTCGGTGACATCACGCGCTCCCAGCCGCATGATGACCGGATGGCCCGACTCCACGACATCGTCGTCGACTCCGCTCACCCAGCCACCGCAGCCCGATTCTGGGCAGCGGCCTTGGACGAGTACGCCATCGCCCCATACGACGAGGCCGAACTCGCCCGCCTACGCGCGAACGGAATCACCGACCCAGAAGACGACCCGACCGTGCTTGTCGAGCCACAAAACCCAGGACCCCGCCTGTGGTTCCAACACGTCCCAGAACCCAAGAGCACAAAAAACCGCGTGCACCTGGACCTGCTCACTGCCGACACCGAAACCGAGATCCACCGCCTCACCGAACTCGGCGCGACCGTTCGCACCCGCCATGACGACCACATCGAACTGGCCGACCCCGAAGGCAACGAGTTCTGTCTGTACCAGGGATGACCGAACACTCAACCCAAGGGCCGCGTGACGACGCCGAGGGCGCGGCGCGACTCGACGATGCCGGTCAGTAGGTGAGGCCGAAGCCGTAGGGGAACAGCGGGGTCTTGCCGTCGCCGTCGTTGATCGGCTGCTGGCTCGCGCTGGACATCCACGTCACGGGCAGCGTGCCGGTGGGGTGCACGGCGCCGAACAGCACGTCGGCCACGCCCTGCCCCTCGGTTCCGGGCAGCCAGGAGGCGACCAGCGCGTTCCAGTTGGGCAGTTGCGCGGCGATGTCGAGCGGGCGTCCGGAGACGAGCAGCACGACGACGGGGACGCCCGCCGATCGCAGCGTGTTGATCGTGCCCAGGTCGGCGGAGTCGAGGCCCATGGCGCCCCGGCGATCACCCCGCCCCTCCGCGTAGGGGGTCTCGCCCACCACGGCGATCGCGACCCGGTACGAGCCGTCGATGCCGCTGCCGTTCTGGTTGAAGGTCACGGTCGTCGACGGGCCCACGGTGTTGCGGATGCCCTGCAGGATCGACGTGCCGGGCGTGGTGTTGCCCGACGCGCCCTGCCACGAGACGGTCCAGCCGCCGCTTTGGTTGCCGATGTTGTCGGCGCTCTTGCCGGCGACGAAGATCTTGTTGTTGTCGCGGGCGAGCGGCAGCACGTTGCCCGCATTCTTCAGTACGACCTGCGACTGCGCCACCGCCGTACGCGCCAGGGCGCGATGCCCCGCGCCGCCGACGGTCCCCGTGAACGACCGGTCGGTCAGCGGCCGCTCGAACAGGCCGAGCTCGAACTTCTTGGTCAGGATGCGCCGGTTGGCGTCGTCGATGCGCGACATCGGGACCCGGCCCGCCTGCACCTCGGTGCGCAGCAGGCTGATGAACGTCTGCCAGGCGTTCGGCACCATCACCATGTCGATGCCGGCGGTCACGGCGGTGCGGACGTCGGTGGCGCTCAGCCCGGTCGCCCCGTCGATCTGGTTGATGCCGTCCCAGTCGGAGACGACGAACCCGGAAAAGCCGAGCTCGCCCTTGAGCACGGTGGTGATCAGGTACTGGTGTCCGTGCAGCTTGGCGCCGTTCCAGCTGCTGAAGGAGACCATCACCGAGCCGACGCCGCGCTGTACCGCGGCCTGGAACGGCGGCAGGTGGACGGCCCGCAGGTCCGCCTCGCTGAGCTGGGTGTCGCCCTGGTCGACGCCGCCCGTGGTGCCGCCGTCGCCGACGTAGTGCTTCGCCGTGGCCAGCACCGAGGCGGGGCCGCCGCCGAGACGCGACCCCTGCAGGCCGGTGATGATCGACGTCATCGACGTGGCCAGCTCGGGCTTTTCGCCGTACGACTCATACGTACGTCCCCACCGGTCGTTGCGCGCCACACACAGGCACGGCGCGAAGTCCCAGTTGACGCCGGTGCCCGCGACCTCCTCGGCGGTGGCCCGGCCGATGTCCTGGACCAGCGTCGGGTTGCGGGTGGCGCCGAGGCCGATGTTGTGCGGGAAGATCGTCGCGCCCACGACGTTGTTGTGCCCGTGCACCGCGTCCGCGCCGTACAGGATCGGGATGCCGAGCGGCGTGGCGAGGGCGGCGTTCTGGAACCCGTCGTACATGTTCGCCCACGACGTCGCGGTGTTGGGCGAGGGCGCCGAGCCGCCGCCCGACAGCACCGAGCCGAGGCGGGAGTTGGTGACGTCCGCCGCGGTGACCGCCGCCCGCTCGGCCTGCGTCATCTGGCCGATTTTCTCGTCCAGGCTCATCCGGCCGAGCAGGTCGCTGACGCGGTCGGCCACGGGCAAGGCCGGATCCTGGTACGGGAAGGCGGCCGCCGCCCGCGCCGCCGCGGTCGCCGGAGCGGACGAGGTCATCGGAGCGGCCATGGTCGCGCCGGTCAACGCCAGCGCCGACAGCAGTGCCGGTAGCCTGAACCGCACGGAAGTCACCCCTCGCTGAGAGTGGTCCGAGATGGGTGGTGAGCCAGGGCCTGATTCGGACCATAAGAGCCGCCGGTGGCGGCGGGCCAGGGGTCTTTCAGCCTTTCACGTGCGGACAGGGAGCTGCGGGTGGCCGCCAGACGAGAACCGCGGACGCGGCGGGACACCGGCCCGCTGCCGGGCCGGTTCGCCGTGGCCTCCGGCGAGGCGGAGCTGCTGCGCGATCTGAACCGGCCCGGCGGCTGGGTGCTGAGCGTCGAGGGCGTGTTGCAGTCGTACGTCGACCTGGACGACCCGACCTATCTCGACTTCGAGTACATGCAGTGCATGGGCGACGTCGTCGACTGCCTGGCCGAGCCGGGCCGGCCCCTCGACATGGTGCACGTGGGCGGCGGCGCCTGCACGCTGCCGCGCTACGTGGCCGCGACCAGGCCCGGCTCGCGCCAGCTGGTCTTCGAGCCGGACGGCGCCCTGGTCGACCTCGTCCGCGAGCGGCTCGAACTGCGCGCGGTGCCCAGGCTGCGGGTGCGGGTCGCCGACGGGCGCGGCGGCGTGGCGGGGCTGCGGGACGCCTACACCGACGTGATCGTGGTCGACGCGTTCGACGGGGCCTCGGTGCCGGTCGAGCTGGTCACCGTGGAGTTCACGCGCGACGTGGCGCGCGCGCTGCGTCCGGGCGGGACGTGGCTGCTCAACATCGCCGACGGCCCGGGGCTGCGGTTCGCGCGCCGGGTGGTGGCCACGGCGCTGGCGGTCTTCCCCGAGGTGGCCGTGCTCGCCGACCCCGGCGTGCTGCGCGGCCGCAGGTTCGGCAACCTGGTGGTCGTGGGATCGGCCGCCGAGCTCCCCGCGGGTCCGCTGACGCGCCGGGCGGCGGGCCGGGTGCCGCGGGTGCGCTGCGTGTACGGCGACGACGTGGAACGCTTCACCGGGGGCGTCGGGGCCCTGCGCGACGGCGACGAGATTCCCCTCCCGGTGCCGCCTTCGGGGGTCATCACCGGTCGCTAGCGCGGGCCCGCTCCAGCTTGGCGCGCGCTTCGTCGGCGCGGCGGCCGGCGGTCTCGGCGGTGCGGGCGGCGCGATTGCGTTCGCGCTCGGTGACCCGCGACCGGCGATCCGCCGCGGCCTGGCGGTCCCTGACCTGCTCGAGCTCCCGCCGCAGCCGGTCGGCCTCGGCCTCGACCTCGGCGGCCTCCCGCCGTACCTCGGCGACCCGCTCCTCCCACTCGGCGAGGTCGCGCGCCGCCTCGGCCGACCGTTCGGCGGCCGCTCGGTGCTCGTCTTCCAGCCGGGCCAGCTCCGCCTCACGATCGCGTTCCGCCGGCCGCTTCGCCGGCCGGCGCTTGGCCGTCGACGCGGCGGCGGGCGCGCCGGCGGACGGCCGGGCCTGGGCCGGCCCGGCGGACGGGGCCGCGAACGCGCCGAGGCCGGGGCCGAAGCCGGCATGGCTGCGCGGCTTGTCGAGCCGTCCGGCCCGGACGTCGGCGGCGACGTCCGGATCGATGGTGGCCGCCTGCAGGGTCTCTTCGACCTCCCGCACGGCCGGCTCGCGCAGCGGCTGGCCGGCGTCGCCGGCCAGCTCCCTGGCCGTACGCACCAGCCGGGCGATCAGCTCGCTGCGGCGCTGCTCGAGGCCCCCGATGTGGTCGCCGGCCGTCCACGCGTCGCGCAGCTGTTCGCCCACGTCGAGGAGCCAGCCCACCTCTTCGGCCGCGGACCTGGCCAGCAGGTTGACCGCCCACGCCGACACGGTCGGGCGGCGCAGGGCGCGCAGGCGCTTGGCGAGCGCCGGATTGTCCTTGGCCAGCAGGTTCCGGGTCGCGATGAAGTCGGCCGGGTCCACGCCGTACAGCTGTGCGACGGCAGCGTCGAAGTCCACATCGTCATCATGGGGCATCGCCGAACCGGCGCGCCGACGCGTCCTCGTGGGCGAGCCGGTGCAAGGCGATGAGGACCTGTTCATAAAGAACGGTGGTCACCAGCATGCCCAGCAGCGCCCGTTCCCGGGGCACGTCGTCGCTCAGCCGCCCGGCCTCGTGCGCGCTGATCGTCTCCGCCGCGTCGATGTAGGGCCGAAGCTCGGTCAGCACGATGGGGAAGCCGAGCGCCCGCAGCGCGAGAAAGGTCTGCGCGAGCAGGTCGCGGGCGGGGGCATGCGGGCCGACCCGCCAGCCGAGCTCGGCGATCAAGGAGTCGACGTCCTGTTTCGCGGCTCGCCAGGCGGCGCCGTCCGCGTTCGGCGGCACGTGCGGTCCGAGCGCGTGCTGCGCGGTGCCCAGCAGCTCGTGCAGGCCGATCTTCTCGTCGTCGAGCGCGGCGACGATCCGGGTGATGGCGGCGATCGGCAGGTCGCCGACCTCGCGCAGCGCGCGGATGAGCCGCAGCCGCTTCAGGTGCCGGTCGTCGTAGTCCGCGCGTGTCGCGGCGGTGGCCGTGCCCTTCGGCAGCAGGCCTTCGCGCAGGTAGAACTTGATGGTCTGGACCGTCAGCCCGCTGCGGTCGCTCAGCTCGGAAATCTTCATGGCCACCCTCCGCAGCCGGACATTAGCGTCATCGAACGGATGGATAGTCCAACTATCTAACCGATCGGCCCCGAAAACGGTCGCGCAGCGCCGCCGAATGGCTACGGTAGGTGCAGCGGCCGCCTCCTACCGTTCGCGCCCCAGGGTCCCGTCTTTGCCCGCGCGCGAACCGTCTCGTACCGCCGCTTCGTGTTACAGGCGTGCGTGCGTGGAGGACGGTTTGGCATGGACGATGTGATCGGCGACCACCCTGAGGACCCTGAGGACCCTGATGAGCCCGGCGTGGCCCGCCACATGGCGCTGCTCGCGGGCCACGGGCGGCCCGCCGACTTCGTCGCGATCAACGCGGTGCTGCGGGCGGGCCGGCACACCCGCGACCGGCTGATCGAACTGTTGCGCGCCCGCGACGTCGGCTACGACCCGTTCTCCTTCGCCGGCGTGCTGGCCGAGCTGCCGCACATCCCGGACGAGGAGTTCGCGGCCTGCGGCCTGGACGACCTCGAGACGGCGATCATGCGGGCCAGGTTCGCCGACTGGTACCGCGAGCTCGTCAGCAGCGGAATTCCGTGACGCGTCACCCGGTGCGGCGCATCGACTCGGAGATCTTCTCCGCCGCCGCGGCGACCGGCTGGGCGTGCATGCGGCCCGGCGACCGGGTGAGCCGCTCGATGGGCCCGGAGACCGAGATCGCGGCGATGACCCGTCCGCCCGCGCCCCTGATCGGGGCCGACACCGATGCCACCCCCGACTCCCGCTCCGCGATGCTCTGCGCCCAGCCCCGGCGGCGGACGGACGCCAGCGTGGCGGCGGTGAACTTGGCGGTGCGCAGCCCCCGGTGCAATCGGTCCGGCTCCTCCCAGGCGAGCAGCACCTGGGCGGCGGACCCGGCGGTCATCGGCAACGCGGTCCCGACGGGCACGGTGTCGCGCAGCCCGCTCATCCGCTCGGCGGCCGCCACACAGACGCGGATGTCGCCCTGGCGCCGATACAGCTGGGCGCTCTCGCCGGTGAGGTCGCGCAACTGGGCGAGGATCGGCTGGGCGATCGCGAGCAGCCGGTCCTCGCCGGCGGCCGTGGCCAGCTCCGACAGCCGCGGCCCGAGGATGAAGCGGCCTTGAGTGTCCCGGTGGACGAAGCGATGATGCTCCAGCGCGACGGCGAGCCGGTGTGCGGTGGGCCTGGCCAAGCCGGTCGTCGAGACCAGCTGAGCGAGTGAGGCCGGCCCGGCCTCGAGCGCATTGAGGACCAGAACCGCTTTGTCAAGTACGCCGACTCCGCTAGAGTTGTCCATACATCGATACTGCCGTCTCAGACTCTGAGATGCAAGGAGCTGTCGACGTCGAGAGAGGTCGTGAGGAGCATGGGCCGAACTTTGGCCGACAAGGTCTACGACGCGCACGTCGTACGACGTGCCGAGGGCGAGCCCGACCTCCTTTATATCGACCTCCATCTCGTCCACGAGGTCACCAGCCCGCAGGCGTTCGACGGCCTGCGCATGGCCGGCCGCACGGTCCGCCGGCCCGACCTGACGATCGCCACCGAGGACCACAACGTCCCCACCGCCGACATCTTGGCCCCCATCGCCGACCCGGTGTCCCGTACACAGGTCGAGACGCTCCGCAAGAACTGCGCCGAGTTCGGCGTCCGGCTGCACCCGATGGGCGACGCCGGGCAGGGCATCGTGCACGTCATCGGCCCGCAGCTGGGGCTGACCCAGCCCGGCATGACGGTCGTGTGCGGCGACTCGCACACCTCCACGCACGGCGCGTTCGGCGCGCTGGCCTTCGGCATCGGCACCAGCGAGGTCGAGCACGTGCTGGCCACCCAGACGCTGCCGCAGATCAGGCCCAAGACGATGGCCGTCACGGTCGACGGCGCGCTGCCGTACGGCGTGACCGCCAAGGACCTGATCCTCGCGATCATCGCCCAGATCGGCACCGGCGGCGGTCAGGGCCACGTCATCGAATACCGCGGCGAGGCGATCCGGGGCCTGTCGATGGAGGGCCGCATGACGGTCTGCAACATGTCCATCGAGGCGGGCGCCCGCGCGGGCATGATCGCGCCGGACGAGACGACGTTCGCCTACCTCGAGGGCCGGCCGCACGCGCCGTCCGGGCCGGCCTGGGGCGAGGCGATGGACTACTGGTCGACGCTGCGCACCGACGACGACGCGACGTTCGACAAGGAGGTCGTGATCGACGGCGCCGCGCTGACGCCGTTCGTCACCTGGGGCACCAACCCGGGCCAGGGCGCGCCGCTCGGTGCCAGCGTCCCCGACCCCGCGTCGTTCGACGACCCGACCGCGCGCGCCTCGGCCGAGCGTGCCCTGGAGTACATGGGCCTGACCGCGGGCACGCCGCTGCGCGAGATCAAGGTCGACACCGTCTTCGTCGGATCCTGCACCAACGGCCGCATCGAGGACCTGCGCGTCGCCGCCGACGTCATCAGGGGCCGGCGGGTGGCCGACGACGTGCGGATGCTGGTCGTGCCCGGGTCGATGAAGGTCAAGGCGCAGGCCCAAGAGGAGGGGCTGCACGAGATCTTCACCGCGGCGGGCGCCGAGTGGCGCGAGGCCGGTTGCTCGATGTGCCTGGGCATGAACCCCGACCAGCTGAAGCCGGGGGAGCGCAGCGCTTCCACCTCCAACCGCAACTTCGAGGGCCGGCAGGGCAAGGGCGGCCGCACCCATCTGGTCTCGCCCGCCGTCGCCGCCGCCACCGCCGTCACCGGCCGCCTGGCCGCGCCGGCCGACCTGTAGGCCCGTAGGGGAGAAGGACAAATCGTCATGGAAGCGTTCACCACGCACATCGGACGCGCCGTGCCGCTGCGGCGCAGCAACGTCGACACCGACCAGATCATCCCCGCCGTCTGGCTCAAGCAGGTCAGCCGCACCGGCTTCGAGAAGGGCCTGTTCGCCGCCTGGCGAGAGGATCCGTCGTTCGTCCTGAACGACCCGGCCTACGCCGGGGCGAGCATCCTGGTCGCCGGGCCCGACTTCGGCACCGGATCCTCGCGCGAGCACGCCGTCTGGGCGCTGCAGCAGTACGGCTTCAGGGTCGTCATCTCGGCCCGCTTCGGCGACATCTTCCGCAACAACGCGACGAAGATGGGCCTGCTGCCGGTCCGGCTCCCCGAGGCGGAGGTGGCCCGCCTGCAGGACGGCATCGAGGCCGACCCCGGCACCGAGTTCACCGTCGACCTCGGCGAGCGCGAGGTGCGCTGGGCCGGTGGCACGCTGCCCTTCGAGATCGACGACTACACCCGCTGGCGGCTGATGGAAGGGCTCGACGACATCGGGCTGACCCTCCGGCACGCCGACGCCGTCGCCGCCTTCGAGGAGCGCCGCCCGGCCTGGCTCCCCGTCACCGCCTGACCCGCCCCACACGCGCCGATCTTGATGTCAGAGGTCTATCGCCGCGCGCGATGCAACTCTCACATCAAGATCGGCGAGGGTTGGGGGGTCGCGAGTTCACGGTCCCGCCGTACGGCCGGAACCGGCCGCGGGGCACAATCGTGTGATGGGCCGGCAGAGACGCACGACTCCGCCGCTCGTTCCCGAGTGGGACGACCCGGTACTGACGCTGCTGGCCCGGCGGCTGCGTGACGCGCACCGCCGGGTGGCGGGGCTGCCCGCCGTCCGGCGGCAGCGTCTGACCAGGCAACTCCTCCTCATCACCGACCTGGCCAAGCGCGATCCGAGGCTGGCGCTCCGCCGGCTGGAGGTCTTCCTCGCAGACCTTGACGCCGACCCCGACAGCGATTCCGATGTGAGTCAGTGATCAAAACGTGCCGAGAAGGCACGATGATTTCGTCGGCGACACGGGAAAACACGCTTGCCGGTGATTGTGTCAGGGTCCTGGCTACCCTAGTTTCGTCCGAGCAAGGGGGAACCGGAGGAGTATCTACCCATGAACAAGCGCGAATTGGTCGACGCAATCTCCGACCGGTTGGGCAGCAAGAAAGCCGCAGCCGAGGCCGTCGACGCCATCCTGGACACCATCCAGGCCACCGTCGCCAAGGGAGAGAAGGTCGCCATCACGGGATTCGGTTCGTTCGAGAAGGCCGACCGGCCCGCCCGGACGGCCCGAAACCCGGCAACGGGCAAGGCGATCCAGGTCCCGGCGACGTCGGTGCCGAAGTTCAAGGCGGGCGCCGACTTCAAAACGTTGGTCGCCAAGAAGTCGAAGTAACCAGCCCAACCGCGAGACCGCCCAGGGTTCAGGCTCGTCACGAACCCGAACCCTGGGCGTCGCCAACTCTTCAGGGAAGCGGGAACGTCCCGAGGGTGATCGCAGTGATCCGCTCGTCGGCGACGGCGATATTGACCCGCTGCCCGAATCGCAGCAGGCGCAGCCCGCCGGCATCGAAGGCCGCGGCGTCGAACTCCAGCTCCGTCCCGTCGTCGAGCAGCACGCTGCCCGATCGGGTCTGCGCGTCGTACGCCCGTACCGTCGCCTGCACGGCCCGACAGCCTAGCGTCCGGCCGCGAGCACGGGGAGGCGGGCGGCCACTTCGGCGGTGCGGGGGCCCACGCCCAAGGCCAGCGCCTCTCGCAGGTCGTCGAGCGTGTCGACGTCGCGGCGCACGCTGGCGATGTCACCCGCGGCCAGCTCGGCCGCCCCGGCGGTGCGGTGGCGGCGGCGCGAGCCGGCGCCGAACGCCGGCGTGAACGACGCACCGGGGCGGGCGGTGTACAGCGTGGTGCCCACACCGGCGGCGTCCGGCACGAAGCCCGTCGGCACCCGGGCGGCCGCTTCGAGCACCCGGCCGAGCTCGGCGGGCCGCAGCGCGGGCAAGTCGGCCGACAGCGCGCCGACACCCGAGCGGGGAGCCGCCGCGCGGGCCAGGCCGGCGCCGTGCGCCAGCGCCGGATTCAGTCCGCGGTTGGGCTCGTCGGGCACCACCCGGGCGCCCAGCGCGTCGAGCGCGGACGCGGCGAGCGGATCATCGGTCACCACGATCACCTCGCCGACCCGATCGCAGCGCAGCGCCGCGGCGACGGTGTCGGCGGCGACCGCCAGCGCGAGGTCCGCGCGGTGCGGGCCGGCGGCCGCGGCCAGGCGGGACTTCGCCCGCGCCAGCACCTTGACCGGCACCACGAGCGACCAGGCGGCGAGCCGTACGTCTGACATCTCTGGCTCGACACTATGCGGCGGCAACCGCGAGACTTATGGGCACCCGTGCAGCTTATTCAGCGCCGCAGCCCGCGCTGACGAGGAGGGCCAGTGGGCCACGAATATTCAAAGGCGTGGCGGATGGTGTCGGTGGCCATCCTGCGCCCCTTGCTGTTCCTGCTGCTCAAGCGAGACTGGCGTGGCCGGAACAACGTCCCCAAGAGCGGTGGGGTGATCATCGCGGCCAACCACCTGTCGTGGTCGGACCCGCTGGCCATCGCGCACTTCGTCTACAAGTCGGGGCGCTACCCCGTATACCTGGCCAAGGACGCCCTGTTCGGCGTGAAGGCGCTCGGCCCGATCCTCCGCAAACTCGGGCAGATCCCGGTTTATCGCGATCGGGCGGATGCCGGGCTCGCCCTGCGCGCGGCCGAGGCGGGCCTGCGTGCCGGCGAGTGCCTGATGTTCTACCCCGAGGCGACGGTCACCCGCGACCCCGAGCTGTGGCCGATGACCGGAAAGACGGGCGCGGCCCGGCTCGCGCTCACCACCGGCGCGCCGGTCATCCCCGTCGCACACTGGGGCGCGCATATCCTGTGGCCGTACGGCACCAAGCAATTCCGGCCTTTTCCGCGCAAGACCATGCACGTCCTCGCCGGCCCGCCCGTCGATCTGTCGAAGTACGAGGGTGAGCCCCTCAACGCGCAGACCCTCGAGGCGGCGACCACGGACATCATGCACGCGATCGCCGACCTGCTCGGCGAGTTGCGCGGTGAAAAGCCCCCGGAGAAGCTGTACGACCACCACGCGGCCATCCGGGAACGCCGCCGCAAGAACCTCGGGCAGGAGGGAAAGACGGAGTGAGCACACGCGCCGAAGCTGAGCGGACGACACAGTGACGTTTCGATCGGCGGTATTCGGAGCCGGCTCGTGGGGGACGACGTTCGCCAAGGTGCTCTGCGACGCGGGCGGTGAGGTGACCCTGGCCGGCCGCCGCCCGGAGGTCATCGACGCGATCAACCACGACCACGAGAACCCCGACTATCTGCCCGGCGTCGCGTTGCCGGAACGGCTGCGCGCGACCACGGAGCCCGAGCGGGCCCTCGACGGCGCCGACTGCGTCGTGCTGGCCGTGCCCGCGCAGACCCTGCGCGACAACCTGGCCGCCTGGCGGTCCGCGCTGCCGGACGGCGCGGTGCTGATCAGTCTGATCAAGGGCGTCGAGCTCGGCACGTGCGAGCGGATGAGCGAGGTCATCCAGGAGGTCGCCGATGTGCCGCGGGAGCGGGTGGCCGTCGTCTCCGGCCCCAACCTCGCCCGCGAGATCGCCGAGGGGCAGCCGTCGGCGTCGGTCGTGGCCTGCACCGACGAGGACACCGCGCGGCGGCTGCAGACGGCGTGCATGACCCCGTACTTCCGCGTCTACACCAACACCGACGTGATCGGCGTGGAGCTGGGCGGCGCCGTCAAGAACGTCATCGCGCTGTGCGTCGGCATCGCCGCGGGCCTGGGCTTCGGCGACAACACTCGCGCGCTGCTCATGACGAGAGGCCTCGCTGAGATCACCCGGCTGGGCGCCGCGCTCGGCGCCGACCAGCACACGTTCGCCGGCCTGGCGGGTCTGGGCGATCTGGTGGGCACGTGCAGCTCCCCGCAGTCGCGCAACCGTACGTTCGGCGAGAACCTCGGCAAGGGCATGACGCTGCCGGAGGTCATCGCGGCGACCAAGCAGACGGCCGAGGGCGTGAAGTCGTCCGAGGCCGTGCTCGAGCTCGCGCGCAAGCACAGCGTCGAGATGCCGATCACCGAGGTGGTCGCCGCCGTGATGCACCACGGGATGTCGATCGCCGAGGCGGGGATGCTGCTGATGTCGCGTTCCCCCAAACCCGAACGCTACGGACTTTGACGCACGGCTCGGGAGCCTCGCGCCGGCGCAGTCGGCGCCGTCGTCGCGGGTCGGCGGGCCCCCGCCCCCGCGCACATGAGGGGACTCGCTGCTCGCGGTAGGGTCAGGCACCATGTCCGACCGCAGCGCTCATCCCGACCGCAGGATTCGCGTCGCCATCGTGTTCGGCGGACGCAGCTCTGAGCACGCCATCTCCTGTATTACCGCGGGGAGCGTGCTTGCGGCCATTGACCGCGACCGCTATGAGGTGGTGCCCGTCGGCATCGCCCGGGACGG
The DNA here is from genome assembly GCA_035765195.1 of Streptosporangiaceae bacterium. GTDB lineage: Bacteria > Actinomycetota > Actinomycetes > Streptosporangiales > Streptosporangiaceae > CALAED01. The sequence goes on from DASTYC010000025.1 coordinate 57,153, forward strand.
CCGCTGGGTGCTGGCGCCCGGCGACCAGCGGCTCGCGATCGAGGGCGGCCGCCTCCCTGAGGTGACCGGCGAAGGCGCCGCGCTGGCCCTGCCGTTCGACCCGCAGGCGCGCGGGCTGATGATGGTCGAGCCGGGGGCGGTGCCGCGCACGCTGGGCGAGGTCGACGTGGTGATGCCGCTGCTGCACGGACCGTACGGCGAGGACGGCACGATCCAGGGCATGCTGGAGCTCGCGGGGATCCGATACGTCGGCGCGGGCGTGCTGGCCAGCGCGGTCGGCATGGACAAGGCGTTCATGAAGGCGGTGTGGTCGGCGCAGCGGCTGCCCATCGGCCCGTACGTGGTCGTCAAGGACCGCGAATGGCGCCGCGAGCGCAAGCGGATGCTCGATGAGATCAAGGAGCTGGGCTGGCCCGTCTTCGTCAAGCCCGCCCGCGCCGGGTCGAGCATGGGCATCTACCGGGTCGAGGGTGAGGACGGGCTCGACGCGGCGATCGAGGCGGCGCGCGAGCACGACCCGAAGATCCTGGTCGAGGCCGCGATCTCCGGCCGGGAGATCGAGTGCGGCGTGCTTGAGGGGTTCGACGACGACCCGGCGGAGGCCAGTCTGCCGCTGGAGGTCAAGGTGTCGGCCGACCACGACTACTACGACTTCGCCGCCAAGTACCTCGACGACGGCCTGGAGTTCGACATCCCGCCGCGGCTGCCGGCTCCGGTGATCGAGCAGATCCGCGCGCTCGCGGTCAAGGCCTTCGACGCGCTCGGCTGCGAGGGCCTGGCCAGGGTGGACTTCTTCTACACCGACGAAGGCACGCTGCTGCTCAACGAGATCAACACGATGCCCGGCTTCACCCCCGCCTCGGCGTTCCCCAAGATGTGGGCGGCCACCGGACTTGACTACCCGGCGCTGGTCGACCGGCTGATCCAAACCGCGTTGCGCCGCCCCACGGGGCTGCGCTAGCGGATCCGCTCGCGGGGTCAGCCGAACGGCACCCAGCCCCGCCGGGTCAGCGCGGTGGCGTCGCTGGCCAGCAGTCCGGCGTCGGACATGGTCCACAACGTCGTACCGATGGTGAGCGACCGCCGGATCGCGGGGACGCCGACCGGCCGGTTCTCGGCGGCGCGCGGCTGGCGCACCATGCCCAGCCTGCGCACCTCCTGCCCGCGTACGGACAGCACGAGCGCCTCGCCTGCCGGCGGCCCGGCGGCCGGCGAGGACGCGGTCAGCCGCTGGACGGGCAGCACGGTGAGGCCGGTGTCGGGCCGGTAGAGGAAGGCGTGCGGCTCGAACTCCACTTCGGAGGTGCCGGACTCGACCTTGTACTGCGACAGGCGGCGCGGCTGGGCCGGGTCGCGCACGTCGAACAGCGACACCTGGGTGCCGGTGATCCGTCCCTGTCCGGTCGCGTCCTGGCCGACGCCGATGAGCAGGCCGTTCCCCGCCGGATGCAGGTACGCCGAGTAGCCGTTGATCTTCAGCTCGCCGGCCGTGCGGGGCCGGCGCGGGTCGCGGAGATCCAGCACATAGAGCGGGTCGATCTGGCGGAAGGTGACGACGTAGCCCGTCGTCCCGACGAACCGGACGGCGAAGATGCGCTCGCCGGTCCCGAGCCCGTCCAGCCGGCCGATCGGGGCGAGCCGGTCGCCGCGCTGGGCGAGCACGTGCACCGAGCTCTGCGAGGCCGCCGCGGTCGGCGCGGGTGCGCCGGGGGAGGGCGGCAGCGGCGGGGCGATCGGGTTCGTGGTGGTGGCCACCCGGAGGTTCCCGCCGTGCTCCGACAGCGAGTACTGGCCCAGCAGGGTGCCCGGCACGGCTCCGGACGCGACGTAGCGCGGGCGGCCGGCGCCCCGGGTGTCGAACTTGTAGATGTCGGTCCGCTGCGCCGGTGCGGCCCGCACCGCCGGCGGCACGGAGCCGCCGGTGTCGATGACGTAGAGGCTGGTCGCGGTGGCGTAGACGGTGTGACCGCCGGCCACCACGCTCACCGGGTCGGGCGTGCCCAGGTCGCCGCCCAGATCGACGGTCAGCACGCTGAGCATCGACGTCCCGGTGTAGGTGGGCGGATGGCTGACCCGCCCGCACGGGACCCGCTGGGTCTGCGTCCGGCCGTCGCGCGTGATCTGGAAGCTCGGCAGCCAGCTCGTCAGCGGCGCCTTGCGCACGATCTCCTGGTTGGCCCGCGTCCGGTCGGCCGGCGACGTCACCGCGCCGGGCCGCGACTGGGGCTGCGGAAGGGGGAACTCGATGCGCGGCACGGAGCGTACGACGACGCGGGCGATCGAGCCGACCTGACGGCCGTCGACGTAGACGCCGTCCGCGGTCAGCTTGCTCACGACGCGTGGGGCTGCCGAGATGTCGACGAGCGTCAGCCGGGAGCCGCCCGATTGCCTGGGCGGGACATCGACGACATCACCCTCGCGGAAGGGCGGGGGCATCGCGGTCACAAGGCGTTCGACGACGAGGACCCGGTTGCCGGACAGCAGCAGGTCGCCTTCGATGGCGCCGCGCGCGCCGGCGAGGTCGAGCGTGCCGGTGACGCGGTGGGAGGCCGCGTCCACCACGTAGAGCCTGCCGCGCGCGATCGCGACGATGCGGCGGCCGTCGGTCTTGACCAGGTCGGGCTCGTCGACCCCGGCCTCTTGGATGTTGGTGCCCGAATGGCCGGGCGCGGGAGCCGACTCGGCGCCGGGCGCCGCCGCCGCCGCGGGGACCTCACCGCCGGCGCCGTCGGCGCCGTCGGCACCGGCGAGCGGGCGCAGAGCGCGCATCGACTCGCCCAGCCCGTATGGTCCCACCTGCGCCGCCGTCGCCTCGCGCAGCCCGGTGAGCAACGTCTGACAATCGTTGGAGGACACCAGCCGGGCCACCGCGAGCCCGCCAGGCTGCGGTCGTTCGGTCTGCTTCGGCGCCTGCCCGTCGCCGCCTGAGCAACCCGCGACGGCGAGCCCGGCGGCCACCAGGACGCTCATCACCACACGCGCGGCCATACCGGTTGGACGAGGCCACCTCCGTCGCGGTTCCATCGCCGACGCGCGATCGGGACAGAACACCTAGCCGGCGTCGGCCAGCAGACCGCTGCGGTGTGCGATCGCGGCGGCCTGAGTGCGCGAGGAGACGTCCAGCTTGGCGAGGATGTTGGACACGTGCACGCTGGCGGTCTTGGGCGAGATGAACAGCGTGGCGGCGATCTCGCGGTTGTTGCGGCCCTCGGCGACGAGCCGGAGCACCTCGCGTTCTCGGCTGGTCAGCGCCGCCAGCGGCCCCGCCTGTGCCGGACGTGTCGTGTCGCCGAACCCGGCCTGCCGGGCCAGGTCGGCGAGCGCCCGCCGCAGCGGCGCCGCGTGGAGCCGATCGGCGATCTCGACCGCCCGCTGCCATTCGGACCTGGCCTCGGCGCGCTCGCCGCGGGCGACGAGCGCCGCGGCCAGCCGCCACCGGGAGCGGGCGACCTCGTAGGGATAGCCGTAGTCGAAGGCATCGACGACGGCGCGCCAGAGCTTGGGATCGTCGTCGTCCACGGCGCGATGCCACTCCGCCTCGGCGCGGGCCAACCACGCGCGGCCCTCGACGCCGATCCAGGCGCGCGGCCCGAGCGAGTTGTTGGCCGCCGCCCAGCGCGCACGCTCGACCAGGTCGTCGGCGGCCTGGATCGCCGCTCGCTCGGTGAGCTCGTCGCCCGCGGCGCGTGCCCGTACGGCCTGCTCGGCGTGCGCCCGCAGCCCCGTGGCGGCGATCCTGATGACGCCGGCGTCACCGCGGGGCAGCGCCTTCAGCACGGCCGCCACGTGGTCGATCGCCTCGGGTTCGTCACCACGCCACAACGCTCGCTCGGCGGCCAGCCCGCGGGCGATGTAGGTCACCAGCGGGTCGTCCGCCCACAGCGGCTCCAGCCACGACAGTCGCTCGGCGGCCGTGTCGCTGCCGCGCGCCACCTCGATGAACAGGGCATACGCGGAGACCTGCGCCTCGGGGATGGTGCCGACCCGGATACCGAAGCTGTCGGCCAGCGCCTCCGCGCGATCCCAGTCGCCCGCCGTGTAGTGGATGAGGTACTCCAAGAAGCGCAGGTCGATACCGTAGGTGCTCCAGGCGAGCCCCGAGTCGACGGCGAGCCGCACGCCGGCGACGATCGACCGGGCGGCCGCGGACAGGTGGCCGCGATCGAACTGCGAACGCGTGTAGTGGAACGCCGCCCGCAACGCGATGGACAGGTCGCCGGACCTGCCGGCCAGCGCCCGCGCCCGCGCCCGCTCGAAGTACTCCTCGGCGCGCGTGCTCTCGTCGGCGGGCTCGTGGTAGAGGCCCAAAGTGACAAGCGCGCTGGTCTCGGCGTCGATGGCGCCGGTCGCCGCGGCGGCCGCGAGCGCCCGCTCGGCCCACTCCGGGATGTCGGCGTGCAGGTCGCTCCATAGCAGCGCCCGCACATAGGTGGCCAGCGCCCGGGCCAGCAACGGCGTCGGCGGCGCGGCGGGCAGCGCGTCGACGGCGGCGCGGGCGACGGCCGACGCGGCGCCGATCTCGTCGGCCTCGATCGTGTAGTGCGCGAGGCGCTCGCCGACCTCGGCATAGGTCGTCGCGTCGGCCGCCGGATCGAGGCCGTCGAAAACCCGGCGCAGCAAATGCATCGCGCGCCGGGTCTGCCCGCTGTGCGCGGCCGTGGCGGCGGCGCGCAGCAGCAGGCGGATCCGGTCGGTGGCCGCGAGCGCCTCGGGGTCGGGGACCGCGTCCCACAGCGACAGCGCCCGGTCGTAGTGCTCGTACGCCTCGGCGGGCGCGCCCAGCCGTTCGGCTTCGGCGGCAGCGGCCACCGACGCGGCGACGGCTCCCGGGATGTCATGGCTGGCCAGGCTGTGATGGGCGAGCTCGGCCGCCGGGCGATCGCCGCGGGCGCGCAGCAGCCGGGCGAACGCGGCGTGCAGCCTGGTCCGCTCACCGGGCAGCAGATCGCCGTAGACGGCCTCGCGCAGCAGGGCGTGCCGGAAGGTGTAGCCGTCGGCGCCGTCGGGCACCAGCAGCTGATGCGAGACGATCTCGCGAAGCGCCGTGTCATAGGTCTCGGGGTCGAGCCCGGAGACCTCGCGGACGAGGTCGTCGTTGACGCGGGCTCCGGCGACGGCGGCCACGCCCACGACGCGCCGCGCGGTCTCCGTGAGCCGCTCGACCCGGGCCAGCAGCAGCTCGGCGAGCCCGGCCGGCAGCTCCTCACCGGTGGTAGCGGCGGCCAGCAGTTCCTCGGCGTAAAAGGCATTGCCCCCGGCACGCTCGATCAGCCGGTCGAGCACCTCGGGCGCGAGCCGTTCGCCGGCCAGCTCGGTGAGGTGATCGGCCATCGGCCGGGCGGGGAGGGGACGCAACTCGATCGAGGTCACGCTCGGCAGCCGGAACAACTCGGCGAGGACGGGCCGCAGCGGATGACGGCGGTGCAGGTCGTCGGTGCGGTAGGTGCCCACCAGGCAGACCCGTTCGCGCTGCAGCACCCGGCTCAGGAACGTGAGCAGATCGCGGGTGGAGTGATCGGCCCAGTGCAGGTCTTCGAGGACGAGCAGCACCGGCTGGGCGTCGGCCAACTCGCTGAGCAGCCCCAGCACCGCGCCGAACAACTGCTGGCGGGCCAGCTCGCCGTCGCCGGCCGGCTCGGCGAAGTTGTCGGGGAGCAGCCGGGCCAGCGCCGGCCGCTCACGAAGCACGGAGCGGATCGCCGGTGCGGTGTCCTGGTCGCGGGTGGCGCTCCACAGCGCCTCGACGAGCGGCAGGTAGGGCATGGTCTCGCGGAGCTCCGCGCACTGGCCGGCCAGCACCATGCCGCCGCGCCCGCGGGCACGGCCGATGAGCTCGGTGATCAGCCTGGTCTTGCCGACGCCCGCGTCGCCGCCCACGAGCGCGACCCCCGCCTGCTCACCGGCGGCGGCCGCGTCGAAGACGGCGAGCAGCCGGTCGAGCTCGGCCCCGCGCCCGACCAGGCGCCTGCTTTGTGGCACGTAGCCGAGTATGTCACCGCGTTCCGACAATCGATCGGGGCTTGCCGCCAAGATCGTGAGCGGATCCATACGCGACGTTAAAGACGCGGAAATCGAGTGGAAACAGCGTGCGACGCAGGATCTGCACAAGACCATTCCGCCTGCCATCACGTAGGGACCAATCCCTTGTCGCTCTCACCCGTCGCCGCCACCGCCAACTACGCTCAGGCAGTTCCCGGACACAACAGGTGGCATCCCGATATCCCGGCCGTCGCCGAGGTGATCTCCGGCGGCTCCGTGCGCCTGCAATGTCAGGGCCGGTCGGCGACCGGGGAAGACGACGATCCCGCCTCTGACGTGGTGCTCTGCGGCCCCATCTCGATCCTGGGGGCGGAGCCGGGCGACATCCTCGTCATCGACGTCCTCGGCGTCGGCAGCGGCGAGCGGCTCGACACCGCCGCGCACCCGGGCGTCATCGGCTGCGCGCCGGCCATCGGTGTCGTCGCCGCGACCGCCGCGGACGTGGCGGGGGTCCTACTCGGGCGCATCCTGCCGGGTCTCGCCGACCACCGGCGGATCGCGGCCCAGGCCGTACGGTCCGTGGCCCGCGGCAAAGAGGTCGCGCGGTGCGCCGCCGGGCCGCTGGTGACGGGGTCGCGTGTGCTGCTGCCCGTACACGCGCGCGGCGCGAAGCTGTCGGCGGGCGACCTGCACTTCCCCGCGCGGAGCGCGGGCGGCGGCGAGAGCGGGTGCCGGGCGACGGCCGCGCCGGGCTGGATCGACCTGCGCGTCAACCTCACCAAGCGGGGCATGGAACGGTTCCGTGTGACGGCCCCCATGGTGCTGTCCGAGCCGGCCGGCCCCTGATCGCGCCGATGCCGGCACGGGCATCGAGGTCGAAGTCGGGGGTTGCGGACACCGCGCCTAAAGCTCGCCGCCGGGTTTCGCCGGGATCGCCGCCTTGATCGCCGGCGTGAGCTCCACGAGGACGTCCCCTTGCGGCGCGTACGCCGCCGGGACGGTCACCTCGACATAGGCGCGGCGGCCGACCGCGGTGAAGGTGACGGGCCGGTCGGGCGGCCGCGGAAACCACGGGATGCCGTTCACCGTGACCAGTTCCGAGGTCTGCCGCATCGTCGCCGGGCGGGGGACCCCGCAGCGCAGCGCGATCACCGGCGAGCCCCAGGCCACGGCCAGCTCGGACTCCGGCCGCGTGCGACGTCGCGACTGGCCGCGCAGGGTGTCCGGCAGGCGGTCGTGCAGGGCGCCGCAGAGCCGTACGGAAGCCGGGTCGGGGGAGGGCGGCGGCACCTCGACCGGGCCGGCCCCGCATCCGGCCAGGGAGCCCACCAGGCAGCAGGCGAGCGCCCAGAACCTCGCGCGCACCTCGATGATGGGTATGCGCTAAATATGGACGATCGGGCAGGTCAGCGTGCGCGTGATCCCTTCCACCGTCTGGATCTGCGCCACCACCAGCTTGCCGAGCTCATCGACGTTGTGCGCCTCCGCCCGGACGATCACGTCGTAGGGGCCGGTCACATCCTCCGCCTGCGTGACGCCCGGAATCCCAGCGATCTCGCGGGCGACATCGGCCGCCTTGCCCACCTCGGTCTGAATGAGGATGTAGGCCTGCACCATCACGTCCTCCCGGGCGATGACTGCTCTGTCAGTCGGCAACCGTACCGTGGTTCAGGTCGGAGGTGTGTCATCGCAGTCAGTGGAATGAGTGAATTCGAATTCATCACTCGCATCACAAAGCGTCTATCACGTACGGCCAATGACCGTCGAGACGCTGGGGGCGATGTTGTCGAAAAAGCACAGGCGAACTTCGTCGACATCGGACCCGGCGACGACGCCGCCGTGGTCCGGGCCCCTGACGGGCGGGTGGTGGCGACGTCCGATCTCCTCATTGAAGGCCGCCATTTCCGCCGTGACTGGTCCGGCCCGTACGACGTAGGACGCAAGGCGGCCGCACAGAATTTGGCCGATGTGGTGGCGATGGGGGCCCGTCCGACGGCGTTGCTGATTGGCTTCGGGGTATCGCTCGAGACCGAGCCCGAGTGGGCAGAGCGGCTCTATGACGGGCTGCGCGACGAATGCGATCTGGTGGGCGCGGTGGTGGCCGGCGGCGACGTGGTGCGCGCGCCGGTGATCACCTTGGCGGTGACCGCGCTCGGCGACCTCGCCGGGCGGGCGCCGCTGCTCCGCTCCGGCGCCCGTCCGGGCGACGTGGTGGCGGTCCGGGGCAGGCTCGGCTTCGCCGCCGCGGGCGTCGACCTGCTGTCGCGCGGGCGCGACGAGCCCGCCGCGCTCATCGAGGCGCATCGCCGGCCGCGCCCGCCCTACGACGCGGGCGCCGAGGCCGCCCGGCTCGGCGCGACCGCGCTGATCGACGTCAGCGACGGTCTGGTGCAAGATCTCGGCCACGTCGCCGCCGCCAGCGGGGTCCGGATCGACATCCACGACGCGGCCCTGCCGGTCGCGCCCGAGCTCGGCGCCGACGGCCGGGCCTTCGTGCTCACCGGGGGTGACGATCACGCGTTCGCCGGTACGTTTCCACAAGCCACAGAGCTGCCGGAGACCTGGCGGACGATCGGACGGGTGGCCGCGGGCGAGGGCGTCACCATCGACGGCCGGCCGCACGGCCTGACCGGCTGGGATCACTTCCGACAATAAATCTGATGTTCCGCGGCCTTCGTGTTACGTGTCTGGTAAGCATGCTTGGTGTGGTTTTGGTATACATCCCGAGACCAGAGAGGACGGGATGGGACGACACGCCAGGCTCGCGGAAAGAGAAGAGCTGTTCGAAGCCTTCGAGGAGACCGACGAGCATATCCGGCCGGCCGTTAAACGTCGGCTTCGGTGGATCGCCCGCGTGCCCCTCCTGCCCGCCCTCGCCGGCGTCGGTGCCCTCGGCATTGTGCTGGCCGCCTACGGCACTCAGCAGATCTCGCTGAACTTCTCCGACGGCGACAATGCGCCGCCCGCCGGCCAGAACGTGGCGCCGCAGCAGCGTCAGGACGCCGCCGCTGCGCAGGACAGCCGCGCCGGCCGCGGCATCGGCCGCGCCGGCGCCGTGACCGTGGCGTTCCGGGCGACGTCGAAGTGGACCGACGGCTTCGAGGGCAGGGCGACCATCGTCAACGTCAGCGGCCGCCCGATCACCGGCTGGACCTTCGCGTTCCGCGTGCCGAACGCACGGGTGCTGTCCATCTGGGAGGTCGAGGTGGTCCGGCTCGGCAACCCGGTGATCGTCCGCAACCCGCCGCAGTCGCCCGCCATCGCACCCGGCGAGTCGGTGCAGATCGGATTCACCGCCCGCGGCGCCGCGGGCACCCCGTCGGCCTGTTCGTTCAACGGGATCCGCTGCCACATCGTCTGAGCCGCCACGCGGGCTGGCTAGGCTGACTGTCGTGACTCCACCACGTGTACTCACCGTCGCCGGCTCCGATTCCGGCGGCGGCGCGGGCATCCAGGCCGACCTGAAGACGATGCTGGCCCTCGGCGTGCACGGGATGAGCGTCATCGCCGCGGTGACCGCCCAGAACTCCCTCGGGGTGCAGGGCTACTGGGAGTTGCCGCCGGAGGCCGTACGCGCCCAGCTCGACTCCGTGCTGTCCGACATCGGCGCACAGGCGATCAAGACCGGTATGCTCGCCTCCGCCGTCCTGGTCGAGACCGTGGCCGCCGTGCTCGCCGACGTGGACGTGCCCGTCGTCGTCGACCCGGTGGGGGTCTCCAAACACGGCGACTCGCTGCTGGCGCCCGAGGCCGTCGGTGCGGTCCGGTCGGCGCTGCTGCCCGTGGCGACCGTCGTGACGCCCAACCTGTGGGAGGTCGAGCAGCTCACCGGCCTCACCGTCCGCGAGGAGTCTCGGCTCGGCGAGGCCGCGGCGGCGATCAAGGAGCTCGGCCCGCGATGGGTGCTGATCAAGGGCGGGCATCTGCCGGGCGAACCCGTCGACCTGCTCTACGACGGGGAGCACGAGTATCGCTTTCCCGGGCGGCGCCTCAACAACGCGCACACGCACGGCACCGGGTGCACGCTGGCCTCGGCCGTCGCGTCCTACCTGGCGATGGGCCTGGACATGGTCGGCGCGGTGCGGGCGGCCAAGGAGTACGTCACGGGCGCGATCGAGGGCGGGTTCGCGCTTGGGGCCGGAATCGGCCCGGTCGATCACGCCTGGCGGTGGCGCGACCGGGGGTGACGGGCGCCGCGGGTGACGCGTGTCGCGGTGACGCGTGCCGCCGCACGGCGGGGGCGGCAGGGCGGGAAGGGCTCGACGAGGGTCAGCGGGCGGGCTTGGTGATCTTGCCGGCCTTGATGCAGGACGTGCAGACGTTGAGCCGCTTGGTGGTGCGGCCGACGACGGCCCGCACGCGTTGGATGTTCGGGTTCCAGCGACGCGAGGTGCGGACGTGGGAGTGCGAGACCCGCTTGCCGAACCCAGGCCGCTTGCCGCAAACGTCGCAGACGGAAGCCACGGTGTACTCCAAGTGATGTCGATGCCTGACCGCCCCTGAAACGGAGCGTTCGCGAACACGTTCCCGCTGGGAAGTCGTGATAAGGGTAGCCGAACTCGTTCCGGCCCGGCGAATCGGCGCCGCGACTCGATGGCCGCGCCCGAAGCGCGTTCCCGCCGCCGCAAGCCCGCAATAGCCTTTCTGGACACGCCTGGACACGCCTGGACGCGAGGAGGTGGCGATGCGCGAGGTCTTGGACGCCGCCGTCGTCCGGCAGTGGTGCCGGCTGGCCGCCGACGCGCTCGGCCGGACCCGCGACGAGATCGACGCGCTCAACGTCTTCCCGGTGCCCGACGCCGACACGGGCACCAACCTGCATCTCACCGTGCTGGCGGCGGCGGAGGCGGTCGACGGTCTCCCCGACGACGCGGACGCCGGCGCGACGTGGGCGGCGCTCGCTCAGGGCGCCCTGCTCGGCGCGCGCGGCAATTCCGGGATCATCTTGAGCCAGATGTTCCGCGGGCTGGCGGAGGTCTTCGGCATGGGGCGGCCGCCGGCCAAGGGCGTGGCCGACGGAGCCGCGCTCGGCAAGGCCCTCGCGCACGCCGCGGGCCTGGCGAGAGCGGCCGTCGCCCATCCGGTCGAGGGCACGATCTTGAGCGTGCTCCAGGCCGCGTCCGACGCGCCGGCGGATGGCCCGCTCGCCGCGGTCGCGCGCGCCGCCGCCGAGCGCGCCCGCGCCGCACTCGACCGGACGACCGGCCAGCTCCAGGTGCTGGCGGCCAACGGGGTCGTGGACGCGGGCGGCGCCGGCCTGTGCGTCGTGCTCGACGCGCTCGCCGCCGTCGCCGCGGAGGACTACCCCGAGCGGTACGCCGTCCCGGGCAAGCTCACCCATGGCACCGAGCAGCCCGCGCCGGCCCCGTCCGGTGGCGCCTACGAGGTCATGTACCTGCTCGACGCGGCCGACGACGCGGTGCCGGCGCTACGGGCCGCTCTCGACGGCCTGGGCGACTCGCTGGTCGTGGTGGGCGGCGACGGGCTGTGGAACGTCCATGTGCACGTCGACGACGCGGGCGCGGCCGTCGAGGCCGGGATCGCGGCCGGGCGCCCGCACCGGATCAGGGTGAGTCACCTGCCCACCGGACGGCCGGCGGCCGACGCCGACCGCGGGGTCGTCGCGGTCGTCGACGGCGCCGGCCTCGCCGCGCTGTTCGAGGACGCCGGGGCGCGGGTGGTGCTCCGGGAGACGGCAGCCGACGGGCCGCCGGTCGTGGTGCTGCTCGATCGGATCCTCGAGGCGGGCCGCGAGGTCGCGGTCCTGCCCAACGACCCCGAGGTGATCCCGGTGGCCGAGGCGGCGGCCGCGCTGGCGCGCGAGCACGGCGCGCGGGTCTTCGTCGTGCCCACGGAGGCGGCGGTCCAGGGGTTGTCGGCCCTCGCCGTGCACGATCCGGTGCGCCGCTTCGACGACGATGTCATCGGCATGACCCATGCGGCCGGGGCGACCAGGCACGCCCGGCTGGAGGTGACGTCCGCCGAGATCATCGGCCGCATCGCGGGCGAGGTGACCGTGCGCGGCACCGACCTGGCCCAGGTGGCCCGGGAGCTCCTCGACCGGCTGCTGTCCGGCGGCGGCGAACTCGTCACGCTCATTCTCGGAGCCGGAGCCGGAGCCGGAGCCGGAGCCGGGACCGGGACCGGAGCCGGAGTCGCGGACCTCGGCGCGACCTTGGACGACCACCTGCGCGTCACTCACCCGGGCGCGGAGGTGGTCAGGTACGACGGCGGGCAGGAGCGCTTTCCGTTGCTCGTCGGCGTCGAGTGACGGACGCATGGGCTGTAATGAGGCGGTGGTGAAACTGACGGCGGCGACACTCGACGAGTCGCTGCGCGGGGTGGTGGGCGACCGCACGGCCAAGGTGCTGGCGGGCGGGCTCGACCTGCACACGGTCGGCGACCTGCTGCATCACTACCCCCGCCGGTACGCGACCCGTGGCGAGCTCACCGACCTGGCCGGGCTGTCCGACGGTGAGGACGTCACCGTGATGGCCGAGGTGGTGACCGCGCACAAGCGCCGGATGCGCCAGCGCAAAGGCGACATCCTTGAGGTGGTCGTCACCGACGGGCGGGGCCGGCTGACCTTGACGTTCTTCGGCCGCGGCGCCCACGGGCCGGCGCAGGAGCTGCTGCCCGGGGTACGCGGGTTGTTCGCCGGCCGCATCTCCACCTACGGCAGCAAGCGGCAGCTCACCCACCCGCAGTTCAAGGTGCTGCCGAGGAGCGGCGCGGGCGGCGCCGACGCGGCCAGGGAGTTCGCCGACGAGCTGATCCCGGTCTATCCGGCCACCAAGGGCCTGGAGTCATGGAAGATCGCCGAATGTGTGTCGCTGATCCTCGACACCGTCGACGTCGGAGCCGACTCGATGCCCGAGCCGGTCCGCAAACGCCATGGGCTGGTCGGGCTGCGCGAGGCCTACCACGGGATCCATCGGCCCACCGACATGGCCGAGGCGCAGCGTGCGCGCAAGCGGCTGAAGTGGGACGAGGCGTTCCTCGTCCAGGCCGCGCTGGCGCGGCGGCGGCGCGCGGCGGCCACGCTGCCGGCCCGGCCCCGGCCGCGGGCCGCGGGCGGACTGCTCGACGCCTTCGACGCGCGCCTGCCGTTCACGCTCACCAGGGGCCAGCGCGAGGTCGGCGCCGAGATCGCCGCCGACCTGGAGCGCGAGCACCCCATGCACCGGCTGCTCCAGGGCGACGTCGGGGCCGGCAAGACCGTCGTCGCGCTCCGGGCGATGTTGCAGGTCGTCGACGCGGGCGGCCAGACGGCGCTGCTGGCCCCGACCGAGGTGCTGGCTCAGCAGCACTATCGATCGATCATGTCCTTGCTCGGCCCGCTGGCGGAGGCCGGGCAGCTCGGCGGCGCCGACGACGCCACCAAGGCGGTGCTGCTGACGGGCTCGCAGGGGGCGAAGGCGCGGCGCGTGGCGCTGCTCGACGCCGCCTCCGGAGCCGCCGGCATCGTGGTCGGCACCCACGCCCTGCTCCAAGAGCATGTCCGGTTCGCCGATCTCGGCCTGGTCGTCGTGGACGAGCAGCACAGGTTCGGCGTCGAGCAGCGCGACGCGCTGCGCGAGAAGGTCGCCGGCGGTCGCCCGCACGTGCTGGTCATGACCGCGACCCCGATCCCGCGGACGGTGGCGATGACGGTGTTCGGCGACCTCGACACCTCGACGCTGGCCCAGTTGCCCGAGGGCCGTGCCGAGATCAAGACCCACGTCGTGCCGCCGGAGCGCCCGCACTTCTTCCAGCGCGCCTGGGAGCGCATCCGCGAAGAGATCGAGCAGGGACGGCAGGCCTACATCGTCTGCCCGCGCATCGGCGACCAGGAGGGCGACGAAGGAGATCTCGCCGTGGCGTCCGGCCCGGCCGCGCCGGCCGAAGAGCGGTCCGGCGCCGAGGCGGACGACGGCGAGCGGCGCGCGCGTGCCGTCGTCGACGTTCTTCCCATGCTCGAAGGGGAGTGGCTGCCCGGGCTGCGCATCGGCGTGCTGCACGGCAAGCTGCCCGCCGACGACAAGGACGCGGCCATGCGCCGGTTCGCGGCGGGCGAGCTCGACGTCCTCCTCGCCACCACGGTCATCGAGGTAGGTGTCGATGTGCCCAACGCCACGGTGATGATGATCATGGATGCGGACCGCTTCGGGGTCTCCCAGCTCCATCAGCTGCGCGGCCGCGTCGGGCGGGGCGAGTTGCCCGGGCTGTGCCTGCTCGTCACAGAGAGCCCCGACGGCACCAAGGCGCGTGCCCGGCTCGACGCGGTGGCTGCGACCACCAACGGGTTCGAGCTGGCCCGGCTCGACCTCGAACAGCGCCGCGAGGGCGACGTGCTCGGCGCGGCCCAGTCGGGCCGCCGCAGCAGCCTCAGGCTGCTCACCTTGCTCAAGGACGAGGCGCTGATCCTCAAGGCCAGAGACGAGGCGGCCGCCTTGATCGACGACGATCCCGAGCTGGAACGGCACCCCGAACTCGCCGCCGAGCTGGCCGCCCTCGTCGACGACGACCGCGCCGAGTTCCTCGAAAAGGCCTGACCCCGGAGGCCGCCCGTGGCGGCGCGGGGACCACCCGTGCGGTGGGGTCCCCGCGCTCAGCCCCGCGGCCGGCGGTTACTCAGGGGCGCGGCGGAAGCGGATCCGGGAGCCGCCAACGGCCACGGCGCCGCCCAGCACCGCGGCCAGGCCGATGCCGGCGAGCGCGCCGAGCGGGCCTCCGGTGACGGGGAGGTTCTCCTCCATGGCGGTCGCCGCGGCGCCCGTGGCGCCGGGCCCGGCCGTGGACGGGCCGGTGACGCCGGGTGGCCCGGCGGGCGATCCCCCGTTGCCGGGCGGCTGGACGGGCGGGACCCCCGGAGGCGCGACCGGCGGCGGGACCATGCCGCACACCTCGGGCGCGAAGCCGCAGGTGTCGACGCCGACATTGACCGACGCGCTGAGGAGGTTGGCGGCGTTGGCGTCGACCGAGACGTTGGCCTGCGTGCCGTTGCCCCGGCTGGACCTGGCGCTCACCTCGGTCTTCGCGCGGACAGGGCCGTCGAGCCCGATGCTCACCAGCGGAGCGCCGCTGGATTTGGACGATTTGGACGTCGAGGTCGACCTGGACGTCGAGGTCGACGTCGAGGGCCGCGACGATGTGTTCGACGATGTGTTCGACGAGCTGGAGAGGTGGACCGCGCCGCCCGTAACCGAATCGACCACGCCGCCGAGAGTGTCAGTGAGCCC
This sequence comes from Streptosporangiaceae bacterium, assembly GCA_035765195.1. GTDB lineage: Bacteria > Actinomycetota > Actinomycetes > Streptosporangiales > Streptosporangiaceae > CALAED01. Next base: position 72,353 of record DASTYC010000025.1, read on the forward strand.
CCCGGTCACGTCTCCCAAGGGGTCGGCCTGGGCCACTCCGCCCAGCGCCACGAAAGTCAGGACAGTCGCCCCGGCCGTCGTCGCGAGTCTCGTGCCCTTGTGCATCAATGCTCTCCCGATCCTCGTACGGCACTGCCAGCAGTTACCTTGACACGAGACGTAGCCATGGTGAAGTCTTGACCGCGATTTTGGGCAGAAACTTCACAAGTTCGTTAACCCGATGCCATACCTCCGCCTGACGGCCACATGGAGCACACGAGTCCAGACGGCAACGGACCGGTTTGAGGGCCGGTGAGACGCTCGCCGGTCAGACCGGGAGAATGGCCCGCGTGACTCGGGTCATCGCGGGAGTCGCGGGCGGCCGCCGGCTCAGCGTCCCCTCGGGGCGCGACACCAGGCCGACCAGCGACCGCGCGCGAGAGGGATTGTTCGCCACCGTTCAGGCGCTGCTCGGGCCGCTCGACGGGCTCCGGGTCGCCGACCTGTTCGCCGGCTCCGGGGCGGTAGGCCTGGAGGCGCTCTCACGCGGAGCCGCTCATGCGCTGCTCGTCGAGGCCCGGCCGCGCGCGGCCCGGGTCATCAAGGCGAACATCGACGCCCTCGGCATCCCCGGCGCCGAGGTGATCACCGACCGTGTCGCCCGGGTGCTCGGCCGGCCGCCCGCCGAGCCGTACGATCTCGTCTTCGCCGACCCGCCGTACGCCACCCCGGACGCCGACGTGACCGCCGTGCTCCTCGCGCTGCGCGACAACGCGTGGCTGGCCGCCGGCGCGCTCGTCGTGGTCGAGCGGGCCACCCGGGGCCCGGCCCCGCTGTGGCCGCCCGGCTACACCGCCGACCGGGAGCGCCGCTACGGCGAGGCCACGCTGTGGTACGGCCGGTACGCATGGGACCGGTGAGACGCGCCCACCCGCCCTCCGTCCGTGACGCCCGTGAGCCCGTGGCCGCTCGCGTCGAGTCTCGGCGAACAGGGCTGACGAAAGCGGGCAAAGGCCGGTTTGGTACGGTCACGCCGAGGCGAATGCCCAGCCCAACCCAAAGACGGAGGGTCACCTCGTGCGGCGCGTTGTCTGTCCCGGCTCCTTCGATCCGGTGACGAACGGACACCTCGACATCATCAGCCGGGCGTCCCGGCTGTACGACGAGGTCGTCGTGGCTGTGCTGATCAACGAGTCCAAGAAGGGCCTGTTCACGGTCGACGAGCGGCTCGAGATGCTGCGCGAAGTGACCAAGGAGTACGGCAACGTCCGGGTGGAGAGCTTTCACGGCCTGCTCGTGGACTACTGCCGCGCCAACGACATCCCGGTGATCGTCAAGGGCCTGCGCGCCGTCAGCGACTTCGACTACGAGTTGCAGATGGCCCAGATGAACCACCGGTTGGCCGACATCGAGACGATGTTCATGTCGACCAACCCGCTGTATTCGTTCCTGTCCTCCAGCCTGATGAAGGAGGTCGCCAAGTTCGGCGGCGACGTCTCCGGGCTGGTGCCCGACGCCATCCGCGAGCGGCTGGCCCAGCGCCTGCGCGACTCCTGACGCGCCGCGCCGGGGGCGCCGCGGGATATTCGGGAGCCGGCGGCGGCCGCCGAGTTGGGGGCGGCCGAATCCGTTGGGTACCCTTGGCACTCGGTCTTGCCCGACGGCCGTGACTCGCCATGCCCCACGAAAGCAGGAATCCGCTGACCGCCATCGATCCCCGCGACCCGCTCGTGCTCAGCACCCGGGCCCTGGGCCGCAGACCCGGATCGATGCGGAAGGAACACCTGGTCGTGCCGGCACCGGAGGGTCTCGGCGTCGAGATGGTGGGCGTGCCCAAAGACGCCGACATCGAGCTGGATCTCCGGTTCGAAGCGGTGATGGAGGGCGTGCTCGTCTCCGGCACGGCGCGCGTTCCCCTCGAAGGGGAGTGCGCCCGCTGCCTGGAGCCGATCTCCGAGTCGGTCGAGGTGGAGTTCCAGGAGCTGTTCGTCTATCCCGACACCCGCTCCGGCGGGCACGCGGAAGACGACGAACGCCGGCTCGAGGGAGATCTCATCAACCTCGAACCGGTGCTCAGGGATACTGTGGTGCTCGATCTGCCGCTCTCGCCGCTGTGCCGGGATGACTGTCCCGGCCTATGCGCCGAATGCGGCGTACGGCTGGCGGACGCCGAGCCGGATCACCATCACGACGCCGCCGACCCCCGGTGGGCGGCGCTGCGGGGCCTGATCGACAACGACAACGACAACGAACACGACCAGGAGGGCTGAAGTGGCCGTCCCCAAGCGGAGAATGTCGCGCAGCAACACGCGACACCGGCGTGCCAAGTGGAAGGCCACGGCGCCGGTGCTCACCACATGCCCGCAGTGCCGCGAGCCCAAGCTGCCGCACACCGCGTGCCCGACCTGCGGCACCTATCGGCGACGCCAGGTCATCGAGCCGTCCTCGTAGGCGGTCGTGCCATATCCCGGGCCCGCCGGCGAACCTTTCGTACGCCTCGGGCCCGGTTTCGTGGTGTGCGGTCTATCACGCAGTAGGCTGGAAGACCCACGAGACAGGGTTCGTCGGATGGTGAGTGGGCGCGCCCGAGGCCGTGGTGTACGCCGGACAGATCTTCGCCGGCGCGCACCTCGTCCTCGCGGACTCCTCGCCCGGGGCTGGTGCACCGGGGTGCCGTAACGAGGTCACCGACCGTCACGACGGGCACATGAACGCGCGGGTGGGGGGCGGCCCCACCGCGAGGAGGACATGTGGTCGCGAAGTCTGATGAGGTCGGGCCGGACCGATCAGAACTCGAGCGCTCGCTTGGTGTGAAGCTCGACGCCGCGCTGCTGGAACGAGCGCTGACCCATCGCTCGTACGCGTACGAGAACGGCGGGCTGCCCACCAACGAGCGCCTGGAGTTCCTCGGTGACTCGGTGCTCGGCCTGGTCGTCACCGACACTCTCTACCGCGGACATCCCGAGCTGCCCGAAGGCCAGCTCGCGAAGCTGCGCGCCGCGGTCGTCAACATGCGCGCGCTCGCCGGCGTGGGCCGTTCGCTCAAGCTCGGCGACTTCATCCGCCTGGGCCGGGGCGAGGAGGGCACCGGCGGCCGCGACAAGTCATCGATCCTCGCCGACACCGTCGAGGCGTTGATCGGCGCGGTCTACGTGGACCGCGGTCTCGACGAGGCCGCCGACCTGGTCCACCGGCTCTTCGACCCACTGATCGACCGGTCGGCCAGCCTGGGCGCCGGACTCGACTGGAAGACCTCCCTGCAGGAGCTGACCGCGGCCGAGGAGCTCGGCGTCCCCGAGTACCACGTGGTCGAAAGCGGCCCCGACCATCAAAAGACCTTCCGCGCGACGGTCCGGGTCGGCGGCAAGGTCTACGGCTCGGGCGAGGGACGGAGCAAGAAAGAGGCCGAGCAGAACGCCGCCGAGGCCGCGTGGACCGCGATCCGCGAGCTCGCCACCCGCCGCCGGGCGGGCGCGGGCGGGTTCGGCCAGGACGCCGGGCCTGATCCCGGGCCTGATGCCGGGCCTGACGCCGGACAAGACCCTGGACGAGGCGGCGGGCCAGACGACCGGCCAGGCGACGGCGGTGCCTGAACTGCCCGAGGTCGAGGTGGTCCGGCGTGGCCTCGAAGGCTGGGTCACCGGCCGCAAGATCGTCGCCGTCGCGGTGCTGCATCCGCGCGCGATCCGGCGGCACGTGGCCGGGCCCGACGACTTCATCGGCCGGCTGGCGGGGCGCAGGTTCCTCGCGCCCCGCCGCCGCGGAAAGTACCTCTGGGTGCCCCTCGACGACGGCGCGGCGCTGCTCGCGCACCTGGGCATGAGCGGGCAACTGCTGCTGGCCTCGCCCGATCGCCCGTACGAGACGCACCTGCGGGCACGGCTGGTGCTGTCGATCCGGCGGGCGTCCGCCGAGCCCGCGCCGCCCGCCGAGCCGGGCACCCCCGGCGACGACATCGATCTGCGCTTCGTCGACCAGCGCACGTTCGGGCATCTCATGGTGACCGAGATGCTCGACGGCGTGCCTGCGCCGATCGCCCACATCGCCATGGATCCGCTCGAGGGCGGCTTCGACGACGAGGCGCTGTATCACGCGCTGCGCCGGCGGCACACCGGTATCAAGCGGGCGCTGCTCGACCAGTCGCTGATCAGCGGGGTCGGCAACATCTACGCCGACGAGGCGCTGTGGCGGGCGCGGCTGCACTGGGCGCGGCCCACCGAGACGCTGACCCGCGCGGAGGTGACGCGCCTGCTGGCCGGCGTCCGCGAGGTGATGGGGGCGGCGCTGGCGGTGGGCGGCACCTCTTTCGATCGCCTGTACGTCAACGTCAACGGGGAGAGCGGCTACTTCGGCCGCGCGCTGAACGTCTATGGCCGCCGCGACGAGCCGTGCGCCCGATGCGGCATGCCCATCCGCCGCGACATCTTCATGAACCGCTCCTCCTACAGTTGCCCCAAGTGCCAGCCGCGCCCGCGCCGGGCACGCTTCTAGCCGCGGCTTAGGATCGGGGCGCGTGGACGACGATCTGGTGCGGCTGACCGCGTGGGTGCGCGGCCATGTCCAGGGCGTGGGGTTCCGATGGTGGGTGCGGGCCAGGGCGCTCGAGCTCGGCTTGTCCGGCTCGGCGACGAACCTGCTCGACGGGCGGGTCGAAGTGGTCGCCGAAGGGCCCCGCGGCCAGTGCAAACGCTTGCTGGAGCAGTTGCGCGGAAGGGCGACTCCGGGGCGTGTCTTCGGTGTTACCGAACGTTGGAGCACGCCACGCGGAGACCTATCAGGTTTCGTTGAGCGATGAACAAGGGGTAGGGGAAAGCGCTTCGCACCTGCTAAACTTCTAGGGCAAGGATGTTACCGGCCTGTGATGTCCGTCTTGACCGGCTCTCTGGCCGGTGCGACTCTAGTTGATACGCGCACCGCTTTGACTGTTCTGTGCGCGATCCTGCTGGTTACTCAGCGTGGAGGACCCTCAATCATGGCGAAGGCTCTACTCGGCCACGTCGGCGGTCCCGACCCCCGGATGGTCGCGGAGATGCGACGTCTTCAGCGGCGAGTCCGGGATCTGGAGGCCGAGCTCGTACGGCTCCAGGCGGAGAACGACGCTCTGGCCACGACTCAGGATGATCTCGTTACCCTGAGCTCTCCGGACCGCGAACCGGCGCTGACCTAATCGTCCGCGCCAACACCTTACACATAGGGACGCCGTGATGGCGTCCCTTTTGTTTTGTGCCTATTTACCCGCATAATCCGATTCATTGCCAAACGTTTTCCCGCCTTTCCGGAGCCTGAAAACGATTGCCGAACGAGGGCCTGTTACCGGAGTGTCCGCAGGTACCCGCGGGTGTCGTGGGAGAATGACCCGTACACGGCCGTCCCGGCGACGTGGCCGCGCAAGGCGGTTGATCATGGCAGATTGGTAGGTAGCGGGCGTGGATACCGCATCTGCGGACCAGCGACCGGTATCGTTCGACTGTTCGTGGGGACACCCCCGAAGGAGATGGCCAGGGGACGGCCGGGGCACGCCCCGGGCCGGGGGTGTCGGTGGCCCCGTGTGAAACCCGAAGGCGAGGCATGAGGAGAGCGCGCGCGTGTACCTCAAGAACCTGACGCTGCGCGGCTTCAAATCCTTCGCGTCCTCCACCACGCTCCGCTTCGAGCCCGGCATCACCTGCGTGGTGGGGCCCAACGGCTCGGGCAAGTCCAACGTCGTGGACGCGCTCGCCTGGGTGATGGGGGAGCAGGGCGCGAAGTCGCTGCGCGGCGGCAAGATGGAGGACGTCATCTTCGCCGGCACGGCCAGCCGGCCGCCGCTGGGCCGGGCCGAGGTCGTCCTCACCATCGACAACTCCGACGGCGCGCTGCCCATCGACTACACCGAGGTGACGATCAGCCGGCTGATGTTCCGGTCGGGGCAGAGCGAGTACTCCATCAACGGCGATCCGTGCCGGCTGCTGGACGTCCAGGAGCTGCTGTCGGACTCCGGCATCGGCCGCGAGATGCACGTCATCATCGGCCAGGGCCAGCTCGACGCCGTGCTCAACTCCGGCGCCGAAGGCCGCCGCGCCATCATCGAGGAGGCCGCCGGCGTCCTCAAACACCGCAAGCGCAAGGAGAAGGCGCTGCGCAAGCTGGACGCGATGCAGGCCAACCTGACCCGCGTCCAAGACCTCACCGCCGAGTTGCGCCGCCAGCTCAAGCCGCTCGGCAGACAGGCCGAGATCGCCCGCCGCGCGGCCGTCATCCAGGCCGAGCTGCGCGACGCGCGGGCCCGGCTGCTCGCCGACGACCTGCTCACCCTGCGCACCAGGCTCGACCAGGAGGCCGCCGACGAGGCCGCCGTACGAGAGCGGCGCGCCGAGGTCGAGGCGACCCTGGCCGCCGCGCAGGAGCGCGAGACCGAGCTGGAGGCCGAGTCCGAGGCGGCCGCGCCGGTGCTGGCGCGGGCCCAGGACACCTGGTTCCGGCTGGCCTCGATCTCCGAACGGCTCAAGGGCGTCGCCGAGCTGGCCCTGGAGCGGCACCGGCACGCCACCGAAGCCATGGACGCGGCGGCACAGGCCGAGGAACGCCGCGGCCGCGACCCCGAGGACATGGAGCGCGAGGCCGCCGAGATCCGCGAGCAGGAGCACGGACTGCGCGGCGAACTCGAGGACGCGCAGGGCAGGCTGGCGCACGCCGAACGGGAGCGCGCCGAGGCCGAGACCGTGCTCAAGGGCGAGGAACGCCGCCTCGAGACGGCCGCCCGCGCCGCCGCCGACCGGCGCGAAGGGCTGGCCCGGCTGCGCGGCAACGTCGAGGCGCTGCGCAGCAAGGTGCAGGCGGCCGAGGCCGAGATCGGCAGGCTCGCCGCGGCCCGCGCCGAGGCCGAGCAGCGCGCGCAGGCGGCGCAGGCCGACTACGACGCCGCGGACACGCGGGAGACCGCCGATCCCGAGCTGGTCGCCGAGCACCAACGTGTCCAGGACGAGCTGGCCCAGGCCAAGGCCGCGGCGGAGGAGGCGAAGGCGGCCGTCGCCGGCCCCCGGCAGGAGCTCGCCGCCGCTCGCGACGCCGTCGCAGCCGCTCGCGACGCCGACCAGGCCGCCCAGCAGCACGTTGCCGCGCTGCAGGCCCGCGTCGAGGCGCTGGAGCTGACCGTCGGCACCGCGGCCGACGGCGGCGAGGCGCTGGCGAACGCCGGGCTCGACGGCGTCCTCGGCCCGATGGCCGCGCTGCTCACCGTACGGCCGGGCGCCGAGACGGCCATCGCGGCCGCCCTCGGCGCGGCCGCCCAGGCGATCGCCGTGACCTCCCTCGACACCGCGGAGGCCGCGCTGGGCCTGCTCCGCGCCGAGGACGCCGGCCAGGCCGGCCTCGTGATCAGTGACGGCCCGGCGCCCCCGGCGCCGCGTCCGTCCCCCGGTGGTGCCGCGCCGTCGGGCGGTGCCGCGCTGCCGGACGGCGCCGTCCCCGCCGTCGATCTCGTCACGGCCGAGGAGCCGGTGCGGGCCGCCGTCCACCATCTGCTCGACGGGGTCGTCGTCGTGTCCGACCTGGCCGCGGCCAAGGCCGTGGTGCGGGCCGACCCGCGGCTGCGCGCGGTGACCCGGCGGGGCGACCTGCTCGGCGTGCACTGGGCGAGCGGCGGCGGCGACGACGCGCAGGGCCCGCTGCGCATGCGCGCCGCGCTCGACGAGACCGTCGCGGCCCTGGCCGAGGCGCGCGAGCGGGCCGCGGCGACCGCGACCGCGCTGACCGCCGCCGCCGACGGCGAGGCGACGGCGCAGGCCGCGCTCGACGCCGCGCAGGCGGCCGCGAACCAGGCGCAGTCGGCCGCCGGCGACGCCCAGAACGCGCTCGACCAGGTGCGCACGCGGGTGCGGGCGGTCGAGGCCAAGGCCGCGCAGGAGGCCGAGCGGCTGGCCCGGCTCGGCGCGGCGGCGCACAGCGCCCAAGATGAGGTCGCGCGGCTGGACAAGGCGACACGCGCGGCCGAAGAAGCCCGCGAGCACGACGTAGGGCGGCTGACCGAGCTGTCCGAACGGCTCGATGCGGCCGAGGCCGCCCCCGTGGACGAGGCCGACACCGACACCACCCGGCGCGATGAGTTGGCCGAGCACTGCCGGCTGCTGCGCGAGGACGAGATGGAGGCGCGGCTGACGGTCCGTACCGCCGAGGAGCGGGTCAACGCCATCGCCGGCCGGGCCGAGGCGCTGGAGCGCGGCGCCGAGCATGAGCGCGCCGAGCGCGCCCGCGCGGCGCGGGCGCGGCGCAGGCGCGAACGACAGGCCCAGGTGGCGCGGGCGGTGGCGCGCGGCGCCGGTGCGGCCCTGGACCGCATCGAGCTGTCCATCGCCGCGGCGGTCGCCGAAAGGGAGGCCGCCGAACGGGCCCGCGCGTCGCGGGACGCGGAGCTGCGGACGGTCCGCACGCGGGTACGCGAGTTCGCCACACAGCTCGAGAAGCTGGTCAACGTCGTGCACGGCAGCGAGGTGGCCCGGGCCGAGCAGCGGCTGCGGCTCGAGCAGATGGAGACCAAGGCCCTGGAGGAGCTCGGGCTCGAGGTCGACGCGCTGATCGCCGAGTACGGCCCCGACCAGCCGGTGCCGCCAGGTCCCGAGGCCGCCGAGGGGACGCTGCCGGAGCCCTACGACCGCGCCGTACAGGAAAAGCGCGCCAAGACCGCGGAGCGGCAGCTCAACCAGCTCGGCAAGGTCAACCCGCTCGCGCTCGAGGAGTTCGCCGCGCTCGAAGAGCGGCACGCCTTCTTGACCTCGCAGCTCGAAGACCTCAAGAAGACCCGGCGCGACCTGCTGACCGTGGTGAAGGAGGTCGACGAGCGGGTCGAGCAGGTGTTCACGGCCGCCTACGAGGACACCGCGCGAGAATTCGAGACGATCTTCTCCCGGCTGTTCCCCGGCGGCGAGGGCAGGCTGGTGCTCACCGAGCCCGAGGACATGCTGACCACCGGCGTCGAGGTCGAGGCCAGGCCGCCCGGCAAGAAGGTCAAGCGGCTGTCGCTGCTGTCCGGCGGCGAGCGGTCGCTGGTGGCGATCGCGATCTTGGTGGCCGTCTTCAAGGCCCGGCCGTCGCCGTTCTACGTGCTGGACGAGGTCGAGGCGGCGCTGGACGACACCAACACCCAGCGGCTGCTCGGCATCTTCGAGGAGCTGCGCGAGTCGTCGCAGCTGATCATCATCACCCACCAGAAGCGCACCATGGAGGGCGCCGACGCGCTGTACGGCGTCAGCATGCGCGGCGATGGGGTCACCCAGGTGGTCAGCCAGCGACTGCGCGAGCACGAACCCGTCTGACCCCCGCCGGCCCGTCCGTAACACCCTGCTTACCCGGCTTATCCTGCGCTGTTTCGGGCTCCGCAGGGTTCTCAAGATCCGGGAGACAGTATACGATGTCCCGTATCCCAACGACGGTATACTGTCGGTAGGAGCGCCATGTACCACGAGCTCACGGTCTGGTCTCGGGGCATCATCATGGACAAGGAGGCGCGTGACGTCTCCTCCTGCGTCGCGGCGGCGGCGCGCGCGCTTGGCTATCACGCGGAGAACGTCAGCGACTACGTCGACGATCCCGACCGGACGAACTGCATGGTTCGCCGCTACGCGCGCTTCGGTGACAAACCCATCCAGGACCGTTTCGTCTACGAGAACCCGAGCCCCGACTGGGTCGTCCTCATCGAGGAAACGATCATCAAGGGGGTCAACTTCCTCCGCGGCACCCACCCCGGAACGGGGGTGCTCGTGGTCAACTCCGCCCGCGAGCCCGAATACCTGCTGAAGTTCCTGCCCCCTCACATGCTCGAGAAGCTGCACAAGCTCGTGGTGGTCGACGCCGTGCGGCTGGCCGAGCAGCGCGGCTCCAGCCCGTGGATGTTCATCCGCGATCTGTCCGAGCTGGCCTTCGACCGCATGTCGACCGAGGGCGCGGTCGAGCGGCTGGCCATCGGCATGGGCATCGCCGCGCCGGTGATCGGCGCCCTGGTGGCGGCGACCGGCGAGCTGCCCGTCGACGAGGTCGTCAAGGTCGTGGCCGACGGCGACGCCATGCTTCGCGGCGTGGCCGACCACCGCGTGGTGGAGGTGAACCCCGCGCCGTCCGCGACGCCCGCCGGGTCCGACGGCGCGCCGGGCGCCCCCGCGGCGACGCCGTCAACGGCCCCCGCCTAAGCAACCCCCGAGGAGGCAAGATGTCCGTCCGTGGCACGCGGGTGCCGGCCCACCTACAGCTGCCCATCGCGGGGGTGACGCCGCCGCCGACCGAGAAAGACGGCCAGCGGCTCTTCCCGACGGGCAACTTCCGGTCGTTCCGGCCCATCTACCGCGACAAGACGCCGCCCTGCAACAACGCCTGCCCGACCGGGGAGCAGATCCAGAAATATCTGGACTTCGTGAAGCACGAGCGCTTCCTCGACGGCTACCTGACGATCCTCGACGACAACCCGATGCCGGCGGTGACCGGCCGGGTGTGCTACCACCCGTGCGAGACGGCCTGTAACCGGAAGGACCACGACGAGCCGATCGGCATCCGCAACGTGGAGCGGTTCCTCGGGGACCTCGGCCTCAACCTTCCGGAGAACCCGGTCAAGGAGACGCTGCCCGAGCTGTCGGGCAAGAAGGTGGCGATCATCGGCGCCGGGCCGGCCGGCCTCGCCTGCGCCTACCACCTGCGGCGCCGTGGCCACGCCAGCGTGATCTTCGAGGCTCTGGAGAAGCCGGGCGGCATGCTGCGCGGCGGCATCCCGCACTGGCACCTCCCCGAGGAGATCCTCAACGCCGAGATCGCCAAGATCGAGGACCTCGGCGGCATCGAGATCAGGTGCGGCGTCCGCGTCGGCGAAGAAGTGTGCTTCAACGACCTCGTCGAGGAGTACGACGCCGTCTTCCTCGGGCTCGGCCAGGACGTCGGCCGCCGCCTCGACCTCGAGGGCGGCGACCTGCGCGGCGTCACCGGAGCCCTGGAGTTCCTGCGCGAGGCGGGCATGGGCCGTCCGGTCAAGGCGGGCAGGGACGTGCTCGTCATCGGCGGCGGCAACACCGCGTCCGACGCGGCCCGCTCGGCGCTGCGCATCGGCGGCGGCCGGGCCAGGATCGTCTCCCTCGAAGCGGAGGACGAGCTGCTCATCGTCGACGAGGACCTCGAACAGGGCCGCGACGAGGGCATCGAGTTCGTGACCAACACCTCGCTGGTCCGGGTCCTCGGCGAGGGCGGCGTCGTGACCGGGGCCGTCCTGTGCGAGGCCCGGCTCACCAAGGACGCCGACGGCCGCGTGGTCCCCGAGCTGGTGCCCGGCACCGAGTACGAGGTCTCCTGCGACACGATCATGATCGCGATCGGGCAGGTGCAGCAGCTCGACTGGCTCCCCGACGAGTTCGTCGAACGCGGCCTGATCAAGACCGACGCGTACGGCAGGGTCGGCGACAGCGCGACCTCCCGGGTCTTCGTCGGCGGCGACGTGACCCGCGGCCCCGCCATGGTGGTCGACGCCCTCGGCGACGGCAAGCGCGCCGCGCACAGCATCGACGTCGTCCTGCGCGGCGAGGAACCGGCGCCGGGCGAGCCGGTCGAGGTCATGCCGTACGAGCGGCTCAACCACTCGTACTTCCCGCACGCGCCCCGCATCGAGGCGCCGATGGCCCCCGCCGCCGAGCGGCGGCGCAGCCAGCAGGTCGAGGTCACGCTCGCCTACAGCCGCGAGCAGGCGATGGCCGAGTCCGACCGGTGCATGAGCTGCGGCGTCTGCAACGGCTGCGACAACTGCTACATCGTCTGCCCCGACGTCAGCGTGCAACGGGACGCCCGGGAGAACGGTCACTACGACATCCGGCTGCCGTACTGCAAGGGCTGCCTCGTCTGCGTGCAGGAATGCCCGACCGGATGTCTCGAGAAGGCGCCGGAGATGGACTTCGACGAGCCGGACGCGGTGGTGCGCATGGAGACCGCGTTCGCGCCGTACGACGGTGCCCACGCCGAGCAGTCGGCGCCGATCGCCATGCTCATCGAGGACCAGATCGCGGCCTACGACGCCGCCCGTCGCGAGTCCATCGGCCACAACGGAGACGGAGCGGAGGCGAGGCAATGAGCAGCCGAGCGGAGGCGAGGCAATGAGCACCGTTCATATGGAGGGCGGGGCGCTGCCCGGCCAGTTGGGCAAGCCGGTACGGACGCCCGATGGGCAGCGGTTCCTCGACGAGATCGCGGGGCAGCGGGTCCGGCTCAACGGATGCGCGGCCGCCGCCTACGGCGCGCTGTACGCGAACGTGGACGTCATCACGGCCTACCCGATCCGCCCGTACACCGCGATCATGATGAACCTGTCGCAGTTCATCGCCGACGGGATCCTCGACGCCGAGTACCTCCACGCCGACGGCGAGCATTCCCAGCTCTCGGCCGCGTTCGGCGCCGGATCGTGCGGGGCGCGCGCCTACACCGGCTCATCGGGCGTCGGGGTGACGTACGGGTACGAGATGTACTCGATCACCTCGGGCGCGCGGATCCCGATCCAGATGGCGATCGCGGACCGCACACTCGACCCGCCGGGTGACTTCGGCTCCGAGCACACCGACGCGCTGTGCACGCGCGACATGGGGTGGCTCATGGGCTGGGCGGCCACGCCGCAGGAGGTCTTCGACAAGACGCTGATCGGCTATGCGATCGGCGAGGACCCCAGGGTGCTGCTGCCCCAGATGATCTGCCAGGACGGCTACTTCGTCTCCCACATCGCCGGGGAGGTGGAGATGCCCTCGGCGGCCGACGTCGACCGCTACCTGCCGACGTACAACCTGCCGTTCGCGCTGAACCCGGAACGCCCGGTCTCGCACGGCGCGCAGATCCATCCGGCCCAGGGGCCGCCGCTGCAGCTGGAGCGGGCCAGGGCGATGGAGACCGCCATCCCCATCATCCGGCAGCGCACCGACGAGTTCGCCGAGGTCTTCGGCCGCCGCTACCCGCACTTCGTCGAGGAGTACCTGCTCGAGGACGCGGACGTGGCGTTCGTGATCTCGGGCGGGCACTCGGTGACCTGCCGGGCGGCCGTCGACCGGCTCCGGGAGCGGGGCGTCAAGGCGGGGATGGCCCGCCTGCTGTGGATCCGCCCGTTCCCCACCGAGGACCTGCAAAAGGCACTGGAAGGGGTGAAGGCGGTCGGCGTCGTGGAGACCAACCTGGGCCTCGGCGGCGCGAGCTATGGCGGGATCCTCTCCCTGGACGTGACCACGGCGATGTACCACACGCCGCACAACCGGCCTCTCGTCACGTCGTTCATGGCCGGGCTCGGCGGCGAGACCGTGCCGATGGCCGAGTTCGACTGGATGGCGGGCAAGCTCACCCAGGCCATCGAGGCCGGACGGGTCGAGAAGGCGACGCACTGGGTCAATTTCGAGGACTGATGCGGATATGACAGAAGTCATCAGGCAGCAACTGCCGCTGTTCGAGGAGCAGGGCCGGTCCGCCGCGGTCCCCGACGAGGTCGGCCGGGACCTGCACTACCTGCCCGACATGCCGGAGGAGGATCCGTACCAGGCCGGTCATCGCACCTGCGCCGGCTGCGGCCCGGCCATCGAGTACCGGTGGACGCTGAAGGCGGCGGGCGAGAACACGATCATGGCCGGCCCGACCGGCTGCATGTACGTCGCCAACTCCACCTACCTGTGCACGCCGTACACCGTCCCGTGGGCGCACACGCCGATCGCCAGCGGCGGCTCGTTCGCCTCCGGGATGGCCGCCGCGTACGAGGCGATGATCCGCAAGGGCCGCTACAAGGGCGAGTTCCCCAACATCATCACCATGGCCGGGGACGGCAGCGCGTCCGACATCGGGCTCGGCTCGATCTCCGGCGCGCTGTACCGCAACCACGACGCGCTGTTCATCTGCTACGACAACGAGTGCTACGCCAACACCGGCATCCAGACCTCGCCGACCACGCCGTACGCGGGCATGACCACGTTCACGCCGTTCGGCAAGGCGATCCCGGAGGGCAAGAGCCTGCCGCCCAAGCACCTGGCGAAGATGATGGCGGAGGGACACCCGCACGCGTACGTGGCGACCACCACGGTCGGCTACCCGGTCGACCTGATGAACAAGACCCGCAAGGGCCTCAACCACAAGGGCGCCGCTTTCCTGCACTGCTACACCCCTTGCCAGAAGGGCTGGGTGTACCAGACGTCGATGACCGTCGAGATCAGCAGGCGGGTCGTCGAGGCCGGGCTGTTCCCGGTGTGGGAGTACGACCCGGAGACCCGCGAGTACTCCTACTTCCATCCGCCGATCCAGCGTCCGGTGACCGACTACCTGGCGATGCAGGGCCGGTTCGGCCACATGCTGCCCGAGCACGTGGCGGCCACGCAGCGCGCGGCCAACCGGAACTGGGAGGACATCGGCATGGATGTGCCGGGCGAACTGCGCGAGTTGGAGGACCCGGAGCGGCACCAGAACCTCAGGGAGACCGAATACGCCATGCCGCTCAACCGGGGCATCGGCGCATGAGCCCCTGATGACGGCATCGACCCACGGATGCTGAGACGGCGATGAGTTATCAGTTGCGCTTCGACCGCGGCCGGCAGCAGCGCTATCTGCCCGACCGGGCGGCGGTGCTGCGGGCCGTGTTGTCGATCGGCCCGCGCGCCGCCGACCCGCGGTTCGAGGTGTGGGTCGAGGTCGAACCGCTGCGGCTGACCGACGGTTCGTCCGGTGGGCGACGCTTCGCGCTCGACCGGGTGCTCGACGTCAGCCGCCCCGGCGAGTACGAACGCATCCGCGCGGAACTGGCCGGCTGACATGAGCGGACCGGAACACGTGAACGGCGAGCCCGTCGTACGGCCCGGCGTCAAGATCATTCCTTTGTCGGTCAGCCCGCCGGGGTCGTCCGACCCGGCGGCGATGAAAGCGGCGGTCGTGCAGGTCGTGCACCATCTGGTCATCGAGAAGGTGCCGCCGGCCGACCGCTCGCCGCTTTTCGATCGGGCGCGGGAATTGCTGGACGAAGCGGGCTGGGGGCTGGACGAGCTCGTGGCCGCCGCGGAAGATGGGCCGGCGCGGCAAAAACTATTTCGCGCCTTGGGTGTGTAGCCCCGGCGAACGAAGGAGGCGCGCGGTGGAGCACTTTCCTTACGAACTGCGCCTGCCGCTCGCCCCCTATCGGTTTGTTTGGCGCGACGAGCCCGCGGTCGCCGCGGAGAAGCACGCGACGTCGGCCTTTACCGAAGAGCGCTACACCCACGGGGACGGCACGATCGTGATCGTTCGCGCGTACCACGCGGACGGATCGTTTCAGATTCTGTCGAATCGGGGGGAGATCGAGGTGATCGACAACGCTCGTAACCCAGCCGCCCCCGATCCGGTCAGCGTCGTGCGGCTGCCCTGACCGCGATCTTTGACCGAATCTCGGACCGGAAACCGGCACGCGCGGTGGCCGCGGAACAGTCTCCGAAGGCCGCGACATAGCACGTGGTACGCCGGTGGCGAAGGGGGGTGAAATCCACCCGAGAGAGATCGCGGCACACCGGAGAAGAAGCCGCACTGCCGAGAAAAGAACGCACCGAGGAGAAGAAGCTCGCGCCCTAATTACCGCATCTCGGGGGGTAGGCAAAAGGAGCTGCACAATGGACCCTGCGAACTTCAGGTCCCAACCGTCCGACACCGCCACTCCGCCAGTACCACTACCCGACACGACCGGCGTCGCACCGCCCGTCGCGCCGTCCATCGAGGGAGCACCGCCGCCGGCGCCGGCCGCGCCCGCTCCGCCCGGGGAGAAGCCGCCCTGGCGGGCGGGGCGCCTGGAGCCCATGCCGATCAAGAAGCTGCCGAAGGCGCCTCCGTCTGTCCACATCCTCGGCCCCACCGTCTTCTTGCTCGCGCTCGGCGTCGGCATCGGCGAGTCGTACCAATGGCCGCGGCTCGTCCTCGTCTTCGGCCCGGAGATCCGCTGGCTCTTCCTGGTCGGCGTCACGCTGCAGGCCTTCGTCCTGCTGGAGATGGCCAGGTACGCCATGGCCACGGGGGAGAGCATCTTCTTCGGGGCGGCCCGGGTGTTCAAGCCCTTGATGTGGCTGTTCTTCATCACCGCGATGGCGGTCTATATCTGGCCGGGCCACGTCTCCGCCGGCGCCGGCGCCTTCGAAGAGATCACCGGCATACCGTGGAACATCACCGCCACCATCGGCCTGCTGCTGGTCGGCGTGCTCATCAGCATGGCCAAGGTCATCTACAACGTTCTCGAGAAGATACTCGGCCTCCTCATCGGGACGCTGGTCCTGGGCACCTCGGTGGTGGCCGCGGTCGTCGGGAGCTGGGGCGATCTGTCCGCCGCCATCACCGGCATGTTCCACTTCGGCTACTTCCCCGACTCGATGATGACCGCCGCCTGGTTCCCGACGGTCGTCGGCGCCTGCGCCTTCGCGGGCCCGTCCGGGATGCAGCAGATGTGGTACACCCTGCACCTGCGTGACAGCGGTGCGGGCATGGGCGCGCACATCCCGCGCGTACGCGGGCTCACGCACGCCGCCCAGGAGGAGACCGTGCCGGCGCGCGGTTTCATGTTCGACACCGACGACCCCGAAGAGATGCGCAAATGGAAGGGGTGGCGGACGTGGATCACCTTCGACGCCCTGCTGCTCTTCTGGGGCATCACCATGCTGGTGACGATCGCGTTCACGGTCATCGCCGCGGCCGCCGCGCGGGACAACACACAGGTCAGCCAGCTGCTGTTGCAGGCCGACGACGACCAGAGCGCGGCTCTGCAGGCGATCTCCAACACGCTGTCCAGCTCGGCCGGCGCGATCATCGGGACCCTGTTCCTGGGATTCATCGCGCTGATCGGGCTGAACGCCACGCTCGGTCTGTTCGACGCCTTCTCGCGTGGTCAGTCCGACATGACGTACTTCTTCATCCCGGGCGCGCGCCGGTTCCGCATGTCGCACATCTACGCGGCGTTCCTCTGGGGCGTGATCATATTCGGGATCATCATCTTGAACTTCGGGCCGGCCGACGGTCCGTCCGCCATCCTCGACACCCTGGCGTTCCTGTCCACCTTCGCGATGGGCGCGTACTGCGTGGTGCTGCTGCTGGTGAACAACCGCATGCTGCCGAAACCGATCAGGCCCGGGATCGTGAGCAACCTGGCCATCGCCCTCGGCGCAGTGTTCTACCTCGGCATGCTGATCTTCAGCATCGCCAGGTTCGGCGTGGTCGTGGGGTGATCAGCGGTGAACGCGACTCAGGCCCGGCGCACCGGTGAGGTCGTACTCCCCGGTCTGGTGATCGGGCTGGGAGCAGGGGTGCTCATCGGACTGCTGAGCGTCGCCGGTGGCGCGTCCGCCGGTCGGGCCCTGGTCGTCACGTTGCTCTTGGGCATTCCGCTGGCTCTGCTCGGGGCGCTGTACGACGTGCTGCTCGTCGCCGGGCGGATGGGGATCGGCACCATCGCGCCCGCCGTGGTCTTCTGGCTGCCGCTCTTCCCCCTGGCCCGGCTCGTCGACGAGGTGCTGTCGGATGTCGTGACCGGCGACCCCATCGCGCTGCCGGGCGGCGTCGCGGGCTTCCTCGCCTACGAGGCACTGCTCAGCCTGGGCTTCGCCATCGGCTGGGTCTTCCTGCACGACCAGCTGGGACCCCTGTGGTGGCTGCGCGTGCGAGCACACAATCCGGTGGCCGCGGGACTGATCGAACGCTACGCGGACCACGTCGCCGCGCTCGAAAAGAGGCGTGGACGGGCCCGCGGACGATCTGGCCGCTCCGCTCCGCGGCCGGGCGGCGATCGCGGCTCTGGCCGGCCCGGTGGGAGGGCGAAATGACCTTAGCCGGCGTAGCCGCCGCCGAGCGGGCGCCCCCGTACGCCATGGGACCTCGTGTCGCGCTGAGCAGGGCCGGCCGGGCCGGCCGGTCGTCGCGTCCGGTGCCCGGACGTTCACTCGGCGTCCGCCTGGGCGGCGGGCACGCGCTCGTGGTAGGCGTACTTGGTGCGCTCACTGTGGCGACGTGCGATGGCCATGGCGGCGTCGCCGTCACCGGCCTCGATCGCGTCGACCAGCGCGCCGTGCTCTTGCCACGACTCGTTCCCCCGGGTGTGCACCACCCGCCCGTAGTACCAGCGCACCCTGCGGTCGACCAGCCCGGCCAGCTCCGCGAGCACCACATTGCCGGCCATCGAGGTCACCTGCGCGTGGAAGGCGGCGTTGGCGTCGACGAGCCGGTCGTGGTCGTCGGCGTCGAGCGCGTCGGTGCCTTCGTTCCACAGCCGCCGCAGCGACTCCACGTCGTCGGGGGTCGCCGCGCCGGCGGCCAGCCGCGCCGCCTCGCCTTCGAGCAGGCCGCGGACGTCGAGAAGCTGGTCGACCTCCTGCTCGGTGGGGGTGTGCACGAAGGCACCCTGTCCGGGCCGCAGCTCGACCCAGCCTTCGGCCTGAAGGCGGTGCAGCGACTCACGGATCGGTTGGCGGCTGACGCCGAGCTGCCGGGCGAGCTCAGCCTCGACGAGGTGCTGGCCTGGCTGCAGCGTGCCGCTCACGATGAGCTCGACAAGTGCGTCGTACACGGTCTGGCGCAGCGGCAGCGGTCGCTCGACCGGACGGATCGGATGGCTCGGAACTGTCATAGCACCATTTAGTATACGGGAGACTGTATGCAAGAACCCCCGCCCCCGCTCCCTCTGCCCCGCCTGGCCAAGGGCCGCCACAAGGCGGCCGGGGACGAGGCCTGCGTCATGGAGCTCGTGTCCTTCCTCAACGAGGAAGAATGGAGCGATCATCCCCGCTGTGTCCAGCCCGTTCTCGCCGCCGTCGCCCGGGCCGTCAACGACCGGGTGAGCGACGAGGGTCGGCAGCGCCTCGTGGATCTGGCGCCGCTGCTGGCCGGCACGGCTAAGGCCGACTGGCTCGTGGGCGCCCGCCTGGTGGTGCTGTGCACCGAGGCGGCGTTGAACGCGCCGCCGGTCTCCGCCGGACCACGGCCGGCGGGCACGTGGGGAACGCGGCCGCCGCACCGTATGTCCCATGACGTCTGGCAGGAGCTCACCGCCGCGCGGCGTACGGCCCGGTATCTGCTCGGCCGCCAGTCCGCCGCCGATCGCGCCCGCTGTCCGTGGCGGGTACGGGCGACGATCTGGCTGCTCGACCGCGCCGGACTGCTCAAACGGGTGTACCCCTTCGACGCCGCCTTGCAGGTGGCGTTCGCCATCGCCCAGATCGGCTCTGCACCCGAGTCAGAGCCCGAGCTGCTCGCCCTGCTCGAAGCCTGCGCCGCCGTATGCGCCGAGGAGCGCGCCTGACTCGCGGGTGGGCCCGCCACCTGTGGCAGGGCCGGCGAGCGTGCGGGTCGGTGTGAACAGTGCGTTAGAGCGGTGCGGGCTCGGAGGCGGGCCGGACGGTGATGTCGAGGCGAGCGCCGAGCGCGGCGAGCACGGCGCACAGCGTGCGCGGCGTGAGACTCTCGCCGCCGGACAGCAGCCGGCTGACCCGGCCGGGGGAGACGCCCATGGCTCCGGCGAGCTGGGCGCGGGTCACCCTGTGCTCACGCATGTACCACGTGATCTCGTCGACGACCTCCAGGGACAGGTCGCGGTCGTCGGGGGACGGGGGAGGGACGGCAGGGCCGTCGAAGTCATCGAACATCCGTCGCCGGGCAGCGCGCCCATGCCGTCCACCTGCCATGGGATGCCCTCTCCCGCGTGACCGCCGGCGCAGTGCCGTGCCGAGATCACGGTCGTACAGCTCGAAAATCAAGACCTGACTCATCTTAGCTATACCTAAACATTTAGGCAAGTCTAAACCTGCTCCGGAGAGCACGATCGGCACCGTCCGGCGTCTGCGAGACTGGAGGGCGCTATGGAATACGTGATCCTCGCCCTCGTCGTTCTCGTCCTCGCCGCCATCGTGGGCGGCGCCCTGCTGCTGCGGCCGCGTCGCCGCCCGGGCGCCCCGCCCGCGCCGCCGAAGGAGCCGGCGACGACGACC
This sequence comes from Streptosporangiaceae bacterium, assembly GCA_035765195.1. GTDB lineage: Bacteria > Actinomycetota > Actinomycetes > Streptosporangiales > Streptosporangiaceae > CALAED01. The sequence continues at coordinate 92,269 of DASTYC010000025.1, forward strand.
GCGCCGGCGACCGAGGCGCCGGCCGCGACAGCGGCGCCGCCGGCGCCCGAGATCGAGCGGCCGCCGCCATCGGCGGGCCGGCTCGTACGGCTCCGCGCGCGGCTGGCCCGATCGCAAAGCGCGCTGGGCAAGAGCGTGCTGGCCCTGCTGTCGCGCGACGTGCTCGACGACGAGGCCTGGGACGAGATCGAGGACACCCTGATCGCCGCCGACGTCGGGGTCGGTCCGGCCCGCCAGATCGTCGACGACCTGCGCACCAAGGTGAAGGTGCTGGGCAGCCGTACGCCGGAACAGGTCAGGGTGCTGATGCGGGAGGAGTTGCTCCGGCAGGTCGGCCCGGATCTGCCGCGCGCGGTGCGCACCGAGCGGCGCGCCGGGCGGCCCGCGGTGATCATGGTGGTCGGGGTCAACGGCACCGGCAAGACCACCACGTGCGGCAAGCTCGGCCGCGTGCTGGTGGGCGACGGGCGCAGCGTGCTGCTCGGCGCCGCCGACACCTTCCGGGCCGCGGCCGTCGACCAGCTCGCCACCTGGGGCGGCCGCGTTGGCGCCGACGTCGTGCGCAAGCACGAGGGCGCCGACCCGGCGAGCGTCGCCTTCGAGGCCGTCCGGGCGGGCATCGACAAGAAGGTCGACGCCGTCATCATCGACACGGCGGGCCGCCTGCACACCAAGACCGGGCTCATGGACGAGCTCGGCAAGGTCAAGCGCGTCATCGAAAAGCAGGCCGAGGTCGACGAGGTGCTGCTCGTCCTCGACGCCACGACGGGACAGAACGGCATGCGGCAGGCGCAGGTGTTCGCCGAGGTCGTCGACGTCACGGGCATCGTGTTGACCAAGCTCGACGGCACCGCCAAGGGCGGCATCGTCATCGCCGTCCAGCGCGAGCTGGGCGTCCCTGTCAAGCTGGTGGGGCTGGGCGAGGGGCCCGACGACCTCGCGCCGTTCGAGCCGGAGGCATTCGTCGACGCCATCCTCGGAGACGAGTGAGCCGCCGCCACGGCGGCGACGGCAGTGACGCGAGTGACGGACGAGCCGGGCCGGCGGGGTGATCGCGGCGCGGCTGAACGCAAGGAACGTGCCCGTAACCTCTGACAACGCCCTCGACTGAAGGTCCGAAACACGCTCGAAACACATGGTCTCTCGGTTTCACACCGCCGAAACACGAGGGCCTTTCGGGTGAAACCACCAGGCCGGAACCTCTACCCAATCCCGTCTTACATCCGCGTTCCGTGCCTAGGAGGGGGCTCTCTCCGACATGAAAATCGATACCGGCTCAACCGCATGGATGATCGCGGCCACCGCGCTCGTCCTGTTCATGACCCCGGGCCTGGCCTTCTTCTATGGGGGCATGACCCGGGCGAAGAGCGTGCTCAACATGATGATGATGTCCTTCGCCAGCATCATCACCGTGACCATCCTCTGGGTCGCGTTCGGGCACTCGCTGGCCTTCACCGACAACGGCATGTCGTTCCTCAACAAGTTCGTCGGCGGGGGGTCGGCGGCCGGCCTCCAGAGCCTCGTCCACACGGCGACCGCCGACGACGGGACGGGGATGCCCAGCCTGGTCTTCTCGGCCTTTCAGCTGACCTTCGCCATCATCACGGTCGCACTGATCAGCGGTGCGATCGCGGACCGGGCGAAGTTCAGCGCCTGGGTGGTCTTCTCGGCGGCGTGGGCGACGCTGGTCTACTTCCCCGTCGCGCACTGGGTCTGGGGTACCGGCTGGCTCAACTCACTCGGCATCGAAGACTTCGCCGGCGGGACGGTGGTCCACGTCAACGCCGGCGCCGCCGCGCTCGCCCTGGCCTTCGTGCTGGGCCGGCGCAGGGGCTGGCCCAAGGAGCCGATGCGGCCGCACAACCTCCCGTTCGTCCTGCTCGGCGCGGCCATCCTGTGGTTCGGCTGGTTCGGCTTCAACGCCGGTTCTGAGCTGGCCGTCGACGACATTACGGCGCTCGCCTTCATGAACACGCAGATCGCGACCGCCGTCGCGGCCGGGGCCTGGATCTTGGTGGAGAAGCTCCGCGACGGGGCGGCCACCTCACTCGGCGTCGCCTCCGGCGCGGTGGCGGGTCTCGTCGCCATCACTCCGGCCTGTGGTTTCGTCGATCCGTTCGCGGCCATCATCATCGGCGCCCTTGCCGGCGCGGTCTGCGCCTACGCGGTCGGGCTGAAGTACAAGGCGGGATACGACGACTCGCTCGACGTCGTCGGCGTCCACCTGGTCGGCGGCGCCCTGGGCGCGGTCTCGCTCGGCTTCCTCGCCGCGTATCCGTTCCTCGACGGGCAGAACAAGGGGCTGTTCTACGGCGGCGGGCTCAAGCAACTCGGCCTGCAGGTGCTCGGGCCGATCGCGGTCGGCGGCTATTCGTTCATCATGGCGTACATCATCGGCAAGATCATCGACAGGACGATGGGCTTCCGGGTCGACGAGGAGGTCGAGGTCACCGGGATCGACGCGGTCGAGCACGCCGAGACGTCCTACGACCTGGGTCCCGCGAGCTCGGGCACAGGGGCGCTCGCCGCGGCCGCCGCGGTCGGCGCCGCCCAGAGCGCCGCCGGCCGGGCGACGGCCGACGCCGACGGGTCCAAGGCCGGACAGAAGGTTGAGGCGGAGGCATGAAGCTGATCACCGCGGTTATCAAGCCGTTCAAGCTCGACGACGTCAAGGCGGCGCTGGAGGCCTTCGGGGTGCGCGGGCTGACGGTCAGCGAGGCCAGCGGCTACGGCCGGCAAAAGGGTCACACCGAGGTCTACCGCGGCGCGGAGTACCAGGTGGACCTGGTGCCCAAGCTGCGGGTCGAGGTGCTCGTCGACGACGACGATCTCGATGACGTCATCGACGTCGTCGTCAAGGCGGCCCAGACCGGCAAGATCGGAGATGGCAAGGTCTGGGCGGTGCCGGTCGAGACGGTGGTCCGGGTCCGCACCGGCGAGGTCGGCGCCGAGGCGCTGTAGCCACCCGGGAGACGGGACGGCAGCCGGGGAGAGCCCGCCTTGCGACGCAGAGAAGATCGGTATCTCGCGTTCCACATCCGCGGAGTGGAACGCGAGATGCCGCTTGTCCAGGGCAACGCCGACCCGGCGACCCCAGATCCCCGGGCCCGGCAGGAGTTCGCGCACGCCCGCGCCGAGTTCGCGCACGCCCGCGCGGTCCGCACCGCGGAGCTCGACCACTGGCTGGCCGATCTGCTCGGTGCCGAGCCGGACGCGGCGTTGATCGCGGTCGGCAGCCATGCCCGCGGCGAGCTGACACCCGGCGGCGACCTCGATCTGGTGCTCGTGCACCGTGACCGCCCCGACGTGGCCGAGGTGGCCGATCGCGTCTGGTACCCCGTGTGGGACTCCGGTACGCGGCTCGACCATTCGGTCCGCACGCTCGCCGAGGCGCGGACGGTCGCGCAGGCCGACCTGAAGGCCGCGCTGGGCCTGCTGTCGGCCCGGCGGGTGGCCGGCGACCCCGCGCTCGTCGAAGAGCTTCGCGCCGCCGTGCTGGCCGACTGGCGGGCCGACGCCCGCCGCCGGCTGGCCGACCTCGCCGAACTCACCCGTGCCCGCTGGGAGCGGCACGGCGAACTGGCGTTCCTGCTGGAGCCCGACCTCAAGGACGCGCGCGGCGGGCTGCGCGACGTCCACGTCATGCAGGCGGTCGCCGCCTCCTGGGTGGCCTCCGCCCCCGACGAGCGGGTCCGCGCGGCCTACGACCTGGTGCTCGACACGAGACACGCCCTGCACGTGACGATCGGCCGGGCCGCCGACCGGCTGCTGCTGCAAGAACAGGACGCGGTGGCGCGCAAGCTGGGGCTGCTCGACGCCGACGTGCTGTTGCGCACGGTCGCCGAGGCCGCCCGCACGGTCACCTTCGCCGCCGATCAGCTGTGGCGGCAGGTCGACCGCTTCTGCGCCCCGCGGCGGCGCGCCGAACGGCGCCCGCTCGCCGACGGGGTCGTGGAGCAGGACGGCGAGGTCGTGCTGGCCCGCGGAGTGGACGGCGGCGACGATCCCACGCTCGTGCTGCGGGCCGCCGCGGCCGCGGCGCAGGCGGGCCTGCCGCTCGCCCCGGCGACCGTCCAGCGGCTGGCCGACCGCTCGCCGCCGCTGCCCGTGCCGTGGCCCGCCGCCGCCCGCGACGCCCTGGTCTCGTTGCTCGGCGCCGGGCCGTCGGCGATCGCCGTATGGGAGGCGCTCGACCAGGCGGGCATGATCGTGCGGCTGCTGCCCGACTGGGAACGAGTGCGCAACCGTCCGCAACGCAACCCCGTGCACCGGTTCACCGTTGACCGCCACCTCGTGGAGTGCGCGGCCGAGGCCGCCGCGCTCACCCGCGAGGTGGCCAGGCCGGATCTGCTGCTGGTCGGCGGGCTGTTGCACGACATCGGCAAGGGCTGGCCGGGCGACCACTCCCGCGGCGGCGCGGTCGTCGCCCGCGACCTGGGCGCCAAGATGGGCTTCCCTGAGCACGATGTGGCCGTGCTCGAAGCGCTGGTCCGCCACCACCTGCTGCTCCCGGAGACCGCGACGCGACGCGACCTCGACGACCCAGTGACCGTCCAGACCGTCGCCGCCGCGGTCGGCAACCGGAAGGTGCTCGAGTTGCTGGCCGCGCTGGCGATCGCGGACGGGCGCGCCACCGGACCGGCGGCGTGGGGCTCCTGGAAGGCCGGCCTGGTCGCCGAACTGGCCCGGCGTACCGACGCGTTGCTCGCGGGGGAGACGCCCCGCGCGGTCCTGACGCTCGGGCCCGACCACCTCGCGCTGGCCAGGCACGGCGGCGGGGCGGTACGGGTGGTCGGGTCGCGCGTGACTGGCGCCGGCTGGGGCGCCTCGCCGCTGCGCGTCACCGTGGCGGCGCCCGATCGCGCCGGCCTGCTGTGGCGCGCGGCCGGCGTGCTCGCGCTCCATCGTCTCGTGGTCCGTACGGCGCGGGGCGTCTCCACCGCCGACGGGACCACGGCGGTGATCGAGTTCACCGCCGTACCCGAGTACGGCAGCCCGCCCGACCCGGCGGCGCTGGAGGCCGACCTGCGACGGATGCTGGCCGATCGGCTGGACGTGGCCAAACGGCTGGAGCGGCGGGCCCGGTCGGTGCGCGAACGCCCGGGCGTCGAGGTGCCGCCGCCGCGGGTGACGATCGTCGACGACGCCTCCCACACGGCGACCGTCGTCGAGGTGCGGGCGCACGACCGGCCCGGTCTGCTCTGGCGGATCGGCCAGGCCCTCGGCGCGTGCGGCCTGCAGGTGCGCACGGCGCAGATCGACACGCTCGGCGCCGAGGCCGTCGACGTGTTCTACGTCGTGGACGACCGGGGCGGCCCGCTCACCGACGCCGCAGCGCTGCGGGACGTACGTCGGCAGGTGCTCGCCGTGCTGAAGTGACGTCACCTGCCCGGCCGCCGCTCGATGTCCGGCGGGTGGTCGGTACGGGTGAGACCGACCACCCGCCGGTGGCCACGGCGTATGGTCCTCGAAACCGGCGGGCGGCGACCACGGGAGTGAAGCCGGCCGCCCGCCGGCGGCTATTCGGTTGGACCGGCGGGCGGCGACCACGGGGGTGGGGCCGGCCGCCCGCCGGCGATCAGCGCCCTCACGGGCGAGTCTCTGGTGATCGGGTATGCGGGATCGTCTTGCCGGGCTGAGCCGTGGGGGTGGGCCGCACGGACGGCCGTCCCGTGGCCTCGTCGGAGGGACTCGGCTGGTCCGACGGGGATCCGCGGCCGGATTTGCCGGATTGGCCGGGCTGACTCGGCGTACCCTCGGCCGGGCTGGACTGGGTGCTCCCGCCGCGCCCCTTCGATTCGCCGGCGAGCAGCTCGGCGCAGTAGGAGGGGACCTTGTGCTTGCCGCCCGCGGCCGCGATGAGTGCGGCGAAGGCGGGCTTGTCGAGCGCCTTGCCCGGAGCGTCGCCCGCGCCCGCCGTGTAGGCGCGGCACAGCCCCACGAGCGACGAACGCGGTGTGGTGGCGGCCGAGCCGCCCTGCCCGCGGCCGGGGCTCGCTTCGTCGGACCGCGACGGACTGCCGGCCGAGGTCGCCGGTCGCCGGTCGCCCGGCTCCTGCGACCATGGGGTCGCGCCGGCGGCCAGCGCCGCCCCGCCCGCCGTGGTGACGGTCAGCGCCACCAGCGCGATCCGCATCGGATGACGCACCCACCTGCTCTCCGGCCGCGCTCTCCACGGCCGACCCGGCAGGCCCCCCGCCTCGCCGATCGCTTCGGCGCCGCCGTCGGCGGCCCGCCAGGCGGCGGTCGTCCGCGCCTGACGGAACCGGGCGACGGCGGCCTCCTCGCCGGCCAGCTCGCCAGCGTGAGCTGGGGCGGCGGCCGCGGCGAGCAGCACGGCGAGGAAGTCTTCGGGGTGCCGCGGATCGGCCGGCTCGCCGCGAAGCAGGCGCTCCGCGGCCGCGCGATCGATCTTGCGGGGGTAAATGCTCATCTCATCTTCCTCAGCGTCAAGGCCCCCGTGCGTGTCACACCCCCCGCGAGGAGCCCGCCGCCGAGGTCAGAGGCGCTTGGCCAGGTTGCGCAGTCCGCGGTAGGCCGCAGTCCGGACGGCGCCTGGCCGCTTGCCCAGCACCTGCGCGGCTGTCGCGGCGTCGAGGCCCATGACCACACGGAGCAGCACGGCCTCCGCCTGATCGCGTGGCAGCCCGGAGATCATGGCGATCGCCTTGTCGGTGGACAGGCTGTCGAGCGCGGACCGTTCGACGTTCTCGGCGCTCACCAGGTCGAGGACATCGTCGATCTGGAGGTTGGACACCGGACGCCGGTTCATGTAGCGCATATGGTCGATCGCGCGGTTCCGGGCGATTCGCGACGCCCAGCCGCGGAGCTTGTCGGCATCGCCGCTGAACGTACCGAGATCGCGTGCGATCTGCAGCCAGGCGTCGGCGGCGACGTCCTCGGCGTCCGGGCCGACGAGACCGGTCAGATAGCGCAACAGGCGCGGCTGGAGATGGCGGAACAGTACGCGGAACGCCGCCTCGTCGCCGTTTTGGGCGGCACGGATCGCCTCGTCGATGTCGGGCTCTGGCCGACCCGGCGACGCGCCCACGATCTGTGGGCGGGCCGCTGGTGTGCCCGACCTTCCCTCAAGGCTGTCCATGCGCCACATCATGCGGCCTGCCTCCGCCAGAAACACGACTGTTCGGGAAGAACTATTGCGAGCTCCACACTTTCGTACGAGCACGGCATGCCGGTGGGCCGATTCCGAGGTGTAAAACCGGCCCACCGGCGCGTGCCCGTCGGCGCCTGTGTCAGCTGCTCGTGCTCGCGTGGCGTCCCCTCCTGCGGTGGGCGATGACGATCGCCCCCGCGCCACCGAGGACAAGCGCCGCTCCCAGCGCGGCGAGCAGCCGCCCGGCAAAGCCGGTGAAGGGCAGGTTCCCGCTACTCTTCACCGGCTGGGCCACTTGCGCGGGCGGAGGGGAGGTGGAGTGACCTCCCTGACCGGCTCCCTCCGACGGGGTCTGAGACGGTGTGCCCGACGGCGACGTGGTGTCCGTCGGTACGACCGTGGGCGTGGTCGTCGGTGTCGGCGTGCCCGGCGGCGTGACGGGCGGGCCGGTGGGTGGGGTCGTGCAGTCCACCCAGAAGACCTTGTGCTTGGCGCTGCCGTTCTCACCGACGAAGTTCCAGTAGAGCTTGTAGTGGCCGTCCGGCAGGCTCAGGTCGGTCGTACGGCCGTGCCCGTTCGCGTCGAGGACGAGGGAGTTGGTGAGGGCGACGGTGGTGCGGTCGCCGGTGGGCGGCCAGGTGACGATGCGCCAGGTCACCTGCCGGCCGGGGTCGAAGTTGAAACCGACGAGGTAGAAGCCGCAGACGTGGGGCTCGTCGCGCGGGTCGTCGGCCGGGGTCGTGGTCCGGTGAACCTTGACCGTGCCGTTGTCTCCGGTGGGCGCGGAAGCCGGTCGGGTGGGGTCGGGAGTTGGCAGCGCGGTCGCGTTCGCGCCCGCGAAGGCCGCCCATGCCACCACTGTCGCGCCCAGCAGGGCGGTAGGCCGCCAGATGGTGTTCGACAAGGGAGTTCCTGGTATGCCGTATGCGGAAAAAGACTGATGAAGGGGAGGGGTCATGCTGGGTGCCGCACAAGCCCCTGGAGCGTTCAGCGTCGGTGGAATCAGAAACGTCACACCACGGGCCGTGCGGAATGGTCGGACGCTCGGGCGAGGTCGCCGCGCGGAACCGGCTACGCTGGATGGTCGATCCCCGGAGTTCCCTAGGACTGGTCAAAACACGTGTTTGAGACGCTTTCCGACCGGCTGACATCGGTCTTTTCGTCGCTGCGGACCAAGGGCAGGTTGTCCGAGGCCGACATCAACGCGACCGCCCGCGAGATCCGCGTCGCGCTGCTCGAGGCCGACGTTGCCCTGCCGGTCGTCAAGGACTTCATCGCGCGCGTCCGGGAACGGGCCAAGGGCGCCGAGGTCTCTCAGGCGCTGAACCCCGCCCAACAGGTCGTAAAGATCGTCAACGAGGAGCTCATCGAGATCCTCGGCGGGGAGACCCGGCGGATCAGGTTCGCCAAGACGCCGCCGTCGATCATCATGCTGGCCGGCCTCCAGGGATCGGGTAAGACCACGCTGGCCGGCAAGCTGGCCCGCTGGCTCAAGACCGAAGGCCACACGCCGCTGCTCGTCGCCGCCGACCTGCAGCGGCCGAACGCCGTACAGCAGCTGCAGGTGCTCGGCGAGCGCGCCAACGTCGCGGTGTTCGCACCGGAACCCGGCAACGGCGTGGGCGACCCCATCGCGGTCGCCAAGCGGTCCATCGAGCACGCCCGGCACGCCCAGCACGACACCGTCATCATCGACACCGCCGGCCGGCTGGGCATCGACGCCGAGATGATGCGGCAGGCGGCCGACATCCGCGACGCCGTGGATCCCGACGAGATCTTGTTCGTCGTCGATGCCATGATCGGGCAGGACGCCGTCACGACCGCGCAGTCGTTCCTCGATGGCGTGGGCTTCGACGGCGTCGTGCTGACCAAGCTCGACGGCGACGCCCGCGGTGGTGCGGCGCTGTCCGTACGGCACATCACCGGACGGCCGATCATGTTCGCGTCGACCGGTGAGAAGCTCGAGGACTTCGACGTCTTCCATCCGGACCGGATGGCCGGCCGCATCCTCGACATGGGCGACATCCTCACCCTGATCGAGCAGGCGGAGAAGACGTTCGACGCCGAGCAGACCGCCAAGATGACGGACAAGCTCGCGTCGGGTGAAGACTTCTCGCTCGAGGATCTGCTCGAGCAGATGAGGATGATCCGCAAACTGGGCCCGATCGGCAACCTGCTCGGCATGCTCCCCGGCATGGGGCAGATGCGCGACCAGATCGACCAGATCGACGACCGTGACATCGACCGCGTCGCCGCGATCATCGGGTCGATGACGCCGGCCGAGCGCGCCAACCCGAAGATCCTCAACGGCTCCCGCCGGGCGCGCATCGCCCGTGGCTCCGGTGTGACCGTGGGCGAGGTCTCCAGCCTGGTCACCCGCTTCTTCGAGGCGCAGAAGATGATGCGGCAGATGGCCGGCATGGGCCTGCCCGGCATGCCGGGCCCCCGCCGCAAGGCGGGCAAGGGCAAGAAGGGGAAGAAGAAGCAGCCACGCAGCGGCGACCCGCGCAAGCGCGCCGCCGCGGCGCAGCGGTCCGCCGAGCCGGCGGGCGGCGACGGCAAGCCGCAGGGGTTGCCGCCCGGCCTCGGCGGGCTGCCCGGCGGGTTGCCCGGTGGCGGGCTGCCCCCGGGCTTCCAGATGCCCGATCTGTCGAAGCTGCAGCGCGACAAGAAGAAGTAGAAGTAGCAGACAAGGGGGCGGAGTTCACCGCGAGCGGTCGGGCTGGGCCGTGTGGAGTTACTACTCGGCTCCGATTCTCTGGCAGAATGCAAGCTGGAATCCTGCTCGCCGGGACCCTCTCGTTACCCGTGTGAGCCGGAGTTCATCGAGCGGATCTGCGACCGGTGTCCCCACCTGGTCCGGACGGCTCACATCCTGTCGAATCTGGAGTACACCACACCCGTGGCAGTCAAGATCAAACTTATGCGTCTGGGTAAGATCCGGAACCCGCAATACCGGATCGTCGTTGCCGATGCCCGCACCAAGCGGGACGGCAGGGCCATCGAGGAGATCGGCAAGTACCGCCCGAAGGAGAACCCCTCGTACATCGAGGTGAACTCCGAGCGGGTGCAGTACTGGCTGGGCGTCGGAGCGCAGCCGACCGATCCGGTGCTCAACCTGCTGAAGATCACCGGTGACTGGCAGAAGTTCAAGGGTCTGCCGGGCGCCGAGGGCAGGCTGAAGGTGGCGCCGCCGAAGCCCGACAAGAAGGCCGTCTTCCAGGCCGCCGCCAAGGAGGCGATGAAGGAAGACGAGGGAGCGGCGACGGCGTCGAAGACCAAGAAGCGGTCCGAGCCCAAGAAGAAGGCCGAGCCGAAGAAGGCCAAGGACGACGCCAAGGCCGAGGCCAAGGATGAGGCGAAGGCCGACGCCAAGGCCGACGCCAAGGCCGACTCGGAGGCCGAGGGCGCGGCCGAGGCCAAGACCGAAAAGCCGAAGGCCAAGAAGAGCACCCGGGCCAAGACCGACAAGTCAGCGGCCGACACCGAGGCCGAGACGAAGGCCGAGGAGACCACCGAAGCCAAGAGCGAGGCCTAACGTGCTCGAAGAAGCGCTCGAGCATCTGGTCCGTGGCATCGTCGAGCATCCCGACGACGTCACGGTGGGCGCCCGCCGGATCCGCGGTGGCCGAGTCCTCGAGGTGCGCGTGCACCCCGAGGACCTCGGCAAGGTCATCGGCCGCAGCGGCCGCACCGCGAAGGCCCTCCGTACGGTGATCGGCGCGCTGGCCGGCGGCCGGTACGTACGGGTGGACCTGCTCGACGTCAACGAGGTCCGCTAGTGCCCTCAGTGCCGGCGGCGTTGCCGGGGTCCATGCCCGCATCGGGCGCGGCGACGGCGACGCCGGCCGGGCTCCCCGCTCACGTCGGCGGCCACCGCTCACCCGGTGGCCGCTGCCGCGTCCGGGCGCACTGAGCGCGTGGAGCTCGTCGTCGGGCGGATCGGCCGCCCGCATGGGGTACGTGGCGAGGTCACCGTCGAGGTCCGCACCGACGACCCCGACGACCGGTTCGCGGTCGGCCGGGCGCTCGCCACGGATCCGGCGGAGTCCGGTCCGCTCACCATCGAAGAGGTCCGCCGGCATTCGGGCCGGCTGCTCGTTCGCTTCGAGGGCATCGGTGATCGTGACGCCGCGGAGAGGCTGCGCGGCGTGCTGCTGGTGATCGACTCCGGCGACCTGCCGCCCTCCGACGACGCCGACGAGTTCTATGATCACGAACTGGTCGGGCTCGTTGCGGTGACGGTGGACGGCGCGAAGATCGGCGTGGTCACCGAGGTTCGCCATCTCGGCCAGGATCTGCTCGTCATCGACCGGACGGCCGGCGCCCCTGGGGGAGGGGGGGATGACGAGGTGATGGTGCCGTTCGTCGCCGCCCTCGTACCCGAGGTCGATGTCGCCGCCGGTCGCGTCGTCGTCGACCCGCCGCCGGGCCTCCTTTAGCCACAACGCGAGCCACGTTCGGGGACGCCGGTCTGGGATCTATCCTCGGACGTGATCCTGATCCTGATCCTGATCCTGGGCGTCGGATAGAGCGCTGCGTGGTGGATCTTGACCTGGCGGGCTCTGGCCCAGCCGTGGCCGCCCCTGCGACCGACCGAGCGAACGAACGACGAACGAACCGAGCAAACAGTGCGCATCGACATTGTCACGATATTTCCGGAGTACTTCGCGCCGCTGGACGTGTCGCTGCTCGGCAAGGCGCGGCAGCGCGGCCTGCTCGACGTCCGGGTGCACGACCTCAGGGACTGGACTCACGATCGTCACCGCACCGTCGACGACACCCCGTACGGCGGCGGACCCGGCATGGTGATGAAGCCGGAACCCTGGGGTGAGGCCCTCGACGCGGTGGCGCCTCCCGGGGGGGCCGAGGCCCTGCCCCGGCTCGTCCTGCCGACGCCGAGCGGGCGCCCGTTCACCCAAGGACTGGCGCAACGGTACGCCGAAGAGCCGTGGCTGGTGTTCGCCTGCGGACGGTACGAGGGCATCGACGCGAGGGTCGTCGACGACGCGCGCACCCGCATGCCCGTCGACGAGATCAGCATCGGCGACTACGTGCTGGCCGGGGGCGAGGTCGCGGTGCTCGTCGTGGTCGAGGCGGTGGCGCGGCTGATCCCCGGAGTGCTCGGCAACGCCGACTCGGTGACCGACGATTCATTCGCGTCCGGGCCGATGGAGACCCTCCTGGAAGGCCCCGTCTACACCAAGCCGCCGACCTGGCGCGACCGTGCCGTACCGGAGATCCTCATGTCGGGGCATCACGGCGCGATCGCGCGATGGCGGCGTGATCAGGCGCTGCGCCGTACGGTGACGAACCGGCCGGAACTGGCCGCCCGGCTGCGTCCGGAGACGCTCGACGACCGTGATCGGCGAGTGCTCCGAGATGCTGGTTTTCCGGTCGATGGCGAACCTACGGTACGCTAGGGCGTCGCTTGTGCTGCACGCCGAGCGCGCCAAGACTTCCCAAGACACCGCTGCGCGGTTCGCGCTTTTCGCCGGCCCGTGCGTTTCATCGCGAGGAAAGCCGTCATGCACACCCTGATCCAGGAGATCGAAAAGGCCGCGATGCGTGCCGATGTTCCGGACTTCCGTCCGGGCGACACGCTGCGGGTGCACGTACGTGTCACCGAGGGCAACCGGAGCCGTATCCAGATCTTCCAGGGCGTGGTGATCCGCAGGCAGGGCGCCGGTGCCCGCGAGACCTTCACGGTCCGCAAAGTGAGCTATAGCGTCGGCGTCGAGCGGACGTTCCCGCTGAACAGCCCCTCGATCGACAAGATCGAAGTCGTGACGCGCGGCGATGTCCGGCGGGCCAAGCTCTACTACCTGCGCAACCTGCGCGGCAAGGCGGCTCGGATCAAGGAGAAGCGCGACTCCTGACCGGTCGCGCGACCGGCCTCGCGTCGAGTTCGATCGGCCACGTCGCGGTGACGATTTTCTTTCCGCGGCAGGGAACGCGGATCCGGGTTCGCGCGTTTTCACGGCGCCGGTACGGACGGCTTTTGCTGTGAATTTCGCAGGTTGACAGCGAACGCGAACTCTACGCGAACACCCTCTTCTCGCGACGGTGAGTATGTGGGTAAATCCGCAGGGTAAGCTGACCTGGCCGACACGCTTTCACGGGAAGCCGTGGATGCCGGGCACCTATAAGCTCATTTTGATGACTGACGACGAGCAGGGCGTGCGGGAGCCGGCGAGCGCGCACTATGAGGCGGACCGCGACGTACCCCAGGACGATCGGAGAGACGTGCGTTCCGATGCCGACGGCACGTTGCCGGATGACAAGCCGCTGGTCACCACCGAGCCTGACGGCGCCGCTGACGGATCGTCCGAAGGCGCCCAGACCGCTCATAGGGATTCCGGCCACGGCGCTCCTGGCTCTGAGAAGGAGAAGGAGTCCGACTCGGGTAAAAAGGGTGGTTCGTTCTGGCGCGAACTGCCCGTGCTGGTCGGTATCGCGCTTGTGCTCGCTTTGATCATCAAGGCGTTCGCGGTCCAGGCGTTCTACATTCCGTCCGCCTCGATGGAGAACACCCTCCAGATCGGCGACCGCGTTCTCGTCAACAAGATCGTCTATCACACCCGAGACATCGCGCGCGGCGACACCGTGGTCTTCAGCGGCCTCGACTCGTGGGACCCCGAGGTCGACTATTCCGAGCCGTCCAACCCCATCTCCAAGGCCTTGCACGCCATCGGCGGCGCGTTCGGCCTGGTCCCGGGCGAAAAGGACTACATCAAGCGGGTCATCGGCGTCCCCGGCGACCGCGTGCGCTGTTGCGACGCGCGGGGCCACATCACGGTCAACGGCACCCCGCTCCAGGAGACCACCTACCTTTATCCGGGAAACAAGCCGTCCGGTCAGCAGTTCGACGTCACCGTGCCGCAGGGCCGCCTGTGGGTCATGGGAGACCACCGCGACGTCTCCTACGACTCCCGCGGTCACCTCGGCGACCCCGGTTCGGGCACGATCCCCGAAGACCGAGTGATCGGGCGGGCGTTCGTCGTGGTGTGGCCGCTCTCCCGCATCAAGACGTTGCCGATCCCCAACACCTTCGATCAGCCTGCCCTGGCCGCCGCGGCGCTCCCCGCCACCCCACTCGCACTCGGGTTCGCCGGGGCAGTCCCGATCATGTGGCTCCTCCGGCTCCGCCGCGGTCGTGGCCGCCGCCACACTCGCTAGGGACTCTCGGCGTACGGGCCGGGCACGTGCCGTCGACGAGCAGCGCCGGAGCGGGCCGTCTTTTCGGTGACGTGGAGACCCAGTTCCTACGTTGTTCAACTCATCGTCAAATGCGTTCCACGGATTCGTCAGGCCCGAGCGGACGGCCGGCCGGGTTTCGGCCTCGTCGCCGCGGTTCGCGGGTGCCCCCAAGGGTTCTGGAGGCATGCCGGTTCCTGCGCGGTTGCGCGTCGGCCCCACCCCCGCGGCGATTAGTCTGCTGAGTGTGAGTTCCGTGATCGGCGTGCCCAGGGTACGGCGGCCGCTTCGATTCACGCCGCGGCGAGACTCGGGGGTGTACGGCCTCGAGCGGGCGCTGGAGCACGGCGGGTTCTCCGCGGTCGCGGGGGTGGACGAGGCCGGGCGGGGGGCCTGCGCCGGACCCCTCGTGGTCGGCGCCGTGATCTTGCCGAACAAGCGACGGCACTGGATCGATGGGCTGACCGATTCCAAGTTGCTGACCCCCCGTCGGCGCGAGGAGATCTACGCTGAGGTGGTGGAACGCGCCGTCGCGTGGAGCGCCGTGGTCATCGCCTGCACGGATGTGGACCGGATCGGCCTGCATCGCTGCAACATCGCGGGGATGCGCCGCGCCATCGCGCGGCTGGGGACCCGTCCCTCGTTCGTCTTGAGCGATGGATTCCCGGTGCCCGGGCTCGACGTGCCGGGCCTGGCAGTGCCGAAGGGCGATCGGGTGGCCGCGTGCGTCGCGGCCGCCTCCGTGGTCGCGAAGGTGACCAGAGACCGCCTTATGGTCCAGTTGCACAAGCGTTACCCGATTTATGGATTCGACATTCACAAGGGGTATGTGACCCGGGCGCACTCGGCGGCCCTCGCCCTGCACGGACCATGCCCTGAGCACCGATTCTCGTTCGTGAACGTGGCCAGATTGAGCACGGCGGCAGGGGAGATCGCCGAGATCGCGCCCGAGACGGCGGACGAGGGGATGCTGGACAATGAACAAGACGCGTTCGCGCAGATCGACGCGGACCTGGAAGGCGCCGCCGAGCAGGTCGGCATTGCATGACGCGCAGCGGGGAGGACCACGAGCATGAGCGCTGAGGACCTCGAAAAGTACGAGACCGAGATGGAGCTGCAGCTCTATCGCGAGTATCGAGACGTCGTGGGGCTGTTCACCTATGTCGTCGAGACCGAGCGGCGGTTCTACTTGACCAATTCGGTGGATCTGCAGGTACGCAGCGCCGAGAACGGTGAGGTCTTCTTCGAGGTCACGATGCAGGACGCCTGGGTGTGGGATATGTACCGCCCCGCGCGTTTTGTCAAGAACGTTCGGGTCGTCACATTCAAGGATGTCAACGTCGAAGAGTTGGCCAAGAGCGACTTTGAACTTCCTCACTCCTAGGCCTCTCGGCGCGCCCCGGCCCCGCCGGAACTTTGGGGAGGTCGTCGAGCGGAGCTCGCGTCTATCTCAGGTCAACTTTTGGCTGCTCGCCCTCACGAGTCCGATGGCCGGGGGCCGGACTTTCTCGGGCGAGGCAGCCGCCAGCCCTGATCACAGCGCTCGATGAACCCGGCGGCGGCCAGGATGCCGAGGCGGCTGCGGGTGGTGTTGAGGTCGACGCCGGCCTTGACCGCGATTTGGGCGGGACCGGCGCCGCCGCGGGCCGGGATCGCCTCGAGCACCTGGCGGGTCGTCGCCTCTAGCCCATCACGGGGGTGGATCGGGCCGCGCGGCTCGGGGGCGAGATCCGCGCCGAACTGCCCGACCTCCTCGAGGATCTCAGCGGCGTTGGTGACGCATCGGGCGGGTGGGGTGTCTCTGAGCAGCTTGTGGCAGCCGATGGAGGTCCGGGAGGTGATGGGGCCGGGGATCGCCATGACGGCCCGGCCCAGCTTGCGGGCATGGGCGGCGGTGTTGAGCGCCCCGCTGCGGGCGGCCGCCTCGATGACGACAGTGCCGCGGGTGAGGGCCGCGATGACGCGGTTGCGTACCAAGAAGCGTGATCGGGTGGGGTGGGTGCCGGGCGGCGTCTCGCTGACCAGCAGGGCGCGTCTGGCCATCTCGGCGAACAGACCGTCGTTGCGGGACGGATAGGGGGCGTCGACGCCGTTGGCGAAGACGGCCACGGTGTCGCCGTCGGCGGCGAGCGCCCCACGGTGGGCGGCGGCGTCGACGCCCATCGCTCCGCCGCTGACCACCGTCCACCCGCGTTCGCAAAGGTCGGCGGCGAGATCGGCCGCGATGCGGACGCCATAGGAGGAGGCGGCGCGGGCCCCGACGAGGGCCACCGAGCGCAGGCAGCCGTAGCGCAGATCACCGGGCCCCCGCAGCCACAAGGCGTGGGGCCGGGCGGCGCCGAGGTCGTCGAGCTGGGTGGGCCATTCGGCATCGCCGGGGCAGATCAGCCGTCCGCCGAGCCGGTCGCAGACGGTCAGGTCGGCCACGGGATCCGCGGCTGTCAGCCGGATCCGCCAGCTTGCCAGATGCTCGGCCAGGCGGCTGCGGGCCTGATCGCCCGTCACCAGGTCATGGGGCGGGGCGCCGGCACGTACGGCTTCGAGGGCGCCCAGCGGGCCCAGACGGGCGACGAGCGCGCCGAGCAGAGCGTTGCCGGGCTCGGCGATGGCGCACAGGGTGGCGCGGGCCAGCCGCTGGTCATCTGACGCGCTCATGTGCGCTTACCGGTCCATAGATCGAGAGCCAGGCCGACGTCTTCTTCGGCGGGGTGATCTCGGCCGGCGAGGTCGGCGCAGGTCCAGGCGACCCGAAGGACTCGATCGAGACCCCGGGCGCTGAGCGAACCGAGGCGCAGCGCCCGATCGACGGGTGCCATCGCCTCGGGCGACGGCGTGAACCTGCGCCGCAGCTCGGGACCGGGGATCTCGGCGTTGGTCCGCCAGGGCGTGGCCGCCAGCCGCTTGGCCGTGCGCTCACGGGCGAGCGACACGCGCTCCGCCACGATCTTGCTCGACTCGGCGAACTCCAGGTCGTAACGCAGCTCGGCAGGCGTGGCCGGCTGCAGCTCCAGCTTGAGGTCGATGCGATCGAGCAGCGGACCGGAGATCCGGGAGAGGTAGCGATGCCGTACCGCCGGCGGGCAACGGCAGTCGACGTCCTTGGCGGCGGCGCAGGGACACGGGTTGGCGGCCAGCACCAAGGTGAAGCGGGCCGGGAAGCGGGTGCTGGCCCCCGACCGCGAGATCATCACCTCTCCGTCCTCGAGGGGCTGGCGGAGCGCGTCGAGCACTCCGCTTTGGAACTCGGGCGCCTCGTCGAGGAAGAGGACGCCGTGGTGGGCCAGCGAGGCGGCACCGGGCTGGATGCCGCGCCCGCCGGTGCCGCCGCCCACCATCGCCGCGATGGTCGCCGTGTGATGGGGCGCGTAGAACGGAGCCTCGGTGATCAGCGGGCGGCCCGGAGGCAGCGTGCCGGCGACCGAATGGATGGCGGTGACCTCGAGGGCGGCGCCGCGCTCCAGCGGGGGGAGCAACGTGGGCAGCCGCTCGGCCAGCATGGTCTTGCCACAGCCGGGCGGGCCGGAGAAACACAGGTGATGGCCGCCCGCCGCGCTGACCTCCAACGCGTGCCGCGCGTCGGCCTGGCCGCGCACGTCGGCGAGATCGAGGTCGCTCCGCCGCGCCCGGCCGCGCAGGGTGAGCCCGTCGGGATGCGGCCCGGCGGGGACGGGCTCGTCGTCTTCGTCGAGTGCCGGCGGCGGCTCATCGCGCAGATGGCACATCAAGGCCCGCAGCGTGGAGACCGAAATCACCTTGGTGTCGGGCACGAGCTCGGCCTCGCCCGCGTTGGCCTTGGGCACCACCACCGTGTGGCATCCGCTGTGCGCCGCCGCGAGCACCGCGGGCAGCACCCCGGGCACCGCCCGAACCCTGCCGTCGAGGCCCAACTCGCCGATCATCACCAGACCGGCGCAGGCCGCCGGTGACACCGCCTCGGCCGCTGCCAGCAGCGCGATGGCGATGGCGACGTCATAGCTCGAACCCTTCTTCGGCAGGCTCGCCGGGAACAGCGAGACCGTGACATGCCTGTTGGGCCACGTCTCGCCGCTGTTGAAGATCGCCGCCCGGACGCGGTCGCGGGCCTCGCTCAGCGCCGTGTCGGGCAGCCCCACGAGATGCAGCCCGGGCACACCGCTGGTGATCGCGGCCTCTACGTCGACCACGAAGCCGTCGACGCCGACGAGCGCCACCGAGCGGGTCTTGGCGAGCGCCATCTCAGCACACCTCTCTACAGTGATCGACTTCGAACGCGTCGGGACCGGCGCGAACCAGTCCGAGGACGTCGATGCGTATCTGAGCCGCGCTGACGCCGTGCTGGGCGGCCCAGCGCCCGGCGAGGCGCCTTAATCGCGCGGCCTTGGCCGCGGTGATCGCTTCGAGTGGGTCGCCGAACCTCGCGCTGGAGCGGGTCTTCACCTCGCACACGACGTGCCGGTGGCCGTCGTAGGCGACGATGTCCAGCTCTCCGCCCCGGCACCGCCAGTTGCGATCGAGGATCGTCCAGCCCAGGCGGCGCAGATAGTCGGCCGCCGCCGCTTCACCACGTCGGCCGAGCGCGCCGCGCTGGTCTCGTCGGATATGCATGACGCTCACCTCCGGCACCGAAGGTCCCGTACGGTCGCCGCGACCGAAAGGCGAACGTGATTCTGTGGATAAACGGCGATGTGCTCGGCGTCGCCTGATGGCGTACGCCGGTGGAGATGGTGTCGCCTTGGCGACAGGGAGGTGGGCGGCGCCTGTGGCGCGCCGGCGGGCGTCGGCCGGCCGTCCGGCCTTCGATGGACGGTCTGTCTCGGCGCGACTGCTCGGGCGGAGCCGTTCGGTGCCGGGGACGCCGGCTCCGAGGCGATAAGGGGGCCCGCGGCGGGTTGTTCTGAGCCGGGAGAGGGCCGAGCGGACCGGCGGCTTGCCTGCCGCGGCGAGCCGCGGGCACTGTGGGACCCATGACCGGGGTGGCAGATGGCCCGCTGCCGGAGACGTTCGCCGCGGCGCTGCGCGACTACGAACGGCACCTGCGGGCCGAGCGCGGGCTTTCGCCGCACACGCTCCGGGCCTACCTGGGCGACATCGCCGATCTCTTCCAGTACGCGGCCCGCGCGGGCGCCGAATCGGTGGCCGACCTCGATCTCCCCCTCGTACGCGAGTGGCTCGCGGGGCAACACGGGCGCGGGTTGTCGCGGGCGACGCTGGCCCGGCGCACGGCGGCGGTGCGGACCTTCACGCGGCACGCGCACCGGAGCGGCCGGCTCGGCCGAGACCCCGGGCCGCTGCTCGGCACGCCAAAGCGCGAGCGG
Organism: Streptosporangiaceae bacterium; assembly: GCA_035765195.1. Lineage (GTDB taxonomy): Bacteria > Actinomycetota > Actinomycetes > Streptosporangiales > Streptosporangiaceae > CALAED01. The sequence continues at coordinate 111,874 of DASTYC010000025.1, forward strand.
GCGCTGCCCAAGGTGTTGCGTCAGGACGAGGCGGCGGCGGTGCTCGACCGGATCGGGCCAGATCACCCTGAGCCGGCGAATCCGGCCGCGGCAGGCCTGACGGGGCGCGATCGAGCCGTCCTCGAGCTGCTGTACGCCACCGGCATCAGGGTCAGTGAGCTGTGCGGCCTCGACATCGACGATGTCGACCAGGAGCGCCGCACCGTCCGCGTCATGGGCAAGGGCGGCAAGGAACGCGTCGTGCCCATGGGGGTGCCCGCCGCCCGCGCCATCGACGACTGGCTGCGCCGGGGCAGGCCGCATCTGGCCACCGAACGCAGCGGGCCGGCCCTGTTCTTGGGCGCTCGGGGCGGCCGGCTGCATCCCACCACGGCCCGCCGCGTCGTGCACGCCCGGGTCGCGGCGGCGAGCGCGCCCGACATCGGGCCCCACGGGGTGCGGCACACCGCCGCCACCCACCTGCTCGAGGGCGGCGCCGACCTGCGCAGCGTCCAGGAGTTGCTCGGCCACGCCTCGCTGCAGACCACCCAGCTCTACACCCATGTGTCCGCCGAACGGCTCAAGCAGGCATATCGCCAGGCACATCCCCGCGCGTAGCACGCGGGCTCGGCATCCCTGTGCCCTTGCCGGGAGCGCAAGAGCACAGGGATGAGGCGGCTATGCGGACGGGTGCCGGCGATGGCGCTCGCGGGTCAGGTCGATGACCCCGGGCGGAAGCCGCCGCCGGGCCGGCATGCGTCGCCACGCCAGGATCAGCAGGTAGGCGAGGATCGCACCCGCGAGCGCGCCGCCCCCGGCCGCCGTCGCCGACCGCGTGACCATGGAGCGGCCGCGGTCGAGCGAAGCCCTACCCGCGGACACGGCCCGCGGGGCACGGGGCGGAGGCCGGGACGCGGCCGAGGGCGAGAAGAGGGAGCCGGGGCGGGCGGCCGCCGGCGGATGGTCGGCACCGGCGGCGGGCCAAACCGGCAGCAACCGGATGGTGCCCCCGCCGAGAAGCGACAGCGGATCGAGATAGGCCAGGCCACGGCGCAGCCCCCAGTGCAGGCACAGCACCCGCCCGCAGTGGCCGCGGACGTCCTCGACCTGGCCGAGCCGCTGGCCCGCGGCGACGCGCTGCCCGCGCCGTACCGCGGGCCGTAGGGGCAGGTAGGAGGTGCGGAGCGCGCCGTGGAGAACCGTCACGATGCCCCGGCCGGCGAGCCGGCCCGCGTAACCGACCCGCCCCGGGCCCGCCGCATAGACCGACTGGCCGGGCCGGGCGGCGAGGTCGACCCCCCGATGGCCGCTCAGCCACGGGCGCGGCGGCGGGTCGTAGTCGCGCAGCACGGGCGGCTCGGGCGATAACGGCCATCGCCAATCACCCGGGCCGAACGGGAGCATGGCAACGAGCACGCAGGTCACGATCAGCATGGCTCCGAGAGTGCCGACCACCCCCGCCGCCCGCCAGACCCCACCCCCGGCTGTGGATAACCACGGCGCGTGGACGGATGCCACGGCGGGCCGGATCTTCCCATAGACTTGTGTGACGGTCCGGAGCGACCGAATTCACGCGCCCGCAGGCCGCCAATCCGTCAAGCACCAAGGGTTGACGGGGCACGCCCCTCGGTCCGTGGCTCAGCGCCGCGGCGGGGTGTGTCCGGGCGTAGACAACAACCGAAACGAGGCCCGAGCACGACCGGGCCAGACAGGAGAACCACGGGCATGGCACCCGTCGTCACCATGCGGCAGCTGCTCGAAAGCGGTGTCCACTTCGGCCACCAGACGCGTCGCTGGAACCCGAAGATGAAGCGCTTCATCCTCACCGAGCGCAACGGCATCTACATCATCGATCTTCAGCAGTCGCTGTCCCACATCGATCGCGCCTACGAGTTCATCAAGGAGACGGTCGCGCACGGCGGCTCCATCCTGTTCGTCGGCACGAAGAAGCAGGGCCAGGAGGCCATCGCCGAGCAGGCTCGCCGCGTCGGCATGCCGTACGTCAACCAGCGCTGGCTCGGCGGCATGCTCACCAACTTCTCCACCGTTCACAAGCGCCTGACGCGGCTCAAGGAGCTCGAGGAGCTCAACTACGACGATGTCGCGGGCTCCGGCATGACCAAAAAAGAGCTGCTGATGCGCAAGCGGGAGAAGGACAAGCTGGAGCGCACCCTCGGCGGCATCCGCGACATGGCCAAGGTGCCCAGCGCGGTGTGGATCGTGGACACCAAGAAGGAGCACATCGCCGTCAACGAAGCTCGCAAGCTCGGCATCCCGGTGGTGGCCATCCTCGACACCAACTGCGACCCGGACGAGGTCGACTACCCGATCCCCGGCAACGACGACGCGATCCGCAGCGTCAGCGTGCTGACCCGGGTCGTCGCCGACGCCGTCGCCGACGGGCTGATCGCCCGGGCCGGCGCCGCCACCTCCGGCGACGCGAAGCCCGCCGAGGCCGGCGCGGAGGAGCCGCTCGCCGAGTGGGAGCGGGAGCTCCTCGAGCGCGACAAGGGCGGTGAGGCGGCGGCCGGAGGCCAGCAGGCCGCCGCGACCGCCGAGACCGCCGCGGCGGCCACGGCCACCGCGGCTACGGCCGCGACCGACGGCCAGGCCGAAGCGGCCGCGGCCACGCCCGAGACGACGCAGGCCGCCGAGGCCGCGCAGACCGTCGCCGACGCGGTCGCCGCCGAGTCTGGCGAGACCGCCGAGACCGCCGAGACCGCAGAGACCGCAGAGACCGCCGAGACCGCAGAGACCGCCGAGACCGGCGAGGCGGGCGAGACCGGCGAGGCGGCCGGCGCCTCGGCCGGCGAGAGCTGAGGACGGACGCGCCTACAGGCCCGGCCACGAGGACGGCAGACCGAGAACAGGCGGAAGGCGACCCGACCGTGAGCAGGACCCCCGTTCAAGTGGACCAGGGGCTGATCAGGACTGTCGGGAGCAAGCCACCGCCGCGCGATCATCAGGACGCGACCCGCAAGACTGGAGAGAAACCGAGATAATGGCGAACTTCACCGCCGCTGACGTCAAGCGGCTCCGCGAGCTGACCGGCTCCGGGATGATGGACTGTAAGAAGGCCCTTACCGAGGCCGAAGGCGACTTCGACAAGGCCGTCGAGCTGCTGCGCCTCAAGGGTGCGAAGGACGTCGGCAAGCGTGCCCAGCGCACGGCGGGCAACGGCCTTGTGGTGACGCACTTCGCCGGCCCCACCAACGCCGTGCTGCTCGAACTCAACTGCGAGACCGACTTCGTCGCGAAGAACGAGCAGTTCATCGCGCTGGCGAACAAGATCGCCGAGTTTGCCGGTTCGAGCGACGCGGCCGACGCGGCGGCCTTGCTCGGCGCCGAGATCGAGCCGGGGACGACCGTGCAGGCGCTGATCGAGACCAACAGCGCCAAGCTCGGCGAGAAGCTGGAGCTGCGCAGGTTCGCCCACTTCACGGGCGGCTACGTGGCCAGCTACCTGCACAAGTCCGACCCGCAGCTGCCGCCGACCACCGGCGTGCTGGTCGAGCTCGACACCGAGAACGCCGAGATCGGCAAGGACATCGCCCAGCAGGTCGCGGCAATGGCGCCGAAGTACCTCACCCGCGATGACGTGCCCGCCGACGCGATCGAAAAGGAGCGGGCGCTGGCCGAGCAGATGACCCGCGACGAGGGCAAGCCCGAAAAGGCGATTCCGAAGATCGTCGAAGGTCGGGTCAACGCGTACTTCAAAGATTTCGTTCTGGTCGAGCAGGCGTTCGTCAAGGACAACAAGAAGACGATCGCCAAAGTCCTGCAGGAGGCGGGTGTGACCGTACGCCGGTTCGCGCGCTTCAAGGTCGGTCAGGCGTAGGACCTGTAATCCTGGAGACGTGTAAAGCAAGAACAAGGTCAGTAGCAGCAAGAACGCCGAGGAGGCCGCCGACGTGCAGGACATGACACCGATCGACGCGACGGCGGCCTCATCGTCGTCCGTGCACTCCCACGGGTGGCGGCGCGTCGTCTTGAAGCTGTCGGGCGAGGCCTTCTCGGGCAGCGAGCCCCTCGGCATCGATCCCGGAGTCGTCCAGCACATCGCCAAGGCCATCGCGGAAGCCGTTCGCGAGGGCGTGCAGGTCGCCGTGGTCGTCGGCGGCGGCAACATGTTCCGCGGCGCGAAGTTGTCCGAGCGCGGCATCGACCGCGCCCGGGGCGACTACATGGGCATGCTCGGCACGGTCATCAACTGCCTGGCGTTGCAGGACTTCTGCGAGAAGCTCGGGCTCGACACGCGTGTGCAGACCGCGATCACCATGGGCCAGGTCGCCGAGCCCTATATCCCGCGACGGGCCATCCGCCACCTGGAAAAGGGGCGCGTGGTCATCTTCGGCGCCGGCCTCGGCCAGCCGTTCTTCTCCACCGACACCTGCGCGGCGCAGCGCGCCCTCGAGATCGGCGCCGACGCGGTGCTGAAGGGCACAAAGGTCGACGGCGTGTACGACGCGGACCCGCGGCACAACCCCGATGCCGTGCGATTCGACCGTCTTGACTATGTCGAGGTGCTCAGCAGGGGCCTCAAGGTCATGGACGCGACGGCGATTAGCCTGTGTATGGACAATGGCCTGCCCATCGTCGTCTTCGACCTCATGGCGCAAGGCAATATCACCCGAGCCGTACGAGGTGAGAAGATCGGCACGCTGGTCAGCCCACCAGACGGTTGAACGGGGTTCGGTTGGTCGGATCCCGCCGCACTGGTCGGGTCAAGCCGGGCATAGCGGCACAATGAGCTTGGGGGCCGGGCCCTCGAACAGGGGCCGGAATCAACGCGACAGGAGCCGAAGTGATCGACGAGATCCTCCTCGAAGCAGAGGAGAAAATGGAGAAGGCGGTCGCGGTCGCCAAGGACGACTTCGCCGGCATCCGTACCGGGCGAGTGACTCCAGCCATGTTCAACAAGATCACCGCGGAGTATTACGGCACGCCGACGCCGATCAACCAGCTGGCGTCGTTCACTTTGCCCGAGCCCCGCATGGTGATCGTTCAGGTGTTCGACAAGTCGTCGATGTCGGCCGTGGAAAGGGCGATCAGGGACAGCGACCTCGGGGTGAATCCCAGCAATGACGGCAACGTCATTCGGGTGATCTTTCCGGAATTGTCGGAAGAGCGGCGCAAGGAGTACATCAAGGTCGCGGGCTCGAAGGCCGAGGACAGCCGGGTCTCGATCCGCAACATCCGGCGCCACGCCAAGGACGCCCTCGACAAGCTGGCCAAGGGCGGCGACGCGGGTGAGGACGAGGTCCGCCGTGCCGAGAAGGAGCTCGAGGACGTAACGCACAAGTACGTCGCCAAGATCGACGAGCTCCTCGAGCACAAGAGGGCCGAATTGCTCGAGGTTTGATGGAACTGGAGCAGCGTCCCGGACGGCAGCCGCCGGCATCTCGCGAAGAGACCGACGAGGGCCCTTCCGCGGCCGACTCGGCCGACCCTATCGACGCGGCCGATCCAGCCGACCCCATCGATCCGGTCGACCCCATCGATCCGGTCGACGCGGTCGACAAGGCCGACGAGCCCGCGCCCAGCGAGCCCGCGCCCAGCGGACCTGGGGCCGGCGGACCTGGGACCCAGGGGCCCCGCAAGCCCGGCGGCAAGAAGCCCAGACCCGACAAGACCAGGAGCAAGCGCGGCCCGGGTCGCAATCTCCCCATCGCGATCGGGGTCGGCCTCGCCCTCGGCGCTCTCGTCCTACTCGCCGTCTACCTCGTCAAGTGGGTATTCGTCGGAGTCATCGCGGTGTTCTTGGGCATAGCGGTCCGTGAGCTGAGCGCGGCGCTGGGCGTGCGCGGCATCCGTGTGCCGTTCGTCCCCGTCGCGGTCGGCGGACTGGCGATGCTGATCGTCGCCTACACCTCGGGGCCGACCGGCCTCCTGGCCGTCTTCAGCCTGACCCTGCTGCTCGTCCTCGTCTGGCGGATGCCCGCCGGCTCCCGTCACTACGTCCAGGACACGTTGGCAAGCGTCTTCGCGGCCGCGTACGTGCCGTTCCTGGCCGGGTTCGCGGTCCTCCTGCTGGCCGCCGACGATGGCGCCGACCGCGTGATCACGTTCATCGCGATCACCGTCAGCAGCGATATCGGCGGATTCTTCGCCGGCGCGTTCCTGGGCCGGCACCAGATGGCACCCACCATCAGCCCGAAGAAGACGTGGGAAGGGTTCGTCGGCTCGGCCCTCACGTGCATGGCGATCGGAGCGCTGCTGCTGCCGCTGTTGCTGGACGGCCACGTCTGGCAGGGCCTGGTGCTCGGCGCGGCGGTCGTGTGCAGCGCGACGCTCGGCGATCTGATCGAGTCGATGATCAAGCGCGATCTCGGCATCAAGGACATGGGCCGGCTGCTCCCCGAGCACGGCGGCGTCATGGATCGCCTCGACTCCCTGCTGATCACCGCGCCCGTCGTCTGGCTGGCCCTGCAGAGCTTCCTCCCCGCCACCTAGTCTCCGTCCACCTACCCCAAACGATCATGTCTGCACAGCTGACCTTCGTAGCGCCTCGCCGGGCGAGACCACCGCGCCACCTGGCCGACCTCACCGCGGCCGAGCGTCGCGACGCCGTCGCCGCGCTCGGCGAGCGGCCGTTTCGCGCCGACCAGTTGTCGCGGCATTACTTCACGCGCCTGGAGGCCGATCCGGCGGCCATGACCGACCTCCCTGGTGCGGTGCGGGATCGGCTGGTGGCCGAACTGCTCCCGGCCCTGCTCACCCCCGTACGGGAGCAGTCGTGCGACGAGGGGATGACGCGCAAGACGCTGTGGAAGGCGTTCGACGGCACGTTCGTCGAGTCGGTGCTCATGCGCTACCCCGACCGCGTGACGATGTGCGTCTCCTCGCAGGCGGGCTGCGGCATGAACTGCCCGTTCTGCGCGACCGGTCAGGCCGGCCTGACCCGCAACCTTTCCACCGCCGAAATCGTCGAGCAGGTCGTCGCCGGGGCCCGCACGATGGCGCGCGCCGGCCTCCGGCCGCGCGTGAGCAACGTCGTGTTCATGGGCATGGGCGAGCCGCTGGCCAACTACAAGGCCGTGATCGGGGCCGTCCGCCGGATCGTCGAGCCCGGCCCGGCGGGGCTCGGCATCTCGCAGCGTTCCGTCACGGTGTCCACGGTCGGGCTCGTCCCCGCGATCGAGAAGCTCGCAGCCGAGGGCCTGCAGGTGCGCCTGGCCGTGTCGTTGCACGCGCCCGACGACGACCTGCGGGACGAACTGGTCCCGGTCAACACCCGCTGGAAGGTCCGCGAGGTGCTCGACGCGGCGTGGGCCTACGCGCGCACGACCACGCGCCGCGTCTCGATCGAGTACGCATTGATCAGAGACGTCAACGATCAGGCCTGGCGAGCGGATTTGCTCGGCCGGCTCTTGAAAGGCCATCTCGTCCACGTCAACCTGATTCCGTTGAATCCGACGCCCGGATCGAAATGGACCGCTTCGCGGCCGCGGGACGAACGTGAGTTCGTCCGCGGGCTGGCGGCGCATGGCGTGCCGGTGACCGTACGCGACACGCGGGGCCGGGAGATCGACGGCGCCTGCGGTCAACTGGCCGCGGCGACCAACGCAACGAGCACCCACACCGCCAACACGATCGACACCGGCAACACGACCGACACCGGCAACACGACCGAGGCGACGACGAGCCGACCCAGGCCGGGCCGAACTCAGGGCCGAGCCGAACCTAGGACGAGTTGATCTCCAGCAAATGAACGGCAGGAACCGCGCGGCGGCAGCGCAGCAGCCCACCGAGACCACCGAGCCCACCGAATCAACACGGCCTCCGAAACCACCGAAGCCGCCGAAATCGCCAAAGCCGCCGAAACGCGCAAGAACCCAGAAGCAACCAAAGCCGCCGAAGTCCCCCGAGGGTGCGAAGTCCTCGAAGAAGGCGAAGCGCGCCAAGAGCGCCAAGAGCGCGAGCGGCGAGCCTCGCATTCGCCGGCGCTTGCGCGGCTATCGCCGTGGTCAGGTCGACGCCGTACTCGCGCGCATCTCCGGGACGCTGGGGACGACGGATCTCACCGGCTCTCCGATCGCCGCGGCCGAGGCGCGCGATACCCGCTTCAACGTGGAGCTGCGCGGATACGACCGCAGGATCGTCGATGAGTTGCTCAGCGAGCGCATCCGCGAGCTCGAAGCCCACGAGAGCGTCGGAGGCTACAGCGCTCGGCACGCCCGCACCCGCGCCCCGGCGAGGTTCTCCCCGGTCAGCGCCGACTGGCTGGTCGGCTGGATCACCACCGCGCAGTTCGGCGTGGTACGGGTCAGGCGGGGTTACGACGAGCGCGACGTAGACGCCTTCCTGGCCCGAGTGGTCGCCGGGCTGCAAGGGGAGGCGCCGCCGGTGAGCGGCCGCGACGTCCGGGAAAGCCGGTTTCGTACCGTACGCTTCGGCGCCGGCTACGAGGAACGCGAGGTCGATCGCTTCCTCGACCAGCTCGCCTCCGCCCTCGAAGGTCTCAGCAAGGGCTGATCGCACCACCGATAACCACTTCGGCGCCGCGCCGAAAGTCGCCTCGACCTTATCCACAGTTCTTGGTTCTGCCTGGCGACGGGCCCGACCGTACGGCACGCTTACCAGCCATGGATTGGTTCGACACACAGTGTGATCAATTACGGTCGATGTTCGGGGCATTCTTTCCAGCAGCGATCATTGAGGCCATCATGGCGCTGGCTCGCCCGGCGCTGCGGCTGTCGACCGGCCCTGCCGGGTCGCGGTCCCGGCTCGGCGGGCCTCCGGTGCTGCCGCCCGGCACGCCCTGGCCGACCTGGGGCGAGCGCACGCTCGACTTCGTCGGGGTCATCGACTTCGACGAGCTGGCCAGCACGATGTGGCTGCCAGAGCTGCCGGGCACGGGCACCGTGGCCTTCTACTACGCGACCGATCCGCCGCGCCCGTGGGGCGATGATCCGGCGCAGACCGACGGCTGGCGGGTGCTGCCGGATGCCGCCGTCCCGGCGGGGCCGGCGACGAGGCCCGAAGTTCCGCTCGCCGCCCATCCGTTCGTCTCCCTGCCCAGTCCGCACGAGCCGGTGCTCGGTCCGCTCGGCGCCGCGGTCGCCGCCTTCGGTGAGACCTATCCTGAGCTGTACGCCTCGTGGGAGCGGTTCATCTGGGGCTACGAGCCGCGTCACCAGACCGGCGGTTGGCCGATCGTCGTCCAGCGCGCCCTGTGGCGCGACTGCGCGGCGGCCGCCGGCCATGCCCTCGACTCGGTCGCCGAGCCCGGCCCGGTCCAGGCGGCCGATTGGCGGCTGCTCCTCCAGCTCGACGCCGACGACCGGCTCGGCTGGCGTTGGGGCGAGCCGGGGTTCGTGTACTTCTCCGCTCGCGGCGCCGACGTACGGTCCGGGGCGCTCGACCGCTCCTGGCTCATCGTGCAGGCGACTCCGTAGTTGTGCGCGTGCGGTCGTCTGGGGTTGTGCCGGCGCGCGCGGCGATGACCGGCCGGCGGGGGAGCGGGGGAGCGGGGAGCGCGGCCTTGCCGCCCCGCCGCCCGGGGGCGCCTCGCCTGTGGCTTCGGCGACGCGCGGCGGCGCGTGAGACGGCACAATGCGCGTCATGGGCGATTGCGTGTTCTGTGAGATCGTGGCGGGGGAGCGTGCCGCGCACATTGTCGTCGACGACGGGCCGGTGCTGGCGTTCCTGGACAGCCGGCCGTTGTTCAAGGGCCACACCTTGATCGTGCCGCGCGAGCACATCGAAACGCTCCCCGAACTGCCCGCCGAGCTCCTCGGCCCTTTCTTCTCATGCGCGCAGCGGCTCGCCGCGGCGATGGAGACCGCGCTGGACGCCGCCGGATCGTTCGTCGCGATGAACAACAAGGTCAGCCAGAGCGTGCCGCATCTGCACGCACACGTGGTGCCGCGCAAGCGCAAGGACGGCCTGCGCGGGTTCTTCTGGCCGCGGACGAAGTACGACTCCGATGCCGAGGCCGCCGCCTTCGCCGGCCGGCTGCGCGACGCGCTGGAGCAGCGGGCGCCCGGCTGATCGCCCAGAGCGTCGTCGCCGGTTGGGGATCGAGGGGCCGTGGATCAGGCGCCGAAGAGGTTGGCGAGGGCGTGCAGAGGTTCGCCGGCGCCGTCTAGCGGCGACCGCTCGTGCTGGGTATAGGCGGCGTGCGCGTACAGATCGCGTTCGGCTCGGTCGAGCACGGCGCACAGCACGTATTGGGCGATGGTCAAGCCGCGAAGATCGGCCGCCTTGCGGATGAGCGCGCTCTCGTGCTCCGTCGTACGGAATCCGATCCGCTCGATCCGGCGGTCGCGAAGAGGGATGTTGTGAGCCGACGCGGCCATGGCCTGGCTCCTCTCGTGCGGCAAACGACGTGCACGCCACGGGGCGTATACCTGGTATCCCCTGTGCTACGGCCGAGTATGACCTGTCGTTCGTATCGGACGGGCCGATTCAGGGAATACCGCAATACCGGCCATATGACCCTGCATGACGTCGGATGGTGACGTGAGGGCAACGCACGCGACCGGGTGGTGTGGTGTGCGCCGGCCTCGGTCGGTGCCGGCCCCCGACGGCGCCGACCGCGGCCCCGCGCCGATCCTGGCGCCGGCGCGTCAAATGCGCGATGCCGCCTCGGTCAAGACGGCGCGCAGGATCCCCTCCATCTCGTCGAAATGCTGCTGTGTGCAGATCAGCGGCGGGGACAGCTGGACGACCGGATCGCCCCTGTCGTCGGCCCGGCAGATCAGCCCCGCGTCGAAGAGGGCCGGGGATACGTAGCCGCGCAACAGCCGCTCCGACTCCGCGTCCGTGAAGGTCTCCCTGGTGGCCTTGTCCTTGACCAGTTCGATGCCGTAGAAGTAGCCGTCGCCGCGGATGTCGCCCACGATCGGCAGGTCCGTCAGCCGTTCCAGCGTGCCGCGAAAACCGGCCTCGTGCGTGCGTACGTTCTCGAGCACCTTCTCCCGCTCGAGGATGTCGAGGTTGGCGAGGGCGACGGCCGCCGACACCGGGTGGCCGCCGAAGGTGACGCCGTGCAGGAACGTCGTCGTGCCGGTCAGGAACGGTTCGACCAGCCGGTCGCTGACCAGCATGCCGCCGAGCGGTGAATAGCCCGATGTGATGCCCTTGGCGAAGGTGATGATGTCGGGCACATAGCCGTACCGCTCCGCGCCGAAGTAATGCCCGAGCCGGCCGAACGCGCAGATCACCTCGTCCGATACGAGCAGCACGCCATAGGTGTCGCAGATCTCCCTGACCCGCGCGAAGTAGCCGGGCGGCGGCGGGAAGCAGCCGCCGGCGTTCTGCACCGGCTCCAGGTACACCGCGGCCACCGACTCCGGGCCCTCCCGCAAGATGGCGCGTTCGATCTCGTCGGCCGCCCACCGGCCGAACTCCTCGATCGAGTCGCCGAACAGCGGCGCCCGGTAGAAATTGGTGTTGGGAACCCGCACCGACCCCGGCACGAGCGGCTCGAAGGGGTGCTTGATCTCGGCGAGCCCGGTGATCGACAGCGCACCCATCGACGTGCCGTGGTAGGCGATGTCGCGGCTGATGACCTTGTAACGGCCGTGCTGGCCGACCTCCCGGAAGTAGCAGCGGGCCAGCTTCCATGCCGCCTCCACCGCCTCCGACCCGCTGGTGGTGAAGAAGACCCGGTTGAGGTCGCCGGGCGCGAGCACCGCCAGCCGCTCGGCCAGCTCGACCGCGTTCGGGTGGGCGTACGACCACAGCGGGAAGTACGCCAGCTCAGCGGCCTGCTTGGCCGCGGCCTCGGCCAGCTCGGACCGGCCGTGCCCGACCTGGGAGACGAACAGGCCGGCCAGCCCGTCGAGGTAACGCTTGCCCGAGTCGTCGAAGACGTACGGCCCGTCGCCCCGCACGATCAGCGGGACCTCGCCGTCCGCGTACGCCGCCATTCGGGTGAAATGCAGCCACAGATGGCGCTTGGCCGCCTCCTGCAGTGACGCCGGGTCCTGCAGACGCGGCTTCGATGGGAAGCTCATCGGGTCCCCCAGGAGTAGGTCTGCTTGCGCAGCTTCAGATAGACGAAGGTCTCGGTGCTGGTGACGGTCGGCACGGACCGGATGCGCCCGAGGAGCTCGAGCAGCTGCTCGTCGCTCTCGCAGACCAGCTCCACGAGGATGTCGAACGAGCCGGCGGTGACGACGACGTAGTCGATTTCCTCCATCTCGGCCAGATGGTCGGCCACGGCCACGAGATCGCCCTCGCACTTGATGGCGATCATCACCTGCCGTTGGAAGCCGAGCATCAGTGGATCCGTGACCGCCACGATCTGCATGACACCCGTCTCGAGGAGTTTTTGCACTCTTTGCCGTACGGCGGCCTCGGACAGGCCCACGGCCTTGCCGATCGCGGCGTACGATCGCCGCCCGTCCTGCTGAAGCTGCTCGATGATCAGCTTGGCGATGGCGTCGAGCTGCACGGCGCCCGCGGACCCCCCCGCGGAAATCGGTTGCCGACCGCTCTTGGGATCTACTGTCATGGGCGCCTTTGCCTGGACCTTCTGCGCCTTTGCCGAGGCTTTCGCGGGCGACTGCACCGTGGCCCGATGGCGCATCGGCGGGACGTTGAGGTCGGTCATGGCGGCGCCTCCTGTCGGTGCCTCCTCGCTGCGCCATCGTGTCAGTTTGTGATGTTTTGTCAAGTGATTTCGTAGCAATTCGGCATCGTCGCTACGGAATCACTTGTCTGTATCCTCTTCGTCTGCCATGGTCAGGCCAAGGTCGGCCGCTCGGGGAGCGCTCGAGGAGGGTTGTGGATGACGGAACCGGTTCCCGCCATCGAGCTCGTCGGTCTGGTGAAGACCTTCACCGCGTACGGCGAGGAGGTCCAGGCCGTCAAGGACGTCGACCTGTCGATCACCGAGGGCGAGTTCTTCTCGATGCTCGGCCCCTCGGGGTGCGGCAAGACCACGACGATGCGCATGATCGCCGGCTTCGACGATCCCACCGCGGGCCAGGTGTTCCTGAACGGCGTCAACGTGGTCGGCGTCCCACCGAACCGGCGCGACGTGAACATGGTGTTCCAGTCCTACGCGCTGTTCCCGCACATGAGCGTGTTCGAGAACGTGGCGTTCGGGTTGCGCCGCAAGCGGCTGCCCAAGGCGGAGATCGCCCAGCGGGTCGGCGAGATCCTCGAGATCGTCGACCTCACAGGGCGTGAACGACGGCGGCCCCGCGAGCTGTCCGGCGGCCAGCAACAGCGCGTCGCGCTGGCGAGGGCGCTGGTCAACAAGCCGCGCGCCCTGCTGCTCGACGAGCCGCTCGCCGCGCTCGACCTCAAGCTGCGCCAGGCGATGCAGGTCGAGCTGAAGCGCATCCAGCGCGAGGTCGGCATCACGTTCGTCTACGTCACCCACGACCAGGGCGAGGCGCTGACGATGTCCGACCGCATCGCGGTCATGAGCGACGGCCGGATCGAACAGCTCGGCACGCCCCGTGACATCTACGAGCATCCCGCCACGAGATTCGTGGCCGGCTTCATCGGCACGTCCAACCTGCTGTCGGGCACGATCAGCGAGGTCGTCGGCCCGCACGCCGTGATCAGGTACGGACCCGAGGAACGTGTCGTCGTGCCCGTCGCCGACGGCCAGGACGTCGCGCCCGGCGGCGCGCTGGAAGTGACCGTACGACCTGAGAAGATCGACATCTGCGTCGACAAGCCGAACGGCGACGGCTGCGCGGTGCAGGGCACCGTCACCGAGGTCGTCTATCTCGGCACGTCCACCAACTACAACGTCAAGACATCGACCGGCGCCGACTTCGTGGTGTTCATGCAGAACGCCTCGTCGGCCGACGACATAGCGGTACGGGGGGACAGCGTGTGGCTGTCGTGGGATCCGCAGCATTCTTCCCCGATAGGAGCCTGAGGTGAACGAGCACATCGACCCCGCCCTGCTGCGAGGCCTGACCCGGCGGCGCTACGACCGGCGCGATCTGCTGCGATTGTCCGCGGTGGCCGGGGCCGGGCTCGCGCTGACGGCCTGCGGAGTGAAGGGCAAGAAGGCGGCCCCGCCCAAGCAGAGCGACGTGCAGAAGTACTGGGCCGGCAAGCAGAAGAACGGCCACGTCAACTTCGCCAACTGGCCGCTCTATATGGATCCGAAGCAGCCGGAGCTGAAGAAGTTCACCGCGGCCACCGGCATCACCGTGACGTACAAAGAGGTCATCCAGGACAACCCGTCGTGGTTCGCCAAGATCCAGCCACAGCTCGCGGCCGGCCAGTCGATCGGCTACGACCTGATGGTGGTGACGAACGGCATCGAGTTCAGCGAGCTCGTCGAGCTCGGCTACCTCGCCCCGCTCGACCACGGCAAGCTGCCGAACTACGCCAAGCACGCCGCGGCGGAGTACAAGAAGGAGGCCTTCGACCCGGGCAACGTCTTCAGCATCCCGTGGACGTCCGGCATGACCGGCATCGGCTACAACCCCACGTACGTGAAGACACCGCCCACCAAGATCGCCGACCTGTGGGATCCGAAGTACAAGGGCAAGGTCGGCATGATGTCCGACACCCAGGAGATCGGCAACTTCGCCATGCTGGTGAACGGCGTCAAGCCGGAGACCTCGGGCCCGGCCGACTGGACGAAGGCGGCGGACAAGCTCAAGGAGCAGCGCGACCAGGGGCTCGTCCGCAAGTACTACGAGCAGGACTACATCAAGCCGCTGACGAGCGGCGACGTCTGGCTCACCATGGCCTGGTCGGGCGACATCTTCCAGCAGAACGTCTCGGAGGGCACCAATCTGCGGTTCGTGATCCCCGAAGAGGGCGCCACGATCTGGACCGACAACATGATGATCCCCAGGACCGCGGAGAACCCGGTCGACGCGATCATGCTGATGGACTTCTTCTACGACCCGGTCAACGCCGCCAGCCTGGCCGAGTACATCAACTACGTCACCCCCGTGCCCGGCACCCGCGACATCATCCGGGCCGACGCGGCGAAGGCCTCGGGGGAGGACAAGAAGGCGCTGGAGCAGGTCGCCGACAGCCCGCTCGTGTTCCCGTCCGAGGCCGACTACGCCAAGATGCACAGCTACCGATCGTTCAAGAACGCACAGGAAAGGCAGCAGTACCAGTCCGTTTTCCAGCCCATCGTCCAGTCGTGAGCGGTTCGTGAACGCCCGGCTGCGCGCCCGGCTGACGCCGTACGCGCTGCTGCTGCCCGGCGGGCTGTGGCTGCTGATCTTCTTCGTGGTGCCGCTGGTCGCGATGGTGTCGCTGTCGTTGCAGCAGGGCGACATCGTGAACGGCTACACGTTGACGTGGCACTGGCAGACCTACGTCGACGGGATCCGCCAATACCACGACCAGATCATCAGGTCGCTCGGCTACGGCGGCGTCTCCACGGTGCTGCAGCTGGCGATCGGCTACCCGGTGGCGTACTGGATCGCCTTCTACGGTGGCCGCCGCAAGTCGGTCTACCTGTTCCTGCTGCTGTTGCCCTTCTTCGTGTCGTTCGTGCTGCGGACCATCGCATGGCAGTTCTTCCTGTCCGACAACGGGATCCTGCTCGGCCCGCTCAAGGACATCGGCATGGTGCCCGAGGACTTCCACCTGCTCGCCCGCAGCACCGCGGTGATCGGCGGGCTCACGTACAACTACCTGCCGTTCATGGTGCTGCCGCTGTACGTCGCGCTGGAGCGGGTGGACCGCGGGCTCGTCGAGGCCGCGCACGATCTGTACGCGAGCCGCGTGCAGACGTTCGTCCGTGTGGTCTTGCCCCTGTCGCTGCCCGGAGTGTTCGCCGGCGTGCTCATCACGTTCGTGCCGGCCAGCTCCGACTATGTGAACGCCAGCATCCTCGGCGGGCCGCAGAACTCCATGATCGGCAATGTCATCCAGAACCAGTATCTGATCAACCAGACGTATCCCACGGCCGCGGCGCTGTCGTTCACGCTGATGGCGATCCTGCTGATCGGCATCTTCATGTACGCGCGGGCGCTCGGCACCGAAGACGTCCTGGAGGCGGCGGCTCGATGAACACGACCGTCTCCGGCCCGTCCCCGTCGCCCCCGCCCCCGCCCGTGACCGCTTCGCCGGCCGCCGTCGCGCCCGGCGGGCGCCGCCGGCACGGGCCGCCGCGGGTCCGGCTGCTCACGATCTACACGTGGGCGGTGATCGTGTGGCTGTGCCTGCCGATCGCGGTGATGATCCTCTTCGGCTTCAACGACACCCGCGGCCGTTTCAACAACACCTGGCAGGGCTTCACGGTCAAGTGGTACGGCCGGTTGTTCCAGATTCAGGATCTGACCGTCGCGATGCGCAACTCGCTCATCATCGCCCTGCTCACGATGGTGATCGCGGGCGGCATCGGCACGATGGTCGGGCTCGCGCTGGGGCGCTACCGGTTCCGCGGCGCCGGCGCGACCAACCTGGTGATGTTCGCGGCGATCTCCTCACCCGAGATCGTGATGGGCGCGTCGCTGCTGTCGCTGTTCGTCACGATGAGCGTGCCGCTCGGCTTCGTCACCATCCTCATCGCGCACGTGATGTTCTCGGTCTCCTTCGTCGCGGTGACCGTGCGGGCGCGGGTGATGACGCTCGATCCCGCGCTGGAGGAGGCGGCCCGCGATCTCGGGGCGGGCGCGTGGGCCACCTTCCGGTACGTCACGTTCCCGATGATCTTCCCCGGGGTGCTCGCGGGCGGGCTGCTCGCCTTCGCCCTGTCCATCGACGACTTTGTGATCACGAGCTTCAACGCCGGCAGCACAACGACCTTCCCCCTGTGGATCTGGGGGGCCACAAAGGTCGGCCTCCCACCTCAGGTCAACGTCATGGGCACGTTGATCTTCGCCGGAGGGGTGGTCCTGGCGATCGGCACGGCCATGGCCGGCCGCCGCCGGAGCTGAGGCGCCGCCAAGGGCGAGGCGCCGCCGCAAGATCATCATTGCCGGGGCGTGATCTTGCAGCGGTGTCCCCGGCCGGCGTGGGCGGCGCGGCGACGAGATGGGGCCGCCCGCCCGCACCCCGGCTCGCGCCGGTCGGTCAGTAGTCGGGGGACTCGTCCTTGGCCAGGGAGATCATCGACGAGATGTCGAAGTAGAGCTGCTCGGGATAGGGCAGGAAGACGACGTTCCGCAGCGCCTGGTCCTGGCCGGTCGACTCCAGGACCACCGTGCCGTAGCCGAGCATGCGGCCGAGCAGCGACCGGTCGAGGGTGATGTCGCTGACCTTCTCCAGCGGCATCATCGCGATCCGCCGGTTCAAGACGCCGCTGATCAACGTGACGCGGTACTCGGTGATCACGAAATAGGTCACCGACCAGCCGATGAGCCGCCACACCAGCCAGCCGACCACGCCGAGCCAGGCCAGCCACAGCAGCGTCGCGCCGCTCCCGCCGTCGAGCCACGCGCTGGCGAGCCCGGCGAGGACGAGCCCGCCGAAGGCCGCGGTGACCGGCGCGAGCAGCGACGCCGGATGCCGCCGGATCGTGAGCCGGTTGACCTCGTACGATGTGAGGTACTTGTCGATCGAACGCGAGCCGAAATCGCGCAGCATCATGAACTCGGGCAGGCCCATGACGCGATGGTACGGCGTCGCGGAGCGCATTCCGGGCCGGAAACGGACGGGTGTCGTTGAGGTACTGTCGAACGCGGTTCGGTTTGTCCTTCCCGTTGTCCTTTCCCGTTTGTCCTTCCCGCGCCCTCACTCGCTGATGCGAGTCGACCGCCGACGCAGGAGCCCAGATGACGCAACTGTTCACCGCTCCCGACGACGTCCGCGACCGGCTGGCCGCCGTCGGCTACCTGCCCGACGGCGCGATCGCGACCACGGTGTTCCTGGCCGCCGCGCTCGGCAAGCCGCTGCTCGTCGAGGGACCGGCCGGCGTGGGCAAGACAGAGCTCGCCAAGGCGGTGGCGGCGGCCGCCGGCGCCGGGCTGGTGCGGCTGCAGTGCTACGAGGGGCTCGACGAGGCCCGCGCCCTGTATGAGTGGAACTACAAGAAGCAGCTGCTGCGCATCCAGGCGTCGACCGGAGACTGGGACGCGGTGCACGACGACATCTTCACCGAGGAGTTCCTCCTCGAACGGCCGCTGCTGCGGGCGATCCGGCGCACCGAGCCGACCGTCTTGCTGATCGACGAGACCGACAAGGCTGACGTGGAGGTCGAGGGGCTGCTGCTCGAGGTGCTGTCGGACTTCCAGGTGACGATTCCCGAGCTCGGGACGGTCGCGGCCGCGCGCCGCCCGTTCGTGGTGCTCACCTCCAACGCCACCCGCGAGCTGTCCGAGGCACTCAAGCGGCGCTGTCTCTACCTGCACCTGGACTACCCCGCGCCGGAACGGGAGCGCGACATTGTGCTCGCCCAGGTGCCCGGCATCGAGGAGACGCTGGTCGCCAAGCTGGTCCAGCTCGTCGCCATGCTGCGTGCCCTGGAGATCAAGAAACCGCCCTCCATCGCCGAGACCATCGACTGGGCCCGCACCCTCGTCGCGCTCGGTCTCGACGATCTCGACGAACAGGCGGTGTCGGCCACGCTCGGCGTCGTCCTCAAGCACGTCTCCGACCAGGAGCGGGCGCGCAAGGAGCTGACGCGTGTCCCCTAGATCCGGGGGGCGTGATCCACGAGGCGCGGGCCATGTCGCTGCTTGACCGGCACGCGGACTTCGTGGCCGCGCTGCGCGGTGCCGGGCTTCCCGTCTCGCCGGTCGAGGGGCTGGACGCCGTACGGGCCATGGCGGTCATCGACCTGGGCGATCGAGAGTCGCTGCGCGCCGCCTACGCCGGAACGCTCGTCAAGAGCCCGGCGCACCGGGCGACCTTCGACACGTTGTTCGACCTGTGGTTCCCGCCGGTGATCGGCTCCGGCGACTCGGAACCCGGCGCGGGGGCGCCCGAGGAGGACCGCCCCGCCCCGGGTGCGGCCGCCGGCGCAGCCGCGAGCCGCCGCGACCCGGAACTGAACGCGCTGCGCGACCGGCTGGCCGAGTTGCTGCTCGCCGGCGACGACGCGGGCCTGCGCGGGCTCGCGCGGACGGCCGTCGCCCGCTACGGCAGGGCGCCGGCGGCGCCCGGCCGGCAGTCGTGGTTCTCCTTCGGCGTGCTGCGGGCCCTGTCGCCGGAGACCCTGATGGCCCGGCTGCTGCGGGAGACGCTGGCCGGGCGGGAACGGGGCGGCATGGCCGAACGGGTCGCCCGGCAGACGCTCACCTCTCGGATCGCCCGGTTCGAGGACATGATCGCCGCGGACGTACGCCGGCGGATCGCCGAGGAGTCGGGCATCGAGCGGATCGCGCGCGCCTCCGTGCGGCCGCCGCTGGAGCGGCTCGACTTCCTGCGCGCCACCCGGGCCGACCTCGCCGCGCTGCGCCGGGCCGTCTACCCGCTCGCCCGGCGGCTGGCCACCCGGCTGGCGGCCCGGCAGCGGCGTGGGCGGCGCGGCCGGCTGGACTTCCGCCGCACCATGCGATCGTCGCTGTCCACCGGCGGGGTGCCGGTCATCACCCATCACCGCCCGCCGCGGCCGCACCGGCCCGAGCTTGTGGTCATCTGCGACGTCAGCGACTCGGTCGCCGCGTTCGCGCACTTCACCCTGCTCCTCACCTTCGCGCTGCGCGAGCAGTTCACCAAGGTGCGGGCGTTCGCGTTCGTCGACACGCTCGACGAGATCACCAGATTCTTCGCGCCCGGTACGGACATCGTCGAGGCCATGACCCGGCTCGCCCGGGAGGCCAACGTCACCCGGCTCAGCGGGCGCACCAACTACGGGCACGCGATCGAGGTGTTCGCCGAGCGCTATGCGGCCGGCGCGGTCGGGCCCAAGACATCGCTGCTCATCCTGGGCGACGCCCGGTCCAACTACGGCCCGCTGGCCACCGATACACTGACCGCGATCGTTGACAAGTCAAGGCACGCGTACTGGCTCAATCCCGAGCCGCGGGCCGACTGGGACACCGCCGACTCCGCGGCCTCGACGTACGGCGAGATCGTGCCTATGTACGAATGCCGAAATGTCGCCCAGCTCACCGAATTCATCCAGACGATAGGCTGAACAGCACAGATGATCTATGGGGTCGCTGTGTAATCTCAGGTAGCGCTTCCCCGACCGCTCTACGTCTGGCAGTGTGCCCCTGCGATGGATCACCCGATATTCACCACGTGCGTCCTGGTCACCGGCTTCGCGCTCGCTGTCGTCGGGCAGTGGCGCGGCTGGCGGCCATCGCTGCGCGTGTCCCTCGCCTTGGGGCTGGGGCTGCGACTGATCTTGCTGGCCAGCGCGGCGAGCGACTCCTGGCAGCCGGTCGACTTCGACGAGAGCTTCCAGCCGGCCGGGGCGGCGATCCTGGCGGGGCACGACCCGGTGCTGGCCTCCAACGGGGGCTGGCACTTCCTGCCGATGATCCCCTACCTGTACGCGCTGCCGCTGGCCGTGGGCATCCCCTGGGAGATCGCGGGCCGGCTGTGGACCATCGTCGCCGACCTGGTGCTGATCTACCTCGTCGGCAAGCTGGCCAGGGGCCTGCCCGCCGACGGCGGCATCGATCGGCAGCGGCGGCGGGAGGCCCAGGCCCGCTTCCAGTACGCGTGCAACCCCATCGCGCTGATGATCGCGGTGATCCACGCCCAGGTGGAGCCGATCTCGCTGGTCTTCCTGGTCGCCGCCTACCTGGTGGCCCGGCCGCGCGCCGGGGCCGCGTCGGCCCCCGATTCCGGCCGACACGGCGGGGCGCGGCGCGCGGTGTACACCGGCCTGCTGTTCGGGCTGGCGCTGTCGGCGAAGAGCTGGCCGATCGTGCTGCTCCCCGTGGTGCTGGCGATGCTGCCCACGTGGCGGCAGCGGCTGTACGGCCTGGTCGCCTCCGGTGCGGTGCCGCTGTTCTTCTTCGTCACGCTGCCGCTGTTCGTCAACACCAGCGTGGCCGACCTCAAGCACGCGGCGCAGTACATGGGCGGAGTCCGGCCCATCGTGGGGGAGTGGGGCTGGACCGCCCTGCTGACCGGCGGCAACTGGGATCTGGTGCCGGCCTACTCCCGCTACGGCCAGATCCTGCTCTACACGACACTGCTGGTCGTGGGCCTGCTGTGGCGGCGGGCCAACCGCATCGACCAGACCTCGGCCATGCTGCTGGCTTTCATGATCGTGACGCCGCGGATGGGCGCGCAGTACCTGCTGTGGTTCGTGCCGTTCCTGGTGGCGCGGCCCACCCGGTGGAGCCAGCCGGCCATGGGCGTCGCCGCCGCATGGGCCGGGCTCGGCTATGTCTACCTCACGCAGTTCGACGAGACCCAATGGTGGATCAACCACCGCTGGTGGGCGCAGATCTCCGTCGTCGTGATCGTCTTCCTCGCGGCCGCCATCCCGTGGCGGCGGCGCCGGGCCGTCCCGCCCGCCGCCGCGCCGCGCGAGGCGGCCCCCACCGGCTCAGCCGCCGGTGAGCCCGTGCCGAGCGGGCGTTCGGGCCAGTAGAGGCCAAGTAGAGCCCAGTAGGGCACAGGAGGGGCCCCAGGGGCTCAGTTGGCGCCGAAGCCGCCCTGCGGCGGCTGATAGCCGGCCTGCTGCTGGTATCCGGGCCGCGGCGCGTGCCCAGGGGGCGGATATCCGGGCTGCGCGTACCCCTGCTGGGGAGGGCTCTGCTGCGGGTAGCCCGGCTGCGGGTAGCCCGGCTGCCCGTAGGCGGGTTGCGGATAGCCCTGCCGCGGCGGCGCGTAGCCGCCCGGGGCGGGACCGGCGGAGTGCCCGCCGTACGCGCCCTGCTGCTGGAGGCGGAGGGCCTCCTCCTTGGCGACCCGGCGGCTCGTTCCGCAGAAGGTGCATTGGGTGAAGTACTTCGAGGAGATCGGGAACAGCGGGATGAAGAAGAGCGTGAACTTGGTCACCGCCCGCGAGAGGGCGTGTGCCGCGGGGTTTCCGCAGTTTCCGCACAAGAACGTGAGCATCGCGAGTTGCCGCAGATACCGTCGGTAACCCCAAATGATGAGCATCGATAGATCCTGTCCCGCCGTGATCGCTTACATTCGAGCGCCTCGAAATGGTCGGACCAGGCTACAAGCCGACATACCTTAACTCACCGCAAATTCCTGCTATTGGGGTGAGGCGAGCGCATCGAGGGATCAGGGGGATTGACGAACGGAGTCAAGGGCGAGCAGCGCGACGTGCAGGGAGGCGCAGGACTCGACGTCGTCGAGATCCGTGCCCAGCACCCGCTCGATCCGGCGGAGCCGTTCGTAGAACGCCGGCCGGGACAGATGGGCGCGCTGCGCCGCGACCGCCTTGTTGCGGCCGGAGGCCAGGTAGAGGTCGAGGATCCGGGTGAGCTCGCCGCCGCGTTGCGCGTCGTACTCCAGCAGTGGCCCGAGTTCGCGCTCCACGAACGTCTGGAGCCGGGTGTCGTCGCGCAGCAGGTGCAACAGCCCCCGCAGCCGTAGGTCGGGCAGCCGATAGAACAACCGCTCGCCGCTGCCGCGGGCGGCGACGTCGGCGACCTGCTCGGCCTCGATGAACGACCGTCGCACCTCACGCAGCGACTCGACCACCGATCCGGCCGCCATGACGAAGCCCTCGCCGCACTGCTTGTGGAGCCGGGTCGCCACCGCCGTGAGGACGCTTTCCACCTCGGCGCGCGCCGGCAGCGAGGCGAGTACACCGACCCGCGCCTGCGGCGTGCCCTCGTCGAGCCCGCTGACCAGGGCGGCGACATCGGCGTCGCGGCAGGCGGCGGCGGTGGCCTCGGCCAATCCGCCGATCATCTCGGCCGGCGGCACCGAACCGGCGACCAGCGGCCGGACGACGACGGCGAGCAGGCGCCGGCCCGACAGCGGCACGCCCAGCGCCCGCGCCCGCGCCGCCGCCTCTCGAGGGTCGGCGTAGGTGTGCGCGAGGATGCCCGTGATGATCGTGCCGTGCGCCTGCCGTTCGAGGCTCTCCGCGTGCCGGTCGAGCAGCCGGCCGAGCGCGAGCGTCGTCGCGGCCCGCTCGATCAGCACGGTGTCGCGCGCCGACGGCGCCCGCCGGCAGATGATGATCAGTCGCCCCCAGTCCTCGCCGCGGGCGCCCACAGTGGTCAGCAGCCAGCCGGATGTCTCGTCGTAGCCGGTGCGCGCGTCGGACCTGACGGCGCGGGACCGGGTCTCCCACGTCGACAACAGCTCGGCGGTGTCGGTGCCCGCCGGGTCGGCGGCGAGCACCCGGTGCGAGAGGTTCTCCAGCACGACGGGGCGTCCGCAGATGGCGGCGACTTGGCGCACCACCTCTTCCGGCGAGGCGCCCTCGACGGACAGCTGGGTGAAGATCTCGTGCAGGTGCTCAGAAGCGCGCAGCTCGGCCAGTTGGGCGTCGATGATGCGCGCGTGCACGGCCTCGGTGATGTCGACGAAGACGGTCTCGCGGGCCAGCGCGACGACCGGCAGGCCGTACTCCTCGGCCGCGGCGACCAAGGCGGCCGGCAGCTTGCTGGCGTACCGGTAGCCGAGCTCGACGAACAACCCGCTGGCCCCCACCCCGGCGAGCTCGGCGACGTAGGTCCGCAGCTTGGCCGGCTCCTCGGGCAGCCCGATGCCGGTGGCCAGCACCAGCTCGCCGCCTCTCAGCAGATGGCCGACCTCGGGCACCTCGGCCACGTGCACCCAGCGGACCCGGGCGTCGAGCCGGTCGGCGCCCGCGACCACCCGCGGCTCACCCCGGCGCACCGGGTCGAGCCGCAGCACATCGGCCAAGGTCGGCAACATGGGTCGATATTAGTCGACATGCTGTCAGGGTCGGCCGCCAATCCTCTTACAGACTGTCCGGGACGGCGCGGCGCCAGGGCCGTGTCGGCGCCGCGCCAGGGGCGGGGTCGCTCGGGCGCGAGAGGTGTGCGAGGCTCGGAGCTGAGGAGGATGTCACATGGACTTGCTGGACGACGCGGCGATCGCGCGCGAGCTGGCCGCGGTGCCCGGGTGGGAACAAAACGGAGCGGCCATCGTGAAGGCGACCGAGCTGGGCGACTTCAAAGAGGCGATGGGCTACGTCAACCAGATCGCCGAACTCGCCGAGGAGCGCAACCACCATCCGGACATCACCATCCAGTGGAACAAGGTCACGCTGACCCTGTCCACGCACTCGGCCGGGGGCCTGACGGCGAACGACTTCGACCTCGCCCGGCGGATCAACGCCCTGTGACGGGCGAGACGGACGGATCGTCAGGGCGAGACGGACCGTCAGGGCGAGGCGGCGCTGCCTGACAGACTGTCACTGGCGTGACGTCCGGGGGAGCGGCAGACTCGACATATGTCGGACTCGCTATCACGTTCCCTGATCGATCGCCACCGGGCCGTCATGCCCGGCTGGGTCGCCCTCTATTACGACCAGCCCATCGAGATCGTGAGCGGCAAGGGTAATCGGGTCACCGATGCCGATGGCCGGACATATCTCGACTTCTTCGCCGGGATCGTCACCAACTCGCTCGGCTACGACGTGGCCGAGGTGCGCGAGGCCGTCGAACGCCAGTTGCGCACCGGCATCGTGCACACCTCCACCCTCTACCTGCTGCGCGGCCAGGTCGAGCTCGCCGAGAAGATCGCGCGACTGTCCGGCATCGACGAGGCCAAGGTGTTCTTCACCAACTCCGGCACCGAGGCCAACGAGGCCGCGCTGCTGCTCGCCACGTACGCCCGCCGCAGCAACCAGGTGCTCGCGATGCGGCAGAGCTACCACGGCCGCTCGTTCGGCGCCATCTCGATCACCGCCAACCGCACCTGGAAGAACAACGCGCTGTCCCCGCTGACGGTGTACTTCCTGCACGGCGGCGACCGGCACCTGCCGCAGTTCCGCGGGTTGTCCGACGCCGCCTTCGTCGAGGCGTGCGTCGAGGATCTGCGGCACACGCTCCTCACGGTCACCGCCGGCGACGTCGCGGCGTTCATCGTCGAGCCGATCCAGGGCGTGGGCGGCTACACCTATCCGCCGGACGGGCTGTACGCGGCGTACAAAGAGGTCCTCGACGAGTACGGGATCTTGTTCATCTCCGACGAGGTGCAGACGGGCTGGGGACGTACGGGCCGCAGCTTCTGGGGGATCGGCAACCACGGCGTCACCCCGGACATGATGACCTTCGCCAAGGGCGCGGGCAACGGCTTCGCGATCGGCGGCCTGGTGGCCCGCGGCGAGCTGATGGACGCCCCGCACGCCACCGGGCTGTCCACGTTCGGCGGCAACCCCATCGCGACCGCGGCGGCCGGGGCGACGATCGACTACATCCTCGATCACGACCTGCAGGCCAACGCCGACGCCATGGGCGGACTGATCATCGAAGGGCTGCGGGCCGCCGCGGCGCGGCTGCCGGTCGTCACCGACGTGCGGGGCATGGGCCTGATGTTCGCGATCGAGCTGCGCGATCCGGCGCTGGCCGCCCGCATGCTCGAGGAGACCAAGGCGCGTGGGCTGCTCGTCGGCAAGGGCGGCCTGTACGGCAACACCATCCGGATGGCTCCGCCGCTGACGCTGAGCGAGGATGAGGCGAAAGAGGGCCTCGGCATCCTCGTCGACGCCCTGGAAGCGATCAACGGAGAAGCCGCTCCATGAAGCACGTCACCCACTGGATCGGGGGCAAGCCCTGGGACTCCGGACGGGGCGGGCCGGTCGGCGGCGAGATCTACGACCCGGCGGCCGGACGGCTGAGCGGCCACGTGGACTTCGCCACCGCCGAGGAGGTGGACGCCGCGGTCGCCGCGGCGAAGGGGGCGTTCCCGGCGTGGCGTGACACGTCGCTGGCCCGGCGCACGCAGGTGCTCTTCCGGTTCCGCGAACTGCTGGTGCGGGCGAGGGACGACCTCGCGAAGATCATCAGCGCGGAGCACGGCAAGGTGGTCGCCGACGCGGCCGGGGAGGTGACGCGCGGCCTGGAGGTCGTGGAGTTCGCCTGCGGGATTCCGCACCTGCTCAAGGGCGGGTTCTCGGAGAACGTGTCGGCGCGCGTCGACGCCTACTCGATCCTGCAGCCGCTCGGCGTGGTGGCCGGGATCACGCCGTTCAACTTCCCGGCCATGGTGCCGATGTGGATGTTCCCTGTCGCGATCGCCTGCGGCAACACGTTCGTGCTGAAGCCGTCGGAAAAGGACCCGTCGGCCTCGGTCCGGCTCGCCGAGCTGTGGGCGGAGGCCGGCCTGCCCGACGGCGTCTTCAACGTCGTGCACGGCGACAAGACGGCCGTCGACGCGCTGCTTGGCCACGACGACGTAAGGGCGATCAGCTTCGTCGGCTCCACCCCGATCGCCCGCTACATCTACGAGACGGCCGCCCGGCACGGCAAGCGCGTGCAGGCTCTCGGCGGCGCCAAGAACCACATGCTTGTGCTGCCCGACGCCGACCTCGACCAGGCCGCCGACGCCGCGGTCTCGGCCGGCTTCGGCTCGGCGGGGGAGCGGTGCATGGCGATCTCCGTCGTGGTGGCGGTCGATCCGGTCGGCGACGCGCTGGTCGACAAGATCAAGGAACGGGTCGCCGCGTTGCGGGTCGGCCCCGGCGACGACCCGCGCGCCGAGATGGGGCCGCTGATCACCGAGCGGCACCGCGACAAGGTCGCCGCCTACCTCGACGGCGGCGTCGCGCAGGGCGCGGTCCTGGCGGTCGACGGCCGGACGCATCCGGTGCTCGGCGCGGCGGCGGACGGAGTCGGCTTCTGGCTGGGCCCGACGGTGCTCGACCACGTGACACCGGAGATGGACTGCTACCGAGACGAGATCTTCGGTCCGGTGCTGTCGGTGGTGCGGGCCGGCTCCTACGACGAGGGCGTGCGGATGATCTCCGACAACCCCTACGGCAACGGCACGGCGATCTTCACCAACGACGGTGGCGCGGCGCGGCGGTTCCAGAACGAGGTGGAGGTCGGCATGGTCGGCATCAATGTGCCGATCCCGGTGCCGGTGGCCTATTACTCCTTCGGCGGCTGGAAGTCCTCGCTGTTCGGGGATTCTCACGCGTACGGCATGGAAGGCGTGCACTTCTACACCCGCACCAAGGCGGTGACCGCCCGGTGGCCGGATCCCTCGCACCGCGGCGTGAACCTCGGCTTCCCCACGAGTTGATCGCAACCCGTACGGACCGCTATTTCCTCATACTTTGCCGCTTTCGTCACATTGAGTCAGAATCGTCGGAAACAACCGTTCCAGCAAGGCCGAATTATCAGTATTTTTCGGGCTCGTTATTATGTGAGGCATGTCGGGGAACGTGCGGACCATCGCCTGGACCGGCGAGGCCCTGCGGATCATCGACCAGACCGCCCTGCCCGACCGGCTGGAGTATCTCGACCTCCGTGACGTCGGCGAACTGGTATCGGCCATCCGGCGGCTCGCCGTCCGCGGAGCGCCCGCGCTCGGCGCGGCCGGGGCGTACGGGGTCGCGCTGGCGATGTCGCAAGGCGCCCGGGAGGGCTGGGACGAGCGGGCCGTCGCCGCCGCGGTGGCCCAGGTCAGGACGGCTCGGCCCACCGCGGTCAACCTCGCCGTGGGGGTGGATCGCGTCGCGCCGCTCATGTCCAGGGGCCTGCCCGCGGTCCTGGCGGAGGCGGCGGCCGTCGTGGCCGAGGACGTGGCCGCCAACCGTGCGATGGGCGTACATGGGGCCGACTGGATCCAGACCCGCGTCCCGCGTCCGGGCCCGGCGGCCCCGGGCGCGCCACCCCCGCGTGGCCTGCGGCTGCTCACGCACTGCAACGCGGGCGCCCTCGCGACGACCGAGTGGGGCACCGCCCTCGGCGTCGTCCGCGAACTGCACGCCCGGGGGCTCGTCGAGATGGTGTACGTCGATGAGACCCGGCCGTTGCTGCAGGGAGCCAGGCTCACCGCATGGGAGCTGGGCAGGGCCGGCATCCCGCACCGCGTCCAGGTCGACGGGGCGGCCGCGAGCACGATCTGCCGGGGGCTCGTCGACGTGGCGGTCATCGGGGCCGACCGAATCGCCGCCAACGGCGACACCGCCAACAAGATCGGTTCGCTGGGCGTCGCGCTGGCCTGCGCCGACGCCGGCGTTCCGTTCGTTGTGGCGGCACCGTGGACCACGATCGACCTTGGCCTGCCGTCCGGCGCGGACATCCCCATCGAGCAGCGGTCCGAGGACGAGGTGCTGGGCTGGGGCGGCACGCGCACGGCGCCCCAGGTCAGCGGCGGGTTCAACCCCGCCTTCGACGTCACTCCCGCACGGCTGGTGACGGCGCTGGTCACCGAGACCGGCGTGCTCGAGATCTCCGCCGGTCAGACCCCGGCCGGCGCCGCGGCGGCGGCGCGCCCGGCGGCCGGGCCGGCGACGCTGTGGGATACCGCCGCCGGTTGACCCAGCGCCTTACCAGAAGGCCACCGAAAAGTCGCGAATCAGACGTTACCGGGCTGGCCGGATGTGGTCTGCAAACGGCTACTGATTGCCAGTATTGCGAAGTTTGTGCCGATCAGAGCTTCATTGACAGCTGTCGGCCAGTGGTAAATGGGTTTCCTTCACAAAAGCCGAAACAAATAATTTCTACTAGTCTTGACCCAATCTGTGGGTCGCGACACCATAGAGCTTGTCGCGAATTACTGTGACAATAACGATTCAAAAGGGGTTCTGGTCGCAGGGAGAAACCTATGCCTGCTGACGACCACGCCGTCGAGATCGCCGCGCTACACCGGCGGTTTCCCAGGTGGAGCATCTGGTACGGGCTGGCGACGGGGCATTGGTGGGCGCTCCCGCCCGCCGACCGGGACATAGGAGACTTTGTCGAGGCAACCACTTTAGCCAAATTGATCGCAAGCATCGAGGTGATCCAACAGACCGCGAATCGCACCGACTCCCGGCAGGGCATCCAACGACCCTCGGCCTCCCTCCACCTCGAGGGCGTTGCCGCAACACCGCTCCGTCGGGTGCCGGCGGCCGCGTGGCCAGGCAGCACGTCAAGGTGACCCGCTGTCCCAGCCTGGTCACGGCGCCGGTGCCGCCGCTGTCCCGGGATGAGCAGCCGCGCCATCTCCCCTCCAGCAACCTCCGTGTGTGGCGCGGAAAGCACCAAGCTCTCCCCGGGGCGCGGCGGCGTCCTCCCCGCCTCTGATCGTTCGAACTTTTCGCCCTCCCCGCCGTGATCATGCAGTGGTTCCCTGGCTCGTTGGGAGCCACTGCATGATCACACGAGGGCGGGACGCCGGTCAGAAGTTCCGCGCGCGGTGGATCAGGTCGGCGAGCTCGCTCACCTCGGCGTCCTCGGCGGTGCGAGACAGAGCGTCGACGTAGCCGGCCAACTGGCCGAGGTCGGTCCAGGGTTCGCCGGGGACGCGGCCATGGGTCACGAAGGGACCCGAAGCGGGGCGGACGTAGGGGCTGCGCGCCGGGCCGCCGCGCCTGGTGTCCCCGTCGCGCAGCAACTCGGCGAAGTACGCGGCCGCCGCGTCGATCCGCAGCCGCGTCCCGCCCGCGCTCCACAGGTCGGGCGCCAGGTCGCCGACCGTGATGGTGCGCCCGTTCTCTTGTGGTCGTCGCGTGTCGGGGTCTTGCCAGCGCACCATGACGTCGCCGACATGGCCCGCCGCGCCCGGCCGCAGCCGTACCGCGTACAGCGCCGTCACCGAGTGGCCCGGGCCGATCTCCCCGCCGTCGACGGTGTCGTCGCGGAAGTCCTCAGCGCGCAGCCCTCGGTCGTCATAGCCGATCAGCCGGAACGACTCGACCTGCCCGGCGTCGAAGGCGACCTGTGCCTTGGCGTCGCGGGCGCGCAGTTCCAAGGTGGCGGGCAGGTCGCGGACGAAGATCTCGCGGGCCTTGGCGCGCTCGGACACATACACCGCGCGGCCGTCACCGTGGTCGGCGAGTTGCTCCATGAGGGCGTCGCCGTAGTCGCTGCCCACGCCGACGCACAGCAGCGACACGCCCCGGCCGGCTTCGTCGGAGACCTTCCGCAAGATCGCCGCGGAGTCGGTCTCGCCCGTGTTGGCCAGGCCGTCGGACGCCAGGATCACCCGATTGGTCACGCCGGCCCGGAAGTTGCGCCGCGCCTCCCGGTAGCCGAGCACCATGCCCGCCCCGAGGTTGGTGCTGCTGCCCGGCCGCAGGCCGTCGATCGCATCGTTGATCTCGCGCCGGTCGGCCGCCGAGGTCATCGGCCGCACGACCCTGGCGTCGGATTCGTACGCCACGATCGCGACCTTGTCGCTCGGCCGCAGCCGGCCGACCAGCGTGTGGAGGGCGTCCTTGACCAAGTCGAGCCGTCCGGGCTCGGCCATCGACCCGGACGTGTCGATGACGAAGGTGAGGTTCGCGTCGCGGCGGCCGCCCGCCGAGGCGGCGCGAGTCTGCAGCCCGACGCGGAGCATGCGCACGTCGCCGCCATCGCCGCCATCGTCGCCATCGGCGGCCGCCAGCCGGCCGCCGTCCGTCGTGATCGAAAACCCGTTGCCGTCCGGTTCGGGGTAACCCTGCCGGAACTGGTTCACGAACTCCTCGGGCCGTACCGTCCCCGGGTCGGGCAGCCGTCCCTCGGTGAGCGCGCGCCGGGCGAACCCATAGGAGGCGGTGTCGACGTCGAGCGCGAACGTGGACAGGTAGCTCGTCGCCGTGCCGGCCTGATCGTCGCGGCCCTCCTCGGCGCCCTCCGGCGGGGCGGCCAGGCCCGGGCCCGGCGCGCCCTTGCCGGGAACGGCCTGCCGTGGCGCTCCGCCGGACCCCCCGCTCGCCGTGCTGTCGCGTTGGGAGCCGCTCGAGCACCCGGTCACCGCCAAGGCGACCGCCAGCGCGGACGCGGCCAGCATGATCCTCATCGTGGCCTCCTCTGGACCCTCGAGAGCCTGCCTTCGAGCCTGCGGGGAACGATCTCGGTCGCTTCATGGACGGGACAGCGCCGGAGCCGGTGCCGGGGGAGACCGAACCGAGATCTGCCGTGCTCCAATCGAGACCAAGCGCGAGCGGCGAGATCGGCTCATCCCCGCGGATCGAGGGAGTCCGCCACCACGCCTTTGCCCGGCGCCGTTACGCTGGCTGCGGCCGAGGTACCCATCGGTCATACGGGAGCGGCATGAGGCATTCACGCACGACCGGGCGCATCGCGGCGGCCATCGCGATCGCCACCCTGCCCGTCCTGTCCATGCTGGCGGGCTGCAGCGGCGGCGACGACGAACGGCCGGGCGGCGAGGACGCCGTGCGCGTCGCGCAGACGATCGGCCAGGGGGAGGGCGCGCTCACCCTGGTGACCTGGCCCGGCTACGCGGAGAACGGCTCGAGCGATCCGCGTGTCGACTGGGTGACGCCGTTCGAGGAGCGCACCAAGTGCCGCGTCAACGTGAAGTACGCCGCGACCACGCAGGAAATGATCGAGCTGGTCTCCAACCCGAGCCGGCGCTACGACGGCGTGTCCGCGCCGCCCGAGGTGGCGGGCAGGCTCATCGCGGCCCGGCAGGTCACGCCGGTCAACCCCGACCTCATCGACGGCCACAAGGATCTCGAGCCGCGGCTGCGCGCGCTGCTGCGCTCCGGCGGCAGGGCCATGGGCGTGCCGTTCGTGTGGGGCGTCAACCAGCTGATGTACGACCCGCAGGTCGTCCGGCCGGCCCCGACGAGCTGGGCGGCGCTGTTCGACCCCGCCGAGTCGAGGAAGTACCGCGGCCGCCTCGTCATGCGCGACACCCCGATGACCATCGGCGACGCCGCGCTCTACCTGAAGTCCGCGCGACGATCACTCAAGATCAAGGATCCGTTCGAGCTGACCCGCGCGCAGCTCGACGCGGCGGCCGCCCTGCTCACCCGGCAGCACGCCGACGTCCGGACGTACTGGCGGCACCCCTCGGACGCCGTCGACGCCTTCGCCACCGGCGACGCGGTGCTCGGCGAGGGGTGGCCCTACCACGTCGACGTGCTCACCCGGGCCGGCCGCTCGGTCGCCGGGGTGACTCCGCGGGAGGGCGTCACCGGCTGGGTGGACTCGTGGATGATCGGAGCGCGCGCCGAACATCCCAACTGCATGTACCAGTGGCTCAACTGGATCACCTCGCCCGACATCCAGCAGCAGGTGGCCGAGTGGGACGGCGTCGCGCCCGCCAATCCGCGGGCCTGCTCGCGCGACCGGCTCAAGGCCGGCTTCTGCACGGCCTACCACGTCGGGGACCGCGGCTACCTCGACCGGGTGACGTTCGCCAAGACGCCGATGCGGGCGTGCGGCGACGGCCGCGACGACTGCACGGACTACGCCGACTGGATGCGCGCCTGGACCGCGGCGCTGCGTTGAGCCCGGACCGCCGGCCCGGACAGAATGGGCGCGCCCGACCCCCCAGTCGGGCGCGCCCCCCGTCGCCCGCCTGACCATCCCCCCATGGCCTGGCGGGCCCTCCGCCTCAGCGGCGTGCCGCCGGCGCGGGCTCGGCAACCCGCGGCGCGGCGAACGGAGCGGGCTCCGACAGAGCCGGCGCGCAGTCGTCGCACGCGAACACCGCGGTCCCGCAGGGCACATGCCCGGCGCGGATGCGCGGCCGCGGCCACTTCTTGTGACAGATGACGCACGCGCTCCCGTGCCGCTGCGCGATGGTGAGCGCTATCGGATCGAACGTCAGGCCCGTCATCGCGCACCCCCCTTATAGCGGCCGGAGCCCGTCTCCTCGCCTCCTTTTATAGATGCGCGTCGGTGTGGCCCTGGTTTGTGGAGGTGCAAGGTCCGGCAAAAGCGTGCCGACGACGGGGCCATAGGCTGAACCGGAGTGTGTACGTAGACCGGGAGACGCGATGCGCAAGTACGTGATCATGGGTGTCCAGGGCAGCGGCAAGGGCACACAGAGCGCGATGCTGACCGACGACTTCGACATCGTGCACATCTCGGTCGGCGACATCTTCCGCTGGCACGTCCAGAACCACACCAAGCTCGGTGCCCAGGTGCGCCGTGTCATGGCGGCGGGCGAGCTCATCGGCGACGACCTGGTCGAGCAGGTCGTACGCGACCGGCTCGAACAACACGACTGGAACTACGGGTTCATCATCGACGGCTTCCCGCGCAACGCCCGCCAGGCGGAGTTCTTCCTCGAGAGCTACGACATCGACGGGGTGATCCACCTCGACCTGCCCGACAGCGAGGTGAGGCGGCGGGTGCTGGCCCGGCGGCTGTGCTCCCAGTGCGGCATGGACTATAACCTGATCGCGCACCGCCCCAAGGCCGAGGGCCGGTGCGACGTGTGCGGCGGGGCGCTCGTCACCCGGGAGGACGACACGGAGGAGGCCCTGGCCGCCCGGCTGCGCGACTTCCACGAGAAGACCAACCCGGTCCTCGACCTGTTCCGCCGCAAGGAGTACGTCTTCACCGTGGACGCCCGTCCCGACAAGGAGACGGTGCAAAAGGCGATCCGCGACCGGCTCGGCCTGTACGCCGACGCGCCCGCCCTCCCTGGTGGGGTCAGAAGAGGACCGACATGAACGTGTCGACGTGCTTGAACCCGACGTGCCGGTACGCGGCGCGGGCCGGTGTGTTGTAGTCGTTGACGTAGAGGGTCACTGTGGGCGCGATCGTCCGCAGCGCCTCTTCGACCAGCGCGGCCATGCCGCGCACGGCGATGCCGTTGCCGCGCAGCTCGGGGTCGACCCAGACCCCCTGCACCTGGCAGGCGTACGGCGTGACGGCCCCGACCTCGGCCTTGAAGACGACCCGGCCGTCATCGATGCGGGCGAACGACCGGCCCGCCCTGATCAGCTCGGCCACCCGGGCGCGGTAGAGCACCCCGCCGTCGCCGGCGCTCGGCGAGACGCCGACCTCCTCGGTGAACATGGCCACGCAGGCGGGGTAGACGACGTCGAACTCCTCCATCCGCACCCGCCGGACGGCGGGGTCGGGCTCGGCGTCCGGCAGCGAGGAGGTGGCCAGGACCGGCTGGACGTGCCTGATGGCACGTGGCGGGCCCCAGAACGGTTCGAGGATCTCCCAGAGCAAGGCCACCGCGTCGATGGGCCCGACGATCGACGAGCAGCGCCGGCCCTGGGCCCTGGCCCGTTCGGCGAAGGCGCGCACGGCCTCGGGCGAGGCCGCGACCGGCACCAGGTTGGCGCCTGAGTAGCACAGCGAGCGGAGCCGGCCGTCGTCGACGTAACCCCACATCTGGGCGCCGAGCCTGGCCTGGTCGAGACCGACAGAGTGCACCCGGGAGGCGACGAACACGTTCGCGATCGAGTCGGCGTCCAGAATCGCCAAGGCCTCTTCACGGTACCGGTCGTCGAGGACCCGCACCGACGCCGACCCGAGCATGCGCATGTTCTACCCGCTCCCGGCAGCCGACAGCACTACCGCCATATACAGAGTAGGTCGTCGGATCAACCGGCCGCCGACCGGGCCCCGGACGCTCCCGGGGCCCGGTCGGGCACCGGCCTCACCTCCGGCCGAGCACCTCGGGGAAGTGTGCCCGCGCCGCGGCGCTCTTGGCCGCCAGCGTGCTCGGCGACGAGCTCGCCGAAGAGGCGGCGGAGCCGGCCGACGAGGCGGCCGGTGGCACCGGGTAGGGCAGGTGGTCACAGTGACTGAAGTCCGCCGGCAGCGCGCCGGTGGTGAGGTAGGCGGTGAACTTGTCGTCGACGCAGGCGTTGCCGCGTCCGACGACGCCGTGCGTCCGGCCGCCGTCCTCGATCACCAGCCGGGAGCCCCGGAGCAGCTTGTGCATCTCGAGCCCGCCGCCCAAGGGGGTCGGGGCGTCCTCGGTGGCCTGGAACAGCAGGATGCTCGGCAGGTGCCTGGCGTTGCCGACGTGCACGGGCCGGCCCGTCTCGCCCGGCCAGGTGAGGCACGCCGCGTTGTACCAGGCGTTGCCCCAGGTCTCGAACGGGGCCTCCCGGTAGACCTTGGCGTTGTCGTGACGCCACTTGGCCCAGCTGGTCGGCCACTGGACATCGGTGCACTGGACCGCGTTGTAGACGGCGTAGCCGTTGTCGTCCGTGGTCAGGCCGAAGTTCTCGTACGCGTCGACGAGCGCCTCGGGGTGCCCGGCCTTGACGGCCGACAGGACGCTGGCGAAGAAGTCCCAGTAGGGGCCCCGGTCGATGTAACCGAGCACCAGGAAGCTGTCGTCGAGCTCGTCGGGGCCGACCTCGCCGGCCACGGGCGCGGTCCGGAGCTTGGCCCGCAGGTCGTAGTAGAACCGCCGGACGGACGAGGCGGTGGCGCCCACGTGGTACACCGAGTCGTACTGCGCGACCCAGGCGAAGAACGTGTTGATGTTCCGGTCGAACGCGCGGTCCTGGTCGAGGTTGTCGTCGTACCAGACGCCGCTCGGCCGCACGTTGCTGTCGAGGACCATACGGCGGAC
This sequence comes from Streptosporangiaceae bacterium, assembly GCA_035765195.1. Lineage (GTDB taxonomy): Bacteria > Actinomycetota > Actinomycetes > Streptosporangiales > Streptosporangiaceae > CALAED01. Next base: position 147,034 of record DASTYC010000025.1, read on the forward strand.
GCGGTTGGGGAACGCGGTGGCGTAGACCGAGCCGAGGTAGGTGCCGTACGAGGCGCCGTAGTAGTTGATCTGCGAGACGCCGAGCGCGGCGCGGATCGAGTCCATGTCGCGGACGGAGTCCACCGTCTTCATGTGGTCGAGCACCGCGCCGTACTTGTCGCCGCAGGCCTTGGCGTACCCGGCCGCCTTGGCTCGCCAGGAGTTCTCCTCGGCCACGGAGCGGGGCACGTAGTCCTGCCGGACAGGCAGGAAGTAGTCCGGGTCGCAGCTCAGCGACGGCTCGCTGGCGGCGACGCCGCGCGGGTCGAAGCCGATGACGTCGTAGGCCTGCTTGACGCTCGCCGCCGCCCGGTTGAACACGCGGGCCGCGTAGGACCGGCCTTCACCGCCTGGTCCGCCGGGGTTGACCAGCATCGCGCCCTGGTACTGGTCCGCCGTCCCGGTGTGCTTGGCCCGCGAGAGCGCGAGCGTGATCTGCCGCCCGTGCGGCTTCCGGTAGTCGAGCGGCACCCGCAGGGTGGCGCACTCCAGGCCGAGTCCTTCGAGGCTCTCGTCCGTACAGGGTGCCCACGACAGGCTGCCGGCCGCGGCCTTGGCGGGCGCTGCCGGCGCCGCGGTGCCCGCGCCGGCCGAGCCGGTGAGGCCCAGCCCGGCGAGGCCGAGGCCCGCCGCCGCACCGATGACGACAACTCGTTTCACGCAATCCCCTTATGTCCGCGTCCTCGATGATGAGTCCGCGTCTGTCACCACAAGGGGAGATTGTGATCCTTGAGGTCAGGCGCCGGGGCGCGACCGCCAAGTGGTTGCCCAATTGTGACGAAACTTCACAAAACAGTCGGCGGCGTGTCATGCCCGCCCCCAACTCACCGCGGCGAGAGCTAGGTGACGACGACCTCGGGTCCGCCGCCCGGGTTGTCGGGGTCGACGGTGATGCCGCGCTCCTCGGCGATCGCCATGGCCTGCTCGATGAGGGTCTCGACGATCTGATCCTCCGGCACGGTCTTGACGACCTCGCCCTTGACGAAGATCTGGCCCTTGCCGTTGCCGGAGGCGACGCCGAGGTCGGCCTCGCGGGCTTCGCCCGGGCCGTTGACGACGCAACCCATGACGGCCACCCGCAGCGGCACGGGGAAGCCCTCCAGCCCCGCGGTGACGCGGTCGGCGAGGGTGTAGACGTCGACCTGGGCGCGGCCGCAGGACGGGCAGGAGACGATCTCCAGGCCGCGTTCGCGCAGGTGCAGGGCCTCGAGGATGGCGATGCCGACCTTGACCTCCTCGACGGGCGGGGCGGACAGCGACACCCGGATGGTGTCGCCGATGCCCTCGGCGAGCAGCGCGCCGAAGGCCACGGCCGACTTGATGGTGCCCTGGAACGCCGGGCCCGCCTCGGTGACCCCGAGGTGGAGCGGATAGTCGCAGCGGGCGGCGAGCTTGCGGTACGCCTCGATCATCACGACGGGGTCGTGGTGCTTGACGGAGATCTTGATGTCGCGGAAGTCGTGCTCCTCGAACAGCGAGCACTCCCACAGCGCCGACTCGACCAGGGCGTCGGCGGTGGGCTTGCCGTATTTTTCGAGCAGCCGGGGGTCGAGGGAGCCGGCGTTGACCCCGATCCGGATCGGGGTGCCCGCGTCCTTGGCCACCTTGGCGATCTCGGCGACCTTGTCGTCGAACTTCTTGATGTTGCCGGGGTTGACCCGTACGGCCGCGCAGCCCGCGTCGATGGCGGCGAAGACGTACTTGGGCTGGAAGTGGATGTCGGCGATCACCGGGATCTGGGACTTGCCGGCGATCGCCGCCAGCGCGTCGGCGTCGTCCTGGGAGGGCACGGCCACCCGGACGATCTGGCAGCCGGAGGCGGTCAGCTCGGCGATCTGCTGGAGGGTGGCGTTGACGTCGGCGGTCACGGTGGTCGTCATCGACTGCACCGACACCGGGGCGCCCCCGCCCACCGGCACCGCGTTCTTACCCCGGCCCACCATGATCTGCCGGGACTGACGACGCCGCGCCACCTGCGGGCGCGGCGTGGGCATTCCGAGTTCGACGCTCATGATCCTCTATCGCGAGAATTATTGCGGAAGTTTCAAGGGGTTCAGCACGTCGGCGAGGATGAGCAGGACCCCCAGTCCGACGAGCAGCACGACGGCGATGTAGGTCACCGGCATGAGCTTGGTCATATCAACGGTGCCAGGGTCGGGCCGGCCCCTGCTCCGGGCGATCCGGGCCCTGATCCGCTCATAACACAGTACCGCCAGGTGACCCCCGTCCATCGGCAGTAGCGGTAGGAGGTTGAGCACTCCTACGAAGATGTTCACCGAGACGACCAGCGACAGGAACAGGAACGTCTTGTAGCGCCACGACTGGCTGGAGGCGAAGATCTGCCCGGATACCTCGCCCGCGCCGTACACGCTGCCCACCTGCCCGGCCGGCGTCTGCGCCCGGTCGGGAGAGAAGAGCTTGGGGATCGCGGCCGGCAGGTCGACGGCGATGCGGCCCAGTTGGCCGAGGTAGGCGCCGAACTGGCGTACGGCCGTCGCCGGAGCGCTCAGCGGCCCCTTCCGGTCCCAGTGTGCGACGAGCACGCGCGGCGACATGCCGAGGAAGGCGTGCCCGTCGACGTCGGCGAGCCGCAGCCGCAGCGTCCGCGGGGCGGGCTCGTCGCCGCGCCGGACCACCATGGCGACCTCGGTGCCCGGCTTCGCCGCCAGGATGGCCGCGCGCAGGTCGTCCCAGGTGCGGACCGGGCGGCCGGCGAGCGAGACCACCCGGTCGCCGCGCCGCAGCCCCGCCTGGGCGGCCGGTGCCGGCGGCGCTCCGGAGCCGCACGGCTCGTCCATGCTCGGCGGCACGCAGGGGCTGACCGACTCCACCGTCGCCGTGCGGTTTTGGCCCTGCGGCAGCCCCGTGGTCAGGTTGATCGCCACGAGCAACAGGTAGCCGACGACGAGGTTGATCACGACGCCGGCCGCGATCACGATCGCGCGTCGCCGTGCCGGCTGACGGTAGAAGGCGCGCCGCTCGTCGGCGGGCTCGATCTGTTCCAGCGGCGTGTAGCCGACGATGCGGACGTAGCCGCCCAGCAGGATCGCCTTGATGCCGTACTCGGTCTCGCCCCGGGTCCGGGACCACAGCGTCGGGCCGAAGCCGACGAAGAACTGGGTGGCCTTCATCCCGAACCGCTTGGCTGTGGCGAAATGTCCGGCTTCGTGCAGCATGACCGTCGCGAGCAGCGCGACCACGAACGCGATCACGCCGATGATGCCGAAAAAGATGCTCATGCACCGTCCCGCCGGTCAGCGTCCGGGACGCCGGTCAGGTGAGTTCGCGTGCCCGCTCACGTGCCCACGCGTCCGCCGCGAGCACATCGTCGAGCGTCACCCCCGTGTCCAGAACGTCGTGTTCGGTCACTACCCGCTGGACGGTGTCTACTATTCCCAGGAAGGGCAATCGTCCGTTCCGAAAGGCCTCGACGCACTCCTCGTTGGCCGCGTTGTAGACCGCGGGCGCGGTGCCGCCCAGCGCGCCGACGTGCCGGGCGAGCCGAACGGCCGGGAACGCCTCGTTGTCGAGCGGGAACAGCTCCCAGGTGTGGGCCGTGCTCCAGTCGATGCCCGGCGCCGCGTCGGCCACCCGCTCCGGCCATGCCAGCCCGAGCGAGATCGGCATTCGCATGTCGGGCGGGCCGGTCTGGGCGAGCGTCGAGCCGTCCGTGAACTCCACCAGCGAATGGATCATGGACTGCGGATGGACCATGACCTCGATCCGCTCGAAGGGGATGTCGAACAGCAGGTGCGCCTCGATGACCTCCAGGCCCTTGTTGATCAACGTGGCGGAGTTGATCGTCACGACCGGCCCCATGTCCCAGGTCGGGTGGGCGAGCGCCTGTTCAGGAGTCACGTCCTCGAGCTCGGCACGGCTGCGGCCGCGGAAGGGTCCGCCGCTCGCGGTCAGCACCAGCCGGCGCACCTCGGCCGCGGACCCGCCGCGCAGACATTGGGCCAGCGCGGAGTGCTCGGAGTCGACCGGCACGATCTGGCCGGGCTTGGCCCGGGCCTTCACCAGCGGGCCGCCGACGATCAGCGACTCCTTGTTGGCGAGCGCGAGCGTACGGCCGGCGTCGAGGGCGGCGAGCGTCGACGACAGCCCGAGCGCGCCGGTGACGCCGTTGAGCACCACGTCGCACGGATGGGCGGCCACCTCGGCCACCGCCTCCGGACCGGCGAGGATCTTCGGTATCCGGTACTCGCCCGTGGCGTAGCCGTGCCGCTGCGCCTCGGCGTAGAAGGCCAGTTGCAGGTCTTGCGCCGCCGACGCCTTGGCCACGGCGACCACCTCGGGGCGGAACTCCAGCGCCTGGCGCGCCAGCAGGTCGACCCGCGAGCCGCCGGCGGCCAGGCCGCGGACCCGGAACCGCTCGGGGTTGCGCCGGATGACGTCGAGAGCCTGGGTGCCGATCGAGCCGGTCGAGCCGAGCACGACGACGCCGCGGCGTCCCGCCGGGCCCGATGAACCGCGTGAGTGATCTGCCGCTCGGTTGGTTGCCGCGTGGGCGGCCGAAGGGGGAGTCACCCACCCCATTGTTCCGGGTGTCCCCGCTCAGGCTCCAGCGTGGGCGCGGGAGCGCGTGGATTCCGCGGAATCGGGGCTCATGTTACGGGCGATTCGTCACAACGGCTTTTCGAAACACAGGCTCAAGGGTGAACCCACGTAGGGACCGAAGGCCGGGATGCGCTGATAACCCGAGGAACCGTAGAGCGAGATCGACTCGGGCTGCAGATCGCCGGTCTCCAGCCGGATCGTGGTCACGCCGCACGCCTTGGCCATGCCTTCGACCTCGCGCAGCAGCAGGCGCGAGATCCCGTGACCGCGATGCGCGGGCCGGACGTACATGCGGGTGACCTCGGCGATCCCCGGCTCCAGCGGCTTGAGGCCCGCGCAGCCGACCGGCTCGCCCGCGATCCGGGCCACCAGGAACGAGACCGCCGGGTCGATGCCCTTGAGCGGTTCGCCTGAGTCGGCGCCGTACCTCGACTCGAGCTCCGCCTGCTGCGCCGCGCACAGCTCCCGGACCGCGGGATCGACCGCCTTTGCTTCGCTGACCTGCACAGATACCTTGACTTGCTTCACATACAGCAAGGTATGCGCCGGCTGTTAGAGACGTGTTACACCTCGATGACCCTCGATGACGTTCGCCCACACCCGCATCAGTCGGTCGTTTCTCGCCGGAGCGCCGCCGCGGTCAGCCGACGAGGAGGTCGAAGAGGCGGCCGAGCTCGGCGGCCGGGTCATCGGTGAGCCCGGGATGCACCGCGCCCGGCTGCACGATCGTGCTGCGCGGCGCCGTGAGCCAGCGGAACCGCTCGCCCGGTGAACGCTCCATCGGCCTGCCCTCCGGGTCGCCCTGGCACGCCGCGTCGACGGCGCGCAGCGCGTGCCGTACGCCGTCGAGGTCGAGGTCGGCGGCGAGGGCGCGCAGCCGGTCGGCGTCCACGTGCGTGCGGCAGCCCAGGTAGTCGCGCTTTCGGCAGTACAGGACGACGCCGACGTTCATCGCCTCGCCGCGCTCGATGCTCGGCACCACGCGCAGCGTCGCGTACTCGTACACCAGCTTGGCGTCCGGCCGGCTCGCGGAGGGGCTCATCGCCTCGCCTCCGCTCGGCGGCTCATGCGGCCACCTTGGGGAGCCAGTCGCGCGGGGCGGCCAGCCGGTCCATGAGGTAGGCGACGTAGGCGTCCCGCACCTCCGGCGGCCCGGCGAACCCCGGCTCGCCGCTCAGCCAGGGTTCGGGCACGAGGCCGACCACCTCGCGGAGCAGCTCCCGGGTCACCAGCGGCGCGAGCTCCTCGTCGGCCTCGGGCAGCTGTTTGGCGTACGGCGCCAGGACGTGGTCGTCGGCGTCGTACGGCCGTTTCACGAGCGCGCCCGCGCGGGCCCAGGCATGGTGGAAGTACAGGCTCGCGCCGTGATCGATCAGCCAGACGTTTCCGTGCCAGACCAGCAGGTTGGGATTGCGCCAGCTGCGGTCCACGTTGCCGATCAGGGCGTCGAGCCAGAGCACCTTCGAGGCGAAACCGGCGTCGGCGGCCCAGCCGAGCGGGTCGTACCCGAGCGCGCCTGGCAGGAAGTCGATGCCGAGGTTCCAGCCCGGACTGGCGGACAGGAGGTCCTGCACCTCCTCGTCGGGCTCGTGCCGTCCGATCACCGGGTCGAGGTCGATGATCACCATGTCGGGCACGCGCAGCCCGAGCCGGCGGGCGAGCTCGCCGGCGATGATCTCGGCGATCAGCGCCTTGCGGCCCTGCCCGGCGCCGGTGAACTTCGCCACGTACGTCCCGAGATCGTCGGCTTCGACCAGGCCCGGCAGCGACCCGCCCTCGCGCAGCGGGGTGACGTACCGGGTGGCGGTGACGCTCATGCCAGCGCGGCGCGGACGTCCGGCGGCAGTGGCTTCTTCGCCTTCGTGGCCGGATCGATGCAGACCTGGCGGATCGTGCCCTCGACGAGCACCGCCCCGTCGCGCTCGATCCGCCACGCGCAGGTCAGCGAGGTCTCCCCCAGCCGGTCGACGTCGATCACGACGTCGACCTCGTCGTCGAACACGGCCGGCCCGCGGTAGCGCAGCGCCAGCTCGGCGACGACCATGTCGCTCCCCGCCTCGACCATCTCGCCGTACGGCCCGATCCGGTCGCGCCACAGCTCGGTCATCCCGATGTCGACGAAGTCCGCGTAGCGCGCGAAGTACACGACGCCCTGCGGGTCGCACTCCCCGTAGCGCACGCGCAGGCGGTGGCGGAACTGCTCGGCCATGGGGCGGCACCCTACGTGCGCGAGTGGCGGATGTGCCCGGCGATCGCCTCCGCGGTCTCCGGCCGCAGCTCGCT